>CAWCRU010000022.1:0-283982 GCA_963798075.1 uncultured Alphaproteobacteria bacterium | reverse complement strand
AAGCCGTACCGCCCACGGAGCCGGAGCCGAGCGAGGCGGGGAGCGCCATCCTCGAGCCGGAGACGGCTTTGGGCGCCGACGCCTTGCCGCTCCTGCCGCCCGGCCTGACCTGCTTCGAGACCGCCGAGGCGCTCGACCCGGGCGCGCTGCTCGAAGATCTCCGCTCCCAGATCGCGATGCGGCGCGCCGAGACCGAGCTCAACCCTTCGGCAACTCGATCCAGCTGCTGGCGCTCGATATCGCCCGGCGGCTCGACGGCGGCGGGCTGTCGATGGCGGCGGTCGAGGACCTGCTGCAGCGGCTGATCACCGAGTCCTTCGTCCGCCGCGCCGCTCGGCTCGGCGCTATCTCGGCGAGACCGACGGCCGCCAACCGTGCGACCATCGAGCGCCTGATCGAGGGCCTCGCCCGCGAGCCGGGCGGCGAGCAGCGGTGCCGTTCGAGACCTTCCGCGCCCGGGTCGAGCGCGAGCTCTTCGGCATCGTGATCACCGCCCACCCGACCTTCGCGCTCGCCCGCGAGCTGCGGCGCTCCTGAGCGCAGCTGGCGCTCGACGCGGCGAGGCGGGGCCTGCCCGAGCGGCGCGCGCTCGCGGCGGTCGGCGCCGCGCGAGCACCGGCCCGACCGGCCCCTCGACCTCGAGGAGGAGCATCGCCTGTCGCTCGACGCGCTGGTCAACCTGCACGGCGCGCTGGCTCAGGTCTATGACCTGGTCTTCGAGGTCGCCGAGGCGCTCTATCCCGACCGCTGGACCGAGCTCAGCCCGCGCCTGATGACCTTCGCGAGCTGGGTCGGCTACGACCTCGACGGCCGCTCCGACATCCCCTGGAGCGTCACCTTCGCCAAGCGGCTCAAGGTCCAGGTGCTGCAGCTCGAGCGCTACCGTGCGGCCGCCCGCGCGCTCCGGGCCCGGTCGCGGACGCATCCGGCGCGGCGATCTGCTCGAGCTGCTGGACTCCCGCCTGGCGCTCGCGGTCAAGCAGGCCGAGGACGAGATGGCGGTCTTCGCCGACCCGGCGCCGGCTCGGGCCTGGCGCGGCAGCTGGCGCGCGCCGCCCGGGCGATGCACGCCGGCCGCAGCGCCCGGCTGGTCGACGCCGGCCAGCTGCTCGAGCTGATCGAGCGCGCGCTGCGCCTGGCCGACGACCGGCGCTCCGGCGGGGCTTGTGCATCCTGCGCGCCGAAATCCGCACCCATGGCCTCGGCCTCGCGCACACCCACACCCGGCTCAACGCCCGCCAGATGCACAACGCGATCCGCAAGACCATCGGCATGGACCACGGGCCGGACGACCCGAGCCATCGCCTGAGCTACCTGAACGCGATCAGCGCGCTGATCGAGCAGGCCGGCCCCGTGCGCATCAACTTCGGCTCGCTGCTGCTCGAGAAGTCGACCGCCAAGCGGACCTTCATGATCATCGCCCAGCTGCTCAAATACGTCGATGCCACCCAGCCGATCCGCTTCTTGATCGCCGAGTGCGAGACCGGCTTCACGCTTCTGACCGCGCTCTATTTCGCCAAGCTGTTCGGGGTCGAGGACAAGGTCGAGATCTCGCCCCTGTTCGAGACCCAGACCGCGCTCGAGCAGGGCGGCCGGGCGATCGCCGAGGCCTGGGCGTGCGAGCTTTCGCGCCTATGTCCAAAGCCACGGCCGGCTCTGCGTGCAGACCGGCTTCTCCGATGCCGGCCGCTCGCTCGGCCAGATCGCCGCCGGCTACGCGATCGAGCGCCTGCGCCTTGCGATCGGCCGCGAGCTGGCGCGCCAGGGCCTGGCCGACGTCGAGCTGGTGATCTTCGACACCCATGGCGAATTGATCGGTCGCGGCTGCCATCCCGAGAGCTTCGCCGACCGCCTGGACTACGTCGACACGCCGGCGGTGCGCGCCGCAGCTCGCCCGCCTCGGCATCGCCTGCAAGCAGGAGGTGAGCTTCCAGGGCGGCGACGGCTACGTCTATTTCAGTACGCCGCGGCGCCGCCTTCACGACCCTGACCCGGATCCTCGAGCACGCGCTGACGCCGCCCGGCGAGACCGACGACCCGTTCTACAGCGAGACCGACTACGTCCACGAGTTCTTCACCGTCGTCCAGCGCTTCAACCACCAGATCATGGACGATCCCTGCTACGGCGCCCTGCTCGGCGCCTTCGGCACCCATCTGCTGCACCGCTCGGGCTCGCGCCCGGTCCAGCGCCAGCACGACAGCTGGTCGGGGCAGATCAACCTCGAGCACCCCTCGCAGCTGCGCGCGATCCCGCACAACGCCATCCTCCAGCAGCTCGGCTACCTCGCCAACAGCATCGGCGGCGTCGGCCAGGCGGTGACCAAGGATCCCGAGCGCTTCCAGCGCCTCTATCAGGACTCGCCGCGCTTCCGGCGGCTGATGACCATGGTCGAGCACGCCTTCAAATACAGCGATCTCACCGTGCTCAAGGCCTATATCGACCTGTTCGACCCCGGGCTGTGGCTGCTGCTCGCGACCCAGCGCGGCGAGGGCACGCGCGCCGAGGAGCTGCAGGCGCTCGCGGCGGTCATGGAGCGGGCGGCGGTCCACGAGCGCCTGACCCGGATCTGGCGCGTCTTCACGCGCGACTACATGGATCTCGCCGGCGCGCTGCGCGAACATCGCCGCCGCGCCCGCAAGGCCGGCGCCCAGCCGATCGCGGTCGATCCGACCTCGCGCGACGCCATGCACCTCTTGCACGCGCTCCGGATCGTCCTGATCCAGCGCCTCTATCTGCTGGCGGTCCACGTGCCCGAGTTCAGCGGCCGGCACGAGCTCACCCACGAGCGCCTGATCGCGCGCCTGATCCAGCTCGACGTCGAGGCCGCGGTCGCCAAGCTCGGCGAGATCTTCCCGATCGTCGATCCGACCGGCTTCGACGACGACTTCGGCGAGCCCGCGACCTACGAGAGCGCCGAGAGCCAGTCCTACGGCCAGGAGCACGCCCAGATCTTCGAGCCGATCGCCAAGCTCTACACGCTGATCCGCCGCATCGGCGTCGCCGTCATTCACAATGTCGGCACGCTCGGTTGATCGTGGTCGTGTTCAACATCGCGTGATCGGATGTTATTTGACCGCTGGGATTGTCGGTCGATTAAATCTCTGTCATGTCGTTGGCGTGAACTTGCAGCCGAACTAGGTAACCTGATGAAAGATCCCGTTACTCCACTCATCGCCGCGGCGCTGTGTGCCGCGGCGTCTTTTTGGCCGCCGGCGGCGATCGCGGCCGCGCCGGTGCCCGTGGTCGTCGAGCTCTTCACCTCCCAGGGCTGCAACTCCTGCCCGCCCGCGGATGCGGTGCTGGGCGAGCTGACGCGCGAGGCCGACGTCTTGGCGTTGTCCTTCCACGTCACCTACTGGGACCGGCTGGGCTGGCCGGACAGCTTCGGCCTCGAGGCCAGCACCGACCGCCAGGAAGCCTACGCAGAGCGCCTCGGCCTCAGCGGCCTCTACACGCCGCAGATGGTGATCGGCGGCCGGATCGACGCGGTCGGCTCGCAGCGCCGGCGCGTGCTCGAGGCGATCGAGCTGCTGCGCAGCCATCCCAAGCCCGGCCCGGCGATCGCGATCCGGGATGGCCGCCTCGAGCTCGAGGCCAGCGCCGATGGTCCCTGCACGCTCTGGCTGATGGCGTTCGATCGGGTCCATGACGTGGCGATCGGGCGCGGCGAGAACCGCGGCCGCACGATCCGCTATCAAAACGTCGTGCGCGCGATCGTCGACCTCGGGAGCTGGGACGGGAGCGCCACCACGCGGCCGCTGCCGCTCGAGCGACTGGCGGCCCAGCAGCGCGACGCAGTCGCGGTCCTGGTCCAGCGCCAGGCCGACGGCGCCATCGTGGCCGCGCAGCGGATCGACCTGCGGCCGAGCTGAAGGCCTCGCCGGCCGGCCTTTACGGCGCCCGGGTCGCGACCGACAGCGTCTCCTCGCCGAGGAAGCACTGGAAGTCGACCACGCAGTAGGCGTACTCGACCCGGAGCTCGACCGGCCCGTCGTCGCTGCTCGTGAACGGCAGGCGGACCGTGGCGGGCGGCGTGAAATAGTCGACCCCGGGCTCGATCTTGCGCTGGGGCAGGGGCCCCCGCCACTGGACGCCCGGGCGCTGGACGGGCGTCACGGTGATGCCGGGATCGGCGACCAGCCTGACCCCGCCGCGGGGTGCCACGGCCACCACGACCGCGGGGCCGTCCGGTCCGCGCTCGACCCAACCGTCGATCTGGACCCCATCGTGCTCGGGCGCGCCGGCGTTGAACTTGCTCGATCAGCTGGTCGAGCGGCGTCTCGGCGGCGCCTGCGGCCTCTTCGGCAGCAGCCGTCCCGCTCGCCAGCCCGATCAGAAGGATCGCCGCCCAGAGCACGCCGCGCATGACCCACTCCCGCCGCTCACCGCCGCCACACCAGGACCCCACCGGGACCACCGGCAATATAGCGGCCTTTGGCTCACCGCGCGAGGACCGCAGGCGCGGCTCGCCGAAAGGTGACGAGGCGCGAGGCGGCCCTCAGTCGACGATCTTCTGGCCGGTCGCCTCCCAGTCCTTGAGGAAGGCCGCCAGGCCCTTGTCGGTCAGCGGATGCTGGATCAGCTGATGGAGCACCTTGGGCGGCAGGGTCGCGACGTCGGCGCCCAGGCGCGCCGCCTCGATGACGTGGCCAGGCGAGCGCACCGAGGCGACCAGCACCTCGGTCGTGTAGCGGTCGCGGTAGTTGCGATAGATCTCGACGATGTCGCTGATCACCGCCATGCCGTCATGGCCGATGTCGTCGAGCCGGCCGACGAAGGGCGAGATGAAGGTGGCGCCCGCCTTGGCGGCGAGCAGCGCCTGCGCCGCCGTGAAGCACAAGGTGACGTTGACCTGGATGCCCTCGTTGGAGAGGCTGCGGCAGGCCTTGAGGCCGTCCCAGGTGAGGGGCACCTTGACGCACACGTTGGGCGCCAGCTCGGCCAGCCGGTGGCCCTCGGCGAGGATGCGCTCATAGGCGGTGGCGGCGACCTCGGCGCTGACCGGGCCGTCGACCAGCCCGCAGATCTCCTTGATCACCTCGAAGAAGTTGCGACCCGACTTGGCGATCAGCGACGGGTTGGTCGTCACGCCGTCGAGCAGGCCGGTGGCCGCCAGCTCGGCGATCTCGGCAACGTCCGCGGTATCGACGAAGAATTTCATGGCTGGATCCGTCTGGCTTGGGCTGGACCCGGTCCCGGCTGGCCGACGCGACCCCGGAGGCCGGGCGAGCATCCCGGCTGCGACCGGTCGCACCGGCGAGCCGGCGCGCCGCGCGCTCTATCGAAATGGGTCAGTCGACCCCCGACCGCAAGCTCGACCGCGCGAGAAAAACCGGGCAAAACGACTCCGACCATGAGAATCATAACAACGGGAGGGCAGCGTCGATGGAGCCGGAGGACGCCATTCTGATCGGCAAGGCCGCAACCCCGCAGTGGCTGTCGCTCGCTCTCGCCAACCGCCATGGCCTCATCACCGGCGCGACCGGCACCGGCAAGACGGTCTCCTTGCAGGTCCTGGCCGAAGGCTTCTCGGCGGCCGGCGTGCCGGTCTTCATGGCCGACGTCAAAGGCGATTTCTCGGGCGTGAGCCAGGCCGCGACGATCGGTCCGAAGCTGCTCGAGCGCGCGCAGGCGGTCGGTCTTGCCGACTTCGCGCCGCGCGCCTGCCCGACCGTCTTCTGGGACCTGTTCGGCGAGCAGGGCCATCCGATCCGGACCACGATCTCGGAAATGGGGCCGCTCCTGCTCGCCCGCCTGCTCGGCCTCAACGAGACCCAGGAGGGCGTCCTCCAGGTCGCCTTCAAGGTCGCCGACGACCAGGGCCTGCTGCTGCTCGATCTGAAGGATCTGCGCGCCCTGATGCACTTCGTCGGCGAGCGCGCCCAGGATCTGTCGCTCGAGTACGGCCGGGTCGGCACCGCCTCGGTCGGCGCGATCCAGCGCCGCCTGCTGACCCTCGACCAGCAGGGCGCCGAGCACTTCTTCGGCGAGCCGGCGCTCGACATCCACGACCTCATGCGGACCGACCTCTCCGGCCAGGGCATCGTCAATGTGCTGGCCGCCGACCAGCTGATGCAGGCCCCCAAGCTCTACGCGACCTTCCTGCTCTGGCTCCTGTCCGAGTTGTTCGAGGTCCTGCCCGAGGTCGGC
This sequence comes from uncultured Alphaproteobacteria bacterium, assembly GCA_963798075.1. Taxonomy (GTDB): domain Bacteria; phylum Pseudomonadota; class Alphaproteobacteria; order Geminicoccales; family Geminicoccaceae; genus DATAOG01. The sequence continues at coordinate 277,831 of CAWCRU010000022.1, read as the reverse complement.
GATCCGGCGAAGCCCAAGCTCGTGTTTTTCTTCGACGAGGCGCATCTTCTGTTCGAGGACGCGCCCAAGGCGCTGCTCGACCGGGTCGAGCAGGTGGTCCGGCTGATCCGCTCCAAGGGCGTCGGCGTCTACTTCTGCTCGCAGAGCCCGCTCGATCTGCCGGACCACGTGCTGGGCCAGCTCGGCAACAAGGTCCAGCATGCGCTGCGCGCCTTCACGCCGCGCGACCAGAAGGCGATCCGGGCGGTGTCCGAGACCTTCCGCGCCAACCCCGCCTTCAAGACCGAGGCCGCGATCACCGAGCTCGCGGTCGGCGAGGCGCTGGTCTCGACGCTCCAGGACAAGGGCGTCCCGAGCATGGTCCAGCGGACCCTGATCCGGCCGCCCGCCTCGCGGATCGGACCGGCGACGGCGGAGGAGCGGCGGCAGGTCATCGGCCGGAGCCCGCTCGGCGGCCGCTACGACCAGGAGATCGACCGCGAATCGGCCTACGAGGTCCTGAAGGCCAAGGCGGCCGCGCAGGTCGCGGCGCCGGCGCCGCGACCCGCGACCAGCGTCCGGGTCGGGTCGGCGCGCCCCGCCGACGAGGTCGCCCGGCCGACCCGCAGCAGCCGCACGCGCGAAGGCGTGCTCGAGGCCATGGCCAAGAGCGTGGCGCGCAGCGTCGGCAGCCAGCTCGGCCGCCAGATCGTCCGCGGCCTGCTCGGCTCCCTGCTCCGGCCGGCTGACCCCGACACTCCGCTCGGCGTCAGCCGGCCGGAAGGCGGCACGGCTCCAGATCGGTCATCGAGCTAGCACGAGCGCAGGGGCCCCAGGCCGTCGGCCGCGGCTGCGACCGGGACGGCGCAGCCGGTCACCGTCGGCGCTATTGCAACCATTCACTTCTTCCGCCTCGACGGCTCATAGCATTTGTGGCCCTGAGCAATTCCGACTAGCTTGCCGCCGGTCAAAAGCGGCGGGAGGAGCCACATGGCGAAATGCGCCTTCATCGGTCTCGGGATCATGGGCTATCCGATGGCCGGCCATCTGCAGGCCAAGGGCCATGTGGTCACGGTCTACAACCGGACCGCGGCCAAAGCCGAGCAGTGGGCGAAGCAGCACGGCGGCCGCCATGCGCCGTCCCCGCGCGAGGCCGCCGCGGGTGCCGAGTTCGTCTTGATGTGCGTCGGCAACGACGACGACATCCGGAGCGTCACCTTCGGCGACGATGGCGCGCTCGCGGGCCTCGGCCGCGGCTGCGTGCTGGTCGACCACACGACCGCGTCCGCCGATATCGCGCGCGAGCTCGAAAGCGCGGCCAAAGGTCAGCAAAAGCAGTTCCTCGACGCGCCGGTCTCGGGCGGCCAGGCGGGTGCCGAGAACGGCGCGCTGACGGTCATGTGCGGCGGCGAGGAGGCGGCCTTCGAGCGGGCCAGGCCCGTGATGGAGTGCTACGGCAAGGCGGTCACCTTGATGGGCGAGGCCGGCGCCGGCCAGCTGACCAAGATGGTCAACCAGATCTGCATCGCCGGCCTGGTCCAGGGCCTGTCCGAGGCCATGAACTTCGGCATCCGCGCCGGGCTCGACATGGAGAAGGTCATCGCGGTGATCTCCAAGGGTGCGGCCCAGTCCTGGCAGATGGACAACCGCGCCAAGACCATGGTCCAGGCCAAGTTCGACTTCGGCTTCCCGGTCGAATGGATGCGCAAGGACCTCAAGATCTGCCTCGAGGAAGCGAACCGCAACGGCGCGCTGCTTGCCGGTCACGGCCCTCATCGACCAGTACTACCACCAGGTGATCAAAGCCGGCGGCCGCCGCTGGGACACCTCGAGCCTGATCCATAACCTCCAGTTGCTGGATTGACTGCGGCTTGCCGTTGCGCGACCGTGGTCGGATGCCCAGATGGCACCGCGACCAGTGACGGAGATCGACCTGGTCGAGCTGCGGGCGGTCGTCAACCGCCTGCTCGATCACGTCATCAAGACGCGGGGCGTCCGGACCCTGGCGCTCGAGAGGCCGTACTATTGGGAGGTTCCGGCGCCGGAGCGCTACAACGTCGAGGCCGAGCCGGCTGAGCTCGAGGTCGGTAATCTGGCCGACGACTGGGCGTTCGTCGTGCGCCTCTTGCAGAGAAGCAATCAGCCGGTCGCCTACCAGCTGACCGAGCTGGCGCCGCTCCTCGACTACGTGGGCCAAGCGTTGGCCGACGAGCTCGCCCCGAGCGGCGGCTAGTGGTCGAAATCTGACCGATGGTACCAGGCCCGCACCCGCGCTGCCGAGGACACACGGAGCTACCCGTCGTGACCCGTTCCAGACTTTCGTCTCATACCGTGATCGGTCGTTGTGTCGTCAAAGCTCGAATCCGCTGCGAGCACCCTTGTTCACTAGAATCCGGAAGAGCGGGCATGAAGGCCACCGCGCGTGGCGTAATGTGAGCCGTTAGGCTACAGAACCCGCAGGAGCGCGAGTCCGCGCGATAGAGCGCGCGAGCGGATGCCGGAAATAATGCTCGTTTAGCATTTTCCGGATTGAGGCGGATTGCGCTTTATCGACATAAGTCTTCATCGCTTCCCCATCTTTCCAACCGATCGTGCAGTCATCCGGATGAACTAAATTCTTAAGCCAATTAAGTTCTATCCCGCCTATCGGCCCGTTCGTCCAAAACTCAAAGTTCAACGATTTCTGCGCGAAGCGTTTGTCGTTTCGCAAAATCTTGTAAATCAAGGGAACTCGATCGTTATACCATTTTTGGAGTTCATTCAAACTCACATGACCTCCGGGGATCTTTGATTTACACTCGATGATTAGAACGCCCTTTTCATCCGGCCGGTCAAGGAGGACGTCTATTTCGGCCGATCGCTGCGTCTCTTGATCAAACCATCTCTCACCTATCCGCAGGTATCCTCCCTCGACATCCTTCACGACAGAGCCCACGATCAGCTCAAACAAGGCGCCTCGTAGATTGTTGGCGGCACCTTCGATCCGCGTGAGGCTGTTGAGCACGCGTTCGATATGTTCCGGGTTCACGGCCGCAGTCGCGCCGGTATCGGTCAGCAAGCCAATCAGATCACGCAGAGCCTTGGCAACGTCTTCTCCGAAGAGCTGCGCGGTCGTGGTTGCCAGAATCCCTTTCGCGCGTGCACGATCAAACGCGGCGCTCGTAAAGCCGTCGGCTACAAGGAACGGCATGATCGGTGCGACATTCAGAGGGCTTGACGCAAGGTCATGCTTTCTCACGAACAATGCGACGTCTTCTTCATTGAGGGCATCTCGCAAATTCACATCGCAAACAATGAAGCCTGGCTTTAGACCCGCGCCTCCAACGCTGACAAGTGGCCGTATATAGGACGGCGCACTCATGTCCCAGGCGATGCTCGAGACAACCGGAGCGTCGTCCCTTAATCTCACGCGGTCATAGCTGCCGAATCCGATGCGGCGGCACCACTCCTTCATCCCATGAAGCGCGACATTCTCGGTGATTAATCGCGCCTTCACGGTGGCGATCGGGTCTCCGCCATAGATGTGCGGTTTGAACCTTAGGAATCTTTCGCCGGTCAGCTCGTCGGCGGTCTCTTCAACAAGCTGGATAGCCGAGAGACGATCGAACACCCTGTCTGGCGACAGTTGGCGCTTCCGCGATGCGGCGCATCCGCAAATCCCCGGAAACAACCGTCGAGGATAGCAGCCGCCTCGCGCCTTCAATCCAACCACTGCGCCCCAATATGACGGGCCGTGCTCGCGAAAGACCCGCTCCATCGCCTTCCAATAGCGGCGGTCTCCGAATTGCCCTGACAGATAGACGAATCTGGCATTGTGTGGAAAGCGGAGCCCTGCAAGACGGATCAACTCGGGACCCGCTCTGGCGATGCGCTGGCGGGCAGCTGCGGCCGAAACCCCATCGTTCTGCATTTTGGCGATGAGCTCGGTCGTCAGCGCTGGTCCCGTTCTCTCGAGAAATTCCACGATATCGTTTCGCATTATGCCTTCCGAGGGCTGTGTCACGGTGCTCTATTTATAACAGCTTCTCTATCGAGGCGGCATCGTTTTTCGACCATCCATCTTGGGGCAAATAGCCGTTTAAATTCATATCGTTAAGCGCTCAAGCTTTGGGCGACCAAGACACTCCTGTCATACCACCTGCGTCACACATAACTGGCGCGGTCGGCCGTTTGGCGCAATGCACCATCGCTAGGCCAAACTTCGCATGGGCTCTTCTTGGGAATGATCGCCGGAGGTCATACCCCGTCCACACCGCAGCGATGAGTTCGCTTCCTGACAGAACCCGACTGCCTCCGGCGAGCATTTCCGAAACCCGCGTGCTTCAGGTATCGTCCGTCAGATTTCGATCACTAGCGTAGCCGAGGTCGAAGGGGGCGGGCTGGTCCCAGGTCCAGGCCTCGCCCACCTTGCGCGTCTCGACGAAATCGCCGGGCACGATCTGGTCGGCCTGCGCCAGAATCGAGGCGATCGAGGCCCGGCTCGCCTCGATCATATCGAGGACCAGATCGACCACTCCGGTCATGACCTCCTTGGGGTACTTGATCGCATCGCTCGCCAGCACCACCCGCTCGCGCTCCGCCGTCTCGAGCGCGAGCGCATAGAGCCCGGGCGTGTGGCCGGGCGCCGGAAAGGCGGCGAGGCCGGGCGCCGAGCTCGGTCGGGCCCTCAGTTCGGTCACCCGGTGGCGCCCGAGCTGCTCGAGGATGCCCCAGGGCAGGTGGCTGTCCTCCGGATGGGGTGCTCGCGCGTAGTCGAGCTCGCGGCGGCTCACCAGGATCTCGGCGCCCGGGAACAGATCGACGTTCAGGCTGTGGTCCCAGTGCAGGTGCGAGAGCATGACCCGCGGCACGTCGTCGGGCCCGAGGCCATGGCGGGCGAGGCCGCGCAGCAGCGCCGGCCGGTTGCCGTAGTGGCCGGTATCGAACAGCAGCGGCCCGTCCGCGCTGCTCACCAGAACCACGCTGCTGATGCCGAGCGCCCCGTCCGCATAGGCGAGGCTGTTGCCCGTGATCAGGACGTCGTAGTCGATCATGCCCTCGCGTTCCGCGACCCCGCCGTCGCGCTGCGGGCTGCGGAAGCGGTCGCGATAGTCCGACGGCGGCACCCCCATCCAGCGCAGGAAGCTGCGCCGCATCCGCTCGTCGTCGCCGAACCCGCACTGGCGCGCGACCCAGCCGATCGGCCGCGAGGTCTCCTCGAGTAGCCGCCTTGCCGCCTCGACCCGCATCGCCTCGACCGCCTTCGCGGGCGTGGCCCCGGTCGCCGCCGCATGGACGCGGGCGAAGTTCCGCGGGCTCATGGCCACCCGCTCGGCCAGCCGCTCGACCCGGAGGTCGCGCTCGAGGTTGGCAGCGATCCAGGCGTGCAGATCCCCGAACCGGCCATCGCCCTGCGCCTGCCCGGCGAGGGCGGCGCTGAACTGGGCCTGGCTGCCCGGCCGCTTCAGGAACACCACCAGATGGCGCGCGACCTCGAGCGCCACCGCATGGCCGAGGTCGGCCTCGACCAGGGCGAGCGCCAGATCGATGCCGGCGCTGACGCCTGCCGACGACCAGACCCGGCCGTCCTGCACGTAGATGGGATCGGCCTCGACCCGCACCCGCGGGTATTGGGTCTGAAGCGCCTTCGACCACCGCCAATGGGTCGTCGCGCGCCGGCCGTCGAGCAGGCCGGCCGCGGCGAGCAGGAAGGCGCCCGTGCAGACCGAGCAGGTGCGGCGCGCCTGCGCGGCCCGGGCGGCGAGCCAGGCGACCATCTGGGGGTCGTGTTGGATCGCGTGCATGCCGGGGCCGCCGGCCACGATCAGGGTGTCGATCGGCTGCAGGGCCAGCTCGGCGAGCCCGCTCGTGACGATCGCGATCCCGGTCGAGGTCACGGTCGGACCGCCCGGCCGTGCGCCGACCGTGACGCGGTAGGGGGGGACGCCCGCACCCGCAGCGGTCTGTGCGGCGGTCGCGAACACCTGCGCCGGGCCCGCGACGTCGAGCAGGTTCACCCCCGGGTAGGCCAGGATGACGACGTGGCGGGCCTGGTCGGCGCCGGGGTCGGGGCTGGCAGGAATTGCGGTCATGTTGTCCTTTATGCCAGAATCCGCCGCCGCTACAAGACAGAGGATCGCGGCGGCTTGCCGCGGGTCGGGCCGAAAAGGGAAAAGCCGACCGTGGACCGAGGCCTCTCGAGGACCGCCCTGCTCGCGATCGGCTGCGGCTCGGCGATGGTGCTGCTGTCGTTCGGCATCCGCTCGAGCTTCGGCCTGTTCCTGCAGCCGATGAGCCAGGATCTCGGCTGGGGCCGCGAGGTGTTCGCGTTCGCGCTGGCGCTCCAGAACCTGGTCTGGGGCCTCTCGCAACCCTTCGTCGGCATGCTCGCCGACCGCTACGGCAGCGGCCGCACCTTGGCGGTGGGCGGCCTCCTCTACGCGCTCGGCGTCTGGCTGATGGCGGCCACGAGCACGCCGCTCGGCCTCCACCTCAGCGCGGGCGTCCTGCTCGGTCTCGCCCTCGGCGGCACGGGCTTCGGCGTCGTGCTCGCGGCCGTCGGCCGCAGCGTGCCCGCCGAGCGGCGCTCGATGGCGCTCGGCATCACCACGGCCCTGGGCTCGCTCGGCCAGTTCCTGATGCCGCCGATCGGCCAGGCCTTCCTTGCCGCCTACGGCTGGCAGACGGCGCTGATGCTGATGGCCGCGGGCTCGCTGGCCATGGTCGTCCTCGCGGCCGGCATCCAGGGCCGCCCGCAGGCCGCAGCCGGCGACACCCAGACCCTTGGCCAGGCGCTGACCGAAGCGCGCCGCCACCCGGGCTACCTCTACCTGACCGCGGGCTTTTTCGTCTGCGGCTGGCACGTGGCCTTCATCGCCGTCCATCTGCCGGCCTATCTGGCCGACCACGGCCTCTCGACCCAGACCGCCGCCTGGTGCCTGGCGCTGATCGGCCTCTTCAACGTGATCGGCTCCTACCTCTCGGGCCTGCTCGGCGGCCGCCTCAGCAAGAAATACTGCCTGAGCACCCTCTACACCCTGCGCGCGATCCTGATCGCGGTCTTCATCCTGGTGCCGCTCTCCGCCACCTCCGCGCTCGTCTTCAGCGCGATCATGGGCCTGCTCTGGCTCTCGACCGTGCCTTTGACCTCGGGCCTGGTCGCCCAGATCTTCGGCCCCCGCTACATGGCGACGCTCTTCGGCTTCGTCTTCCTCGGCCACCAGCTCGGCAGTTTCCTCGGCGTCTGGCTCGGCGGCTGGCTCTACGACCGCTACGGCAGCTACGATCTCGTCTGGTGGCTCTCGATCGCGCTCGGCCTGATCGCAGCCCTCCTCCACTGGCCGATCGACGAGCGCGCGGTCGCGAGGCTGCGCACCCAGAGCTGAAGGCTCCGCCTGAGCCTCGCGATTGACACTGGTGCCGCATGGACCCATCTTGGTCGAGTTGACCAAGGCAGCCTCCCCTCTTGGCCGAGTTGACCAAGGCAGCCTCCCCTCTTGGTCGAGTTGACCAAGGCAGCCTCCAATCTTGGGGCAGCCCTCGATGACCGAAGCGATCGTCAATCTCTACGAGGCCAAGACCTCGCTCTCGCAGCTGGTCGAGCGGGCGGCGGCGGGCGAGGAGATCATCATCGCCAAGGCCGGCAAGCCCAGGGCGCGCCTCGTCCCGCTCGCCGACCGCGCGACGCCCCGCCAGCCCGGCGGCTGGGAAGGCAAGGTCTTTGTCGCCGACGACTTCGACGAACCTCTGCCGGCCGACATCCTCGCCGGTTTCGAGGGCAAGGACTGAGCCTTGGCGGACCAGCTGCTGCCCGACACCCACGCCTTCATCTGGTGGCGCGAGAACAGCCCCCGGTCTGGGCGCCGACGCCCGCGGCCGCATCGCCTCGGCCAGCCTCGTCTTCGTCAGCGTCGCGAGCGCCTGGGAAGCCGCGATCAAGATCGCGCTGGGCAAGCTGAAGCTGCCGGAAAGCTTCGAGGCCGGCGTGCTCGCCAGCCGCTTCGACAAGCTGCCGATCGCGTTCCAGCACACCGAGATCGTCGCGACCCTGCCGCACCACCACAGCGACCCGTTCGATCGCATGCTGGTCGCCCAGGCGATCTGCGAACGCCTGACGCTCGTCACCCACGACCGCCGCCTCGCGCCCTACGCCCTCGACCTGGTCTGGGCCTGAGGTGCGCGGGCGGCGAGCCAGATGACATTCACGCCGCAAACCAGCCCATGGGGAAACGCCAGGATCGCTCGATGTGAGGCGACCGCATGACCCGGATGATCGCCCGGGTCTATGACGCGCTCCGGGGCGCCGGCGCGGACGACGAGAAGGCGCGCGCCGCGGCCATCGCGCTTGCCGACACCGACAATGCCTTCGCCGAGATCCGCCAGCGCCTGCGCGTCCTGGACTGGGCGGTCGGCGCCAACACGGTCATGCTGATCGGCTTGGTCCTGAAGCTGATCGTTTTCGGTTGAGTCTCGGGTCCAGATTACTCCTGGTCGCCGTTTGCCTCGAGCCCGCGCAGCAGGCCCTCGACCGCATCTTTGAGCGGCACCAGGTCAACCGTCGCCGCGTGCCAGATGGTGGCATTGTTCACGGCGTCGTAGTCGTGGCGCAGCACATTGCCGATGCCCGCGACCTTGTCCCAGGGGATCGCCGGGTGACGCTCCTTCAGGCCCGGCGGCAGCCGGCGTGAGGCCTCGGAGACGATCTCGATGCAGCGTTCCACGGCACGTCGCATCGGGCGCTCGGTGGCATAAGCCTCGAAGCTGCGGCCGGTCGTGATTTGCTCGATGTCCGAAATCGCCTCCAGCATCTGCTCGAGCACGATCCGGGGATCGCGCGGCGCCGCCATCAGAAAACCTCGACCGCGTCCCGAAGCACGGCCTCGCGCAGCCGCGGGCGCATCGCGTCGGGGAAGGCGAGATCGACCGGACGGCCGAGAATCGCCGCGAGATCAGCCTTGAGGTCGATAAATGCGAACAGTCCGAACGGACGAGCAGGATCGATCTCGATCAGGAGATCGACGTCGCTCGAAGGTCCGAGGTCGCCGCGCGCCGTCGAGCCGAACAGCGCCAGCCGGGTCAGACCGCGCGCACGCAACTCCCCCTCGTGCCGACGCAACACCCAGAGGACGCGCGCCCGCTCCTCGAGCCCGGCCGTGATCGTTTCGACAGAAGCCGCCATGACCGCGCTATGGTGCCACGCCAGCCGCGTCCGCGTCGAGTTGCGCCGTTGCCGATGGGGCGACGAGGCATCACGCTCGCAGGCACCTCGAAGGTGACGCGGCCGACGTTCACTTGACGACGCGCGGTTTCGCAGACTATGGATCGGGCGACACTGGAAGGCGAGAAGGGCGACGGTGCTCCGCGCCCTGATCTGCTGCATCTCGAAGTCGACAGATGGGCTTTCGACCAAAACAGGTAGTGCGATGCTGACGACGGCAGAAGGTTTCAGGCGGCGATGGTGCCGTGGGATAGCCGCAAAACGGACCGGGATACTCCTCGCCCTCAGCTTAGTGATTGCGCCACTTCTTCTAGCTTGTGGAACCGACGGAGCAGGAAGCGCGGGAAGTAGCGAGACAATCGTAAAGAAAACTCACTCCGAGACAAGTAATGAGATAAATGATACGATCGCATGTTTTCATACAATGAAAGCGGTTAACGACATGCGACATGCGGCCGAAGACCGTGGTGATTTCAACAGGGCGCTTGAGATCTGGAGGAAATCTTCTAGAGATGGGAATGAATTTTCACAAGCGAGCCTGTGCATTTTCCATGTGTCGGAAAGCACTCCATTACAATATAGAGATTATAAAGAAGGTTTTGACATTTGTTCATCTCTGGCCGTTCACGGGTTTAGCTTTGCGCAGTATGTCCTAGCGCGGATGTACGCCGCTGGCCTTGGTATCAAGAAAGATCAAACTGAAGCCTCCTACTGGTTTAAGGAGGCCGCTGAGGGCGGAGACAAGACATCGCAATACATTGCTGGATTATTGTATCTGACGGGAAACGGATTGCCAAAAGATTTCGTTGTCGCTTACAAATGGCTAAACGTGGCAGCTGGCAATGGTGTTGAAAAGGCCGGTAAAGCGCGGGACTCTGCAGCCTCGCTGTTGACAAGATCTGAGCTAAGTGAAGCGCAGGAGTTAACGCGATCCTACACTCCTCGCCCTGTAAGTGGCAAATTCGATCAGGATTGCTCAAATTGGGTCGCTCAAGACCAAAATCTTACTGAGACGCGTATAGCGTGCGACTCCGGCGAAGGCCGGCGGCGTTCATGGCGTCGTAGGACTTGTGAATCTGAGTCACTGCTCGGAGAGATGTAGTGTACTATACTTCAAGATCAGGTGCTACAATGCTAAGATCTGGGATGACGTTGAGCACGAAAGGCGCGAGAACTGGAGGATGATCCGTGCCGGGCACCGAGAGAGTAGCGCCGATGTTCTATTCCGCTGAAGACGTAGCAAACGCGCGGGAGGCGGTTGGCAGTCTCTGGTCGCTTCTGAGGCCGGCCTTGTGGCATTCGACGCCGCCAGCACGCTACCGCGCGATCCTCGACGATGGCGAGATCAGACCGGACGGCGGTCACGGCGGGAACGTTTACAAAGGCTCCCTCGCGGTGTCGATCGGCGCCGTCAGCTTATTCGATTTCGAAAGTGCCAGCGAAGAGGACGCACTCGGGACGTTCAGGAAGTGGTGCACTCACCTGTGGCCGCCCGACATCGACACCCGAGTGACCGTGTGGGTCGGGTTGAACCGTGACCGGCTGCCCGGGCGTCTGATGCTAGCGAAGGAAGTGGGGGAACTCGCGACGCGCGAGCGGAAGAACCACTACCCGCGGGTTGAAGCATGCCACCTTGGGCCGGTTCCAGTCACTGCTTTCACTGAGGTACTCGCCGTCAGTCCCTACGGGTTCGAGTGGTTACCGATCGGGCAGGCTGCACTGCCCCGCATGGACCAGCTTGTTGAGCAATGCCCTGAGGGCCCAGAGGCAAAGCTTGTGCGGATACCTCCATGCCGGGCGGGGTCGGGTTGCTCGAGACGATCAGTGAGTATGACACACCAGCCGTGTTCCTGTCGCCCTCGATCTGCACGACGACGTTGCCCGACCCGTCAACCTCTGCCCGCTGTTCCATCGGAAAGCGCCATTTTGCTCAAATCACCTCCACGCACGGTTTCATCCTACCCCGGATTGCCACCCGGCGCGAGCGTTTCCCCGCCTTCATCAGCCTCGCCGGATGCGCCACATCTGACGCATCCCTCGGCCCCCGTCGCCTGGAGGCGCGCATCAACCGCCTCTCAATGGTTCCGTTTACTTACTCATTTACTTGCAGGAATACAAGTTATGCTGAGTCGGTCAGGTGACTTCCGCTTAATGTTTATCAGTAATGTGAAGATTATGGCCAGTTTGATTAGCCAAGATGCCGATTGATGCGCGCTTGATGTGGTTGATTTCACGATTTGACTTGCAGCCAATGCGCCGCATATGAATCGAAAGTGCGGCATAGATGCGCCGCTACCAAGAAAAACATGCGTCGCCCCCGGAGCATCCAGAATCAAGCCGCCGGGCGTAATCTAATCTGCCGACATACCTTTGTTGAGCCGGCGGCGGTAACACTGCTCGCTGTCGGAAGGCAAAAATCGGCGTAACCAGCTGCACCTGGTCGTAGACGGATCATCGCGCCAACGGCAATTGGGCATTCATTTGCGGTCGGCACACCGCGGCAGCCAGATCCGGCTCCAAGTCGAGGCCGCGTGGATACTTTCAAGATCAAGCGATTGAGCCTGCGATCCAGCCGTGCCGGTCGGTCAAAATGACCTCCGGCGGCGCGCTCCGACGCCGTCTGCGCTTCTCCTGGCTGCCTGGTGCCCCCGGCCGGACTCGAACCAGCACGGCCTTGCGGCCAACAGATTTTGAGTTTGCCGCGTCTACCAATTCCGCCACGGGGGCCGGCGCGCGGCGATCTTAGGCCGGTTGCCGGGCCGGTCAAGCGCGACCTCGGCGCCGTCGACGGCTGGCGCTCAGGCCGCGGTTTCCTCGGGCTTCGATGCGATCCCTGGCAGCGGCGGCGGCTCCGGGGCGGCGCCGGCCGCGGCCGCCGGCCGGACCTGCAGCAGCGTGCCATCGGCGCCGGTCACTTCGACGCTCGTCCCCCGGGGCAGGTCCGGGCCGGTCACCGGCCAGCTGCCGTCCGCAAGCTCGATCCGGCCGCGGCCGTTCACGATCGGCAGGGCCAGCCGGCCGAGCTGGCCGACGTATTGGGCGCCCCGCCGGTTGAGGTGGGGCTCGTCGCTCAGGGCCGGGCGCGCCCGCTGGACCCGCCGCCAGGCGATCACGCTTGCGACCGAGAGGACTGCAAATGCCAGGACCTGGCCCGGCAGGCTCAGCCCCGGCCAGACGAACAGCAGGCAGCCGACCAGCCCGGCCGCGATCCCGACCCAAAGGAACATGAAGCCGGGCGCGAAGACCTCGATGATCGCCAGCACGCCGCCGAGCGCCCACCAATGCCAGAACTGGACCACCTCGGGCGCCAGGATCACGGGTGCCCAGCGCCGTTCGCCGCCCCATTCGGAGCGCCGAAGGCCGCGCGCGCGATCTCGCCGATGCCGCCGAGCGAACTCAGCAGCGAGCTCGCCTCCATCGGCAGGAACACCACCTTCTGATTGGGCGAGGTCGCGAACTTGCCGAACGCCTCGACGTATTTCTGGGCGACGAAATAGTTGATCGCCTGGCGGTCGCCGTGCGCGAGCGCCTGCGAGAGCATCGCGGTCGCCTTGGCCTCGGCCTCGGCCGCGCGCTCGCGCGCCTCGGCGTCGCGAAACGCCGCCTCCTTGCGGCCTTCCGCCTGCAAAATGGCCGCCTGCTTCTCGCCCTCGGCCTCGAGGATTGCCGCCTGGCGCAGGCCCTCGGCCTCGAGGATCGAGGCCCGCTTGTCGCGCTCGGCCTTCATCTGGCGCGCCATGGAATTCGACGAGATCGGTAGGCGGTGCGATGTCCTTGATCTCGATCCGGGTCACTTTGACGCCCCAGGGCGTGGTCGCGTCGTCGACCGTGTGCAGCAGCTGGGCGTTGATCCGGTCGCGCTGCGAGAGCAGCTCGTCGAGGTCCATCGAGCCCATGACCGTGCGCAGGTTGGTCATCGTCAGATTGAGGATCGCGATCTCGAGCCCGCTGACCTCGTAGGCGGCCTTGGCCGCATCCAGGATCTGGTAGAAGACGACGCCGTCGACCCGGACCATGGCGTTGTCCTTGGTGATCACCTCCTGCGATGGCACGTCCAGGACCTGCTCCATCATGTTCAGCCGGGCCCCGATGCTCTCGACGAACGGCGTGATGAACTGCAGCCCCGGCTCGAGCCGGCGCATGTAGCGGCCGAAACGCTCGACCGTGTACTCGCGCCCCTGGGGCACCGCCTTGACCCCCATGAACACGGTCACCAGCGCGAGGCCCAGCATGACCAGCGCCACCAGCCCGAACCCACCCATCTCCATCACGCGCGCGCGCTCCATCCGATCCATAAAGCCACGCCGCCGTTATCGCCGGCCATGGTTGACAATCGGTAAACGCAGCCGGCGGACCCATCGCCCGCTTGAGCCGACCGCAACCGGCCCGGCGGGCACCGGGCCGGACGCCCGCGTAAAGCTCCTCCCCCCGCAAAGCCCATCCGTCCGCCAAGCTCATCGCTTGCGGCGCGTCCGCCTTCGCTGCGATCCGGCTCACGATCTCGACAGCATCGACGCTGCCGCCATCCTGTGGCCCACCGGTCTTGCACCGTAGGGCGGCTGCAATCCTCGCGGTGGCTCTCCTGACGGCAGGGGCACGACGCCCATCTCGCGCGGGGCGGCCGCTGGAGATTGATTTCTGCGGGTCGATGATCCCGCCCGATCCGCCGCATGCATCTCGAAAGCCGGCATAGCCGCCGTAGCGATGCGAAGGCGGTCAACCGTCGACCCGGATGGACCGTCGAGGGGCGTGGGCCGAGGCTGCGGCGTAGCCGGCAAGCGCCAGGGAAGCGATGAGATTCCAGCCGGCGAGCGACAGGCCGAGCAGCGAAAAACCCACCTGATCGCAGGTGGGCGGCGCCTTGGCGAGCAGCTGCTTCAGCTCCTCGATGGTACGGGCGCTGCTGCCGTCCGCGATGCAGCTCTCGGGCAGCGCCCACCAGCCCAGCTCGATGCCGACGTGATAGCCGGCGAGCCCGACGCCGACGAGCAGCGTGAGGACGGCCAGCGCCAGCAGCGGGCGCGGCTGCCAGCGCCGGCCGACCAGCCCGAGGCCGATCAGGGCGACGTAGGGCCAACGCTGGAGGACGCAGAGGTGACAGGGTGCCAGGCCGCCCAGATACTGAAGCGCCAGGACCGCGAGCAGGATCAAAGCGCTCGCCAGCGCCAGCAGCAGGCAGGCGGTTCGCGGGGCGAAAAAGCGCTCGAGCATGCCAACACCTCTACCAGGGCGGCGCCGCGTCCGCCCTCTCCCTGCGGCGCTTTGGCCCACTGCGCCTCGGTCCAGGGCGCTTCGGTCCAGCGCGCTTCGCTACGACCGCACTCCGGCCTCTCGCGGCAGGGGCGGCGCCGGACCCCGCGCGCGATTCGGCTCGGCCTGCCGAAACCGGCAGCTCAGAGCAGCTTCAGGGCTAGAAAGCCGCCGAGCAAGAGGACGAAGAACAGCGCGGTCAGCCAGCCGAGATTGGTCTCGATGAAGCGCTTGATCGGCACGCCGAACCACCACAGCAGCGCCGCCACCGCAAAGAACCGGCCGCCCCGCGCGAGCACCGAAGCGATCGTGAAGGTGGTCAGATCGAGGCCGGTCACGCCGCTCGCGATCGTGATCACCTTGTAGGGGAACGGTGTCAGGCCGGCGCCGAACACGATCCAGGCCCCCCAGTCGTTGTAGGCCGCCCGGAACTCGGTGAAGCGCTCGAGATAGCCATAGAACTCGAGGATCGGCCGGCCGACGGCCTCGAACAACAGGGCCCCGATGGCGTAGCCGAGCATGCCGCCGAGCACCGAGGCCACCGTGCACACGGCCGCGAACAGCCAGGCGCGTCTGGGGGTCGCCAGGACCATGGGGATCAGCAGTACGTCCGGCGGAATCGGGAACACCGAACTCTCGACGAAGGCGATCAGCGCCAGCATCCAGAGCGCATAGGGCTGCTCCGCCTGCGCCATCGCCCAGTCGTACAAAGCCCGCAGCGAGCGGACCGGCGCCGCCCGTCCGCTCGGCCAACCGGCCGCCGCCTCGGCCCCGCCCTTGCCCGGCTTGCTCAGGGTTTTCTCCAATCGCCGTTACCGTCCCCAATCACCGTTGCCGTCCCCAATCACCCTTGCCATCCTGGGGCCCGACCGGCTCGCCGCCTCCTAACCGACCGGCTGCCCGCGCGCAAGGGCCCGCCGAGCCCGACGACCGCGCTCTCAATCCCAGATTGCGCGCCGCGGGTTAACAAACGATTAAGACTTGTTTGCGCTGCTCGCCCGCGGGTTTTGTCCGCCCGTCCGGTCGCGCTCGCGGCCAGGAGCTCGCGGCAGGCGGCAGGTCGGCCAACCGGTGGCGCCCGCCGATCGCTGACCCTCGGGAAGATCAGCTCGATCCTGAATGCCAGGCCCGCAATTGATGCCGACAAGCCGGCTTCTCAACAAGCCGAATGGTGTCATTCGGAGACCGGTTCCTGACCTTTTTCCGTAGTTGATCCTGTAGACTGATCGCGTAGATTATAAGTTGGCGGCCGCGGTCCGATGCTTGTCTGCGACCGACAGCGGGTGGAATAGCCTCCTCATTTGCGATGTTTTCTGGTAAGGATGTTCGGTGATGGCAGACGCTGGCAGCGGGCTGGGGCGGAGGCGTTCGCCGCTCGTCTGTTCAGATGGCAATGGGTCAGGATCGTGACTGCGAATATCGAGCAACGGAGTGGGCACTGGGCGACCCGACGGCGACCCGTCCGCTCGGCGGAACCGATGGTCCATGTCCCGAAGGAGCTACGCTTTCCGAAATTCGCCGCCGCCATGGCGGCGGCGCGCGCCGCCAATGCGCCGCAATTCGCGCTCCATGGCGAGGCGCCGGCGCCCGACATTCGGCCGGCGGTCAGCGCCCGCGCGCCAGCGCCCGACATGCCGCCGGTGGCGGTCGGCGGCGACTTGCCGGGGCCGCGGGCCGCGCCATGGCGGGCGATGCGCGCGCCCAAGCAGCCGGCCACGCGGTGGCTCGGGATCGGCGGTTGCGTGCTGCTGCTGGCCCTGCTGGTGACCATGCTCATGCAGCCGATCGGCGCCGAGATCGAGCGGATGATCGGCCCCTGGTCCGAGTGGCAGCAGGACCGGGAGGCAGCCGCCCCGAGGAGCGATGGGGCGCGGGCGACCCCGGCGGAGCCGGTCGCCCGTCAAGATGAGGCGCCGGCCGCCTCGCTGCCGGTGCTGGCGCGCGAGGATCCGCGAGCGCCTGCGCAGCCCGCCCCGGCGGCGCCGCCAGCGCTGGCCGCGCCAGCGACCGACGTCCCGACCGCCCGCTCCGTGCCGGTGCCCTCGCTCAAGCCGGCGCCCGCCGACCGGTAGCGGCGGCCCAGAAGACCGGCTTCGGCCTGGCGTCCAAGGGCCGCCCGCATCGCCGCCGGGATCGACGGCGCCGCCAGATCCGCCGGCGCTTGGAGCCGAACCTGCTCGAATGCGAGAGCTCACTTCCGGCGCCCGCCCGGGAACCGGACGGGCTTACCAGCCGATCGAGGTGAACTTGGCGGGATCGACGTTGATCGAGATCCGCGCGGGATCGAAGCTGGCGCAGCTTGCGAGCGAGGTGGCGAGGAGCAGCATGGCCGCCACGGCCGCGCCCGGCCATGCGGCTGGCAGCCGGGAGCGCAGCATGGCGGCTAGATTGGCGCTCATTGTCTTTTGCCGATCCCCGTGTGAACTGTGCCGAGTGTGAACTGTGCCGATCCTCGTGTGACCAAGTCGAGTTGCAAGCGCTTGCAACTCCAAGCTCGTTACCAATCTACAACCTTAATAATAAAATGTAAAGAAACAATATAAAGTTAAAGAATTATTGACGTCATCGGATCGTCGGTCGCAGACGGCGGCAACCCAAAGAGGGCTGCTGCGGGCCTGAAGCTTGGGAAAGTCAACGGTTTGTGGTCGATCTGGCGGTCGCCGCCCGCGCGACCCCGTCAGCCGTCGACCTTGGGCGTCTTGCCCGGATCCAGGGTTAACGCGGGGCTCAGCTGCCGGTTCGACAGGATCTGCCGGGCGGCGGCGATCCGGGTCGCGGTGGTGAGCCAGCAGAGGCCGCCGAAGACGTAGGCGATGAGCGGGAACGAGCCGGGCAGCAGGCAGGCGAGCACAAGCGCGACAATGGTCTCCGTGCCTTCGGTCAGGCCGCCCAGGTAGTAGAGGGATTTGCGGCCGCGCAGGTCGCTCGAGAGGCCGCGTTTGGCGGCCATGATCGCAAACGCGAGGAACGAGGTGCCGGTGCCGACGAAGCTGAAGATCAAAAACGCCGCCGCGACGCCGTTGGCCGCCGGGTCGGCGAGCGCGAAGGCAAAGGGGATGCCCGAATAGACGATGAAGTCGAGGACGATGTCGAGGAAGCCGCCGAGGTCGGAGACGCCGCGCCGGCGGGCGATGGCGCCGTCGAGGCCGTCGAACAGGCGGTTGAGCAGGAGCAGAGCGAGGCCCAGGCCATAGGCCCGGCCGCCGATCGCGGCCATGGCGCCAAGCCCGAGAGCAAAGCCGATCCAGCTTGCGGCGTTGGCCGACAGGCCGAGGCCGGCGAGCGGCCGGCTCAGACGCTCGAGCGGCGGGTCGATCAGCCGGCGCAGGCGTGCATCCAGCATCGCCGGCCGGCCCGCCCGCGGGCACCCTGCCTCAGTCGGGATCGGGTTTGGACGCTCGCTCGTCGCCCCGCGACCAGCCGAGGCTGACCACCCGCGCCGGCCCGGCGGCAGCGGGCGTCCCTTCCGCCGCGACCGACCGCTCGTGGCGGCGGCGCAGCTGGTAGGCCGACCACCAGCCGACCGGCAGGCTCGCGAGGTAGACGACGCCGACCGCGAGCAGGGTGTACCAGGGCTCGCTCGAGAGCGCGGCCACGAACATGCCGACGAAGATCAAGGTCGGCAGGACCCATTCCGGCTTGACCCGGACCACCACCACCTTGATCGAGAAGGTTGGGACCCGGCTCACCATCATCAGCGCCACGAACACCATCACGACCGCGTTCAGGACCCAGGCCTGCGGCCAGTCGGCGTCGAGCGCGAAGGCCATGAGCAGGGGGATGATCGCGCAGCCGGCGGCGGCCGGCGCCGGCATGCCGGTGAAGAAGCGCGACATCCAGGCCGGCCGGCCGGCCGCTTCCAGCTCGGTGTTGAAGCGTGCGAGGCGAAGCGCGCAGCAGGTCGCGAACAGGAGCGTCAGCGCCCAGCCGATCGCCTTCACCTGGTTGAGCGACCACAGATAGACCAGGATCGCAGGCGCCACCCCGAAGCTCAGGAAGTCGGCCAGGGAATCGAGCTCGGCGCCGAGCTTGGAGGTGATCTTCAGGAGCCGGGCCGAGCGGCCGTCGAGGCCGTCGAACACGCCGGCGACGACGATCAGCACGACCGCGAGCTCGAAGTGGTGGTCGAGCGCGTAGCGGATCGAGGTCAGGCCGGCGCACAGGCTGAGCACCGTGAAGATGTTGGGCACGAGGTGGATCAGAGGCTGGGCCCGAAGGCGGCGGCGGGGCGCGAGCATCAGCTGCGGCTCCAGGTGGAGGGCGGGCGATTGCGGCGGCCGTCGGCGAGCACCGTCTCACCGGCGACCGCGCGCTGGCCGACCGCGACCAAAGGGGCGACGCCGTCGGGCAGGTAGACGTCGCAGCGGCTGCCGAAGCGGATCAGGCCGACCCGCTCGCCGGCCCGGACCATCGCCCCCGCCTCGACGCAGCGGACGATCCGGCGCGCCACCAGCCCCGCGATCTGGACCAGCCCGAAAACCTCGCCCTGGGGGGTCTCGATCCGGAACGACTGCCGCTCGTTGAGGTCCGAGGCCTTGTCGGCGGCCGCGTTCAGGAATTTGCCCGGGTGATAGGCGAGCCTCGTGATCCGGCCGCCGACTGGCGCCCGGTTGACGTGCACGTCGAAGATGTTGAGGAAGATGCTGATGCAGGTTCGCGGCGTCTCGCCGAGCTCGAGCTCGGGCGGCGGCCGCCGCGGCACGATCGCCTGCACGACGCCGTCGGCCGGGCTGACCACGAGCTCCTCGCCCTGGGGCGTGACCCGCGGCGGATCGCGGAAGAAATAGGTCATCCAGGCGGTCGCCAGCAGCGCCGGCAGGCACCAGGGCCCGGCGAGCCAGGCGAGCAGGACGCTCACCACGACGCCGCCGATGATGAACGGCCAGCCGTCCCGGTGCACCGGCACGATCACGCGCTGCAGATAGTCCGGCACGGTCGACCGCCCCCGCTGGTTGGCCCCTCCGATCATGTAGGGCGGGGCCGCGAGCGCGTCAAAGCCTGACCTTCACCGATCGCTGCCGGATGCTGCCTTGGGGGGCGGGCGAAGCGGCCGGCCCGCCACGGCCCGCAGGACCGCGATCACCAGCGCCGCGATCACCGCGAGCGCCCAGGCCGCGAGCGGTGCCAGCGGCCCGGCGGCCAGATGCAGGGTCAGGCAGAAGCCGGCGTAGGTCGCAAAGCCCGCGGGCACCCGCGCCATGACCGCGAGCGTGAACGCCTGGCCATAGTGGCGTCGCAGCATCCAGAGCGAGGCGATGATCGTGATCGGGAAGGCGTAGGCAAGGCCGGCAAGCGTCGGCCCCAGGACCCGGGCGCTCTCGGCCACGCTCGCGACCATCAGGCCCGCGAGCAGGCCGCGGACCAGGAGGTGATGCCAGCCGACCCGGATCGTCGTGGTCGGCAGCGCCGCGACCCGCCCGGTGCCGAGCAGCAGGACCAGGGCCACCCCGAGTCCGATCGGAACCGCGGCCCCGATCAGCGTCGGCGGCAGCAGCACCGTCACCAGCGCCAGCGCGAGCCAGGCGAGCACCGCGGCGACCATCCCGGCGGCGAAGCTCCGGGCCCGGGCAACCGCGACGAAGGTCGCGACGAAGGCGAGCACCGCGCCGGTGCCGGCGAAGCTGACCAGCGCGCCCTCGCGGATGAAGCTCGCGCTCTGCTCGAGCGCGACGAAGAAGAACCCGGGCCCGGAGTTCATCGGGAAGGTCATGACCACGCTCGCGAGCAAGGCACCGCCGCGCTCGCCGAGCTTGGCGATCAACACGACCGCGATCGCCGTGGCGCTCGCCCGCCAGCCGAGATCGAACAGCAGCTCCAAGGCAGGATCGCTCCGGTCGCCGGCCAGCGCGGTCCCGGGCCCTCAACGGACCCGGCGCTCCCCACCGGCCGGCAGCGCGGGTCCGAGGACCCCGATCCCGCTCACGGCTGCCGGTCCGGCTCGCGCATGAAGACGCCGTCGATCTGCAGCTGGCGGGCGAGCTTGTGCTCGAAGTAGCCCGGAAAGAACAGGTAGGGGCTGAAGCCTGCCGCGCCGAGGTCGTCGATCAGCTCCCGAAAATCGCGCTCGCCCTCGTAGCAGGGCACCAGCGACATCTCGAGCTGGACGCCCTTAAGCTGCTCCAGCAGCCGGCGCGCGCCAGCCAGGACCCGGGCTTCGAACCCCTGGGTGTCGACCTTCAAGAAGACGCCTTCCTCGGGCTCCAGATAGTCTGCCGCCAGGCCGTCCAGCGATCGCAGCGGCACGGTCTCGCGGCCGATCACGCGCGAGCTCGGCGAGACCCTGCCAAGGAGCGGGGTCTGGGGCAGGATCGAGCTCATGTCGGACTCGGCCGAGACCTCGATCGTCACCTCGCCGTCCTCTGCGCCCAGCGCCATGCGCGGCGCCACCCGCCAGCCGGGATCGCCGGCGGCGCGCTGCTCAAGGCGCGCGTGCGGCCCGCTCAGCGGCTCGAAGGAGACGATCCGGCCGCGATAGCCGAAGGCGCGCAGCCTGCTGCCGTACTGGCCGGCGTTGGCGCCGACGTCGAGCACGCAGACGACCCCGAAGCGCTCCAGGACGGCGATCAGCTGCGCTTCGAGGGGCTTGGCCTTCTTGCGCGGGCTGAGGTCGTAGCCGAGATGGCGCGCCAGGCGCTGCAGGCGCGTCATCCGGCCTCGGGCAAGGCGTACACCTCGACCGCGCGGGCGATCCCGGCCAGGTGATGGTGGCCGAGCGAGCGCAGGTCCCAGCCGATGAAGTAATAGGCGAAGCGGTCGGAGATCAAAAGGTCGCGGCCGAGGGTGCGGCACAGGCCCTCGAGCCGGGTCGTGAGGTTGACCGCCGGCCCGATGATCGTGAAGTCGAGCCGCTTGGCGCCGCCGATGTTGCCGTACATGACCTCGCCGGCGTGGAGCGCGATGCCGAAGCCCAGCGTCTCGTCGCCGCGCTCGGACCGCCTCGCGTTGAGCGCGGCCATGGCGGCGCGGGCGTCGAGGGCGGCCCGCAGCGCGCGCTGGCAGGCGTACTCCTCCTCGAGCGGGAAGATCGCGAGCATGGCGTCGCCGATGAACTTCAGGATCTCGCCGTCGTGAGCCTCGACCGCGCCCGCCATGGCGTCGAAGTAGTCGTTCAGGCAGGCGAGCAGGGCATCCCGCCCGAGCCGCTCGGAGAGCGCCGTGAAGCCGCGCAGGTCGCAATACCAGATCGCGGCCGCCACGGTCTCGCCGCTGCCGCGGGTGATCTGGCCCTCGAGGATGCGCTCGCCGGCGCGATGGCCGACGTAGGTGTCGAGCAGCGTGACCGCGATGAACCGGTTGAAGTGGATCTCGAGCAGGACGCCGAACAGCGGCAGCAGGTCCTCGATCTGGACCAGGTCCTCGATGGCAAAGCCTCCCGGCCGGTCGGAGGCCCAGGCGGTGCCGTGGATCTTGCCGTCGGTGAAGGTGATCGGCAGCGCCACGTAGTCGGTAAGGCCCTGCGCGCGCAGCTCGTCCAACAGGGGATAGGCGAACTCGGTGTCCGGCAGGTCGAGGCGCTGGCGGACGGCGCCGGCACCCTCGAACAGGACCCGCATCGGGCTCCTCAGGAACCGGTCGGTCTGCTCGACCCCGAGCTCGGCGCGGACCAGCCGGAAGCGGTCGGCGCCGCGCTCCCAGTAGATGCCGACCCCGAACAGCTGCGGATGCAGGGTGCGGACGTGGAACGAAGCGCGCGCGAGCGGCAGCCCCGCGGCGACCAGGCGTTCGGCCAGCGCGGTGAGCAGGTGCGGGCCGTCCGGCAGCCGGCGCGCCTCGCCGATCAGCCAGTCGAGGATCGGCCCCGGCCGCCGCGGCCATGCCGTCGCGGCCGCGAGCGCCGCCGGCAGGCTCGTCATCTCAGCCGCCGCTGCCCCCCGCCGCCCGGTCCAGCTCGTGCAGCCGGGCGCGCGCCGAGGTCAGCTGCTGGGTGGTATGGTGCAGCCGCGAGGCGAGCTCGTGCATCACCTCGACCCCGATCTGCGGGAACTGGTTGACCAGGTGGAAGAAGCCGTCCTTGGAGACCCTGAGCGTCGCGAGGGCGGTCGCCGCGACCACGGTCGCGGTGCGCGGCACGTCGCACAGGATCGCGATCTCGCCGATGATCTCGTTCTTGCCGAGGTGGGCGACCTTGACCGCGCCCCGCGGGGTGTCGACCATGATGTCGGCGCCGCCTTCCAGGATGATGTAGGCCGCATCGCCGACGTCGCCCTGGTGGAACAATTCGTCCCCGGCCACGAACTCGAGCCGCTCGCTCGTGAAGGCCAAAAGCTTGAGCTTGGTCGGCTCGATCTTGGCGAACAGCGGAATCGTGCGCAGGACCTCGACGTCTTGGCTAAGGCTCATACGACGAACCCTCCTCGCTCTGGGACATTGGCGCTCCGATCATTCGGCCGCCACCAGCTCCTGCAGCACGCTGCCGTCGCGATCGAGCTCGGAGAACCGCCCCTGCTCGACCACCCGGCCCTTGCGCATGACCAGCACGTGATCGAACTTCCGGGCCCAGTCGCTGCGATTGAGGGCCCAGATCAGGCTGCGCTCGGCGAACTCCTCGAGCAGCGTCTCCAGGATCGCCGCCTGCTCGTGCGGGTCGAGCGGGCCGGTGACATCGTACATGATCAGCACCTCGGGCCGCTTGAGCAGCGCCCGGGCGATCGCCAGCTTCTGCCGCTGGGGTAGCGAGAGGCGGGTGCCGGCGACCCCGGTCTGGGCTTGCAGACCGACCTCGATCACGCGCTCGCGCAGGTCGAGGTCATCCAGGACGTCGCCGATCAGCTGACTGATCCGCTCGGCCGCCTGGGCCTGGCCGTAGGCGATCTTGCCGAACAGGATGTTGTCCTGGAGGCTGGCGGCGGGGGTGTAGCGCTCGCCGTCGAAGAACGCGACCTTGCCCTCGAGCTCGGCCGGCAGCTGCTCGCGGAACCGGCGGCGGGCCTCGAGGATTTGCGCCTGGAGCGGCTCCTCGACCAGGCCCAGGCGATGGCGCGCCGGGATCAGCTTGAAGGTCAGCGCGATCAGGCGCTCGCGATCGGCCGGGCTCAGCCCGTCGAGCTTGGCCGGGTCGACCCGGGTGACCAACGCCCGATAGTCCGCGAGGTCGTCGGCGCTGATGAAGCTGAACTGGCGGAAGTACTCGTGGTCGGGCGGCAGATCGGCGAACAGCTCGACCATCGTGCTGGCGAGCTTGTGGCCGACCAGGGCCAGCGTGTCGGCGAGCCCGGCTTCGGTGATGATCTGCTGGACGTAGGGGTGGGCGGCGAGGTTCTCGATGTCGAACTCGTCGCCGATCGGCGCGCCGAACAACAGGTTCTCGGCGAGGCTCGCGTTGGTATTGTAGCGCGCGCGGTCGAACGCCTCGACCAGCCGGCCGAGCCGTGGATCCTGCAGGCGCTCGCGCATCGCCCGGCGGGCGGCAAGGACCTGCGAGGCGAGCTCCGGCCGGGTGTCGGGATCGACCGCACCGCGCAGGCCCAGCTGGTAGACGTCCCGGCTCAGGCAGGCCATGGTCAGCACGCGCACGGCCGCCCCGGCGATCGCCTCGGGCCCGTCCAGGCCGGCCGCGGCATAGTCGATCCAATCGGCATCGAGATCGAGCGCCAGATTGCCGGCGCGTTCGGTCTCCGCCAGCTCGCGCTGGCGCTGCTCCAGCGCCGGACCCTCGAGCGGCGGCGGCCGCTGCGGTCGGTATTTGAGCCCGAAGAACAGGTTGTCGGCAATCGTGCCGGCGAAGATCTGGGCGGGATAGCCGATGTAGGTCAGGCTCCGCCCGGTGACCGCCTCGGCGAGCTTTTGGATCTCGTGGTCGGCGATCAGGATGCGGCCGGCGTCGGGGGCGAGCAGGTTGGCGAGCACGAGCGTCAGCTCCTCCTTGCCGCTGCCGGCGGGCCCGACGATCGCGATCCGGGCGGGCAGCTCGACCGCGAAGCTGGTGCCCTCCAGGATCGGCTCGCCGTCCTCGCTCGCGAGGCCGAGGTTGACCGCCCGCAGCGGCCCTTTGAACGTGACCGGTTCGGGCTCGGCGCTTTGTAGGGCCTCGTCACGCAGGCCCGGCGGATCGAACTGGGTGACCACCTGCTCGAACTTGATCTGCGAATCCCAGGTGAGCTGGTAGTGGTTGAGCAGCTCCTTCCACGGCGAGTACAGTTCCTTGTGGGCGCCGACCACGGCGACCAGCGCGCCGAGCGTGAGACGACCCTGGATCACCAGGTAGCCGCCGATCGAGTAGAAGAAGAACGGGCCGAGCTGGGCGAGGAAGTTGTTGAGGAATTTGATGAAGAACTTCTTTTTGTAGATCTCGAAGCGAATGTTGTAGATGACGCCGAGCTCGCGGGCGAAGCGGGCCCGCTCATACTGGGTGCGATCGTTGGCGCGGATGTCGCGGACGCCGCCGACGGTCTCGGAGATCCGCTCGGCGTTGCGGCGCACCTGGCGGACCCGGGCCTTGCCGAGGAGGTTGACCTGCCGCTGCAGCTTCGGGATCACGTAGACCTGGAACGGGTAGAGCATGACCGCGGCCAGACCCATGACCCAGTCCTGCATGAACATGAAGACCAGGATCGTGAGCAGGGTCCCGCCCTGGAAGGCCGGCAGCGCGAAGGCCGCGGCGATGAAGCCGCCGAGCGGCTCGACCTCGGCGTTGATCATCTGCACGATCTCGCCGGCCGAGATGCGCCGGAAATAGGGCAGAGGGAAGCGCAGCACGCGGGAGTAGAGCTCGAAGCGCAGCCGCCGCAGCATGCGCTCGCCGACGATGCCCTCGTAGACGTTGATGACGTATTTGAAGCCGCCGTTGACCAGGACCAGGAGCAGGAACAACCCGCACAGCGCGAACAGGTAGTGGACCTGGGTCAGGGTCAGGCTGAGAATTGTCCGCCGGCCGCTCTCGGCCAGCGCATCGTTGATGATGATCTTGGGGAGCTCCAGGGTCGCGTACAGGAACGGGAACGAGCCGACGGTCATCGCCAGGATCAGGATCTGCGAGCGCAGGCTGTGGCGCAGGATGTAGCGAAAGATGTTGCGGTCCATGCTCGATCCGGTGCGCGGCCGCTTCCCCATGGCAGCGGCTGCAAGCGTGCCAAATTTCGCCGATTGTGCCTAGCCCTTACCGCGCGCCCGGCCGGCCGCGATTGGCCGCCGGCCTGATGATCTTCAGCGGACAGCTTGAGATCGATGGCGCCTGGACCTCGCACAAGGGGTTGCGGAGCATGCGAAAAGGGGGGCGGCGGCGGCTTGGCGCTGCGGCGACTGCGGCCGCGGCCGCTGCGATCGCCAGTTGTCCGGAGCGCCCCCGCCTGTCATATTACCTGCGGGGGGATCGCCGAAAGATGTTCGAGGCCATGGAGCCGGCAACGCGTCTTTTGATCTACAGCCACGACAGTTTTGGCCTCGGGCATCTGCGCCGCTGCCGGGCGATCGCGCATCACCTGGTCGAGACCTGCCGGCATCTGTCGGTCCTGATTTTGTCGGGCTCGCCGATCATCGGCAGCTTCGACTTCAAGTCCAGGGTCGATTTCGTGCGCGTGCCGGGCGTGATCAAGCTGCGCAACGCCGAATACACCTCGCTCAAGCTGCACATCGACATCGAGCAGACGCTGGCGATGCGCTCCTCGATCATCCAGCACACCGCCGACATCTTCGACCCCCACCTGTTCCTGGTCGACAAGGAGCCGCTGGGCCTGCGCGGCGAGGCGCGCGACACGCTGATCATGCTCAAGGAGCGGGGCACGCACCTCGTGCTCGGCCTGCGCGACGTGATGGACGAGCCCGCGAGCCTGCTCGACGAATGGCGGCGCAAGAACGTGTTCCCGGCGCTCTACGAGCTCTACGACGAGATCTGGGTGTATGGCCTGCCGCAGATCTTCAACCCGCTGACCGAGCTGCCCGGCATGCTGCCGCTGGCGCACAAGGTGACCTTCACGGGCTATCTGCGGCGCTCGCTGCCGAGCGCGGCGCCCGACGCCGGCGAGCATGAGCTGCCGGGCGAGCCTTACATCCTGGTGACCGCGGGCGGCGGCGGCGACGGCGAGGCGCTGATCGACTGGGTGCTGCGCGCCTACGAGACCGACCCCGGCATCCCGCATGCGGCGCTCGTCGTGTTCGGGCCCTTCATGCACCTCGAGCGCCGGCTCGAGTTCCAGGAGCGGGCAGCGCGCCTGGGCAAGGTCTACGCGCTGACCTTCGAGAGCCGCTTCGAGCGCCTGCTCGAGCGCGCGGTCGGCGTGGTCGCCATGGGCGGCTACAACACCTTCTGCGAGATCCTCTCGTTCGGCAAGCCCGCCCTCCTGGTGCCGCGCACCGAGCCCCGGCAGGAGCAGTCGCTGCGCGCCGAGCGCGCGGCCCAGCTCGGCCTCGTGCACGTGCTGGCCGACGACGGCGTCCGCCCGGCGGCGGCGATGGCCGAGCGGCTGCGCGCGCTGCCCGGCTGGCCGGCGCCGGCGGTGGCGAGGTATCCGGAGCTGCTCGCGGGGCTCGATCGGATCGCCGAGCGGGCGGCGCCGTGGCTCGCCGAGCCGCGGAGCGCGCCGGCCCTGTCGCGCTTCGCCTGAGCGCCGGCCTGGACCAGGATGACCGGCGCCCGGCCCGGGATCGCGGTGGTCGTCAAGGGCTACCCGCGCCTGTCCGAGACCTTCATCGCGCAGGAGATCCTGGGCCTCGAGCGGCGCGGCCTGCGCCTTTTGATCGTCTCGCTCCGCCACCCGACCGATCCGGCCGTGCACGAGCTGCATCGAGAGATCGGGGCGCCGGTGCTCTATCTGCCGGAATACCTCTACCAGGAGCCCCTGCGCGTGCTCGCCGCCTGGCGCCGCGTGCGGCGTTGGCCGACGTACGGTGCGGCGCGCCGGCTCTGGCTCCGCGATCTGTGGCGCGACCGGACCGCGAACCGGGTCCGCCGCTTCGGCCAGGCGCTGGTTCTCGCGGCCGAGCTGCCGGCGGGCGTGGGGCTGCTGCACGCGCACTATCTGCACACGCCCGCCTCCGTCACCCGCTATGCGGCGAGGCTCCTGGGCCTGGACTGGACCGCCTCGGCCCACGCCAAGGACGTCTGGATCACGCCCGCCTGGGAGACGCGCGAGAAGCTCGCCGACTGTCGCTGGCTGACCGTGTGCAGCGCCGGCAACGCCGCCCATCTGCGGGCGCTGGCGCCGGCGGCCGAAATCCTCTTGACCTATCACGGCCTCGATGCCGAGCGCTTTCCTGCGCCAGGG
This sequence comes from uncultured Alphaproteobacteria bacterium, assembly GCA_963798075.1. Lineage (GTDB taxonomy): Bacteria > Pseudomonadota > Alphaproteobacteria > Geminicoccales > Geminicoccaceae > DATAOG01. Next base: position 250,207 of record CAWCRU010000022.1, on the reverse strand, counting down.
CGCGCGCCGGGTCCGGATGGCAGCGATCCCGCCCGGCCGGTGCAGCTGCTGGGGGTCGCCCGGCTGGTGCCGAAGAAGGGCGCCTCTGTCCTGCTCGAGGCGCTGGCCGCCCTGCCGCCGACCCTGCACTGGCGCTATACCCACGTCGGCGGCGGCCCGCTGCGCCAGGAGCTCGAGGCGAAGGCGGCGGCGCTGGGTCTTGGCGAGCGTATCCGGTGGCAAGGTGCCCTGGCGCAGGACAAGGTGCTCGAGGCCTATCGGCGCGCGGATTTGTTCGTGCTCGCGAGCCGGATCGCCGCCGATGGCGATCGCGACGGCCTGCCGAACGTCCTGCTCGAGGCGGGGGCTTTGGAGCTGGCCGCGGTCGCGAGCCGGGTCGCGGCGATTCCGGAGCTGATCGAGGACGGCGTCAACGGCCGCCTGGTGCCGCCCGACCAGCCGCAGGCGCTGGCCGCGGCGCTGGCCGGGCTGATCGCCGATCCGGCGCTCCGGCTCCGCCTCGGCGGCAGCGCCCGGGCCCGGGTGCTGGACGCGGTTCAAGATGACGGACGGGCTCGATCGCCTGGCGGCGCGCCTTGGCGCCACCCTCGAGCCGGGCCGCCGGGCCGCCGCATGAGGCGGCCGGTCGCCTTCTACGCGCCGATGAAGCCGCCCGACCATCCGACCCCCTCGGGCGACCGCCGGATGGCGCAGGCGCTGCTTGGCGCGCTGGCCGGCGCGGGCCCGGTCGAGCTCGCGAGCCGGCTGCGCAGCTACGATCGCGCCGGCGATCCGGTCCGGCAGCGCCGCATCGAGGCGCTGGGCGGCCGCCTGGCTGCGCGCCTGCTGCGCCGCTACCAGGAGCGCCCGGCCGAGCGGCGGCCGCGCGCCTGGCTCACCTACCACGCCTATCACAAGTCGCCGGACTGGCTCGGGCCCGCGGTCGCGGACGCGCTCGCCATCCCCTATCTGCTGGCCGAGACCTCGTTCGCGCCCAAGCAGGCGGGCGGCCCGTTCGCGCACGGCCATGCCGCGACCGAGCGCGCGATCCGGCGGGCGGACGTGGTGCTGGTGCTGGCCGCGCGCGATGCCGAATGCCTGGCCCCGCTGGTCGAGGCGCCGGCCGAGATCCGCCCGCTGCCGCCCTTCCTCGACCCGGCCCCCTACCGGGCGGCGAGCGGCGCGCGCGGGCGCCACCGGGCCGAGATCGCGGCGCGCTTCGGCCTCGATCCCGAAGCCCCCTGGCTGCTCGCGGTCGCGATGATGCGCGCCGACGTCAAACGCTGCTCCTACCTGCTGCTCGCGGGGGCGCTCGAGCGGCTGCGCGCGCCCGCCTGGCAGCTGCTGGTGGTCGGCGACGGCCCGGCGCGCCCCGAGATCGAGGCGGCCCTCAACCGGCTTGCGCCCGGACGCATCGCGTTCGCGGGCGCGCTGCCGGACGCGGGGCTGCCCCCTTGCTACGCGGCCGCTGACCTCTACGTCTGGCCGGCGGTGCGCGAGGCCTACGGACTTGCCATGCTCGAGGCGGCGGCCGCCGGCCTGCCGGTGGTCGCAGGACGCGAGGGCGGCGTCGCGGAAGTGGTGCTGGACGGCATCACAGGCGTGCTGACCCCGCCGCGCGACCCGCGGGCGTTCGCGGCGGCGATCGACCGGCTGCTCGCCGAGCCCGAGCGGCGCCTGGCGATGGGCCGGGCGGCCGCGCGGTTCGTCGCCGGCGAGCGCAGCCTCGCGCAGGCATCGAGGACCCTCGGGGCGGCGCTCGCGGCGGCGCCCGCGATCCGGGCGCGTCGCCGATGACGCCGCTGCTCCTGATCCGCCACGGCCTCACCGAGTGGAACGCCTCCGGCCGCATCCAGGGCCGGGCCGACATCGGCCTCTCGGCCCGAGGCCGGGCCGAGGTCGGCGGCTGGCGGCTGCCCGCCGCCTGGACGGATGCCCGCTGGCTCGCCAGTCCGCTGCGCCGGGCGCGCGAGACGGCGGCGCTGCTGACCGACCGTCCGGTGGTGGTCGAGCCGCGCCTGATCGAGATGGACTGGGGCTCCTTCGAGGGCCGCGGCGCGCGCGAGCTGCGCGCCGAGGCGCCCCGCGCGCTCGCCGCCAACGAGGCTCTGGGTCTCGATTTCCGGCCGCCGGGCGGCGAGAGCCCGCGCGAGGTCGGCGCTCGCCTGCAGGCGCTGGTCGGCGAGCTCGCCGCGGATCCGACGCCGGTCGTCGCCGTCTGCCACAAGGGCGTGATCCGCGCGGCCCTGGCGCTCGCGACCGGCTGGGACATGCGCCGGCGGCCGCCGCTCCGTCTCGCGCGCGATCAGGCGCTGGCGCTCCTCGGATGGCCGGACGGCCGGCTCGAGCTCGGAGCGCCACCCTGGGCGCTGGCGGCCTGACCATGCGGGTCCTGTTCTGGGTCCAGCATCTGCTCGGCACCGGCCATCTCAAGCGGGCGGCCATCGTGGCGGGGGCGCTCGCCGAGCGCGGCCTCGAGGTGATCCTGGCGAGCGGCGGGCCGCCCGCCTCCTGGCCGCTGCCGGCCGGCGTCGAGCTGGTCCAGCTGCCCTGGGTGCGGGCCCGCGATCTCGCCTTCTCAGCCCTCGTCGATGCGCACGACCGGCCGCTCGACGACGCGCTGCGGGCCGCCCGGCGGGCGCAGCTGCTGGCGCTGTTCGCGGCCCGGGCGCCCGCGGTCGTGATCACCGAGATGTTCCCCTTCGGCAGGCGCGCCTTTGGCTTCGAGCTGCTGCCGCTCCTCGACGCGGTGGCGAGCGCGCGGCCGCGGCCCTGGCTGGTCGGCTCGGTCCGCGACATCCTGGTCCACAAAGGCGCCGCCCGGCGCTACGCCTGGATGCGCGACCTCGCGCTCGCCCGCTACGACCGGGTGCTGGTGCACACCGATCCGGCGCTGGTCCCCTTCGGCCTCACCTTCCCCTATGCCGACGCCCTCGGCGCGCGCCTCGTGAGCACGGGCTACGTCGTCGAGCCCGGACCTCCGGCCAGCGCCGGCGAGGAGGTGCTGGTCTCGGCCGGCGGCGGCCGGGTCGGCCGCGACCTGCTGGCGGCGGCGATCGAGGCGCGCCCGCTGTCCCGGCAAGGCCGGCGGCCCTGGCGGCTGATCGCCGGCGGCGAGCTCGATCCCGCGAGCCTGGCCGGGCTCGTGCCGGACCGGACGGACCGGGCGGACGGCCTGATCCTGGAGCGCCAGCGCGACGATCTCCAGGGCCTGTTGGCGAAGTGCCTTCTCTCGGTCTCGCAAGCGGGCTACAACACGGTGATGGAGGTGCTTCGGCTCGGCAAGCCGATGGTTCTCGTCCCGTTCGAAACGGCTACCGAGACCGAACAACGGATCCGAGCGGAGCGGCTGATGAGTCTCGGACTTGCTGAGACCGTCTGGGGGGCGGAGTTGACGCCGGACAGCCTGGCGCGGGCGATCGACCGCGCGGCGAGTGCGCCACTGCGGCGGCGGCCGGCGCTCGACCTCGAGGGCGCGGCCAGGAGCGCGCGGCTGATCGCGACGCTCGCCGCCCGCCCGGCGCCCGCGGAGCCGGCCGGATGACCGGCTGGCGCGAGCTCGAGGCGAGCCTCGATGCCTGCGCCGCCCGCGGCGAGGCGATCCGGCTGTGGTGGCGGGACGACGACGCCGGCCGCGAGCATCCGGCGCTCGAGCGCCTGCTCGACCTCGCCGAGCGCCAGGGCCTGCCGCTGGCGCTGGCCGTGGTGCCGCTCTGGCTGGAGGCGCCGGCCCAGGCGCTGATCGCGGCGAGCGCTCGGGCCACCGTCCTGCAGCACGGCTTTGCCCACGCCAACCACGCGCCGGCCGGGGCCCGGGCGATCGAGCTCGGCGGTCGCGAGCCGGCGACCGTCCTGGCCGAGCTGGACCAGGGCCGGGCGGCGCTGATCGACGCCTTCGGCGCGACCTGCCTGGCCGTGCTGGTGCCGCCCTGGAACCGGCTCGATCCGTGCCTCGCCGAGCGGCTTGGCGCCTGCGGCTTCACGGGCCTTTCGACCTTCGGCCGCCGGACCGCGATGGAGGCCGCGGTCGGGCTCACCCAGGTCAACGCCCACCTCGACCCGATCGACTGGCGCGGCGACCGGCTGTTCGTCGGCGAGGACGCGACGCTGGCGCGTCTGTGCGCGGTGCTCGATCCCGGGGAACCGATCGGCATCCTGTCCCATCATCTCGTCATGGACGAACCCGGCTGGACGTTTCTCGAGCGGCTGCTCGCGGTCCTCGGCAGCCATCCGGCGGCGAGGCTGTGCGCCGCGAGCGAGCTGTTCGAGGCGGTGCCGGCCGGCGAGGTGGATCGATGAGCGCGCCGCTCCTGCAGGTCGAGGACCTCGCGGTCGACTTCCTCGCCGACGAGGGCGTGGTCCAGGCGGTGCGCGGTGTCAGTTTCGCGGTCGAGACCGGCCAGACGGTGGCGCTGGTCGGCGAGAGCGGCTCCGGCAAGACCGTGATCTCGCAGGCGATCCTCGGCATCCTGCCGCAGATTGCCAGGATCACGCGCGGCAAGATCATCTTTCGCGACCCGCGCCGCCATCACGAGGCGCTCGATCTTGCGAGCTACGCCGACGACGACCCGGTCCGGCGCTCGATCCGCGGCGGCCGGATCTCGATCATCTTCCAGGAGCCGATGAGCTCGCTCTCGCCGCTGCACACGATCGGCGACCAGATCCGCGAGGCCGTGCTCCTGCACGCCGAGGCGGCCGGCGGCGAGGGCAAGCGACGCACCGTCGAGATGCTGGCGCGGGTCGGCTTCCCCGATCCCGAGCAGGCGTTCCGCACCTATCCCTTCGAGCTCTCGGGCGGTCTGCGCCAGCGCGCGATGATCGCCATGGCGCTGGTCTGCGACCCGGCGCTCCTGATCGCCGACGAGCCGACCACAGCGCTCGACGTCACGATCCAGGCCCAGATTCTGCAGCTGATGAAGGATCTCCAGGACGAGTTCCATATGGCGATCCTGTACATCACCCACGACCTCGGCGTGGTCGCCAACATGGCCGACGACGTGGTCGTGCTCTACCGCGGCCGGATCATGGAGAGCGGCAGCTGCAAGGCGTTGCTGAGCCGGCCCCAGCACCCCTATCTGCGGGCGCTGCTGCATGCCGTGCCGCGCCTGCACATGAAGCACGGCGAGCGCCTGACGCCGTTGCGCGAGGTCTCGGCAGCCGGCCGCGCCCTGCTGCTCGAGGACCATCTGGCAGGCGGCGCCAACGGCGCCGACAACCGGCGCGGCAGACGGCCCGTTGCTCGAGGTCGAGGGCGTCAGCAAGGCCTACCGCACCCGCAAGGGCGGCTGGTTCGGCGCCCAGGCCAAGGAGGTGCTGGCGGTCGACGACGTCGGCTTCACGATCGCGCGCGGCGAATCCTTCGGCCTCGTCGGCGAGAGCGGCTGCGGCAAGACCACGGTCTCCAAGATCCTGATGCGCGCGGTCCGCCCCGACGGCGGCCGGATCGTCTTCAACGCCGCCGACGGCCCGATCGACGTCCTGGCGCTCGGCGGCCAGGAGCTGGCGCATTTTCGCCGGCGGCTCCAGTACATCTTCCAGGACCCGTTCCACTCCTTGAACCCGCGCATGACCGTCTTCGACATCGTGGCGGAGCCTTTGGTGATCCACGGCGTCTGCACGCCCAAGGAGCGCCTCGAGCGGGTCAAGGCGCTGCTCGCGGTGGTCGGGTTGGACGTCCGCCATCTGCGCCGCTATCCGCACAGCTTCTCGGGCGGCCAGCGCCAGCGGATCGGCATCGCGCGGGCGCTTGCCCTCGGCCCCGAGATGCTGATCTGCGACGAGCCGGTCTCGGCCCTCGACGTCTCGGTACAGGCCCAGATCCTCAATCTGCTCAAGGACCTGCAGGCCGGGCTCGGCCTCACCTACCTGTTCATCTCGCACAACCTGGCGGTGGTGAAGTACATTTGCCAGCGGATCGCCGTGATGTGCGCCGGCCGGATCGTCGAGATCGCGCCGAGCGAGCAGCTGTTCGCGCATCCGGTCCATCCCTATACCAAGGCGCTGCTCGCCGCGGTGCCCGAGCCCGATCTCTCGCAGCCGCTCGATTTCTCGGCTCTGATGGCCGGCAAGACCTCCGAGCCGACCGCCTGGCCGCCGCCCTTCACCTTGGGCAACGGCCCGACCCGCCTGGTCGATCTCACCAACCGCCACTTCGTCAGGATGAGCCCCGAAGCCGATGTCCAAGCCATTCACAGCGCTGCCTGACGCCCGCCTCTGTGCGATCGCTCTGCTCGCCGCCGGCCTCGGGCTGACGGCGCCCGCGGCCGGCGCCGGTCCGCCCTCCGGCCCGCCCGAGGAGCCCTCGGTCGTGACCTTCGATGCCGACTCCGGCAAGACCGTCGGCAAGCCGGGCGGCGAGCTGCACACGCTGGTCGGGCGCGCCAAGGACACCCGATTGATGGTGGTCTACGGCTATGCCCGGCTGGTCGGCTACAACGAGAAGCTCGAGCTGGTGCCGGACATCCTCAAGGATGTCGATGTCGAGGACGGGCGCAGCTTCACGCTTGCATCTGCGCAAGGGCCATCGCTGGTCCGACGGCGAGCCGTTCACCAGCGAGGACTTCCGCTACTGGTGGGAGGACGTGGCCAACAACCCGAAGCTGAACCCGACCGGGCCGCCGCCCGAGCTGTTCGTCGACGGCCAGCCGCCCAAGGTCGAGTTCCCCGACCCGCTCACCGTGCGCTACAGCTGGGCCAAGCCGAACCCGTTCCTGCTGCCGGCGCTGGCGCAGGCGACGCCGTTGTTCATCTACATGCCGGCCCACTATCTCAAGCAGTTCCACGAGCGCTATGCCGATCCCCAGAAGCTCAAGGCGATGGTCGAGGAGACCCAGGCGCGCGACTGGGCCCAGCTGCACGGCCGCAAGGACGACATGTACAAGTTCGAGAACCCGGACCTGCCGACCCTGCAGCCCTGGCGGCTGACCACGCCGCCGCCGGCCGAGCGCTTCGTGTTCGAGCGCAATCCCTACTTCCACCGGGTCGACAGCAAGGGGCAGCAGCTGCCCTACATCGACCGGGTCGTGCTCGACGTCGTCGACGAAAAGCTGATCCCGATCAAGACCGGCGCCGGCGAGACCGATCTGCAGTCACGCGGCCTGTTCTTCAAGCACTACACCTTCCTCAAGGAGAGCGAGAAGCGCAGCGGCCTCGTCACCTATCTGTGGAAGACGGCGCGCGGCGCGCAGCTGGCAATCTACCCCAACCTCAACACCACGGACCCGGGGTGGCGCAAGCTGTTCCGGGACGTCCGCTTCCGGCGGGCGCTGTCGCTCGCGGTCGACCGCGACGAGATCAACCAGATCATGTATTTCGGCCTCGGTCACGGCGGCAACAACACCGTGCTGCCGCAGAGCCCCCTCTACAAGCCCGAATACCGGGACGAATGGTCCGAGTACGACCCGGCCAAGGCCAACGCGCTGCTCGACGAGATCGGGCTCGACCAGCGCAGCGCGGACGGCGTGCGCCTGTTGCCGGACGGCCGGCCGGCCGAGCTCGTGGTCGAGACCGCCGGCGAGGAGACCGAGCAGACCGACGTTCTCGAGCTGGTCGAGGAGACCTGGGCCAAGATCGGCATCAAGATCCACAGCAAGCCCCTGCAGCGCGAGATGTTCCGCAACCGGATCTTCTCCGGCGAGACGCTGATGTCGATCTGGTACGGCCTCGAGAACGGCATCCCGAGCGCCGACATGAGCCCGGCCGAGTTCGCGCCCACCGATCAGAACCAGCTGCAGTGGCCGATGTGGGGCCAGCACTACCAGACCAAGGGGACCGCGGGCGAGGCCCCGGATCTGCCGGAAGTCGCCCAACTGCTCGAACTCTTCGAGCAGTGGCGGGGGGCGACCTCGACCGAGGAGCGCCGCAAGATCTGGGAGCAGATGCTGCCGATCTACAGCGGCGGGCTGTACTCGATCGGCCTGATCGCCGGCGTCCTGCAACCGGTCGCGGTCCGCCAGACGCTGCACAACGTGCCGGCGGACGCCGTCTACAACTGGGAGCCCGGGGCGCAGTTCGGCATCTATCGGCCCGACACGTTCTGGTTCGACAAGGCGGGCTGAGCCCACCCGGGCTCGGGCAGCTATTTCGCGCGCGGGTCCAGACCGGGCGCGACGCCTGCCAGAGCCGGGGCGGCGGCATCGAAGCCCTGCGCCCGGGCCGAGGTGATGCTGGCCCGGGTCGCCAGAGCGAGGGCGATCACCAAGAGGATCCAAGCCAGGGCCACCATCGCCTGCCGGCCGAGGCGCGCGAGATCTTCGAGCGGGTCACTGAACACGGTCGTCCCTTTGCGGATAGCAAGCCGGCGGCGGCCAGGCCCGCTGGCTGCGGACAACCGGCCCCGACCGCCAGGCCGGGCGCAGGATAGCGCCGCAGGCTTGACGCTTGCCTAACGGCGCCGCCTCAGGGACAGGGCACCTGGTCGAGCAGGCGTGCGAGCGGTCGCTCGGGCCGGGCGCCGAACTGGCCCAGCACCTCGGCCGCGGCCAGGCCGCCGAGGCGCCCGCAGGCGGCGAGCGGCAGCCCGTGGGTCAGGCCGTAGAGCAGGCCGGCGGCGTAGAGGTCCCCGGCGCCCGTGCTGTCGATCACCCTCGCGACCGGCGCGGCCGCCACCCGTTCGGTCTGGGTGCCGGCCACGAGCACCGAGCCGTCGGCGCTGCGGGTGAGCGCGGCGAGCCGCACCTGGCCCCGCACCAGATCGATCGCCTGCTCGAGGTCGTTGGCGCCATAGAGGCTGCAGATCTCGGCCTCGTTGGCGATCACGACGTCGACGTGATGCGCGATCAGGTCGGCGAACTCCGCCCGCCAGCGGGCGACGCAGAACGGATCGGAGAGGCTGAGCGCCACCTGGCGGCCGTGGCGGTGAGCGGTCGCCGCCGCCTTCAGGCAGGCGGCCTTGGCGTTCGGGCGATCCCAGAGATAGCCCTCGAGATAGACGATCTTGGCGGCCGCGACCTGGTCCTCGTCGACGTCGTCGGGGCCGAGCTCGACGCAGGCGCCGAGGTAGGTCGCCATGGTCCGTTGCGCATCCGGCGTCACCAGCACGAGGCAGCGCGCCGTCGGCGGCCCCGCCGCGAGCGGCCGGGTCGCGAACTCGACCCCGGTCGCGCGGATGTCGTGCGCGAACACCTGGCCCAGCTGGTCGCTCTGCACCTTGCCGACGTAAGCGGCACTCGCGCCGAGCGCGGCGAGCGCCGCCATGGTGTTGGCGCAGGAGCCGCCCGACATCTCGACCGCCGAGGCCATGTGCTCGTACAAGGCGGCCATGCGGTCCTGCTCGATCAGGGTCATGGTCCCCTTGGCGAGCTCGACCCGCTCGAGCAGCCTGTCGTCCGCCGGCGCGATCACGTCGACGATCGCATTGCCGAAACCGATCACATCGAGCCGCGCCGGCCGTTCGCCTGCATTCATCGGGCATCCGCTCCGCAAAATTGCCGGCCGACTATAGAGGCGCGGAATATCCGAGCAAACCACGCGTTTGCCCATGTGCAGGCGGGGACCCGTGAAAATCGGCGGCCGCATGGCTTCGAATGACCGCCCCGGTTCCCATATCTGCCGGCAACTCTGGCCCAGGTGAGCCCGTGTTCGAAGCGTTGATCCTCGGCCTGCGGCAGCTTGCCGAGCCGAGCGCCCGCCGGCTGGTGCTGCGGAGCGTGCTGGTGGCGACCGGCACCTTCGCGCTGCTGCTGGTGGCGGTCACCATGGTCCTCGAGAGGCTGGATGCGACCGGCCTCGCCTGGCTCGACACCCTGCTCACGATCGTCGGCTCGGCCGCCGCGCTGGTGCTCGCCTGGCTCCTGTTCCCGGTGGTCGTGGCGGCGGCGGTCAGCTGGTTCGCCGAGGACGTGGCTGCCGCGGTCGAGCGGCGCTACTACCCGGATCTGCCGCCGCCGGTCGGGATGGGCGCCGGCGAGAGCTTCTGGGCGACGCTGCGCTTCACCGCGATCGCTCTGCTGCTCAATCTTCTGGCCCTGCCGCTCTATCTGCTGCCGGGCCCCAACATCCTGATCTATCTGGCCCTGAACGGCTATCTGCTCGGACGCGAGTACTTCGAGCAGGTCGCCGGGCGGCGCCTGCCTGGATCGACGGTCAGGGCGCTACGCCAGCGGGCGCGGGCGCGCCTGTGGCTGGCCGGCGTGGTGATTGCCGCACTGCTGACGGTGCCGATCCTCAATTTGGTTGCGCCGGTGGTCGCAATCGCGTTCATGGTGCATCTGTTCGAGGGCCTGCGCCGGGGGGCGGGCGCGCTGTCGCCGGGGGGTGACCGCGTGGCGTCGGCACGGCCGCTTGGCGACAGAAGTGTTTGACTCCGCCCGAGCGTGTGTTTAAGCGTTGCTGAGGTGGGTTTTCGTGCCTGTTCGGGAATACTTAGGGTTCCTCGTTAACAGATCACTGAAGAATCCTGCAAGGTAGGGGTTGCGTAGCCATGTTCCGCAAGAAAGACACCGACAGCGAACTTCCGGCCAGCGGGGAAGGGGCCTTTCGCAGACCCGCTGCCGACAACGCCGCCAAGCCGGTCGCGCAACCCGAGCTGCCGCGCCGCAAGGTCGATCTGCCGACCGGCCCGGGTGGCTCGAGCGCGGCTGCACCGGCCGCCGCCGCGAGTGCCGAGACGCTCGCCAGTCCGCCGTCGCAGCAGCCCGAGCCGGATCGCTATGGCGGCAAGCGCCTGATCGTCGGCGAGGGCATCCGCCTGTCGGGCGAGATCAGCTCCTGCGACCGCCTCGTGGTCGAGGGCGAGGTCGAGGTGACCCTGAACGATACCCTTGCCCTCGAGATCGCGAGCTCGGGCCGGTTCACCGGCGGCTGCGAGGTCGAGGAGGCCGACATCAGCGGCGTCTACGAGGGCGATCTCACGGTCCGCAAGCGGCTGTTCGTGCGCGGCAGCGGCAAGCTGACCGGCACCGTCCGCTATGGCGAGCTCGAGCTCGAGCGGGGCGGCCAGATCGCCGGCAACATCAGCGTGCTGAGCGATACCGGCGGCAGCGTCGGCGCGGCCCGCGCGAGCGATCACGATCACGGCCACGCACGCTCGGCGCGGTTCGGCGAGCCGAGCGAGCCCGGCGACTCCGAGGACTGATCTGACCGGAGGCCGGCGCACGGCCGGCCGCCGCCGACGCCCGATCGCGCCCGGCGATCGCCGACGCCGTCCGCCGGCTCCGGCGCGACGGCCTGTCGTCCGGGGGCGGGCAGCGAGCCTACGATGCGACGCCGCCTGCCGGCAGCGCGGCAGATGTCCGGTGGCCGGATCGGTGGGCCGCTTTGGTCCTCGTGAGTTGACAGCGTTTCCCCGGCGCACTTTGCGGGCGGACGGCGGCCGCCAGGTTGGCGGCCCTTGACCGCGGCCGCAGGCATGGTCCCGACCTCCGCGACCGGCGTCCTGATCGAGCTGCTCGGCGCGGTCGCGTTGCTGCTGTGGGGCACCCGCATGGTGCGGACCGGGATCATGCGCACCTTCGGCGCCGATCTGCGGCACGTCCTGCGGGTCTCCTTGCGGCATCGGCTGACCGCCTTCCTGGCCGGCCTCGGCGTCACCAGCATTCTGCAGAGCAGCACCGCGACCGCGCTCGTGGTCGCGGCCTTCGCCGGCCGCGGCGTCGTCGAGACCGCGCCGGCGCTCGCGGTCATGCTCGGCGCCGACCTCGGCAGCAGCCTGGTCGCGCAGGTCCTCTCGCTCAACGTCCACTGGCTGGCGCCGATCCTGATCCTGGCCGGCGTCGTCGTCCACCTCAGCGCCGAGGCGTGGAGCCACCACGGCCTCGGCCGGGTCGCGATCGGCCTCGGCCTGATGCTGCTGGCGCTGCGTCTGATCCTCGCCGCCTCGGCGCCGATGCGTCAGGCGATCATCCTCGAGGAGGTGTTCGGCGCCCTCGCCCAGGACGCGCTGATCCTGATCCTGGTAGGCGCGCTGCTCGCCTGGCTCGCCCATTCCAGCCTGGCGATCGTGCTCTTGATCATGTCGCTCGCGGGCGTCGGGGTGCTGCCGCTGAGCAGCGCCTGCGAGCTCGTGCTCGGGGCCAATCTCGGCGCCGCCATGCCGGCGATCGCCGCCACCTACGCCGAGCGCCCGGCCGCCCGCCGCGTCGCGCTCGGCAACCTCGTCTTCCGGCTGACCGGCGTCGTCGTCGCCGCGCCGCTGGTCGGCCTCGCACTGCCCTGGCTGCAGCGGCTGGAGGCCGATCCGAGCCGGATCGTGGTCGACTTCCACACCGGCTTCAACCTGGCGCTCGGCCTCGGCTTCATCCTGTTCACCGAGCCCGTCGCCAGGCTCTGCGCGCGGCTCCTGCCCGACCTCCCGGTCGAGACCGACCCCGAGCGACCGCGCCATCTCGACCGCTCGACCCTGGACAGCCCGAGCCTGGCGCTCGCCTGCGCGGCGCGCGAGGCGCTGCGCATGGGCGATCTGGTCGAGACCATGCTGCGCGAGTGCTTTGCCGTGTTCGACCGCGACGATCGCCAGACGCTCGCCCAGCTGCAGCGCCTCGAGAATTCGGTCGACAAGCTGCACGAGGCGATCAAGCTGTTCGTCACCGACGTCAGCCGCGAGCCGCTGGATGCCGGCGAGAGCCGCCGGTCGGCCGAGATCCTGGGGTTCACGACCAACCTCGAGCACATCGGCGACATCATCGACAAGAGCCTGCTCGAGCTCGCCGACAAGAAGATGCGCCTGCAGCTGCGCTTCTCGCGCGAGGGCTGGAGCGAGATCGAGGCGCTGCACGCCCATGTCCTGGGCAACCTGCAGATGGCGCTCGGCGTGTTCATGTCGGGCGACGTCGCGATCGCGCGCAAGCTGATCGACGAGAAGGTCGCGGTCCGCGACGCCGAGCGCCAGGCCGCCGAGAACCACCTGGCACGGCTGCGCGCGGGGCGCCCGGAGAGCATCGATTCGAGCGCCCTCCACCTCGACATCCTGCGCGATCTGAAGCGCATCCACTCGCACATCTGCGCGATCGCCTACCCGCTGCTCGACGAGGCGGGCCAGCTCTACCGCTCGCGCCTGAAGCGCATCGAGCGCCGCGCCCTGCAGGAAGACGAAGCCGACCGCCCCGCCGCGCCCGCGCCGCCCGAGGCCGCGCGCGAGCCTGCCCCGCAGCCCGCTGCGGCGCCCCCCGAGCCGCCCGCGGCCCGGCCAGCACCACCGAAGCGCCGCCGCGCCGCACCGCTGCGCGCTGATCAGCCCGGCACGAGCTCGGCGAGCACCCGTTCGGCGACCGCGGTCGCCTGGTCACCGAAGGTCACGAAGCGGACTTCCTGGATCGACGGCATGGTCGCCAGGCAGTCCTTGACCGTGGCCATGGCGAGGCGGGTCGCGGCCTCGAGGGGATAGCCGTAGATGCCGGTGCTGATGCCGGGGAAGGCGATCGTCGCGATCCCGTGCGCGACCGCGAGCTCGAGCGCGTTCCGATAGCAGGCGGCGAGCAGCTCGGGCTCGCCCTGGCCGCCGCCGTGCCAGACCGGGCCTACGGTGTGGATCACGTGCCGGGCCGGCAGCTCGTAGCCCTTGGTGATCCTGGCCTCGCCGGTCGGGCAGCCGCCGATCTTGCGGCATTCCTCCAGAAGCTCCGGCCCGGCGGCGCGGTGGATCGCGCCGTCGACCCCGCCGCCGCCGAGCAGGCGCTCGTTGGCCGCGTTGACGATCGCATCGACCGCTCTGCCGGGTGATGTCGCCCTGGACCACGACCATAGGTCCGGTCATCGCTCCCTCCTCAGGTGCCCTCGTCCATGGTCAGCACGACCTTGCCGGTGCTCTTGCGCGCGAGCAGCCGCTGAGCGCGCTCTTCGCCTCGGCTCAAGGGATAGACCTCCGAGACATGCGGCCGGATCCGCCGCTCGGCGTGCCAGCGCAGCAGCTCCTCGAAGGCGGCGTGCACCCGGGCCGGGTCGTGGCGGCGGTAGCTGCCCCAGTAGAAGCCGATCGCGGCGGCGTTCTTGACCAGCAGCAGATTGGCCGGGATCTGCGGGATCTGGCCGCTCGCAAAGCCGATCAGCAGCAGCCGCCCCTCCCAGGCGATGCTGCGCAAGCGAGGCCGTGAACAGCTCGCCCCCGACCGGATCGAAGACCACGTCCGCGCCGCGGCCCTCGGTCAGCTCCCTGACCCGGGCGCGCACGTCCTCGGCTCGCGGTGTCGATCAGCGCGTCCGCGCCGTGCGCCCTGGCCACCTCGAGATGCTCGGGGCCGCGCGCGGTCGCGATCACCCGGGCGCCGAGCGTGCGGCCGCATTCGACCGCGGCGAGGCCGACGCCGCCGGCGGCGCCATGCACCAGCAAGGTCTCGCCCGCGCTGCAGGCGCCCCGCCCAGACCAGCGCGCCATAGGCCGTGCCGTAGGCGATCGCGAAGCCGGCCGCGGTCACGTCGTCGATCGCATCCGGCAGGCGGACGACGTTGCCAGCAGTGGTCACCGCCGCCTCGGCAAAGCCGCCGCGATCGAGCGTCGCCATGACCCGGTCGCCGGGCACGAAGCCCGCAACGCCCGCGCCACATTGCTCGATCAGGCCGGCGATCTCGATCCCCGGCACGAAGGGCAGAGCGCGGCTTGTCCTGATACTGGCCCTTGATGATCAGCGTGTCGGCGAAGTTGAGGCCGGCCGCGCGCACCCGGATCCGGACCTCGCCCGGCCCGGGCTCGGGCAGCGGCCAGTCCTCGAGCCGGAGGCCATCCGGCCCCGTGAGCTCCCGGCAGACGATCGCGCGCATCGGTTGCCTCCGGCCGCAAGTCTAGCCGGCCGCGGCGTCCTCCTGAAAGCCGCCAAGGCGCTGGCCGCAGCCCGCCCGAGGCGCTAGGAAAAACCATGCGCGGCTATTTCGGGATCGGCGCCGAGGGCATCAGCAAGCCGATGAACCTCGGCAATCTGATCCGCTCGGCGCACGCCTTCGGCGCCAGCTTCGTGTTTCTGGTCGATGCCCACTATACGGTCGCGAGCGCGCTCTCGGACACCTCGCACGCCGAATTGCAGCTGCCGCTCTACCGCTTCGCAAACGTGGCGGAGCTGGTCTTGCCCGGTCGCTGCCGGCTCATCGGCGTCGAGCTGCTCGACGAGGCGACGGAGCTGCCGAGCTTCCGCCATCCGCAGAATGCCGCCTACGTGTTCGGGCCCGAGCGCAGCTCGCTGTCGCCCGCCATGCTCGCGCGCTGCGATCACGTCGTGCGCATCCCGACCCGCTTTTGCATCAATCTCGCGGCCGCCGGCGCGATCTTGATGTACGACCGGCTGCTGTGCTACGGCCGCTTCGCGCCCCGGCCGGTCCGCGCGGGCGGTCCGACCGAGGCGCGCCGCCCGCACGTCCACGGCAAGGTGCGCATCCGCCGGTCCGATCAGTGACCCGCAGGCTCCGCCCGCTTGCGCCCCGTGATCATCGCGAGCACGAGGTTCTCCCGGTGCGCGAGGCTGCTGAACACCACGCCTGCGACATGCGCGAAGACCAGCACGACCGTGAAATTGGCGGCCGTCGCGTGCAGGTCCTCGAGCCAGACGACCCCCCAGAACGCATCGGTCGTCGTGAGCCAGCCGCTGCCGCCGGTCAGGATCAGCATCAGGAGCAGCAACATGATCATGGCGCCGCCCGCGGGGTTGTGGCCGAGATAGCGCCGGGAATGCCCGCCCGGCAGGCTCCTCAGATAGGCAAGCAGCGCCCGCGGGCGCGGCACGAAGTCCCGGAAACGCGCATGGCGGCTGCCGGCCAAGCCCCAGATCACGCGCACGGCGACCAGCGCCAGCACGACGTAGCCGGCACCCTGGTGCAGCAGTTTCGAGTCCTCGCTGAGCCAGGCGGTCGTGAAGCTTGCGACCAGGCTCCAGTGGAACAGCCGGACCAGCGGGTCCCAGACGCGGACCGTGGCCGATGGCCCGGTGCGGTCCGGCGCATCCGCCGCCGCCGACGAGATCGCCTCGGCCATGCTCAGTCCTCGTCCTGCTTGATCTCGGCCGTCACCGGATCGACGTGGACCTCGACCCGCTTGCCGTCCTTGTCGAACCCCTTGACCTCCCAGCAGCCATCCCGCACCTGAATGCCACGGACGTCGTAGCCCATCGTCTTGAGCCGGTCGGCGAGCTGGTCCTTGCTCATCACCTGATCGCTCGCATACTTCGGGCACGTCCCCTCCTCGGCGCGCACCGGTCCGCCCAGCACGAGCCCCGCGAGAAGCGCGCTCGCCATGGTCGCTTGCCTGATCATCCGCCTTCTCCGATCCTGCTGCCGACGCCCGATGCGCCGGTCGAGCGGGGTTCTAAGGGAGGCGAGCTGAAGCGCGGCTGATGGCGTCTGTCACATGCGGTTCAGCTGGCCCCGGGTAGGATCGCTTGATGCGGGCCCTGACAGCTGCGCTCATCCTGGTCGCGATTCTCGTCCAGCCCACGACCGGCCTCCGGGCTGGCGACCCTGATCCCGATCACGATCAGGACCACGAGCGCGCGCGCCGGGCGCTCGAGGCGGGCGAGATCCTGCCGCTCGACCAGATCCTCGAGGAGGTGGAGCGGCGCCATGCCGGCACCGTGGTCGAGCTCGAGCTGAACCACCAGGACGGCCGCTGGGTCTACGAGGTCGAGCTGATCGCCCCCGACGGCCGCCTGCTCAAGCTCCTGATGGACGCCAAGAGCAAGCGGCTGCTGTCCGAGGAGGGCGACTGATGCGGGTCCTGGTGGCCGAGGACGACCCCCGGATCGCCGAGGATCTGGCGCGCGTGCTGCGGGCCGCCCACTACCTCGTCGATCTCGCGGCCGAAGGCGAGGAAGCGCATTTCCGGGGCGACACCGAGGACTACGACGCCGTGGTCCTCGACCTCGGACTGCCGGTGATGGATGGCGTCACCGTGCTCAAGCGCTGGCGCGCCGAGGGCCGCAACATGCCGGTCCTGATCCTGACCGCGCGCGGCAGCTGGCACGACAAGGTCGAGGGCATCGACGCCGGCGCCGACGACTATCTGGCCAAGCCCTTCCAGATGGAGGAGCTGCTGGCCCGGCTGCGGGCCCTGATCCGCCGGGATCGCGGCCATGCCTCGGCGCTGCTGAGCGCCGGGCCCGTGACCCTGGACACCCGCGCCGCGCGCGCGAGCGTCGCGGGCGCCCCGCTGCAGCTGACCGCCCTCGAGTACCGCCTGCTCGCCTATCTGATGCTGAACCGCGGCCGCGTCGTGCCCCGCCTCGAGCTGATCGAGCACATCTACGAACAGGACTTCGAGCGCGAGAGCAACACGATCGAGGTCCTGATCGGCCGGCTGCGGCGCAAGCTCGGGGTCGACGTCATCAAGACCCGGCGCGGCCTCGGCTACACGCTCGAAGCCTCGTGATGAGGGCGCACGGCTCGCTGCGCGTCCGCCTGCTGCTGGCTGCCACCTGCTCGGTCGGGGCGGCGCTCGTGCTGGCCGGCCTCGGCCTCACCCTCATGTTCGAGCAGCACGTCGAGCGCCGCTTCGAGCGCGAGCTCGTCAACCACCTGAACCAGCTGACCGCCGTCTTCGAGCTGAGCGCGACCGGCGTGCCGGAGGTCGCACGGCCGCTCAGCGACCCGCGCTTCGTCAAGCCCTACGGCGGCCTTTATTGGCAGATCGATGATGCGGAGGGCCATGCGATCCGCTCGCGCTCGCTCTGGGATTTTTCCCTCGATCTGCCGCCTGACCGTCTGTCGTCCGACGAGCCGCACCGCCACATCCTGCCCGGGCCCGCGGACAGCGATCTGCTCGTGATCGAGCGCGGGCTGCGCCTCAACGACCGGCCGTTCCGGCTCGCGGTCGGGATCGACCGGCGCGAGATCGACGACAACGTCCGCGACTTCGGCTGGGACACCGCGCTCGCGCTCGCGATCCTCGCGATCGTGCTGCTCCTCGCGGCGGCCGCCCAGGTATCGGTTGGCCTCAGGCCGCTGCAGGGGCTCCGCGCGGAGCTCGCCAAGGTACATGCCGGCCGTTCGCGCCGCCTCGAAGCGAGCTTCCCGAGCGAGGTGCAGCCGCTGGTCGACGACCTCAACGACCTGCTCGGCCAGCAGATGGCGGCGGTCGAGCGCGCCCGCACCCAGGCCGGCAATCTCGCGCATGGGCTGAAGACGCCGCTCACCGTGCTCGCGGCCGAGCGCCGCAAGCTCGCCGAGCACGGCCAGTCCGCCGCGGCGGAGGTGCTCGGCCAGCAGATCGAGGCGATGCGGCGCCAGATCGACTTTCAGCTCGCCCGCGCACGGGCTGCGAGCTCGAGCCGCGTGCCTGGGATCGCCGCGCCGGTCGGCCCTATGGTCGAGCGTCTCGTGCGGACGCTCGGGCGCGTCGGGGCCAACCCCGAGGTCGAGATCGTCGCCTCGACCCCGGCCGACCATTTGTTCGCGGGCGAGGCTCAGGACCTCGAGGAGATGGTTGGCAATCTGCTCGACAACGCCTGCAAATGGGCAAGGCGGCGGGTCACCGTCGCGAGCCGGAGCGACGACGGGAGGCTCGTGCTCCTGGTCGACGATGACGGTCCCGGTCTGCCTGCCGAGCGGCACGAGGAGGTCTTCGAGCGCGGCCGGCGTCTGGACCAGTCGGTCCCGGGCAGCGGCCTCGGGCTCGCGATCGTGCGCGACCTCGCCGAGATCTATGGCGGCAACGTCTCGCTCGAGGAATCGCCGACGGGCGGCCTTCGGGTCCGGCTCGAGCTGCCGGCGCTGGTCCCGGCGACCTGAGCCACCCGCGGCGCCGTGCGGGTCGCGGCTCCCGTATCCAGGCCGGCGTGCGCGCTCAGATGGCGGTGCAGCAGCCGGAGGTTCCGGCGATTTGCCTTGAAGCCCATGTCGAGCAGATCGCCCGCCACCGGCACGATGCCGACGAGAAAGTCGATATCGAGGTTGCCGAGCATGCGCGCGAGCGTCCAGCCCGGCGTGCCGAGGCGCCAGGCTTCGCAGACGATGTAGGCAGCGAGCGCACCGGTCACCGCATCGCCGATCGCGGGGACGAGGCCGACGAGGTCGTCGACCCCGAGCCGCAAGCGCGAGCCTGGCAGCCGCCAGCGGTCGTCGAGCCAGCAGGCGAGACGCTCGACCCGTCGAGGCCGACTTGCAGGAACACGCCGAGCGGCGGCAGCAGGATGGCGAGGATGATGCGGATCGGGTCCAAGGCATCGACTCCGGTCGCGGGCGCCCGTCGCCCGGCTGGTGCGGGCCGATCGGCGGTAGCGGGCCGTCCGGCGGTCGGTTCCGGCGCCCGCGTCCCGTTCCCCCGCGCATGCATCCCATCAGCCGCTCGCAGCGGGTCCGCGTGGGCTTGCCTCGGGACTTGGTTTTTGCTTGTTCTCTGCCCACCTCTGTCGGAGAGAGCGAGTGCCGCCCATGAACATCAATGCCGATCTCAGCCAGCGCGCCGTCGTCGAGAGCGAGCAGCTGCCGTGGGTCGATTCGCCGCTCAAGGGCGTCCAGCGGCGCATGCTCGAGCGCGACGGCGACGAGGTCGCGCGCGCGACCAGCATCGTCCGCTATGCGCCGGCGAGCGCCTTCCCGGCGCACAGCCACGGCGCCGGCGAGGAGTTTCTGGTGCTGGAGGGCACCTTCTCCGACGAGCATGGCGACTTCGGGCCCGGCATGTATGTGCGCAACCCGCCGGGCTCCAAGCACGCCCCGAGCAGCGCCGCCGGCTGCACGATCTTCGTCAAGCTCCGGCAGATGGCGCCGGACGAGCGGGAGTTCGTGCGGATCGACACCACGAGCACGCCCTGGCAGCCGGGCGAGGCCGAGGGCGTGGAGGTCATGCCGCTCTACCAGCACGGCCGCGAACGGGTGCAGCTCCTGCGCCTTGCCCCCGGCACCCGGCTCGGGCGCCGGGCCCATCCGGGCGGCGAGGAGCTGTTCGTGATCGCGGGTGCCTTCGAAGACGAGCAGGGCCGCTATCCCAAGGGCGCCTGGCTGCGCACGCCGCCGGGCGGCGAGCACGGGCTCGCCTCGGCGGCCGGCTGCACGCTCTACGTCAAGACCGGGCATCTCGCGGCCTGAGGCCGCGGTCATGGCCGCGACCTCGATCGCGCTCGCGCTGCAGGGCGGCGGTGCGCATGGCGCCTTCACCTGGGGCGTGCTCGACCGCCTGCTCGACGAGCCGGAGCTGACGATCGCGGCCATCAGCGGCACCAGCGCCGGCGCGATCAATGCCTGCGTGCTGGCGCAGGGCCTGCTCGAGGACGGTGCCGCCGGCGCCAAAGCCGGGCTCGCGGCGTTCTGGCGGCGGGTCAGCGAGCTTGGCGCGATCGGCTTCAATCCCTACCAGTCGACGCCCTATCAGAGCCTGACCCGGGCCTGGAACCTCGACTGGTCGCCGGTCGGGCTCTGGCTCGACACGCTGGCGCTCTTCGTCTCGCCCTATCAGCTCAATCCGCTCGACCACAACCCGCTCCGCGATCTGCTCGGCCAGCGGCTCGACTTCGAGGGCCTGCGCGGCGCAGCGGCGATCCGGCTGTTCGTCTGCGCGACCAACCTCAAGACCAACCAGATGAAGCTGTTCGGCAACGCCGAATTGTCGGTCGAGGCGCTGCTCGCCTCGGCCTGCCTGCCCCAGCTCAACCGCGCGGTCGAGGTCGAGGGCCAGTTCTATTGGGACGGCGGCTTCATCGGCAACCCCGTGCTGAGGCCCCTGCTGCACGACGGCGCGGCCAAGGACATCCTCCTGGTCCAGCTCAACCCGACCGACCGGGCCGAATTGCCGATCACGGCCCGCGACATCATCGATCGCCTCAACGAGGTGACCATGAACGCCGCCCTGATGCGCGAGCTCGAGGGTATCGCCACGATCAACAAGCTCCTGGCCGCGGGCCAGCTCGAGCATCCGCGCTACGAGCTGATCCATCTGCACCGGATCGCCGATCCCGCGGTGATGGCCGGGCTCGGCATGCGCAGCAAGAGCAACACCGCTTGGCCGTTCCTGACCTATCTGCGCGACGCCGGCCGGGCCGCGGCCGAGCGCTGGCTTGCGCAGCACCGGCAGCAGCTCGGCCACGAATCGACGCTGGACCTCGCCGAGTTCACGGTCTGAGCCGCGCGGCCGCCGCGGGGCGGGGGCTGGGGCTGCCACCTTGTTAACCGGGAGCGGCTAGATCGGTCGCCTTCCGCGCAACGCTATCCCGGTGCTAGATCTGGGCGCCACGCGCTTCCTTGGGATCGCAAAGCATGACCGTCGCCGCCGCCGTGACCACCTTCAACCGGCTGGAATCGCTCAAGCGCGTCATCGAGGCGATCCGCGCCCAGGACCGCCCGGTCGACGAGATCATCGTGGTCAACGACCTCAGCACCGACGGTACGCGGGAGTGGCTCGACGGCCAGCCCGACCTCACCCCGATCCATCAGCCCGGCAACTACGGTTGCGCCTGCAGCTTCCGCACCGTGCTCGAGGCGGCCTATGCGCGCGGCCACGACTTCGCCTGGGCGATGGACGACGACGTCTTCCCGGAGCCCGGCTCGCTGCGCATCCTGCTCGAGGCCGCAGCCGAATTGCGCCGGCGGGGCATCAAGGTCGGCGGGCTCACCGCCTATCAGGCCCAGTGGGACGAGGGCGGCATGACCTGGCTGCCGTGGCGCCTGCCGACCACGCTCGCGCGCGCGTTCCGCTACCGGTATCTGAGCCCCGAGGTCGGGATCGAGCGGGGCAGGGGCGAGCCCATGGAGATCGACCTCTACCCCTTCATCAGCACCCTGTTCACGCGCGAGGCGATGGCCGAGTGCGGCTTCCCGAACCAGGATTTCTTCTACTATGGCGAGGACACCGACTACGCGTTCCGCCTGGCCGACCACGGCTTCAAGAGCTACATCGTGCCGAAGTGCGTGGTCGAGCACCTGGGCGGCGGCTTCATGGCGCCCGCCCTGCTGCCGGTCTCGGCCAACTGGCGCTACTACTACATGTACCGCAACCAGCTGGCGCTGGTCCGGATGTACGGCCGCCGCCTCGGGCCTCTGAAGCGCCTGGCCTGCCAGATCCGGATCCTGATGGGCCTCGGCAAGCGCCTGGTGATGGAATCCCGCCGCGGCAACTTCGGCGCCTGCCGCCTGGCGCTCCGCGGCACCACCGACGCCTTCCTCGGTCGCATGGGCAAACGCGTGGCCCCCGGCACGACCGGCTGAGCCCCACTTTTCGCGCCGCTGCCGCCCTCGACGCCGACCGGTAGACCCATTAGAAGTGACTCGTTCCCGTCGCGCCAGGAACAGCCGGGATGGCAAAGGTCGATCTCGAATTTCTCGCCCGCCAGTTTGAGCGTGTGATCAATGACCTCGCGACGCTCGAGGACGACGCGATGGTCATGATGGCGCGTCTCGACCGGATTGACGCGACCGCGCAGAGCTTGGTGGTCGAGGTCCGCGCCATGCACAGCCGCCACCAGCGGCTGGCGAGACGGGTCGAGCGCATCGAGGAGCCGGCCCAGTCGGACGGGTAGTGGGATTGCGCGCGATAGCGCTCTGGTCGCATCCGGAAGCGTGAGCCCGCCAGGAACCGCCGACCGAATGTCATCACGCCCCCGGGATGTCGCGGGAGGCCTCGACCGCGCTGCGTGGAGTTCGGCCGACGTGCCCCGATCGCGGCGCCTGCCCGCGACCTACGGGCAGGGGGCAGTCGAGGTCGACGAATGGTTGCCAAGACCGAGCGGGCGGCCAATGATGGCCGGCAGATCAGCCAGCAGGATGGCGGCGGGAGACGGCTCATGGCTTTGCAGGACCAGGCGGACGGGCTGCTGGAGCGGGCGGTCGCGAACGGCGACGTGCCGGGTGTGGTCGCGCTCGCGACCACTCGTGAGGGGACCATCTACGAGGGCGGCTTCGGCGAGCGCGTGCAGGGCGGCGGCGCTGCGATGGCTCCGGATACGGTCGTCTGGATCGCCTCGATGACCAAGGCAATCACCGGGGCCGCGGCGATGCAGCAGGTCGAGCGCGGCAAGCTCCATCTCGACCGCCCGGCGCAGGAGGTCGTGCCGGCGCTGGGCAAGGTCCAGGTGCTGGAAGGCTTCGATGCGGCCGGCAAGCCCCTTACCCGGGCACCCGCGCGGCCGATCACGCTCCGTCACCTTTTGACCCACACCGCGGGCTTCTCCTACGAGATCTGGCAGGAGCCGATCATGCGCTATCAGGAGGCCAACGGGCTCCCCGGCATCATCAGCTGCGAGGAGCGGGCGTTGCAGACGCCCTTGCTGTTCGACCCGGGCGAGCGCTGGGAGTATGGCATCAACATCGACTGGGCAGGCAAGATGGTCGAGGCGGCGAGCGGCCAGAAGCTCGGCGCGTACATGAAGGCGAACATCTTCGAGCCGCTCGGCATGCGCGACACGGCCTTCAAGATCACCGATGCCATGCGCGGCCGCCTGGCGAAGATCCATCAGCGCGGCGCCGACGACCGCTTGGAGCCGCAGCTCGAGCTCGAGATCCCGCAGGCGCCCGAGTTCGAGATGGGCGGCGGCGGGCTCTACGGGACCGTCGGCGACTATGCGAAGTTCGTCCGCATGATCCTGAACCAAGGGAAAGCCGACGGCCAGCAGGTCCTGAAGCCCGAGACCGTCCAGACGATGTCGACCAACCAGATGGGCGACTGCCGGGTCTGCATGCTCAAGACCGCGATGCCGCCCTTGTCCAACGATGCCGAGTTCTTCCCGGGCATGCCCAAGACCTGGGGCCTCAGCTTCATGATCAACACCGAGCGGGCGCCGACCGGGCGCAACCCCGGCAGCCTCGCCTGGGCCGGGCTCGCCAACACCTATTACTGGATCGATCCCACCGCCGGCATCGGCGGGGTCTATGCCACGCAGGTGCTGCCGTTCGGTGACGAGAAGTCGCTGCCGCTGTTCTTCGCGTTCGAGAAGACGGTCTACGATCACCTGCGCTGACCACGATCAGCCAGGAAGAGCCCGATACCGGCCGGCGAGAGCGTGGCCGATCCGGCCGAACCCGCCGCGCGCCGATCATGGATCGCCGGCTCGGCGTCGACGAATGGTTTTGGGACATGGCTCCCGGCCGGCCATCAGAAACCGGACCATCGGGGCCGGCGCGGCCGGCGCGCGCCTCATCGTCCAGGCGTTCGATACGTCGGCACGCTCACCCCGGCGATGATCGTCGCCGACGTGATCCCGAACCCGACGCGCACGCGCCTCGTCCGCGATGCCCGGGCGCAGGGGTGATCGACGGCCTCGCGATGCTGGTCGGCCAGGGCCGCATCGGCATCACCTGCGGGATGGGCATCGACCCCGACGAGCAGGTCATGCGCCAGGCCCTCGAGGAGGTTTTTCGCGCCTAAAAGCGCTTGCGCCCGTCAGCTTCATTGTGTCGCTCAGGTATATCAGAGGGCGGGGTCACGCAGGTCGGCGTCGATTCGGTCGAAGGCCTCGTCATCCTGCGGCATGGTGAGCAGATGCTCCGCAAAGGATGGCACCCGATGCGCCTGGAGCGCTCTCGAGCCTCTCGAACTCTTCGGCGGCGACGACCACGACGGCTGGGGCGCCCCGCTTGGTGACGAGCTGGGGTTGGCCGCGCTGCGCGGCCTCGACCAGGGCGCTGAAGCGATTTTTCGCGTCGTGCAACGGCCAGATCTGCATGGCCCATCCCTCCGATCTCGCTAGAAGCGCTTGCGCCAGTCGTCGCTCCACATCGGGAGGAAGGCTTTGGGGTCGAACGGGTGGGCCTTCGCGACCTCGGCGCGGAACTCGCCGACCCCGAGGCCGGGGAGTGTCGGGATCTCGTAGTGGCCGTTCACTGGGCGCGGCGCTTGTTCGAGAAGGTCGAAGCGCCAGGGTTCGCCGAACTCGCAGAAGGATTCCTGCATGATGAAGTTGGTCGTGCAGGCGTCGAGCTGCAGGGCGGCCGCGGTCGCGACCGGGCCGAACGGGTTGTGGTAGGAGACGGGCGTGTAGCTGGCGTCCGCGATCGCCGCGATCTTCTTGGCCTCCAGGATGCCGCCCACGTGCATCGGGTCGGGCTGCAGGACGCCCACCTCGCACTCGCGGAGCAGCGCCTGGAGGTGGTATTTGGTGTAGCAGCGCTCGCCGGTTGCCAGGCGGGTCCTGATCGAGCGGCCGATCTTGGCGAGAGCGGCGACGTTCTCGGGATCGCAGGGCTCCTCGAGCCAGTAGAGGCGGGCTGGCTCGAGCGTTTGTGCAATCTGGATCGCGGACGCGGGGCTGAAGCGGCCGTGGCAGTCGATCAGGATCTCCATCTCCGGCCCGATCGCCTCGCGTACCGCCTCGACCAGGCCGACCGCGCGCCGGATGCTCGCGTAATCGGGATCGCGCCCGGCGCTGCCGAACGGGTCGAGCTTGAGCCCGCGGTAGCCTTTTTTTTGGACCTCGGCCGCCGCGGCTGCGACCTCCGCAGGCGTCGCGCCGGTGCCGTACCAGGCGTTCGCGTAGGCCGGCAGGCGCTCGTGGACGCGGCCGCCGAGGAGCGCGTGCACCGGCCGCCCCAGCGCCTTGCCGACGATGTCCCAGAGCGCCAGCTCGATTGCGCCGATCGCGCTGTTCAGGATCGGGCCGCCGCGCGCGAACTCGTTCCGGAACATCGCCTGCCAGAGGCGCTCGATGTCGAACGCGGGCTCGCCGATCACATGGCGTTCGGCGAGCTCGTGGATCGCCGCCTCGACGGCCTTCGCCTGCCATTCGCAGGTGCCTTCGCCGATGCCCTTGATGCCCTCGTCGGTGTGGACTTCGGCAAAGACCCAGTTGCACCAGCGGGCGCCGACCAGATGGGTCTCGACCCGGGTCACCCGGCAGTCGCCTGTCATGAGCTCGCCCCCCAAGCTTGCGCCGATTCCGGAGCACGATAGCAATCGGCAGCCGAAAGGGCTCGCTTCTATCGTGGCCCCGCGATCACGGCGCGCGCGCTTTCGCTCTCCTCGCTCTTTCGGCAGCCCTCCTTTCGCGTACCGGCGCGGCCGCTCGAGGCCCGGGTCGAGCGGGTCGAGATCCTGGAGCGCCTGCCGCTCGCGGGCGGGACGGTCGTTCGGGGCGGTCGGCGCCTACGAGCGGATCCGGGGCCGGCTGCACTATGCGATCGACCCTGCGGATCCCGCCAACGCCCGGATCGTCGACCTCGGGCGGCGCCGCGCGACTCCGCGCGGGCTCGTGACCTTCGCCGGCGACTTCGTCCTGCTCCGGCCGCAGGACCTCGCGCGCGGCAACCACCGCCTGCTCTACGAGGTCGACAACCGCGGCAACCTCGGCATGCTCGCCTTCTTCGACGACGCGCCCTGGAGCAACGACCCGAACAGCGCCGCCGATCTCGGCAACGGTTTCCTTCTGCGCCAGGGCTACACCCTCCTCTGGAGCGCCTGGAACTGGGACGTGCTGCCGGGCGATGGCCGCCTCCAGATCGAGCTGCCGGTCGCGACCGAGGACGGCGCCCCGATCACCGGGCCGGTCGCGGCCGAGTTCGTGCTCATGCGGCAGGCCGTCAGCGCCGCCTTCATGTGGGGCGATTCCCGCGGCTATCCGCCCCTTCGACCTGCTAGGAGCAGGGTGCCACGCTCACGGTACGCGACGAGCCGGTCCGGCGCCCGTGACCCTGATTCCACGCGAGCGGTGGCGCTTCGATGGCGCGGCCCGCCTCTCCTATGACGCCGGGTTCGCGCCCGGCCGGATCTACGAGCTCGTCTACACCGCACGCGACCCGCGGGTCGTCGGGCTCGGCCTCGCCGCGATCCGGGATTCGTTCTGGCTTCTTCCGCTTCGAAGCTTCCAGACGCTTGCCGGCACGCAAAATCCGCTCGCCAGCTGGCGGCAAGCCCGACCCGCAGGCGGCGCTCGCGTTCGGCATCTCGCAGTCGGCGCGCGTGCTCCAGCACATGCTGCTCGAGGCGCTGCACGTCGACGAGGCCGGGCGCATGGTCTTCGATGGCGCGCTGATCCACGTCCCGGGCGGCGGCAAGGGCAGCTTCAACCACCGCTTCGCCGAGACCACGCGCCACCCGAGCGAGCTCGAGGACCAGCAGTATCCGGTCGATTTCTTCCCGTTCACGACCACGCCCGAGACCGATCCGGTGACCGGTGCACGAGGGCGACGTCCTGGCACGGCGCGCGCTGCGGGGGCGCTGCCGAAGCTCGTCTACACCCTGACCTCGACCGAGTACTGGACCCGCTCGGCCTCGCTGCTGCACACGGACGTCGACGGCGCCCGCGACCTGCCGCTTGCCGCGAACGCGCGCCTCTACCTGCTCGCTGGCGCCCAGCACGGCAACTGGCGGGCACCCGGGCGCGGGCCCTATCAGAACTGCGGCAATTCCTTGGACCACCGGCCGCCGATGCGCGCCCTCCTGCTGGCGCTCCATGCCTGGGCGACCCCGGGCGCCGAGCCGCCGGCCAGCGTTTTTCCGAGACTGGCCGATGGCACGCTCGGGCCGGTCGGCGACTACCGGCGCGCCTTTCCCGCGATCCCGGGGCTCCTGCTCCCGAGCCGCAACCTCCGCCGCCACGCCTCGATCTCGCCCCCGCTTCGCGAACCGGGGATCGCCGACCGGCAGCCGCCGGCTTTGGGCCCGCCGTTCATCACCCCGTGCCGCTCCCCGATGCCGACGGCAATGACCGCGGCGGCCTCCGCCTGCCCGCGATCGAGGCCCCACTCGGCAGCTACACCGGCTGGAACCTGCGGCGGCCCGAGGTCGGCGCGCCGGACCACCTCGCGCGCTGGTCCGGCTCGTTTGTCCCCTTTCGCCAGCACCGAGGCGGAGCGGCAAGCCGCGGCGATCCGCGCCCCTCGCTCGCGGCCCGCTACCCCGCGCGCGCCGCCTATGAGGCCAAGGTGGGCGCGGCGGCCGCCGCCCTGGTGGCGAAAGGCTTCCTGCTCGAGGCCGAGTTGCCGCGATCACGGCGCGCGCGGCGGTCTCTACGACCGCCTGCTCCGGCACCGGCCGGACGATCCGTCCGGCGCCTTTGAGCTCGCCGACTGAGGTCCGCCCCCGCGCGCGAGGCTCACTCGCCGGGCGCAGTCTCGGGCAGGCCGGCGTAGGCCTTGGCCAGGCCCACGATCCGCATCGAATAGCGCAGCCAGATCAGCGCGAACACGATCAGCACGAAACGGTCGATCGCGCCGAGATGCGGCGGGAAGCCGCTGGTGAAGAGATAGAACAAGGCGGCGAGCGGCGCCGCGCTGCAATAAAGAGCCGGCCACAGATGCTTGGTCGCCCCGAACAGGATGGTGCTGCAGACCATCGTGAAGCCATAGAGGGCCACCGCCTCGGAACGGCCCTGCGGCAGGCCGCCGGCGAGCGCCGCGATCGTGATCACGCCGAACAGGATGCCGAGAAAGATGGCATAGGCGTAGGTTTCGTAGTCCGCCTGCCGTCGCGTGATCTTGCCGACCCGGACGAAATACGGCGTGCGGGCGTCGTCCCAGACATAGCGCTTGACGAAGTTCTCCCAGTTCATGGCCCGCTCAATGGTCGATCAGCGCACGCCTAGTCCCCCGTCCCTACGGGTGAGGGGTTCGATGCCTTCTGCAGTCTCTCGCTCTCGGTGTCCCAGGTCGCGTCCTCCACTTCCTGGAGCTTGATCCGCTCCTTGCCTTCGATCTTGCTGCCCTCCTCCTCCGGCCACTCGAGGGTCATCAGCGGGAAACGGACGTCCTGCGGTCCCCACAACACGATCACCACCTGCAGCCAGACCGCGATGCCGGAGATCATGGCGACGATCAGTCCGAACAACAGGATGCTCTTGATGATCCAGCGGTTGGTCAGGCCGACCTGGGACGTCGAGATCTCATGAATTGCCCAGCTGTCGTGGGCATAGATGAAGGCGAAGTAAATCACGACGGCGCAGTAGGGGATCAGGAAGAACGTCAGGCCGATCAGCTCGAGCCAGGCCTTTCTGCGGAACGACAGATTCTCGCGGATCAGATCAACCCGCACGTGCGTGTTGTAGATGTAGCCGTAGCCCAGGACCAGGGCGAACAGGGCGGTGTGGACGTGCCACTCGAGCTCTTGCAGCAGAGTCGATTCGAAGATCCGGCCAAAGGTGTGGACCAGCCAGATCTGGATCCAGATCAGCTTGCGCGCGGTGACGTCGAAGACCGTGATCAGGACCAGCGGCACGATCAGCCAGGCGCCCCACCGGCCCACGCAATCGACGAAGGCGCGCAGGGCCTCGCTGATCCGGATCGCGGTCGGCAGCTCGCCACGCTCGGTGAATCCGCCAGGCTTGTCGCTCGCCATGAAACCTCACCCCTCAGCCGGCGGTGCCGCCGCTCGGATAGACCGAATGCATCAGCCACAGCGCGACGTTCGGATAGAGCATGACCCCGATGAGCGCGCACAGCTGCAGCAGGACGAAGGGGATGATCCCCAGATAGATGCTCTGGATCTTGATCTCGCGTGGCGCGATGCCCTTGAGATAGAACAGGGCAAAGCCGAACGGCGGCGTCAGGAACGACGTCTGCAGATTGACCGCCATCAGGATGATGAACCAGAGGACCATGTCCTCCTTGGCGACGTGATCGCCGAAGTCGAGGCCGGCGACCAAGGGCGCGAACACCGGCAGGACGATGAGCGTGATCTCGATCCAGTCGAGGAAGAAGCCGAGGAAGAACACGATCCCCATGATCAGGAACAACAGGCCCCAGGAGCCGAGGCCGGCCGAGGTGATCAGGTCGTCGACGACGACGTCGCCGCCCAGCGAGCGGTAGACGTAGGCAAAGCAGGTGGCGCTGA
This sequence comes from uncultured Alphaproteobacteria bacterium, assembly GCA_963798075.1. Classification (GTDB taxonomy): domain Bacteria; phylum Pseudomonadota; class Alphaproteobacteria; order Geminicoccales; family Geminicoccaceae; genus DATAOG01. The sequence continues at coordinate 220,629 of CAWCRU010000022.1, read as the reverse complement.
TGATGATGAAGAAGATCATCGCGATCGTGCGCCCGGCGCTGTGGCAGACGCTCTCGAGGGTCGCGTAGTCGAGCCGGCCGTTGAACCAGGCCAGCAGCATCGCGCCGAACGCGCCGACCGCACCCGCCTCGGAGGGCGTCGACCAGCCGAGCAGGATCGCACCCTTGATCAGGCCGATCAGGAAAACCGGCGGCAGGAAAGCCTTGAGCACCAGCGGGCCCAGCTCACCCCGCGGCACGTGCAGAAGATGGGGCGGCAGCTTGGGCGCCAGCGACGGCTTGAGCGTGGCGACCACGACCACGAACAGCACATACAAGGCGACCAGGCACAGGCCCGGACCCCAGGCCGCCATGAACACGTTGCCGACCGACACCGACATCAGGTCGGCCATGATGATCAGCATGATCGAGGGCGGGATCAGGATGCCGAGCGTGCCCGAGGCCGCGATCGTGCCGCAGGCGAGCGCGTGGCTGTAGCCCTGGCGCATCATGGTCGGGAGTGCCAGCGCGGTCATCATGGTGACCGAGGCGCCGATGATGCCGGTCATCGCGGCGAGGATCGTGCCCATGATCGTGACCGCGAGCGCCAGCGCGCCCGGGACCCGCTTGAGCAGCACCTGGACCGTATAGAGCAGGTCGTTGGCGATGCCGCTGCGCTCCATCATGATGCCCATGAAGACGAAGGCCGGGACCGCCACCAGGACCAGGTTCTCGGCCGCCTGCCCCCAGATCCGGGGCAGGAAGTTGAAGAACTCGATGAGCGAGAACACCCCGAGCAGGTAGCCGATCAGACCGTACAGCAGAGCCAGGCCCCCCAGAATGAAGGCGACCGGGAAGCCGGAGAACAGCAACAGCGCCAGCGTGATGAACATCGCGATCGGCAGGTAGTCCTGAACGAAGTAAAGCAGCGCCTTCTGGTGCTCCGGCGACAGGCTGGCGAGGACGGCGAAGGCGCCGCCGACCACGACCAGGGCCGCGATCAGGCCGGCGTTGAGCCGGCGGCGACCGAGAATGGCTTCCATGGCGCTGACCTGCCTTTCAAGCGCGCGGCGCCGGGACCCCGAGCGGGCCCCGGCGCCTCTAGCGGATCGTTCCGTTGACCACCGGTCCGCGTGCAGCCGCGGGGTCGGTCCGGATCACTGCGTCTGATAGGTGGCCTTCAACGCCTGCGCGTCGGCCCAGGGCTTGTACTCCTCGCGCCAGGCGAGGTAGCTGTCGGCGATCTTCTTGAAGGTCGGATCCGCGGCCGACTGCTCCTCCATGACCTCGAACCAGGCCTTCTCGAAGGCGGCCAGCTCCTCGTCGGTCCAGCGTCGGTTGGTGACGCCGTACTTGCTCTTCATCTCCTTCATCGCGGCCGGATTCTTCGCCTCGGTCTCGGCGTAGGTGTAGTGGATGCTCTCGCCGGCGCCGAGCTCGAGCATCGCCTTGTAGGTGTCCGGCAGCGCTTCCCAGGCCGCCTTGTTCATCAAGAGCTCGCTGACCGAGGTCTGCTGATGCCAGCCGGGATAATAGTTGTTCTTGGCAACCTGATAGAAGCCGAGGTCGATGTCGATGTCGGGCATCGAGAACTCGGTGGCATCGATCACGCCCCGCTCCAGCGCCGGATAGATGTCGGCGGCGGCGAGCAGCTGGGTCGACACGCCCATCTTCTGCATCACCTGAGCGCCGAGGCCGAAGAAGCGCATCTTCAGACCATTCAGCTGATCGAGCGACGTGACTTCGTTGCGGAACCAGCCCGAGGTCTCGGGTCCGATGGCGAACACATCGAGCGAGTACAGGCCGTGCTCGCCATAGATCTCATTCTTGAGGTCGTCGCCGCCGTGGAACTTCTTCCAGGCGAAGAACTCACCGTAGGGCGGGCCGAACGGCACTGTGGTGAAGAAGGCCGCCGCCGGGATCTTGCCGGTGTGGTAGCCGGCCGTCGTCCAGCAGGCCTCGACCGAGCCCTTGGAGGCGGCATCGAAGCACTCGAGCGCTGGGACCAGGGCGCTCGGCTCGTAGAACTTGATCTGGAAGTTGCCGCCCGACACGCGCTCGATGTTCTTGGCGAAGCGGACCCCGGACGTGCCGAGATGGACCAGACTGCTGGCCCAGGCACTCTGCATCTTCCACTTCACGCGGTCTTCCGCCGCCGCGCCGCTCACTGTCGCGACCGCCACGCCGAGGGCCATGCCGGTGACGGCTGCCAGCTTGATTGAATGTAGGGTCATCTCCCGTTTGCCTCCTGTGGATTGTGCACGCGATGAGCTTCATCCCCACTAACCAGCCTGCGCTGCCCGGCCTCCCGAGGCCGTCGGACACGGGCCTTGATTGGCGTTCCCATCCGCCATCATCCGGTTCTGACGACCGGGTTTCCTCAAAAGATCGGCTGATCTCCCTGAAAAGACCCGCTGATCATGCAGACTATCAATGTTGAACATAGCCCGGATCGTCAAGCACTGCAACGCCTCGGGCGCCTGCCGCCGACGCAGGCGCTGCAAGGGCCGCAGCGGGGAAGGGATCCCGGTGCCGCCGGCGGCACCGCCAGCCAAGCCCGGGCCTCGGGAAACCGGCCGCCCACCACCTCAGCGGGTGGATTGGGGGCCAGGCAGGCCCATTCGCGCCATCTTTCCCCCTTGAACGCTATTCTACAACCCCGGGGTTCGTCCCGACCTGTTGCAGCCTTGTCTTCGCCGCCAAGATGGCGCATCGTCGAATACTTGCTACGCCGCCGCCGCGGGCCCCGGCGCCGCGGTGCCTGCCGCGAGATCGCCGGCCGCAAGCTGCCGCGGGGCCTCGGAGGCCGGGGATCGCGCCAGCGGTCACCTCTCCCCGCGACAACAAGGGGGAGGCGATTGGAGAATAGGCTGTGAACGAGCAGCTTGGTTTGGCGATGCAGGAACAAGTCCAACTCCTGCTGGATACTCACCTTGGCAATCTTTCGCAGCGACTGTTTGAGATCGGCAAGAAGGCCGACCAGCAGATTACGGCATGGCTGGCTTTTGCGGCCCTGACGGTTCTGCTCTCGGTCGGGGTGACGGATGCCATCTCGATCGGCGGTCTGACGTTGAAGGCCGAGATCGCGGCGGCGGTGACCTTTGGACTGGCGTGCGCGTTCTACTATCGGGCCGTGCTCAGCATGGCCGCTCTCGGGATCTGGCGGGAGGCGGTGTGGGAGCGACGCGGTCTACGCTTTGCCACGTTCCTCGAGGTTGCCAGACAGCTCGGATCGGAGTCCGAACAGGCTGCCCAGCGCGACATCAGGGGCTTCGTCCCGGAATATCCGGGATATCTGGCCTGTAGCGTCCTGATCAAGGCGGCCGCGCAGGAGCAAAAGGATCTATCGGGCAAATACATCGTATCGGTACACAACCTGATCGTCGCCGTGTTTGCGAGCAGCCCCTACCTCATTGGCGGCTGCCTGATCTACAGCACCTGGTTGTCCTGGTGGATGGTTGGCGTGGTCGGGCTGGGTCTGGCGGTCACGCTGTCGGCGAATGTGATCATCCGGCGCGATCGACCGGCGGCGCGGCCCGCGCTGAGGGCCCCGGATGCCGGGCGGTGAGCCAATGGGGGCCGCCCTGGTCCCCTCGGCAACCTCGAAAAGTCGATGCGCCGCTCCCCGCGGCGCCGGCCGGGCACCATATCGACGATGAGAGCCGCTCGCGCGTGGCCGGCGGGCCGCACGGACCCGGGGTGCCGGCGCCGGCCAGGATTGATCGAGGCGGACTGGCAAAGAGCAAAGGAGAGGCTCCGATGAAGGTGGATTCGGTCTTGGCCGCCAAGGGTCACGAGGTTGCGACGGTGAGCCCCACGGCGACGCTCACAACCGTGGCGCAGCAGCTGCGCCTGGAGGGGATCGGGGCGCTGGTGGTCCTCGATGGCGGCCGGCTCGCGGGCATCATCTCGGAGCGCGACGTGGTCCACGCCTTCGCCGCGCACCGGGCGGAGACCTCCGAGATCAAGGTCGCCGACGTCATGACCCGCGACGTCATCACCTGCGGGCGCGAGGACAGCCTGACGCGGGTGCTGGGAGTGATGACCCGCCACCGCGTGCGCCACCTGCCGGTGCTCGAGGGCGGCCGCCTGATCGGCCTGATCAGCATCGGCGATGCCGTGAAGCACCGGCTGGCCGAGCTCGAGACCGAGACCGCGGTCCTGCGCGACGCCTACATCGCCGGCCACTGAGCGCGCGGGCGCGCGGCCGGCCGCCCGAGGACGCGGCAGCGGGCGGTGGTCGGCGGCGCCGCCGCGTCATCTTACCGAGATCCTATCCCGAACCGTCCTCTCAGAGGCGAACGCCTGGGCTCCCGGCGCTACCTTCGCGCGGAGCGCCCGGTTCGCCTCGATCGGCGCAGGCGAGGGAGGCGGCGTGCATGGCCTTGCCGGAGGCTCTCGGATTTCTGGCGTCCGGGCTGGTGCTTTTGACCTTCGGCATGCGCGCCATGCTGCCGATGCGTCTGCTCGCGACCCTCAGCAATCTCGCCTTCATCGCCTACGGCCTGTCGCTCGGTCTGACCCCCGTCTGGGCGCTGCACGGGGTTCTTTTGCCCTTGAACCTCTACCGTCTGCGGGAATTGCGGCGCCAGGCGCGTCCGGGCGTAAGCGCGGCGCCGGGCGGACGCGCTCTCGAGGCGCTCCGACCGTTGGTCGCCCGGCGCCGCTTCGCCCGCGGCGACGTCCTGTTCCGCAAAGGCGAGCGCGCGCATGCGTTGTTCTACGTCCTGAACGGGCGCGTGCGCCTGAAGGACATCGACGGCATGCTCGGTAAGGGCGATCCGCTCGGCGGGCCCGGCCTCGCCTCAGCCGACGGGATGCGGCTGGCGACCGCCGTCTGCGAAACCGATTGCGAGCTGCTGGTCGTGAGCGACCGGCCTCGCCCCCAGCGCCGCGCGCCGACGCGCGCCGAACCCAGCGAGCGCGACCTGGCCGGCCTCGCCAGATGGTTTCAGTTCGCCGGCTGGGCGCCACGCCGAAGCGGCTGAGAACGCCCGCGCACGCCCGCTCGCCGTGGCGCTGGCTTAGCTGCGCCGCCAGACCCGCGCCATGGCCAGGCGCTCATCGGCGGCCACGGCGCCCTTTTTGCACGGGGCCGCCGTCCCCTTTCCCGCAAGCCGCCCCCTCTTTTCTCAAAAGCGGAAAGCGTGTAGGTGACGGCGGGGTGCTGCCGGCCACGCGCGGCGGCAGCCCTTTGGTGTGCGCGCGAGCTCGAAGGGGTGGGATGAACGACGCCGCGGGGCAAAGACAACCGGTCCGGACCGATATCGTGATCGTCGGGGCGGGGCCGGTCGGCCTGTTCGCGGTGTTCGAGGCGGGTCTGCTCAACATGCAATGCCAGCTGGTCGACAACCTCGACAAGATCGGCGGCCAGTGCATCGAGCTCTATCCGGACAAGCCGATCTACGACATCCCGGCGGTGCCGCGCTGCACCGGCGAGCAGCTGACGGCGCTGCTGCTCGAGCAGATCAGGCCGTTCGAGCCGGGTTTTCATCTCAATCAGCGGGTCGAGCGGCTGGAGCGCCTTGACGATGGCCGCTGGCGTCTGATGACCAGCGAGGGCCTGGTGCTCGAGGCGCCGGTCGTGGTGATTGCCGCCGGCGCCGGCAGCTTCGAGCCACGCCGGCTGCCGCTGCCGGGGGCCGACGTCCGCGAAGGCCGCTCGATCTTCTATGCCGTGCGCAAGATGGAGGCGTTTCGCGGCAAGGACGTGCTGATCGCGGGCGGCGGCGATTCGGCGCTCGACTGGACCCTCAACCTGCAGCCGATCGCCCACCGTCTGGCGGTGGTGCACCGGCGCAAGGACTTTCGCGCCGCGCCGGACTCGGTCGCGCGCATGGAAGCGCTGGTCGCGGCCGGCGCGATCGACCTCCACATCGGCCAGATCGCGGGGCTGCACGGGCCGGAGGACCGGCTCGACGGGGTCACCATCAAAAGCCCCGACGGCGAGACCCTGGTGCCCTGCGACACCTTGCTCGCGTTCTTCGGCCTCAAGATGGAGCTCGGCCCGCTCGCGGACTGGGGCCTCGCCCTCGAGGACGATCTGATCAAGGTCGACACCGCGACCTTCGAGACCAATCTCGAAGGCGTGTTCGCGATCGGCGACATCATCACCTATCCGGGCAAGCTCAAGCTGATCCTGTCCGGCTTCCACGAGTCGGCGCTGATGTGCCAGAAGGCGTTCCACTACTGCTTCCCGGAGAAGAAGCTGATCTTCCGCTACACGACCTCGAGCACCGATCTGCAGAAGAAGCTGGGCGTGGTCTGATGGCGAGCATCGTCGTGATCGACCGCGAGGGTGCGGAGCACCTGATCGAGGGCACGCCCGGCTGGTCGGTGATGGAGATCATCCGCGAGCACGATCTGCCGATCGAGGCCGCCTGCGGCGGCTGCTGCGCCTGCGCGACCTGCCACGTGTACGTCGATGCGGCCTGGCTGGGCCAGCTGGCGGCGGCCTCCGACGAGGAGGATCGCATGCTGGACGAGGCCTACCAGGTGCAGGAGAACTCCCGCCTGTCCTGCCAGATCCCGTTCTCTGCCGCGCTGGACGGGCTCAAGGTCACGCTCGCGCCCGAGTTCTGAGACGGGCGCCCTCAGCTACCGCCGCGGCGCGGGTGAGCAGGGCCAGCTCGTCGAGGCTCTTGCGCTCGCGCCGCGCCGCCTCGGCCTGGCGGCGGCGGTCCTGCCGGGTCTGCAGCATCTCCAGCCGCTTGAGCTCGCGCCGCTGCTCGGTCAGCCGGGCGAGCTGCGCCGCGCGCGCCTGCTCGAGCCGGGCGATCTCCAGTTCCGCCGCCTGCCGCCGCTGCCGGTGCGCCTCCAGATAGGCCGCCAGCATCCGGGCGCCGAGCAGGTCGAGGTCGCTGCGCCGCTCGCTCTCGGCCGCGGCCGCGGCCGCGGCGACCGCCTGCCGCCGCCGCTCGAGGTCGTGGTCGAGCGCCGCCAGCGCGCGCCGCTCGCGCTCGACCTCGAGGCCCGCGAGCCGGGCGAGGACGCCTAGGGAATCCATAGGCGCTAACCGCCGGTCGCGGGCGCCTCGGCGTCGGCGGGGCCGATCGCGGCCGCGAGCCTGGCGAGATCGTCCGCGAGCCCGCTCTGCTCCTCGATCGGCTGGCCGAGCACCGCCTCCAGCGCCGGTCGCGCCGCGATCGCGGCGTCGATCAAGGGATCGCTGCCGCGCCGGTAGGCGCCGAGCTGGACCAGCTCCGCGGTATCGCTGTAGGCGCGGATCAGACGCCGCGCGCGCTCGACCACGGGCCGTTCCTCGGGCCGGTAGGCCTCCGGCGCGCTGCGCGAGAGCGAGCGCAGCACGTCGATCGCGGGAAAGCGGCCGCCCTCGGCGATCGCCCGGTCGAGGACGATGTGGCCATCCAGGATGGCACGGACCGCATCGGCGATCGGATCGCTCAGATCGTCGCCCTCGACCAGGACCGTGAACAGGCCGGTGATGCTGCCCTCGCCGGTGCCCGGGCCGGCACGCTCCAGGAGCCTTGGCAGCTCGGCGAACACGCTGGGTGGATAGCCCTTGCTGGTCGGCGGCTCGCCGGCGGCGAGATAGATCTCGCGCAGCGCCATGGCGAAGCGTGTGACGCTGTCGATCAGGCAGAGCACGGCCAGGCCCTGGTCGCGCAGCGCCTCGGCGACCGCGAGGGTCAGATAGGCCGCGCGCCGCCGCAGCATCGCCGGCATGTCCGAGGTCGCGACCACGACCACGCTGCGGGCGAGGCCGGCGCTGCCGAGGCCGTGGTGGAGCAGGGCGTTGACCTCGCGACCGCGCTCGCCGACCAGCCCGAGCACGAGGGCGTCGGCGTCGCTATGGCGGGCGAGCATCGAGAGCAGGGTCGACTTGCCGACCCCGGAGCCGGCGAAGATGCCCATGCGCTGGCCCCGGCAGCAGGGCGTGAACAGGTTCAGCGCCCGCACGCCGAGATCGAGCCTGGGACCGAAGCCGCGGCGCTGGTGCGCCGGCGCCGGACGCGCATGCAGCGGATAGACGACGCTGCCCCGACCCGGCGCCGGCCCGTCATCGAGCGGGCGCGCCAGCGGGTCGAGCACGCGGCCGCGCCAGTCGAGGCCCGGCCGGACGCGATCGAGGCCGCGCAGCAGGGTGACGCGCGCATCCAGGCCGACGCCCTCGAGCTCACTGAACGGCAGCAGGTGGACACCCGCGTCATCCAGGGCCACGACCTCGCCGAGCACGGGCTCCCGCTCTGCCACGCCCGGCCCCGGACACTCGTCATGGTTGTGCGAGCGCGGCTCGATCAGGCAGGTGTCGCCCAGGCCGACCATGCCGGTCAGCCCGCCGCAGACCAGCAGCGTGCCCCGGCAGCTGCGCACGCGGCCTCGGATCGAGTACGGTTCGACCTCGCTAAGCCTTTGAAAAAGCGCGTCTATGGCATCTCTCCCGGTTCGCTGCAAAGGAGTCTCGAGCCGCCGCCTGGCCGGGCAGGAGCCCGCTCCCTGCGGCTTGGGATTGCGCGAAATCATGCTCGCGTTAACTTTTTTGTTGCAATGTTTTAAAACCTATGATTGTATTTACTCGTCGTTAGAGCTGCTCGATCGCGCGTCCCGCCATCCGGGCGGCTCCGTGGGTCAGGAAATGCAACCCGACTTAACGAAGCCTTAAGGAAGAGGCTCTTAGGGTTACATTTGTGCAACGATTGGTCCTGAGAGCGTGCACGAAGGAGCGTTGAATGCGAGCTCTGGTTGTTGAGGACGATCCCGTCTCCGCGAAGCTGATCGATGCGGCGCTCAAGAGCGAAGGCATGATCTGCGAGCCGGCGGAGTCCGGGGAGGACGCCATTGACCTCGCCAAGCACTATGATTTCGACATCATCGTGCTCGATCTGCGCTTGCCCGACATGGAGGGCTTCGAGGTCGTCCGGCGGCTGCGCGCCGCCAAGGTGCGGACGCCCGTCCTGATCCTGTCCGGCCTGAACGAGACCGACGACAAGGTCAGAGGCCTCGCGGGCGGCGCCGACGACTACCTGACCAAGCCGTTCCACAAGAGCGAGCTGATCGCGCGGATCCATGCGATCGTCCGTCGCTCCAAGGGGCATTCGGAGTCGGTGATCAAGACCGGCAAGCTGGTGGTCAATCTCGACACCCGCTCGGTCGACGTCGACGCTCGCCGGCTCCACGTCACCGGCAAGGAGTACAGCATTCTCGAGCTGTTGTCCCTGCGCAAGGGGACCACGCTCACCAAAGAGATGTTCCTCGACCATCTCTATGGCGGGATCGACGAGCCGGAGCTCAAGATCATCGACGTCTTCATCTGCAAGCTGCGCAAGAAGATCGCGACGGCGACCGGCGGCCTGCACTACATCGAGACCGTCTGGGGCCGCGGCTATGTCCTCAAGGACCCCGAGACCCAGACCGAACCCGGCCAGGCGGGCGAGGCGGTGGCGCTCCAGATCGGCAGCCAGGCCGCCGTCGCCTGAGGCCTGCGGTCCGGTTCCCGGACGTTGCGGGACCGGACCCACCACGCCTGATCGGTCGGCTGCCGCTCCCCGACCACCAGAATCCGGCAGGCGGCGCGGCGAGCGCCTCCTGGCCGCGCGCGAGCGCCGCCGCAGGGCGGCCGTCGGCATGGCTCGCAACGCCGCGGACCGGCAGTGGCCGGGCGGCAGCAGGGCCGCCCCCAGGCGACCGGGCAGATCAGCCGCGCGAGGCCGACGTTGAGCCAGCGCCGACGTCTTGCAGCTGTTCGACAGCTGGGCTGGCGTCCTGCCGGGGAACCAGAGTTGGCCCGGAAGGTTCTGCAAACTCGATCATGGTTGCGGTGGTGGGCCTTTTGCGGGCGACGGCGAGCGTCGTCCCCCGGGGCGATCCCAAAGCAACGCCCGCCGGGCGGCGTCGATCAGACGCTGCCGCCTTGCGGCTGCGACCCCGAGGTCCGGATCAGGGCGCTCTCCGGGCGAGGGACCGGCGCAAGCAGATTGTCAGGTTCTGGCAGATGGTCAGGTCGTGGCAGATTGTCAGGTTCTGCAGATTGCTTCTGGCAGATTGTCGGGTTCCGATTGACAGGCCCTGCGGCCGGCCGCGAGGGGTTGCGGGCGACCTCAGGGCTCGGCCAGGAACGTGCGATAGTCGAGCGCGAGACCCTCGACCGCCGCCCGGTAGAGCCGCTCGCCGTGCGCCGGGGTTGCGAGCGACGGGTCCGAGCCGATCCGACCGTCCGGATAGCGGCGACGGAAGTCGGCGGCATCGGTGAAGCCCGCGCCGGTCGGGGCCTGCGGCGGATCGAGCGGCGCCCGCTTGATGCTGGCGGGCAGCGCATATTGGGTGAGCGAGATCTCGCTCGCGGTCGCGTGCGAGCCGTCGCGATCGCCGAACAGCTCCTTTTGCAGGGCGGCCACCGCCGGCGGGCTCCACCAGTTGCGCAAGCGGCAGCGCAGGCTTGCCGACGGCGTCGGCGCCGCCGGGCTGGCGGCGGCGTAGAGCTCGGAGAAGGCGGCCATGATGGTCGCCATGTTGCCGCCGTGGCCATTGATCACCAGGCAGCGCTCGAAGCCGTGCCGGGCGAGCGAGCCGAGCAGGTCGACCAGGACCGCGAGCAGGGTCTGCGGCCGGAGCGTCATGGTGCCGCAGAACGCCATGTGGTGCTGGGCCATGCCGAAGCCCAGGGTCGGCGCGACCATCGCCCCGGTCGCCTCGCCGACCCCCTGCGCGATCAGCTCGGCGCACAGCGCGTCGGTGCCGATCAGGCCGTTCGGGCCATGCTGCTCGGTCGAGCCGACCGGCAGCAGGATGCCCCGGGTCTGCTCCAGATAGCGCTCGACCTCTTGCCAGGTGCAGCCTGCCAGCAACATCGAACCCGTCCCGACGATTGGTGCCGCGGCAAGATAGCCGCGGGCCCGCCGCCGGCTCAACCCCGTCCCGACCTTGGCCTTGCGGCTGCGATCACCGGGGCGCCGCTGAAGGATGCTGCTATAAGGGAGCACAACCAACCACCAAGCGTGAGCGGGTCGGGGCGATGGCGGGCTGCGGGGACGAGCGGTGAGGGCTTCGATTTCATCGTGATCGGTGCCGGCTCGGCGGGCTGCGTGCTCGCCAGCCGGCTGTCCGCAGACCCGGGCCATCGGGTCCTTCTGCTCGAGGCCGGCGGCCGCGATCGCAACCCCTGGATCCATTTGCCGATCGGCTACTACCGGACGATCTTCGATCCGAAGCTCGGCTGGGGCTACCAGACCGAGCCCGAGCCCGGCCTGAACGGCCGCCGCATCCCCTGGCCGCGCGGCAAGGTCCTGGGCGGCTCGTCCTCCATCAACGGCCTGGTCTACATCCGCGGCCAGCAGGAGGACTTCGACCACTGGCGTCAGCTCGGCAACGCGGGCTGGTCGTACGAGGACGTGCTGCCCTACTTCAAGCGCGCCGAGGACCAGCAGCGGGGCGCCGACGAGCACCACGGCGCGGCCGGCCCGCTGGCGGTCTCCGACGGCACGCCGCACGAGCTCTGCGAGGCCTACATCCGGGCCGCGGCGGAGCTCGGCATTCCCCGCAACGACGACTTCAACGGCGGCGACCAGGAGGGGGCGGGCTACTTTCAGCTGACCAATTGCCGGGGGCTGCGCTGCTCGGCGGCGGTCGCCTACCTGCGGCCCGCGCGGTCCCGGCCCAACCTCGAGATCCGGACCCGCGCGCTGGTCCTCGGGATCGAGCTCGACGGCCGGCGCGCGACCGGCGTCCGCTACCGGCAGGACGGCGTGCAGAGGACGGCGCTCGCCCGCCGCGAGATCGTGCTCGCCGCCGGCGCGATCAACTCGCCCCAGATCCTGCAGCTCTCCGGCATCGGCCCGGGCGCGCATCTGCAGGCCCACGGCCTCGCGGTGGCGCACGCGCTGCCGGGCGTCGGGCACAATCTCCAGGACCACTTCCAGGCCCGCTCGGTCTATCGCTGCACCCGGCCGATCACCCTCAACGACCGCGTCCGCAGCCCCTTCCAGAAGCTGCTGATGGGCCTGGAGTGGGCCCTGTTCCGGACCGGCCCGCTCACCATCGGCGCCGGCCAGGGCGGGATCTTCGCGCGCACCAGGGCCGAGATCGCGAGCCCCGACGTCCAGTTCCACATCATCCTGTTCTCGGCGGACCGGCCGGGCGAGCCTTTGCACCGGTTCCCGGGCTTCACCGCCTCGGTCTGCCAGCTCCGCCCCGAGAGCCGCGGCACGGTGCTGATCAAGACGCCGCGGCCCGAGGACCACCCGGCGATCGCCGCCAACTATCTGGCCGCCGAGACCGACCGGCGCTGCATCGTCGACGGCCTCAAGCTCGCCCGTCGCCTGAGCCGGACCGAGGCCCTGCAGCCCTACGTCGCCCTCGAGCTCGAGCCCGGCCCGGAGAAGGCCACCGACGACGACCTGCTCGCCTACGCGCGCGCCCGCGGCGGCACGATCTTCCACCCGTCCAGCACCTGCGCCATGGGCCCGGCGAGCAATCCGATGGCCGTGGTCGACCCGGAGCTGCGTGTCCATGGTCTGAATGGGCTCCGCATCGCCGATGCGTCGATCATGCCGACCGTGGTCTCGGGCAACACCAACGCCGCCTGCATCATGATCGGCGAGAAATGCGCCGAGCTGATGCTCGCGGCGGCCTAGGCCCGGGCTCAGGTCACGCCGGGCGGCGGGGTCGGCGCGCGATGTTCGCGCTCCGCTCCGGGATGCCGGTCTCGCGGTGGCAGACCTCGGCGAGCCTTGCGATGCCGGCCTCGATCTCGGCCGGGCGCGGGTAGCCGAAGCACAGCCGCAGGCTGTGGCGCGCGGCCGCCGGGTCGACCGACCAGTCCGGCCCCGGGTTGAAGGCGACGCCGGCCGCGAGCGCGGGGCCGGCGAGCGCGGCCGTGTCGACCTGGTCCGGCAGGGTGACCCAGAGGAAGATGCCGCCGCTCGGCGGCGCGAACCCGGCCGCGGTGCCGAACTGCTCCTCGAGCGCGCCCGTCAGCGCCTCGAGCTTTTGCTGCAGCGCCCGCTTGAGGCGGCCCACGTGGTCGTCGAAATGGGCGCCGAAATAGTCCGCCACGACCATCTGCTCGAGGGCCGGCGTGCCGCCATCGGTCTTGCAGGCGAGCAGCCGGCTCATGACGCTGCGGGGCGCGCTGACGTAGCCGAGGCGCAGCGCCGGCGCCAACGTCTTGGAGAAGGACCCGATGTGGATCACCTGGGCGTCGCCGTCGAGGCCGCGCAGCGCCGGGGGCCAGACGCCCTCCCAGAGCAGGTCGGCGTAGCACTCGTCCTCGAAGATCGGCACGCCGTAGGCCCGGCTGAGGCGGAGCAGCTCCTGCCGGCGCTCGAGGCTCGAGACGGTCCCGGTCGGGTTCTGGATGGTCGGGATGGTGTAGATGTATTTGGGCCGCACGCCCTCGGCGCGCAGCGTCTCGAGCACCGCCGCGAGCCGGTCGGTGCGCAGCCCCCCGGCGTCCAGCGGCACGCCCACCACGCTCGCACCCCGCCGGCGCGCGCGCTCGATCGCACCGCTGTAGGTGAGCTGCTCCAGGATCACGGTATCGCCGGGCTCGAGCAGCACCTCGTTGACCAGGTCGAGGCCCTGGAGCGAGCCCGAGGTGATCAGGATGTCGTCGGCCGCGGTCTCGATGCCGCGCTGGCTCGCGAGCTTGTCGGCGAGGAAGGCGCGCAGGCCGGCGTGGCCCAGGGGGTTGCCGCCCTGGTTATAGGCCGCAAGGCTGCGGCCTTCCCGCCGCAGCACGCGCTCGGCCGACGCGATCAGCGCCTCGACCGGCAGGCTCTCGGGATCGGTGTGGCCGCCGGTGAAGTTATAGCGCGGCCAGCCCCGCGAGGGCCCCGCGGGCGCCGGCAGGTCGCGGGCGAACAGCTGGTCGAAGTCGATCACGGGGGGCCCCCCTGACGCGTCGGCCGCCATGCTGCCCTGGCGCAGGGGCCGGAGGCGATCCTAAGCATGCCCGCAGCTCGATGCCAGCGGGCGGCTGCCGGTCGCGCGCCTTTTTCGCCGGCCGCCCGCGGCCTCCGTGTCCTCCCTATCCCGAAGGGACCGGTAACGGAGGAACCCATGGCCGCACTGATCGACTACGTCCGCGCCGGCATCCTGACCTTCGCCATCCTCGGCAGCGTCGCGGCCGGCACGATGACCATCGCCTTCTGGCAGGCCGACGCCGCCCAGTCGGAAGCGCGGATCTGGATCCGGGACGGCGGCCAGGGCTGCCGGCATGTCCCGGTCAGCCAGGCGATCGGCGCCGAGCCCTGCCAGTCCTGAGCCCGGCGGCCCCCTCGTCAAGCCACAGGCGGCCGGCGTGCTTCCTGTTCCCAGCCTGCAAGGCAGATGCACGGATCAGGGCGCCGGACCGGACGTGACGCGATGCCCTACCGCTCCTTGACGTAGGGCACGCCGATCGCTTTGGGGGCGACGGCGCGGCCGACGAAGCCTGCCAGCAAAAGGACGGTCGCAAGGTAGGGCAGCGCCTGGATCGCCTGGGTGGGGACGGTGCCGATCAGCGGCAGTGGCGTGCCTTGAAGGCGGATCTGGACCGCATCGGTGAAGGCGAACAAAAAACAGGCAAGGATCGCCGGCAGCGGCCGCCATTTGCCGAAGATCAGCGCGGCCAGCGCCAGATAGCCCTTGCCCGCGGTCATGTCGCGGATGAAGGACGCGTTGTGGCCGATCGAGAGATAGCTGCCGGCGACGCCGCAGAGCAGCCCGGTCACCACCAGCGCCTTGTAGCGCATGGCCGTGACGCTGATGCCGGCGGTGTCGACCGCACTCGGGTTTTCGCCGACGGCGCGCAGGCGCAGGCCGAAGCGGGTGCGGTAGACCACCCAGGCGACCAGCGGCACGATGGCGGCGGCGGCATAGACCAGGATGTTGTGGCCGCTGATCACCTCGTAGTAGATCGGGCCGAGGACCGGCACCCCGTGCAAGGCGTCCGCGAGCGGCAGGGTGATCGGCGTGAAGCGCGCCTCGTCGCCCAAAAGCGGCGTCCGGCCGCCCTGGTGGAACCAGGCTTCGGCGAGGGTGGGCCCGAGGCCCGCGACCATGATGTTGAGCGCCATGCCCGAGACCACCTGGTTGCCGCGATGCGTTATGCAGGCAAAGCCGTGGACCATGGCGAGGCCGACCGCGAACAGCATGCCGGCGGCGAGGCCGAGCCAGGCGGAGCCGGTGACCGCGGCGGTCGCGGCGGCGGCGAAGGCGGCGCCCAGCATCTTGCCCTCGAGCGCGATGTCGACCACGCCCGAGCGCTCGCAGAACAGGCCGGCGAGCGCTGCGAGCACGAGCGGGGTCGCGAGGCGGATGGTCGAGTCCGAGAGCAGCAGGGCCTGGAGGAAGAGGTCGCTCATCGCTGGCGGCCCGGCTCAGGCAACCGCCCCGGCTGGTGCTGGCTTGGCGAACAGCGCCTCGATCGAGGGCCGGAACATGTGCTCCAGCGCACCCGCGAACAGGATCACCAGACCCTGGATCACGACCACCAGATCGCGCGAGAGTGCCGGCATGTCGAACGACAGCTCCGAGCCGCCCTGGTAGAGGGCGCCGAACAGCAGCGCCGCCAGAAGGATGCCGAGCGGATGGTTGCGGCCCATCAGCGAGACCGCGATGCCGACGAAGCCGAAGCCGCCCGTGAAGTCGAGGGTCAGGCGGTGCTGGGCGCCGAGCACCATGTTGAGCGCGACCAGGCCCGCAAGCGCGCCCGAGAGCGTCATCGCGAGCATGATCTGGCGGGCCGGCGAGATGCCGCCATAGATCGCCGCGGTCTCGTTCTGGCCGACCACCCGGAGCGCGTAGCCGAAACGGGTCTGCCAGACGAACAGCCAGACCAGGAGGCAGCAGACGAGCGCGATCACGAACGAGAGGTTGAGCGGCGACGGCGCCACGTCGATGCCGAACGCGGCCATGATGTCGTGCAGCTGGGGGATCCAGGCGCTCTCCGGAAACACCGCGGTCTCCGGGATCTGCTGGCCGGGCCGGATGATGACGTTGACCAGGAGATAGGTCATCAGCGCCGCGGCCAGGAAGTTGAACATGATCGTGGTGATCACGACGTGGCTGCCGCGTCTTGCCTGCAGCCAGCCCGGGATGAACGCCCAGGCGCCGCCGAACAGAGCGGCCGCGAGGATCGCGAGCGGCAGCACGAGCGCGAACGGCAAGGAGCCGAAGTGGAGGCCGACCAGCGCCACGCCGAGGCCGCCGAGGTAGGCCTGGCCCTCGCCGCCGATGTTGAACAGGCCGCAGTGGAACGCGATCGCGACCGCGAGCCCGGTGAAGATGAAGCTGGTCGCGTAATAGAGCGTGTAGCCGATCGCCTCGCCATAGCCGAAGGCGCCGTAGATCAGGAGCTCGACCGCCTTCAACGGGTTCTCGCCGAGCAGCAGCACGAGCAACCCGGAGACGAAGAACGCCGCCGCCAGGTTGAGCAGCGGCAGCAGGCCGAGATTCACCCAGGCGGGCAGCTCGCCCGGCCGCGCCGCCATCAGGACCGCGCCTTCGCGTCGCGCGTTGCTTGACGCCCGTCCCCGCCGCCCACATCATCCGCGCGATGGACGGCCGGACGATCATCCGAAAGCTCGAAGCGGCGGGCTGGCGACGGGTCGGGGTCAAAGGCAGTCACCATCAATTCCGGCATCCCGACCGTCCCAACCGGGTGACCGTGCAGCATCCACGGAAGGACGTGCCGATTGGAACCCTCAAGAGCATCGAGCGGCAGTCTGGAGAGAAGCTGAGCTAGGAGTTTGCCGTGACGACCTACATCGCGCTGCTGCGCAAGGATCCCGACAGCGACTTCGGTGTCGATTTTCCGGATTTTCCCGGCTGCATCACCGCCGGGAGCACGCTTGAGGAAACGCGGGAAATGGCCGCCGAGGCGCTGCCGTTTCACATCGAGGGCATGCTCGAGGAGCATCTCCCGATCCCTGGACCCTCGCCACTCGAAGTGGTGATGGCGGACCCGGAGAACGCCGAGGCGATCCCGTTTCCAGTGATCGTGCCCGACCGGCTGACCGGCCTCGGCCAGATCGACGTTACGCTGGCGGCGGCAGACCTGGAGAAGCTCGATGCGCTTGTCGAGGAGCGCGGCACGACGCGCCAGGCTCTCCTGACGGACGCGCTCCGGCGTCTGCTCGCCGCGGACGAGGAGCATCACGCCGCCTGAGCCTTATCGGTGATGCCGGCCATCAGGAGGCCGATCTGGCGCTCGTCGGCGTCGTCGCCCTCGAGCTCGCCCGTGATCGTGCCGTCGAACATCACCAGGATGCGGTCGGAAAGCGAGCGGATCTCGTCGAGCTCGACCGAGACCAGCAGCACCGCCTTGCCGGCGTCGCGCATCTCGATCAGGCGCTTGTGGATGAACTCGATGGCGCCGATGTCGACGCCCCGGGTCGGCTGGCCGACCAGGAGCAGGTCCGGGTCGTGCTCGAGCTCGCGCGCGAGCACGAGCTTCTGTTGGTTGCCGCCGGAGAACGAGATCGCCTTGAGCAGCGCGTCGGTCGGCCGGACGTCGTAGCCGCGCATCCAGCGCAGGCAGGTTGTGACGATGCTGCGCCGGTCGAGCAGGCCGTGGCGGCTGTATTCGGGGTCGAGGTGGTAGCCAAGGATCGCGTTCTCGGACGCCGAGAACTCGCGCACCAAACCCATGCGCAGCCGGTCTTCCGGCACGTGGCCGAGCCCCGCGGCGCGCCCCAGATGGGCGGCATCGACCGGGTGGCCCTTGATCTTGATCGTGCCGCCGGCCATCGGCCGGATGCCGGCCAGCGCGTCGAGCAGCTCCGACTGACCGTTGCCGGCGACGCCCGCGACGCCGACGATCTCGCCGGCCCGGACCGTAAAGCTGATGCCCTTGACGCGCGGGATGCCGGCCACGTCGCGCACGCTCAGGCGCTCGACCTCGAGCACCGTAGCACCGGGCCTGGCAGGGCCCTTCTCGACCCGGAGCAGCACCTTGCGCCCGACCATCAGCTCGGCCAGCTCCTCGGTCGAGGTTGCCGCCGTCCGCCGATGGGCGACCATGGCCCCCTGGCGCATGACCGAGACGTTGTCGGTCGCGGCCATGATTTCCCGAAGCTTGTGGGTGATCAGGACGACCGTCCGGCCCTGGTCGCGCAGGCTGCGCAGGATCCGGAACAGATGATCCGCCTCCTGCGGGGTGAGCACGCCGGTCGGCTCGTCGAGGATCAGGATGCGGGCGCCGCGGAACAGCGCCTTCAGGATCTCGACCCGCTGCTGGATGCCGACCGGCAGATCGCCGACCGTGGCGTCGAGATCGACGTCAAGGCCATATTCCTGCTCGAGCGCCGCGATCTCGGCCCGGGCGCGGGCGGCACCGGCGGCGAGCGTCGCCCCGCCCTCGGCGCCGAGCAGCAGGTTCTCCAGCACCGTGAACGGCTCGACCAGCATGAAATGCTGATGGACCATGCCGATGCCGGCCGCGATCGCATCCTCGGGGCTCTGGATCTGGCGGTCGCGGCCGTCGACCCGGATGACGCCGCGATCGGCCTGATAGTAGCCGTAGAGGATGTTCATCAGCGTCGACTTGCCGGCGCCGTTCTCGCCGACGATGCCGTGGATCGTGCCTGCCGGGACCGAAAGGTCGATGCTCCGGTTGGCGTGGACCGGCCCGAAGCGCTTGTCGATGCCGACCAGCTCGACCGCCGGCGGCGCATCCGAAGGGGGCCGGGCGATCGAGCCCGCTGGGCTGGTCCATCGCCGGGCCGGGCGGGCTCACTGGCTCGTGTACGGGCTCACCTCGAGCTCGCCGGAGATGATCTTGGCCTTGGCGTCCTCGAGCTTTTTCTCCATCTCGGGCGTGATCAGCGAGCGGTTGTTGTCGTCGAGCGCGTAGCCGACCCCGTTCTCGGCGAGGCCGAGATTGTTCTCGCCGGCCTTCCAGGTCCCGTCCATCCCGGTCTTGAAGGCGTTGTAGACCGCGACGTCGACCCGCTTGAGCATCGAGGTCAAGACGCTGCCCGGATGCAGGTAGTTCTGATTGCTGTCGACGCCGATCGAGAGCTTGCCGGAGTCGGCGGCGGCCTGGAGCACGCCGATGCCGGTGCCGCCGGCGGCCGCGTAGACCACGTCGGCGCCGCGGTCGAACTGGCTCTGGGCGAGCTCGGCCCCCTTGGCCGGGTCGTTCCAGGCCGCAGGCGTCGTGCCGGTCATGTTGACGAACACCTCGGCGTCCGGGTTGACGTACTTCACGCCCTGCTCGTAGCCGTGGGCGAAGTTGCGGATCAGCGGGATGTCCATGCCGCCGACGAAGCCCACCTTGCCGGTCTTGGACGCCATCGCCGCGGCCATGCCGACCAGGAACGAGCCCTCGTGCTCCTTGAACACGACCGACTGGACGTTGGGGGCGTCGACCACCGAATCGATGATCACGAACTTGGTGTCCGGGAATTCCTTGGCGATCTCCTCGAGCGGGGTCGCGAACGAGAAGCCGACCGCGATCACGACGTTGGCGCCGCGCCGCGCCATCCGCCGCAGCGCCTGGTCGCGCTGGGATTCGTTGGTGACCTCGAACTCGAGGTAGGGGATGCCGGTCTCGTCCTTGAATTTTTCGGCACCGTGATAGGCGGCCTCGTTGAACGACTTGTCGAACTTGCCGCCCATGTCGAAGATGACCGCCGGCGTGAAGTCGGCGGCCACGGCGGTCGTGGCGGCGAACAAGCCCGCCGCGAGCGCCGAGAGAAGGCTGCGCATCATCCCTGCCCCCAAGCTGAACCCCGGTTCCGGGCCAGGGTAGGCGAGGCGGGCCGAAATGCAACAGCCTTGCCGTACCGCGCAAGGGGAGAACGATCGTGGCCAAGCAGCTTTTGCACCTGGTGTTCGGCGGCGAGCTCAAGGACCCGAACGGCACCGAGTTCGTCGACACCGAGCGGCTCGACATCGTCGGCATCTTTCCGAACTACAAGAAGGCCTACGACGCCTGGCGGGCGAAGGCACAAGCGACCGTCGACGAGGCCCAGACGCGCTACTTCGTGGTCCATCTGCACCGGCTGCTCGATCCGGAAAGCGGCCCTACCCCGAACTGAGATTTGCAACGGCGTCCGGATCGGTCGTACCCTCCAGCGGACAAGTGGAGAAAATCGATGAAGGTCGCGCTGATCCAGATGAACTCGCAAGGCGACAAGGCCGCCAACCTCGAGCAGGCACAGCGCCTGATCGAGCAGGCGGTCGCCGAGGAACGGCCGGACTTCGTGGCCTTGCCCGAGGTCTGGACGCTGCTCAGCGAGGACGCCGCCGCCAAGCGCGCCGCGGCCGAGCCGGTGCCGGGCGGCGAAGCCTACGGCCTGCTCCAGGAGCTCGCGGCAAGGCATCGCATCGTCCTGCACGGCGGCTCGATCATCGAGCGCGATGAGGGGGAGCAGAACGGCGAGGCGCTCTACAACACGACGGTCGTGTTCGATCGCGACGGCCGCGAGCTCGCGCGCTACCGCAAGCTCCACCTGTTCGACATCACGACCCCGGACGGCAAGGAGTACCGCGAATCGGCGACCTTCGCCCGCGGCGCCCGCGTGGTCACCTTCGATGCGGAGCGCACGCGCATCGGGCTCTCGATCTGCTACGACCTGCGCTTTTGCGAACTCTATCTCGAGCTCGCCAAGGCCGGCGCGAAGATCATCCTGGTGCCGGCCGCCTTCACGCTCCAGACCGGCAAGGACCACTGGGAGGTGCTGCTGCGGGCGCGCGCGATCGAGACCCAGACCTACGTGCTGGCGCCCGCTCAGTGGGGTCGCTACGCCAATGGCACCCGCGCCAACTACGGCCACACGCTGATCGCCGACCCCTGGGGCCACGTGATCGCCGAGGCCCAGGACAAGGTCGGCTACATCTGTGCCCGCCTCGATCTCGAGGAGGTCGAGCGCGTCCGCGCCCGCATGCCCTGCGCCCGGCACCGCGTGCTGTAGTCCGAGGGCCTCGCCACCACCACCGGGACATCGATCCTCCCGGCAGGATGGTTCGACGCGCGCTCATTGGTCGTCCGCCCCCGAGGGCAGCGTTATGAGGGTCGGTGGCTGATTGCGGCTTGCCAGCTTTGCCGCCTCGGCTTCGATCGCGGGCCGGTCGGCCGCGGGGTCCTGCGCCCGCTGAAAGAGATCCTGCAGCTCCTGCGCAGACACATCCGGCGTCCACGCCCGCTGCTCCGTGCGAACGACCGCGCTCGGAGCACTTTCGATGGTCGGCCCCGTCCGCGGGCCGGTCACGACCCGAACCTCGACGTCCCGCCAATGCGGCCCGCCCGCTTCGATCGCCATCCACATGGCGAACGCCAGGGGCTCCCTGGTCCCGCCGGCCAGAGCAGCCTCATAGAACATCCGATGGACCTGATGGTCGGGCTCGCTATAGGGCGGCGTGCAATAGTAGTCATGGACCACCGAAGCGCGGCGATACGGTCCGATGAACGGATCGTGCCACGACCACAGCGGTTGCGGAAACGAGGCGCCATTGATGACGGCGGCAGCGGGCGCCGTCCATCGCTTGCCGGAGGCGTCGATGAAGGTGAAGGGCTGGGCTAGCTTCATGTCGCGGTCGGTGCCGCCATTGATCCAGCTGACGATCACCTCGCCCTCGAACTGCCCGCCCGCAGCTCCATAGACGGTATGGGCGATGAGGCAGGCTGCCAGACCGATCGCGAAGCTCGTTCTCACGATTGCTTCCTTTCGAATGGCGTCGCTGCCGGCGACGCCAGGCCACGTGATGCAGATGGAGGTCGGCACGCGGGCTCGTTGTCGGCCCGCGCAGCAAGGACCTCAATCGGCGTAATCCGGCTCGTCGCGATCGAGATCATCGAAAGCCGCGGCGACCGAGGGGCCGCTGGTCGTGACGCCGTAGTTGGCCATGAACAGCACCCGCCGGTCGCCGAGCACGGCCGCCAGGCGATCGCCTTCCTCGGGGTCGCGGGCGAGACCGCAGTAGCTGTTGTCATAGGCGATCTGGCCCGTGAAGCGGAGCGCATTCTGATTGATCGGCTCGAGGCGGGCGCCGGCCAGCGAGGTCAGCGCGGTCGCGTAGGGGACGTGCGTGTGCAGGAGGCATTTGAGGTCGGCGTGGATGCGGCCGTGGATGTGAGAGCGCCGAGGCTTCGATTTCGCCCGCGCCCGCGAGCAGCCGGCCGTCGGTATCGACCCGCAAAAAGGCCGCGCGTAGCTCGCCGAGGTGGCGGCCATAGGGATTGACCAGGAACTCGCGGCCGTCCTCGGTCAGCGCCAGGCTGAAGTGGTTGTCGATGCCTTCGTGGAAGCCGAACCGCACGGCCAGACGAAACGCCGCCGCCAGCTCGACCCGCCCGGCCCGTTCGCAATTGTCCACTGCGCTCTCCCCGTGGTTGGCGCTCGAGCTTGACGCCAAGTCTGGCCGGGCCCAGGATTTGACACGAGCTCAGCGAGGTGATGGCGTGGGGCGCAAGCGCCGCTGGAAAACCTGGAACGGGAGACAAGCATGGTGAAGGGCCGTGGGCTCGCCGTCGTGATCGGTCTCGGGCTGCTCGGCGCCTGCACGCGGTGGGTCGACGATCCGCTCGCGGTCCACGACGTCTATGGCGGCCTGAGCCCGAATCCGGTCTACCGGGGCCCGCTGCCGCAGGTTCTGTGGAGCGCTCCGGAGACGCCGGACAAGCAGGGCCTCCTCTACACCTCGATGTTCGAATCCGAGGTCGCGGCGCAATACGCCGGCCGGGCGGCGGTGGACAACGAGCCGAGCTTGGCGCGCAGCGCGCTCGGCGAGGTCGTCTACGCGATCGATCCGGCCGAGGCGCCGCCTTGGGGGGGCAAGTCGGCCGGCATCGTGTCGGGCTGGGCTGGTGCCGGCTACGGCGTCCGCCGCGCGACGGGCGAGATGGCGGCCGACATTCGCAGCAGCCCGGCCGGGGCGAGCGAGCCCGGCCAGCAGGCGGCGGCCTGCGCCGACAACACGCTGCGCCGGGCCAACGAGATCCTCGCGCTCAGCGACCAGGCGCTCGATCCCGCCGCCGGGCAGCCGGCGCAGCTGCAGCAGATCCACGATCTGGCGCTCGAGCTCCATCAGGGCTCGGGCGAAGGCGTGGACAGCGCGACCTGCGGCCTGCAGCAGGCCAAGCGTGACCTGGACCGGCTGGCGGGCCGCCCTCAGGGGGGCTGAGGTCCGGCGCCTGCGGGCGCTCAGGCGCCGGCGCGCGCCGGCTCGGCGCCTGCGATCGCCGCCAGGAAAGCGGTCTCGAGGGTCGGCGCCCGCTCGCGGCGCTTGAGCTCGGCCGGCGGCCCGACATAGCCGAGCCGGCCCCGGTGGAGCACCGCGACCCGGTCGCAGAGCTGGTCGTGATCGGTGAGCTCGTGCGAGCTCATGAGGATGGCGTGGCCGCGTTCGCGATGGCGCGCGAGCTCCTGCCTGAGCCCGATCCGGGCCTTGGGGTCGAGCCCGCTCATCGGCTCGTCGAGGATCAAGAGCGGCCGCTCGGTCAGCAAGGTCGCAAGCAGGCCGAGCTTTTGCCCCATGCCCTTGGAGTAGCTGCGGATCGGCCGGGCCAGCGCCTGCGGGTCGAAATCGAGCGCTTTCGCGAGAGCGGCGGCCGCCGCCGGATCGGCCGGCAGGTAATAGAAGGCAAGGCTGAGACGGATGAAGTCGTGGCCGCAAAGATGGCCGGGCGGCTGAAAGCGCTCGGGCAGGTAGGCCAGCCGCTCCCGGCTGCCGGGCGCCTGGTGGGGCTCGCCGAACAGGCGCACGCTGCCGGCCGTGGGTGCCGTCAACATCAGGATCGACTTCAAGAGCGTGGTCTTGCCGGCGCCGTTGAGGCCGATCAGGCCGACCGTCTCGCCCTGGCGCAGGGTCAGGTCGATGGCGTGCAGGACTGGCGCCCGGCCGTAGCGGGCGTCGAGTCCGCGGATCTCGATCGCGGCTGGGCAAGGATCGATCAAAAGCGTTGCTCCCGAGCGCCCTCGACCACCTCGCCGCTCGCGACGACGTAGGTCTGGTTGGGCCGCAGCTCGATCCGAGTCGAAGGGGCGCCCGGCCGCGGGCGCCAGGCGAGCACCACCCGCTCGGCGGTGACCTTCAGGATCTCGACCGCGAGCGGCCGCGCCGCCGGCGTGAAGCTCTGGCCGTTCAGCCAGATCCGCCAGTCGTCCGGCGCGTGATAGACGATCGCCGCGAGATGGATGCTGCCGGCCGGCGGCGCCGGCCGCGACCTGACGAGCGCCACGGCCGCGGGCGGCTCGCCGGCCCGGGCGGCCTCGAGCAGGCGCAGCGCGCCGCTCGCGAACAGCAGCGAGTCGGCGGCCGTCTTGTGGTCCCCGCCATTGCCGGCGCCGGCCTGCGCGGCCTCGACCGGCACGTCCCCGACCGGCACGTCCCCGACCGGCACGTCCCCGACCGGCACGGCCCCGACCGGCAGGGCCCCGACCGGCACGTCCCCGACCGGCAGGGCGGCGGCCCCGGCGAGCGCCGCAGCGCCCGGCGCGGCGAGGAGCAGCAGCGCGGCGAGCAGGCCGGCAGCATTCATGATGCGTCCGCCGGCCCGGCGCCGCGGCCCCGCCAGCGCACGGCCCGCCATTCCAGCTGCAGGCGGCCGTCGACCAGGTCGACGGGCTCGCCCGCGCGCAGGCGCAGGAGCAGATCCGGGAGCGCCGCCGGCCGCCGCTCCAGGCTGAAGGCGACGACGCGCACGTCGCCCGCCAATTCTTCGGCGAGCGCGCGCGCGAAGGCCAGAAGGTCGAGGTCGGTGACCCCGGTCATGTCGATCGTGACGTCGGTGCTGAGCAGCGTCATCTGGGCGAGGCGGCCCGGGCCGAGCGGGGCCTCGCGCTGCGGGCTGAAGCTGTAATGGAGGGCGGTGACGCGATGGCGGGCGCGCAGCTGCTCGAGCAGCCGGGCGGCGGCGAGGCGATCCTGCTCGGCCAGGAGGCCGTGCGCGAGCAGCACCTCGTAGCTCGCCTCGTTGGCCTGGAGATAGGCCAGATCCTCGGTCACGGTCGTGCGCTCGGCGTTCAGGCTGCGCAGCCCGGCGGCGACGCGATCGCGCAGCGAGACCTGATTGCCGGCGTAGCCGTAGATCACCCCGCTCGCGAGCGCGCCGGCCGCGAGGTTGATGCCAAGCAGGATGAGCGGCATCCGGAGCGCGCGCCGCCAGGGTCCGCTCAACGCAGTCTGCTCCCGACATGCAGCTGGGCGCTCAGCCTGGCGTCCGGATCGCTCGGCGCCTCGGTGACGCCGGCGCTGCCGACGAACGCCTGCTGCGGCAGGATGTCGAGCGCCTGGCGGACGATCGCGACCGAGCGCTCGGGGAAGGCGCCGGTCAGGCGAGCGGCGAAGTCCTCGGTCGCCGCGACCGCCAGCGCGGGGTCGGCCGCGGGGCCGAGATCGAGGGTCAGATCGAGCGTGAAGTCGGTGCCTGCGGCCGGCGCCGCGCCCTGGTCGTCGGGGCCGCGGTCTTCGGCCGGCGCGACCAGTTGCCAGGCGAGCGCCGTGAGCTGCTCGTCGCGAGCCATCGCCTGGCGCAGGGCGCCCAGCGCTTCGAACGGCCGCGCGCGGGTCGCTGCCAGCCGCCGCTCGGCCTCGAGGACGGCACGGACCCGCTCGGCGCGGGCGCCGATCGCCTCCGCGTCGCCCTCGGCGTGCGCGAGCTGCTGCCGGGTCGTGCCCTGCCAGGCGCTGAGCCAGCTGACCTCCTGCTTGATCTGGAGCGCGGACATCGCCGACAGCGCCGCGCAGCTGGCAAGACCCAGCGCCGAAGCCGCGAGCCCGGCGCTCGCCCAGCGCAGCGCCCGACCCTGCAGCCGGCGCCGGCGCAGGTCGGCGGGCAGCAGCTGGAGGACGGGCCGCCGCTGGGCGCCGACCCAGAGCCCGCCGAGCAGGGCGCCGCCCTCGTCCTCGAAGCCGGCCCCGGCGCGCCGGTCGGCGATGTCGAGGCCGAGCGCGCGGGCGGCATCGCCGGCGGCGACCCCGGTCAGACGCCCGGGCGTCTCACCGGAGTCGGCAAGCGCGGCCGCGAGCCCGGGCCCGCCCAGGACCAGGGTATCGAGGCTGCTGCCGGCGCGGTAGCCGAGGCGGGTCATGTAGCCGAGCGTCGCCTTGAGCTCGCGGCGGATCTCCGCGGCGATTTCGGCCGCTCCCGCATCGGCCGCCAGGCTCGGGGTCAGCCGGGTCAGCGCGAGCTCGCCCTCGTGGACGACGATCTGGCGAAAGCCGCCGGTGCCCTGGCGGCTGACCAGGATCGCCCAGCTGTGCGCCGGGCGGTCGGCGGGCGCCAGCGCGCGCGCCAGGCGACCGACCATGGCGGCCGCCTCGACCGGCAGCAGGGTGAGCGCCGCCACCGGGTTGGCGAGCGAGCGCAGGAAGCCCAGCCAGCGATCCCAGTCGGCGGCGGGCGGCAGCCCGACCAGAAGATAGTTCTGGCTGCGCGGCTCCTCGGGGTCGTCGGCGAGCTTGAGCGCGGCCTTGAGCGGCGTGTCCGGAAACGCCCGCTCGAGCCGCCGCTTCAGAACCTTGGCGCGGTCGGCGCGATTGAGCCGCGGCACCGCCTCCTTGCGATAGGACTGCTCGAGCAGGTCGCCGACCACGATCAGCGGGCATGTGGGGGCTTTGGCGAGCGCCGTCTTGAGGGTCTGCAAGGCCGCATCGTCGGACCCTTTGATCTGCCAGCGCCCGGTCAGCGCGCCGCCGGCCAGATGCAGCAGCAGGCCGCCCTCGTTGCCGATCGCGAGCACGAACCGGGCCGGTGGCGGCAGCAGGCGGCGGCCCATGCCGCTAGCTCCCGAGCTGACCGAGATTGTCGTAGATCGGCCCGAACACGGCGAGCGCGATCCACGCCATGAGAAGCCCCAGGATCGCGGTCAGCGCCGGCTCGATCAGACTGATCATGGTATCGATCGCGGCATCGACGTCCTGATCGTAGAGCTCGGCAACCTGGCTGAGGGTCGCGGTCAGATTGCCGGTATCCTCGCCGATCTTGACCATGCGGGTGACCCGGGTCGGGAACTCGCCGGTGGCGGCCAGCGCCGACGACAGCGAGCTGCCGGCCTGGACCTGCCGCCGGGCAAGCGCGAGCGCCTCGCCCAGGACCCGGTTGCCGATCACCCGCCGGCCGGCCTCCAGGCAGGTCAGGATGTCGATGCCGCTCTGGAACATTACCGCGAAGATCTGGGCAAAGCGCGCGAGCGCGAGCTTGCGCAGCACCTGGCCGGCGACCGGCAGGCCGAGCAGGAAGGCATCGAAGCGGTAGGCGAAGTCGGCCGAGCGCTGCACGAGGAAGCGAACAGCGATCACCGTGGCCGCCGGCAGGGCGAGCAGCAGCGGCCAGAAGTCCTGGACGAGCCCCGAGGTCGCGATCAGGGCCACGGTCCAGATCGGCAGCTCCCGGTTGTTGGCGGCGAGAAATTCGACCACCTGCGGGACCACGGCCGCCAGCATGAAGATCGTGACCCCGGTCACGACGCAGGCGACCACGGCCGGATAACGGGTCGCCTTGCGCACTTTGGCCGCCATCGCCGCGGCCCATTTGAGGTGGCGGACCAGCTCGTGAAAGCTGTCCGCGAGCTTGCCCGTCTCCTCGCCGGCGGCGATCAAGGCTGTGAACACGTTGCCGAACACCTTGGGATGGCGGCCGAGGGCGGCCGACAGCGGGTGGCCGTCGCTGACGTCCCGGTGGATCTGGGCGGCGAGATCGCGCAGGCGGCCGCCGTCGGCGGAATCGCGGACGTCGGCGAGGCCGTCCAGCAGCGGCACGCCGGCCCGCTGCAGCTGCTCGAGGTGGACGCAGAGCTGGATCAGATCGCGGCTGCCGAGGCGACCCGAGCGCGTCGCGAGGCCCCGCCGCACGGTCGCCGGCCGGCAGTCGATCAGCTCGAGACCGACCTCGTCCAGCGCCTGCTGCAGGTCGAGCTCGTTGGCCGCGGGCAGGGCGCCGCGCAGCTGCCGGCCGTTGGTGTTGATCGCCCGATAGGCGTATTGCGGCATGACCGCGACCGGCTCAGAGCCGCGCCGTGAGGTCGACCGCGCGCGCCAGCGAGGCGAGCGAGAGGTCGCCGGCCAAAACCTTGGCTATGCCGTCCTCGGCCATCGCCCGGTAGCCCTTGTTGAGCGCGGCCGCCTTGAGCGCCGCGCGGGTGCCGCCCGAGGCCACGATCTCGTCGAGCTCCTCGTCCATCGGCAGGAGCTCGGTGACCGGCGCCCGGCCGCGGTAGCCCGTCTGCCGGCAGGCATCGCAACCGACCGGGTCGAAGATGCTCGGCGGCCGCTCGGGGCCGACGCCCAGGATCCGGCAGTCCTCGGGGCCGGCCGGGCGGCCGGCCTTGCACGCCGGGCAGAGCTTGCGCGCCAGACGCTGCGCCAGCACCGCGATCACGTTGCCGGCGATCATGCCGGGCGGCAGGCCGAGCTCGGCCAAGCGGTTGATCGCGCTCAGCGCATCGTTGGTGTGGAGCGTCGTGAACACCTGATGGCCGGTCATCGCGGCGCGCACCGCCATGGCCGCGGTGTCGGCGTCGCGCACCTCGCCGATGAACACGATGTCCGGGTCCTGGCGCAAGAGAGCGCGCACGCCCTCGGCAAAGCCCAGCCCGGTGCTTTCCCGGACCTGGGTCTGGCGCAGCAGCGGCAGCTGATACTCGACCGGGTCCTCCAGCGTCACGACGTTGACCTCGGGCGTGCTCAGCTGACCGAGGAGCGTATAGAGCGTGGTCGTCTTGCCGCTGCCGGTCGGGCCGGTGACGATGAAGATCCCGGACGGCCGCTTCAGCGTGCGCTCGATCAGCGCGATGTTCGGGGCGCTGATGCCGAGCTGGTCGAGCGGCACCAGGGAATGCGTCTTGTCGAGCACGCGCAGGACGATGTTCTCGCCGTGCACGGTCGGCAGCGAGGACACGCGCAGGTCGATCGCCCGATTGCCGAGATTGAGGTCGATGCGGCCGTCCTGGGGTCGGAGCTTGTCGGCGATGTTCATGCCGGCCACGATCTTGAGGCGCTGCGAGATCGCGGGCCAGTGCTCGCGGTGGAAAGAGCGGATCTGGCTCAGCACGCCGTCGATCCGGTAGCGCAGGCGCAAGAACAGCTCCTCGGGCTCGAAATGGATGTCGGAGGCGCCGACCTTGACCGCATCGAGGAGGATCGCGTCGACCAGGCGCACGAGCGGATGGGCGTAGCCGGCCTCGATGGCGTCGAGGTTGGCGAGATCGGCCTCGCCGGTCTCGAGCTCCTTGAGGATGCCCTCGATCGACATCGCGTAGCCGTAGGCGCGGTCGATCAGGTCGCCGAACTCGGCCGGCGGACAGACCCTGGGCACCACGATCACGCCGCCGCCGAGTTGGCGGCGCAGCTGATCGAGGGCGAGCACGTCGTAGGGATCGCACATCGCCACGAACACGTGGCCGGCCTCGCTCGAGAGCGGCACGACGCGGTGCCGCAGCGCCACCTCCTTGGGAATCCGGGTCACGACCTCGGGATCGACCAGCGCGGTTTTCGGGTCGAACTGCTCGTAGCCGGAGGATTCGGCGAGCAGCGAGGCCAGCACGGCGTGGCTGATGAAGCCGAGGTCGACCAGCACGGTGCCGAGCATCCGCCCCGAGCGCTTCTGCTCGAACAGCGCGACCTCGAGCTGGTCGAGCGTGATCAGGCCGAGCTCGAGCAGGCGGTCGCCGATCCGCGCCGCGGGCTTGGGATCGCTCCTGGACTCGGTCTGAACCCCGGCCGCAGCTCCGGCCGGAGCCCGGGCGCGGCCGCCATCGAGGCTCATAAGGTCACCGCTCGAGAGACGTCGCCGCCGGCGGGCGGCGCACGGGATCTGCCACCGTCGGCCGATTGCAGCACCCCATGCTTGAGAAAGGGTTAACGAGGGTCGACGCTGCGGGGCCCGGGACCTATCATCGAGGCCATGGCAAGGCGATCCGGGCACCGGGCCCGATGACCGTCGAGGAGTTCGTCGACTGGGCCACGGCCCAGCCGGAGGGGCGCTACGAGCTCGTGGACGGCGAGGTCGTCGCGATGGCGCCCGAGCGCATCCTGCACGCGCGCCTGAAAGCCCGGATCTGGCGCGCGCTCGACGATGCGATCCCCAAAGGCGGCCAGCCCTGCGAAGCCTTGGTCGACGGCGCAGGGGTCCGGATCGATGACCGCTCGCTCTACATCCCCGATGTGCTCGTCTACCGCGGCGATCGCCTGGCCGGCGATCAGCTCATGGTGCCGATGCCGGTGGTCGTCGTCGAAGTCCTGTCACCCGCGACCAGCGACGTCGATACCGGCGGCAAGCTCGAAGGGTATTTCCGGCTGGCCGGCGTCCGCCACTACCTGATCGTGAAACCCGATCGCCGCGCCGTCATCCACCACCGGTGCGGCGACGACGGGTCGGTCACGAAGCAGATCATCACTCAGGGCACCGTCGAGCTCGACCCGCCGGGGCTCAGCCTCGACCTCGATCGCCTCTACGCCTGAGGCAGGCTGCCGCTGCGCTTGCGCGGCCTCGTGCCAGGCGCCATCTTGGGCCGCAGGAGGCCGCTCCCATGGCGAAAGCGCTCGACCAGCCCTCGTTCTACGATCAGGACTACGTCGCCTGGCTCGACGAGCAGGCGCGCCACCTGCGCGCCGGCCGGCTCGCGGCGCTCGACGTGGACCACGTCGTGGAGGAACTCGAAAGCCTGATGTCCAGCGAGCGGCGGGAACTGGAGAACCGGCTCGAAGTCCTGATCCAGCATCTGCTGAAGTGGGACCATCAGCCCGACCAGCGCTCCAACCGCTGGCGCGCCACGGTCCAGGAGCAGCGGACGCGCATCCGGCGCCTGCTGCGCATGAGCCCGAGCCTGAAGCGCGAGGTCGAGCCGATGGTCCAGGAGGTCTATCGACGATGCGGTCGCGCAGGCCGCGATCGAGACCGGGCTCGGCGAAAGCGTGTTCCCGCCGACGTTGCCCTACGCCGTCGAGCAGATCTTCGAACGCAGCTTGCCGGTCGAGGAGCTGCCCACGCCGCGATCCAGTCGAAAGAACCCCCAATGACCGAGCATCAGACCCTGACCGTCCGCCTGCACCCGAATGACAACGTCGTGACAGCGCGGATCGCGCTCATGCCCAACACCGCGGTCGCGGGCGAGGGCCTCGCCGCGGCCGCGCGCATCCCGGCCGGCCACAAGATCGCAACGCGGCCGATCGCCAAGGGCGAGCCCGTGCGCAAATACGATCAGATCATCGGCTTTGCGAGCCAGGACATCGCGCCCGGCGAGCACGTCCACGTGCACAACGTCGAGATGCACGACTTCGCCCGCGACTACGCCTTCGGCAGCGAGGCCAAGCCCACCGCGTTCGTGCCGGAGAGCGAGCGGGCGAGCTTCGAGGGCTTCCTTCGGCCATCGGGCAAGGCCGGCACGCGCAATTTCATCGGCGTGCTCTCGACGGTCAACTGCTCGGCGACCGTCTGCCACTATGTCGCCGACACCTTTCCCGAGGACGAGCTCGCGGCGTTCGCCAATGTCGACGGCATCGTCGCACTGACCCATGGCACCGGCTGCGGCATGGCCGACAGCGGCGACGGCTTTTCCGCGCTCCAGCGGACGCTCTGGGGCTACGCCCGCCATCCGAACTTCGCGGGCGTGCTGATGATCGGGCTCGGCTGCGAGGTCAACCAGATCGATTTCCTGCTGGATGCCTATCAGGTCAAGCGCGGGCCGCACTTTCGCACCATGACCATGCAGGGCACCGGCGGCACGCGCAAAACCGTCGAGCGGGCGCAGGCCATGATCCGCGAGATGCTGCCGCACGCCAACGAGGCGACGCGCCAGAGGGTCTCGGCCACGGAGCTCTCGGTCGCGCTCCAGTGCGGCGGCTCGGATGCCTATTCCGGGATCACCGCCAACCCCGCGCTGGGGGCTGCCTGCGACATCCTGGTCCGCCACGGCGGCACCGGCATCCTCGCCGAGACGCCCGAGATCTACGGCGCCGAGCACCTGCTGACGCGCCGGGCGGTGTCCAAGGAGGTCGGAGAAAAACTGGTCGAGCGGATCAAGTGGTGGGAGGACTACTGCGCCCGCAACGGTGGCGAGATGAACAACAACCCGTCGCCCGGCAACAAGGCGGGCGGGCTCACCACGATCCTGGAAAAGTCGCTCGGCGCCGCCGCCAAGGGCGGCACCACCAACCTGACAGGCGTCTACAAATATGCCGAGCCCGTGACCGCGCGCGGCTTCACCTTCATGGACAGCCCCGGCTACGACCCGTGCTCGGTGACGGGCCAGGTGGCGTCCGGCGCCAACCTCGTCTGCTTCACGACCGGCCGCGGCTCCTGCTTCGGCTTCAAGCCCGCACCCTCGATCAAGCTCGCGACCAACACCGAGATGTACCGCCGGATGGAAGAGGACATGGACGTGAACTGCGGCATCATCCTCGACGGCGAGGCGAGCGTCGAGCAGATGGGCCAGCGCATTTTCGACCTGTTCCTCGAGGTCGCCTCCGGCCGCCGCACCAAGTCCGAAGAGCTCGGCCTCGGCAACCACGAATTCACCCCCTGGCAGATCGGCGCCGTGATGTAGGCGTCGAGGCAGCTGGACGGCCATGGCGCGCGCGCAACCTGACACCAAAGAGCGAGAGCCGCTCTACGAGCGCGACTTCTGTCTTTGGACCGAGCAGCAGGCGGCGCTGTTGCGCGAGGGTCGGTTCGCCGAGCTCGACCTCGCCAAGCTGATCGACGAGATCGAGGCGATGGCGCGCAGCGACAAGAAGGCGGTCAAGGACAAGCTCGTCGTCCTGCTGACCCATCTCCTGAAGCATCAGTTGCAGCCCGAGCAGCGCGCGAGGGGCTGACGTAGCTCGATCGTCGAGCATCGGCAACGCTTGCAGGACGACTTCGAGGAGAGCCCGAGCCTGCGGCTGCACGCCGCCTCTGTCTTCGCACGCGCCTACGCCAACGCGCGCGAGCGGGCAATCGCCGAGACCGCCCTGCCGCCCGATACCTTCCCCACCTCCAGCCCTTACACCCTGGACCAGACGCTCGATCCCGAGTTCCTGCCGGAGTGATGAGCTGGAATCCGCCCTACCGCGTGATCCGGGCGATCCGAAATCTATTCAGGCCGGCGCGAACGGGTCGAGGGTCGGGACGCCGAGGCGGGCGAAGTCGCGGACGTTGCGCGTGACCACGGTCAACTGATGGGCGAGCGCGGTCGCCGCGATCATGGCGTCCTCGATCAGATCATCCGGCTGGCGATGCATGAGCCGCGCCCAGAGACGAAAGCCCCGCCCGTCCATCGGCAGGATGGCGTAGGTTTGCGCGATCTGATCGATCCAGGCTTCGATCTCGGCTGCCTTGTCCGCGTCCTGCGCGCGGACAAGCTCGACGCCGGCCTGAAGTTCTCCCAGCGTCACCGCCGAGAGACGCAGCTCGTCATCGGGGACCTGCCTGAGCCAGGCGACCACCCGTTGATCCGGGCGGCGCCGCCTGAGCTCCGAGACGACGTTGGTATCGAGCAGGTACATCACTCGACCGCGGCCCGAGCCCGGCGCCGCCGCCCGCCGCGGGCGGGCACGAAGTCGTCGCTGCGCGCCTCGTCGGCGAGCAGCAAATCCTTGAGCGAGGGCCGCGCCGACCGCTGCAGCCGGCGCCACTCCTCGACCGGCAGCAGCACGGCGGCCTCGACGCCGCGCCGGGTCACGATCTGCGGCCCTTCCCTGAGGCTTGCCTCGAGGAACTCGCTGAACCGGGCCTTGGCGTCCTGAACCTGCCACGAGCGCATTGAGGCCTCCCTGAATGACTAGTCATAAGCCTAGTCCGTTCAGCTCGGTCGCGCAAGCTGGAACTGCCTTGCCCACGCGCCAGAGCCCGCCCCGGGGCCGGCTCGCCCCAGCCGCCGGCGTCCTGAATCGGTCAGGGCGCCGGGCGGCCGTCACTTCTTCTTGGCGGCGTGCTCCGGCTTGCCCTTGCGCTTGGTCGAGGCGAAGTCTTCGAGCTGCTTCTCGCTCATGGACTTGGCCATTGACTTCGCGGGGCCCTTGAGGTCGCTGACCTTCTGCTCGCCGCGTTTGGCGGCCAGGGCCGTGCCCGCGGCTTTCTGCTGCGCCTTCGACTTGGCTGGCATGTTCGCTCTCCATCGCCATTGTCCACCGGAAGAACAGAAAGATCGTCGAACCGGTTCCGTCAGACGCGGGGCGGCGGCAAGCCGCGTTCCGCTTGCGCGCGGTTGAGAGCGCGGGCCCGGCCTCGCCAGGACCGTCGGCAACGCCGCCGGGCGCGCAACCGGCGTCGTCGGGTCCCTCGAAATTCGTGATCGAGGGATTTTCGGGTAGTCGCGACCCGGGCTTCGTGCCTAGAATGATTCTCATCCGGGCGGCGCGCTGGGTGAGCGCCGCGCGTTGTACACTGGGAGGTCCGTACAATATGACCAAGCTCAACGTCAACGGGGTCGAGCACGACTACGATGGCGACCCCAACATGCCCCTGCTCTGGTTCGTACGCGACGAGCTGGGGCTTCCGGGCACCAAATATGGCTGCGGTGCCGGCCTCTGCGGCGCCTGCACGATCCACCTCGACGGCGAGGCCGTGCGCTCCTGCATGACCACGATCGGTGATGCCGACGGCAAGCAGGTCGTCACGATCGAAGGTTTGAGCCCCGACGGCAACCATCCCGTTCAAGTCGCCTGGCGCGAGCTCAGCGTGCCGCAGTGCGGCTTCTGCCAGGCCGGCCAGATCATGCAGGCATCCGGCCTGCTGGCCTCCAACAAGACGCCGTCGGACGCCGAGATCCTCGAGGCAATGGCCGGGAACATCTGCCGGTGCGGATGCTATCAGCGGATCGTCGCGGCGGTCCGTCAGGCTTCGACGGGAGCATGATCCGATGATGCAATATCTCAATCAGCAGCTCGCATCGGCCGTCAGGCCAGCGGGCGAGCGCGTGCTCCTCGAGAACGTCAGCCGGCGCCGCTTCCTCAAGGGGACGGTCTCGGGGGCGGGCTTCGTCGTCGCCATGCAGCTGGTGCCGTTCAAGAGCGCGCTGGCCTTCGAGGAATATCACACCGGCGGTCTCGACATGCCGAATGGCATCGTGACCGATCCGCATGTGTTCGTCTCGATCGCGCCCGACGGCACCGTGACCCTGGTCGCCCACCGCTCCGAGATGGGCACGGGCTCGCGCACCAGCCTGCCCATGGTGCTCGCCGACGAGCTGGAGGCCGACTGGAGCCGGGTGAAGATCGTCCAGGCGCCCGGCGACGAGCCGAAGTACGGCAACCAGGACACCGACGGCTCGCGCAGCATGCGCCATCACATCCAGCCGATGCGCCAGATGGGTGCCTCGGTGCGCACCATGCTCGAGCAGGCAGCGGCCCAGAAGTGGGGCGTCGATCCGACGCTGTGTCGGGCCGAGAACCACGAAGTCTTCCTGCTCGAGAGCGTGGCCGAAGGCGTGTCCACGGCCACCAGCACCAAGAAGCTCGGCTACGGCGAGCTGGCCGAGGCCGCCATGGCCCTGCCGGTGCCGAAGTTCGAGGACCTCAAGTTCAAGGACGAGAGCAAGTTCCGCTACATCGGCAAGGGCGAGGTGCAGATCTACGATCTGCGCGACATCACGGTCGGCAAGGCGGTCTATGCCGCCGACGTCTCGCTGCCGGGCCAGCTGTACGCGGTGGTCGCAAGGCCGCCGGTGGTCGGCGGCAAGGTCAAGTCGGTCGACAGCACGGCCGCCATGAAGATGCCCGGGGTCGTGAAGATCGTCCAGATCGAGGGCAGCATCCCACCGGCGAAGTTCGCCTCGCTCGGTGGCGTCGCGGTCGTCGCCAAGAACACCTGGCAGGCGATCCAGGCCCGCGACGCGCTCGAGATCGAATGGGACGACGGTCCGCACGGCTCCTACAACACCGAGCAGTACCACAAGGAGATGTCGGCAACCGCGGCTCAGCCCGGCAAGGTGATCCGCAACCAGGGCGACGTCGACACCGCCTTCGCGAGCGCGGCCAAGACGTTCACCCAGGAATACTATCAGCCGCACATGGCGCACGTCTCCATGGAGCCGCCTGCGGCCCTGGTCAACGTCACGGGCGACAAATGCGAGATCTGGGCCTGCGTCCAAAGCCCCTGGGGCACGCGCGGCGACGTGGCCGCGAAGCTCGGCCTGCCGGTCGACAACGTGAAGGTCAACGTCACGTTGCTGGGCGGCGGCTTCGGGCGCAAGTCGCAGTGCGACTTCGTGCTCGAGGCGGCGGTGCTGTCCAAGGAAGTGGGCGCTCCGGTCCGCGTGCAGTGGACCCGCGAGGACGACATCCAGCACGCCTTCTACCACACGACCTCGGTCGAGCGGATCGAGGCGGCGATCGATGACAAGGGCAAGGTCACGGGCTGGCGCCACCGCAGCGTCGCGCCCTCGATCCTGTCGACCTTCAAGGAAGACAGCGGCTACCAGTTCCCGATCGAGCTCGGCATGGGTTTCGCGGACATGCCGTTCGAGATCGCGAACGTGCGCTGCGAGAACGGCAAGGCGTTGGCGCACACCCGGATCGGCTGGTTCCGCTCGGTCTCGAACATCCCGCGGGCGTTCGCGGTCCAGTCGTTCGCGGCGGAGCTCGCGAACGAGCTCGGCAAGGACCAGAAGGACTTCCTGCTCGAGCTGATCGGGTCGCCGCGGATCATCGATCCCAAGGCGGCCGGCATGCCGGACGACTTTTGGGACTACGGCGAGCAGTACGACGTCTACCCGATCGACACCGGCCGGCTGAGCAATGTCGTCGAGGTCGCGGCCAAAGCCGGCGGTTGGGGCAAGCAGCTGCCCGAGGGCGAAGGGCTCGGCATCGCCGTGCACCGGAGCTTCGTGAGCTACATCGCGAGCTGCGTGCATTGCAAGGTCGACAGCGACGGCAATGTCCGCGTGCCCGAGGTGCATACCGCGATCGACTGCGGCTTCGCGGCCAATCCGGAGCGGATCCGCTCGCAGATCGAGGGAGCGGCCGTGATGGGCATGACGATCGCGCTGAACAGCGCCATCACCTACGACAGGGGGCGGGTGCAGCAGAGCAACTACAACGACTACGACGTCGTGCGCTGCGACAACTTCCCCGAGCTGGTGGTCACGCACATCATCCAGCATCCGTTCTCGGTGCATGCCTCCGGGGTCGGCGAGCCGGGCGTGCCGCCCTTCGCGCCGGCGCTCTACAACGCGATCTTCAACGCCACCGGCAAGCGCGTCCGCGCCCTGCCGCTCGGCGATCAGCTGACCAAGGCCTGATCAGCTTCCTTTGCTGAAGCGACGACGGGGCCGGCCTTCGGGTCGGCCCTTTTTTCTGGTTGGCCGCGCCATCCGAGCCGGAACGCTCGCCCGCCGCCGGGGTAAGGTCCCGCGAGCCATCCGCTTTGAGCCGAATGTGCTCAAAGTTCGGGCCCGCGTCCGGGCGGGTGCTCAAGAAATGAGCAGCCGGCGCGCTGGCGGCGCTTCCTCGGGAGATGTCGCATCGCTGGCACGAAACTTGAAGGGCGGACGCGACTCGATGGCCGTCGAGTCCGGCCGGGAACAAGCCAAGAGGCGAGGATGAGAGTGGGTATCGCGATCGCCAGACCTGCCGGCGTGGCTGCCAACTAGGGGAGAGGTGATGATGTTCGTAGGACCGATGGCGGGCCGGACCGGACGCTTGCCGCGCACCGTCCGGGGGCTGGGTCTGGGCCTGGCAGCCGGCCTCGCGACGCTGCTGGCGGCGACCTCGGGCGCGCTCGCGCAGGACCAGCCGGTCTTGAATTCCGGCGACACCGCCTGGATGCTCGCGTCAACCGCGCTGGTGCTGATGATGACGGTGCCGGGCGTCGCGATGTTCTACGGCGGCATGGTGCGCCAGAAGAACG
This sequence comes from uncultured Alphaproteobacteria bacterium, assembly GCA_963798075.1. Lineage (GTDB taxonomy): Bacteria > Pseudomonadota > Alphaproteobacteria > Geminicoccales > Geminicoccaceae > DATAOG01. Next base: position 182,940 of record CAWCRU010000022.1, on the reverse strand, counting down.
TGCTCACGATGTGCATGCAGGCGTTCGCGACCTGCTGCCTCACGACCGTCGTCTGGACCGTGGTCGGCTACAGCCTCGCCTTCGCCGGCGAAGGCGCGTATCTGGGCGATCTGTCGCGGCTGCTGCTGCGGGGCATGGACAAGGACACGCTGAGCGGCACGATCCCCGAGAGCGTGTTCATGACCTTCCAGATGACGTTTGCGATCATTACGCCGGCGCTGATCACCGGCGCCTTTGCCGACCGCATGAAGTTCTCCGCGCTGCTCTGGTTCATGGGGCTATGGGGGATCTTCGTCTACGCGCCGATCGCGCACTGGGTCTGGGGCAAGGGCGGCTGGGTCGGGGGCCTGGGCGCCCTCGATTTCGCCGGCGGCACGGTCGTCCACATCAACTCCGGCGTCGCCGGCCTCGTCGCCGCCCTCGTGCTCGGCAAACGGATCGGCTACGGCCACGAGAACATGGCGCCGCACAATCTGACCCTGACCACGATCGGCGCGTCCCTGCTCTGGGTCGGCTGGTTCGGCTTCAACGCCGGCTCCGCGGTCGCCGCCGACGGCCGCGCCGGCATGGCCATGGCGGTGACCCAGATCGCGACCGCGGCCGCGGCCCTGGCCTGGATGTTCGCCGAGTGGCCCAGTCACGGCAAGCCCAGCGTGCTCGGCATCCTGTCGGGGGCGGTCGCGGGCCTGGTCGCGATCACGCCGGCCTCGGGCTTCGTCGGCCCGATCGGGGCGCTCATCATCGGCATCGCGGCCGGCGTCATCTGCTTTTGGGCCTCGACCAGCCTCAAGCGCGCGCTCGGCTACGACGACGCGCTCGACGCCTTCGGCATCCACGGGGTCGGCGGCATCGTTGGCGCCCTCTTGACCGGCGTGTTCGCGGTCGAGGCGATCGGCGGCACCCCCGGCCTGCTCGAGGGCAATCCCGGCCAGGTCCTGACCCAGCTCTACGCCGTGCTCACGACCGTGATCTGGAGCGGCCTGATCTCGTTCGTCCTGCTGAAGGCGATCGACGCCACGATCGGCCTCAGGGTGGCGGCCGAGGTCGAGCGCGACAGCCTCGATCTGCAGCTGCACGGCGAGACGGTGCAATAGCGGCCGGCGGCCACGCGAGGGCCCGGCAGGGATCGCCTGCCGGGCCCTGAGAGCGTCGTCGGCAGGGTGGATGCGCTCAGGCGGTCGCCGCCTCGGTGTGGGCGGCCTCCCAGGCGAGCAGCGCGCGGCGGCGAACCTGGCCCCAGCGATAGTCGCCGAGCGCGCCGGTCGCCCGGATCACCCGGTGGCAGGGGACGAGATAGCCGAGCGGGTTGCGGGCCAGCGCGTTGCCGACCGCCCGCACCGCCCGCGGCTCGCCGATGGCGCTCGCGAGGTCGAGGTAGGAGACGACCCGGCCGGGCGGCACCCGCAGCAGCGCCGACCAGACCTTGACCTGGAAATTGGTACCGCGCAGCAGGAGGCAGGCGGCCTCGCCGTCGGCGGCCTCGAACAGGCGCTCGATCACGGCCCTGGTCGCCGGCCGGTCCTCGATCAGGCGGCTCAGCGGCCAGGCCGCGCGGGCGTCCTCGATCGCGGCCTGCGGGTCGCGGTCGACGAAGCTCAGGCCCGCGATGCCGCGCTCGGTCAAGAGCAGCAGCGCGTCGCCGAACGGCGTCGGATGGAGGCCGTAGCGGATGATCAGGCCCGCACCCTGCTGCTTGTACTCGCCGGGCGTCATGGCCTCGTAGCTGACGAACAGGTCGTGCAGCCGCGACGGTCCCGAGAGGCCCACCTCATAGGTCGCGCCCAGCACGCTCTCGCCCGCCTGCAGCGCCGCCTTGGCGTGGCCGACCGTGAGCAGGCCCAAAAAGCGCTTGGGGCTGATGCCTGCCCAGCGGGTGAACAGGCGCTGGGCATGGAAGGGGCTGAGCCCGATCTCGCCGGCTACGTCCTCGAGCCTCGGCTGGTCGACGACATGGGCGTCGAGGTAGCGGATCGCGCGCTCGATGCGCCGATAGTCCTGCGCCGCCTCGACCCCCGCCAAGGCTCCGTTCACCGCCAGATCCGCCCCGCTCACCGCCAGATTTTCCCCGCTCACCGCCAGATTGTCCATGACAGGCTCCCCTCGTCCCAAAATGACCGCTCGGCCTCGCGCCAGGCGTCGGCGCGCGACAGACCGATGTCCTTGAGCATGTGATCGTCGAGGCGCCGGAGCGCCCGGCGCTGCCGCGCGAGCTCCTGCCAGCGCAGCAGGGTCGTGATCGCCCGGTCCGCCCGCTGCGCGAGCTGCCGGGTGAGGCTGCGCCGCCGCCGAAGTTCCGGGCCGCCCGGGACCACGAGGCGCAGATCGGTCGACATCGAAGGTCTCCTCTTGTCCTGTCCCCGAAAGCTAGGCGCGGACAAAGCCCGAACCCACCCGATTCTTGCGCGTGCGCGGTCATTTGTGCGTAGCTGCCCCGCCCCGCACGCAAGGGCCGCCCAAGGAGGCAGGAGATGGCGCCAAAAGATAATCTGCAGCGATTGCCGACGGACCTGCCGCGGCCGCCGGCCGATGGCGCCTGCGATCATTTGCCCGGGCGCGCGCTGCCGCCGATCGCGCTGCCCTCGACCGCCGGCCGGGCGATCGATCTCGCGGCCGAGCCCGGCCGCCTCGTGCTCTACTGCTTCCCGCGCGCCGGCCGCCCGGACATGGCGCCCGAGCCCCGCGGGCTGGGACCAGATCCCGGGCGCCCGCGGCTGCACCCCGCAGTCGCTGGCCTTTCGCGCCCACCAGCAGGAGATCTCTGCGCTGGGCGCCGCGCTGTTCGGCCTCAGCACCCAGCCGCCCGCCGTCCAGGCCGAGATCGCAACCCGCCTCAAGCTGCCCTTTTTGCTGCTCAGCGACGCCCGTCTCGCCTTCGCCCGCGCGCTTAAGCTGCCGACCTTCGAGGTCGAAGGCACGGTCCTGATCCGCCGCCTGACCCTGATCGCCACCCAAGGCACGATCGAGCACGTCTTCTATCCGGTCTTCCCACCCGACCAGAACGCGGCCCTGGTCGTGGCCTGGCTGCAGACCCACCGACGCTGAGCGCTGCCGATCCGGGGCGGGGCTAGGAGACTGCGCAACGGGCTGCTAGGGCGTCGTTAAGGTGCCGGGCCCATCCTCCGATGCGGCTTCCCCGAGTTCGCGAAGGACAGGGTCGATGGACGAGGACAGGGTGGACCGCCTGTGCGGCCTGATCGCCCGGCTGCGGCAGCAGCACAGCGCAATCGGCGGGACCCTCGACGAGATCGAGGCCTGTCTCGCCGCCAACCCGCCGGAGCCATCGACGCCGGACCAGTCCCGCGCGGCGGCCGAACGCGCCCCGGAGCTCCCCCGACGCCCGTCCCCCGACCCCACGCGCGCCACCTGTTGAGCCGCGAAGCCCATCGGTAGCCAGGCCAAAGAAAAAGGCATCAAAGAAAAGTGTCAGAAAAACAAAAAAGGTGTCAGAGAAAAACAAAAAAGGTGTCAGGAACCTTTGAGCCTGATTGTGGCCCACGGGCTTGGTTCGGCAGCCAGTTTCCGATGGTCTGGTCGAGCGTGTACGGGGAGGCCAGCGGCAGGGCGTCGGCGGCCGCGGGTTCGCCGTGGGCGCGCAGCGCCGCCGCGGCTTCGATCCGCGCCGCTTCGTAGAAGCGGGCAAAGCCGCGTTCGATGCGCGGGCGGAGGGAAGGCGTCAGGTCCTCGGCGAGGTCGGCGCGCTGGGTGCGGAGCGTTCGCTCCCAGCCGGCGCGCGGCTCGGTGGCCGCCGAGTGCTCCAGCTTCAAGAGGTGCTCGATGATCGTTCTGACCCGCGAGCGGACCTCGCGGTACAGGCTTCCGCCCACGTCCTCGATCTCCTCGACGACGTGCTCCAGGTCGAGCTCGGAGAAGCGACGCCGGCGCAGCAGATCAGCCTGCGCCTCGGACCAGGCGTAGAGGTCCTGCTCGTAGAGGTCGCTCGACCTTGCCTTGACTTGAACCGCCATACCGAGGCTCCTTGCGGCCACCACACTTCCTTAGCATGGCAGCGGGGACGCTGCCAGCGCATGCCCCGGCCGTCACCGGCGGTCGGGCTGGACGCGGCGGAAGGAGAGGGCCTCGGCGATGTGGCCGCGGGTGACGTGGACCATGCCGTCGAGGTCGGCGATCGTGCGCGCGACCCGGAGCACGCGGTGATAGCCGCGCGCGGTCAGGTGCATGCGCTCGGTCGCGCGCAGCAAAAGCTCGCGGCCCGGGGCGTCCGGGGTTGCGATCTTGTCGAGCAGCTCGCCCTCGGCCTCGGCGTTGGTGCGCAGCCCCGGCTCGTGCAGTTGGGCAAAACGATCCGCCTGGAGCTCGCGCACGCGCGCGACCCGGGCGGCCACCGTGGCACGTGCTTCGCCGGGGCTGGGCAGGCTCATCTCGACGGGCGCGAGCGCCGGCACCTCGACGTGCAGGTCGATGCGGTCGAACAAGGGGCCCGAGATCCTGGCCTGGTAGTCGCGCGCGCAGCGCGGCGCCCGCGCGCAGGCAAGCGCGGGATTGTCGAGAAAACCGCAGCGGCAGGGGTTCATCGCCGCGACCATCTGGAAGCGGGCGGGGTAGGTCACGTGGTGGTTGGCGCGCGCGACCGTGATCTTGCCGAGCTCGAGCGGGGCGCGCAGCAATTCGAGCACGGCGCGGCCGAATTCCGGCAGTTCGTCCAGGAACAGCACGCCCTTGTGGGCGAGCGAAACCTCGCCCGGGCGGGCGTACTGGCCGCCGCCCACCATCGCCGCGACCGAGGTCGCATGGTGCGGGTTGCGGAACGGCCGGCGCTCGGTCAGGCGGCCGTCGTGGAGCAGCCCGGCGACCGAAGCGACCAGGCTCACTTCCAGGATCTCGGCCGGATCGAGCGGCGGCAGCAGGCCCGGAAGGCGCGCTGCCAGCATCGATTTGCCGGCGCCGGGCGGGCCGATCAGGAGAAGATTGTGACCGCCGGCGGCGGCGATCTCGAGCGCCCGCTTGGCGGTTTCCTGACCCTTGATGTCGGTGAGCTCGGGGTAGCGCGCCTCCTGGTCGACGATCCTCGGACTGGGCGGCGAGAGCACCTGGGTGCCGTTGAAGTGGTTGATCAGGCTCAGCAACGAGCCGCAGGCCAGGATCTCGATGTCGTTGCCGAGCCAGGCGGCCTCGCCGCCGCAGGCGCCGGGGCAGATCAGGCCGAGCTCGCGCGAGGCCGCCGCGACCGCGGCCGGCAGGACGCCGCTGACCGGCAGGATGCCGCCATCCAGCGCGAGCTCGCCCAGCGCCAGATAGCCCTGGATCGCGTCCGAGGGCAGGGCGCCGAGGCTGACCAGCAGACCCAGCGCGATCGGCAGATCGAAGTGGCTGCCCTCCTTGGCGAGGTCGGCCGGCGCCAGGTTGACCGTGATCCGCTTGGGCGGCAGGCCGAGCCCCATGGCGCCGAGCGCGCCGCGCACCCGCTCGCGCGATTCGGCGACCGCCTTGTCGGGCAGGCCCACCACGGTGAAGGCCGGCAGGCCGGCGCTGATCTGGACCTGGACGTCGACGTCCTTGACGTCGATGCCGGCGAACGCGACGGTGCGCAGCCGGGCGACCCCCAGCGATGGCCGCTCGGTCGTCATCGCAACGGTCCGGTCCCGCCCACGCCGCACATCCGCGACGATCCTCGCACGGAGCGGGAATTCGGTAAAGCAAAAATCTATCGATGGTTGAATACCCGCGCCCGCTGGGCCAAAAGGCGATCGGCCCTCATCCTATGCATTGAGCCGCGATTCAGCCTCTCAAAGCTCATTCTGACATGGCGCAAGCCTGAATAAACCGTAAGTCTCTTGATCGTCGAGTGACGGATTCGGGCCGCCGCAGCGAATCCGCACGCCCGGGATGATGGCGTTTTCGGATAGACACGACGACCAGGGAATGATACTATAAATTTAATTAAATTGCCAGCTGTCGCGTTCTCCGATTGGGTTGCAGACTGGCGCCAGCCGCAAGGGGACGGCATTGAAAGACGGATTCATTGGGCACCGGCACGGCGCCGCGGAGGTCGCGATGCGGTCCATTCGAGCGCCGGCGCACCGGCGGGCCCCGGCGGCATTGAGCGCACGAGGGTGCTCTTGACCACCTTCGCGCTCCTCCTGACGCTGTGCCAGCCATGCGCCGCTGAAGAGCGGAGCCGCCTTGCCGCGGTGGGAGGCATGGATCAACCGTGCGCGGCCGACAAAATCTGCAATCTCGCCGTCTGCGATGACGATCCCGACTGTCCACCGCTGCCGGACAATCAGCCTCTGCCGTCGAAGCCCCGGGAATGGGTGCGGACCAGCTGTGGCGGCGAGATGTGGGTCGAGGCGAGCGACTCGGCACTGGGGATCGCCGCGACCACGGTGAGGACCAGGTATCCCCATTTCAACGGCGCCCAAAAGGCCAAGAACCCGAGCTTCTTTGACGCGCACCCCTCGGGCGCGCTCGCCACCGGCCACGGTGAGCTCAAAGGGTTCGGCATCACGATGGTTCAGGGCAATTGGCCCAAGCCGGCCGCGGACGCCAGCGGCAGGTTGGATGATCCCGGATTGCTGTTTTTCCAGAAGGATGGTCACGATCAAGACGACTGGCGGATCATCGGCATGGGCTACAGCTTCACCATTTCCCGGGACGATCAGGCCGCTCCGACCAGCATGCCGGCAATTCCCGCGTTCAAGTGGTTCATCCACGAAGCCGGCTACCATCGCTCGCCGGGTGATGGCGGCTTCACCTGCGCGACCGACAACGATCTGAAGAAGTCAGCGATCAACGCGGGCAAGCGAATCGATGCAGGGGGCTGCAATGCCGTCACCAAATCGGATCTGAAGACGCGCGAATTTCACGAAGACCAGAAGCACGGCCGCTTTTGGGCGACGCACGTGTGGTTCGAGCCAGGCACCTTCCGGCCAGCGCTTGCGAAAACCGATCCCTGGTGCCGGCAAGGCAGCGACGCCCTGCCGGTCGGCGCGTGCGCCTTTTTCGCGCGCGCGTCCTGCTTCTGAAGCGGGGCGCCACCGACGGCGTCTGAACGATGACCCGGCGGCTGCACCAGTCGGCCGGGCATAGAGAGGGGATATGATGTTGTATTCACAGTTGTCGCGCCGTACGGCCTTGAAGGGCGGCGCCTCGCTCTCGGCTTTCGTCGCGCTCGCCGCCACCGGCGGCTGTGAGGCGTGGCAGGAAGACGTGGCCAATCGCCCGGTGCGCAAGAGCGTGACGTCGCCCGGCGCCGCCACCGACATCGCGACCTATGATGCCGCCGTCGCGGCGATGCAAGCCCTGCCGGGGACCGACCCGCGCAACTGGGACAACCAGGCCCAGATCCATTTGAATTTCTGTCCCCATGGCAACTGGTATTTCCTGCCGTGGCATCGCGCCTATCTATTCTATTTCGAGAGCATTTGCCGCGAGCTGACCGGCGTGACGGACTTCGCTCTTCCGTTTTGGAACTGGCAGGCAGATCGCGCGATCCCGGCGCCGTTCTGGACCGGCAACCTCGACTACTCGCCGCGCTCGGCCGGTCCGACCTCGCTGGCGAGCGACCTGTGGGTCGGCCAATCGGTGATCGAGGGCATTCTCGCGCTGACCAATTTCGAGGAGTTCGCAAGCTACGCCTCGACGGCGCTGCGCCCCGCGGGCCCGCCCAGCTACGGCGAGCTCGAGGCGACGCCGCACAACAATATACACGGCTTCGTCGGCGGCACGATGGGTACCTTCACTTCCCCGCTGGACCCAGTGTTCTGGTGCCACCACAACTTCATCGACTGCCTCTGGGCGCACTGGAACATCGATCGCGGCAATCCCAACATCGCCGACGGCGATTGGGGCCTGTTCAACCTGACCGGCATGTTCGTGGACGGGGACGGTTCGCCCGTCGAGATCACCTGCGGGGCGACGGCGCTGATGCCTTACTGGGACTACGATTTCGAGCCCACCGCGATGGGCGATTCGGTGCCGGTCGCACGCCTCGCCAAGCGCAGCCGTGCCTTCGCCGAGGACCTCGAACGCGGCGGCAATATCCGGCATCGGGTCCTCGCGGCGGCGCCGGTCGCGACCAACCTCGTGCTCGAGACCGGCAAGTCGGTCACGCGATCGCTGCGCCTGCCCGAGCCCATGCTCGATTCGCTGGCCGCGACCGACCAAGGCGCCGCGCGCATCCTGCTCCGCGTCTTCGACATCACGCCCCCGGCCCGCAACGACAGCTTCGTAGTGGTGTTCGTGAACCAGCCCGAGGCGACGGCGCGCACCCCCGTCGACGATCCGCACTTCGCCGGCAGCTTCGGGTTCTTTACCGATCCCGAAGCGCACCACGCCATGCATTCGCTGAACTACAATCTGGACATTACCGATACCGTGGCTCGCCTGCGCGCCGGCGGGATGCTGTCGCTCACTGACCCGGTCACCATTTCCCTGCTTGCCACCCCGTTCGAGACGGGTGTGCGCGAGCCGGTTCGGATCGCGATCGGCGGGCTGGAGGTCGTGACCACGCCGGCGGCGATCAGAGGACAGTGATGCGCCGCCGCCTGGGGCCGCGGCTCATGTCGGTCGCCCTCCTGGTGGCGGCGTTGGGGATGCCCGTGGCCGCCAGCGAGGCCGATCCCGTGGTCCACCTCGGCGACAAGCTGCCGGATGCCGTGACCCCGGTTGCCCGGACGCACGATCGGGTCCCAACCCGACACGACCTCATTCGCGTCCGGGTGACCCGGATCGAAAATCCGGGAATGGTCCCCTTCGGCGTCGTCGTGACCCTGCCCGGCGGGGCGGAGATCGGGCGGTTCTCGATCTTCCCCGCGGACCGGACGGGCGACTACTATCTCTCGGTGACACCGGACGAGCGCACCGCGCTGCTCCGCCCCGGCGCCGCGCTCCACATTGCGCTCGATCTGCCGACGCCTCCCCGGGAGGGCCTCGAAGTCGAGCTCACGCCGGTTTTTCTCGAGTAGGATCGCCCAACCGGTCGCCGCGCCGCGTCGAGAAGGCATCGTCCGGGCCTGACCGGCGCCGATCCGCAGCCGAAGATCGACGTCCTTGACCGTGATCGCGGAGAACGCGACCGTGCGCATCCTTGCGTCACACAGAGAGCCCGAGGGACCATCGATCGCGATCGACCGGCCAGGCGGGTGGGCAGGCCTCTTTGGGTGCCGTCATGACGACCGCAATCGGCGGTAAGTCGAAGACGCTCAGCCCTTCGCGCGAGCGGGCGCGCCCATGCTGATGCGTGCCCTGCATCTGCTGCCACCCGAGACCGCGCACGGGCTGGCCCTGTGGGCGCTCGGGCGCGGGCTGGGTCCAACCGTCACGCCTCCATCCTCGCCGCGCCTGAGGACGTCCTTCTGCGGCTTCGATCTGACGCACCCGCTCGGGCTCGCGGCCGGCCTCGACAAGAGCGCCGAGGCGGCCGCGGGCCTGTTCGGCCTCGGCTTCAGCTTCGTCGAGATCGGCACGGTGACGCCGCGGCCGCAGGCGGGCAATCCGAGGCCGCGACTGTTCCGGCTGCGGCGCCAGCGGGCGCTGATCAACCGCATGGGCTTCGACAACGATGGCCTGGGCGAGGTCGGTGCCCGGCTGCGGAAGCTGGGTCCGTTACCCGGGCCGCTCGGCGCCAACATCGGCGCCAACCGCGACAGTGCCGAGCCGATCGTGGACTACGTCGGCTGCCTGCGGGCGCTCTACCCCCTGGTCGACTACGTGACCGTCAACGTGTCCTCGCCGAACACGCCGGGCCTTCGCGATCTGCAGCGCCAAGACCGCCTCGACGCCCTGCTCGGCGCGCTGCTCGAGACCCGCGGCCCCCTCGCCGCCGGCGGCGGGCGCAAGCCGCTGCTGCTCAAGATCGCGCCCGACCTTGCGGCCGACGACGAGGCGGCGATCGCAAAGGTCGCGCTCGCGCGCGGGATCGACGGCCTGATCATCAGCAACACGACCGTGAGCCGACCCCAGAGCCTGAGCGAGCCCGACCGCGCTCAGGCGGGCGGGCTCAGCGGCCCGCCGCTGTTCGCGCGCTCGACCGAGCAGCTCCGCCGCTTCTTTCGTCTGACGGGAGGTCGCCTGCCCCTGATCGGGGTCGGCGGCATCGCGAGCGGCGCCGACGCCTACGCCAAGATCCGTGCCGGCGCCTCGGCGCTCCAGCTCTACACGGCCCTGGTCTACCAGGGCTGGACGGTGGTCGAGCGCATCCTCAGCGAACTCGACCGCCTGCTGGCTGCCGACGGCTACGCCCGGATCGGCGATGCGGTCGGCGCCGACGCCGCGCTGCCGCTCAGTTGAGGCGGCCCGCGATGACCTCGACGCGCCGCTCCCGGCCGAGATCAGCATCCAGGCGGCCGCGCCTCGGCTCCCGCCGCAACACGGGCCCCGGCCGCCGCACCGCGGTCGCCACGGGTTCCTTCGGAGCCAGCAGTTCGGCCACTCTCAGGCCGGTCAGTGCCGCCAGCAGCCAGGGCCGCGGCAGGTCGTCGATGGCCATGTCCTTCACCTCGGTCTTCAACCCTATCGCGGATACCAACGTCTGAACGGCAACCGCTAATCCCCGAAAAAGCGATCCCACCCAAAAAAGGCCTCCGACCCCGGGCTGTCCTCGGATCTCGGGGCGCCAAAGCTCAGGCCCTTGCGGGCGCCGGCGAAGGGTCGATCGGGGCCGCCCGAGGCGGCGCTATTCAGGGGGTTCGGCGGTCGGATCGATGGCCAGGACCTCGACCTCGCCGGTCGGCAACGTGCAAAGATCGCCCGGCCGGCTGCCCAGGAGCGCCCGCGCCACCGGCGTCGTCCAGGCGATCCGGCCGGCCGTTGGATCGGCCTCGTCCTCGCCGACGATCCGCAAGGTCAGGACTCGCTCGTCGGCCCGGCGCAGGGTGACGGCGGTCCCGAAGACCACGCGATCGCCGTCTGCGCCCGGTTCGGCGACCTCGGCGCTGGCAAGCCGCGCCGCCCAATAGCGGAGCTCCCGCGCCGCCCGGCCGACCGCCTCGCGGTCGCCGGCGGCGGTCGCGGCAGCAAGCTCGCCCCGATGCCGCGCGAGCGCCCGCTCGATCAGCCGCAGCCCGCGCCGGGTCACGAGATTGCGGGCGCTGCTGATCGGGCGATCCGGCAACGGCAGGACGCCGGCCGCATCGCTCTCCTTGACGAAGGCACGGCTCATCGGAGCGGCCAGGACTCGCGAAGTGGGCGCAGAGTTCGCTACCATAGCACAAGAGCCGAGGCCGGGCGCACGGGCGGGCGAGATTTTCCCGGCCCCTGCGGACGGTGCCATCCGCGGAGCTGACCACCCCGCTTCGCCGCCAGGCCCAGGCCAACCGCGGTCGGCAGCGCCGCCCTGATGCGGCCTGCACCCGGCACCGGGATCACGGCCGGCAGTCCGGCCCGGCCCCTCATGCCGGCGCCGCGGTCCGGTAGAATATCGCTTTCCTTCGAGCAACCTCCACCCTATCGTCCGGCGCCGGGCGCGGGCATTCGAGGTCGGGCGTGAGTGACAGACCGTTTTCGCAGCTGCGCAGGTTCCTCGGTGTCGGAGCGATTGGCTTTGTCGTCGATGCGAGCGTCCTCACCGCGCTGGTGGTCGGCTGGGGGCAGGACCCCTATCGGGCCCGCGGCCTGTCCTTCGCGCTCGCCGTCACGGTCACGTGGTATCTCAATCGGCGCTGGGCTTTTGCGTCCCGAGCCAACCGGCGCAAGACCGCCGAGTATGGGCGCTATATCGCCATTCAACTCACGGGTGCGATCATCAACTTGAGCGTCTACACTGCCTGTCTCGGCGTCGATCCTGCTCTGCGAGCCTATCCTGCCGTGCCTTTGGCCATCGGCGCCGGCGTGGCCATGATCTTCAATTTCCTCGGAGCGAAATACTTCGTGTTTGCAAACCCCGTCGCTCACGAGGAACCCTGACGCGTGCGGCCGGGCGAGCAGCGATCGCAGGTGGGGCACGATCGACGCCCCTTTGGCCTTTGATCGAGGTCGGGGGCCGCCATGGCGCGCCGCTAGCCTTGCCGCGGGTGATCGGGCATCGTGGCGCTGCTGCGTCAGCGCCTGAGAATACGCTCGCAAGTATCCGAAAAGCCAAGGATCTTGGCGCCAGCTGGGTCGAGTTCGACGTCAAGCTGACGGGCGACGGCGTGGCGGTGCTGATGCACGACGAGCGTCTCGAGCGGACCACCAGCGGGCGCGGCGAGGTCGCGCTGACGACGTTCGCGCAGTTGCGCCAACTCGATGCCGGGGGCTGGTTCGCGCCGGCCTTCAGGGGTGAGCCGGTGCCGACCCTCGAGGCGGCGCTGACCCTTTGCGCCGAGCTCGGGCTCGGCATCAACGTCGAGATCAAGCCCTGCCCGGGGTGCGCGGCGGCAACCGCCCGGGCCACGGTCCTGGCGCTGCGCCGGCACTGGCCGGGCGCGTTGCCGGCGCCGCTGATCTCGAGCTTCGAGCACGACTGCCTGGCGGTCGCGCGCGATCTGGCGCCGGAGCTGCCGCGCGGCTATCTCGCAGGCGGCCTGCCGCTCCGCTGGCGCGCCGAGCTCGCCCGCTATGGCTGCCGCACCCTGCATCTGAACGCCCGCCGGCTCGGTGCCCGGCAGCGGGCGGCCGTGGTCGCTTCGAAGGTGCCGCTGCTGCTCTATACCGTCAACGATCCCGAGCGCGCGCGAAGCCTCCTCGACGCGGGCGCCGCGGCGGTCTTCACCGATCGGGTCGGCGAGGTGCTGGCAGGGCTCGGCTGATCCTTGGGGCCCGCTAGTAGCGGCGCATCAGGCCGACCAGGCGGCCCTGCACCTTGACCCGGTTGGGCCCGAAGATCCTGGTCTCGTACTGCGGATTGGCGGCCTCGAGGGCGATCGTGGCACCCTTGCGGCGCATGCGCTTGAGCGTGACCTCGGTCTCGTCGATCATCGCGACCACGATGTCGCCGTTGTCGGCGGCGTCGCGGCGCTCGATGATCACGATGTCGCCGTCCTGGATGCCGGCATCGATCATCGAATCGCCCACCACCTCGAGGGCGTAGTGGTCGCCGCTGCTGCCGAGCAGATGCGGCGGCACCGCCACCTGGGTGGTGTGGTCGCGCAACGCCTCGATCGGCGTGCCGGCGGCGATCCGCCCGTAGAGCGGCAGGCTGAGCGTCCCGCCGTCCTCGGCCGCAAGATCCGGCCGGGCGCCGAAATGGCCCTGGACCACGTTGGTGGCACCAGCGTCCGGCGCGCCCGCATCGCCCCGCCAGTTGGCCGGCAGGCGGATGACCTCGAGAGCGCGCGCGCGGTACTGCAGGCGCCGGATGTAGCCGCGCTCCTCGAGCCCCGTGATCAGGCGGTGGATGCCCGACTTCGACTTCAGCTTGAGCGCGTCGCGCATCTCTTCGAACGAGGGCGGCACGCCATGGTTGCCCAGATAACTCTGGATGAACTGGAGCAACTGGTGCTGGCGCTGAGTGAGCACCTTTCCTCCCCCTCTGATACCGCGCGGCGGCCTATGTTCTACATAAGTTCTCATCGATCGTCAACGCATCATCGCGGCTGCCGCAATCTACCGGATCGAATTTCGCATTCCAAGTGGCCCCCAGGATTTGTGCCCGGCCGTGGTTGCATCCGGGTCACAGTGGTGTGCTCCCGATGCCGGGCTCAGACCCCGATCGGGCCGCCCGCCAAGGGCAGGATCCGGACCGGCGTGCCGACCGCCATCGCCGGCGCCAGCGGCGCCCGCTTGATCAGGCAGTCGGCGCGCGCGAAGGTCGCGAGCATGGAGCTGTCCTGGATCTCGGCCGGAACCGCCAGCAGCCGCCCGTCGGCGCCCCACTCGGCGCGCGCGCGCAGATAGTCCTCGCGGCGGTCGTTCGCGTCGAGGGCACGGCCCAGCACGGCCGGGATCTCGGGCGGCGCCGGATCGAGCCCGAGCAGCACGCAGATCGCCGCGCGCACGAACAACACCGCGCAGACCCCGGCCGAGACCGGATTGCCGGGCAGGCCGAGCAGCGGCACGCCACGGATGCTGCCGAACATCAAGGGTTTGCCGGGCCGCATGGCGATCTGCCAGAAGTCGAGCTCGAGGCCGCGCCCGCCGAGCACGCTCTGCACCAGATCGCGCTCGCCGACCGAAGCGCCGCCCAAGGTCACCAGCAGGTCGACGCCGGTCAGCTGGTCGGCGACCCGGGCGAGCTCTGCGGGCTCGTCGCGGGCGATCCCGAGATCCGAGGCGAGCCCGCCCCAGGCGGTCACCATGGCGGCGAGGGCGGTTGTGTTCGAGCTCACGATCTGGGTCGGGGCCAGCTCCTGACCGGGCATGACCAGCTCGTCGCCGGTCGCCAGCAGGGCGATCCGCGGCTGGCGGCGGACCGGCAGCCAGACCCGGTTGAGGGCGGCCGCGAAGCCCAGATCGCGCGCGCCGAGCCGCCGACCCGCCGGCAGCGCCAGCTCGCCCGCGCGGAAGTCGAGGCCGGCCGGCCGCACATAGGTCCCGGGCTCGACCCGGCCCGCGAGCCGGACCCGATCGTTCTCGGCGCGGGCATTTTCCTGCAGGGCCACCGCATCGGCGCCCGCCGGCAGCAGGCCGCCGGTGAAGATGCGAACGGTCTCGCCCGGCCCGACCTCGCCCTCGAACCGGCCGCCCGCCGGCGCGCTGCCGATCAGGCGCAGCAGGGCGCCGCCGCCGGCCAGATCCGCCGCCCGGACCGCGTAGCCATCCATCGCCGAGACCGCGCCCGGCGGCTGATCGCGCGGCGCCACCAGATCTTCTGCCAGGACCCGGCCATGGGCGGCCGCCAGATGCACCCACTCCGCAGGCTGCGCCCGGAAAGCCGCGGTGATGCGCGCGAGCGCCTCCTCGACCGCGAGCATCACTCGGCCGTGTACGTTCCGGACCGGCCGCCCGCCTTGTGGCGCAGCCGGATGTCGCTGATGCGCATGCCGCGATCGACCGCCTTGCACATGTCGTAGACCGTCAGCGCCGCCGTGCTCGCCGCGCACAGCGCCTCCATCTCGACCCCGGTCGGACCGCGCACCCGGCAGGTCGCGGTGATCTCGACCGAGGGCGGCCGGTCCCGGCAGACGAGCTCGACCGTGACCGACGAGAGCGCCAGCGGATGGCAGAGCGGGATCAGGTCCGGGGTCCGCTTGGCGCCCATGATGCCGGCGAGCTGCGCCACCGCGAGAACGTCGCCCTTCTCGACCCCGCGCTCCGCGATCAGCTCGAGCGTCGCCTTTTGCATCAGCACCCGCGCCGAGGCGATCGCGATCCGCTCGGTCGCGGGCTTGGCCGTCACGTCGACCATGACCGCGTTGCCCGCGGCATCGAAATGGCTGAGCTCGCTCATGCCGCGACCGTGAGGCCCAGGAGCGCCGCGGTCGCGCGCCGGACGTCGGCCTCGCGCATCAGGGCTTCGCCGACCAGGAAGCAGCGGACGCCGGCCGCCGCCATGCGCTCGAGGTCGCGATGGCTGGCAAGGCCGCTCTCGGCGACCACCAGGCGGTCCGCAGGCACCCGCGGCGCCAGCTGCTCTGGGCGACCCCGAGATCGACCTTCAGGGTCTTGAGGTCGCGGTTGTTGACGCCGATCAGCCGGCACTCGAGCCGGAGCGCTCGATCGAGCTCGCCGGCATCATGCACCTCGACCAGAACGTCCATTTCCAACTCATTGGCCAGGCGCGATAATTCCCGCGCCTCAGCGTCCTCGAGCGCGGCCATGATCAGGAGCATGCAATCGGCGCCGAGCGCCCGCGTCTCGACCACCTGATAGGGCTCGAGGATGAAGTCCTTGCGCAGGCAGGGCAGCTCCACCGCGGCCCGCGCCGCCTCGAGATCGCGGCCCTCGCCCTGGAAATGCTCGGTCTCGGTCAGAACCGAGAGGCAGGCGGCACCGCCTGCGGCATAGGCCTTTGCCAGCGCCGGCGGATCGAAGTCCGGCCGGATCAGGCCGCGGCTGGGCGAGGCCTTCTTGATCTCGGCGATCAGCCCGAACTGGCCGGTTGGCGACTTTGGCCTCGAGCGCGGCGACGAAGCCGCGCGGCGGCCGCAGGGCGAGCCGGCGCTCGAGCTCGGCGAGCGGCACCAGCGCCTTCTGGCGCGCGACCGCCCGTCGCCGCCTTGCACAGATCTCGGCCAGCACGTCAGCCACCGGGCGGCGCCTCGCTCGAGATCGCGACCAGTCTCGCCAGCACCGCCTTGGCGGCGCCGCCGTCGATCGCCTCGACCGCGAGGCCGACGCCGCCCGCCAGGTCCTCCGCCCGCCCGGCGACCACAAGCGCGCCGGCGCTGTTCAGCAGCACGATGTCGCGATAGGGCCCGCGCACGCCGTCGAGCAGCGCTCGCAGCGCGTCCGCATTGGTCTCGGCATCGGCGCCGCGCAGGTCTTCGAGCCGCGCCCGGGGCAGGCCCGCCTGCTCGGGGGTGACCTCGAAAACCCGGACCTGGCCGAGGTCGAGCTCGGCGACCCGCGACGGGCCGGTGGTGGTCAATTCGTCGAGGCCGTCGGAGCCATGCACGACCCAGGCGCGCTCGGCGCCGAGCTGGCCCAGCACCCGGGCGAGCGGCTCGACCCAGTCGCCGGAGAACACGCCGAGCAGCTGCCGCCGCGCGCCCGCCGGATTGGCGAGCGGCCCGAGCAGGTTGAAGATCGTGCGCGTGCCGAGCTCGACCCTGGCGCCCGCGACGTGGCGCATCGCGCCGTGATGGCGGGGCGCCATCATGAAGCCGATCCCGGCCTCGCGGATCGAGCGCTCGATGCGCGCGGGCTCCGCCTCGATGTCGACGCCGAGCGCCGCCAGGATGTCGGCCGAGCCCGCCTTGGACGAGAGCGCGCGGTTGCCGTGCTTGGCGACCGGCACGCCGCAGGCCGCCACCACCAGCGCCGCCGCGGTCGACACGTTGAAGGTCCCGGACGCGTCGCCGCCGGTGCCGCAGGTGTCGAGCGCGCCGTCCGGCGCCCGGACCTTGACCATGCGCTCGCGCAGCGCCTGCGCGCCGCCGGTCAGCTCGTCGACGGTCTCGCCGCGCACCCTGAGCGCCATCAGGAAGCCGCCGACCTGGGCGGGCGTCGCATCGCCCGCCATCATGATCTCGAACGCCTGGCGCGCCTGATCGAGGCTCAGCGAGCTGCCGCCGGCGACCAGCGCCAGCAGCGCCTTCATCCGGTCCGGAGCCGCGCTCAGAGGGTCCGGGGCGGGAGCCATGCTCAGGCCGCCGCCGCGGTCGCCGCCGTGGCCAGGAAATTGCGCAGCAGCCGGTGGCCGTGCTCGGTCTCGATGCTCTCCGGATGGAACTGGACGCCGTAGATCGGCAGCGTCCGGTGCGCGACCCCCATGATCACGCCCTCGGCGGTGCGCGCGGTGACCTCCAGGCAGGCGGGCAGGCTCGCGGGCTCGGCGACCAGGGAGTGATAGCGGGTCGCCCGGAAGGGCGAGGGCAGGCCCGCGAACAGGCCGAGGCCCGTGTGCTCGATCGCGCTGAGCTTGCCGTGCATGATCTGCGGCGCGCGCACGATCTTGCCGCCGAACGCCTGCGCGATCGCCTGATGGCCGAGGCAGACGCCGAGGATCGGGCAGAACTCGGCCGCCGCCCGCACCAGAGCGAGCGAGATGCCCGCCCGGTCGGGATCGCACGGCCCGGGCGAGATCACGATCGCCGCCGGCCGCAGGGCCAGCGCCTCCGCCGCGCTCAGCGTGTCATTGCGTCGCACGGTGACCTTGGCACCCAACTCGCCCAAGTAATGGTACAAGTTGTAGGTGAAGCTATCGTAGTTATCGAGCAGCAGCAGGGTCATCGGTCGGGCATTCGAGCGCGGGAGTGCGCGCCGGCCAGCAAAGCCCGCCCGGGTCGGCGGCGTCAAGGAGAAAGCGCCGCTCGGGGGCTGGTCCGGACCGCCGATGCCGGCGCGCCGGCCGGGCTGCCGACAGTGGTGCCGGCGGTGCCCTGAAGTTGCACCTAGATACGTACTGGTGAATTTCCAGGCAACCTTACCGCTGCATTCAGGTTATCATCTGGGGCCGGCTGCTGCGGCGGCCGGTGATCCGGTCGGCGGTCGCCGGCCGATATTAGCCATTGAATGCCGGTGTCGTTCTGAATAGGGCTAGTGCCGCTCGTGACGTTGTCTGCTATGATGCCGGCGGACGCCAAGTCGGCCGCCCTGGAAAGGAAGCGCTCCTCGCATGATCACGCGGCGTCGACGTAGCCGCCGGCGGAAGAGCTGGTCGAGCAGGCTGCGCCGGACTTTGATCGAGCACCGCTTCAATGCGGCGCAAGGCGCGTTCGGCCTGATCGGGCTGGCCGTCGGCCTGTGGCTGCTGTGGCCACCGCCGCCCGACGCCGGCATCGAGCAACACGGGGCCTGGGAGCGCAGCCTGCAGATCTCCGACCAGAACCTCGAAGGCCGCGACGAGGCGATCCGGGACGGGCTCGTGCTGGTGACCGAGGCGAGCAAGGCGGTGTCCGCCAAGGGTACGGTGGAAGGCGTCTTGGAGCCCGGGCCTGCCGAAATCGCGGGCGCCAGGCTCGCCCAGATCGCGAGGACCATGCCGGCGATTGGGGTGCCCGACGCTACGCCGGGCCCGGTCCGCGTGGTCGACCACGAACTCGACGCCGAGGATCACACCGGCCCGGGCGCGGCGACCGCGACCGCGACCGCGCTGCGGGCCGCGACCGCCCACTCGACCGTGGTCCAGCTGTTGCCCCAGCCGGCGCCCGACCAGCGCCTCGAGCGCACGCCCACCTGGCTGGTCAACGCGGTCGCACCGCCGCTGATCGACGATCGGCCGGAGATCGCGATCATGATCGACGATCTCGGGCTGAACCGGCACAACACCGCCGAGGTCAGCGCGCTGAAAGGGCCGCTGACGCTTGCCTTCCTGCCCTATGCCGGCGCCCTCGAACCGCAGACGAGGGCCGCGCGGGCGGCCGGCCACGAGCTCATACTGCACGTGCCGATGGAGCCGATCGGGGTCGACTGGCCCGGGCCTGATGCGTTGCTGAGCTCGCTCTCGCCCAGCGAATTGCTGTCGCGCTTTCGGACCCAGCTGCGCAGCTTCGACGGCTTCGTCGGCGTCAACAACCACATGGGCTCGCTGCTGACCGCCGACCGGTCCAAGATGGACGAGATCATGACCGAGCTGAAGGCGCGCGGGCTGCTGTTCGTCGATTCGCGCACCACCTCCAAGTCGGTCGCCGCGGCCGAAGCCCAGCGTCTGGGCGTGCCGCATACCGAGCGCGACGTGTTCCTCGACAACGAGGCCGATCTCAACGCGATCCGCCGCCAGCTCGCCGCCACCGAGCGGATCGCGCGCCGGCGCGGGGTCGCGGTCGCGATCGGACACCCCCACGATCTCACCATCGAGGCCCTGCGCGGCTGGCTGCCGACCCTCGAGGAGCGCGGCTTTGCCCTCGTGCCGATCAGCACGGTGGTGGCGCGCGAGAGCTGCGCGCATGGTCTCTTGACCGCGGCCGACGCCTGCGGCCGCTACGTCTCCGCCCACAACATGATCCAGTAGCGGCGCCGGCGCGGGGCCGGCGCTACTGGCTGGAGCGCGCGAAGCTGACCGCCTCCTCGGCGGCGCGGATCAGGGCGCGCGCCTTGTTGCAGCTCTCCTGATACTCGGCCTCGGGGTCGCTGTCGGCGACCACGCCGCCGCCCGCCTGGACGAACATGCGGCCGTCCTTGACCAGCGCCGTGCGCAGCGCGATGCAGGTGTCCATATTGCCGTCGGCGCTGAAATAGCCGACCGCACCGGCGTAGAAATTGCGCCGCTCGGGCTCCAGCTCGTCGATGATCTCCATCGCCCGCACCTTGGGCGCGCCGCTCACCGTGCCGGCGGGAAAGCCGCCGATCAGCGCGTCCAGCGCATCCTTGTCCGGCCGGATCCGGCCCTCGACGTGGGACACGATATGCATGACGTGGCTGTAGTACTCGACCACCATCTTCTCGGTGACGTGGACGCTGCCGATCTCGGCGACCCGGCCGACGTCGTTGCGCCCGAGGTCGAGCAGCATCAGATGCTCGGCCAGCTCCTTCGGATCGGACAGCATTTCGGCGGCAAGCGCTGCGTCCTCGCTGCGGGTCGCCCCCCGCCTGCGGGTGCCGGCGAGCGGGCGGATGACCACGGTATCGTCGCGCAGCCGGACCAGGATCTCGGGGCTCGAGCCGACCAGGGCAAAGTCGGCGAAATCGAGAAAGAACAGGAACGGCGAGGGATTGAGCCGGCGCAGCGCCCGATAGAGCGCGAACGGCGGCAGATCGAAGGGCAGGCTGAAGCGCTGCGAGGGCACCACCTGAAAGATGTCGCCCGCGCGAATGTACTCCTTGGCCTGCTCGACCATCTCGTGATAGCGCGCCCGGGTGACGTTGGAGGTCGGCTCCGGCAGCGCGCTGGCGCCGCGCCAGTCGCCGCGATGGGGCAGCCCGCGATCGAAGTCGGCGACCACGTCGGCCAGCCGCTCGCGGGCGAGATCGTAGGCCGCGCGGGCGCCGACCTCGGGCGCCGGCCAGACCGGGGTCACGATCACCACCCGGTCCTCGATGTTGTCGAAGATCGCCATCACGGTCGGCCGCACGAAGACCGCATCCGGGATCCCGAGGCGGTCGGGATTGGCCGCCGGCAGCCGCTCCATCAGCCGGACCATGTCGTAGCCCATGTAGCCGAACAGTCCGGCCGCCATCGGCGGCAGCTCGGCCGGCAGCGCGATCCGCGCCTCGCCGATCAGCCGGCGCAGCCCGGCGAGCGCGCCGCCGGGCAAGGGCTCGAAGGCGGAGAGGTCGTGGCGGGCGGCGCGGTTGATCTCGGCCCGCTCGCCGAAGCAGCGCCAGATCAGATCGGGCTTGAGGCCGATCGCCGAGTAGCGCCCGCGCACCGCACCCCCTTCGACCGATTCGAACAGGAAGCTGTACGGCCGGCCCTCGGCCAATTTCAGCATCGCCGAGACCGGCGTCTCGAGGTCGGCGACCAGAGAGGTCCAGACCACCTGCGGCTGCCCGTCGTCGTAGCGGGCGGCGAACTCGGCCGGATCGGGGCGGGGCGGCACCGCGGTTCAGAACGCGGCCGGGTTCGGCATGCGCGGCGCCGGCCCGGCCGGCTCCTGGCCGTCGGCGCCGATCACGCGGTTGATCGCGGCGCCGTCGATCTCGACCCGATAGTTACGGCGCAGCTCGGCCTCGAACTGCGCGATCAGATCGTTGCGCAGGCCCGTCTCGAGCTCGGCCCGCAGCTTCTTGACGCCCTCGGGGTCGGTACCCGGATCGGCGGCGATCACCTCGTCCGTGGCGACCACGGCAAAGCCGTCCGCCACCTCGATCACGTCGTCCGCGACTTCCCCCGGCTGGGTCGCGAACAGGGCGCGCACGACACCCCGGTTGATGCCCTGGTCGCTGCCCGGCGCGTCCCGTTTGACCGGCTTGATCGGCAACACCTCGAGCTTCTCGGCGGCCGCCACGGTATCGAGCGTCGCCGCGTCCTGCAGCCGCTTGAGCAGGTCCTCGGCGTGCTGGCGCGCCAGATCGTGGCGCTGCTCGGCCTGCCAGGCCGCGACCAGCTGCGGCCCCACCTCGTCCACCGGCCTGACCCGCGGCGCCGTGATCTCGTCGACCCGGAGCACGAAATAGCCGCCCGCCTCGGTCTCCTCGAGCAGGCTCTGCTCGCCCGCCGGGGTCTCGTAGGCGATCTTGAGGAACTCGGGCGCGGCCGGCAGCCCGTCCGGGCGCTTGCCGTCGGCGTCCTTGCCGGTGGCATCGATCGGGGGCAGCGACTTGGTCTCCAGGCCGACCGCGGCCGTGGCGGCGGCCAGATCGTCGCCGGCGGCGAGCTGGTCGTCGAGCCGGGTCGCGAGGTCCGGCAGCCGGTCCTTGGCCTCGGTCAGCGCCAGCTCCTTGGCGATCTCGTCATGGACCGCAGCCAGGGGCACGACCGCCTCGGGGGTGATCTTGCTGACCTCGAGCAGGTGCCAGCCGAACGGGCTCTGGACGGCTTGGCTGACCTTGCCCGCGGCCAGCGCGAAGACCACGTCGGCCAGCTCCGGCGGCAGATCCGACTTGGTGATGTCGCCGAGCTGATCGCTATGCACGCCCTGGTCGGCGAGCGCCTTGGCGACGTCCTCGAAGCTCTTGCCCTCGCCCAGCTGCTGTTGCGCCTTCTCGATCGTTGCCTGATCGGGTGCCAGCAGCTGCGCCACCGTGCGGCGCTCCGGCGACCGGTAGCGGTCGAGGCGGGCCTGATACTCGGCCTTGACCTGCTCGTCGGTGATCTCGATCTCGTCCACCAGATCCTCTGGCTGCAGCGTGACGAAGGTCAGCTTGCGCAGCTCGGGCGTCGTGTACTTGTCCTTGTGATCCTCGTGGAAGGCCGTCAGCTGATCGTCGGTCGGCTGCGGCCCATCGGTGATCGAGGCCGCCTTGACGGTGACGTAGCGGCCGCGCCGCTGCTCGTTGCGATAGCGGTAGAGCGTGTCGACCAGGGTCGCGGGCACCGCGACCGGGCCGGCGAGGCTGCCGGTCAGCGCGCTGCGCACGACGTCCTGGCGCAGGCTCGCGAGATAGCCCTTCTCGGTCATGCCGTTGGCGCGCAGCAGCTGCTCGAAGCGCTCGCGATCGAACTGGCCCCCGGTCTGAAACACCGGATTGTCGGTGATCATCTGGCGGAGCGTGTCGTCGGCGACCGTGAGGCCCATGTCGTGCGCGCGCAGGTCGATCAGGCGGCGCGCGATCAGGTCCTGCAGCGTCTGCTGCATCAGCCCGAACCGGATCGCCTGCTGGCGGTCGATGCTGTTGCCGAGCTGGTGCTGGAGATTGCTCAGCGCCCGGTTGAAGCCGTCGGTGAGCTCGACGGCCGAAATGTCCGAGCCGCCGACGCTGGCCACGGTCGGATTGCGCGAGCCGCGGAAGAACACGTCGCCAATGCCCCAGATCGCAAAACTGACCACCAGCAGCAGGAGCAGGACCTTGACGACCCAGGATGCCGCCTTCTGGCGGAGCACGTTGAGCATGATCGACCAGGGACTTGGTTGTCGCGACCGGCGCGGGCCGCTCGCCCGAATGCGGGCCTAATCTAGGCAGCCGTCCGCCCGCCGGCAACCGGCAAGTTGGCGGGCGGCGGTGCTGGCAAGCCCGCAGGCGGTGTGCTAGAGAGGCGCCGCGTCGAGCCGGCGCGGCCTGCTGCCTGGTGATGGGCCCCATGCCTCTGGCGACGCCGATCGTGATCGGCAACTGGAAGATGAACGGCCTTGGCGGCGACGGCCTCGCCCGGGTGCGGGCGTTGCGCGCGCACGAGACGGCCGCCGGTGCCGCCGGCACGCTCGGCATCTGCCCACCGGCCACTCTGCTGGCGCCGATCCGGGCGCTGCTCGCCGGCAGCGCGATCCTGCTCGGCGGCCAGGACTGCTCGAGCGAGGCCAAGGGCGCCCACACGGGCGATCTCAGCGCGGCCATGCTGGCCGATGCCGGCTGCCGGCTGGTGATCGTCGGCCACTCCGAGCGCCGCCACGGCCATGGCGAGACCGACACCCTGGTCCGGGCCAAGGCCGTGGCCGCCCAGGCCGCCGGCCTGATCCCGATCCTGTGCATCGGCGAGACGGAGGCGGAATGGCAGGCGGGGCGCACGCTTAAGGTGCTCGACGCCCAGCTCGAGGGCAGCCTGCCGAAGGCGGCCGCGGCCGCCCCTTTGGTCATCGCCTACGAGCCGGTCTGGGCGATCGGCACGGGGCGCACGCCGCGCCTGGACGACATCGCGAAGACCCATGCCCACCTGCGCGCCCGGGTCGGCGATCTGACGCTGCTCTACGGCGGCTCGGTCAAGGCCGGCAACGCGGGCGAGATCCTGGCGCTCGCCGACGTCGATGGCGCGCTGGTCGGCGGTGCCAGCCTTGATGCCGACGAATTCCTGGCCATCTACACGGCGGGGCAGGCGGCCCGTGGCTGACCCGCAACCGGCGCCCGGGCCGGCCGCGCGCCGGCATCGCGCAGACCCCGGCCCCGACCCTTTCGACATCCATGTGATCGGCGCATGACGACCATCATCCTGATCGTGCATCTTTTGATCGCGCTGGCGCTCGTCGGCGTGATCTTGTTGCAGCGCTCCGAGGGGGGTGCTCTCGGCATGGGCGGCGGCGGCTTCGGCGGGCTGATGACCGGCCGCGCGTCCGCCAACCTGTTGACCCGGACCACGGCCGTGCTGGCGGCGAGCTTCATCGCCACCAGCCTGCTGCTGGCACTGCTCGCGAGCCATCGCACGGCGCCGACCTCGATCCTGGACCAGCCGGCGGCAAGCCCCTCGACCCCGGCGGCGCCGGCAGCGCCGGCAAAGCCCGCCGAACCGAGCGCGCCGGTTGCCCAGTGAGCGCGCCGATCGCCTCTTGTCCTGCGGGCTGATCTGGCCGATAGTCTCAAGCCCATGACGCGCTTCGTCTTCATTACCGGCGGCGTCGTGTCGTCCTTGGGCAAGGGGCTGGCCTCGGCCGCGATCGGCGCGCTGCTCCAGGCGCGCGGCTATTCCGTCCGCCTGCGCAAGCTCGACCCCTACCTCAACGTCGATCCGGGGACCATGAGCCCCTATCAGCACGGCGAGGTCTACGTCACCGACGACGGCGCCGAGACCGACCTCGACCTCGGCCACTACGAGCGCTTCACCGGCGTGCCGGCGCGCGGCAACGACAGCGTGACCGCCGGCAGGATCTATTCGCGCGTGCTCGCCAAAGAGCGCCACGGCGACTATCTGGGCGGCACCGTCCAGGTCGTGCCGCACGTCACCGACATGATCAAGGCGTTCATCCTCGAGGGCTCCGGGGACGCCGACTTCGCGCTCTGCGAAATCGGCGGCACGGTCGGCGACATCGAGGGCCTGCCGTTCCTCGAGGCGATCCGCCAGCTCGGCTTCGAGCTCGGCCACGACCGCGTCGCCTACGTCCACCTCACGCTGCTGCCCTATCTCGACTCGGCCGGCGAGCTCAAGACCAAGCCCACCCAGCATTCGGTGCGCGAGCTGCGCGGCATCGGCATCCAGCCGGACCTGCTCCTGTGCCGCGCCGAGCGGGCGATCCCGCCGGAGGCCAAGCGCAAGATCGCGCTGCAATGCAACGTCCAGCCGGACGGCGTGATCCCGGCGCTCGATGTCGACAGCATCTACGAGGTGCCGATCCGCTACCACGAGGAGGGGCTCGACACGCAGCTGCTCCGGCACTTCCGGCTGCCGCACGAGCAGAGGCCGGACCTCAGCCGCTGGCGGGAGATCTGCGAGCGCCTGCACAAGCCCGAGGGCGAGGTGACGATCGCCGTGGTCGGCAAGTACATCGGCCTGCCCGACGCCTATAAGTCGCTCGACGAGGCGCTGACCCACGGCGGCATCGGCAGCCGCGTGCGCGTCAACACCCGCTGGCTGCCAGCCGAGATCTTCGAATCCAGCGACGCCGCGCTCCATCTCCAGGACGTGAACGGCATCCTCGTGCCGGGCGGCTTCGGCGAGCGCGGCGCCGAGGGCAAGGTCGCCGCCGTGACCTTCGCGCGCCAGCGCCACATTCCCTATTTCGGGATCTGCTTCGGCATGCAGATGGCGGTCGTCGAGGCCGCGCGCCATCTGGCCGGTATCGAGAGCGCCGGCTCGACCGAGATCGCGCCGACCGAGGAGCCGGTGGTGGGCCTGCTCACCGAATGGGAGCGCGAGGGCCAGCGCGAGACCCGCCGGGCCGGCGACGACCTCGGCGGCACCATGCGCCTTGGCGCCTATCCCTGCATCATCGAGCCCGGCAGCCTTGCCCACAAGATCTACGGCGAAAGCGAGATCAGCGAGCGTCACCGCCACCGCTACGAGGTCAACATCAACTACGTCAACCGCCTGTCCGCCGCCGGCCTGCGCTTCTCCGGCATGTCGCCGGACGGCCGCCTGCCCGAGATCGTCGAGATGCCCGACCACCCCTGGTTCCTGGGCGTCCAGTTCCACCCCGAGCTCAAGTCCAAGCCGTTCGCCCCGCATCCCCTGTTCGCCTCGTTCATCGAGGCAGCCGTCCAGCAGTCGCGGCTGGTCTGAGGCGGCGAATCGATGCCCGTATCGAACCAGTGCCGAGGGAAAGGCTAGCTCATGGCGACGCCAGTCACCGACTTGCGCGCACGCCTCCGCAACGCTGGCGTCTCCGAAGAGCAGTCGGATGCCATCTCTGGAGCTTTCGAGGCCCTTAGCAACCCGATTACTGACCTCTCGGCGCAGGTCCGCAACGTGATCGTCGGGCAACGCATCCAGCTGGGGCTACTGCTGCTCGTGGCGGCCGCGATCCTGGCACCTTACATCGCGGCCCGGGGCCATTTGGGCGGTTAGGGACGGGCATGACAGCGCGCCACGTCGAGATCGGCCCGCTCACGATCGGCAACGAGCTGCCGTTCACGCTGATCGCGGGGCCCTGCCAGATCGAGAGCCGGGCGCATGCGCTCGAGACCGCGGCCGCCCTGGTCGAGATCGCGCGCGAAAAAGAGCTCGGGCTCGTCTACAAGAGCTCGTTCGACAAGGCGAACCGGACCAGCGCCGACAGCCCGCGCGGCCTGGGTCTGGTCAAGGGCATCGAGGTTTTGGCCCTGGTCCGCGAGCGCTACGGCTGCCCGGTCATCACCGACGTGCACGAGAGCCAGCAGTGCCGGCCGGTCGCCGAGGCGGTCGACATCCTCCAGATCCCGGCCTTCCTCTGCCGGCAGACCGACCTTTTGGCGGCAGCGGCCGCGACCGGCGCCGCGATCCACGTCAAGAAAGGGCAGTTCCTGGCGCCCTGGGACATGGCCCAGGTGGCGACGAAGCTCGAGCGCTTCGGTGCCGGGCGGATCCTGCTCGGCGAGCGCGGCACGAGCTTCGGCTACAACACGCTGGTGAGCGATTTCCGGGGCCTGCCGCAGATGGCGGCGACCGGCTGGCCGGTGGTGTTCGATGCCACCCATTCGGTCCAGCAGCCGGGCGGGCTTGGCGGGTCCTCCGGCGGCCAGCGCGAGTTCGTGCCGGTGCTGGCGCGGGCAGCCCTTGCGATCGGCGTCGCGGCTCTGTTCATCGAGACCCACCAGGACCCCGACCGGGCGCCGAGCGACGGCCCGAACATGCTGCCGCTGGCAGCGCTGCCGGCGCTCCTGGACGTGCTGATCGCCTTCGACCGCCTCGCCAAGCGGCACCCGCTCGCCGCCCTTCGCCCGCTCGCTGCCCATCGATTGTGAGGAGCGATCATGACCGAGACCGAGATCGTGGGCCTTGCCGGCCGTCAGATCCTGGACAGCCGGGGCAATCCGACCGTCGAGGTCGACGTCGTGCTCGCGGGCGGCGCTCTGGGTCGCGCCGCGGTCCCGTCCGGCGCCTCGACCGGCTCCAAGGAGGCGATCGAGCTGCGCGACGGCGACCAGAGCGTCTATGGCGGCAAGGGCGTGCTGCAGGCGGTCGAGGCGGTCAACGGCGAGCTCGCCGACGCCGTGCTCGGTCGCGACGCCTGCGCGCAGGTCGCGATCGATCAGGCGATGATCGAGCTCGACGGCACCGCCAACAAGAGCCGGCTCGGCGCGAATGCGATCCTGGGCGTCAGCCTCGCAGTCGCCAAGGCGGCCGCGGCGGGGCTCGGCCTGCCGCTCTACCGCTATGTCGGCGGCGCCGCGGCGCGCATGCTGCCGGTGCCGATGATGAACGTGATCAACGGCGGGGTGCACGCCGACAACCCGATCGACCTCCAGGAATTCATGATCATGCCGGTGGGCGCGCCGTCGTTCGCCGAGGCGCTGCGCACAGGCGCGGAAATCTTCCACGCGCTCAGGAAAGCCCTCAAGGACGCCGGCCACAACACCAACGTCGGCGACGAGGGCGGCTTCGCGCCAAATCTCAGAAGTGCCGATGAAGCCCTTGGTTTTCTTGCTAAATCTGTCGAGGCATCCGGCTACCGCCTGGGCGAGCAGGTGGTGTTCGCGCTGGATCCCGCGGCGAGCGAGTTCCATCGCGGCGGGCGGTATGAGCTCAAGGGCGAGGGCAAGACGCTCGACGCCGAGGGCATGGTCCGCTTCTACGAAGAGCTCTGCTCCCGCTACCCGATCCGCTCGATCGAGGACGGCATGGCCGAGGACGACTGGGAGGGCTGGCAGGCGCTGACCGAGTCGCTGGGAGCTCGGGTGCAGCTGGTCGGCGACGACGTGTTCGTCACCAACCCCAAGATCCTGGCCGAAGGCATCGGGCGCAAAATCGCCAATGCGATCCTGATCAAGGTCAACCAGATCGGCAGCTTGAGCGAGACCCTCGAGACCGTCGAGCTGGCGCAGACGGCGGCGTATCGGTGCGTCATGTCGCATCGCTCGGGCGAGACCGAGGATGCCACGATCGCCGACCTTGCCGTCGCCACCAACTGCGGCCAGATCAAGACCGGGTCGCTGTCGCGCTCCGACCGCCTGGCCAAGTACAACCAGCTGCTGCGGATCGAGGAGGACCTCGGTCCGGCCGGGCGCTACGCCGGCCCGGGCGCGCTCAGGTCCTAGAGGCGGGCATGCACGCCCGTCTGTCGCGCTGGACCTTCCGGGTGCGCCGGCAGCACTGGCTGGCCCTGCTCGGCCTCGGGCTGGTCGCCTATTTCGGCTACCACGCGGTCAGCGGCTCGCGCGGCCTGCTCGCCTGGCGCGAGGTCACGACCGCGCTGGCAGAGAGCCAGGAGGATCTCGACCAGGTGCGGAGCGAGCGGGTGGCGCTCGAGCGCAAGGTCGAGCGCCTGCGCCCCGAATCGCTCGACCGGGATCTGATCGACGAGCTCGCCCGCAAGCAGTTGAGCTTCGTGCAGCCCCTCGACGTGCTCATTTTTCTCGATACCAGGGACGGGTCGAAGTAGCCTGGGCAGCCTCGTTACCGACGAATGGCTGGCATGCGGCCCTGACGCTTAACAGCTGCCGGGCGATGTTGTCTAAGGAACGCGCCGTCAGTGGGAGATCGTGATCATGGCCACCGCGCAACGGGAGATCGTCGCCGTCGTCGGCGAGGATGACGTAGCCAGCCGGGCGGCGACCCATGACCGCGAGCTGCTGCTGACCTTCTACCGCGACATGCTCCTGATCCGGCGCTTCGAGGAGAAGGCCGGCCAGCTCTACGGCATGGGCCTGATCGGCGGCTTCTGTCATTTGTACATCGGCCAGGAAGCGATCGCGGTCGGCGTCCAGCACGCGCTGCAGCCCAGCGATTCGGTGATCACCGCCTACCGCGACCACGGCCACATGCTGGCGACCGGCATGGACCCGCGCCGGGTGATGGCCGAGCTGACCGGAAGGGTCACGGGCTACTCCAAGGGCAAGGGCGGCTCGATGCACATGTTCGCCCGCGACAAGCACTTCTACGGCGGCCACGGCATCGTCGGCGCCTGCGTGCCGCTCGGCACCGGGATCGCGTTCGCCCACAAGTATCGCGAGGACGGCGGCGTCTGCATCACCTACCTGGGCGACGGGGCGGTCAACCAGGGCCAGGTCTACGAGGCCTTCAACATGGCAGCGCTCTGGAAGCTGCCGGTGGTCTACGTCATCGAGAACAACAAATACGGCATGGGCACCTCGGTCGAGCGCGCCTCGGCCAGCACGGAGCTGTACCGGCGCGGCGAGGCCTACGGCATCCCCGGCCGGCCGATCGACGGCATGGACGTGCTCGCAGTCCGCGACGCCGCCGAGCAGGCGGTCGCGCATGCCCGCGCCAAGGGGCCGATCGTGCTCGAGGCCATGACCTATCGCTACCGCGGCCACTCGATGTCCGATCCGGCCAAATACCGCTCGCGCCAGGAGGTCCAGGAGGTGCGCAGCGAGCGCGATCCGATCGACCGCCTGCGCAAGACCATGCTGGATGGCGGCCTCGCCGGCGAGGAGACCTTCAAGGCGATCGACAAGGAGATCCGCTCGATCGTCAACGAGGCGGCGAGCTTTGCCCAGGACAGCCCCGAGCCGGGCCCCGAGGAACTCTACAAGGACGTCTATCTGAAGGGCTGACGTCCGGTCCGTTCGACCCAGGAAACCGAAAGACATGCCGACCGAGATCCTGATGCCCGCCCTGTCGCCGACCATGACCGAGGGCAACCTCGCCAGATGGCTGAAGCGCGAGGGCGATGCCGTGGCCGCGGGCGACGTGCTGGCGGAGATCGAGACCGACAAGGCGACCATGGAGATCGAGGCGGTCGACGACGGCATCCTCGGCCGCGTGCTGGTGCCGGAGGGGACGGAAGGGATCGCGGTCAACACGCCGATCGCCCTCCTGCTGGCCGAAGGCGAGGACCGGGCGGCGCTCGATCAGGCGGCGGCATCGGCGCCGATCGCCAGGCCGGCACCGGCACCCGCACGCGTCAGCAGCCCGGGCAACGGCTCGGCGCCGCCGCCCGCGCCGGTCGAGGCCGAGATCCCGGCTGGCACCGCCATGATCAGGCAGACCGTGCGCGACGCGCTGCGCGACGCGATGGCCGAGGAGATGCGGCGCGATCCCGACGTGTTCCTGATCGGCGAGGAGGTCGCCGAGTACCAGGGCGCCTACAAGGTGAGCCAGGGGCTGCTCGACGAGTTCGGGGTGCGGCGCGTGATCGACACGCCGATCACCGAGCATGGCTTTGCGGGGCTCGGCGTCGGCGCCGCCTTCGCGGGGCTGAGGCCGATCGTCGAGTTCATGACCTGGAACTTCGCCATGCAGGCGATCGACCACATCATCAACTCGGCCGCCAAGACCCTCTACATGGCGGGCGGCGAGCTCGGCTGCCCGATCGTGTTCCGCGGCCCCAATGGCGCTGCCGCCCGGGTCGGCGCCCAGCACAGCCAGGAATACAGCACCTGGTACGGCCACTGCCCGGGGCTCAAGGTGATCGCCCCCTATTCGGCAGCCGATGCCAAGGGCCTGCTCAAGGCCGCGATCCGCGACCCTGATCCGGTCGTCTTCCTCGAAAACGAGATCCTCTACGGCCAGACCTTCGAGGTGCCGAAGCTCGAGGACTTCGTGCTGCCGATCGGGCGGGCCAAGGTCCTGCGCGCGGGCTCCGACGTCACGATCGTCGCCTTCGGCCTGATGGTCGAGCGGGCACTGCAGGCAGCCGATGCGCTCGCCAAGGACGGCATCGCGGCCGAGGTGATCGACCTGCGCACGATCCGGCCGCTCGACGTCCAAACGATCGTCGCCTCGGTCAGGAAGACCAACCGCCTGGTCTCGGTCGAGGAGAGCTGGCCCACCTTCGGCATGGGCGCCGAGCTCGCCGCGGTCATGATGGAGCAGGCCTTCGACCACCTGGACGCGCCGGTCCGCCGGGTCACCGGCAAGGACGTGCCGATGCCCTACGCCGCCAACCTCGAGCGCCTGGCGTTGCCGCAGGTCGAGGACGTGGTCCAGGGCGCCAAGGCGGTCTGCTACGCCTGAGCGCCTGACGAGAACGAAGAAAACGGGGACGCGTCATGCCGATCGAGATCCTGATGCCGGCGCTCTCGCCGACGATGACCGAGGGCAGCCTCGCGCGCTGGCTGAAGCGGGAGGGCGATCCGGTCAGCCCGGGCGACGTCCTGGCCGAGATCGAGACCGACAAGGCGACCATGGAGATCGAGGCGGTCGACGAGGGCCGGCTCGGCAAGATCCTGATCGCCGATGGCACCGAGGGCGTCGCGGTCAACACGCCGATCGCCCTGCTGCTCGCGGAGGGCGAGGACGCCCAGGCGCTCTCGGCGCCCGCCCCGGCGGGCAGCGAACCGAAGGCCACCCCGGCGGGCAGCGAACCGAAGGCCGCCCCGGCGCCGGCGAGCGCCGAAAAGCCGGCCGCAGGCCCCGCGGTCGCCAGGTCCGGCAATGGCGCCGATCGCGGCGGCCGGATCTTCGCGAGCCCGCTCGCCAAGCGGATGGCCGAGCAGGCCGGGATCGACCTCGGCAGCCTCACCGGCAGCGGCCCCCACGGCCGGATCATCAAGGTCGACATCGAGCGCGCGATCCGCGCGGGGACGCAGGCGGCGGCTGCCCCGCCACCAGCGGCCGCGCGGCCTGAAGCACCGCCCGCTCTGGCACCAAAGCCGATGCTGATGCCCGCAGTCCAGCCGCCGGCCGCGGCCGTCACCGAGCAGCCGCTCTCCAACATGCGCAAGGTGATCGCCCGCCGCCTGACCGAGGCCAAGCAGACGATCCCGCACTTCTACCTCAGCATGGACTGCGAGCTGGATGCGCTCCTGAAGCTCCGCCAGGAGCTGAACGGCCGTGCCGGCGCCGAGTACAAGCTCTCGGTCAACGACTTCGTGATCAAGGCGGCAGCGCTCGCGCTGCGCAAGGTGCCCAAGGCCAACGCGTCCTTCGGCGGCGACCGGATCTACCTCTACCGCGACATCGACATCGGCGTCGCGGTCGCGATCCCGGACGGCTTGGTCACGCCCGTGATCCGCCAGGCCGATCAGAAGGGTCTCGCCGTGATATCGCGCGAAATGCGGGACCTCTCGGCCCGCGCCCGCGATCCCGGCGGCATGAAGCTGAAGCCCGAGGAATACCAGGGCGGCAGCCTCTCGATCTCGAACCTCGGCATGTACGGGGTGCGCGACTTCCAGGCCGTGATCAACCCGCCCCAGGCCTCGATTCTCGCGATCGGCGCGGGCGAGCTGCGGCCCGTGATCAAGGAGGGCGCGCTGGCGAGCGCCACCATGATGACCGCGACGCTCTCGATCGACCACCGCGTGGTCGACGGCGCGCTCGGCGCCGAATTGCTCCAGGCCTTCAAGGGCTACCTCGAAGACCCGCTCGCGATGCTGCTCTAGAGGGCGCCGATGGCGACCAAACCGGCCGAGCTCTACGAGGCGGATTTCTACGCCTGGACCCAGGACCAGGCGGCGGTGCTGCGCGAGCATTTCCAGGGCGACAACCGCCTCGACGTCGAGCATCTGGCCGAGGAGGTCGAGGATCTGGGCAAGTCGGAACTCAAGGCGTTGGAGAGCCAGGTCGTCAACATTCTGGCCCGCCTGTTGAAACTCGACTACTCCAGCCTCGACTGGCCGCGAAACCATTGGCGACAGGAGATCTTCGCTTTCCGCAACGTGCTGCAAGACCGGCTGACAACCAGCCTGAGGCGCCTTCTCCTGCAGAATCTCGACCGCCTTTACGCGCGCGCGCGGGACGCCGCCGCGGCCGCGCTGATCGACAGCGAACCCGGATTGATTCGCAGATTGCCGAAGGCCAATCCCTATGATTGGGAGGCGATCGAGAGCCGAGCGGATCTGCGCAGCCTGCTCGCAGATCAGGAAGCGGCCGCAGAGGCACCGAAGCGGCGTGGCAAAAGGAAGGTTTGATGGCGCGGCGATCCGAGGAGGTGAGAAACGGGCCGGAGACGGCTGCCGGGGCGGCGGTTCTCTACGATCACGATTTCTACGCCTGGACGCAGGCGCAGGCCGAGGCGCTGCGCGCTCATTTCCAGGGCGACAACCGCATCGACGTCGAGCACCTGGCCGAGGAGATCGAGGATCTGGGCGGTTCCCAACTGCATGCGGTCGAAAGCTTCGTGCAACAGATCATGGCGCATCTGCTGAAGCTCGACTTTTCGGGTTTCGATCTGCCGCGCCGGCACTGGCGTAGCGAGATCGTGGCGTTCCGCACGAGCATGGAGCGCAAGATGTCACCTTCCATCATGCGCAAGGTGCGGGAGGCGCTGCCGGAGCTGTACGAGGGCGCGCGCAACCTGGCAGCCGCCTCGTTGGACGCCGAACCGGATTTGCGCAATCACTTGCCGAAGCCGTGCCCTTATGACTGGGTCGCGATTACAGCCCGCGACGTCTGGGCCGAGGGCGGCTTTGGGCTCTCCGCAAGCAACGAAACCCCGCCGAAGAAACGACGGGGCAAGAGAAAAATCCTGATGGCGGCGCAGGGGTTCGATCTGGTCGTGATCGGCGGCGGGCCGGGGGGCTATGTCGCGGCGATCCGCGCGGCCCAGCTCGGCATGAAGACCGCACTGGTCGAGTGCCAGCATCTGGGCGGCATCTGCCTGAACTGGGGCTGCATCCCGACCAAGGCGCTGCTGCGCGCGGCCGAGATCTTTCACCTGATGCATCAGATCGATGAATTCGGGTTCAGCGCCAAGGAGTTGAGCTACGATTTTGACAAAGTAATCAAGCGTTCGCGCCAGGTCGCGGGCCAGCTCAACCGGGGCGTCCAGCATCTGCTGCGCAAAAACAAGGTCACCGTGCTCGACGGCCGGGGCCGGCTCGACGGCAAGGGCACGGTCGTGGTCGCGAAGGACGGCAAGCCCGACCAGGCGATCCAGGCCCCGCACATCATCCTCGCGACCGGCGCCCGCGCCAGAACGCTGCCCGGCCTCGAGCCGGACGGCAAGGCGATCTGGACCTACAAGGAAGCGATGGTGCCCGATGCCATGCCGAAGTCGGTGCTCGTGATCGGCTCCGGCGCGATCGGGATCGAGTTCGCGAGCTTTTACGCCCACATGGGCGCCGAGGTCACCGTGGTCGAGGTGCTCGATCGCGTGCTGCCGGTCGAGGACGAGGAGATCTCGGCCGCCGCCCGCAAGCAGTTCGAAAAGCGCGGCATCAAGATCCTGACCAGCGCCAGGGTCAGCGGCCTCGAGGCGGGCAACGGCACGGTCCGGGGCCAGATCGAGGCGAACGGCGGGACGGCCGCGATCGAGGTCGAGCGCGTGGTGCTGGCGATCGGCATCATCGGCAACGTCGAGGACCTCGGCCTCGAGGGCACGGGCGTCAAAGTCGAAAAGGGCCACGTCGTGGTCGACGAGTGGCTGCGGACCGGCGAGCCCGGCGTCTATGCGATCGGCGATCTCGCCGGCCCGCCCTGGCTCGCGCACAAGGCCTCGCACGAGGGCGTGATCTGCGTCGAGAAGATCAAGGGCCTGAACGAGGTCCATCCGCTCGACGTGGCCAAGATCCCGGGCTGCACCTACTGCACGCCGCAGGTCGCGAGCGTGGGCCTCACCGAGCGCGCGGCCAAGGACCAGCGGCTACGAGGTCAAGGTCGGCCGTTTTCCCTACCTCGCCAACGGCAAGGCGATCGCGCTGGGCGAGACCGAGGGCCTCATCAAGACCGTGTTCGACGCCAGGACGGGCGAATTGCTCGGCGCCCACATGATCGGCGCCGAGGTCACCGAGCTGATCCAGGGCTACGCGATCGCGCGCCAGATGGAGGCGACCGAGCTCGACCTGATGCACGCCGTCTTCCCGCACCCGACGCTCTCGGAGATGATGCACGAATCGGTGCTTGACGCCTACGGCCGGGCTATCCACTTCTGAGCGGTGGGATGGAATGGTGGCTCGCCGTCTCGGAACTAGCTCGGAACTTCGGGCTCATCGGTGCAGCGGTGGTCGGCGTGATTCTCGGCGGAATGCGCGTCGTAGCGGCAAACCGGCAGGCCGATGCGGCCTTGCGACAAGCGGAGTTGGCACGACGAAATCACGTCGCGGAGCTATTCAATCGAGCTGTCGGCCAGCTCGCCGATGACCAATCTGCAGGTGCGACTTCGGCGCGATCTATACGATGCGACAGATCATGATAGATTTTCCAGATCTAGCCGGAGCCGGCGCTGCAGCTGCTCAACGTCTATATGAGGGAGAATGTTCCTAACTATGGTGAGGCTGGCCCACCGCCGGACGTGCAGGAGATCATGCGGATCTTGACCGAAACAACGGATGAGAGGTCGGCATGAGCGGCCGACCGACCATCGTGAGGCCTCCGGGGTTTGTTGTGGACATCCACGGCGCGTTCGTCCGGCGGACCGACCTCAGCCGCGCAAACCTGGAACGAGCGAACTCTGGCGGAGGCCGATGCGACCAACGCGATTTTTCGCGGGGCAAACTTCAAGGATGCCATCTTGACAGGGACGGTCTTAAGGGGCGCCGATCTCCGCGAGGCGAAGAATCTGACCGCGGATCAGCTCGCGCAGGCGATCATCGATGAGAACACCCTGCTTGCCCGACTATCTGGCGCGCGAAGACCTTTGCGGCGTCGCGGCTAACCGAGAATCGAGGGCGAGATGGTCGAAATCGTGCGCCGAGATGACCGGATCCCGCAAGCCTCCCTGGATCCGGGTCAGGGCGCCGAGCTCCGCGGGCTATCACGAGACCCGGAGGCTGATGCGGGCCAAAAGCCTGCATACGGTCTGCGAGGAGGCGGCCTGCCCCAACATCGGCGAGTGCTGGACCCAGGGCCATGCGACGGTCATGATCCTGGGCGATACCTGCACGCGCGCCTGCGCCTTCTGCAACGTCAAGACCGGCATGCCGCGCGCGGTCGACCCCGACGAGCCCCGGCACCTGGCCGAAGCGCTCCGCGAGCTCGGCCTCAAGCACATCGTGATCACCTCGGTCGACCGCGACGATCTGCCCGACGGCGGCGCCTTCCAGTTCGTCCGCTGCATCGAGGCGATCCGCCGGACCTCGCCCGCGACCACGATCGAGATCCTGACCCCTGACTTCCTGCGCAAGCCGGGCGCGCTCGAGGCGATCGTCGATGCCGGGCCCGACGTCTACAACCACAATCTCGAGACGGTGCCGCGCCTCTACCGCACCGTGCGCCCGGGTGCCCGCTACTATCACTCGCTGCGCCTGCTCGATCGGGTCAAGGAGCGGGATCCCAGCCGGTTCACCAAGTCCGGCATCATGGTCGGGCTCGGCGAGGAGAAGCGCGAGATCTACCAGGTGATGGACGACCTGCGCTCGGCCGGGGTCGATTTTCTGACCATCGGCCAGTACCTGCAGCCGACGCCCCGCCATCACCCGGTCCTGCGCTTCGTGCCGCCCGCCGAGTTCGAGGACTATGCCCGGATGGCGCGCGCGAAGGGCTTTTTGATGGTCTCGGCCTCGCCGCTCACCCGCAGCTCCTACCACGCCGGCGACGATTTCGAGCGCCTGCGCCAGGCCCGCCAGGCGGCGCTGGCGACCGCCGCGGAGTAGCCCCATCGATGCCGACCCACGCCGAGCAGCGCCATCTGCCCTATAACCAAAAGCAGCTGTTCGACCTCGTCGCGTCGGTCGAGCGCTACCCCGAGTTCCTGCCCTGGTGCAGCGCCGCCCGCATCACCCGGCGCGACGGCCAGACCTTCCACGCCGATCTCGTGGTGCGCTTCAAGGTCTTCCAGGAGCGCTTCGCCTCGCGCGTCACCTTGCACCCCTACGCGCAGATCGACGTCGAGTACATCAACGGCCCGTTCCGCTATCTCAACAATCACTGGCATTTCATCGAGGCCGAGGACGGCGGCTGCGTGATCGATTTCTACGTCGATTTCGAGTTCCGCTCGCGGATGCTGCAAAGGCTGATCGGCCTTCTGTTCAACGAGGCGGTCTCGCGCATGGTCGGCGCGTTCGAGACGCGCGCCAGGCAACTCTATGGCGAGCGCACCGACCCGGCCGGCGCTGCCAGCCCGTGCCGGCCGGCGGCGTCGCGGGCCTGAGCACGCCTCGTTGCCGAAAACGGCCAAGATCGGCCGCCCGGCATCGCCCTGCCGCCCGTCTGAATAGACCGGAGCCGGCTGCGTTTACCCATCGGTAACCCTCTCGGGCCTAGGTGGCGGTGGCAGACCGATCACGGATCCGGCCGCAACCCCACCTTGATGCCACTCCGCCAAGCATGACGCATTGCCCCGCCCGTCTCCTTTGCGCGGCCATGCTCGCGCTCTCGAGTTGCGCCAGCATCGGCCCGGCCACCGTCCGGCGGGATCAGGTCGACTACGCCGATGCGGTCAGCGAGGCGGCCAAGCGCCAGCTGCTGCTCAATCTCGTGAAGCTGCGCTACGGCGACACGCCGAACTTCGTCACGCTTAGCCAGCTGGTCGCCGGCTACACGCTGGAGGGCCGGCTGTCGCTGGGCGGCGATTTCAACCGCGACAACCTGGTGTTCGGCCACAATTTCGATTTCGGCCTCGGCGGCACCCTGAGCGACCATCCGACCGCCACCTACACGCCGCTCCAGGGTGCGGCC
Organism: uncultured Alphaproteobacteria bacterium; assembly: GCA_963798075.1. GTDB lineage: Bacteria > Pseudomonadota > Alphaproteobacteria > Geminicoccales > Geminicoccaceae > DATAOG01. The sequence goes on along the minus strand of CAWCRU010000022.1, from coordinate 145,124 downwards.
TTCGCCGAGCTGATGCTGAAGCCGATGTCGCCCAACTCGCTGTTCGCGGTCATCCTGGCCGGCGGCCCGCCCCGGATCGTGCTGGGCCTCGGCGTCGAGGCGATCAACGGCCTCAACAACGGCTCACGCCGGCCGGGCGGGTTCCTGCCGGAGCGCCGGGAGTTCAATCAGGTCCTGCGCCTGCTCAGCGATCTCAACGACAGCGGGCGCCTGCAGCTGCGCTTCGAATCGACCCCGTCCGGCGTCCAGGCCTATCTGGACACGCGCCGCAAGGACGGCGAGCTCGCCGATCCACGCTATGGCCAGCTGGTCGAGCTGCTCGGCCTCGACCCGGACCTCGGCCGCTACCGGATCACCTTCGGGCTCGGCGACAGCGGCGCCGACGAGATCACGATCCAGACCCGCTCCCTCATCGAGACGCTGCGCGAGATCGCATCGCGCATCTCGGTGCCGGCATCGGACATCGAGGACGGCCGCACCTACGCGTCGCCGCCGGCCATCGAAGGCGGCGACGGGCGCAGCGATCTCGGCGTCCACCACCAGCTGCTGCCGCCCTCCGACGCCTTCGTCGCCATCCGCTACGACGACGACTGGTTCTGGATCTCCAACGACGATTTCCAGGCCAAGCAGAGCTTCACGATGCTGATGCTGCTGTTCAACCTCGCCACCCCCGGCTCCGACACCGGCCTGCCGGTGATCACGATCCCGACCGGCTAAGGTCGCGCTCGACGGTCGTCCGCCCCCATTCGCGTCCGCTCCGAGATCGTCGTCGACCCTCGGCGCGATGTTCCGCCAACGTTGCCTCATAGACCGCGAGGAGAGCGGCGGCTGCCGCCCATCGAACGCAGGCTTGCGGCGCTTCTGGGCGCGGACGTGGTCGGCTACAGCCGGCCGGCGAAGGCCGGCGAAGCGGCCACGCACGCCCCCGCCTGGCTGACCGCGGCGCGCTGGCCGGACGGTTTCGTCTGCCCGGCCTGCGGCAGCGTCGAGGGGTGGGCGCTGGCGAACATGGCCTGGACCTTCGAGTGTGCCGCCTGCCATCGCCAGACCTCGGTGACCGCGGGCACGGTGCTTCACGGCTCCAAGCTGCCGCTGACCGTGTGGTTCTGGGCGGCCTATCTGATGGCGACCCATTCCAACGGCATCTCCGCCCTGCAGCTGCAAAAGCAGCTCGGCCTCGGCTCCTACAAGACCGCCTGGCTGCTGCGCGCCTGCTGCGGCGCGCCGTGATCGCGCCGAACCGCGCCCTGCTGTCCGGGCTGGTCGAGGTCGACGATATCGAGATCCCCTCCGCTCTGAGACGATCCGCTGACCGGCGGCGGCGGCGCAGCCATCGGGGCAAGATGCCGGTTGCCGGCGCGGTCGAGGTGCAGGACGCGATCCGCCGCATCGGCTCATCGCCATCAAGGACTATGCCGCCACGACCCTGCACGCCGTCATCCGCGACAACATCGCCGCCGGCGCCACCGTCAAGACCGATGGCTGGGCCGGCTACCCGGCGCTCCCGACGTCCATCACGAGCCCCACGTCATCGGCCCGATGGCCGCCCACCTCGTCCTGCCATACACCCATCTCTTGTTCTCTACCTCAAACCTCCTCCTCTCCACGGCCTGCGCCGCCCCCACCTCCAGGCCTACCTCGACGAGTTCGTCTTCCGCTTCAACCGCCGCCGCACCCGCCACGCCGCCTTCCGATCGCTCCTCGCCATCGGCCTCACCCTCAAACCCGCCACCTACAACATGTTGATCGCACCGGAAGCTCGTGCATAAGCCTTCGGCGAAACCCACACTGCGGCCACAGAGCGCCGCCCTCGGAAAACCCGGCGACAAGCTCACTCGGCTGACGCCGAGCTTCCCATAGGCGCTGATGGCTCCCTTGAGGAGGCCCCGCGCGAGACCCTGACCCGGCTTCTGATCGCGATACAGGTAGAAGACATGATGATAAGCTAGTTGGTTCGTGAGATCGATCCAGCGCCTGGCGTAGGCTTTCGGCTGCCTTTCGCCAGTAGCTAAAATGTACACCAGGTCCAGTCGATGGACGTCGTCTTCATCAATTCAAGCGCCGTCGGATCTGAAAGGTACGCCAGCGTTCGTCCGCCAAGCCGTGAATTGCGAGCGATCCGCCTGGGCCATTCGCGCCGAGAAACTGGGCCAATTGGGCGTCAAACGCTTGGTCATGGGGTAAGTCGAAAAAACCAGGAAACCAGCGCGCAATCGGACCTCGAAACTGCCCGCGGCTGGCGCCCGGCGGAAACTGCTTGTTGCCCCACTTCATCAATCCTCGGATGATCCAGGCTGGTCCTTTCCACGGCGCAGTGAGGTATTCAGCGGATAGGATCCAAAGATCCCAGGCGCCATAATGGACTTCGGCATGGCCGCGCCTCCGGTCCCTGCGGAGCCGTTTCCCCAGCGGGGCGACGACGTCGGCAATCACTAGTAGAATAGCGTTGCGCGATACGACAAGTCCAGCCCGATGCTGCGTTTTGAGCGACCGACGCGCAGCTCGAAAATGCCCGGACATGCCGCGCCTCAAGCAAGGGGGGCCGGCCCGCATGCCGGTCAGATCGGCGCCGGCATGTCGGTCGCGAGGTGGAACAGGCAGTCGCCGGGCTCACAGCGGCCGAGGGCGCGCCGGCAGACCACGAGGCCGCTCCTCTGGAAGTCGCAGAGCACGGGCTCGCGCGCCGGGTTCTCGACGAAATGGACCCGCGCCGCCGGCTGGCCGGCCTCGACCTCGTCGCCGAGCCGGACCAGGGGCTCGAAGATGCCGCGCTCGGGGGCATAGACATAGTAGCTCCGGTCCCTGACCTCGACGAAGCGGGTCGCGGGCGGCGCCGGCGCGTCCTTGGGCAGCTCCATGACCCCGAAATGGGCGAGCAGGCGGCGCATGCCCGTCTCGATCAGCCGGATGCCGTCGACCGACACGTCGCCCGCACCCCCGAACTCGCCGCCGAGCGCCACGATCTTGCGGGCATTGGCGGCGGCGTGCGACAGGCGCGGATCGGGGGTCGTGGCCCAGACCTGCGCGAGCGGCGGCGCGAACGCCTTGAGCGCCGCCAGCGCCCGGCGATCGAGCTCGAGATCGCCCGAGAGCCTCGCCGACGCGAAGGTCAGATAATGCAGCGACGAGCCGCCGGCGTGATAGTCGTGGAGCGCATCGCAGATCGGGTACAGCACGCTGTCGATATAGTGGGCGATCGCTGCGGTCGGCCCCCGATCGGGGTCGCCCGGGAACGAACGGTTGAGATTGCCGTTGTCGAGCGGCGAGGTGCGCGTGCCGGCCTGCGCCGCCGGCAGGTTGGCGGCCGGCAGGACGATGATCCGGCCTTGGATCGCGCCCGGGTCGAGCGCCCGGATGAAGCGCGTGAGCGCGATCTGGCCCTCGTATTCGTCGCCGTGGTTGCCCGCCATCAGCAGGACGGTCGGCCCCGATCCGTGCTTGACCACCGCGATCGGAATCCGGATCATGCCGTAGGCCGAGCGCGTCACCGAATGCGGCAGGTTGAGAAAGCCGATCTGCTTGCCGCCGCCTTCGTAGTCGACCTCGGTCCAGATCAGGGTTTGACCGCTGCTCATCGCTATCCTTCAACCTCGCCCTTGGGGTTCTGCCGCCTCGCCCGCCTGCCTGCCGGCGAGGCGCCAGGGCGGCGCGCGGCGAACGCGATCGAGCGCAAAAGGGTCATGGAAACTCTTTATTGCTGTTATAAAGGGTAAGTTAAAGCGCTTGACGTTGGCTGACCGCCCCGCAGCGCCGGCTTCTGTGGAGACCTAAATGCCGCTCGCTACCTCCCCCAGCCTGCTCGCTTCGCGACCCAGCGAGGGCGCCGCGGCGCCGCTCGACGAGAAGCAATGGCTGAAGATCCTGGCCCGCTACCGCGATCCCGATCCCGCCCGCAGCGTCTACGAGCTCGTGATCACGGCGGTGCCGTTCTTCGCGCTCTGGGCGATCATGCTCTTGTGCCTGCGCTACGGCTACTGGCTGAGCCTGATCCTCGCCGTGCCGGCCGCGGGCTTCCTGGTCCGGCTGTTCATGATCCAGCATGATTGCGGCCACGGCTCGTTCTTCCGCAACCGCCTCGCCAACCACGCGCGTCGGCCGGGTGATCGGGGTGCTGACGCTCACGCCCTACGACTACTGGCGGCGCACCCATGCGATCCACCATGCGAGCTCCGGCAATCTCGATCGCCGCGGCAAGGGCGACGTCGAGACGCTGACGGTCGCGGAATATCTGAATTTGCCGCGCTGGCGCCGGCTCGCCTACCGGCTGTCGCGCAATCCGCTGATCCTCCTGGCACTGGGCCCGATCTACATCTTCCTGCTCAAGCACCGCCTGCCGATCGAGCTCATGGACGGCGGCAAGGAGGTCTGGGTCAGCGCCATGGTGACCAATCTCGGCATCGCCGGGGTCGTCGTCGGCATGAGCGCTTTGATCGGCGTCCACAATTTTCTTCTGGTCCAGCTGCCGATCACGATGCTCGCCTCCTCGATCGGCATGTGGCTGTTCTACGTCCAGCACCAGTTCGAGGACACCTATTGGGACCACCAGGAAGCCTGGAGCTTCCACGCCGGCGCGATGCAGGGCAGCACCCATTTCGACCTGCCGGCGCCGCTGCGCTGGTTCACCGCCAACATCGGCATCCACCACGTCCATCACCTGGCGAGCCGGATCCCGAGCTATCGTCTGGGCGAGGTGCTGCGCGACCACCCGAGCCTGCGCAACGTCAGCCGCCTGACCCTGCGCGAAAGCTTCAAGTGCTTCCGGCTGGCGCTCTGGGACGAGGAGCGGCGGCGGCTGATCGGCTTTCGCGACCTGCGCGCGCTCGCGGCGGCCTGAGCGGCGCACCCGCCAGGTCGAGCCGAAGGTCGAGCTCGTCCCGCAGCGCGATGCCATAGGCGCCCACCGCTGGGATCGAGGGCTTGAGCCGGCGGACTTTGTCGACCAGCGCCGCAGCCCGATCCGGACGAGGCAGAACCCGCGCCGCTGATCGAAGCAGCACGCCAGGGTCGTTGGTCTGGTCAGCACAAAGACCTGGACGTCGAGATCGAGCCGCCCGATCGCGCGGCGGATTTCCACTCCGGACGCCGTCCTCGTCCAGCTTGGCCACGACCTCGGACAGGTTCACTGCACGATTCCGGCCTCGAGGCGTGACACGACGCGGTCGGCACCCGGTTCGGCGCGCAGCTCGGCAAGCAGAGCCGAGGCATCCAGGACGACCATCATTCACGCTCGGCCGCCTGCCGACGCTCCTCGATCAGCTCGTCGACCAGGAGCGGTCCCGATCGGGAATGTATCTGGCAATGATGGCCTCGCTTCCTCGATCGCCTTCCTGTATGACCGCATATGCAACTCGCCGCCCAGGGCGGGTAGCGTCGCGGCGTCGAACCGGACGCCGTGGGCAAGCCACGATCGTCGAGCCCACATTCCCTCCGGAGCAGGCTCTCTCGACCCACGCCTGATCGGCGCCGGTCTTGTCCCGGACCGGCAGATGGTTCGGGGCCGGCATCGCTGATCTACCTAAGGCGTCGGCGCCGCGGGATCGAGCAGGCGCTCGGCCTTCAGCTCGGCCCAGAGATCGGCCGGGATCGGCCGGCGCATGTGCTCGAGGTTGGCGCGCAGCTGCGCCGGGCTGTTCGGCCCGGGAATCACGCTCGCGACCGCCGGATGATGGAGCGGGAACTGCAGCGCGGCCGCGGCCAGCGGCACGCCGTGGCGGGCGCAGACCGCCTCGATCGAGCGGGTCCGCGCGAGCACGCTGGCCGCGGCCGGCTGGTACGCGTAGAGCGCGCCCGGGGCAGGGCCGCGCGCGAGGATGCCGGACGCGAACACCGCGCCGATCACGACCGAGGCGCCGCCGCTCCAGGCAGAGCGGCAATTCCTCCGCGAGCGCCGGCTGGTCGAGCAGCGTATAGGGCATCGCGACCAGGAAAAAGTCGATCTCGAAGCGCTCGAGGAACCGGGGAACCATGCCGGTATGGTTGATCCCGGCGCCGATCGCGCCGATCTCGCCTTGCGCCTTGAGCTCGGCCAGCGCCGCATAGCCGCCGCCCGCGTCGAGCTGCTCCAGCCCCGCGCGCACGCCCTCTTCGGTCTTCTGGTGCCGAGGGTCGAGATCGTGGATCAGGAGCGCATCGATGCTGTTGAGGCCAAGCCGCGCGAGGCTGTCCTCGTAGGAGCGCAGCACGCCGTCCCGCGTATAGTCGAAGCGCAGGTCGAACGGCAGACCGCCCGCCCACCGCGCCTGGCTGAAGGTCTTGGGGTCCGCGGGCCGAAAGTACACCCGACCGACCTTGGTCGAGAGCACGAACGAGGCCCGAGGCTTGGTCCGCAGCACGCGGCCCAGCCGATGCTCGCTCTTGCCGTTGCCGTACCAGGGCGAGGTGTCGAAATGCCCGATCCCGGCGGCATAGGCGGCCTCGACGGTCAGATCGGCCTGCGCCTCGTCGATCACCTCGACCGGATCGCCGAGCGTCCCGCCCCCGAACCCGAGCCGGGTCACCTCGACCGCAGTATTGCCCAGTCGCCGCGTCGCAAACGGGTCCATGGCGCTCCCTCAGCACTCGCTCATGGGTGGGCCGAGGCCGGCAGGCCTTCCTGACGGTGCCGCACCGTCACGGCGACTTCGACCTGCTGGTCGAGCGCATGCAGCATCCGGATGAGCCGGTCGAGCGTGAAGCGGCCGTAGTCGGCGTTGCGCACACGGGAGAAGTCGGCAGCTGCAAAGCCGGTGACCTTGGCGGCCTCGCGGATCGAGAGATTGCGACTGTCGAGCACGCCGATGATGCGCGCTGCGAGGACCCCCTTGGCCTGCCGGATGTCGGCATCGGGATAGCCGAGGTCCCGCCAGACATTGCCGCTGCCACGTATGATTTCGAGATCTTCGGACATGCCAAGCGCGTCCCATTGGTCTCACGCCAGGAAAACGCCTTTCCCGGTGGTCTGGGTGTCGAAGAGTTTGTAGGCCTCATCGGCCTGGTCGAGACGGTAGCGTTGGGTGAACAGGCGGTCGACGTCGATCTGGCGGTCGGCGACAAAGCGCGCGCATTCGGCCTGGATGACGGAGGAGAAGGTCCAGGAGCCGATCACGGTCAGCTGCTTTCGGATCATGTCGCGGCTGACGTCGATCGTGACGCTGCCGCCTTCGCCGACGAAGCCGACCTTGCCCCAGGTGCGGGTCGCGCGCACCGCGGCCGCGCGCGCCGGCTCGGCGCCGGAGCAGTCGAGGGCGAGATCGACGCCCTCGCCGTGGGTCTGCTCGCGGAGCGCCTCGATCGGATCGGCAGCACCCGGGTCGATCACCGTCCGTCCGCGCCGAACTCGCGCGCGAGCGCCCGCCGCTCGGGGCCGATGTCGATCGCGATCACGCGCGCCCCCATGGCGCTCGCCAGCTGGCAGGCGCTGAGCCCGACCGGGCCCTGGCCGAACACCGCGATGGTGTCGCGGCCCGAGAGGTCGAGGCGGCGGAGCGCATTGTAGGCGGTGCCGGTGCCGCAGGCGATCGCCGCCCCCGTGGCGAACGACAGCTCGTCCGGCAGCGGCACCAGCGTGCGCGCCGGCACCTGCATGTAGTCGGCATGCGCGCCGTTGGCGGTCACGCCATAGACCACGAAGCCCGCCCGGCAGAGCTGCGACCAGCCGACCCGGCAGTGCTTGCAGACGCCGCAGCCGCAATAGTGGTGGTCCATCACGCGCATGCCGACCTTGGCTTCGGCCGCGCTGACCCCGGGGCCCACCGCGGCGACCACGCCGCAGGGCTCGTGGCCGGCGATGATCGGCTCGCTCAGATCGCCGAGCCCCAGCGCCCGCTGCGCCTCGCCGGGTGCCGAGCGATAGAACTTGAGATCGCTGCCGCACATGCCCGACGCCTTGATCTCGAGCACGACCTCGCCCGGCCCCGGCGTCGGGTCGGGGAAGTCGCGCAGCTCCACCTGACGATCGCCGAGAAAGACAGCACCCCGCATCCTCCCCTCCGCTCCTGACTACTGGTCCGCGCCTGCGGGCTTAGGGGCGGGCGGGGCCGGCGTCAACGACGGCGTCCGGCACGTGCAGGCTCTTGGGAAAGCCCGGCGCGCGCAGCTCGGTGCCGAGCGCGTCCTCGAGCAGCTTGACCACCATCGGCGACCAGGCGTTGCCGCCGTAGCGCGCCCGCGCGCGAAGGAACGTCTGCTCGACCACGCCCGCGAGCTCGAGCGGCACGCCGAAGGTGCTCCCGAGCCGGTGCGCGATCCCCAGATCCTTGCACGCGAGATCGAGCGTGAAGCCGATGTCGTAGCTGCCCGAGAGGATCACCCGGCTCTCGGTCTCGTGAACGAAGCTGTTGCCCGAGCTCGCCTCGATCGCCTCGAAGGCCACGGCGAGATCGAGCCCGCCGCGCCGCGCCAGCATCAGCGCCTCGCCGACCGCGACCAGATGGATGAACGCCAGCATGTTGGTGATGACCTTGATCGCCGAGGCGCTGCCGAGCGGGCCGATGTGCAGAACCTTGCCGCCCATCGCCCTGAAGGCCGGCAGATGGGCCTCGAACACCGCCGGATCGCCACCGACCAGGACCGTGATCTCGCCGCTCGCCGCCTTGTGCACGCCACCCGTCACCGGCGCCTCGAGACAAGCGATGCCGCGCGTCCCCGCCACCGCGGCGAGGCGCAGGATCTCGTCCGGATCGTTGGTGCTCATGTCGATCCAGGCGCCGCCCGGCCGCAGGCCCGCGAGCACGCCGTCCGCCCCTTCGACCACGGCGGCCACGGCAGCCGGCGAAGGCAGGCAGGTGATCACGCTCTCGGCTTCTGCGGCCACCTCCCCGGGCGAGCTGCCCCAGGCCGCGCCGGCCGCGATCAGGCCCTTGGCGCGGTCACGCTCGAGATCGTGAACGATGACCGCAAAGCCTGCCCGCAGCAGGCTCCGGGCGAGATGGGCGCCGAGATTGCCCAGTCCGATGAAGCCCAGCCGCATCAGAGCGGCCGGTCGTGCATGTCGAGGTGGAGCTCCTTGCCGGCATAGGGATGGCTTGCTGCGACCTCCTCGTCGAGCTCGACGCCGAGGCCGGGCCCTGTCGGTGGGATCACGTAGCCATCCTCCCAGACGATCGGCGCCTTGAGGATTTCGGCGTGGAAGCCGCCCCAGGTCTGGATGCTCTCGAGGATCAGAAAATTCGGGCTGCAGGCCGCGAGCTGGATGTTGGCAGCACCCTCGATCGGGCCGCAGTAGAGATGGGGCGCGATCTGCGCATAGTGCGCCTCGGCCATGCCGGCGATCTTCTTCGCTTCGAGCAGGCCGCCGACCCGGCCGAGCGCCATCTGCAGGATCGAGGCGGCACCCGTCCGGAGCACGCGCGCGAACTCGTACTTGGTCACCAGGCGCTCGCCGGTCGCGATCGGGATCGTGGTCTTGCGCGCGACCTTGGCCATCTCCTCCGGCATCTCGGGCGGGGTCGGCTCCTCGAACCACAGAGGGTCATAGGGCTCGAGCCGCCTTGCGAGCCGGATCGCACCGGCTGCGGTCATCTGGCCGTGGGTCCCGAACAAGAGATCGCACCTGCTGCCGACCGCCTCGCGGAGCGTCCGCACGAAACGCTCGCTATGCTCCAGTGCCTCGAGCGAGAGCTGGCGCGGGTCGAAGGCCGTGTACGGCCCGACCGGGTCGAACTTGACCGCGCTGAAGCCCTTGGCGACGTACTCGGCGGCGCGCACGGCCGCGAGCTCCGGATCGCGATAGACACAAGTCTGATCGCCAGGCTCGGGGTAGAGATAGCTGTAAGAGCGCAGCCGCTCATGCACGCGGCCGCCGAGCAGCTCGTAGACGGGCTTGCCCAATTCCTTGCCGACGATGTCCCAAGAGGCCATCTCGAGGCCGCTCAAAATGCCCCCGAGCGACAGGTCGGGGCGCTGGCTGTAGCCCGCGGAATAGACCAGCCGCCAGAGGCGCTCGATCTTGAAGGGGTCCGAGCCCAAAACGTAGCGCTCGAACACGTCCTCGATCATGCGCGCAACCGTGTGCGGGCCGAACGGCACCCCATAGACCTCGCCGACGCCTTCGATCCCGGCATCGCTCGCGAGCTTCAAAAAAACGAAATAGCGGCCGCCGAAATGCGGCGGCGGGTTGCCGACCACGAAAGTCTTGAGCCCGGTGATCCGCATGCAAGGGGCCTCAGGCAAGCGCCAGCATCGCCGCGGCGAAGCGGTCGATGTCGGCATCGGTCACGGCGCGCACGGTCGCCTCGCGCATGGCGCGGGTCTCGGGCGCCCGCATCTCCGCCGCCAGATCGGACGCCCGGACGTCCTTGAAGGCCGCCGGCAGCCGGCGCTCGACGCCGCAGCGGGTGAGGAGCCCGGAATACCAGTCCGGCAGCGCCGCTCCATCCTGCGCGAGGCCGCAGGCCTGGGCTGCCGCCGCGAACGCGCCCCGATCGGCCGCCACCTGCCAGGGCAGCACGACCTCGAGTGCCAGCGCGGTCGCAAGGCCGTGGTGCACCGGGGCCTGCGCCGCCAGCGCGTGCGAGATGTTGTGCGCGAGCGCGCAGCCGCAGTTGTCGATCGCGATCCCGGCATGGGCTGCGCCCAGCAGCATCTGGCCCCGGGCCCTGAGGTCCTCGGGCTCGCGCACGGCGGTCTCGAGGGCGCCCGCGATCAGGCCGAGCGCCCGGTGGGCGTAGAGATTGGTCCACGGGTGCTGGCGGACGTTGGTGCTGGCCTCGAGCGCGTGCACGAAGGCATCGAGGCCGGTCCAGGCGGTAAGGTCGGGCGGCAAGGTCGTGGTCAGCTCGGGGTCGAGGATCACGCGCTCGGGCTTGGTCTCGGCCCCCCAGACCCAGACCTTCTTGCCGGCCTGGTTGGTGAAGATGTTGGTCGAGGAGAACTCCGAGCCGGTGCCGGCCGTGGTCGGCAGGCAGATCTTGGGCACCGAGCGCCTGGGCAGCGGCTTGCCCTCCATCGCGAAGTCGGCCGGGCCGTCGCCGGTCAAGGCGATGGTCGCGGCGATCTTGCCGACGTCCATGGCCGAGCCGCCGCCCAGGCAGACGACGAGGCCCGCGGCGTTGAAGCGGACGAAGTCGGTCGCCGCCTCGACCTGCGGCTGCTTGGGCTCACCGGCAATGTCGGCGAACAGCACGACCTCGGCGCCGGCCGCTTCGAGCGCGGCCGTGAGCCGGCCCACGACCCCGAGCTCGACCAGCGCCCGGTCGGCGACCAGCGCGATGGGCTTTTGCGCATGGCCGAGCGCCGCCGCATCCTGGGCGATCGCGCGCGCCCGCCGCGGCCCGAAGTGCACCTCGGGAACCCGCTTGACGGCGAACGCCGGAACCTCGGTCAGGCTGGCCATGCCCATGCGCTCTGGCTACATCGGATCGCGCTCTCAAGGTAGAGCCTTCGTGCCGATTGTCATGGTCGGAGCTCCGGGGATAGGCTGGCGCGGCCGTCCCTATCCCTCTTGCTCTGGCAGGAAGCCGTGGCCGAAGCCTTGCGCAGCGCCATCGATCCGATCACGGTCTCGGTGGTCCAGCATCGCCTGCACGCGATCGCCGAGGAGATGGGCGAGGCGATGCTGCGCACCTCTTACTCGCAGATCATCAACTCGAGCCGCGACTTCTCGACCGCGCTGACCGACCCAGAGGGCCGGCTGATCGCCCAGGCCGAGCACGTGCCGATCCACGTCGGCGCGCTGCCCTGGGCGGCCAAGTCGGTGCACGATGCCTTCCGCGGCCGCATCCGGCCGGGCGACGTCTACCTGCTCAACGACCCCTACCACGGCGGCAACCATCTGCCGGACCTCACCGCCTTCGTGCCGGTGTTCGAGGGCGACCGTCTCGCCTTCTGGTCGATCAACCGCTCGCACCAGAGCGACATCGGCGGCGCGACCCACGGCGCCTACAACCCGGCCGCGACCGAGATCTGGCAGGAGGGCATCCGCATTCCGCCGCTCCAGCTCTACGAGCAGGGCCGGCTGCGCGCGGACGTGCTCGAGATGATCGTCCTCAACGTCCGCCACCCGCGCGAGTTCCGGGGCGACCTCGCGGCCATGATCGGTTCCGCCCGGGTCGGCGAGCGCCGTCTGCTGGAGCTGCTCGCCGAGTTCGGCGCGGCCACCACGGCGGCCGCGATCGAGGCGGTGCTCGACGGCGCCGAGCGCCAGGTGCGGGCGGTGATCGCCGGCTGGCCGGATGGCGTCTACCACGGCGAAGCGGTCCTCGACGACGACGGCCATGGGGCGCTCGACGTCACGGTCCGGGCCACGGTCACCAAACGCGGCAGCGACCTCGAGGTGGACCTCACGGCCTCGGACCCGCAGGTCAAGGGCTTCATCAATTCCTCCTACCCGAACATGCGCTCGGGCGTCGTGGTGGCGCTGGCCTATCTGATCGACCCGGAGACCCCGAAGAACGACGGCGCCTTCCGGCCTCTGAGCGTGATCGCCAAGGAGGGCACGGTGGTCTGGGCGCAGGCCGGGCGCGCCGGTCACGCTCTGTACCAACCATTGCGGCCAGGAGATCATCGAGGCGATCATCAAGGCGCTCGCACCCGCCTGCCCCGAGCGCGCGATGGCCGGCTGGGGCCGGCGCTTCCGGATCGCGCTCCAGGGCACCGACCCGCGCAACGACAAGCCGTTCATCTGGCACCTGTTCCAGGCGCGGCCGGGCGGCGGCGCCTCGCCCGCCGGCGACGGCTGGCCGGCCGCCGGCGAATGGCAGGCAGCGGGCGGCATCAAGTTCGGCAGCCTCGAGGTGGCCGAGGTCCGTTTCCCGCTGTTCTTCCGGCGCCACGAGTTCCGCCCGGACAGTGGCGGCGACGGCCGCCATCGGGGCGGGCCCGGGGCCGAGCTCGAGCTGGTCGTCGAGGTCGAGGGAGCCCGCGGTCGCCAACACCGCGGGCGATGGCACCCGGCACGGCGCCTGCGGCTTGCTCGGCGGCAAGGACGGCCTGCCGCATCGCTACGTCCTCAAATCCGCGGGCCGGCCGGACCGGCCGCTCGAGACCAAGGAAGTCGGCGTCGCGATCCGGCCCGGCGACGTGATCGACGTGCGCTCGGGCGGCGGCGGCGGCTTCGGCGATCCGGCCGCCCGCTCGCCCGAGGCGCGGGCGCAGGACCGCCGGCTCGGCTTCGTGACCGACGCCGCCGGGCGCTGAACCATGTACCGGATCGGGATCGACGTCGGCGGCACCTTCACCGACCTCGTCGCGGTCGAGGACGGGGGCTCGGTCACGATCGCCAAGGCGCCCTCGACGCCTGCCGACCCCTCGATCGGGGTCATGGCGGGTCTCGAGCGCCTGGCCGGGGCGCAGGGCCTCGAGCTCGCCGCCATGCTCGAAGAGACCGAGCGGATCGTCCACGGCACCACGGTCGCGACCAACGCGCTGCTCGAGCGCAAGGGTGCTGCGGTCGGCCTGCTCACGACCGAAGGTCATCGCGACGTGCTCGAGATGCGCGAGGGCCTCAAGGACGACCGCTACGACCTCCGGCAGCCGCCGCCGGAGCCGCTCGTGCCGCGGCAGCTGCGCCTGGGCGTCCGCGAGCGCATCCGCGCCGACGGCCGGGTCGAGACGCCGCTCGATCAGGCGTCGCTCGCCGGGGCGATCGCGCTGTTGGCGCAGGCGGACGTGCAGGCGGTCGCGATCTGTTTTCTCCACTCCTATCGCGACCCCCGGCACGAGCAGCAGGCTGCCCTGGCCGTGCGCGCCGCCCTGCCCGGCGCCTACGTCTCGCTGTCCTCGGAGGTCTTCCCGCAGATCAAGGAGTACGAGCGGGTCTGCACGACCGTCGTCAACGCCTATGTCGGCCCCGTGCTCGAGCGCTATCTGGGCCGGCTCGCGAGCCGGCTGCGGGAGGCGGGCTTCACGGGCTCCATCCTGATCATCCAGTCGCATGGCGGGGTCGCGACGATCGCCGATTCGGCGCGCCTTGCCGCCGGTGCGGTGCTCTCCGGCCCGGCCGGCGGGGTCGCCGGCAGCCGCCATGCCGCGCGCCTGACCGGCGAGCGCAATCTCTTGCTGTTCGACATGGGCGGCACCAGCACCGATGTCTCGCTCGTGGTCGACGGCAGCGCCCAGATCGCCTCCGACCGAAGGCTCGCCGGCCAGCGGGTGGCGCTCCAGGCGCTCGACATCGTCAGCATCGGGGCGGGCGGCGGCTCGATCGCGCGGGTCGATGCCGGCTCCGTGCTGCACGTCGGGCCCGAGAGCGCCGGCGCCGAGCCGGGGCCGGCCTGCTATGGCCGGGGCGGCGGCGAGGCGACCGTGACCGATGCCAATCTGGTCCTGGGCCTGCTCGACCCCGACACCTTCTTAGGCGGGCGCGCGAAGCTCGACCCGAGTGCCGCCGAAGCCGCGATCGACCGGGTGGCCAAGGCGCTCGGGATCGAGCGGATGGCTGCGGCGCAGGGCATCCAGCGGGTGATCAACACCCGCATGGCCGAGGGCATCCGGCTGGTCTCGGTCCGGCGCGGGGTCGATCCGCGGCGCTTTGCGCTGCTGGCGTTCGGCGGTGCCGCCGGTCTCCACGTCAGCGACCTCGCCCGCCAGCTCGGCCTGCAGCGCGTGATCGTGCCGCGCCTGGCCGCGGTCCTCTCGGCCTGGGGCATGCTGACCTCGGATCTGCGCTACGAGATCGCGCGGACCCACATCGGCGATGCCAGCCGGCTCGATGCGGCAGCGTTGCGCGCGCTCTACGCCGAGCTCGAAGCCGAGGGGCGCGCGCGTCTGGCCGAGGCGGCTTTCGAGGGTCAGGTGCGGGTCCAGCGCTCGGCCGACATGCGCTATGGCGAGCAGATCTTCGAGGTGAGCGTCGACCTCGGCCAGATCGACTGGCAGTCGCCGCGCCTGCTGCAACAGCTCGCCGATGCCTTCCACCGCCGCCACGAGCAGCTCTATACCTACGCGCTTGCGGACCAGGAGGCGGTGCTCGTCAACGCCCGGGTCGCGGTGGCGGGCCTGCTGCCGTCGCCGCCCCGGGAGCCCGATCTGCAGCGCCGCCCGCCGGCGCCGCCCCGCGTCCGCCGCCGGGTCTACCTCGAGGGCTGGCAGGCGGTGCCGGTCTTCGAGCTCGAGGCGCTGGCCCCGGGGCAGGCGGTCGCAGGCCCGGCGATCGTCGAATCGGCGACCACCACGGTCGTGCTGCGGCCGGGCGATCGCGCCCGCGTCAGCCCGATCGGCTGGCTCGAGATCGCTATCGGCGCTGCCCGCTCCGCTGCAGCCTGATAGCGGTCCGGCGCGGTCTTCACGCTCGCGGAGCGCGCGCTGCCAAAAAAGGGGCGGCATGCTGTGAACTGGATCACACGCCGGCTCGAAAATCTGGAGTAGACCTGCACCCGCGGTGATTCCTATCCCGAATTGCAAAATACCGTCCAAATTCCTTATGCCTCTGGCGCCGGAGATTATCGTGGCTAGGCGGCAACTCCTCCATCCGCTCGGCCACGTCGTCGCGCTGCGGCCGCGGCCGTCGTTCGTGATCGGCACGCTCGCGCTCGCGGGGCTGGCTGTCCTGCTGCCGGTCTCGAATATCGTGCTTTCCCACTGCTTTATCGCATTGGCCGTCGTCGCGTGGGGATTGTGGGGCTTCTGGGGCAAGCTCGCTCTGCAACAATCAATGCCGGCCACATCAATCTTTCTCACCGAAGCGTTCACCGGCTTTCTCGTCGGAATGATCCTGCTCGCCGGATTGCAGCTCAAGGGAACCTCGATGCCCTGGCAGAGGCCCTGGAATATCTTCGGTTTTCTTTCCGGCGTCGGCCTCGCTGTCGGGATCGCGTGTTATTACCTTGCGCTCAGGACCGGGAAGGTGTCGGTCATCGTGCCGGTAACGGCCACCTATCCGGTGATCACTGTACTGCTGGCCTCGGTTTTTCTCGGTGAGCGACTGATCGGGTGGCAGTGGCTGGGCCTGGGCTTCACCGTTGTCGGCTGCATGCTTCTCCTCTCGAGAGGATAGCCGCCTCGCTGCCCGGCGGCTGGCGAGACAGCATCTGCAGACCCCTACGCCACCTGGGCCTGCTCGATGAACGGCTTGCCGCCGGCCGCGCGGATGGTCTCGTCCATGGCATCGCCGAGCGTCGGACGCGGGTTGCGGTAGAGCAGGCCGAGGGCTGGCGTATTGGTGTCCATGGCCTCGGCCATCGCCGCCATCAGGTGGTCGGATCGTGGTTGGGCTTGAAGCCCATGACCGAGCTCGGCGATACTTGGCCCTTGGTCGCGGCCATACCCGCCGACCACCGAAAATCTCTCTACCAGCCCGCGGGTTTGGAGATGGTTGTTCCCGGAATCGGATTGGGAAACTGGGCCGCCTGGAGCATCGGCCGCCGGATATGTCGAGCGTGACTGGCAACGGCTACAAGCTTCGGGGCAGCTTGCCAACGACCGGGGCAGACGACATGCACTACCTTCTTACGCTCGATCGTTACCATTCGGATGGGCGCTACGAGATCGGTATCATTGGAGATGACGGCGGCGACCTCAAAAAGGTCCTTCCATGCGTCGTTCAGAAGATGGGCCGCGAGGTTCACGTCAGAGCCCTTTTCCTCCATCGTGTGGACTTCCGCAACGACTGCATCGGGCAGTGGTCGATGCGCCTTATGGCGTGTGTGAGGTCCGGCCGCGCGGTCCAGGATAGCTTCCCACGGCTAACGTCTGTTGCTGTCGGCCCGTTACAGGATGGTTTCCGGCGGGCAAAGTCACAGGCGTCGGTGAGTTTATCTGACGCCCAGCCACCGGGAGATTCGTCAGCGGTCGCCAAACCGTCTTCGCGAGAAAGCTTCCGAAATGGATCTCCACTTCCGGCAGCGTTCCAAGGGCTCTGAGGTAGACTTGTTGGCGTCCCGGAGCGCCCGGGTCGGACGCGCCCGAGACCCGGGCGGTAAAGTACTTTAACCTGTCGATGTCGTGCCCCGGTGGAAGCACCCGCAGAGCTAGCTCAACGAGGTTCAGCCATTTGAAAGGTGTTCCCTTCACGGCTCCGTAATAGAGGTTGAAGCCATCGACATAGACGCGCGTTCGCATGGCGCACCCCGAAATAGCAAGGGCCACTCCGAGGAGCGGCCCTTGAGCCGGCAGCACGCTGCCGGCGGGTATCTGCGGCTCATATAGGATACTATGTCTTAGTTTGCAACCGCCTTGACGCTGGGCCTCGCTTTGTGATCAGGCGACCGCCGCCTGCTCGATGAACGGCTTGCCGCCGGCCGCGCGGATGGTCTCGTCCATGGCATCGCCGAGCGTCGGACGCGGGTTGCGGTAGAGCAGACGCCGAGGGCCGGCGTATTGGTGTCCATCGCCTCGGCCATCGCCGCCATCAGGTTGGTCGGGTCGTGCTCGGGGGACAGGTGGCGCACCTGCACGCCGAGGTTCTGATAGGTCTTGCTGGTCTTGTCGAAGGTGACGCAGGGCGAGAGGATGTGCAGATAGGAAAAGCCGCGATGCTCGAGCGAGGCGGCGATCATGTCGGTCAGGTGATGGGGCAGGCCGGCGTAGGCCTGGCCGACCCAGCTGGCGCCGTAGGCGAGCAGCATCATGAGCGGATTGAGCGGCGCGTCCTTGTTCTCATACGGGCTGGACTTGGTCTTGAAGCCCATGACCGAGGTCGGCGAGACCTGGCCCTTGGTCAGGCCATAGATGCCGTTGTCGAACAAGAGGTAGGTGATGTCGACGTTGCGCCGCGCGGCGTGCGGGATGTGGCCGCCGCCGATCGCGAAGCCGTCGCCGTCGCCGCCGATCGCGATCACCGTGAGCTTGTCGTTGGCGAGCTTGATGCCGGTCGCGACCGGCAGGGTGCGCCCGTGCAGGGTATGGAAGCCGTAGGTGTCCATGAAGAACGGGAAGCGCGAGGCGCAGCCGATCCCGGACACGATCACCGCGTCCTTGTTGGCGACGCCGAGCCGGTTGAGAGCGAGCGTCAGGCCCTCGGTCATGCTGAAATAGCCGCAGCCCGGACACCAGGTCGGCAGCGACTTGGAGCGGTAGGACAGGCGGCCGTTCCCCTGAATCTCCTTGAGCTTTTCTTCCAGGTAGATGGGCTCGCGCAGCTCGGCCATCGCGGTTCCTCTCAAAGCGTTCAGGCGGCGGCGAACCGCCGCTTGGCGTCGACCTTGGCCAGACGCCGGATCTCGGCCAGGATGTCGTCGACCGGCATCGGCCGGCCGGTCACGCGGTCGAAGCGGTGCACGAGGCAGCCCGTGGCGCCGGTCATCAGATGGGCGAACTGGCCCTCATAGTTGAGCTCGGGCACCAAAACCTCGGTGCAGTCGGCGCAAAACCGGGAGATCGCCTCGACCGGCAGGGGCGAGAGCATGACCACCTTCATCGCGGCGCAGCGGATGCCTTCGGCGCGCGCCTTGAGCATCGCTTCCAGCGCCTCGCCGAAGGTCGAGCCCCAGGCGATGATCCCGACCTCGACCCGGCCCTCGTCGCCGAACCGCTTCCAGGTCGTAAGGTCGGGGTGGAGGGTCGCCGAGGCGAGCTTGCTGTGCCGCTTCTCGGTCATGCGCGCGTGCACCTCGGGCGTGTCCTTGGGCCGCCCGGCCTCGTTGTGCTCGAGCCCGGTGATCGTGTGAATGCCGCTCTCCTGGCCCGGCACCGCGCGCGGGCTGACCCCGTCGTCGGTCAAGGCGAAGCGCTGATAGGCCATGCCGCGCGGGCGACCGTCGAGCCCCTTGATCAGGCAGGGCGCAAACGGCGGCTTGGCCGGCAGGGACACGCTCTCGAGGCGGTTGGAGAGATAGAGGTCGAGCAGGACGATGACCGGCGTCTGGTATTTCTCGGCCAGCTCGAACGCCTTGCCGGCGCAGCGATAGCAGCCCTCGATGTTGGTCGGCGCGAGCACGATCCGCTGGGCGTCGCCCGAGGCGCCGTAGACCGCAAGGTTGAGGTCCGACTGCTCGGTCTTGGTCGGCATGCCGGTCGACGGACCGCCGCGCTGGGAGACGAAGATCACGGACGGCACCTCGGCCATGACGCCCAGACCCAGCATCTCGACCATCAGGGCCAGACCCGGCCCCGAGGTCGCGGTCGCCGCCCGCACGCCGGCGTAGCCCGCACCAATGGTCGCCGAGATCGCCGAGATCTCGTCCTCGGTCTGCAGCACCCGGCCGCCCTGCTTGGGCAGCCGCGCCGCCAGCATCTCGAGGATCGTGGTCGCAGGCGTGATCGGATAGCCGAAGAAGGTCTCGACCCGCGCATCGAGGCAGCCGCGCACGATCGCCTGGTTGCCGCTCATCATGACCGCACCGGGCTCGGGCTTGCCGGTGGGCCCGAGGCCGATGAAGTCGAGCTTGAAGGTGCGAAGCGCCTCCTCGTAGCCGGCATCGAAGGCCTTGATGTTGCCCGCGGTGATCGTCTCCGCCTTGCCCTTGAACTTGGCCGCGATCGTCTCGTGGAAGGCTTGGCGCGGCATGCCGTAGAGGCCGGCTGTAAAGCCCAGCGCCACCATGTTCTTCGACTTGCCGGCGTTGGTCGCGCGCTCGGAGATCTCGCGCATCGGCAGGCCGTAGGGCAGCTGCGCCGCCTTGATGTGGCCGGAGATGTGGCTCCCTTCCTTGAGCGTGCTGATCGGCGCGTCGTCGTAGATCACGGCGCCATAGTCGCAGACCTCGGGCACGTGCGCGATCGCGTGGCCGTCGTTGAGCGAGACCAGGACGTCCGAGCGCGCCTTCAGCGAATAGACCTGGTCGGCGGTGATCCTCGAGCACGCGATGCACTCGCCAAAGCCCCGGATCTCGGCCGGGTAGACGTCGAACGCGATCACCTTGTAGCCGGCGCGCGCCATCGCCTGGTTGAGGATCCCGCCGGCGGCGATCGTGCCGTCGCCGGCCGAGCCGCAGATCGAAATCTGAATGTCGGTATCGCTCATCGGGCGCTCACCTAATCGTAGTCCCAAAAGGACGAGTGGAGCCGGCCCTGGCCATCGACCGCCAGGGTCTCGTCGACCGCGCTGTGGAACGGCTGCTCGGCGCCGGCGATGTTGCGGGCCGCGATCTCGCCCATCGCCTTGACGTTCTTCCAGCCGTAGTAGAAGCGGTAGCCGTTGTCCTCGGCGCTCCAGATCTGGCAGACGTCGCCCGCCGCCCAGATGTTGGGGTCGGTCGTCCGCAACTCCGGATTGACCAACAGGCCGCGCTCGATATCGACGCCGGAGCCCACCATGAAGTCGAGCGAGGGCACGAGGCCGTAGAACGCCATCACCACGTCGGCCGCGAGCGCGCGCCCGTCGGCCAGCACCACGCGCCGCGCCGGGCCCTCCTCGGCCGCCTCGATGCGCTCGACCGGCGTGCTCTCCAGGACCTCGATCCCGGCCCGCCCGAGCGCCTCGAACAAGGGCGGCCGGTCCGCCGGGTCGACCCGGTGCGGCCAGAACGTCTGCTCGCTCGGGATCAGGGCCACGGGATGGCCGGCTGCCGCCATGGCGTGGGCGACATCGAGGCCCAGGATGTCGCCGCCCAGCATGATCACCCTGCCGCCCGCGGGCAAAGCATCGGCGGTCGTGATCGCGGTCCGGTAGGTCACGAAGCTGTGCAGCAGCGGGCGCGAATCGGCGAGCGCCGGCGGCAGATAGCCGGCCCCGCCGCTCGCGATCAGCAAATGGTCGTAGCCCACCTCCTCGCGGTGCGCCAGCATCAGCATGCGCCGGCGCGGGTCGACCTGGGTCACCCGGCATTTGCGCCGCACCGCGATCCGGTGGTCCTCGTAGTAGCTGGGCGGATAGACCAGGAACTCGCGCCAGTCGCGCTTGCCGCGGAAGATCTGCGGCAGCTGATAGCGGTCATAGAATAGAAGGGCGCCGATCGAGATGATCGTGATCCGGTTGTCCGGGTCGAGCTCGCGCAGCACCGCGGCCGCGCGGTTGCCGGCGACGCCGTTGCCGATGATCACGTGGTGGGCCGGGGTCGCCATGGCTGACCGGTTCCGATCTGCTCAGACGTCCTGATAGAAGATCTCGTTCTTGGTGATCGAGATGCAGCGCGTCGGGCAGACCATGTAGCAGGCGCCGCAGCGGATGCACTCGTTATTGTCGATCCAGATCGCACCGACCCGGTCCCACTCGGCGGTCTCCTCGAGCTCGCCGTAGCTGCCGTCCTCCTTGATGTCGATGCCGGAGACCAGCTTGATGCAGTTGCGCGGCGCCACCTCGATGCAGGCGCGGCAATAGATGCAGTTGTCGGGGTCGATCTCGTATTTGTGGTGGCAGAGGTAGCAGCGCTTGGCCTCCTCGACCGCGAGCTCCTGGTCGTAGCCCTTCTCGGCCTCGAGGGTCAGCGTGTCGAAGCGCGACTTCATCGGCTCGACCGGCATGGGCTGGCCCGGGATGAAATCCCAGGCGCGATCCCGCCTCGGCTCCTCGACCGGCTCGATCTTGACCACGAGCTTGCGCCGCTCGCGGCCCATGAGCCAGTGGTCCATCTTGAGCGCGGTCTTGCGGCCGAGGCCCACCGCCTCGACCACGGTCGAGGCGCCGATCACGAAGTCGCCGGCCGCGTACAGGCCCGCAACCGAGGTCATGCCGTCCGCATCGACCTTGACGTTGCCCCAGCGGTCGAGCTCGACCGCCACGTCCAGATAGTCGTTGACGGTCTTCTGGCCGATCGCGATCAGGAGCGTGTCGCAGGGCTCGACGAACTCCGAGCCCTCGATCGGGAGCGCCTGCCGGCGGCCGCCCGCGCGCCAGCCGCCGAGCCGGTTCTGCGCGAACCGGACGCCGGTCAGCCGGCCGTCCTCGCCGGTGATCAACCCTACGGGCGTGCGCAGTCCCAGGATCTTGGTGCCCTCGCGCTTGGCCTCGTGGATCTCTTCCTTGGTGACCGGGATGTATTCCTCGGTCGTCCGGATGTGGATCGTGACGTCCTCGGCGCCGAGCCGCAGCGACACCCGCGCGCAGTCGAGCGCCGTGAAGCCTGCACCCACCACGGCCACCCGCTTGCCGACGGTCTTGGTCTCGCCGCGGTGCAATTCCATCAGGAAATCGAGGCCGTACTCGGCGTTCGGGATCAAGGCTACCGGGTCGTCGGCCGTGTCCTCGACGCCGCGCAGCGGCAGCCGGATCGCCGCCATGCAGCCGGTCGCGAGCAGCACGGCATCATAGTCCTCGAGCAGACGCGACAGGCGGACGTCGTCGGGCCCGGTGCCGACCGCCTTGCCCGCCTTGAGTTCGACGCCCAGCCGAAGCGCGTTGCGGACCTCGACCGAGAGCACGTCGCGCGGCAGGCGGAACTCGGGGATGCCATAGTAGAGCATGCCGCCCGGGATCACCTCGGCCTCGAAGATCGTGACGTCGTGGCCCAGCATCGAGAGGTCGTGGGCGGCCGCGATCCCGGCGGAGCCGGCGCCCACGATCGCGACCCGCTTGCCCGACGGCGTGAACAGGTTCTCGGTGATCCGGTGGCCGGACGGCTTGTGGTCGGCGGCCGCGCGCTTGAGGTGGCAGATGTTGACCGGGGTGCCGTTGCCGGGCCAGCCGTGGCGGCAGGCGTCCTCGCACGGGCGCGAGCAGATCCGCCCGAGCGTGCCCGGCAGCACGTTGGCGATCCGGTTGAGCTCGTAGGAGCGGCCGTAGCGGTTCTCGAGGATCATCTGGATGTAGGCCGGCACGTTGGTGTCGGCCGGGCAGGCGGTCTGGCAGGGGATGTTCTGGCGCACCCAGCCGACATCGCGCGGATCGGTCGAGTAGCGCACCGGCGTGACCACGCGGCGGCCATAGGACTGGCGCTCGGAAAAGTCCTCGTCCTCGTCGAGGACGACCTTGCGGATCTGCTCTCCGGCCATCGCTTCCTTGCGCCCCCAACCAGGCTTGCTCGAGCCTCCTGGTCCAGCCGCCGCGTCTGAGCCTGCACGTTACGGATGAACCGACCCTGAATGACGAATCTAGGCCGATCCGGCCGACTTGACTACCGCCTTGGCGGTCTTGTGGCAAATCGTGGTCTCCCATATCGTGCGTCGGTTGAGATCCGCCAATGGCAGGGAGCAAGGGATGGAGCGGGAGCAGCGCCGGCGGCTGCGCGAGATCCGGCGCCGGCGCGGCCAGAACGTCAACGAGGCGCCCGAGGTGCGGGCCGTCTGGGAGCGCTGCCGCGAGCTCAGCCTCGAGCATCTCGACGCCGTGATCGAGCTGCACGCCTCGGGCGTGCCGGGCGCGGTCGAGGGCTTTGGCAAATATGCCCATCTCGGCCCCGACGAGCAGGTCGCGCGCCAGGACCTCGACCATCGGGACTGGGTGGTGCACATGGAGGACACGCCCTGGTTCCCCGGCCGCACGCAAGGCCATCCCCGGCTCGAGGCGCTCGAGGCCGAGATCTTCGCCGCCTGGAGCGAATACGCCTTCCACGCCCGCCTCCAGGGGGAGGCCACCAACTGCGCGGGCTTCGATGTCGAGCGGGCGCGCCTGTTCAAGGCGGGTGCGACGGCGGTCGGCTTCGAGGACGACGACGAATTCGCGCAGCTGACCGACGGCGGCATGGACCTCTCGGGCCGCGAGGTCGAGGTCCAGATCCCGCCCGAGGCGCTGCGCATCCTGGGCCAGGACTGGGCCTTGAGGAACAAGGTCCCGAAGATCGCGCTCCGGACCCGCCTGATCCCGGACTGGGAATTCCCGGGCTATTGGCTCATCAAGGACAACCGCGACATCGCACCCGCCGCCCTCGCCGATCTCCTGACGGGCCACCCGGCGGTCAGCCAGCAACAGCTGCAAGCCCTGCGCGGCAACCTCCAGCCGGACGCACTCCCGCCGCCCCACCCGCCACCTGCGCGCTAGTCCCGCCCTTACCTCGGATCGGCGCCGACGGATTTCCCGCAGGGCCTCCCCAAATCTCTACTCACATATCAAGATTGCAGCGTAAGTCGTTGGTTCGACACGAAATTGTATGAAGCCATTTCCTGACACCCGCTTCCCACTGAAGCCATCTCCTGACGCCCGGTTCCCGCCGAGACCGTTTCCGGCCCTGGCGCCGGCACGGATTCCCACGGTCCCATGGACCCGCCGAAGACTAAGTTAACGTTCAACGGTTAACGTTCCGTCAACAGCTGCCTGCCGGGCCGGAGCGCACGTGGCGGCGCTCGAGGGCGGGCAATCGTCCGGCGGGCAGCCGAAGCCCGGGCTCAGTACGGGTCCTTCGGCGCGCGGTCCTCCGACAGGGTCGGTCGGCGCGCGCAAAGGCGCTCGATCGCATCCGCGAGGTGGATCTCGGCGATGGCCGGGTCGCCGCGCTCGGTCCGGACCCTGTGCGCCGCCATCAGGACCTCGGCATGGGTGCAGCCGGCGGGCGGCTCGAAGCGGTAGGACGCGAGCTCGATCAGGAGCCCGAGCGGATCGGTGAAGTAGATCGAATCCATGAAGCCCCGGTCCTTGACCCCGCTGTGCTTGATGCCGCGCTCGTCGAGGCGCTCCACGGCCTGCTGGAAGGTCGCGCGCGAGAGCGCGAACGCGAGATGATGGACCGTGCCGGGCTCGGTCGAGGTCCGTCTCGGGTCGGGCTTGCGCTCGTCGTCGGTGAACACGGTGATCAGGCGGCCGTCGCCCGGGTCGAAGTAGAGATGGCTCTCGGAGGGATTGTCGAGGTTCGGCTGCTCGAACACGAACGGCATGCCGAGCACGCCCTCCCAGAAGTCGATCGAGGTCCGGCGGTCGGCGCCGACCAGCGTGATGTGATGAACGCCCTGAGCCTGCAGCTTGCGCATCGGTCGTCTCCTTCGACACCGCTCACGGCCTGGCCGCGATCTATCAGGATATATCGGCTCGCGCCGCGTGCGCCACCCTCGAGAGCATTCGGCAGGCCGGGCAAGGGCGGGGTCCGCCCTGGATTGCCGGGGCTCCATATACCGTCCTGGAGGTGGTGGGATGGGCCTCACTCAAAGACGATTATTCTGCCGTCGCCCATTGCACCGGCAGTTGATGCGGCTCGCGAAGGAGCGCGGCCAGAGCCTGGGCGAGCTGGTGCGCGTGGCCTGTGAGCGGCAATACGGTCTCGCCGATCGGCAGAAGCGGCTCGCGGCGGTCGACGCACTTGCGGCCATGCAACTCCCGGTCGGCCCGGTCGAGCAGATGATCGCCGAAAGCCTGCGGGACCCTCAGGATCTGCCGGATTGACCCTGATCGACGCCAACCTCTTCATGTAGGCGGCCGGCGCGGAGCACCCGCACAAGGCGCCGAGCGTGGCCGTGCTGCAGCGCGTCGGGCTCGGCGAGATCGAGGCCGCGGTCGATGCCGAGGTGCTGCAGGAGATCCTGCACCGCTATCGCGCCATCCGGCGCTGGCGGGAAGGCCGCGGGGTCTATGCGCTGGCGCGGCGCATCGTGCCCTTGGTCGTGGCGATCACCGATCGGGCCGTCGACCGGACGCGGGACCTGCTCGACGGCGACGCGCAGCTCAGTGCCCGCGGCGCCCTGCACGCGGCGGTGGTCCTCGAGCGCGGCATGGAGGGCATCTGCAGCTGCGACCGGAATCTCGACCGGATCACCGGGCTAGGCCGGCTTGAGCCGCCCCTGCCCTGAGCACCGGGAGGAAGGATGGGGTTCCCGGCCGAGTTCGGATCGATCACGCGGTCGTCGCCGGGCGTCGAAATCGGCATGCCGTGACGCCCGGATGGGGCCGGGTCCGGCCCCAACGACGAAGGGCCGGTCTCGCTCGAGACCGGCCCTTCACGGGAGAGTTCCATGCGCGCGTCGACGAGGTCCCCGACGCGACCGGCGCACCGGCCATGAGGTCGATGGCCCCGCCCGAAATGCCCGATCCCGGCTGGCCGCAGCTGCCAGCTCACCGCCGCTCAACCTGGAGAAGACCGGTCACGCCGATCGGGCACCACCGCGAAGGTGCCACGCCGCCAGTAAATTCAAGATGAAAATGTCTGCGTTTCTTGCCGCATAGTGCCGGGGATTTGCCGGGGATTTGTCTCAGATCAGATGTGGCCGGCGCCCGCGCCGTCCTGGATGCGGACGTGGAAGCCGGCGGCGCGCAGCGTGGTCACGACCTCGGCCGCATGGGCGGCGTTGCGCGTCTCGATGATGAAGTCGACCCCGGTCGACTTGATCGACAAGGGCGAGAAGGCCCGCTGGTGCTCGACCTCGAGAATGTTGCCGCCGGCCTCGCCGATCAGGGCCGCGACCTTGGCGAGGTTGCCGGGTGCATCGGGTATGTCGACCTGGATCGAGATCAGGCGCCGGGAATGGACCAGGCCGCGCAGGATGACGACCGACAACAGGCGCAGATCGATGTTGCCGCCGCAAAGGATCAGGCCGACGCGGCGGCCGGCAAACCGTTCGCGCGCGCTCATGACCGCGGCGAGCCCCGCGGCGCCGGCCCCTTCGACCACGAGCTTCTCGATCTCGAGCAGGCTCAGGATCGCGGCCTCGATCGCGGCCTCCTCGACCAGGAGGATGTCGTCCACCAGGGCCTTGACGATCGGCAGCGTGAGCCGGCCCGGCCGCTTGACCGCGATGCCCTCGGCGAGCGTCGGCTGCAGCGGCGCCTCGGGCAGGTCGGCGCGCCGCCGGTACATCGAGGGGCAGGCCGCGGCCTGGACGCCGATGATCTCGATGTCGGGCTTGATCGCCCTGGCCGCGGTCGCGACGCCCGAGATCAGGCCGCCGCCGCCGATCGGCACCACCAGCACCTCGAGCCCGGGCGCGTCCGCCAGCATCTCGAGCCCGATCGTGCCCTGGCCCGCGATGATCGCCGGATCGTCGTAGGGATGGATGAAGACCAGATCGCGCCTGGCGGCGAGCTGCCGCGCGTAGTCGGCGGCCTCGTCGACCGACTCGCCCTCGAGCACGACCTTGGCGCCGAACTGGGCGGTCTTCTCGACTTTCACGAAGGGCGTCTGCTTCGGCATCACGATCGTCGCCGGGATGCCGAGCCGGGTCGCGTGCCAGGCCACGCCCTGGGCGTGGTTGCCGGCCGACATCGCGATCACGCCGCGCGCCCGCTCGGCGTCGGTCAGGCTCGCGAGCTTGACCAGGGCGCCCCGGTCCTTGAACGAGGAGCTGTGCTGCAGGATCTCGAGCTTGAGCGTGATCTCGGCGCCCAGCACCTCCGACAGGCGCGCCGAGCGCAGGCAGGGCGTGCGCACGATCTGGCCGTCGAGGACCCTGGCCGCGGCCTCGATCTCGGCGAGCGTGATCGCCATCCTGTGCCGAAGCCCGTCTAGGGGAACAGCGGCGCCTGGCCCAGGCCCAGCGTCTCGGGCAGGCCCAGCATCAGGTTCATGTTCTGGAGCGCCTGGCCCGAGGCACCCTTGACCAGGTTGTCGGTGACGCAGAGCAGAATCGCGCGGCCCGCGACCCGGTCCGGATGGACCGCGATCAGGCAGAGGTTGGTGCCGCGCACGTGGCGGGTCGCCGGCAGGCTCTGGAACGGCAGCACGCGCACGAACGGTTCGTCCCGGTAGCGGCGCTCGAGCCCGGCCTGGAGATCGGCGGCCGCGACGCCCGGCGCCAGGCGGACGTAGATGGTCGCGAGGATGCCGCGGTTCATGGGCACGAGATGCGGCGTGAAGCTCACCGCGACCGGCCGCCCCGCGGCCTCGCTGAGGCCCTGCTCGATCTCCGGCGCGTGGCGATGGTTGCCGACCCCATAGGCGTGCAGGCCCTCGCTCACCTCGCTGTGCAGCGAGGCTTCCTTGGCGGCGCGGCCGGCGCCGGTGACGCCGGACTTGGCATCGATGATGATCGGGTCGAGCTCGATCAGGCCTTCCTCGAGCAAAGGCCAGAGCGGCAGCTGCGCCGTGGTCGGATAGCAGCCGGGGTTGGCGACCAGATCGGTTTTCCGGATGCTCTCGCGCGCGAGCTCGCTCAGGCCATAGACCGCGTCCCGCTGGCGCGTCACCGCCCGGTGCGGCTGGCCGTAGGTCCGCTCGTAGAGCAGGACGTCGCGCAGCCGGAAGTCGGCCGACAGATCGATCACCTTGGGCCCGCGCGGCAGCTCCCGGATCACGTCCTGGGTGGTGCCGTGCGGCAGGCAGCCGAACACCACGTCGAGCGCCGCGGGGTCGCTATCCTCGATCTTGGCGAGCACCGGCAGCGCGCGGCCGGCGAGATGCGGAAAGACCTGGGCGATCGGCTGGCCGGCGTAGCGATCGGAGGTCATGCAGGCGACGCGCACCGAAGGATGGTCCTGGACCAGGCGCAAAAGCTCGATCCCGGTATAGCCGGTGGCACCCAAGATCCCGATGCTCACGCTGTTCGCGGCCATTGCCTGGTCCCCATGATCCCGCCCCGCGCTTATGTCACGATTCGCGTCGCGATTGGACCACAAAGTTGATGCACCGGTGACACTGAGATTGTAGCGTAGGAAGTGCGGGCGTCGGTGGAGCGGCCGCATGGCTATATGGGAGTTGAGGCCAGGCCGATCGATCCATCATTCAAGCTTGCCGGATCCGTTTGGCCGGCTCTCTCCCAAGGTTTTTTTCAAGGGAGACTCGCAATGGAAACTTCACGCAGGGAATTTGTCCTCCAAGGTGGTGCAGCCTTCACCGGGTTGACCTTGATCAGCGCCCCCTTTCTCGCTCAGGCCTTCCCGACCCTGAAGGGTGAGGAGGTCGTTCCGTGGCTGGATCAGCCGCCCGCCAACCCCGTTCCTGAAGTGGTCCGTAATCAGCTTCGGTGGGAGGATCTGGATTCCTGGCTGACACCCAACGACCGGTTCTTCGGGGTCGGTCACTACAACTGGCCGGTCGTCGACGAGAAGGCCTGGACGTTGGAGGTGACCGGCCTGGTCAAACGCCCGCTGACCTTCACGCTCAGCGACCTTGTCGCAAGGCCGCGGAGCGAGGTCACCTTCACGCTGGAATGCTCGGGCAACCATGGCTTTCCCTGGTTCACCGGCGGCATCGGTACCGCCAAGTGGGCGGGGACGCCGCTGGCGCCGATCCTCGAGCAAGCACAGGTGCTCGATCAGGGCATCGAAGTGGTCTTCTTCGGCAGCGACGCGGGCGAGGAGATCGTGCGCGAGATCAAGATGACGCAGAACTTCGCCCGCAGCATGTCGCTGGCCGACGCCATGAACCCCAACAACCTGCTCTGCTACCAGATGAACGGGGCGCAGTTGCCTCCGGCGCACGGGTTTCCGCTGCGCCTGATCGCCCCGGGCTGGTTTGGCATCGCCAACGTCAAGTGGCTCAAACGCATCGAGGTGCGCTCGAACCGCTTCATGAACCGCTTCATGGCGCGCGATTACGTGACGATCCGCGAAGAGCAGCGTGATGGGAAGACCGCGTGGATCGAATCCTCTGTAGGCCGGGCTTTGCTCAAGTCGGTCCCCGCCAAGGTGACGCGCAGCGATGGCCGGTACCAAATCATCGGTGCGGCCTGGGGCGCCCCGATCGCGAGCGTCGAGGTTCAGATCGACGGCGGGCCATGGCTGCCCGCGACCATCGACCGCAGCGAGGAAGCCGAGTTCGCGTGGAAGGTCTGGTCCCTCGATTGGACGGATGCGGCGCCGGGAGAGCATGCGATCACGTCGAGAGCCATCGATAGCGCGGGGAACGTCCAGCCCGCGATCGACGACCCCCTGATTGCCGACAAGCGCACCTACTGGGAGAGCAACGGACAGGTCACGAGGCGGGTTCGCGTCGCCTGAAGAGCTTCGTCATCGGGTCCGGCGCTCGCGACCGGCAGTCCCGTCCGGCGTCGGGACGCAACAGGCTCACCGAGGCGAAAGCTGAGGCTCCATGCCGGGAGCTTGCGCTCATGATGGAGATCAGGTAGCGCGTCCGGCATGAGAGTAATGGTCGTCGGTGCGGGCGGACGCGAGCATGCGCTCTGCTGGTCGCTCGCCGCCTCGCCCTTGGTGAGCGAGCTCTTCTGCGCGCCGGGCAGCGATGCGATCGCGCGCGAGGCGACCTGCGTGCCGCTCGCGGTGGACGACCTCGACGGCATCGTCGCCTTCTGCCGCGAGCAACGGGTCGAGCTCGTGGTCCCGGGGCCCGAGCTGCCGCTGGTGCTGGGTCTGGTCGATCGCCTGGCGAGCGCCGGCATCATGGCCGCGGGGCCGAGCTCGGCCGCGGCCCGGCTCGAGGGCTCCAAGGCGTTCGCCAAGGAGTTCTGCGCCCGCCACGGCATCCCGACCGCGCGCCACCGGGTGTTCCGGAGCGCCGACGCCCCGGCCGCGAAGGCCTATGTCCGGGCGCAAGGCGTCCCGATCGTGGTCAAGGCCGACGGGCTCGCCGCCGGCAAAGGCGTCACCGTCGCGGAAACCGTCGCGGCGGCTGACGCGGCGCTCGAGCACGCCTTCGCCGCCGCCTCCGGCACCGTGGTCGTCGAGGAATGCCTCGAGGGCGAGGAAGCCAGCCTGTTCGCGCTCGTCGATGGCGAGAGCCTGCTCGAGTTCGGGAGCGCGCAGGACCACAAGCGGGTGGGCGAAGGCGATACCGGCGCCAATACCGGCGGCATGGGCGCCTATGCGCCGCCGCCCTGCATGACCGGGGCGCTGACCGAGCAGGCGATGGCCGAGATCGTTCGCCCGACCGTCGCTGGCCTCCTGGCCGAGGGCAATCCCTATCGGGGCGTGCTCTACGCCGGCCTGATGCTGACCGCGGACGGGCCGAGGCTGATCGAGTTCAACGTCCGCTTGGGCGATCCGGAATGCCAGGTCCTGCTGCCGCGGCTGATGACCGATCTCGGCCAGCTGCTGCTCGGCACGGCCGAAGGCGCGCTCGGCCACATGGACCTGCGCTGGTATCCCGAGCCCGCGCTGACCGTGGTCATGGCGAGCCGCGGCTACCCCGGCGCCTACGCGAGCGGCAGCGAGATCCGGGGGCTGGAGGCGGCGGCCGAGGTCCCGGGCGTCACGATCTTCCACGCCGGCACCCGCATCGCAGGCGGCCGCGTGTTCGCCAACGGCGGCCGCGTGCTCAACGTGACCGGCCAGGGGGCGACGCTCGCGCAGGCGCGTGAGCGGGCCTATGCCGCGGTCGATCGGATCGACTGGCCCGAAGGCTTCTGCCGGCGCGACATCGGCTGGCGGGCGCTGGCCGGCGCCTGAGCGGCGATGCGCTCGTGAGCCAGCGTCTGGGCGGCGCCGCGGCCGACATCGAGCGCGCGGCGCAGGCCCTTCACGGCGGCCGCCTGGTCGCCTTCCCGACCGAGACGGTCTACGGCCTGGGCGGGATCGCGACCGACGAGCGCGCGGTCGCCGCGATCTTCGCGGCCAAGGGCCGGCCGCGCTTCAACCCCCTGATCGTCCACGTCGCGGATCGCGAGGCCGCCGGCGCGCTCGCCGACTGGAACGAGGCGGCCGAGCGGCTCGCGGCCCGGTTCTGGCCGGGTGCTTTGACCCTGATCCTGCCGCGCGCGCGCAATTGCCCGCTGTCGCCCCTGGTCAGCGCCGGCGGCCCGACGGTCGGCCTGCGGGTTCCCGCGCATCCGGTGGCGATCGCCCTGCTGAGAGCGACCGCGGCACCGCTCGCGGCGCCGAGCGCCAATCCCGCCGGCGGCATCAGCCCGACGACCGCGGCTCACGTCGAGCAGGGGCTGGGCTTGCGGGTCGACCTGATCCTGGACGGCGGCCGCTGCCGGGTGGGCGTCGAATTCGACCGTGCTCGACCTGAGCGGGGACGGCGCGCGCCTGCTGCGCCCGGGCGGCGTGACGCGGGCGGCGCTCGAGGCCGAGCTCGGACCGATCGCGACCGGACAGGGCGATCTCGAGCAGGCGCCGCGCGGCCCGGGGCAGCTCGCCAGCCACTACGCGCCCGCCCGGCCGCTGCGCCTGGACGCGCGCAGCGTTGCCGCCGACGAGGCGCTGCTCGCGTTCGGCCCCGAGCCGCTGCCCGAGCCGCTGCAAGGCGCGGCCGCCACCCTCAATCTCAGCAGCACGGGCGACCTCGGGGAGGCGGCCGCCAACCTGTTCTCGATGCTGCACCGCCTCGACCGGCCCGGCCATCGCGCGATCGCGGTGATGCCGATCCCGGACGGCGGGCTCGGCGAGGCGATCCGCGACCGCCTGGCGCGGGCCGCGGCGCCCCGGCCCGCCCGCCCGGGCGGCGCCGATCCGGTCCGGCCGCGCTGAGGCCGCCGCCTGCGAGGTGGCTGGTTGCGATTTTGCAACAGTCTGTTGAAAATCGGCAACGATCCCTCTAGATTGAACGTTCGGAACGGGTTACGCGGAAAACCGCGAGGGCCGGGTCGCCACGACCGCGCCGATGATTGGGGCCTGCCGATGACGAAATCAGGTGGGGGTCAAGCTCTGCTGCTGCGAGTCTCGGCGCGCCAGAAGCTTGCGACCGCCGGCGACGGCCAGAGCGAGCGGGGCGGCCGTCAGTTCGGCCGGCTGCGGTCGCCGGTGAGCGCGCCACCCGCGCCCCCGCTCGAGGGCCGGCCTGCGCTCCGGATGCCGGCGCCGCTCGCCATGGAGCCGCTCGCCACCGAGCCGCCGGAACCCGTCATCCTGCCGATCGATTCGACCAAGACCTTCGTCGGCCCGAACGGTACCTACTACGACGAGCGCTGGCGCTGGATGGAGTGGCGCGGCCGAAATCGCAGCTGGAACTGGTCGGCCGCCCTGACCTTCGGCGGCTGGCTGGCCTATCGGCGACTTTACGGGTTGGCCGCGGTCTATGTCGTCTGGATCGGCCTGCTGGTGCTGATGGTCCTGCATGACGTGCCGCCCCACCTGGCGGCCTTCGCGCAGCTTTGCGTCACCATCGCGATCGGCCTCTACGGCAACCGGCTCTACCAGGCGCGCTTCCGGCAGGCCGCCTGGCAGGTCGCCCAGCTGCCCGACGACCATGCCGCGCGGCTTGCGGCGCTCGCCGGCCAGGGCGGCGTCGACGCGCGCGCGGTCTGGGTCATGGCGCTGGCCGGGGTCGGTCTCGCCGGGGCGCTGATCGGCCTCGACGGCTGACCTTTGGCCGGCGCGCCGCTGCGGTTGACAGCGGGTGATTCGCGGCTAATATCCGGCCTCTCTCGATCCGACCGGTGGGCCGGCTGCGAAGGCGCAGGCAGCACCGGCATGAATTGTGCTCAGCGCGGGCCTCGCAGGCAAATGTACGCAGTCATCAAGACCGGCGGCAAGCAGTACCGGGTCGCCCATGGCGACGTGATCAAGGTCGAGCGCCTCGCCGGCGAGGTCGGGCAGACGATCGCCTTCGAGCACGTCTTGATGGTCGGCGGTGACGGCGACGGCGCCGCGCCGCAGATCGGGGCGCCGCTGCTCGACGGCGCGCGCGTGACCGCCGAGGTCCTGGAGCAGGCCAAGGCGCCCAAGATCATCGTGTTCAAGAAGAAGCGGCGCAAGAACTACCGGCGCAAGCAGGGTCACCGCCAGTTCCAGACCGTCCTGCGGATCCGGGACATCGCGCTCGCCTGAGGAGCGCTGGCAAAGGAGAGCTGGAGATGGCGCACAAGAAGGCCGGCGGCAGCTCGCGCAACGGTCGCGACTTGCCCGGGCAGCGCTTAGGCGTCAAGAAGTTCGGCGGCGAGCGGGTGGTGGCCGGCAACATCATCGTCCGCCAGCGCGGCACCCGCTGGCACCCGGGCCGCAACGTCGGCATGGGCCGCGATCACACCCTGTTCGCGCTGACCCCGGGACAGGTGCGGTTCGGCTCGGGGCCGGGCGGCCGCGCCTACATCTCGGTGGTGCCGGGCGAGCCGGCCGCCGAATAGCCCGGCGCGCCCGCAGTCCCTCGAGGGGAATGGCGCGCCATTCCCCTTTTTCGTCGGCCGCCGGCGGGATGGATTTGAAGCGCGATGCGCTTCCTCGATCAGGTCAAGATCTACGTCAAGGGCGGCGATGGCGGCGACGGCTGCATCAGCTTCCGGCGCGAGAAGTACATCCCCCGCGGCGGGCCGAACGGCGGTGACGGCGGCCGCGGCGGCACCGTGATCGGCCGCGCCGACCCGGCCCTCAACACGCTCATCGACTACCGCTACCGCCAGCATTTCCGCGCCCCGCGCGGCCATCACGGGATGGGCAAGGATCGCACCGGCGCGAGCGGCGCCGACCTCGAGCTGGCGCTGCCGCCCGGCACCGAGATCCTGGACGAGGACCGCCGGACCGTGCTCGCCGAGCTGCTCGAGCCCGGCCAGACCGTGGTGCTCGCCGCGGGCGGTGCTGGCGGCCTCGGCAACAGCCGCTTCAAGTCCTCGACCAACCAGGCGCCGCGCCGCGCCACCCCGGGCCAGCCCGGCGAGGAGCGCTGGCTCTGGCTCCACCTCAAGCTGCTGGCGGACGCCGGCCTGATCGGTCTGCCGAACGCCGGCAAATCGACGTTTCTGGCCGCCGTCTCGCGCGCCCGGCCCAAGATCGCGGACTATCCGTTCACGACCCTTGCGCCTATGCTCGGCACCGTCCAGCAGGGCGACGACAGCTTCGTGCTCGCCGACCTCCCGGGCCTTATCGCGGGCGCTCACGAGGGCGCCGGGCTCGGCGACCGCTTCCTCGGCCACGTCGAGCGCTGCCGGGTGCTGATCCATCTGGTCGACGGCACCGGCGAGGACGTCGCGCAGGCCTGGCGCACGGTCCGCCAGGAGCTCGCGAACTACGACCGGCGCCTGCTCGATCGCCCCGAGCTCGTCTGCCTGAACAAGGCGGACGCGCTGAGCGAGGAGCTGGTCGAGGCCCGCAGCGAGGCGCTCGCCGCGGCCGCCGGCCACCCGGTCTTCGTCACTTCCGGCGTCTCAGGCCGCGGCCACCGGGCGGTGCTGAGCGCTGCCCGGGAAGCGATCGCTGCGGCGCGCGCCAAGGTGCCGGCATGACCTCGCGGGCGTCCGGCGCGATGGACCGGCGCCGCGAACCGCGGAGCGAGCATGAAGCTATCTCTTGTATTCGCCGCGCGCTGGCGGCCCGCGCCGTCTTGGACCGTGAATGATGGCAGAGATCCTTTCAGACGAGCAGGCCCTGCAAAAATACACTCGCGACATGGGACCGCAGCTTGGCCCTCTCTATCACGCGCTCTCTAACGAAGCCGTATGGCTGCATGTCAAGTGGGATCAGTATGTGCTGCTTTATGGCCACTCGCCCGAGCGCGTCGCCCTCCTGAACAAAGCGGCCGCCCATCTTTCTTGGGTGATTCAGGAGATCCTGCACGATGAGATCCTCCTGCACATGACGCGGCTCACCGATCGGCGCAAAGACACCCTTTCGCTCCGGCGGCTTCTCAAGCGGGGCGTCGTCCCGGCCGCGGCGCTTGCCTCTGAGTTGAAGGGGCTGGTTGAATTCCGCCGAGAGCGCGTGCCAGTCCGCGAAGGCTGCGCGCGATCAGCGCATCGCGCACATGAATTACGCGCGCGCTCTGAAGCTCGCCACCTTTGACCCTAATCCCAGTCGGACGGAGATTGAGGCCGCTCTCCGCGCCATCCGCGCCGTCTTGAACCGCCTCTCGATGCACTACTGCCAATCGGAGGCCGGGTGCGAGCACTTCTACGCCGGGGGCCACGATGCTGACGCCCTCATTCACTACCTCGAGCAGGGGCTGCGCGCGGAGCAGCGACAGATCGAGCGCCTCCTTCAAGGGAAGCCGCCGCCGGAGGACTTTGAGCCCGGGAACGAGGTATGAGGGGCGGCCGCCGATGTTGCAACCTTGGCTCGTCAACTCTTTCTTCGGGATGGTCCACGGGACGTGCGCCCTGCAGCCCCACCGGCCGCACGGAGTCCCAGGGTCGCATGGACCATCGAGGACAGGCTAGGCGCCCATGGTTGACGAAAGATTGACGGCAAGATCCGGACGGAGCGCCCCCCGCCGGGTGGTCAAGATCGGCTCCTCGCTGCCGGTCGACGGCGACGGGCGCATCCGCCTTGCCTGGCTCGCCTCGCTGGCCGAAGACCTCGCCGCCTGCCGGGCCGCGGCCCGCATCGAAGTGCGGGAGCCGCCTGCCGGGCCGCGGCCCGCATCGAAGTGGGGGAGCGTCGGACCCTGCCGTCCGGTAGCGAGCCGACGGATCGAGGGGGGCCAATTGGAGGGCGGGCCACTCACCGGATGTTAACCTTTGGACGTCAACGCTTCCTTTGGAGGGTCCATGCGACCGTGGCGATCCGTCCCGCCGGTTGTTGGCGCGGGCGGTCGGACTCCCAGGGTCGCATGGACCATCCAGGACGGACAGGCTAGGCGGCAATGGTTGACGAAAGGTTGACGGCAAGATCCGGTCCGAGTGCCCGCCGCCGCCGGGTGGTCAAGATCGGCTCCTCGCTGCTGGTCGACGGCGACGGGCGCATCCGCCTTGCCTGGCTCGCCTCGCTGGCCGAAGACCTCGCCGCCTGCCGGGCCGCGGCCGAGGAGATCATCGTCGTGACCTCGGGCGCGATCGCGCTCGGCCGGGCGGCGCTCAACCTCGGCGCCGGGGCGTTGCGTCTGGAGGAAAAGCAGGCCGCCGCCGCGGTCGGCCAGATCAACCTCGCCCATGCCTACCAGGCGAGCCTTGCCCGCCATGGCCTCGCGACCGCGCAGCTGCTGCTGACGCTCGGCGACACCGAGAACCGGCGCCGCTACCTCAACGCCCGCTCGACGGTCGAAGCCCTGCTCAGGCTCGGCGTGATCCCGGTCGTCAACGAGAACGATACCGTGGCCACCAACGAGATCCGCTTCGGCGACAACGACCGGCTGTCGGCGCGGGTCGCGGTCATGGCGAGCGCCGAGGAGCTGATCCTGCTGTCCGACGTCGACGGGCTCTACACGCGCGACCCGGGCCAGGACCCCGCGGCCATCCGGATCGAGCTGGTGAGCGCGATCACGCCCGAGATCGAGGCCATAGCCGGCGGCGCCGGCAGCCCGGCCGGCACCGGCGGCATGGTCAGCAAGCTCGCGGCCGCGAAGATCGCGACCCGCGCCGGCTGCAGCGTGGTGCTCGCCCGCGGCGTCGAGCCGCATCCCTTGGCGCGGCTCGCGGCCGGCGGCGCCGGCACCCGCTTCCCGGCCCGCGCCAACCCCGGCCGCGCGCGCAAGGAGTGGCTCGCCGCCACCCTGGGCGTCATGGGCGTGATCCGGATCGACGCCGGCGCCGCGCGCGCCCTCAAGCGCGGCAGCAGCCTGCTGCCGGCCGGCGTGGTCGAGGTCGAGGGCGGCTTCGAGCGCGGCGACCCGGTCCTGGTCCGCGGCCCCGACGGCCAGGACCTGGCCAAGGGCCTCTCGGCCTACGATGCCGCCGACGCCCGCCGCCTGCGCGGCCAGAAGACCGAGCAGATCGCGGTCCTGCTCGGCTATCGCGGGCGCGACGAGCTGATCCACCGCGACGATCTGGTGCTGCTCTGAGCCGGCGCCGGGCGATGCTCAAGGATTGGCGCCAGACCCCGGCCGCCCGCCGGATCCTGACCCACGGGCCCCAGGCGATCTCGCACCTCGAGTTCCTGGTCGAGCTCTGCACCTGGCTCGGCCAGCGCGGCCTGCCGCTCTACCAGGTCAACCAGTACACGCCGACCCTGCACCCGCTGATGCAGGGCGTGGAATGCATCTGGCACCGCTCCGGCCGGGCGCCCGAGGAGGTCCAGCTGCACTGGCGGGGCGGCGAGGACCTGCGCGCCTGGCAGGCCAACCCCTTGCGCCAGATCATGCTCGGGACCGACGAGCTGCGCGTCGACCTCAAGGCGGCCGAGCCCGCCCTCGCGGCCCCGGTCCTGGACCGGCTGCGCGCCGAGGGCGCGAGCGAGTATCTGGTGATGGCGGTGCCGCTGGCCGACGGCCGCCGCAACGCGATCAGCTGGGCGACCGACGCGCCGGCCGGCTTCACGCTCGCGGCGCGCAACGAGCTGCGCAACCTCGCCGGCCCGCTCGGCCTGGTCCTCGATCTCCTCGAGTGGCGGCGGACCGCGCGCACCTTGCTCGACACCTATCTCGGCCGCGGGCCCGGCCGCGAGGTTCTGAGCGGCGCGATCCGGCGCGGCGACCGCCGCGATCTCGAGGCGGTGATCCTGTTCGCCGACCTGCGCGACTTCACGACCAAGGCCGCGAGCTGGAGCATCGATCAGCTGCTGGCCGCCCTCGACACCTACTATCAGGCGCTGGTCGATGCGATCACCGTGGCCGGCGGCGAGGTCCTGAAGTTCCTGGGCGATGGCCTGCTCGCGGTGTTCCCGATCGGGCAGCCGCAGGCGCTCGCGCGCACCTGCCAGCACGCGCTGGCAGCAACGCTGGCGGCGCGCAACGCGCTGGCCGCCGCCAACCGGGCGCGCGCCGAAGCCGGCGCCGAGGCGCTCGAGTTCGGGGTCGCGCTCCACGTCGGGCCCGTGGTCTACGGCAACATCGGCGGCCAGGGGCGTCTCGACTTCACCGTGATCGGGCCGGCGGTCAACCTGGTCAGCCGGGTCGAGGGCCTGTGCAGGACGCTGCGCCAGCCGCTGCTGGCGACCGCGGCGTTCGCGCGCCCGCTAGGCGACGAGCTGGCGCCGGTCGGCGAGCACCGGATCCGCGGCCTGCCCCTGCCGGTCGAGCTCTTCGGCCTGCCCGAAGCGGTGGCGGCGGCCAGCCGATCGGCGTAGGTTGAGGGCAGAGACGGGAGGGCGGCATGGCAACCGCGTTACGCCACGACCTCGAAGCCGAGATGCAGGCACTCGGCGCGCGCGCCCGGAGCGCGGCCCAGCTCCTGGCCACGACCCCGCGCGCCGCCAAGGACCGGGCCCTGCTGGCGGCGGCCGCCAGCCTGCGGGCGCGGGCTCGGACGAGATCCTGGCCGCCAACGCCGAGGACCTCGCGGCGGCCCACGCGCGGGGGCTCAAGGAGTCGCTCCTCGATCGGCTGGCGCTCGACCCCGGACGCATCGAGGCCATGGCGGCCGGGCTCGAGCTGGTCGCGGCGCTCGCCGATCCGGTCGGCCACGAGATCGCCCGCTGGCAGCGCCCGAACGGTCTCGACATCGCACGCGTGCGCGTGCCGCTCGGCGTGATCGGGATCATCTACGAATCCCGCCCCAACGTCACCGCCGATGCCGGCGCGCTCTGCCTCAAGGCCGGCAATGCCGCGATCCTGCGCGGCGGCTCGGAAAGCTTCCATTCCTCGCGCGCGATCCTTGCCTGCCTCCAGGACGGCCTCGGCGCGGCCGGGCTGCCCGCGGCCGCGATCTCGAGCCCGCCGACCTCCGATCGGGCCGCGGTCGGCATCATGCTGACCATGAGCGACGCGATCGACGTGATCGTGCCGCGCGGCGGCCCGTCCCTGATCGAGCGGGTCCAGAAGGAGAGCCGGATCCCGGTCCTCGCGCATCGGGACGGCATCTGCCACGTCTATCTGCACGCCATGGCCGACCCCGCGATGGCGCGCGCGATCACCTTGAACGCCAAGATGCGCCGGACCTCGGTCTGCGGCGCCGCCGAGACCCTGCTGGTCGATCGCGAGGCAGCCGGCCGCCTGCTGCCGGGCGTGCTCGAGGACCTGCTCGCGGCCGGCTGCGAGGTGCGCGCCGAGCCCGAGGTCGCGGCCATGGATGCGCGCATCGGGCGGGCGAGCGAGGCCGACTGGACGACCGAATACCTGGACGCGATCCTCGCGGTCCGCCTGGTCGACGGCCTGGATGCGGCGATCGCGCATGTCAACCGCTACGGCTCGCATCACACCGACACGATCGTGACCGGCGAGCGGAGCGCGGCCGAACGCTTCCTCGCCGAGGTCGACAGCGCGATCGTGCTGCACAACGCGTCCACCCAGTTCGCCGACGGCGGCGAGTTCGGCATGGGCGCCGAGATCGGCATTTCGACCGGACGCCTGCACGCGCGCGGGCCGGTCGGCGTCGAGCAGCTGACGAGTTTCAAATACGTGGTCCGCGGCAGCGGTCAGATCCGGCCGCCATGAACCCGCGCCGGCCGGTTGCAAGGATCAATCGGCCGCGGCCGCTCGAGGTGCCGCCGGCGCCCGTGCCGCGCCGCCGCATAGGACTGCTCGGCGGCTCGTTCAACCCGGCGCACCCGGGCCATCTCGCGATCAGCCGGGACGCGCTCAGGTGCCTGCGGCTGGACCAGGTGTGGTGGCTGGTCTCGCCGCAAAATCCTCTGAAGCCGGTCGCCGGCATGGCGAGCTTCGCCGAGCGCCTGGCCTCGGCGCAGGCGCTCGCGGCCCAAGACCGGCGCATCCTGGTCAGTGACCTCGAGCAACGGCTCGGGACCCGCTACACCGTCGATACTATCTCATGGTTGAAACGGCATCGACGCGACCACATCGTATGGTTGATTGGCGCCGATAATTTACTGCAACTGCCGCAATGGCGTAATTGGCGACGCCTTCTGGCGATGGTTGCCATTGCCGTCTTCGACCGCGACCCTTATTCTTACCCTGCATCGACTGGTCGGGTCGCGCGCACCTACGCCGACCGGCGCCTTGAGCAACGCGCCGCGCCGGCCCTGGCGCAGCAGCGCCCGCCAGCCTGGGTGTATGTGCGGCTGCGCCGACACGAAGCGTCGAGCACGGCGATTCGTCGGGAGCAGGGAAGCTCGGGTCGGCGCGCCCGGACCAAGGAGTGACCGTCATAGCCACCAGGACGCCCGCGTGGCCCGCCAGCCCCGACCTGCTGCAACTCGTCCTCTCCTCGCTCGCCGACGACAAGGCGATCGACCCCGTCACCATCGATCTCGCCGGCAAGACCAGCATCGCCGATGCCATGGTCATCGCGACCGGCACCTCCCAGCGCCACCTTGCCGCCATGGCCGAGCACCTGACGACGCGCCTCAAGCGCGCCGGGCTGCCGGGGCTCGGCGCGGAGGGCGGCGGCCAGTCGGATTGGCTGCTGATCGACGCCGGCGACGTCATCGTCCATCTGTTCAAGGACGACGTCCGCCGATTCTACGACCTGGAGAAGCTCTGGGGCGCGGCGCTGCCCGAGCAGCCGCTCGTGGCCCGGCTGCTCGCCTGAGCGCGCGGCCGGCCCCGTGGCTGCGGCCGGCGCCCTGCGGGTCACCGTCGCGGCGGTCGGCCGCGATCGCGCGTCGCTCACCCGGGACCTGTTCGAGGACTATTGCCGTCGCTCGAGCTGGTCGATCCGGCTGGTCGAGATCGCGGCGCAAAGCCGCCTGCCGCTCGCCCGCCGTCTGGCCGACGAGGGCGAGCGTCTGCTCGCCACGGTCCCGGACCGGGCGGTCGCCGTCGCCCTCGACGAGCACGGCCGCCAGCTTGACAGCCTGGCCTTCGCCCGCGAGCTCGGCCGCTGGCGGGACCGGGGCGAGAGCGAGCTCGCCTTCCTGATCGGCGGCGCCGACGGGCTCGCGCCGGGGGTTTTGGAACGGGCGGCGGCCGTGGTCGCGCTCGGCCCCATGACCTGGCCGCACCGGCTGGTCCGGGTCATGCTGGCAGAGCAGCTCTACCGGGCCGAGACCATCCTCGCCGGCCATCCCTACCATCGCGCCGGCCTAAAGGATTGACGCGCTTTCGAAGGATCGCCGATACCAGCCCGCAGGCGAGGTGCCCGCCATCGCGATGACGAGGGCCTCCGGGGTCGGCCGATGGGATCGGAGCCGCCATGCGGCTGCGGACGGCATGCGCGATCGGCTTGATGGCCGGCGGGCTCGGGCTGCTGCTCGAGCTGACGCCCGTCGGCGCGGCGATCGAGGAGCGCTTCGGGCTGAGCTGGCTGTTCGCGGTCCGCGGCCCCCTGGCGGCGCCGGCCGATACCGTGGTCGTCAGCCTGGACCGGGAGTCGGCGGAAAAGCTGGGCCTGCCCGAGAAGATCGGCGACTGGCCGCGCGTCGTCTATGCCCGGCTGATCGAGCGCCTGGTC
Source organism: uncultured Alphaproteobacteria bacterium (assembly GCA_963798075.1). Classification (GTDB taxonomy): domain Bacteria; phylum Pseudomonadota; class Alphaproteobacteria; order Geminicoccales; family Geminicoccaceae; genus DATAOG01. Next base: position 103,553 of record CAWCRU010000022.1, on the reverse strand, counting down.
GCCGCCGGCGCCGCGGTCATCGCGTTCGACGTGGTCTTCGACCGGCCGCGCGCGCCGGCGGACGACCAGGCGCTGGCGCAGGCGATCGCGGCCTCCGGACGGGTCGTCCTGTTCGAGTATCTGTACGAGGATTTCCGCTGGCTGCTGGGTCGCAACGGCAAGGTCGCGGGCCTCCTCGCCGGCAAGCAGCTGCGCCCGCCGCTGCCTGCGCTCGCCGCCGGCGCCGTCGGCAGCGCACCCTTCCCGCTGCCGCGGACGACCGAGCGGGTCAGCCAGTTCTTCGCCTTCGCCTCGGACCTCGAGGCGCGTCCGACCCTGCCGGCGGTGGCCTTGCAGCGCTACGCCTTGCCCGTGCTCGAGGATTGGACGCGCCTCCTGGCGGCGGCCGGTTTGCCGCCGGGCGATCCCGCGGCCGCGCCCGGGCGGCTCGCCGGCGCCGAGGCGCTGACCGCCTACATGCAGGCGCTGCGGCGGGCGTTCGTCGCCGATCAGGGCCTCGCGGCGCGGCTGCGGGCGGCGCTAGCGCAGGCCGCGCCGGATGCCCGGACGAACCGCCTGCTCGCCGCCCTGATCGAGCTCTATGACGGCCCCGACAGTCGCTATCTCAACTATTACGGCCCGGTCGGGCGGATCCGGACGCTTTCCCTGCACCGATTGCTGGAGGCGACCCCGGCGCCGGCGCTGGATCTCGCGGGCAAGGTCGTGCTGGTCGGCCAGTCGGAGCTGATCAACGCCAACCAGGACGGCTTCGTCACCGTGTTCGAGGGACCGCAGAGCGCGCGCATGGGCGGGGTCGAGATTGCCGCCACGGCATTGGCCAACCTGCTCGACGGCCGCCTGCTCGAGCCGGCCGCGCTGCCGCTGACCGCGATCTGGATCATGGGCTTCGGCCTGCTGGTCGGCCTGATCGCCGGGCTGCTGCCGGGATCGCTCGCGGTCCCGCTCACTCTGGCCTTCGCCGGGATCGCCTACTTCGGTGCCCAGATGGCGTTCACCTACGCCCATCTCTGGCTGCCGGTGAGCGTGCCGCTGCTGGTCCAGCTGCCGCTCGGCCTCGTCGCCGGCCTGCTGCTCCAGTACCGCGCCGCCCAGCGGGCCCGCGCCAATATCAGCCATGGCCTGCGCTACTACCTGCCGGCCAAGGTCGCGAGCGGGCTGGCCGCTGCCCGGGTCGACCCGAGCGCGCTCAAGGAGCAGCTGTTCGCGACCTGCATGGTGACGGATGCCCATCACTTCACGACCCTGGCCGAGAGCATGGCGCCGGACCGCCTGAGCGCGTTCCTGGATCGCTACTTCGAGATCCTGTTCGGGATCATCGAGCGCCATGGCGGCCTCGTCACCGACGTGATCGGCGATGGCATGACCTGCGTCTGGACGGCGCCGCCGCCCGAATGCCGGCGGCAGGCGTGCCTGGCGGCGCTCGAGATCGACCGCGAGGTGATCGCGTTCAACCGTCGGTTCGAGCCGCTGGCGCTGCCGACCCGGATCGGCATCAACGCGGGCGAGGTCATGGTCGGCAACGTCGGCGGCAGCGGCCGCTTCGCCTACAGCGTGGTCGGCGATTGCGTCAACACCGCGTCCCGGATCGAAAGCGTCAACCAGCAGCTCGGCACCCGCGTGCTCGCAAGCGAGATCGTGGTCGGCGATCTGCCCGAGCTCCGGCTGCGGCCGCTCGGGCGCTTTCTGCCGGTCGGCAAGACCCGGCCGCTGCGGCTGGCGGAAATCGTCGGCCGCGCCGGCGAGCCGCACGACGCCCGCCTGCTCGCGAGCTTTGCCGCGGGCCTGGCCCGGTTCGAGGCCGGCTGCTGGAGCGAGGCCGCCGAAGCCTTCGCGGCGATCCTGGCCGAGCATCCGCAGGACGGGCCGGCGCGGTTCTATCTCGACTGGTGCCGGCGCTACCAGGCCGGCGCGCCGCTGCCGCCGGATCCGAGCCTGATCCGCCTCGAGCGCAAATAGGATTGCGCGCGCTCGTTGTGACCCCGACCGGTCGGATGAAGCGTATTGTTGTAAAATTCAATCTGCATTAGCTTGTTCCCAATAGGTGCAGTTAAATTTACAGCTAGGGCTCGCAGAATGCGGGGTGGCGGAGCCTCATCGATCGACGTCGGCTCGACGATTGCCGGGTGGGTGATTGCGGTCTTGGCCGGGGTGACGATCCTCGTGGCGCCGGCTCCGGGCCAGGCGGCCGGAGCTTGCGAACCGGCGGTTGCGCGCATCGTATCCCTGCAGGGTCGGGTCGAGGTGCAGCGCGGCGAGGCCGGGGCCTGGGTCGCGGCCGCCCTCGACGATCAGCTCTGCATCGGCGACGCGATCCGGGTCGGCGCCCTCGCGCGGGCGGCGCTGGCGCTCGCCAACGAGTCGGTGCTCCGCATCGATCAGCTCACCACGATGCGCCTCGCCGGCGAGCCCGAGAGCGGGCGCTCGCTGCTCGACCTTCTGTTCGGCGACGTGCATTTCTTCAGCCACCGGCCGCGCGCGCTCGAGATCGTGACCCCGATCGCCAATGCCGGCGCCGAGGGCACCGAGTTTGCGATGCGGGTGCGCGCCGACCGGACCGAGGTCATCATGTTCGAGGGCCGGGTCCGGCTGCAGACGTCCAAGGGCGAGCTTTTGCTGGCGAGCGGCGATGCCGCGGTCGCGACGGCGGGCGAGGCGCCCCGCCCCGAGATCATCGCGCGGCCGCGGGATGCGGTCACCTGGGCGCTCTACTACCCGCCGATCCTGGCCCCGCTCGCCGATCGCCGGCCGGCGCCGGGCCCCCTGCCGCAAGGCCTGCAGACCGCGATCCTGCGCGTCGCCGCCAACGATTACGCGGGCGCGATCGCGGCCCTCGACGCGGTGCCGGAGGCGGCGCGCGATGCCCGCTACTTCACCTACCGCGCGGGCGTGCTGCTCAACGTCGGCCAGGCCGAGGCAGCCGCGCAGGCCATCGAGCGGGCGCTGGCGCTCAATCCCGATGCGGCCGATGCGCTGGCCCAGCGGGCGGTGATCGCGGTGGTCCAGAACCGGCGCGCGGACGCGCTCGCCGACGCCGGCCGGGCGGTCGAGCTGAACCCCGGTTCGGCGCCCGCCCGGATCGCGCTCTCCTATGCCCAGCAGGCGAGCTTCGATCTCGAGGCGGCGCGCGCCACCCTGCGCGAGGCGGCGGCGCGCACGCCGGACAACGCGCTCGTGCAGGCGCGGCTCGCCGAGATCGAGCTCTCGTTCGGCAACCTTGGCGCCGCCGAGACCGTGGCCGCGCGCGCGGTGGCGCTGGCGCCGGAGCTCGCCCGCAGCCAGATGGTGCTGGGCTTTGCCGCGCTGACCCGGATCGACATCGACCAGGCCAAGACAGCCTTCGAGCGCGCGATCGAGCTGGATTCGGCGGAGCCGCTCGCCCGCCTCGGCCTCGGCCTCGCCAAGATCCGCGCGGGCGACCTCGAGGCCGGCCGGCGCGAGCTCGAGATCGCAGCCGCCCTCGATCCTGACAACTCGCTGCTCAGAACCTACCTCGGCAAGGCCTATTTCGAGGAGCGGCGGGCGCCGCTCGATGCCGATCAGTTCCAGATCGCCAAGGAGCTCGATCCCAACGATCCGACGCCTTATTTCTTCGACGCGATCCGCCTGCAGACCGAGAACCGCCCGGTCGAGGCGCTGCACGAGCTCGAGACCTCGATCAAGCTCAACGACAACCGGGCCCCCTACCGCTCGCGCCTGCTGCTCGACCAGGACCGCGCGACCCGCGGCGTCAGCGTCGCCCGGATCTACGACGACCTCGGCTTCGAGCAGCTGGGCGTCAACGAGGCGGCGCAGTCGCTGGCCCTCGATCCCGCGAACTCGGCCGCCCACCTCTTCCTCTCGGACCTCTACACCGGCAAGCCGCGGCTCGAAGCAGGCGCGGGTCAGCGAGCTGCTGCAGGCGCAGCTGCTGCAGCCGGTCGGCCGCAACCCGATCCAGCCGAGCCTCGCCTTCACCGACCTCGACGTCGTCGCCCGCAGCGGGCCGGCGCGCGCCGCGTTCAACGAGTTCACGCCGCTGTTCACGCGCAATGGGGCGCAGATCGCGGCCACCGGCCTTGCCGGCACCGACAGCACTTTCGGCGATGAGGTCGCGGTCACCGGCCTCGCCGGCCGCACCTCGATCAGTGCCGGCCAACTATCACTATCAGACGGACGGCTTCCGCGAGAACAACGACCTCCAGAACGACATCTATACGCTGTTCGGCCAGAGCGACCTCACCGAGAACCTCAGCCTGCAGGCCGAATACCGCCATCGCGACACCGACAGCGGCGACCGCGAGCTGCGCTTCGACCTCGACGAGTTCGACCCCAGCCTGCGCGACGACATCGGGGAAGACGTGTTCCGGATTGGCGGCCGGGTGACGCCCGTGCCGGGGCAGGTCGGCCTCGTCTCGGGGATCTACACCGATCGCGAAGACCACATCCGTTCCGACCTCACGGGGCAGAATCTCGACCAGCATACCGACGTTGGCCAACTGGAGGCGCAGTATCTGGGCACATTCGGGCCGCTCCGCGTGGTCGCGGGCGCCGGCCGCGTCGTCGCCGACAGCAAGCTTCACGACCCCTCGCTGTTGAATCCGAAGACGCGCCAAGAGCGGCGCGCGAGCGATGTCTATCTGGCCGCCAGCCTGGCGGTGACGCAGACGCTCGATGTGACCGCGCGCCTGGGCTACGCCGATGTCGACATCGAGTTCAAGGATAACCAGGGCGAGTCCTTTGATGGCGACCAGACGGGCACGGAGACGCTGACCCCTGGGGTCGGCGTGATCTGGCAGGCCACCGACATCCTGCGCCTGCGCGCGGCCGCGGGGCGGACGGTGAAGACCCCCTATGTCGCCAACCAAAGTCTGCAGCCGACCCAGCTCGCAGGCTTCAACGAACGGTTCGACGACCTCGACGGCACCCGGGCCGACTGGCTCGGCCTGGCCGCCGACGTCCAGGCGAGCGCGGCGGTGCGCGTGGGTGCCGAGACGACCCTTCGGCGCCTGGCCGACGAAATGGTGCACACGAACGGCCACCGGCTCGAAGACCAGCGTGACGACCTGGCCATGGCCTACCTCTACTGGACGCCGACCGACCGGATCGCCGCGTCGCTGGAGCTGATCGGCGAATACTATTCGGCCAAGAAGCGTGACTTTCCGGACGTGCTGCGGGTGCAGACCCTGACCGTCCCGCTTCAACTCACCTACACCACCCCGGCCGGATGGTTCGCGACCGCGCGACCGGCGTTGGTGGTGCAGGACGTCGACGGCTTCGACGACGACGGCGAGGATACCGATTTCGACAGCCACGGCGTCCTCATCGACCTGGCGGCGGGCTACCGCCTGCCGAAGCGCCGCGGCATCATCGCCCTCGAGGTCACCAACCTGCTCGATCGGCACCTCTCCTTCCAGGATGAGACCTTTCGCACCACCGCGGGGGAACTGCAGGCGGTCAACCCGCGCTTCATCCCGTCCCGCATGTTTCTCGCCACCATCACCTTGAACTTTTGAGAGGGCACCATGCGATTGCGCGCAAATCTCTCACGTCTGCTCGTCCCGCTGGTCATCACGACTGTCGGCGGCGGCGCCGGTCGCGCGTTGGCACAGGACTACGAGCCGGCGCATGTGAAACTGCTCACAGATCGCGCGGCACAGTGGTTCCTCAATCTCGACCCGCCGCCGCCAGAGGACGGGCGAGTACTGGTCGCGGGCGGCGACGAGGGGACTGTATTCGCGTTTGTGCTCGGCAGCAAGACCGAGGACGCCAACGATGAACTTGAGGCGCTCAAAGTCGCCGAGGTTGAGGGCTGCGAGCCGGAGGGGGTCACCTGCTGCGACGAACAGGCCCATGTGTGGGTGATCGATAGTGAATTCGATAACGAGCGCTTCTGGCTTCGCCTGGGCCAGTACTGCGAGGCCGAGCCTGTCCAGGACGGGTCGAGCGATGATGAGCCTTCCAACGCGGAGCCGGGCGCCCCCGTCATCAGCGTGGACCCGCAAATCTGGCAGGACCTGACCGAGCTAGGCGTGACCCAACCCCTGATGACCATGGCGACCGCCAATCACGAGATGGGGGTGCTGGTCGCTCCCTCCTGGCAGAAAGGTGACCTCTTTCTGCCGCGCCACCTCGGGCTGCGGTCGCTCTCGCCGATCATCCTCGTGAACCACGTCAATCCCAACACCCAACCCCCGGGGCCTCCCGCACCCCCGGGCGGCTGCGCCACGGGCAACTATTGCAAGAGCCAACCCAACCGGCGCTGCTACGCCGACCGGCACCAAACCGGGACAGCGCATGCCGCACGGCATCATTGGTACGTCAAAATGCCCGATCGCCGTTGGTGCGAGCAGGTCGACAAGTGCAATTGCTAGCACTCTCGAGCTGTGCCGGCGGGTGTCAGGATGCCTTTGCCGCGGTTGATTCCACGCCCGCCTGCGGGTCGGCGGTCTGCTCGACGAAGGCGCGGGCGTGGCGCAGGCTGCCCGGCGCGGTTGTGGGGGCTGGCTGCCGGCGGGCGAACTTGACCAGGTCGCACTGGGCCAGGACGCGGCCGATCAGCGGGCGGCGGGCGGCGAGCGGGCCGCCGGTCCGATCGACCGCGGTCAGGAGCTCCTCGGTGGTCCGGGTCGGCGCGCTGAGCCCGAAGCGCACGGCCACGTAGCGGCGCAGGATGTCGGCGAGGCGGACGTAGAAGTCCTCGGTGCCCGGGCGGTCCGCCGGCAGCCGCTGCGCAAGGCGCTCGAGCTCGGCCAAGGCCAGCAGATGGGCCGGCTGCGGCGGCGGTGGCGCCAGCCTGGAACCGCGCCGGCGCCGCCAGAGAAGCACCGCGAGGAGCGCCACGGCGAGCGCCAGGACGGCGCCCGGCCAGACCAGCCGGGAGCGCGCCGGCGGCGGCAGCTCGACCGGGGGGGCGATGTCCTTGTACGCCGTGAGGTCGACCTCGGCCGGCAGCAGCGAGGTCACGGTGATCGTGACCGGGGAGGTCTCGAGCGTCTGCATCGCGCCGCCCGCCGCCGCCCGGAAGCCGACCGGCAAGGGCGGCACCGTCAGCTCGCCCGCCGCCTCGGCCTCGAGGACGTAGTCGCACCGCCACTCTTTGACCCCGGCCCGCTCGCCCGCAGCTGCCGCCGCGGTCTGGCTCGCGACCACGAACGGGCCGAGCCGGTCGGCGACCTCCGGCAGCGTGACGACCGTCGGCGCCGGCGCCTCGACCAGCAGGCTCAGGCGCAGGCGGCCGTCGATCGCCATCACCTTCCGGTCGGCCTCGATGGTGACGCGCACCGGGCCCCGGGCCACCTCCTGGCGCAGGGGCTCGGGATCGGCCGCCCTCCCGGCGCGACCGGCCAGCGCCGTCAGCAGCCCGAGCGCCAGAGCGCAGCCGAACGCGGCCCGCCGCCCGAAGAGGCGCGCGCTCATCCTCCGCGCCGCCGCCCCCGGCCCCCGCGCAGCCGCTTCTCGCGCCGGCGAAAGAAGCGCAGCAGGGGCTGGATGTAGGGCTGATCGGTCCGGACCTCGATCGGGTCGATCGCGAGCGCGCGGAACAGCTGCCGGCGCGCCGCGACCGCCGCCGCCCGCCGCTCCCGATACTGCTCGCGCACGGCAGCGCTGCCGCTGTCGACCAGGACCACCTCGCCGGTCTCGAGATCCTCGAGCGCGATCAGGCCGAGATCGGGCAGGGCGGCCTCGCGCCGGTCGAAGATGCAGATCGGGATGACGTCGTGGCGTTGGCGGGCGAGCCGCAAGCCCTGCTCGTAGCCGCTCGCCAAAAAGTCCGAGAGCAGGAAAGCGACCGAGCGCCGCCGGCTGATCCGATGCAGATACTCGAGCGCCAGGCCAAGGTCGGTGCCCGGGCTTTCGGGCGCGAAGTGCAGCATCTCGCGGATCACCCGGAGCGCCCGGTGCTTGCCCTTCTGCGGCGGCACGAAGCGCTCGATCCGGTCGGTGAACAGGACCAGCCCGACCTTGTCGTTGTTGCGGATGGCGCTCAGGGCCAGCAGCGCGCAGATCTCGGTCGCGATCTCGGTCTTGAGCCTGGCAGCACTGCCGAACCGGCCGGATGCGCTGAGATCGACCAGCAGCATCACGGTCAGCTCGCGCTCCTCGATGTGGCGCTTGACGAACGGGTGGCCGCTGCGCGCGGTGACGTTCCAGTCGATCGTGCGGACGTCGTCGCCCGGCACGTATTCGCGCACGTCGGCGAACTCCATGCCGCGGCCCTTGAACACGCTGTGGTATTCGCCCGCGAACACGCCGTCGACCAGGCGCCGGGTGCGGATGTGGATGCGGCGGATCTGCCGCAGGGCCTCGACGCTCAGCATGGCGCCGGCCCGCCCTCAGGGGACGGGCAGGTGATCGAACACCTGCTGGACCAGGTCCTCGGCGCTGACGCCTGCGGCCTCGGCCTCGTAGGTCGTGAGCACGCGGTGGCGCAGCACGTCGATGCCGATCGACTTCACGTCCTGCGGCGTGACGTAGTCGCGGCCGCGCAGGAACGCGTAGGCCTTGGCCGCGAGCGCCAGGTAGATCGAGGCCCGCGGCGAGGCGCCGTAGTCGATGTAGGCCGCGAGATCGAGGCCGTAGCCCTTGGGATCGCGGGTCGCGAACACGAGGTCGACGATGTAGCGCTTGATCCGGTCGTCGACGTAGATCCGATCGACGATCTCGCGCGCGCGCAGCACCTGGCCCACCTCGGCGACCGGCTGGATCGGCGGCGGCGGCCCGGTGCGCGCCATGCGCTCGAGGATCAAAAGCTCCTCGGCGCGGCTCGGGTAGGTGACCTTGAGCTTGAGCATGAAGCGGTCGACCTGGGCCTCGGGCAACGGATAGGTGCCGTCGTGCTCGAGCGGGTTCTGGGTCGCGAGCACCAGGAACGGCTGCGGCAGCCGGAAGCTCTCCTCGCCGATCGTGACCTGGTTCTCCTGCATCGCCTCGAGCAGGGCGCTCTGGACCTTGGCCGGCGCCCGGTTGATCTCGTCGGCGAGCAGGAGGTTGGCGAACACCGGCCCCTTGCGGACCCGGAACTCGCCCGACTGGGGCTGGTAGATCAGGGTCCCGATCAGGTCGGCCGGCAACAGGTCGGGGGTGAACTGGATGCGCTGGTAGTGGGCGCGCAGCGCCTGGGCGAGGCTGGTGACCGCCAGCGTCTTGGCGATCCCGGGCACGCCCTCGAGCAGCACGTGGCCATTGGCCAGGAGGCCGACCAGCAGGCGCTCGAGCATGGCGCGCTGGCCGATGATGACCGTCTCCATGGCCGCCAGCAGATCGCGCGCGAAGCCGCCCGCCTCGACCAGCCGGGCGGCACCCGCCTCGAGATCGGCACTGGCGGCGGCCTTTGGGTTGGCGAAGGAAGGGTCGTCGAGCCGGGTGATCTCGTCCACGTCGTCAGCACCGATCCCGCTGAATGGGGCATGCGCACACCCGAGCGGATCGGCCGGTCAGGCTCGGATCACGGTTGCCGGTTGCGCCGGCGGCCTCGGAGCACCACAAGCCCCAACGCTTCCACGATCGGGCGGCAGCGATCAAGCGCTTTCTCCGGGACGGCCTGCGACCAAGCGCCGGTCGAGCCCCACCCGAGGCCATGCTCGCGCCGCTATCCGGGGAGGTCCGTCTTGCCGTCGCGCCGCGTCGGGATCCGGCGCCCGCGCGCCCTCAGTGCAGGCGCATCAGGGCCTTCGCGTAGCGGAAGCGGCTCGGCTGGATCAGCTCGGCGCTCGCGACCTTGACGCTGTGCAGGCGGCCGTCGAGCGAGCTTTCCCAGAACGCCAGGAACTTGTGCAGGATCGGAAACTTGGGCGCGAGGTCGAGATTCTGCCAGATGTAGGTCTGCAAAAGGCTCGGATGGTCCGGCATGTGGTAGAGGATCTCCGCCGTCGTCAGGCGGTAGTCTTTGACCATCAGCTCGAGATCGCGCATCGGTCGTCTCCGTCTCTACCTTCGTTGGCCGCACATCTCCGTTGTCGGCGCCGATCGGTTGGTGCTGGCGTCCGATCCGCAACGCTCTCTTCGGGATAATCGTTCCGGGCCCGGTCATGCAAACCCTGAATCGCGGAGTTTTGCCCAAAACCTGTCGGTGCGGTACAAGGATGCACGACTTTCGCTCGAGATTGGGGGAAGCTTGGCATGCGTGACTTCGCGTTGCCGGGGCGCTCGGTCGCCTATGGCGAGAACGGCATGGCGGCGACCTCGCACCCGCAGGCGACGCTCACCGCCCTCGACGTGCTGCGCGCCGGCGGCAACGCCGTCGATGCCGCGGTCGCGGCGGTCGCCGTCCAAGGCGTGGTCGAGCCGGCGATGACCGGCATCGGCGGCGACTGCTTCGTCCTGCTGGCGCCGGCCACGGGCGGCGTCGTGGCGTTCAACGGCTCCGGCCGGGCGCCGCAGGCGGCGACCCTCGAGCGGCTGCAGGCGGCGGGCGTCGACGAGCTCGAAGGCAGCGTCCATGCGGTGACCGTGCCGGGCGCGCTCGACGCCTGGGCGCGGCTGCTCGAGGCGCACGGCAGCAAAGGCCTGGACGAGCTCCTGCAGCCGGCGATCGACCACGCCGAGCAGGGCTTCCTCGTCACGCCGCGCCTTGCCTGGGACTGGGCGCGCAGCGGCCAGCGCCTGCTGCGCAGCGCCGCCGGGCGGGTCTTCTATCTGCCCGACGACCACGCCCCGGTCGCCGGCCAGAAGATGCGCCTGCCGGCGCTCGCGGGCACGCTCAGGAGGATCGCGGCCGAGGGTGCCCGGGCCTTCTACCGGGGCGAGCTCGCGGCGCGCATGGTGGCCTTCCTCAACCAGGAGGGCGGCCTCCACAGCGTCGAGGATTTCGCGACCGCGGCCGGCGAGTTCGTGGAGCCGATCAGCAGCCGCTACCACGATCTCGACATCTACGAGTGCCCGCCCAACGGCCAGGGCGTGATCGCGCTGCTGCTGCTCAACATCCTCAAGGGCTTCGAGCTCGGCGGGCTCGACCCGAACGGGCCCTTGCGCCTGCACCTCCTGGCCGAGGCGACCCGGCTCGCCTATCGCGACCGCGACGGCTGGCTGGCCGACCCGCGCCAGGCCCGGGTCCCGGTCGAGCGCCTGCTCGACGAGGGCTATGCCGCCCTGCTGCGCCGCGCGATCGATCCCGAGCGGGCGCAGGCCGCGCTGCCGCCCGCGCCCGTGGTCGCCCACGCCGATACGGTCTACCTCACCGTGGTCGATCGCGACCGCAACGTCGTCTCCTTCATCAACTCGCTGTTCGACAGCTTCGGCAGCGGTCTGGTCTGCCCCGAGACCGGCGTCCTGTTCCACGACCGCGGCAAGTCCTTCAGGCTCGATCCCGGCCATCCCAACCGGATCGCGCCGGGCAAGCGGCCGCTGCACACGATCATCCCGGGGCTCGCCATGCGCGCCGGGACACCGGCGCTCGCCTTCGGGGTCATGGGCGGCCACTACCAGCCGGTCGGCCACGTCCAGATCCTGACCAACCTCATGGAGTACGGCCAGGACCCGCAGGCCGCGCTCGACGGGCCGCGCAGCTTCGCCTATGGCGGCGAGGTGCAGATCGAGACCGGGGTGCCGGCCGCGACCGCCCAGGCGCTGGCCAGGCGCGGCCACAAGGTCGTCGCCAGCGGCAAGCCCCTGGGCGGCGGCCAGATCATCATGATCGACCACGAGCGCGGCGTGCTGCTCGGCGGCTCCGACCCGCGCAAGGACGGCCTTGCGCTCGGCTACTGAGAGGCCCGAAGGAGGGATCGGCCCCATGGCCAGGAAAGCCGCCCGCAAGCCGCCGGCAACGCGCCCCATGGTCCTCCGGCTGCTGAGCCCGGCGCAGGCGCTGATCAAGACCGAAAGCGCCAGCGGCGTGCTCCTGATCGCCGCGGCGGTGCTCGCGTTCGCCTGGGCCAACTCGCCCTGGGCCGGCAGCTACTTCGCGATGCTCGAGGTCAAGGTCGGGATCGGGGTCGGGATCAGGCAGCTCGAGGAGTCGCTCAGCCACTGGGTCAACGATCTGCTGATGGCGATCTTCTTCTTCCTGATCGGGCTCGAGATCAAGCGCGAGGTCCTGATCGGCGAGCTCGCCGGCTGGCGGCGGGCGGCGCTGCCGATCGCGGCCGCGCTCGGCGGCATGGTGGTGCCGGCGCTGATCTATGTCGGCGTCAATTTCGGCGAGCCCGGCCTGCGCGGCTGGGGCGTGCCGATGGCGACCGACATCGCGTTCGCGCTCGGCGTGCTGGCGCTGCTGGGCGAGCGCGTCAGCCCGGCGCTCAAGGTCTTCCTTTTGGCCCTGGCGATCGTCGACGACCTCGGGGCGGTGCTGGTGATCGCGCTGTTCTACACCGGCCAGCTCAGCGCCGGCCCGATGCTGCTGGCGGCCCTCGTGCTGGCGGCGGCGTTCGCCTACGGCCGCTTCGGCGGTGCGCGCGCGCTCGGCTTCGCGCTGCTCGGCCTCGCGCTCTGGTACTGCATGCTGCGCTCGGGCGCGCACGCGACCATCGCGGGCGTCCTGCTGGCGCTCGCGGTGCCGCTCCGGCACCGGCTGTCCGCCGAGCAGCTGCAGCAGGAGCTGCGGCCGCTGACCGCCCACGGCGGCGCCTTCGAGCAGGTCGAGGTCGTGATCGAGCATCTCGAGGGCGTGCTCGCCCGCGCGCACAGCCCGCTGCACAGCATCGAGCACGCCCTGGCACCCTGGGTCGCCTTCCTGATCATGCCGGTCTTTGCCTTCTGCAACGCGGGCGTCGCGCTCGGCGGCAACCCCGCGGGGCTGGTCGGCACGATCTCGATCGGCGCCGGTCTCGGCCTTTTGATCGGCAAGCCGGTCGGGGTTGCCGGCTGCGCCTGGCTCGCGGTCAAGGCCGGGGTCGCCCGCCTGCCCGAGGGCGTCGGCTGGCCGGGCGTGATCGGGGTCGGCCTGCTCGCCGGGATCGGCTTCACGATGTCGCTGTTCATCGCCGATCTGGCGTTCGGCGTCGGTCCGGAGCTCGATCAGGCCAAGATCGGCGTCCTCGCGGCCTCGCTGATAGCAGGGCTGCTCGGTCTCGGCTTTTTGGCCCGGGCCCTGCCGGCCCGCGGCCCGGCGCCGGTGCGTGCCGGCAAAGCGCCGCCGCGCCCGGCCTGAGCGCCGGGCGGCGTCGTCATCAGACGCGCAGGTCGATCGGCGTCACGGGGCCGAAGTAGCGGGTGCGGTGCGCGAGCTGCGCCTGATAGGCTGCGAGCGTCCGCGGCCGGCTGGGCGGCGCCGCCGCCAGCTCCGGCGCCGCGGCGAGCAGCTGATGGATCCAAAAGTGGGTCGTGCGCGCCAGCTGCGGCAGCGCCGGCTGCGCGGCCGCCGGCGCGCTCGTTGCCCGCGCCCCCGAGCGCGCCCGCTCCGGTGAGCGCGCCCGCTCCGGTGCCGGCCGCTCGGCGCCGGGCGCGCCCGCAGGGCCGGAACGCCCGCTCGTGCCGGCGCTGCCGGCAAGGCCGATCAGCATCGCCGGCGGGGCCGCGCGCGCGAGGGCTCAATGGTCACCGGATCGCACCCGACGCGGGCTCGGGGAGCTCGGGAAGATGGCGGGCGCAGGGATCAGGCCGTGAGGTCGACCAGGCGGCCGCGCAGCGGGTCGGGCCGGCGGCGCGGCTGCCGGCGCCGCTCCTGGCGGGCCGCCAGGCGCAGGGTCTCGGGCGTCGCCGGCCCGGGCTGGGTGCGGCCATAGCCCTCGATCTCGACCTGGCGCCGCGGCAGGCTCAGGCGCTCGATCAGGCCGTTGGGACGGATCAGGTTCATCGGCCCCTCTCTGCTGGCGGCCGGAATGCGCACCAGCCGCGGCGATCGCCGCTGACCCTATGAGCGATCTGGTTAACAATCGACTTACCTTACCCAACCACTAAGCGGCCGGCGGGCACCTCGGCGCAAGCCGCGACGCATGCAGCCGGGTGCGCGCGATCTCAAAGTCCGGCCGCGACCCGGCGCTCGAGCCGCGCCAGCAGGCGATCGAGCTCGGCCCGGTCGGCAGCGTCGAGCCGGGCCCCCGGCGGCCGCAGCAGCGGGTTGCGATGACCCCCCGGCGGTGCAGGATCTCCTTGCGGATCGCGAGCCCGATGCCCGGCTGCTGCTCGTAGCGGATCAGCGGCAGATAGGCGTCGTAGAGGTCGAAGGCGTCGTCCTCGCGCCCGGCCGCGAAGCGCTCGAAGACCTCGACCAGAAGCTCGGGATAGGCAAAGCCGGTCATGGCGCCGTCGGCGCCGCGCGCGAGCTCGAGCGGGTAATAGAGCGCGCCGTTGCCGATCAGGATCGCGATCCGCCGGCGGTCGTCGCGGGCGGCGCTCGCGCGCAGCCGCGAGAGCTTGCCGAGCCCCGGGCAGTCCTCGTGCTTGAGCACCTTGATCTGCGCCAGATCATCCACCAGGCGGCCCAGCAGAGCGACCGAGAGGTGGACCCCGGTCGCCTGCGGATAGTCCTGGAGGACCAGCGGCACGTCCTCGCCGATCGCCTGGCAGAGCTGATGCAGGTAGCCCTCGACCTGCTCGTCGGTCGCCAGCCCTGCGGGCGGCGCCGCCATGACCGCGGCCGCCCCCAGCGACATCGCATCGCTCGCCAGCGCCGCCAGCGTCGCGAGCCCCGGGCTGCTGACGCCGACCACCACCGGCACCTCGCCCGCGACCTGGCGCAGCACGGCCTGGATCACGAGCCGCGCCTCGTCGTAGGTGAGCTTTTGCGCCTCGCCCATCATGCCGAGGATCGTGATGCCGTGGACGCCCGCGTCGATGTAGAAGCCGATCAGCCGCTCGAGGCTCTTGAGATCGAGGGCGCCCTGATCGGCAAACGGCGTCGCGGCGATCACGAACACGCCCCTGGCGCTTTCATCGAGCAGATGTCCAGGCATGGCTGCGCTCACCCGGCAATGAGCTTGTCCGACCCATCGGAGCACCGCCGGTGCCGGTGCGCAAGAGCGCCGCGACGGCGGCTCGACGGTCCTGCCCGCCGGGCGCTGGCCGATGGCGCCCGGCCTCGAGGCCGACGGGATCCGCCGGATGACCACGGTCGGCCCGGCATCCTCCAATCATAAATAGTTGTCCATACATCTATAAAGCAATCAGTCAGATCATATCGGCGTCGGCGGCCCTTCGTTTCAACTTAAGAGTTGACGGATCCGCGCTTCGTCTGCAATCGGTGGGCAAATGAGGCCGGCCAAGGCCCTGCCGCGTCCCGAGAGCGCCGTCTGACCCGCCACCTGCCTGCGCGGCCGTCGCTCGCAGGCGCAACCGCGCTCGTCGCCGGAGCCCAGTCATGCCCCAGGGTCGTCGTTCCACGCCGGTGCTGCAGGAGCTGTTCGCCGACCGTCAGGTCTATGTCCGCAGCGGCCTCGCCAGTCGCTACATCGTGCTGTCGCGCTCGTTGCAGATCTCGGTCCCGCAGGCTACGTCCGCAGCGGCCTCGCCAGTCGCTACATCGTGCTGTCGCGCTCGTTGCAGATCTCGGTCGCGCTCGGCCTCGGCGTCCTCGTGCTGTGGCTGGGCCTGGCATCCTATGCCACCGTCGCCAAGCATCTGCAGATCCGCGAGCAGAGCCGCGAGCTGGCCCGGCTGGAGAGCATCACCAAGACCTTGCGCACCACGATCGAGGACTCCCGGAGCGTTCCGGAGGCCAATCGGCAGGCCGAGGCGGGGCCCGACCTCGTGGCCGAGCTGGCCGACGCCAAGGCCGCCCGCGATCGCGCGCACACGCTGGCTGAGGCCAGCGCCGGCGAGGCGGCCGAGCTCGGTCGCGAGCTGGCGCTCGCCAAGGAGCAGATCCGGGAGCTGAAGTGCGACCTCGTCGAAGCCAGGGCGGAACGTCCGGGCGCGGATCAGACCGCGAGCTTCGGGGGTACCGGGGGTCCGCCGGCAGCGGCCGGCGCCGAGGTCACTCTGGCCGGCCAGGTGGCGCTCGCCGATCCGGCCTGCCCGCCGCCCCGCTGAGCGGGCGCCGCCCGCAGTCCGTCAGCTCGCCGCGGCCGTCACCGGGACGCCGTGGACGAAGCCGGTCGCGAGCTGGCGGATGCGCTTGATCATCGCGTGCAGGCCATTGGCCCGGGTCGGGCTGAGGTGGCTGCCGAGCCCGATCCGCTCGAACAGCTCGGGCGGGTTGTCCAGGATCTCCTGGGGCTTGCGGTCGGCATAGAGCCGCAGCAGGAGGGCGATCAGACCCTTGACGATGAAGGCATCGGAGTCGGCCCGGATCCGCATGCGCCCGCTCGCCGGATCGAGCTCGGCCACCATCCAGACCTGGGACTGGCAGCCCCTGACCTTGTTGGCCTCGGCATAGTCCGCGGCCGGCAGGGGTGCGAGCTGGCGGCCGAGATCGAGGACGTACTCGATCTTCTCGCGCCAGTCGTCGAACAGCTCGAAGTCGTCCGCGATCAGCGCCTGCTCATCGGCAATGGTCGCCGCCTGCTCCATCATGGCTCCCGCCGGTTCCGGTGCGGCCCTGGCCGATCATATGGCGGCGGCCGGCCCGAGATCAACGCCCGGACCGGCCGCAACGCCGGTCTGCTTCTCGATAGCGCGCGCGTTAGTAGCGCGCGCGCCGTGGCGCCGGCAGACGTCGAGCAGCCTGCGCGCGCGGCGCTACGCGGCCAGCGCGCTGGTCCGGTTGGCCGCGACCTCGAGCATGGCGTGGCGCAGCTTCTCGAAAGCGCGCGCCTCGATCTGGCGGACGCGCTCGCGCGAGACGCCGTAGATCTGGCTCAGATCCTCGAGCGTCTTGGGCTGGTCCTTGAGCCGGCGCTCGGCCAGGATGTGGCGCTCGCGCTCGTTCAGCACCTGCATGCTTTCGGCCAGCAGGCCGCGCCGCCAGGTGAGCTCGCTCGCCTCGGCGATCAGGCTCTCCTGGCCCTCGTCCTCGGACACCAGCGTGTCCTGCCACTCGCGGTCGCCGTCGCTCGAGACCGGCGTGGCGAGCGAATGGTCGCTGGCCGCGAGCCGCCGGTTCATCTGGACCACGTCGTCCTCGCCGACCCCGAGGTCGCGGGCGATCTTGACCACCGCATCGGGCGGCAGATCGCCGTCGCCGACCTCGCCGAGGCGGCTCTTCAGCCGGCGCAGGTTGAAGAACAGCTTCTTTTGCGCAGCCGTCGTGCCCATCTTGACCAGCGAGCGGTTGTGCAGGACGAATTCCTGGATCGCCGCCCGGATCCACCACATCGCGTAGGTGGCAAACCGGAAGCCGCGGTCCGGGTCGAACTTGGCGAGCGCCTGCACGAGGCCGACGTTGCCCTCCGCGATCAGATCGTTGAACGGCAGGCCGTAGCCCCGAAAGCCGCGCGCGATCTTGACCACCAGGCGGAGATGACTGCCGACCAGCTGGCGCGCCGCGTCCTCGTCCTGCCGGTCGCGCCAGCGCTCGGCAAGGTCGCGCTCAGCGTCGACGTCGAGCAACGGGTAGCGCGCCACCTCCTTGAGATAGCGCTCGAGATCGGTGCCCGGATAGGCGGTGAGAAGGTTGGAGCTCATGGTGCTGCTGGTTCCGCAAAACTCTTGGCTACGTCCCCGACGCAACGCGAGATCCGCCGCCGAAGTGCCGCTCCCGGCATCTCGGCATTCCCAGGGGTGTCCGCTGGATTGGTTTGCTATTGCGGGGGACGTAACCCCATATGGGGCCTCGGGGCCGCCTCCGCAAGAGGCTGCGCCACGGTTTTTCGCGCTTGCCCCACTAGCCGGCCCCGGTCGATTTCCTCGCTGTCCGAGCAGCACCAGCGGCTCGCCGCCCGCCTGCGCCCGCCACCTTGCCGGCGATCAGTCTAACCTGTCACCAATTTGGCAATCGCTTGCGCAATAATTTGCGACACTACGACATTTCTGGGCGTGAAGGCTGCTCGCGGGATTTGCAATCTTCGATGATCTTGTCTTTCCTATTCGGTGAACTTTGGCCTCAGGTGATCACCGAGGGCGCCTGGCGGCCGGTGCGGGCGGCGATCCCGGCGAGCTGGTCGGCAAGCCTGACCAGGGGGCCCAGGGCTGCCTGCGGGTCCTGGGCGTGCCGCGCGGGGTCGGGCTCGAAGCGCTCGAGATAGACGCGCAAGGTGGCGCCCGCCGTGCCGGTGCCGGACAGGCGGTAGACGATCCGGGCGCCGCCCGCGAACAGCAGGCGGATGCCCTGCTGCGTGCTGATTGAGCCGTCGACCGGGTCGGTGTAGCTGAAGTCGTCCGCCCGCTCGACCAGGAGGTCCCCGAAGCGCTGCCCGGCAAGCTCGGGCAGGCGCGCCCGCAGAGCCTCCATCAGGCCCGCGGCCGCGGCCGCATCGACCTCCTCGTAGTCGTGGCGCGAGTAGTAGTTGCGGCCGAAGCGCGCCCAGTGCTCGCGGACCAGGTCGAGCACCGGCTGGCGCCGGGCGGCCAGAATGTCGAGCCAGAGCAGGACCGCCCAGAGGCCATCCTTCTCGCGGACGTGGTTGGAGCCGGTGCCGAAGCTCTCCTCCCCGCAAAGGGTCGCAAGGCCCGCATCGAGCAGGTTGCCGAAGAATTTCCAGCCCGTCGGCGTCTCGTAGCACGCGATGCCTTGCTCCGCCGCGACCCGGTCGGCGGCCTGCGAGGTCGGCATCGAGCGCGCGATGCCGGCAAGGCCGCCGGCATAGCCAGGCGCCAGATGGGCGTTGGCGGCGAGGATCGCAAGGCTGTCCGAGGGCGTCACGTAGATGCCACGGCCGACGATCAGGTTGCGATCGCCATCGCCGTCGGAGGCGGCGCCGAAGTCCGGCGCATCCGGCCCCATCATGAGCGCGATCAGCTCCTTGGCGTGCGCCGGGTTCGGATCGGGATGGTGGCCGCCGAAGTCTTCGCGGGGTTCGCCGTTGATCACCGAGCCTGCGGGGGCGCCGAGCGTCGCTTCGAGGATCGCTTTGGCGTAGGGCCCCGTGATCGCGCTCATCGCATCGAAGCGGACCCGAAAGCCGCTGCGGAACAGGGCCCGGATGCGCGCAAAGTCGAAGAGGCTCGCCATCAGCTCCTGGTAATCGGCAACCGGATCGATCACCTCGACCAGGCTGTCGCCGAGCGGCATCTCTCCCACCTCGTCGAGGGCAAGGTCGGGCACGTCGAGGGTCCGGTACTCGTGGATGTCGAGGGTGCGCCGGTAGATCGCCTCGGTCACCGCCTCGGGCGCCGGGCCGCCGTTGGTGACATTGTACTTGATGCCGAAATCGCCATCCGGGCCGCCGGGATTGTGGCTGGCCGAAAGGATGATGCCGCCGAACGCGCGCTGCTTGCGGATCACGGCCGAGGCCGCCGGCGTCGAGAGCAGCCCGCCGCGGCCGACCAGGATGCGGCCGAAGCCGTTGGCCGCCGCCATCTTGAGGATGGTCTGGACGGCGGCCCGGTTGTGATAGCGGCCATCGCCCCCGACCACGAGCGTCTGGCCGGCAAAGCCCTCCAGGCTGTCGAACACCGCCTGCACGAAGTTCTCGAGGTAGTGCGGCTCCTGGAAGACGGCCACCTTCTTGCGCAGGCCCGACGTGCCCGGGCGCTGGCCTTCGAAGGGGGCCGTGGCGACGATCGTCACGGGCATGGCAGGGGTCCTCCGCGGCAGGTTCACCTGAGCGTCCGGTAGAGCTCGAGCGTGGCCAGCGCGATCGCATCCCAGCTGAAGTGGTCGAGCACGCGCTGGCGGCCGCGTTTGCCCATCGCGGTGCGCAGCGCGGGGTCGCCTGCCAGCCGGTTGATCGCCGCCGCCAGCGCCGCTGCGAAGGCCGCAGGCTCGGCCGGCTCGATGGTCCCGGGCCTGAGCGCCAGATCGACCAGAAGCCCGGTCTCGCCCTGGACCACGACCTCCGGGATGCCGCCGACGCGCGAGGCGACGACCGCGGTCTCGCAGGCCATGGCCTCGAGGTTGATGATCCCGAACGGCTCGTACACCGACGGGCAGCAGAAGACCGCCGCGTGCGCGTAGAGCTGGATCGTCTGGGCCCGCGGCAGCATCTCCTGGATCCAGATCACGCCCGGCCGCCGGGCACTGATCTCGGCGACCCGGGCCGCCATCTCGCGGCCGATCGCGGGCGTGTCGGGGGCGCCGGCCGCGAGCACGATCTGCAGCTCCGGATCGATCTTTGGGATCGCCTCGACCAGGTGGATGATGCCCTTCTGGCGCGTGATCCGGCCGACGAACAGCACGTAGGGCCTGGCCGGATCGATCCCATGCGGCGCCAGCGCATCGCTCGCGCCGGTCGGCCGGTACTCGTCGGGGTCGATGCCGTTGTGGATCACGTGCACCTTCTCCGGAGCGACCGCGAACAGCCGCAGCACGTCGTCGCGCGTCTCCTTCGAGACCGCGATGATCGCGTCGGCCTGCTCGATCGCGGTCCGCTCCATCCAGCTGCTCAGATGATAGCCGTTGCCGAGCTGCTCGACCTTCCAGGGCCTGAGCGGCTCGAGCGAGTGGATGCTGAGCACGTAGGGCACGCCCCAGAGCTTGCCCGCGAGCAGGCCGCCGATGTCGGTGTACCAGGTGTGGCAGTGGACGACGTCGGCCGCCAGCGTGTCCTTGGCCATCGCGAGCGAGCGATGGAACGCATCGAGCGCGCCCGCGAACCGCGGGTCGGTCTCCTCCCGACTTTGCGCCCAGCCCGGATATCCCCGCACCTTGAGATTGGGGGCCTCGCTCCGCTGCTCGCCGAAACAGCGCACCTCGACCGCGACCTGCCTGGCCAGCGCCCGGCTCAGATACTCGACATGCACCCCCGCCCCGCCATAGACGTGCGGCGGATACTCGTTGGTGAACAGCGCCACCTTGCCAACCGCGCCCACTCCCGGCCTCCCTCAAGCTCGGCGGACGCCGACCTCGTCCAGATGCACGAGCAGATCGGCCGGATCCTCATAGACCCGATAGGCGCCGGCCCGCTCGAGCTCCTCCTTGCCGTAGCCGCCCGAGAGCACCCCGATGCCGAGCGTGCGCGCGCGCCTGGCCGCGAGCAGGTCCCAGACGCTGTCGCCGACCACGACCGCCTGCTCGACCGGGCAGCCGAGCTGGCGCACCGCCTCCAGGAACAGATCGGGATCGGGCTTGGCGTGCGGCACCAGATCGCGGGTCACGATCGGCACGCCGTCCGCCACCCCCAGCATCGCGATCGCGGGCCCCGCACTCTCGATCCGGCCGCTGGTCGCGATCGCGAAGGCGCACCCAAGCTCGCTCAGGCGCGCCAGCAGCTGCCTTGCCCCGGGCAGCGGCCGCACCTCGCGAAGGCGCGCCTTGTAGGCCGCCGTATGCCGCTCCTGCAGCTGAGCCAGCAGCCCCTGGTCCAGCTCGCGCCCGGTCTCGCGCAAGAGCGCCCGCGTGAACAGCCCGCCGCTCATCCCGATCCGCCGGTGGATCCGCCAGACCGAAAGCTCGATGCCCTCCGCCTGCAGCGCCTCGTGCCAGGCCAGCACGTGCTGATAGACGCTGTCGACCAGGGTGCCGTCGAGATCGAAGATCAGCGCCGGCATGCCCATCGCTTTTTCCCCACCTCTGCAGGCCCGCCCCGATACTCCCGCAACTCCGCCCGCCACGAAAGCCCTTTCCGCGCCACCCCGAACGAGCCGGAAGGCGTCGCAAGTCACCCCAAGGTCGACGCTGCGGCTTGCAACGGCTCGAGCGGTCGCGATATCATGATATCGAAGGAGAAGCGCCATGGCTCAGCTCGTGGTCCGCAACCTCGACGATGACGTCAAGGCCCGGTTACAGCGCCGGGCACGGCATCACGGCCGCAGCACCGAGGCCGAGGTGCGCGAGATCCTGCGCAACGCGGTCAGCGACGAGGGCGCCGGCGCTCCGCCGCTCGGCAGCCGTCTGCGAGCGCGGTTCGCCGGCCTCGGGCTCGAGGATGAGCTGCCGGAGCTGCGGGGCGAGGCGGCGCGGCCCGCAACGTTCGAGGCGTGATCGTCCTCGACACCAACGTCCTCTCGGCGCTGATGCGACGGGAGGCCGACCCGGTCGTGGTCGACTGGCTGGACAGCCAGCCGCCCGACGAAGTCTGGATCACCGTCATCACCGTCTTCGAGGTCCGTTTCGGCCTCGAGTTGCTGGCGCCCGGCCGCCGCCGGCGCCAGCTCGAGGAGGCCTTCGCGCAGGCACTGGAGGACGACTTCGAGGGCCGCCTCCTGCCGTTCGAGCCGGGCGCGGCGCGCGAGGCGGCGCTGATCGCCGCCCGCCAGCGCCGGAGCGGCCGGCCGGTCGAGATCCGCGACGTCCAGATCGCCGGCATCGTCGCCTCCCGGGGCGCCGCGCTGGCGACCCGCAACAGCCGCCATTTCGCCGACCTCGGGATCACCCTGATCGATCCCTGGACCGCGAGCTGAACAGTCGGCGTCGCCGCCGTCTTCATGGCCGGCAGCGGCTCCAACCACAAGATGCTCGTCAGCGGGAGCGGCCCACTCTCGCTGGCAACCGGACCAAGAAGCGCGGGCCGAACCTCCTGGCTGGCTAGCCGGAACCCGGCGCTTCCTGCAGGGCCGCGTGGCGCGGGTGCAGGGTGACCTCGACCTCGACGTCGTGGTCGAGCCGGTTGATGATCGTCATCAGGCGGTCGATCGTGAACCGGTCGAGCTTCACCCGGCGGATGCGTGCGAGCTCGCTGTGGTCGACGCCGGTCCTAGCTTCGGCCTTGCGGGTCGAGAGCCCGCGGTCGTCCAGAATGCAGATGATCCTGGCTGCCAGAATCGCCTTCGCCTGCTCCACGTCGGCATTCGGATGTCCCAGATCACGGAACACGCTGCCGCTGGCCGCGGACAATCTCGAAATCATCCGTCATCTCAGGATCTCCTTCAGCCACGTGATGCGTTGCCTGATCAGGGCGACGTCCGCTTTGGCGGTCTCCTCCGGGTCCAAGCGCTTCAGAAACCCGAGCCGGACGCCAACGATCTGCTGCTTGCCCGACCTGCATCGTGATAAGCTTTCAAGCCATGCCGACGCTCGCGATCATCGACGGCGTCAAGATCACGATGTATTACGCCGACCACGAGCCGGCGCATTTCCATGCGATCGCCGGGGAGGATGAAATCGTGGTCGGGATCGCCGATCTGAGAATCATCGCGGGCACGGCGCCGCCCGCCGTGGTCCGCCGGGTCCGCGCATGGGCGCGGCGACGCCAGGGCGAGCTCGCGCTCTGCTGGGTCCGCTGCCGGGCCGGGCAGAAGCCGGGAAGGATCGAGCGATGAAGCTGCGAACCATCCAAACCGCGGAGCCGCTGCCGGCCAGCCGGATCAGGCTGGTATGGGACGACAACTCCGACTCGGTGGTCGATCTCGCGCCCGTGCTGGCCAAGGGCGGCGTCTTCACGTTCCTGACCGACCCCGCCGCATTCAACGCCGTCGCGATTGGCGCCCGCGGCCGCACCCTGGTCTGGCGCGACCCGGAGGGCGACGAGGTCGACCTCTGCGCCGACGCCCTCTGGCGCCTCGCGCATGCGGGCGATGTCGAGGCGGCATGAGCCCGCCGGGCCGATCCCGCCTGCATCCTCGCCTTTGAACTTATACCGCCGCTTCCTCGACTTCGCCCACGGCGCGCGGCGCGGCGGTGGTCACCACCAGCTCGACCCGCCGGTCGAGACGGTTCAGGATCCGCACCAGTCGGTCGATCGTGAAGCGGTCGAGGTCGACCTTGCAGATGCGCGAGATGTCCGCACGCTGCACGTGCGCGCGCTCGGCCGTGGCGGCGTGGGTCAAAGCCTGCTCGCGCATGGCCTTGAGGATCTCGGCGGCCAGAGCCGATTTCATCTGCTCGGTGTCGGCATCGGGCAGCCCAAGGTCGCGGAACACGTTGCCGCTCCCCCGCATGACCTCGAGATCGTCGCCTTCGCTCATGACCGCTCCTCCTGCAGCCGGCGCACCCTCTGCCGGATCACATCGATGTCCTGCTTTGGCGTCTTGATCCCGGTCTTCGATTTCTTCTGGAAAGCATGAACCACCCAGACCGCCGCACCCAGTCTGACGGCATAGACGGCGCGCCAGCCGTCCGTCCGATAAGCGAGCGCGATCTCGAACACGCCGCTTCCGAGCCCGCGCAACGGCTTGGCGATCTCCGCCATCTCACCCCGGGCGGCAGCGTCGAGCGCACGGGCCATCCGCCGCTGCACGGCGACCGGGAACTGCTCGAATGCCCGGCGCGCGGCCTTGACCCAGGCAATCTCGCGATCCATGCCGGCAGGGTGTCATATCTGACACATATCCGTCAACGATCGCTGGCCCACGCGCCGCTTGGCATCCGCGTGAGGAAACCGCAGTATGCGGCCCGGAGCAGATTGCAACCAATCGCGACGCGATGACATCGCCGATTCCCTTGCGGATCTTCCTGTCCTCGCCCGGCGACGTTGCCGCGGAGCGCCAGCTTGCCCGTGACCTGATCGCCCGCCTGGGCAAGGATCATCTGCTCAAGGGCCGCGTCCGGCTCGAAGCGGTCAGCTGGGACGATCCCGGACGCGCCGCCCTCGATGCCCGCGAACCTCTCCCCGCAGCAGGCGGTCAACGGCGGCCTCGCCATGCCCTGCGACTGCGACATCGTGGTCGTCCTCTTCTGGAACCGGATGGGCACCGGGCTCGATCCCGTCCGAAGGTGTGAAAGCCAACGGCGAGCCCTGGCAGTCCGGCACCGAATGGGAGTTCGAGAACGCGCTTGCCGCGCCGACCCAGCCCGAGCGACCCGTCATCCTGCTCTACCGCCGCACGGGCTTCACTCCGGACGCCAGCGACCCGGACGATCCGAAGCTCAAGGAGCAGCTGGACCAGCGCCGGAAAGTGAACGCGTTCTTCGCAGCATTGCGGGAGAAAAAGCGCTTCGCCACCGAGGTCGCCGACGCCGACGCGTTTCTGAAACGCCTCGAAAACGACCTGAAGCATCAGATAGGACTGCTGCTCGATCGGCAGCCCGCACCGATCGCTGACACGTTCCAGCAGGCGCCGCCGGCGCCTGGTCGGCGACGATCGGCTGGCGCGAGCCGAGGCGCGTCTCGCGGCCATGCCGCTGGATATGGTTCCGGCGCCGGCCGCCTTGCCGCCGGGCTCGCGCATGCCGCTCGCGCGCAATGCCCTGTTCGTGGGCCGCGAGGCGGATCTCAAGGCGCTGGCGGCCGCCCTCAAAGCCGGCGAGACCGCCGCCGTCGGCCAGATCGCTGCCGCCACCGGCCTCGGCGGCATCGGCAAGACCCAGCTCGCGAGCCGAGTTCGTCCATCGCTACGGCCAGTTTTCCAAGGCGGCGTCTTCTGGCTGAGCTTCGCCGATCCCCAGGCGGTCCCGGCCGAGATCGCCACCTGCGGCGGTCCCGGCGGCATGAAGCTCCGGGACGACTTCGGCAGTCTGTCTCTGAACGATCAGGTCCAGCTGGTGGCGGCCGAGTGGCAAGGTCCGCTGCCGCGCCTGCTGGTGTTCGACAACTGCGAGGACGAGGCGCTGCTCGCGAGCGTGGCGGCCGCGCGCGGGCGGCTGCCGCGTCCTGGTGACCAGCCGCCGCGAGATCTGGAGCCCGCACCTCGGCGTCCACGCCCTGTCGCTCGGCGTCCTGCCAGCGACCGGAAAGCCTGGCGCTCCTGCGCCGGCACCGGCCGGACCTGGCCCCGGATGATCCTCTGTTGGACGGGGTCGCCGCCGAGCTCGGCGATCTGCCGCTCGCCCTGCATCTGGCAGGCAGCTATCTCGCGCGCTACCGGCACACCCCCTCCGGCCAGCCGGCGGCCTATCTCGAAGCGCTGCGGCGGTCCGATCTGCTCGAGCATCATTCGCTCACAGCTCAGGCACCTCCCCGACCGGCCACGAGCAGCATGTCGCCCGCACCTTCGCGCTGAGCTACGACCGGCTGCTGCCGGCCGACCCGGTCGATGGCTCGCGCTCGCGACGCTGGCGCGCGCTGCCTGGTTCGCCCCCGGGGAGCCGATCCCGCGCGCCCTGCTGCAGGCGAGCGCCGGCGTCGATGCGGCGGACGAGCCCGCGGTCCTCCGCTTCGAGGACGGCCTCTCGCGCCTGCGCGAGCTCGGCCTGATCGCAGAGCAGCAGGCCGGCGCCCTGGTGCTGCACCGGCTGCTGGCGGCGTTCGTCCGCAGCGCAGGCCGGCGATGCCGAGACGCACCGCGGGCAGGTTGAGGTAGCGGTGCGGACCGAGGCGTACCGACTTAATATGGCCGGCTACCCGGCGCCGCTGTTGGCCTGGCAGCCCCAGCTGCGGTTCGTGGCGGACCAGGCGGCGGAGACGACAGCGAGCGTGCCGCCAGTCCTGCTCGTAACGATCTTGGCTATCACCTGCGCATGGTAGCCGATTTCGCGGGCGCCAGGGCGGCCTTCGAGCGGGCGCTCCGGATCGACGAGGCGAGCTTCGGGCCGGACCACCCCGAGGTCGCCACCGACGTCAACAACCTGGGTCGGGTGCTGCAGGCCCTGGGCGATCTGGCGGGCGCCAGGGCGGCCTACGAGCGGGCGCTCCGGATCGACGAGGCGAGCTTCGGGCAGGACCACCCCAACGTCGCCATCCGGGTCAACAACCTGGGCTCGGTGCTGCAGGACCTGGGCGATCTGGCGGGCGCCAGGGCGGCCTTCGAGCGGGCGCTGCGGATCGACGAGGCGAGCTTCGGGCCCGACCACCCCGAGGTCGCCACCGACGTCAACAACCTGGGCGATGTGCTGCGCGACCTGGGCGATCTGGCGGGCGCCAGGGCGGCCTTCGAGCGGGCGCTGCCGATCTTCGAGAAGCACCTCGGGCCTGACCACCCCAATGTTGCGACCCTCGTCAACAACCTGGGCGGGGTGCTGCAGGCCCTGGGCGATCTGGCGGGCGCCAGGGCGGCCTTCGAGCGGGCGCTGCAGATCGACGAGGCGAGCTTCGGGCCCGACCACCCCGACGTCGCCACCGACGTCAACAACCTGGGCGGGTGCTGCAGGACCTGGGCGATCTGGCGGGCGCCAGGGCGGCCTTCGAGCGGGCGCTGCGGATCGACGAGGCCGACGTCCTTCGGGTCCAGACCACCCCAACGTCGGCGCGTCCGGGTCAACAACCTGGGCGGGTGCTGCAGGCCCTGGGCGATCTGGCGGGCGCCCGGGCGGCCTACGAGCGGGCGCTGCGGATCGACGAGGCGAGCTTCGGGCCCGACCACCCCGACGTCGCCACCGACGTCAACAACCTGGGCGATGTGCTGCGGGACCTGGGCGATCTGGCGGGCGCCAGGGCGGCCTTCGAGCGGGCGCTCGCGATCTTCGAGCGTGCTCTTGGGCCGGATCATCCGAACACGCGCGGGGTGCGCGGCAACCTGGACAGCCTCGGCGGCGGTTGAAGCTCTCTGGCATGAGCCGGTCCGAGGCGGCTATGCGTCGGAAGTGACGCATCGAGCGCCTGGAGGCGCGCCTCCATCGGCACCGGCGGCCCGCGCGCGCAAGGCCATCCTGGTCTTCAGGAATACTTATGCGTCGGGCTGGCGGCGTGGAGATCATTGCGAAATACACGCGATCACTGCGGCTGAGCCGGCTTTCATTTGCTGATTTTGGATGGAGGCGATTGATGCCCGATGGAGGCTCCGCTGATCCCCAGCTCAGGAGTCCTCGCTTCGACTAAATCATGCGCCGCCGATGCGCCGCGCATGCGCCGCCCGCAGTCCCCGAATGCGCCGGCGGCAGTTCAGCTGGAGAACTCGGCCGGGCCATTTCAGGCTAGCGAAACCAGCGAATATTGGAGCGCCGGCTCGAACATTGTGGCCGGCCGGGTCTCACCTCTGCTTTGCGACAGCCGGTCGGGCGCTGATCAAAGGGGCGGGGGCGTCTCAACGGAGGCGCCAGCGTTGGGTGCGGGCCAGCACGCCGCGCGTTGCGAGCATGTGGATCAGGCGGGCGCCGACGTTGGTGTAGAAGATCATCATGCCCATGGCGGCTGCGGGGGCGATGTCGCCGGCGTCGTCCATGTTGAGGACCGCGACCGAGGCGAGCGTCGTGTCGGGGCCGTAGAGGAAGACGACCGCCGAGACCGTGGTCATGGCGTTGACGAACAGATAGATCGAGATGTCGAGGATCGGGACCAGGCAGACCGGCACCGTCACCCGCCAGAAGGTGCGGTAGAAGGGCTGCTTGAGCGAGGCCGAGACGGCTTCGAACTCGGGGTCGAGCTGTTTGAGGGCAGTCACCGCGGTCAGGTGCGCCACCGTGTAGAAATGGGTGATGGTCGCGATCACCAGGATGATCATCGTGTGGTAGATCACGTTCAAAGGATTGTGGCGGGCATTGAAGAAGAAGATGTAGGCAAGACCGAGCACCAGGCCGGGGACTGCCATCGGCAACATGGCGAACAGTTGGAAAAGGGTGCGCCCGCCGCGGAAACCTTTGACCTTCTCGACCAGATAGGCGCCCAGGAAGACGACGATGGTGCCGAACAGCGCGGTCCACAGGCCGAGCCGGATCGAGTTGCGGTAGGACGACCAGCCGCCGCCGTCCATCACGTCGAAGCGGTAGTTCTTGAGGCTGAGCTCGAGATTGTAGGGGTAAAACTTGACGAGGGCTGCGTATTGGCAGGTGGCGAGGATGCCGAGGATGAACAGGCTGACGAGCAGAAGGTAGCCCAGCATCGCGAGATCGAAGCGCCGGTTGGGCTGCGGTGCGAGCGCCACGGCGCGGGCGGAGAGCAGCGCCACCTGGCGCCTTTGGACCAGCCGGTCGACCAGGAAGGCGAAGGCGGCCGGGATCAAGAGGACCACGCTCACGACCGCGCCCATCTCGAAATTCTGTTGGCCGATCACCTGCTTGTAGACGTCGGTTGCGAGCACGTCGAAGCCGCCGCCGATCACCTTGGGCGCGCCGAAGTCGGTGAAGGCGAGGGTGAACACCACGAAGGCGGCGCTGATCAGGCCGTAGCGCACGCCCGGCAGGGTGACCGAGAAGAAGATCTTTGGCCTCGTCGCGCGCAGCGACAGGGCCGCCTCGTAGAGCCTGGCATCGGCGATCGAGAGGGCGGTCAGGACGATGATCAGCGCGTGCGGCAAGGTGAAGAAGACCTCGGCGATCACGATCCCGATCGGGCCGTAGATGTCGTGGCCGAACATCGCCCACCTGGCCATGCCCTGGTTGCCGAACAGATACACCAGCGCGATCCCGGGCAATAGCGAGGGGACCAGGATCGGCACCAGCGCGATGGTCTTGAAGAGCCCCTTGGCCGGCACGCAGCTGCGGGTCAGCGCATAGGCGAAGACGAACGCCGTCGGCACCGTGATGACCGTGGTGATCAGGGCAATGTCGAGGCTGTTCCAGATCGAATAGGACAACGCCGGCGTCGCGAAGTAGCGAATATAGTTGGCTAGACCAATAAAGCTGCCGTCATGCGCCCGGAAACTCTTCGATAGCATAACATAGAGAGGAAGCACGAGCGTAATGATCAGATAGAGACCGATTACCGCCAGCAGCAGGCGCATCATGAGGGCATCGCGGCCAAGCTTCGGCCGCAGCTTGACTTCCAGAGTCGCGGGCGCGAAAGTCGCGGCCCTGGCCATCAAAGGTCGCCTTCGAACACGCGCAGGCGCGCCGCCGGCAGCGTCACGTGCAAACTCTGGCCGACCTCGAGCGCCTCGCTGCGCACCAGGTTGATCGAGACGTCGGCGCAGCAGCGGTGCTCGGCCAGGCCCTCGAGCGCAAGATCGGCGCGCACGAAGGAACCGAGAAACTCGAGCTCCCTGACCTCCGCCCGAAAGGTGTTCGGCTGGTCGCAGGGCGCCGCCTGGACCATGAGATCTTCGGGCCGCACCGCGAGCGTCACCGGCGCGCCCGGCGCCAGGCGCTCGAGGCGTTCGGACAGGCTCACCTCGAGGGCGGCGATGCCGACCCGCTGCGGGCCCGTGACCCGGCCGGGCAAAAAGTTCATGGTGCCGATGAAGTCGGCGACGAAGCGGGTCCTGGGCTCTCTGTAGATCTCGAGCGGCGTGCCGACCTGGTCGATCGCGCCCTGGTTCATGACCACGATCCGGTCGGCCATGGTCAGCGCCTCCTCCTGGTCGTGGGTGACCATGATCGTGGTCACCCCGAGGCGGCGCTGGAGCGTCCGGACCTCGTGCCGAAGCCGCGCGCGGACCTTGGCATCGAGCGCCGAGAGCGGCTCGTCCAGCAGCAGCAGGCCGGGCGAGGGCGCCAGCGCCCGGGCGAGCGCCACCCGCTGCTGCTGGCCGCCCGAGAGCTGGGCCGGATACTTGTCGCCCTGGTCGCCCAACCCGACCAGACCGAGCAGCTCGGCGACCCGGGCATCGATCGCCACCCGCCTGGCCCGCCGGCTCTCGAGGCCGTAAGCGATGTTCCTGGCGACCGTCAGATTGGGGAACAGCGCGTAGGACTGGAACACGATGCCGAAGTCGCGCTCGGAGGGCGGCAGGGCGGAGATCTCGCGGCCCGCCTGCGCGATTCGGCCGCTGGATTGGATGTCGAGCCCGGCGATGGCGCGCAAAAGCGTAGTCTTGCCGCAGCCCGACGGCCCCAGGAAGCAGACGAACTCGCGCTCGAAGATCTCGAGCGAAATGTCGGCAAGTGCTGTGAAGCCGCCGAACCGCTTGGTCAGGCGCTCGATCCGCAGATAGGGCGCTCTGCCACCGGTCTCGCTCATGCCGCTCTCATCGCGCGCATTTCCATGCCACTCTCATGCGACCCTCAAAGGCCTTTCCGATCCGCTCTTTTCGCCGTTCATCCTCGTGGGCGCGCCGATGCCACCTCAAGGGCGCCAGGTCTGAGCGCAGCGAACTGCGACCGGTTCCACTCTACGACGGACCCGCCCCATTTGCAGCCTCGCCGGCACCCTCGTCGGCGCAGCGCGCCCGAACGTGGACGCGCGCAAAGCGGCGACCGCCGGGCCATGGCCCGCTCGCGCGTTGCCTCGGGCCGCGCCCCAAGAGCACCGTGGCCTTGACCAAAAGTCTCCGATTGCCCGCCAATTCTTTCTTCGACCATCGATCATCGGCAGCCTGGCGGCGACGGGTTGACGAAAGGCCGAACTTGCGCCCCGGAGCCTCGCCCGCCCGGCCGTCTCGGAGCTCGGGCGCGGCTTTGTGGCCGCTGCCCGAATCCCGAGGCCGGCACGGGCTTCGAGGCGCCGTCCGCCGCCGCCTGGGCCCGCTAGCTCTTCGGCTCGGACTTTGAATCGTAGCGCTTTTGCCACTCGGCGAGGATGCGCTCGCGATTCGATGCCGCCCAGTCGAAATCGTTCGCGATCATCTTCTCCGCGATGTCCTCCGGAAAGTTCTTGACCGGCTCCGCCAGCTCCGGAATCGCGATCACAGCGTAGCCTTCGTTATACATCCGGTTGGCCTGCTCGGTGACCGACCAGTCGACCAGGGTCTTGGCCGCGTCCTCCTTCTGGGTGCCTTTGACGATCGCCGTCGCCTCCATGTCCCAGCCGATACCCTCCTCGGGAACGACGACGTCGATCGGCGCGCCCTCCTCCTTGAGGCGGGCGGCGCGGAAGGCGAACGAGACGCCGATCGGCACCTCGCCCTGGGCCGCCTGCTTGCAGGGCTTGGAGCCCGAATGGGTGTAGGCGGCGATGTTCTCGTGCAGCCCGTCCATGTATTGCCAGCCCCCGTCCTCGCCGAACAACTGCAGCCAGCTCGAGACGTCGAGGAAGCCGGTGCCCGATGACGCCGGATTGGGCATCGCGATGTAGCCCTTATAGACCGGCTTGAGCAGATCCTTCCAACCGGCGGGCTTGGGCAGGCCGAGCTTCTCGGCCTCGACGGTGTTGAAGCAGAGTGCGGCGACCCAGGCGTCCATGCCGACCCAGGCGGGCGGCGAGGCGGTGTCGTGGAACTTCGAATCGAGCCGCTCGAGGCCCTCGGGCGCATAGGCTTCGAGCATGCCCTCGTTCTTGAGCAGCATCAGCGAGGTGGCAGCAAGACCCCAGATCACGTCCGCCTGCGGGTTGTCCTTCTCGGCGAGCAGCTTGGCGGTGACGATGCCGGTCGAATCGCGCACCCACTTGATCGTGATGTCCGGATGGTCCTTGTTGAACCGCTCGGCGTATTTCTGCAGGTCTTCCGCCTCGATCGCGGTGTAGACGGTCAGATCCTCGGCCGTCGCCGGTCGTGGTCCGGCCGCCCAGGCGACCACCACGGCCGCGGCCAGATTGACTGCGGTTGCCCGCACCAGGGCCGTACTCATCTCGATGTCCCCCTCGCAGCGCTTGGATCGGAGCTGCCGGTCCCACGGTCGGGGCCCGGGTCTCCGCGCGAAGGAGGACTATACGACAGTTCGATGACGGTAAGAAGGCAGCGCTCGTCCGCTCAGCGCACCGGATGGGCGCCGCGCATCAGCCGGACCCGGCTCGCCTGCGGGCCCATCGGGCCTTCCGCCTCGGCCAGCGAATAGAGCACCTCGCTGCCGACCTCGAGCTGATCGAAGGCGTCGTCCTCGACGACCACGCGGTGGAAGTAGACGTCGACCCCGCCCGGGGTCTCGATCAGGCCGTAGCTCTGCGCCGGATAGAGCCGGACCACGCGGGCGTAGATCGGTCCGTCGTGGGTCTTGACCTCGCGCCGGATCACCTGCGCGTGCTGTTCGAGCTGGCGTTCGGCGGCATCGAAAGCGACCCCGATCACGAGATAGGCGTCGTCGCGCGACTTGTGATGGCGCTCCTCGCGCTTGATCACGATTTCCTTGCCTGCGACGCCGATGTCGATCGTGATCCCGACCGTGCTGCGGTGGGGCTGCTTGTGGGGCGCCTCGATGGTCACCCGGCAGGAGATGATGGCGTCGAAGAAGCGCTCGAGGCGCGCCGCCCGTTCGCGCACGCGGGCCTCGATCGCCTCCGAGCTGGCCATGTTGTGAAAGCGGATCTGAAGAGGCACCTGCATGCTCGAACCTCTGGCCTGGGTTGGTCCACGCCGGCGGCGGCGCGGTCGACGACCGGCGGGATCGCGGCTCGCGTGGAGACCCCGATCGGCCGGCCGTGGACCGACGCTCGATCATTGTTGTAGGAGCCGCGGACGCGGGCCGCCAGCAAACAGTGATCGACCGTCCGGGACCATGATACCGCATGGACCGGGCTCTTCGTGGGGCTGCCGATCGATGCCGGACCCCACCTCGTCCTGATTACCGATGATGCAGGAGTTCCGCCTGCTGGCGCAGGCGATGGAGGCGAACTCCCCAGACGCCGGGCGACCGGGCTGCGGCCCGGCCCGGTCAAGGCCAAAATCGTGGTCGAGATCCACAAAGGACCTGACCCACGTGCCGCCGCGCGACCTGCCGGGGATTTGGCCCCGATGCTCGAGTTTGGGCTTCGCCGGCGCCGCGGGCCGGCGCGCCGCGAGGCCGGCGGATCACGATTCGGACGATTGCGCGCGCGCCCGCAGCTCGGCCAGCAGGCCGTCCATGCTGCTGCGATCGATGACGGCCGCGAACTCGGAGCGCTGCGCGACCAGGAGGCTGACGCCGGCGATGATCAGATCGATGACCACCGGCTCATCGTTGCGCACCCGCAGTCGCCAGTCGACGTCCAGGGGTTCGCCCGTCTGGGTCACGACGTTGGTGCGGACCAGGACGTCGTCGCCGCCGGCCGGCTGGGTGCCCAGGATGCGAAAATGCTGGTCGAGCGGACCCGTGGCGCCGTTGGCATACTGGTCGAGGCGGCGGGCGAGGTTGCGCATCACGACCGCGTTGAACAGCTCTTCATAGCCCGCCCGTTGCGCCTCGGTCAGCTGCTGCCAGTGGCGGCCGAGGACGAGGCGGCTGAGCAGCGGCACGTCGGTCTTGGACGTGAGCAGCTGGGTCAGCTGGTCGAGCCGCTGACGCTCATCGAGGTCGTCGCGATGGAGCAGCTGCCAGGCGCGCTCGGCCAGATCCTTGACCACGGCCTGGGCGCCGGCGGTCGGGGGCGCGGCGAAGACGGAGCGTGGGCACGGCGACAGCAGGGCCAGGCCGGCGGTCATGAAGAGCAACCGCCGCCGGCCGAGGCAAGGCCGCGGGGGGGTCATGGCAAGTCTCCAGAACGGTGCCGACGACGTTTCTAGGTCTTCACTGCAATCAATATTTAGAGCCGGACCGGCCGCGAGCCAGGATCTCTGGCCGTCACCCGGCCCCGCCCGGCGCCGCGCGCGCGATCCCGACTGGATGGCACAGCGCCCCGCCTGTGTCCAATGGCAAAAAGTCACGGGGTCGCGACGGCCGGCGGGCATCGAGCATCGGGCCGGCGCCGCCCGCGGCATCAGGAGACCTCGTCGATCTCCTCGGGGCTCAATTGGCCCGGCACGAGCGTCACCGGCACGCGCATCTGGCTGCCCATCTGGCTGACCAGGTAAGTGACCAGCGGCCCCGGGCCCTCACGGCCGATCGCGGTGCCCAGCACCAAGAGCTGGATGCTCGGGTCCTCCTCGATCAGGGCCAGCAGCTCCTCGTTGCGGCGGCCCTCGCGGACGTGCAGGATCGGCAGCTTGCCGGTCTCGGCCTGGACCTTGGCGGCGAGCGCCTGCAGGGTCTGCTCGGCCTGCTGGCGCGCCTCCTCCTGCATCACGCGCTCGACCCCGAGCCAGTGCTGGAACTCGGCCGGCTCGATCACGTAGAGCAGGGCGACCCGGCCGTCGGTGCTGCGGGCGCGGCGGATCGCGAAATGCAGCGCGTTCTTCATCTCGGCGCTGTCGTCGACCACCACCAGGAAGACCCGCTCGCGTGGCGTCGCGGGCTTCGCCGCTGCTGCCGGCTCCGGCGGCGCCGGCGGTTGGTCCGGATTGTCCTCAGCCACGGCTCACCCTCTCCGAAAGACCACCCCGGCCAGCCAGCCCAGGGTTGCGGACAAAGCGACGGCCATCAAGCCGTAAAGCAGTGATTGCTGATGCGCGAAATCGAAGACGTCGGCCTCGACCCCGATCTTGCTGATCACGAGCGCGCTGCGCTGGGCGTCGGTCACCTGGCCGCCTTTGAGCTCGAAGACCTGGACCTGGTAGATGCCCGGCGCCACGTTGGCGGGAAAGTGCAGGGTGGCGCGAAACAGGCGCGGCCCGACGAAGTTGACCGGCGCCGGCTTGACGCTGTAGAGGCCCTGGCGCTGCTTGTTGCGCACGAGCGCATCCTGAAAGGTCGCGATCTCGCCGATGTCGAGGCCGGCGGCATCGATCGGCCTGAGCTTCAGCTTGTCGGTGCCGAACTCGAGCCGGGCCTGGACGTCGGGCAAGGCGATCTGGTCGAGCGGGCCCGAGCTTGCGACCGCGTAGTAGCTCGGCACCTGATCGAAGGCGAGGCGCTCGCGGTTGATCCAGATCCCCGCGACCCGGGACTTGCGTCGCACGTTCTGGCTGCCGCGCGGGCCCTGCACCGTGACCACGATGTCGTGGGCGCCGTCGCTGGTGCCGAACAGCACCACGTCGGTGCCGACGAAGGCGGTGGTGATCGCGATCAGGCGCTGGGACAGGTCGGCGACCAGCCGGTCGCCGCTGCCCTGCGCGTCCGCCCGCAGCGCCGCCAGCATCAGGAAGGCGGCCAGGACGGGCGCCGGGCAACGAGGCATCAGTCGCGCCCGACCGCGCCCAGCGAGTACAGATCCTCGGGCTTGACGATCAGGTCGTAGCCGAGCTTGGCGCAGACCAGGAGCACGATCGCCGCCAGCAGGATGCGCAGCTGCTCGCCGGGCAGCCTTGCGCCCGCGCTCGAGCCGAGCTGGGCGCCGATCACGCCGCCGACGATCAGCGCCAGCGCCAGGATCACGTCGACCGTCTGGTTGTCGACCGCGTGCAGGAAGGTGGTCACCGCGGTGACGAAGGTGATCTGGAACAAGGACGTGCCGACCACGACCTGGGTCGGCATGCCGATCAGGTAGATCATCGCCGGCACCATCAAAAAGCCGCCGCCGACGCCCATGATCGCGACCAGGATGCCGGCCACGACCCCGATGCCGAGCGGCATCAGCGCGCTGATGTAGAGCCGCGAGCGGTGGAACCGGATCTTGAACGGCAGGCCGTGCAGCCAGAGATGACGGTGCCGGCGGGTGAAGCCGGTGCCGCCGCGCCGCCGCACCTGCAGCCAGGCGCGCACCGATTCGAGCAGCATCAGGATGCCGACCGTGCCGAGGAACAGAAGATAGGCGAGCGAGATCGACAGATCGATCTGGCCGAGGCGGCGCAGCAGCCCGAACAGCCAGACGCCGAGCACCGCGCCGACGAGGCCCCCCGCGACCAGCACCGAGCCCATGCGCAGATCGACGTTGCCGCGGCGCAGATGCGCCATCACTCCCGACAACGACGAGGCCAGGATCTGGCTGCCCTGGGACCCGACCGCGACCGCCGGCGGAATGCCGAGGAAGATCAGGAACGGCGTCATCAAAAAGCCGCCGCCGACCCCGAACACGCCCGACAGAAAGCCGACCACGCCGCCAAGGCCAAGCAACACGAACAGGTTGACCGAGATCTCGGCGATCGGGAGATAGATGACCATGCTCGTCTCGGGGGCGCCAGCGCGGCTGCGGGCGCACCATTGCCCAGAGCCCCCCTGTAGTCAAGGCGCACGGGTGGCCGGGGCGGGCGCGGTGCCCGCCACGGCGGTGATGACAGACCAGGGCCCAGGCGGTATAGCAGCGCGACGCTACGATCCGGCCATCAGCGAGCATGTCATGCTCCAAATCGGCCGCCGGGGAGACCGTTCTGCTCACACGTCCGCTCGATCTGTCGCCGCCGGTCGGAGACGAGGTCAAGACCACGACCTGCTACATGTGCGCCTGCCGCTGCGGCATCAAGGTGCACCTGAAGGACGGCCGCATCCGCTACATCGAGGGCAACCGCGATCACCCGGTCAATCACGGCGTGCTGTGCGCCAAGGGCTCGGCCGGGATCATGCAGCACTACGCGCCGGCCCGCCTGACGAAGCCGCTGCTCCGGGTCGGCGAGCGCGGCGCCGGTGAGTTCCGCGAGCTCGCGTGGGACGCGGCGCTGGCCATCGCCACCGACTGGCTGGCGCGGATCCGGGCGCGCGACCCCAAAAAGCTCGCCTTCTTCACCGGCCGCGATCAGAGCCAGGCGCTGACCGGCTGGTGGGCCTCGCAGTTCGGCACCCCCAACTATGCCGCCCACGGCGGCTTCTGCTCGGTCAACATGGCGGCCGGCGGCCTCTACACCATCGGCGGCTCGTTCTGGGAGTTCGGCGAGCCCGACTGGGAGCACACCCGCTACTTCATGCTGTTCGGCTGCGCCGAGGACCACGACAGCAACCCGCTCAAGATCGGGCTCGGCCGGCTCAAGGCCAAGGGCGTCAAGGTCGTCTCGGTCAATCCGGTGCGCACCGGCTATTCGGCGATCGCCGACGAGTGGCTCGGGATCACGCCCGGGACCGACGGCCTGCTCGTGCTCGCCCTGGTCCACGAGCTTTTGCGCGCGGGCCGGGTCGACCTCGACTATCTGACCCGTTACACCAACGCGCCCTGGCTGGTGATCGAGCACCCGGGGGCCGCCGATCACGGCCTGTTCGCGCGCGCTCGAGACGGCGTCCCGCTGATCTGGGACCGGGTCGCGAAGGCCCCGCGCCCCGCGCATGATCCGGACGCGAAGCCCGCCCTGAAGGGCGATCTGACGCTCCCCGATGGCCGGCGCGCGCGGCCGGTCTTCCATCTGCTGGCCGAGCGCTATCTCGACCCGGCCGCGAGCCCGGATGCGGTCGCGGTCCGGATCGGGATTGCGGCTGCGACCATCCGCCGGATCGCGGCCGAGCTCGCCCAGGCGGCCTTCGCCGATCCGCTCGTCCTCGAGCAGCCCTGGACCGACGCTCTCGGCCGGCGCCACGCCCAGATGATCGGCCGGCCGGTCAGCATGCACGCGATGCGCGGCATCTCGGCCCATGCCAACGGCTTCCACACCTGCCGCGCGCTGCATCTGTTGCAGATCCTGCTCGGCAGCATCGATGCGCCGGGCGGCCTGCGCTACAAGCCGCCGTTCCCGAAGCCGATCCCGCCGCAGCCGAAGCCTGCCGGCCGGCCGGACGAGGTCGCGCCGGGCCAGCCCATGGCCGGGCGGCCGCTCGGCTTTCCGACCGGCCCCGAAGACCTGCTGGTCGAGGCCGATGGCACGCCGCGGCGGATCGACAAGGCGTTCTCCTGGGACGCGCCGCTCGCCGCCCACGGCCTCATGCATCTCGTGATCACCAACGCCCACAA
Source organism: uncultured Alphaproteobacteria bacterium (assembly GCA_963798075.1). Lineage (GTDB taxonomy): Bacteria > Pseudomonadota > Alphaproteobacteria > Geminicoccales > Geminicoccaceae > DATAOG01. The sequence continues at coordinate 65,562 of CAWCRU010000022.1, read as the reverse complement.
CCGCGATCCCTACCCGATCGACACGCTGTTCCTCTACATGGCCAACATCGCCTGGAACTCGGCCATGAATACGGCCGGCACGCTCCGGATGCTGACCGCAAAGGAGCCTTCGAGCGGCGAGTATCGGATCCCGCACATCATCTATTCGGATGCCTATTTCTCGGAGACGGTCGCCTACGCCGACCTGATCCTGCCCGATACCACCTATCTCGAGCGCTACGACTGTATCTCGCTGCTCGATCGCCCGATCTGCTCGGCGGACGGGCCCGCGGACGCGATCCGGCAGCCGGTGCTGACGCCCGATCGGGACGTTCGCCCGTTCCAGGACGTGCTGCTCGAGCTCGGTCATCGCCTGGCCCTGCCGGGCATGGCCAACGACGACGGTAGCCCCATATTTCCAAACGGTTACACAGATTATCTGATCTACCATGAACGCCAGCCCGGGATCGGCTCGTTGGCCGGCTGGCGCGGCCCCGACGGCACCAAGGAGGGCAGGGGCGAGCCCAATTGCGACCAGCTCGCCCGCTACATCGAGCATGGCTGCTTCTGGCAGGGCCTGATCCCGCCCGAAGCCCGCTACTTCAAGCACGCCAACCGCGCCTATCTCGACTACGCGGTCGAGATGGGCTTCATCCCCGAGGCCGCCCCGATCACGCTCCAGCTCTACAGCGAGGTGTTGCAGAAGTTCCGGCTCGCGGCCGAGGGTCACGGCAAGGTGCAGCCGCCCGAGCGCCACCGCGCGCGCATCCGGAGCTACTTCGATCCCTTGCCGTTCTGGTATCCGCCGTTCGAGGACGAAGCCCTCGAGGCGCGGCGCTTTCCACTCCACGCCATCACCCAGCGGCCGATGGCGATGTACCATTCCTGGGGCGGGATGAACGCCTGGCTGCGCCAGATCCACGGCAGCAACCGCCTCTACCTGCACCACGCCCGCGCCACGGCGCTCGGCCTCGAGGACGACGCCTGGGTCTGGGTCAGCAGCCGCCACGGCCGCATCAGGGCGCAGATCCGTCTCGTCGACGGCGTCAACCCCGACACCTGCTGGACCTGGAATGCGATCGCCAAGCGGGCCGGCGCCTGGAACCTTTCGGCCGACGCGCCCGAGGCGCAAAAAGGGTTCTTGCTCAATTATTTGATCGATGATCTTATGCCCGAACGCGAAGGCGGCTATCGCTACGCCAACGCTGACCCGGTGACCGGCCAGGCGGCGTGGTACGACCTCCGCGTCCGGATCGAGCCCGCGGCCCGCGCCGAGGCCGGCACCAGCGCCCCCCAGCTCGCCCGGCTGCAGCCGCCCGCGGGCCTGCCCCAACCGCCCGCGGTCCTGCGCTACGGCGCCGAGTTCCGGGCCGGCCGGAAGCGGCCTCGATGACCAGCCTGCCCGCCCGTCCGCCCGCCCGGCGGCTTGGCCTCGTGATCGACCTCGACACCTGCGTCGGCTGCCAGGCCTGCGTCGTCCATTGCAAGGAGTGGAACACCGGCGGCTATCCGGCGCCGCTCACCGATCAGGACCCCTACGGCAGTTCGGCGCGCGGCGCCTGGCTCAACCGCGTCCACGGCTACGAGGTGGGCGAGGGGGCGGCCGGCCGGACAGTGCATTTCCCCAAGTCCTGCCTGCATTGCGAGGACGCCGCCTGCGTCACCGTCTGCCCGACCGGGGCCTCCTACAAGCGCAGCCTGGACGGCATCGTCCTGGTCGACGAGGACCTCTGCATCGGCTGCGGTCTTTGCGCCTGGGCCTGCCCCTACGGCGCGCGCGAGCTCGATGGCGATCAGGGCGTGATGAAAAAATGCACGCTCTGCATCGACCGGATCTACAACGAGAACCTCGAGGAAATCGACCGCGTGCCGGCCTGCGTGCGCACCTGTCCGGCCAGCGCCCGCCACTTCGGCGACCTTGGCGATCCCGCTTCGGCGGTCTCGCGCCTGGTCACCGAGCGCGGCGGCTACGACCTGATGCCGGAAATGGGCTACCGCCCGACCAACAAATACCTGCCGCCGCGGCCGCGCCGGACCGAGCCCGGCTACCTCGGCGCGCCGGCGGCGCTCGAGCCGGCAGAGCCCGCGGGCGGCTTCCTCGCCTGGCTGGATCGCGTGCTCTCGGACTGAGCCTGCCACGTGCATCCCGCCCCCTCGATCATCGTCTTCACCACGGCGTCCGGCGCGGGCTATGGCCTCTTGTTCCTGCTCGGCCTCGGCGCGGGGCTCGGCCTTTTGCCGCCGGACCCCTGGTTCGACCTCAGCGCGCTGTTGCTGGCCCTCGGGCTGATCAGCCTTGGCCTTTTGTCCTCGACGCTGCATCTGGGCCACCCCGAGCGCGCCTGGCGCGCGCTCAGCCAGTGGCGCTCGTCCTGGCTGTCGCGCGAGGGTGCGGCGGCAGTGCTCACCTACCTCCCGGCGCTGGCCCTCGGGCTCGGCTGGATGTTCTGCGAACCCGACGCTGCCTGGTTCGCGATCCCGGGCTGGCTCGCAGGGCTGGGCGCGGCGCTCACCGTCTGGTGCACGGGCATGATCTACGCCTCGCTCAAGCCGATCCGCGAGTGGCATCAGCCGCTGACGGCGCCCGTCTACCTCGCCTTTGCGCTGATGAGCGGCGCGCTGCTTTTGCAGCTCCTGCTCGCCCTGTTCGGCCGGCCGCAGCCGGCGGCGGGCGCCCTTGCCGCGATCGCGACGATCCTGGTCTTCGCGCTCAAGGCCGTCTGGTGGCGCCGGATCGCGGCGGAGCCGCAGAGCACCCCCGAGAGCGCGACCGGCCTCGGCCACCTTGGCCTGGTGCGGATGGTCGAGCCGCCCCACACCCAGACCAACTACCTGCTCGCCGAGATGGGGTTCGCGGTCGCGCGCAAGCACGCCCGCAAGCTTCGCCGCCTGGTTTGCGCGCTCGGCCTTGGCGGCGGCCTCGGCCTCACCCTGCTGGCGTTGCCCGCCGCAGGCCTGCTCGCGCTTGCACTGGCGCTGGCGGCCGCCCTCGCGGGGCTCGCGGGCATCGCGCTCGAACGCTGGCTGTTCTTTGCCGAAGCGACCCACACGGTCATGCTGTACTACGGCCGCCGGCCGGCGCCGCCGCCGGCTGCCGCCTAGGGCGCTACAGCGACAGGTGCGGCGGCTCGGCGGTCACGGCCGCGGGCTCAGCCGGCGCCCGGTCGCAATAGAGCGTGTGGAGGGCCTGGAGCAGAGCCCGCGCCTCGGCGCCCGCGATCGCGTAATAGATGGTCTGCGCCGAACGGCGGGTGCTGACCAGGCGATCACGGCGCAGCCGGGCCAGGTGCTGCGAGAGCGCCGACGGGCTGAGGCCGATCCTGCGGACCAGCTCACCGACCGACTTCTCCCCCTCCAGCAGCTGGCAGAGGATCATCAGCCGGCGCACGTTGGCGAGCGCTTTCAGGAGCTCGGAAGCCTCCTCCGCCCGCCGCTGCAGCTGGTTCGGATCCATCCCGGGAAGCCCCCTTGGTCGATGCGGCTCGCGCTAGGCGGCCCTTACGTCTGGCCGACCGGCGATGGCGGGCCGCTCTCTGCCGCCCGGACCGGCCTGCCGCGGACGGCAGCGAGGTCACGCCCGGACGGCGGTGTCCTGACATAGTCGCGGCCGGCGGCGCTTTCCAGTTGTTACCGGAGTTCCGCCTCAGCCGTTCGATGGCGGCGTGTCGTTCACCTCCTCGACCGGACCGCCGCCGCTGTTGGCGAAAATCCCGACCAGGAAGCGGCCCGCGTTCAGGAAGCGGGCCGGATCGTAGGCCGTGTCGTCGACCCGGATCTCGTAGTGCAGATGGAGCGCCGTGCTCCGCCCGGTACTGCCAATGACACCTATCTCCTGGCGGAAGCGGACCTCGTCGCCGACCGCCACGCTGATCGACTTGAGATGCCCGTAGCGGGTGACGATCCCCATGCCGTGGTCGATCTCGACCATCTTGCCGTAGGGGCCGGCGGGCCCGGCGTGGATCACCTGCCCGGGTGCGGTCGCCAGGACCTTGGAGCCGACGGCGGCGCCGAAATCGAGCCCGGCGTGGAAGGCCCACTGATTGGTGAAGGGATCGCGCCGCTTGCCGTAGGGGCTCGTCAGGTAGAAGTGATCGAGCGGTGACGAGAGCGGCAGGGTGCGGGCGAGCTTCTGCAGGGCGACGAGGCGCTGGATGCCGTTCTGCATGGGATCGGCAGGGGTAAGCTGGGCGAGCTTGTCGCCCGGCGAATCCGGACCCGGCCCCGCGACCTGGAGCGGACCGCCTTGACCCATCTCGGAGCTGTCGGCGCGCGCGATCAGCGCCTCGACGTTGACGCCCGTCTCACCGAACAACTGCTCGAGCGCCTCGGTGCTGCCGAGCACCCAGTCCTTGAGCCAGACCTGCGCGGTCTCGCGCTGGCTGCGCAGGTCCTTGACCTCGCCCTCGAGACGGGCGACGTGCCAGCGCAGGCCGACCTCGAGCTGGCGCTCGGCGTCGCGCTGCTGGCTGGCCGCCGCCAGCCGCTGCTCGGCGCTCTCGAGCTGCTTTTGCAAGCCGGTCCGGACCGTCAGCACCCCCTGCAGCCGGTCCTTCATCCCCGAGAACGACTGCGCGAGGTCGCCCAGTTGGTCGCGGGCGTGGTCGCGCTGCTCGGCCAGGAGCGTGAGCTGCCGTTCGCGCGAATTGAGCTGACTCTGCACGACCTCGCGGATCTCGCTCAGCTCGCGGATCGCGTCCTGCTGACGCTGCCGGTTCGCCTCGAGTTCGTCGATCTGCTGCATGAAGCTCTTGGTCGACAGCTGCGACTCGGACCGCAGATCGGTATAGGCCTGCTCGAGGTTCCTGATATGCAGGGCCGTATCGCTCAACAGCTGCCGGCTGCCGACATAGCTGACCGAGGTCACCGTCACCCAGGCCGAGAGCGCGAAGATGACCGCCCCGGTCGCAAGCTGCGTCCTTACCGACACCGGATGGCTGCCGGCGCAAAAGTGCAACAGCCCGTTGCGGGCGCCACGCCATCGATTTTCCAGCGGCCTCACCCCGGCCATGATCCAACCCTGAGCATCTGGTCATCCCCGCAAGCGAACAGGAAAATCACCACCCGAGTGGAGGGCCGGGCCCCCACTTGCCTGCCGTCATTGCTTGATGGCTCGCTCGTCCCCCAGACATTGGCTCGTATTGAACGGGCTGAATTATGTGAAGGTTCCTGGGGTTGGGCAAGGCCGAAAGCGGCGCGCCGCCGAGAACAGCCGGCCAACACCCGATTTTTTTTCAAAGGCGGGCCCGACTGTCAGACGTGGTCGGGCCCGGGAGCGACCCGGATTGAGTGCCGCAGGCCAAGCTGCTGGCCGCTCACCGGCACCAGCCCAGGCCGCCGGGCGCCGTCTGACACGGCGGTCAGACAATCGCCCGCGATCAGGCGCGGAACCGGGCCTGGAACTCCTCGGTCGCATTGACGTGCGGGAACGGCTCGTCCGGCACCGGCAGCCCGAGGAAGCCGCAGAGCGGCGCCCAGCCGTCCCGGACCTGGTAGACCAGCAGCCGCTCCGGCGGCAGGCGCTGCTGCACGTCCTCGTTGTGGCGCAGGAACACGCGCTGGGCATGCTCGGGGCTTTCGATGTCGCCCGCGAAGGTCTGCTCGACGATCAGCTGGCGCTGCATCCGCGCGCGCCGCCGCCCGATCTCGTCGTCGCCCTCCTCAACCGGGCGGCTGATCCGCGGAAAGATCGTGCTCCAGGCACTCTCGAACCAGCACCCCGGATCACGCACCGTGAGGATCACCTTCGCCTCCGGATAGCGCGCCGCGAGCTCCGCCCAAAAGCTGCAGACCGGCCAGTCGACGGCCGAGCGATAGCTCCCCAAGAGCTCCTCCCACTCGACCGCCTCGCCATCGACCGCCCGCTGCCAGAACCCGACATGCTCCGGATGATGGACCACCTCGTACATATGATAGCAGGGCCCGAGCCCGAGCCGATCGAGCGCATCTCTGAGCGACAACGTCCCGGTCCGCCCGAACCCCGCCCCGATTACCGAAAGCGCCATGTCGTTCCCAGTTTTCCATAGCCCGGCTCCCGAGAGCCTAGGCTTCGGCCGCCGACTTGCAAAGGCCCTTCGGACCACAGCATGGGCAACGGGAACTGATGCAAAGCCGCCTTCGATGGGCCGTTTCAGCGCGGCTGAACCGTCGAACGGCGCCACGCGCTCAGGAGCCGGCGTCAGGCAGTTGCAGGCATTCCCTCTTGCTGTCGGTGAAGTGCTCGACGTCCTGGGGAGCCAGGATCTTCCTGCCCGCGAAGAATTTCTGAAGCTGCGGTCGCGCCGCTGCCACGAGGGCGTAGGCCGCGACCTCGAGGCAGGCGACCTGGTCGGGCTCGATGCGCCAGTTGGTGCCGATGCCGCGCAGCTTCTTTGCAAGTCCGGGGACGTCGGCCACCAGATCCCGCGCCCTCTTCTCGAGCGCACAGGCGCGCTCGACCGCGGACTGGTCGCTTCCCGGGCCAGCCGGGCCAGCCGGGCCTGCCGCGGGCGCCTGCGGGCATTTGGTCGTGCCATACTGCCCGTCGTAGCCCAGCCACTGGTCGCGGACGAGGGTCAGCAGCGAGAGGTTGAGGACCCCGGCACCCTCGGCCTGGCCGGCCGGATGCCCCTCCATGTCCTGGCGAAACTGGCGCAGCAGCTGTCCGTATCCGGTCTGCATCAAGGTGTCGTAGGCGTCGAGGAAGTTCGTGTCGAAGAGGCGATCGAGGGGGCCTCGCGGGTCGGACGCCGACGGATCTCGACCCTGGAAGCCGTTCTGGGCATCGACCACGAGAACCAGAAGCTTGCTGCAAGGGTCGGCAGCGGGTGGCGGCCCCGGGCCCTGGCCGCACAGATGCAGCTGTTCCATGGCCTCGTTCAGGCCCTTGAGGCCGAGGTTGTCGGTGGCGCCACCATCCATCAGATCGACGTAGGATGCCGGCATCGCCGGGTCGCCGGGGCCGGCGACCGGGCGGAAATCACGCAGGGTCGAATATTGCAGGACGCCGGGAAAGGCCGCGGACGCGGACACCCCCCGGGCCACGTCATAACTGCAAATATCGGAGTTGAGCACCTTGATGAAATCCCATGGCGTAAAGGTAAAAACGTCGGAACTGCGCGCTTTAGTGAAGTTGGTAGCGTTCAGGATCAGGGTCGCACGGGCCGGATTCAGATCGGCAAAGGTCGGGTATCCACCCGCCTCGCCGAGCCCGCTCAGTAATTGACTGTTCAAGGTGTCGACAAATAGGTCGGTCCGGTCGTAAGCAGTGAACCAATATTTGACAACGCTGTCGGGTCGCAGCCAGCGGAGGATCCATGGGGTCAGCAGATTTCGGCTCGTCATTTCCAATACCGGATCGCGGCTCCAGACGATCCGGGGCGGCGCGCCCGGATCGGGCTCGCCCGGATCGCGGCTGAGGGCATAGAGCGCGGCTGCGAGCGACCCCCCCGAGACCGACGACACGAGATCGACCGAATCGAGCGCGCCGATGTCCTGCAGCTCGAGCATCACCGCGGCGCCGAAGACGGCAGCGCGCGAGCCGCCGCCGGAGAGGGTCAGCGCCAGCACCTCGGGACCCCACCGCCGGGTCCGCTCAAAGCATCCGGGAGCGCCCGCCCAGATCGGCCGCGGCCCGCCGACGCCCGGTTCGACCGGTCCCGCCGCCGGCGCCACCGGCTGGAGCTGCCGGTTGGCATAGGCGTTGATGTCGGAGCAGCCCGCGAGCACGCCCAGAAGCAGCAATGCTGCCGCTCCCGCGGACCGCATGGTCCCCATCGCCAGCCTCTACTGTTCGTTCCATCCGAGATGCATGAATTTAGCCTGGCAGGCGAATTGTGTCCATGCGGTCCTGCGCCGCCCGATCTTCGCAGCCAGCGCTTGAACGGGTTCGCCCCCGGGGGCAGAAGCGCCCCCCCTTGCGTGCCGGTCGGGATTGCTCTTTCTGCTCAGTGCCGGGCGGCCTTCCGGGCCCGCGGACAGTCAGGCGTCGGGGAGGGGATGCGATGCGGATCGAGGCGGTCGAGACCCGACTGGCGCGGTTGCCGCTGCCGTGGCCGTGGCAGGATGCGATCCAGGACGTGACCCACATCGAGCTCGTGGTCACCGACGTGACTACGGATGACCGGGCATGGTCGGCACCGGCTTCAGCTATACCGGCGGGGTCGGCGGCCGCACCCTCAAGGCGATGCTCGACCACGACATCAGGCCCTTCGTGATCGGCCAGGCGGCGGCCCCGCGCGGCCTCTGGCACAAATGCTGGCATCACCTGCACAACCTGGGCGGCGGTGGGGTCACGACGACCGCGCTGGCCGCCCTCGACATCGCCCTTTGGGACCTCGCCGCCAAGGAGGTCGGCAAGTCCCTGGTCGGCGCTGCTCGGCCCCTGCCGCGAGCGCATCCTCGCCTATGCCAGCGGCATCAATCTGAACAAATCCGAGGCCGAGCTCGCCGCGCAGGTGCAGCGGCTGGCTGGCGGCGGGCTTCAAGGCCTTCAAGATCAAAGTCGGAAAACCCGAGATCGAGGAGGACGTCCTGCGCCTGACCAAGGTCCGGGAAATCGCGGGCCGGCTGCCCGTCATGGTCGATGCCAACCAGGGCTGGGACATCGGCTGGGCCGCGCGCGCGATCAACGCCTTCGAGCCGCTGGCGCCGCACTGGGTCGAGGAGCCGCTGCTGGCCGACGACGTCGCGGGTCACGCACGCCTGCGCCGCCTCGTGCGAAGCCCGCTCGCGATCGGCGAGAACGTCTATACGCTGCAGCAGTTCAGCCACTATCTGGCGCAGGGCGCCTGCGACTTCGTCCAGGCGGACGTGGTCCGGGTCGGCGGCATCACGCCCTACCTCGAGATCGCGGCGCTGGCGCGCGCCTTCGGCCTGCCGCTCGCGCCGCACTTCATGATGGAGCTCTCGGGCCAGCTGCTCTGCTGCCTGCCCAACGCCCACATCCTGGAAAACATCGACGGCGGCTCGCTCACCGACCTCAAGGCGCTCAGCACGCCGATCCGGATCGTCGACGGCTGGTTCACGCCGCCCACGGCGCCCGGCCACGGCATCGTCTTCGATCGGGGCGTGCTCGCCGCCCACGCTGTCGACGCGTAGCCCGCAGCAAGCCCGGCGGGCGCGTGGGCGTCAGCCGCGGCGGGCGCTGGCAGCGATCACCGAGACCGTGACGCGCACCCGCTCCCACCAGTGCCGGAGCGACTGCGATGCGGCCTCGACGCCGGTCGGGATGTGGATCGGGTGCGGCAGGAGCCGGCGGCGCCAGGGCGACTTGGGACCGGATTCGGTCAGCGCGGTGCGCCGCATCGAGGCCGGGCCGTCGCCCGCGGCGCTGGCGAGGCGGTGCTTCTTGACCAGCGGGTGATCGGCCGCGACCTCGGCGGGCAGATGCAGGCCGAGGCTGGCGACCGGCCTTGCCAGGCGATAGAAGACCGGCGCGTTGCGCCGGCCGCCCGCCTTGCGGCGCTCGATCCTGGCGAACTCGGCGGTGCGCAGGCGCTCGGCGACCGTGGCGAGGCCGATCCGCCGGGCTGGCTTGGCCTTGAGGTAGATCGCGTAGGGATGCTCCGGGTGGTCGGCCGCGGTCTCGGCGAAGGCCGCGCGCGCCGGCACCCACTCGCCGTTCGCGCCGAGCCGCTCGACCGTCTGGAACAAAAGGCGCGCGAAATCCTCGGCGTCGCGGGCGATCGACTTCGCCATCGGGCGTTTCCTCCGTAGCACCCGCGCCGCTGATCGCGTGGCAGGCTGTGGAAGGAAGCTAACCCGGCAATGCTTAATCGACCGTAAGCGGGCGCGATTTTCCCGGCAGCATTTCTGCGCATCGCGACCCGCCAGCCGCCGCTTCCCGGCCGAGCCTGCAGGCGCTGCCTCGTTGCCGGCGGCAGGAGTTGAACCCGCACTCCTTCGCAGACCGGCTGCGTCCGCCACGGACCGCCCGCGGTAACGTGGCATCGAAGCAAAGACGCCGGGTGGCCGAGGCCGATGGCGGCGGAGTCGATCAAGGCCGCGATCGGCCGACGACGCCCACGATCACGCTGCTGGCGCAACGCCGGCAACAGCGCTAGTCGTAATAGTTGCATCCGGAGGATAGGCCGCATGCCCAGCTCAACTCCACGGTCAAAGTCGCCGAGAGCGAGGACGGTCGCAGCAGCCTGCGCTCAGCGGCACCCCGGGCGGATGGCGCTGGGGCGGATGGCACTGATGCGGATGGCCCTCTGCGCTCTATTGCCGGGTCTTGGCGCATGCGTCTTCGAGCCGCCGGCCGCCGGGGACTCCCCGCCGCCGCCGCCACCTTTCAACCTGGGATACCCTTTCCGGGACGTGCCCATATCGCCGGTCTCGGACAGTGGCGAGAGGATGGTCTTCGAAGATCCGGGCAATATGGTCGTCCACCATGGCTTCGCCTGCGCCGAATCCCACGAGTCGGATGTCCAGCGGATCTTGCGGGTGCAACATAGCCTGCCGGTCCCCGCCACGATGGATCGCGCGACGGTATTCTTGAGCGGTTGGCGACTGACGTTCCTCAACGGCGACCACCACATCCGGGCCCTCGGGACCGGTATCATCAACATTCGCTTGGAGGGCAATCAGCTGTTGTGGGAGGCCGTCGGCGGTATCGGTGACGACGGCTACGACGACCCCTATCGCTGGTGCTACTATTACACGCGCCTGGCCTGGAACCGGGCGGTCTTCTCCGCCGGTCGGGATGACCGGGATCAGTTGTCGTTCGCGAGCAGCAACGCGTCGGGTTGGGATACCGCGCTGACCTTTCACCGTCGGACGGTGGACACGGTGTGGGCTGGGCAATACCTGCCGACCAAAGCGGCGATCCTGCCCCGCGGCTTCAATCTGTATTGGTCCGGGAATGATCATCATCTCCTCCAGCTGGCCTATAACCTCGACTATAGCGAAGGATACGACAATAACGTCATCGATGTCGCGACCGGCAGTACAGTCGATCAGGTAGCAGGACGGGTGCACAGCTGGGAGACGAAGATCGATCCTCAAGGACAATGACCTGCGGCGCAACCATTACCTCGGCGAGGTCGTCTCGGTGATCGCCGGCCCGGGCGTCCATGTTGTCCAGCCGCCGTTCACGATCGTGCCGGTCGAAGATCGGGGTGACTGCGATGCCGGATCAGTGGCGGACAGCGAAATCCACCGGAAGATCACCAACGTACCCTTCGCCGTCGCGATCCCGGTACTGACCGGTTGGGACCTGTCCTACGCCTGTAACGACGAGAACGTCGAGGAGATCGGTATCTGGATCGATGACTTCACCTATGTCGGCCCAGGCGCCGCCGGCAACGGAACGCTCGAGTACGGACTGAAAGCCGTCCTGCACGACGAAGGCCGCGACGAGAATGCGGTCTTCCGGCACCGGATCGGCGTCCTAGGATTTGAACGCGTGCCGGCGGCACCCTAGCAAAACACTTTCGCCGCGCCCGGCTCTCCAGCTCGGCAGACGGTGTCGGAGGCTTCCCCGGCATCGCGCTCCCCGATTGAAAAAGCTGGTGCCGGCGGCAGGACTTGAACCCGCAACCTCCCGCTTACAAGGCGGATGCTCTACCGTTGAGCTACGCCGGCGCCTGGCTTCTTGCGCAGGCTTCTTACCTAGGCGGCAGGCCGAAGGGGCGCAAGCGCAAGGGCGGAACGCACCGCCTGATGGAACCCGCAGGCGGCCGCTCGCGTTGCTCGCGCGGGATCAGCGTGACGGCGCCCGTGCGCACCAAGGAGCCGAAGCGTGGCCACGGAGAACCTTCGAGTCTGGCCGGGTCTGCCCTATCCGCTGGGCACCACCTGGGATGGCGCCGGCACCAATTTCGCTTTGTTTTCGGCGCATGCGGAGAAGGTCGAGCTCTGCCTGTTCGACCCGGACGGCAAGACCGAGACGGCGCGGGTGGCGCTGCCCGAACACACCCATGAGATCTGGCACGGCTATCTGCCGGACGTGCGTCCCGGCCAGCTCTACGGCTATCGGGTCTACGGGCCCTACGAGCCCAAGGCCGGCCATCGCTTCAACCACCACAAGCTGCTGATCGATCCCTACGCCAAGGCCCTGATCGGCGCGCTCGAGTGGGACGACGCCCTGTTCGGCTACCGGGTCGGCGATCCCGAGGCCGATCTCTCGTTCGACGAGCGCGACAGCGCGCCCTTCATGCCCAAATGCCAGGTGATCGACCCGGCCTTCACCTGGGGGACGCGGCCGGAGCAGCGGCCCTGGCACGAGACGATCGTCTACGAGATGCACGTCAAGGGCTTCACCATGCGCCATCCCGAGGTGCCCGAGCCCCTGCGCGGCACCTTCGGGGGCCTCTCGAGCGGGCCGGTGGTTGGCTACCTGCGCGCGCTCGGCGTCACGGCGGTCGAGCTCTTGCCCGTGCACGCCTTCGTCCACGACCGCCACCTGACCGAGCGCGGCCTTGCGCAACTACTGGGGCTACAACACGATCGGCTTCTTTGCACCCCATCCCGAGTATCTCGGCGCCGGCGGGCTCGGCGAGGTCAAGACCTTCGTCCAGGTGATGCACGACGCCGGCATCGAGGTGATCCTGGACGTCGTCTACAACCACACCGCCGAGGGCAGCCACATGGGGCCGACCCTCAGCTTCCGCGGCATCGACAACCGCTCCTACTACTATCTGATGGCGGGCGACGAGCGTCACTACAACGACTTCACCGGCACCGGTAACGCGCTGGAATTGCGCCATCCGCACGTGCTGCGCATGGTCACCAACTCGCTCCGCTACTGGGCCCTGGAGATGCAGGTCGACGGCTTCCGCTTCGACCTCGCGAGCACGCTTGCGCGCGTCGAGGGAGCGTTCGACGAGCACGCGAGCTTCCTCGATGCGGTAGCCCAGGACCCCGTGCTGGCCGCGGTCAAGCTGATCGCCGAGCCCTGGGACACGGGCCTTGGCGGCCATCAGGTCGGCAACTTCCCGCCCGGCTGGGCCGAGTGGAACGACCAGTACCGCGACACCGTGCGCAAGTTCTGGAAGGGCGATCCGGGCCAGCTGCCGGCGCTCGCCTCGCGCCTGTCCGGCTCGGCCGACATCTATCGCCATCGCGGCCGGCGGCCGTGGGCCAGCATCGACTTCATCACCGCCCACGACGGCTTCACCTTGCGCGATCTGGTGAGCTACGACCACAAGCACAACGAGGCCAACAAGGAGGACAACCGCGACGGCTCCGACAACAACAACAGCTGGAACTGCGGCGCCGAAGGCGAGACCGACGATCCCGAGATCCAGGCGCTGCGCCGGCGCCAGATGCGCAACTTCCTGACCACGCTCATGCTCTCCCAAGGCGTGCCGATGCTGGTCGCGGGCGACGAGTTCGCGCGCACCCAGGGCGGCAACAACAACCCCTACTGCCAGGACAGCGAGATCGGCTGGCTCGACTGGAACCTGTCCCCGGAAGGCGAGCTCCTGCTCGATTTCACACGGCTGCTGATCTCGCTGCGGCGCGCGCACATCGTGTTCCACCGCTCGCGCTTCTTCCAGGGCGAGACGATCCCGGGCACCGAGGTCAAGGACGTGACCTGGCTGCGGCCGGACGGCGAGGAGATGACCGCGGCCGACTGGTCGAACGAGGAGGCCCGGATGCTGGCACTGCTGTTGAGCGGCGAGGCCGGGCTCATGCATCTGACCGCGCGCGGCGAGCAGGAGACCGACGACACGTTCCTTCTGATCCTCAACGCGGGGCACGAGGCGGCTGTCCAGCGCCTGCCCGCCGGGTCCGACGACGCCCGCTGGGAGACGCTGATCGATACCGCCAAGGAGGCGATCGGAGATCCGGGCGAGCCGCTGGCGCCGGGTGCGGAGCTGGAGATCACGCCCCGCTCGTGCCAGCTGCTGGCCCAGCGCGCCGCCGCCTGAAGCGGCCGCATCGGAACCGAGCGGGGCGGCTTCGCGTTGGCATGAGATGCTGGATGGGAAAACCGGGCTTTTGAGCCCGAAATTCGTCGTCGGCGCCCTCAGCGTCCTGGTCGCGGCATCGCCGGCGGCGGCGCAGGAGAAGGGCGACCCCGCGGCCGGGCACGAGCTTGCCGCCAAGGTCTGCTCGTCCTGCCACATCGTCGGCAGCGAGCGCGTCGGCAGCGACGCGGCGCCCCCTTTCAGCGCGATTGCCAACGATCCGGACATGACCTTCACCGAGCTGCACGCCTGGCGCGGTGCGATGCACCCGGTGATCTCGAACCTGGCGTTGAGCAGGAAACAGATCGCCGACGTCAACGCCTACCTCGACAGCCTGCGCGCGCCCGCAGGAGCGGCGCCGGCCGTCCCGGCCGCGCCGCCGCCGGCGATCCTGAATGCGCCGCCCGAGAAGCTCGGCGCGCCGATCGAGACCAAGCCTAAGTGAGCTCCGAGACGCTCATTTGCCGAGCCTGACGCTGCCGTCCTCGAGCAGGATCCAGTCGGGGGCCCAGGCGACCTCCCAGGGGTGGCCGTCCGGATCGGCGAAATAGCCGGAATAGCCGCCCCAGAACGCGTCCTCAGCGGGCTTGAGGATGGTGGCGCCGGCCGCCTCGGCCTCGGCCAGCACCCGGTCGACCTCCTCGCGCAAGCGCGTGTTGTAGGCGAGCGTGATGCCGCCGAAGCCGCTGCCGGTGGCCGGCAGGCGGGCATCGGCCGCGAGCGCGTCGCGTGACCGAACAGGGCGAGCACCGAGCCGCCGATCTGAAAGAAGACGATCTCGGCGTGGGCATTGCCCCGGCGCCAGCCCAGCCCGTCCTCGTAGAAGCGTCGGGCGCGCTCCAGATCGGCGACGCCGAGGGTCACGATGCTCAGACGCTGGTCCATGGTTCTCTCCTCAGATCCATCGTTCGACTCTTGGGGAACCTAGGAGCGGCATCCACCGCGGTCTTGAACAAATCGGACATCTCGAGGGTGCTGCGTGGACTGCGCAGCAAGGCGCTTGGCACGCGACCGGCGAGCTCGCCGAGCTCGCGGGTCATGTGCGCCTGATCGGCATAGCCCGCCTCGGCCGCGAGCGCCGCCAGCGTCGGCCGCTCCGGGCCCCGGGCCGCGAGCGCCAGCAATCGCTGCAGACGCAGCACGCGCTGCAGCGTCTTCGGGCCATAGCCGACGCTGGCCTGGAACCGCCGCCGCAGCTGCCGGCTGCCGATCTCCAAAAGCTCGCTCAGCCGCTCGACCCGATCGCCCGGATGGCGCGCGAGCCAGCCTATCGCGGCGCTGATCAGGGGATCGCCCGGTCGGGCGGCAAGGCTGCGCAAAGCCAGCCCCGCTTCGGCGACCGCGAGCTTGGCGGCGACATCGGCGGCGTCGCCGATCCGCCCAGAGAGCTCGTCTGCGGCCCGCCCCCAAATCTGTCCGAGCGGGATCTCCAGGTTCAGGAGCTCGCTCGCCGGCAGGCCGAGGAGACCAGCTGCTGCGCCGGGGTGGCAGCGGATGCCAATCACGATCGAGCGCGGCGGCAGCTCCGCGATCACGGTCCGGGTCGCCGGGCCGGCGACCACCGGCGGCGCCTCGCCGATCCAGACGATGTCGGCGCAGCCGTCGGGCAGCACCCGCTGCGGATACGCGCTTTGGCCGTCGCCGATCACCTGCGACCACGAGCAGAGCACGTGCTTGGCGAGCACCGGCGCCGGCCGGAACTCGCGATAGCCCGACACCGGCAGCGCGGCGCCGGCGGCAGAGCCCGGCAAGGGCGAAGGGGTAGCGGGTTTCAACACCGATCGCTAAAGATCAGGCCCGCGATCAGGCCCACGATCAGGCACTGTTCCAGCTGTTCCTGCGCGACCGGATCGACGGCATCGAGATCGAGCTCGACTTCGCCGCGAAGGAGGCTGCGCGCGCCGGCCGCAGGCTGAGCCGGACCGCCCTTGACGCTGCGAGCGCGCCGACCACCGCCGGCCGTCGAGCGCGTCCGATCAGCCGAGCGACCCGATCAGCTTCCGATAGTCCGTCTCGTTGAACGCCTTCAAGGTGGTCGTGCGGATGTTGCCGCCGGTGCCGAGCGCCAGCGCGACCTTGGCGATCGCGTCGTCGCCCGGCGCCTCGATGATCACGACCATGTCGTAGCTGCCCATCGTCATGAAGAACTGCTTGATCTCGGCGCCATGCTTCTTGCAGAGCTGCTTGGCCGCATCGAGCCGGCCCGGCGAAGCCTTGACGTCACGGATACCTTGCTCGGTCCAGTTGGTGAGCATGATGTAGGCGGCCATGGCATCCTCCCCGAGCTCGCGAACCGCCATTACGGTTGCTGCGGCCAACTCTATTCCAACCCGTGGCCTGCCGCTACTCGGGACGCGCCCGCCCGCTCGACCCGGATCGCGCTCATGCGGCGCGGTCGGCTCGGGCGGCCTCGGCGACCATCTGGCGCCGGATCCGGACCGCCTGGGAGGCCTCGTCGAGTTCGACGTCGGCGGCGCTCAGGATGTCGTCCTCGGCGATGTCGCGGCCCAGGCGCACGCGATGCGCGAGCCCGATCGGCAGCGCATCGAGGGCCCGAGAGCGGTCCGCCGGGATCAGCTTGCCGTAGACCGTGTAGCCGCCCTCGCCATCCAGCATTTCTCCGACCTTGAGCGCGCGCTTGGCGGTCGCGACCGCATCGCCCCGCCATTCGGAGCTGCAGCCGGTCGGCTCGCCGCGCAAGGCCGCGTTCAGGACCGAGATCGAGAGCTCGAGCCCGATCAGGTGGTAGGGCTTGTACATCGCGGCAAAGCGGCCGCTGTCGTCGGTCCTGAGCCCGTACTGCTTGAAGCAGGCGGCGGCATAGTCGTTGGGGGCCTCGAGGACGACGTAGACGCCCCAGCGCAGGTCGCGAAACACCGGCCGGCCGTCGCGCTCGAGCGACGAGACGACCTCCACCATGTTTTTTCCCTCGAGACAGCCGCCGGCAGCCCGCGGCCGCAGCACCTGCGCCAGATCGTCGACCCCGCAAGGCGGAAAGCCGAGCCCATCGGGCACCTCGAGGCCGCAGGCGTTCGCGATCGCGGCCATCTCGATCGCGGACTTGGTGCCGTCCAGGAAGGAATTGAACATCTGCGGGTTCATGCCCGCGGCCGCCGCCTGCTCGGCCGTCAGGCCATAGTGGCTCCAGACGTCGTCGGGCGTGACCTGATGGAACTTGGGCAGATATTTGGTGCCCTTGCCGGCGGCCATGACCGTAAAGCCGGTGGCTCGCGCCCAGTCGACCATCTCGGCGACCAGGGACGGCTGATCGCCGTAGGCCATCGAGTAGACCACGCCTTGCTCGCGCGCGCGGGCGGCAAGCAGCGGCCCGGCCAAGACGTCCGCTTCGACGTTGACCATGACCACGGCCTTGCCGGCCTCGATCGCGGCCAGCGCGTGCGCGATCCCGGCGGCGGGCGCCCCGGTCGCCTCGATCACGACCTCGACCGCGGCATCGGTGCAGGCGTCGGCGCCGCGGGGGGCGAAGCGGGTGCGCGCGATCCGGGCGGCATCCCAGCCGACCCGCCGGCAGGCCTCGCGGGCGCGGTCGGGGTCGAGGTCGGCGATCACCGCGACCTCGAGCCCTTCGATGGTCGGCACCTGCGACAGAAACATCGAGCCGAACTTGCCGGCGCCGATCAGGCCGACCCGGACCGGCCGGCCGGCCTGGACCCTTGCGGCGAGCTTGCTCATCAGGGCCATGGCTACTCGGCCGCGATCTTGTGGGCGCGGGCGTACTGCAGCAGCGCATCCGGCGCCACCGCCTCGATCGGCGTGAAGTCCCGATGCGCGATCCAGGGCTCGCGGGTGAACCTGGTGATGTGGTTCGAGACCGCGCAGAGCGTCAGGTAGACGATCTTGCGCGGATAGGGCGTGATGTTGGGCGGCGAGGCGTGCACGAGGTTGCCGTGGAACATCAGGACCGAGCCGGGCTTGCCCGTCGGCGCGACGATCCCGCCGTCCCCCACGAGCTTGGTGATGGTCTCGTGATCGAGCGTCCACAAGGGGTAGGAGGTGGTCGCGAGGTCGTGGCCGGCGGCGAGCACGCCTGCTTTGTGGCTCTTGGGAATGAACATCAGCGGCCCGTTGATCGCCATGACCTCGTCGAGGAACACCGAGATGTTCATCGCGCGCGCCTGCGGCATACCGTCGTCGCGTGCCCAGGTGCCGTAGTCCTGGTGCCACTGCCAGACCTCGCCGTCGAAGGGCGCTTTGGCGTTGATCTTGAACTGGTGCATGTAGACGGGCTCGCCGAACATCTGCTCGAGCGGCTCGATCAGCCGCGGGTCCGAGCCCAAAAGGCGGAACGCTTCGTTGTAGGTATGGGCCGCGAACGCGGTCCGGGGCGCTCCGGACTTCTCGCGCCAGACCTCCTTGCGCTCGGTCCGATAGATCGCCTCGGCCTCGGTCCGCAGGATCGCGATCTCCTCCTCGGAAAAACACTCCGGCAGGAAGATGTAGCCCCGCTCGTCGAACTCGCTGAGTTGCTGCTCGGTCAGACGCATCGCCGTCTCCTTTCGCGTTGTCCCTGCTCAGGCGGCTGCCGCCTCGGCCTCGAGCCGCGCCGCTGCCTCGGCGCCTGCCCGGAGCGCATGCTCGCGCGCCGCGCGCGCCGCCGCCTCGACTTCACCTGCTAGCACCGCGGCCAGAATGACCCGGTGCTCGCGCCAGACCACGGCCCGGTGCCCCGGCGCCTCCAGGACCGCCCCCATGGCGCGCATGAACTGCGGCCACTGCGGTGCCACGGTCGCCTCGATCGCGGCATTGCCCGAGAGCCGGTAAAGGGCGGTGTGGAACGCGACGTCAGCCCGGATCAACGCCCCGGCCGGAGCAACCGTCCCGAGATCGAGCCCGGCCGCGAGCGCCCCCTCCGCCTCCAGGCGCACAGCCGGCTCGAGCGTTCCGACCCGCCCGCGCCCGGCGGCCAGCCCGGCCGCGAGCGCGTCGAGCGCCGCCCGGACCTGGTAGAGATCGCGCAGCCCGCCCGCCGCGATCGGCGCCACCGCCAAACCCTTGCGGCCGTGCTCGACCGCGAGACCCTGGCGCTTGACCAGCTGGAGCGCATGGCTCACCGGCTGGCGCGAGACCCCGAGCAGGGCCGCCACCTCGTCCTGGCGCAGCCGCTGACCGGGCGCCAGCGTGCCGTCGGCGATCGCCGCCACCAGCCGCTCGTAGACCTGATCGATCAGGACCGTGCTGCCCGGCAGCGGCTCCAGCCGTCGCGCTTCGGTCGCCAACGCTGTCACTCGTCCTTTCGGAATTCCGAATTCGATTAATGATGGCACGACGGCACCCAAGCCGTCAAGCTATCTCGACACGCAGGTCAAGGTTGGAGGTCGACGAGGCGCCAGGGCGACGCCTGAGGTCTGGCGAACGGCGCGCCCTTGTGCTCTCATGCGGCGTCCGGGTGAGGGGTTTCAGGATTGGCGGAGGGACTGCTTCCATGACGGCACTGGCGAACGAGCGCATAGCGTATTTCAACGGCGAGTATGTCCCGGAAAGCCAGGTCCGGGTGCCGTTCCGCGACCGCAGCTGGGTCTTCGGCGACGGCGCCTTCGACATGACCCGCACCTTCAACGGCCGCCTGTTCAAGATCAGGGAGCACGTCGAGCGCCTCTACCGCTCGCTCAAGGTCCTGCGCATCGACCCCGGCCTGTCGCCGGCCGAGATGATCGGCATCAGCGAGACGGTCAACGAGCGCAACCTGCACCTGCTCGGCCCCGACGAGGACCAGTGGGTCGGCCAGCGGATCTCGCGCGGCGTCAACCGGGTCGACGGCGACAACTGGGACCACTACGGCCCGACCGTGATCGTCGAATTGATGCCCCTGCCGTTCAAGGCGCGCGCGCGCCTCTACCGCGACGGCATCGACGTCGTCGTGCCCTCGGTCCGCCGCGTTTCCCCCGACGCGCTGACCCCGCGCGCGAAAACCCACAACTACCTGAACCTGATTACGGGCGACCTCGAGGTCCATGCCCACTCGCCCGAGGCCTGGACGATCCTGCTCGACGTCAACGGCAACCTCTGCGAGGGGCTGGGCGCCAACATCTTCGTCTACAAGGACGGCCGCCTGCTGACCCCGCACGAACGCTACGTCCTGCCCGGCGTCAGCCGTGCCACCGCCATCGAGCTCGCGGCCGCGGAAAACATCCCCTTCGCCGAAGCCGACATCGACCTCTACGACGCCTACGCCGCCGAGGAAGCCTTCATCACCTCGACCAGCTTCTGCATCTGCCCGATCCGCACCATCAACGGCACCCCGATCGGCACCGGCGCGGTCCCCGGCCCGATCACCAAACGCCTGACCGACGCCTACATCCGCCTGGTCGACTGCGACTTCGTCGCCCAGTACCTCAAGCATTTGGAGTAACATGCCTTGAGGCTGGACCAGGTTGAATGGTTCAAGTCTGCGAGGTGTGCTGCGCTGATCGACGATCCGAGCTGATGCCTCCAAGAAAGCCGAAACCTTGGGAGTCCTGTCAGGCCGTAGCGGTCGAGCTACTGAACCAATTTGCTGCCCATTTCCAACTGCAGCGCGTGGAGGGAGATCAGAAGGTCCATGGGAAAGTGGGCGTCTGGCGGATCGACGCTAAGGGAGTTCGCGAGTCTGATGGTGCAACGATCCTCGTGGAATGCCGGCGCAAGGGTCGACGTCTCAACCAGGAGATGTTGGGAGCAATAGCCTATCGCATTGGCGACATTGAAGCGAAGGGAGGAATAGTAGTTAGTCCCTTGGATCTACAAGTAGGCGCCAAAAGAATTGCAACGGCAGAAAAGATTGTAGCAGTCCAACTCGACGCGAGCAGCACGCCGACCGACTTTGCGATGCGTTTTTTCGGCAAACTCATGGTGGGTGCAAGCATCGATGCCGATGCCACAGCAGGAGCGGTCTTTGATGCCGTAACATCGGTGAGGGAAAGCATCCGAGCCGATGCCGTCGTGGGGGACACTACAGACGCGACGGCGTTCGCGGCTCTGCTTGTCCTGCGGCAAGGAATTCCCGCTAGTCGACTACGATCGACGACGCTGTCCGCAATGCGAGAAGGGTATAGCGATAGAGCGTTGATCAGGCGGCGCGCCGGCTGACTTCCTGGTCGAGCCGGCCGGCGAGCGCGGCGCGGGCGGTCTCGAGGTCGAAGGTCATCTGCAGGCCGAGCCAGAAGTCGGGCGACATGTCGAAGAAGCGCGCGAGCCGAAGGGCCGTGTCGGCGGTGATCGCGCGTTCGCCGTGGACGATCCCGGTGATCCGGTTGCCCGGCACGCTGAGCGCGTTGGCGAGCGCATAGGCGCTGAGCCCGAGGGGCTCCAGGAACTCCTCCCGGAGGATCACGCCGGGGTGGATCGGACCGACCGGCCGGAGGTCGCGGTCGATGATGTCGGCGTCGTCGACGGCCGCGTCGCGGGCTATGGTCATGGCCGTTCCTCTCGGTGATTGCCGCGCGTTGCCGCGTCGGTGGCCAGATCCTATAGTAGCCGTCGTCGACGGGAAACGAGGATCCGAATGCTCTCTGAGCAGACCATTAGCGAGGCGGTTGCTCGCATTGTGACGGCGGCACGGCCCAGCAAGGTCATTCTGTTCGGATCCCATGCGCGCGGCGACTTGGACGAAGGCTCGGATCTGGACCTGCTGGTCATCGAGCCGAAGCTCGTCGATCGATACCAGGAAATGATCCGGCTTCGCGAGGTGGTCGGGCCGATCGGCAGCGGTGTCGATCTGCTCGTCTATTCTGAGGAGGAGGCCTCGCGACGCGGACAGGTTCCGGGCACGGTTATCTACTGCGCCTTCAAGGAGGGCAGGGTGGTCTATGACGCCGCATCGGGATGAGGGTCTGCGGTCGCTGCCTCACCGGTCCAGGTTAAGGCCGAGCGGGGCTAGTAGGTGCCGGAGGGGCCGCGTATGTCCGACGTGAATCAGTTGGACACCTCCATCTACCGAATTTTTTGGCGAGGACGGGGTCGCAGGGTGGTGCGCGCGCGAGGAGGTCGTCGATTGCGCTTGGCTTGATGGGCGGTGGCCGGCGCTTGGGGTGGGCCGCTGGATCGTCAGGCGAGGGCTGGCTGGCGTTCCAGCCAGAGCAGGCGGCGCATGTTGTGGACCAGGTTGGCGAGGCCGATCTTGGTCGTGGCCCGGGCGAGGCCAATGGTCCGGACGAAGAGGCCCATCCTGGCCTTCTGCTCGGCGAAGACGTGCTCGATCGGGGCGCGGACCGCCGACTTCTTCGCATTGGCCCGGGCGGTGCGCGCCGCCATCGGCCGGCCCGCCGGCTTCTTGCGGTGGATGTGGCTTTTCAGCATCCGCTGGCGCAGGAGCTCCTCGTTCTTCTTCGAACGGTAGCCGGTGTCGGCCCAGACCGCGCTCGCGGTGTTGCCGGGATCGAGCAGATCGGCCAGCCGGGCTCCGGCATGGGCGGCGGCGTCGGTGACCAGCCAGCGGCGGATCAGCCGGTGGCGGCGATCGGCGCTGATGTGGTTCTGGTAGCCGAACTCGGGAATCGCGAGATCAACCAGCGGTGTTTCGCCGGCGCGGGGCTTCGCCTTGGTCGTCTTGACGGTCCAGCGCGCATCGCGATCCTTCTGGCTGAGCTTGGCCGGCTTGGCCTGCCAAGCCTCTGGCACGCGGCCTTCCTTGAGCGCCTGCTTCTCGGCCCTGGTGTTGCGCTGCCTGGGCGCGGCGACGATGCTCGCGTCGACCAGTTGCCCGGACATCGCGAGGTAGCCTTGGGCGCGGAGCTGCTGGTCGAACCGGGTGAACAGGGCTTCGATCGCGCCAGCCTTGGTCAGCGCCTCACGGAAGGTCCAGATGGTGTTCGCATCCGGCACCGGATCGCTGAGCCCGAGGCCGAGGAAGCGCATCCAGGTCAGCCGGTCGCGCAAGTAGAACTCGGTGCGCTCGTCGGACAGGTTGTTCTGGGTCTGCAGGATCAGGACCTTGAACATCAGGACGTGGTCGAACGGCGGCCGCCCGCCCTTCGACCGGTCGGCGCGGGGCACGGCGCGCTCGAGCTCGGGCCGGAACAGCTCGAAGTCGATCACCGCCGCTAGCCGTTCGAGATCGTCACCCTTCTTTGACAGACCCGCCAGCCGGTCCTCGACGTCGAACATCCCAACCTGCGGCGCCATCCGATCCTCCCTGCGACCCACGCCGCAGTAGATCACATCACGCCCCTCTCGCCCAGGTTTTTGAGGGTGTCCAGTTTTCGGAGATGTCAGATCACGAACTCGCTGAGGCCCACGGGCAGACTGGCGACCCGTGGTACTTCGAAGGTCTCAAGGCGGAGCAGACCCGACGCATCGCCGAGGCATCGCTTCGTCAAGCCAGGACATCGAACCTGACAGCCATTGCTTCATTGGCAATAGCGACGGGAAGCTTGATCATCTCCATCATTGCCGTGGTTCTTCGTTAGCGCAAACCGGCGAGTTGGACGCCCGATCTCACACCTAGCGCCGAGGTTTGGGGCTAGTCACCCCAGCGTGCGGCCCAGCACGCCGGCGCGGTGCATGAGCCAGGCGATCAGCGTGATGGTGAGGAGGCTGAGGGCGATCAGGAGGGTCGCGATCGCGGTGATCGTCGGGTTCACCTGCAGGACCAGCTCGTTGAACATGCGTTTGGGGATCGTGTCGTAGGCGCCGGCGAGGAAGATCGTGACGATCACCTCGTCGAAGCTGATGATGAAGGCGAAGATCCAGGCGGCCAGCACCGAGGGCCAGAGGTTGGGGAGCAGGATGCTGCGGAACATCCGGAGCCAGGAGGCGCCGAGGCTCTGCGCCACCTGCTCGATCCGGACGTCGAAGGCGCGGATCGCGACCGACATCAGGAGCACGACGTAGGGCACGGTCAGGATCGTGTGAGCGACGATCAGGCCGGCAAGCGTGCCGAGCAGGCCGATCCGCGCGAAGACGATGTAGAGGGCGACCGCCGTGATCACGGGCGGCAGGATCAGGGGTGCCACGAAATTGCCCTCGAGGATCGCGCGGCCGCGGAAGGTGCCGCGGACCAGGCCATAGGCCGCGATGCTGCCGAGGGCGAGTGCGGCGGCGCTGGCGCTGAACGCCACGATTGCCGAGTTGGCGGCCGCCCGCAGCCAGCGCGGGTCGCCGAAGAACGCATGGTACCATCGCAGGGAAAAACCGGGCGGCGGGAAGGCGAGCGAGGACGCGCTCGAGAACGACATCGGCACCACGACCGCGATCGGCAGGCAAAGGAACAAAAGGACCGCGCCGCTCACCAGCGCCAGCAGGTAGCGGGCGGCCATGCCCTCCTCTTTGACCGGGACGGTCGGGGCGGCCGGCGCGCTCCGTGCCACGGCGCTCAGCTCTGGGTCCCGCCGCCGACCCGGCGGTAGCCCGCGTAGCAGGCGAGCGTCAGCGCCAGCAGCACGGTCGAGATCGCGGCCGCCAGCTCCCAGCGCGGCAGGCGGTTGATCAAAAGGTCGAGCATGTTCGCGATCATCGGGACCCGGCCGCCGCCCAGGATCGCTGGCGTGATGAAGAAGCCCAGCGTCAGGATGAAGACCAGGATCGCACCCGCGGCCAGAGAGGGCAGCGTAAGCGGGAAGAAGATCCGCCAGAAGATGGTCCGCCGGCTGGCGCCGAGCGAGGCCGCCGCCTGCAGCAGCCGGTCGTCGAGCTTGAGCATCGCGGCCAGCAGCGGCAGGACCAGGAACGGCAGCAGGACGTTGGTCGTGCCGAGGACCACGCCGAACTCGTTGTAGAGGAAGCTCACCGGCGCCGCCACGAGGTCGAGTCCTTCGAGGGTCCGGTTGACGAGGCCGTCGTTGCCGAGGATCACGATCCAGGCGTAGGTGCGCACCAGGATGCTGACCCAGAACGGCAGCACCACGAGTGCCACCGCGATCAGCTGGCGGGCAGGGGGCAGCCCGCGCATCCAGTAGGCGAGCGGGTAGCCGAGGAGCGCGCAGACCAGGGTTGCGATCAGCGCGATCCGGAAGGTGTTGCCGAGCACCTTCAGATAGACCGGGCGCTCGAGGATCTGGGCGTACCAGCCGAGCCCGCCCGGGGGTGCCCCGATGCTCCAGCCGAGCATCAGCAGGATCGGCAGATCGAAGGCGAACAGCATGAACAGCACGAGCGGCAGGACGTAGACGACCCCTGCCGGCAGTCGCCCGCCGCCGGCCGCCGCCGCGCTCATCCCTCAGGCCGCAGCAAGGAGCCCGGGCGGCGGCCCGGGCTCTTTGATCATTGAACCAGCCTCACAGGCCGAGCTTGAACTCCTGCCAGCGGGTCTCGACCGCGTCCGCGTTCTCGAACCACCATTTGGCGTCGGCCAGGATCTGCTTGTCCTTGTTGGCCGAGGTGGTCGGGAACTGGTCGAGCCGGTCCTTGGGCAGGAGCGGCTCGAGGTTCGGGCTGTTGCCGGTATAGGAGACGACCTCCGCGGCCTTGGCCTGGTTCTCGGCCACGCTCATCTCGTAGAGGATGCCCATGGCGGCCGCCTTCTGGTTCGCATCCGCCCCCTTGGGCACGGCGAAGTAGGAAAGGTCGAGCTGGCCCTGATTGAAGCTGTAGTCGATCCCCTCCTGGCCTGCGACCCGTCCCGACCAGGCGACCGCGTACTGGACCTCGTTGTCCTTGAGCAGCTGCGGCGGCTGCGCGCCCGCCTGCCACCAGACGGCGACGCTGTCCTTGATCTTCTCGAGGCTCGCGAACGCGCGGTCGAGGTCGAGCGGGTAGAGATCGGCCGGCGCCACGCCGTCGGCGAGCAGCGCCATCGGCAGGATGTAGGTCGGATAGTCGGGCAGCGCCCGCTTGCCCGGGAAGTTCGCCACATCCCAGAAGTCCTTCCAGTCGGCCGGTGCCTTGGCGTCGGCGCGCCAGGCCATGATCGTCGAGTAGTATTGGTAGCCGTAGCCGTGGTCGTCCTTGGCCTCGTCGAAGATCGGCTCCGGGGCGATCGCCTCCCAATCGAGCGGCTCGACCAGATCCAGCGCCTTGGCCTGCTCGAGCTCCGGGCTGCCGAGCTCGAGCAGCACCGAGGTCACGGCACCCCCCTCGACCATCGCGCGCAGCTTGCCGAGCCCGCTCGGGTTCTCGCGCACGACGGTGATCCCGCTCGCCTTTTGGAAAGGCTCGATGTAGCCCGCCTGGATCGAATCCCCGGAGGCACCTCCGGCCTCGGTCATGCGCAGCTCGGTGATGCCGTTGGCCTTGGCGATTTCCTTGATCTTGTCGTAGTCGACGGCGCCGGCCGGAGCCGATCCCCACAGCACCGCGGCGCCCGCGATGAGGAGCGCGCCCGTGGAATGTCCGAAATGATTTCGGATCGTCATTGTCCCGTCCCCCTGATGGCAATCCATGCTCGACCTTGCCCGCGTCCGGCGGCGAAGGCAAGCGCCCGCGGCAGGGCGGCGCTGCCCAGGATCGGAACCACGGTCGTCCCGTCCCGATGGTGCGCCCTCTGGTAGCCGCAGGGCGGTATCTGCTAGCCTGCCGAAGCAAGGGATAGCGGGGGACAATCCGATGACCATGGCCGCGGAGCGCAACATGAGCCTGGAGGACGCGCTCGCCGATGCCGAGGCACGCTACGCCCTGGCCAATCCCCAAAGCCGCCTGCGCCATGCCGAGGCGGCCAAGGTCCTGCCCGGCGGCAATACCCGGAGCATCCTCTTCTACCCGCCGTTCCCGGTGACCATCACGAAGGGCGAAGGTGCCCGTGTGTTCGACCTCGACGGCCATGAATATCTCGATTTTCTCGGCGAATACACGGCCGGCCTCTACGGCCATTCCGATCCGGTGATCCGGGCCGCGGTCGAGCAGGCCCTCGCGGACGGCATCCTGCTGGGCGCGCCGAACCGCCACGAGGCGGAGCTGGCGGCGCTGATGTGCGCGCGCTTTCCGTCCCTGGATCTGGTCCGCTTCTGCAACTCCGGCACGGAGGCCAACCTGAACGCGCTCTCGGGCGCCCGCGCCGCGACCGGCCGCAGCCACATCCTGGCGTTCGAGGGCGCCTACCACGGCGGGATGCTCTCCTTCGCCCACGGCCCGTCGGCGATGAGCATTCCCTTCCCCTACGTCTTCGCGCCCTTCAACGACCTCGAAGGCACGCTGGCGCTGATCGAGCGCCACAAGAAAGAGCTCGCTGCGATCATCGTCGAGCCGATGATGGGGGCAGGCGGCTGCATCCCGGCCGAACCGGCTTTTCTTTTGCGAGCTGCGCGCGGCCGCCACCCGCCACGGCATCATCTTGATCTTCGATGAGGTCATGACCTCGCGCCTGGCGCCGGGCGGCCTGCAGGCCAAGCTCGGCATCATCCCGGACATGACCACCTTCGGAAAGTACCTGGGCGGCGGCATGAGCTTCGGCGCGTTCGGCGGCAACAGCGCGATCATGAGCCGCTTCGACCCGAGCCGGCCGGATGCGTTGCTGCACTCCGGCACCTACAACAACAACGTTTTGACCATGGCCGCGGGCGTCGCCGGCCTGTCCAAGGTGTTCACGCCGGCGGCGGCCGACGCGCTGACCGCCATGGGCGAGCGCTTGCAGGCGAGGCTGAACGCGATCGGCCGGCGCCGGGGCGTGCCCGTCCGGGTCACGGGCGTAGGCTCGATCCTTTGCATGCACTTCCAGCGCGAGGAGATTCGGCAGCCGGACGACACGGAGCACACGCCGGCTGCGGCGCGGGCGCTGTTCCACCTCGAGATGCTCGCCCGCGGCTTCTACATCGCAAGGCGCGGGTTCATCGCGCTCTCGCTGCCGCTCGGCGAGCGCGACTGCGACGCCTTTGCGGATGCTTTCGAGGACTTCCTCGACGCCTGCGGCCCCGCGCTGGCCGGTTAGCGCGGTCAGTTCAGGGGCTTGGCGTCGGCGATCTGGTCCTTGAGCGCTGCGAGCTTCTCCTTGGCTACGATCAGGGGTGCGTGGCCGACCGGGATCGCGCCCCGATAGTGCTCTTCGAGCGCCGCGATCCGGCGCCCCGCCTCGTCCAGATAGCCCTCGGCCTCGGTCCGGTGGTCGAGCAGGAGCGCGGTCTCGGCCTCCTTTTGCAGCGCCTCGACCTGCTTGAGCCCGGCGGTGAAGCCCGCGGGCGCGGTCGGCACCGCCGCCGCGCCGACGCCGTTGGCGGCATCTTTGGCCGCCGCCGCGACGCCCGCCTGGAGCTCGGCGTATTTGCGCTTGAGCGCCGGCAGCGCCGGATGGCCCGGCGTCTCCTTCTCGAGCAGCTCGAGCCGCCGCCCTTCCGCCTCGAGGTCCTGGGACGCCTGATAAGGGCGGAGGTCGAGGCGGAACTCGATCCCGGCCAGGCTCTGCTCGATCATCGAGGCGAGCTCATCGGCGCCCTGCCCGAGCGCGCTCGCCGGCCAGAGCGCTGCCGCCGCGACCACCCACAAGCGCCAGCCGGCGCGCGTCCGGTCCGATCGATCAGAGGCCAAACGCGATCTCCTCGGGCGTCCGGTGCACCCTTGCTACGAGAACGGCGCCGGCGCCGACAAATTCCGCGCGGCCAGGGATCGTCGGGATCGCAACAGCCGCCCCGCGGGGCAGCAGGCGCCCATGGCAGCGGGCGACCCGCAGGCAAAGAGAGCGCCCCGGCCGAAGCCGGGGCGAAGCGGTCGCTGGGAGGGATCACGAGGGAGGCAGGTGGCCCTGAGTGACTCCGGATCGGGGACCGGTGCCGACCACCTGAACATCGAGTTCGGGATAGAAAACGCGCAAGCATGCCGGGACGGGCGATCTTTACGACCCGCCGGACGGCCTCTATCTCAGCGACGGGGCTGGCGTTCCAGCGAGGGAGGATGCGTGATGGTCGAGAAAGTCGTCAAGTCGATCGCCGAATGGCGTCGGCAGCTGCACCCGGAGCAATATCGGATCGCGCGCATGAAGGGCACCGAGCGGCCGTTCACGGGCGCCTACCACGCGACCAAGCAGCCGGGCGTCTATCAATGCGCGTGCTGCGGTCAGCCGCTGTTCGATGCCGCGACCAAGTTCGATTCCGGCACCGGCTGGCCCAGCTTCTTCGCGCCGGTCGACCCGGACGCGGTCACCACCGAGACCGACCACAGCATGTTCATGACCCGGACCGAGGTGCTGTGCAGCCGCTGCGATGCCCATCTTGGCCACGTCTTCCCGGACGGGCCGGAGCCCACCGGGGAGCGCTACTGCATGAACTCGGCCTCGCTCAAGCTGATGCCCAGGCCGGACACGAAGGAGTGAGCTCGATGGCCGCGTTCACGCTGGTGGTCGGCAACAAGAATTATTCCTCCTGGTCGCTGCGCGGCTGGCTCGCGGCGCGGCTTGCCGGGATCGAGTTCGAGGAACGCCTGGTGCGGCTCTCGGAGCCGGGCTCGCGCACGGAGTTGCTTCAGCATTCGCCTGCCGGCAAGGTCCCGGTCCTCGAGCATGGGGCGCGGGTGGTCTGGGATTCGCTCGCGATCGCTGAATATCTGGCCGAGCAGCGGCCACAGATGGGCCTCTGGCCGGCGGCGGCCGATGCCCGGGCGCTCGCCCGCTCGATCGCGGCCGAGATGCACGCGGGCTTCGCGGCGTTGCGCCGGCACATGCCGATGAACCTGAAGAAACGCCTGCCGGGCAAGGGCGAGGGGCCCGGGGTCGCCGCCGACATCGCCCGCATCGGCGCCATCTGGCATGACTGCCGCAGCCGTTTCGGCGCGGGCGGCCCCTTCCTGTTCGGCGAGCCCTGCGCAGCCGATGCCATGTATGCGCCGGTCGCAACGCGTTTTCGGACCTATGGCGTCGACCTCGAGCCGGTCGCAATGGCCTATGCGAACGCCGTGCTCGCCTGGCCCCCTTTCCTCGAATGGCAGGCGGCAGCACTTGAGGAGCCCTGGATCATCGCCGAGGACGAGGTCGAATGAGCGCGACCCGAGACGCGCGGCGTCCGCCCGCGGCCGGTGATGCGGAGCGGCCGGTTCCGAGCAGGCGCGCGGCGTTAACTCTGCGTTTACCAGCAACCGCTAGGACCAATTCAGCCACGATATTTTCGTGACTGAGGCGTTCCTCCCTACTTGGCGGCGCTCCGTCTCGGTTGAGACGGGCGCCGCATTCTCTTTTGCGACGATCAGGCTATTGAGGAGTGGGCTTGGAAAGCCGTGCGATCGGGTCCACCTTGGCGATCGAGCCTGGATCCGTAGCCGATGCCGAGCCCGCCGATGCCCATGCTTGACCGTCGCCTCGCGGTCGCGCCGATGATGGACTGGACCGACCGGCACTGCCGCTATTTCCTGCGGCTGATCGCCCGGCGCGTCCTGCTCTACACCGAGATGATCCCGACCGGCGCGATCCTGCACGGGCCCCGCGCGCGGGTTCTGCGCTTCGATCCGGCCGAGCATCCGGTGGCCCTGCAGCTCGGCGGCGCCGAGCCTCTTGAGCTCGCCCGCGCGGCCGAGTTCGGCGAGGCCTGCCGGTTACGACGAGATCAACCTCAACGTCGGCTGCCCCTCGGACCGGGTCCAGAGCGCCCGCTTCGGCGCCTGCCTGATGGCCGAGCCCGAGCTGGTCGCCGCCGGCGTGCGGGCGATGCGAAGCGCCGTCGCCCTGCCGGTCACGGTCAAGACCCGGATCGGCATCGACGACCAGGATTCCTACGACTTCCTCTGCCGCTTCGTGACCACGGTCGCGGCGGCCGGCTGCGGCACGATCATCGTCCACGCGCGCAAAGCCTGGCTCTTTGGCCTCAGCCCCAAGCAGAACCGGGAAATCCCGCCGCTCCGCTACGAGCTCGTGCATCGGCTCAAGCAGGATTTCCCGGACCTCCAGATCGTCCTGAACGGCGGCCTGCGGACGCTCGAGCAGGCCCGGGCCGAGCTCGCGCCAACCGAGGGCGTCAAGCTCGACGGCCTGATGCTCGGCCGCGAGGCCTATCAGAACCCCTTCATGCTCGCCGAATGGGAGCGGGCGCTGTACGACCGTGCCGACCCGCTGCCCGAGCGCGCCGGGATCGTCCTGCGGCTTCTGCCCTACGTCGAACGCGAGCTGGCCGAGGGCACGCCGCTGCGCGCGATGGCGCGCCACATCCTGGGCCTGTTCAACGGCCTGCCCGGAGCGCGCGCCTGGCGTCGCCACCTGTCGGAGGCCGCCCACCCCGCGGGCGCCGGCCCCGAGGTCCTGCTCGAGGCGCTGGCCCGGATCCGCGCAGCCCCGCCCCGCGCCGCAGCGTGAGGCGTCTCGATTCTCTGACATCAGGTCAAGGGTGGAGGCTTCGAGGTCACCTCATGGCGCCCATGCCGGGCAAGCTCTATGACCGGTCGAAGGTAACGAAAGTATGGGGTGTCGGCGGCAGCGGCCGGAAGCTCACGCGGGCAAACCCCGCGGCGCGGCCCATCTCCTCGAGCTCGCGCTCCGTATAGGCGTCGCCGCTCGGGGTCGAGCCGAGCATGACAAAGGCGAACACGGCCGGGAACGGCGGCGATGTCCGGTCCTCGTTCACGACATACTCGACCGCGACAACCCGACCCTTTTCGGCCAGGCTCTGGCGGGCCTTGCCAAGAAGGGCGACGCAGCCGTCCCGATCGAAGTGATGGAGGAAGCTGGGCAGCATGACGAGATCGAGATCGCTGCTCCAGTCCACGTCGAAGGCCGAGCCGGGCCGCAGCCGGTAACGGCCCTCCAGTCCCGCGGCCGCGGCGTTCGCCGCCGCCACCTCGAGCACCGGCGCCCAATCGACGGCGATGATCTCTGCGCCAGGAACGGCCTTGCCGATCGCGATGCCGTAGAGACCGTGACCGGCGGCAATGTCGATTACGCGGCGCACTGGCGGGTTCCAGCTGCGCACCTCGGCGGCGAGGGCGTCGGCCGGCGCGGTCATGAAGGGAACCATCGCCTTGGCGAACGTCACCCAGAGCGGATTGTCGGGGGCGGTGTTCGCAAGCCCCACCGAGCCGCCGCTGCGGACATAGGAGACCGGATCGTCGAGCCACAAGCGCAAGAATTCCGGCGCGGCCAGGAAATCCACGACGCTACCCAGCCAAGCCGGCGACGATCGCGTCAGGAATGTCGCCGTCGACGGCGACAGCCAATACTGCTGCCCTTGCTTGCGAAGAAAACCGTGGACTGTGAGGAAATCGCAGAGGATGCGCACCCCGCGGGGCGAAGCCTGGACCCGGGCGGCGATCGCAGCGGCAGTGCCGTCCGTTTCCGGGATTGCCGAGAACAGATCGAGAGCCAATGCCCCCTTGAGCGCCGCGGTCTTCAGATAGCCCAGCACGCCATCGACAAAGGCGTCCGGCGAAATCGCGTCTTCTCTTGCGTCATCCATTGCAATGATCCCCCGATGATCGACATCCAGGATACTGGTTTAAATCGAGATTCCCAGGTGAACCCGAGTCCGTGGCCAGGGTACTCCTGTCGGGAGGATCAGGCAACCCACCCCGCAGCGGCCCTGGCCTCAGTGTAGGCGAGGGCTACGCCCGCTCCTCATCGAGATTGGGCAGGAACGCCACCAATAGGCCGATCGCCGGCAGCAGCGCGCACAGCTGGAACGCCCACTCGATGCCGCGGGCGTCAGCGAGCCAGCCGATCAGGGCGGCGCCGATGCCACCCATGCCGAACGCGAAGCCGAAGAACAGGCCGCCGATCATGCCGACACGGCCCGGCAGGAGCTGCTGGGCGTAGACGACAATCGCCGGAAAGGCCGAGGCCATGGTCAAGCCGATCAGCACCGCCAGCACGTCGGTCCAGAACAGGCTCGCGAACGGCAGCGCCAGGCTCAGCGGCAGCACGCCCAGGATCGAGATCCACAAGATTGGCTTGCGGCCGATCCGATCGCCGATCGGGCCGCCGATCAGCGTGCCGACCGCGATCGCGCCTAAGAACAGGAACAGGTGGATCTGGGCGCTGCCGACCGAAACCGCGAAGCGGTGGATCATGAAGAAGGTGTAGTAGGAGGCGAAGGCCGCCGTGTAGAAGTTCTTGGAGAAGGTCAGCGCCAGCAGGATCGCGACCGCGGCGATCACCCGGTTGCGCCCGACGGGCGACAGGGCGGCGACCGCAGCAGCACCCGTCCGCCGCTCCGCCAGATGGTCGCGGTACCAAAGACCGACCCGGCCGAGGATCAGGATCCCGATCACGGCCGCGAGCGCGAACCAGGCGATATAGAGCTGGCCGTTGGGGATCACCAGGAGCGCCACCAGCAGCGGGCTGATCGCCTGGCCGGCGTTGCCGCCGACCTGGAAGATCGACTGGGCGAAGCCGTAGCGCCCGCCGGCGGCGAGCCGCGCCACGCGCGAGGCCTCGGGGTGGAACACCGAGCTGCCGATGCCGATCAGGGCCGCGGCCAGCAGCATGGTGACGAAGCCGCCGGCCACCGCCAGGACCAGCATGCCGACGAAGGTCGACGCCATCCCGAACGCCAGCGAGAACGGCTGCGGGTGCTTGTCGGTGTAGAGCCCGATCATCGGTTGCAGGATCGAGGCGGTCAGTTGGAAGACCAGCGTGATGATCCCGATATGGACGAAGTCGAGCGCCAGCGGCCCTTTGACCAAGGGATAGATCGACAGCAGCGCCGACTGCATCGAGTTGTTGAGGAAGTGCCCCGCGCTGACCGCAAGCAGAATTGGCAGCACCGCCGTGCCCGCGATCCGTGCCCCTGCCGCCGCGCTTGCGCTGCTTGCCGCCATGACGCCGTCGTTTCCTTGGGATGATGCCCCGCGCAAGAAGAGCCGCGAGACCACTACGATCTAACCTTGTTCTGGGATCCAACCTTCTTCTGGCAGATCCCGCTCAGCTTGCCAAGCTGACGCGATCGCTGCAGATGGCAGTCCCGCCGCGTGTGATGAGGCAGACTCTGCTTGGGCTGCCGGCCAGCTGACGGGCTTCGATTCCGCCGGCGGGTTCACTCCGGCAGCGCGTCGCCCGCCTGCGGCGGCAGGGTCCCGACCCGGTCGAGAATCGCCTGCACCCGCCGCCAGTCGGCGCGCCCGGCGCGCTCCTTCAGGAGGTCTTCGGTGCGCAGCGCGGAGAGCTTCTCGGCCACCGCGCCTGCGATGAACTGGTTGAGCGAGACGCCCTCGCGCTCTGCCGTCTCCCTGGCCACGCGCATCACGCTCTGCGACAATCGCAGTGGATAGTTGGCGCTCTTCGCCATCACAGCCCCCTCAGGCAGCGGCTTGGCCGCAGGACCTCGATCCCGAAGTTCTCCGGCCAACTGCCGTAGTCGCTCAGATTAAACGTCACGATCGCCGATGCCCGGCCATTGATGGCCGTTTCGAGTACCATGTCGGCGTCCCCGTCACGCAGCAGCGGGCGCCATAGATAGTGCAGGACGACGTGCTCCATCGCGCCAGCCAGTCCATCGAGAATCGCCTCCACCTCGTCCTGGGACAAACCGCGCGCTCGCACGTGGTCCGGCCGCGAAAGCACAGCCTCGTATTCTAGCACCAACGGCACTGAGATCAGTCCGAAGACGGCCGGCATGGATCGCCTCCAGCAGCGCACGGGATGCGCCTCTGGCGCTCCGGACCGCGGCCACGATGACGTCGGTATCGAGCACGCATCTCACTCTGGATATAATCTGATATCGCTAGAAATATGACCTTTACCGGAACGCGGGTTCGTCGAAACTCCGCAGCTTGCGCGAGTGGAGGGCGTCGGGGCCGGTCTCGTCGCGCAGGATGCGGATCGCCTCGAGGCCGATCTCGAGGTGCTGGTTGATGCGCTCGCGGTAGAAGAGATTCGCCATGCCGCGCAGTTTGAGCTCGCCGTGCAGCGGCTTGTCGGAGACGCAAAGGAGCGTGCCGTAGGGGACCCGGAAGCGGAAGCCGTTGGCCGCGACCGTGGCGCTCTCCATGTCGACCGCGATCGCGCGCTGCTGGTTCAGACGCTCGAACAGCTCGTCGTAGCGCAATTCCCAATTGCGGTTGTCGGTGGTCGCGACGGTGCCGGTGCGCATCCGCGTCTTGACGTCGGCTCCGGTCAGGCCAGTGACGTTGAGCACCGCCTGCTGCAACGCCACCTGGACCTCGGCGATCGGCGGCACCGCGACATTCAGCGGCAGGTCCTGGTCGAGGACGTGGTCCTCGCGCGCATAGGCGTGCGCCAGCACGTAGTCGCCGAGCCGCTGGCTGCGCCTGAGGCCGGCGCAGTGACCCAGCATCAGCCAGCAGTGCGGCCGGAGCACGGCCAGATGGTCGGTGATCGTGCGCGCGTTCGAGGGCCCGATGCCGATGTTGACCATCGTGACCCCCATGCGCCCTGGCCGGGTCAGATGGTAGGCCGGCATCTGCGGCAGATGCCGCGGCCGCCGGCCCGAAGCCCCCTGGTCGGTGAGCCGCGGGTTGGGCGTGATCACCTCGCCGGGCTCGACGAAGGCCAGATAGTCGTCGCCGTCCCGGATCGCCCGCTCGGCATAGTCGATGAAGTGGTCGACGTAGCGCTGGTAGTTGGTCAACAGGATGAAGCGCTGGACGTGCTCGGGCGCCGTCGCCGTGTAGTGGTGCAGGCGCTCGAGCGAGTAGTCGACCCGCTCGGCGGTGAACAGCGCGAGTGGCTTCGGCACCCCCGGCGGCGGCCGGAAGGTGCCGTTGGCGATGGCGTCGTCGATCAGGCTCATGTCGGGCAAAGGGAACGCGGTCTGCAGCGCGCTCACGCGGTCGTGGCGGATGTCCGCGGTGCTCTCCTCGATCACGAACGGCAGCGGCATCCGCCGGTCGCTGATCCCGACCACGACCGGCGCGCCATGATGCTGCAGCAAGAGCTCGATCTGGTGCCGGTAGTATTCGCCGAACAGCGAGGGTCTGGTCAGCGTCGTGCCATAGACGCCGGGGTCGTGCAGCGCTCCGAAGGCCAGGCGCGCATCCAGGTTCAGCTGCTCGCGGCCGAGCTCGAGGCCGAGGAACGGGTAGAAGGCGTCGACCGGCTCGCGGGGCAGCTCGCCCTCGCTGAAGCGGGCGAATGCCTCGCGCAGGATCAGGACGCCCTTGTCGTAGATCTTGGCGATTCGCGCCAGGGCGGCGTCGGCGTCGCTGAACGCCTCGAGGCCGGTGATGCCGGCGGCGCGGAAAGCTGCAAAGGGGGAGTCGGACATCGCTCGCCTACAGTTGGCCATCGTCAAAGTCTAGCACAACCGGTGTCGCGATGGCGCGCCCGCGCAACCTCGCGGCCTCCGGGTGCGCCGGCGCTTCGCCCCTGGGCGCGGGCGGAGAATGTACTAGAGTCGTCACGCGCCCACCGCGGTCGACGGAATGGCACCATGCGTCGCCCAATCCTCGCATCGGGGTTGATCCTGCTGCTCGCCGCGTCCGTCGCCGGCGCCGCCGCCCAGCGCCGGATCGAAGGCGGGCGGCTCGGCGCCCTGCCGGTCGTCCTGCCGGAAGGCGACGTCGCGGGGCTGGTCTTCCTGTTCTCGGACCAGGCCGGCTGGGACCCCGATCTCGATCGCGCCGCCCGGCGCCTGAGCGGGCTCGGCGCAGCCGTCCTCGAGGTCGATCTGGCGGCCTATCTCGCCAGGCTGCGCCAGAGCAACGACGGCAAGTGCCACTACCTGATCTCCGAGATCGAGGACACCAGCAAGCGCCTGCAGCGCGAGCTCGGTCTCGAGGACTACCGCTCGCCGATCCTGGCCGGCACCGGCATGGGCTCGGCGCTGGCCTACGCGGCGCTCGCCCAGGCACCGGCGGCTACCGTCGCCGGGGCCGCGAGCGATGGTCTGGCGACCCGGCTCGATACCCGGCTGCCCCTTTGTCCAGGCGCGCCCGCGACGGCGGCTGGCCCTGGTTTCGACTACGGCCCCAAGACCGACCTGCCCGGCTGGTGGCGGATCGCGGTTCCGGCCGGTCGTCGGGCCGCCGCCGACCGGTTTGCCGCCGGGATCGGGCGGGCGCAGCTCGTCGAGGTGCCCGAGGGCGCCCCCTTGGCGGACCGCCTGGCGCTGCTGATCGGCGGGCCGCTCGCGGCCGCCGCCTCGGTCGGGGGCCTGCCGCTGGTCGAGTTGCCGGCCAGCGGGCCGGGCGATCTGCTCGCGGTGTTCTTTTCGGGCGACGGCGGCTGGCGCGACCTCGACAAGCAGATCGGTGGCATCCTCGCCGCCCACGGCATCGCCACGATCGGCGTCGACAGCCTGCGCTACTTCTGGAAAGCGAAGACGCCGCAACAGGTCGCCGACGATCTGGCGGCGATCCTGCGCCA
Source organism: uncultured Alphaproteobacteria bacterium (assembly GCA_963798075.1). Taxonomy (GTDB): domain Bacteria; phylum Pseudomonadota; class Alphaproteobacteria; order Geminicoccales; family Geminicoccaceae; genus DATAOG01. The sequence goes on along the minus strand of CAWCRU010000022.1, from coordinate 28,596 downwards.
CTACGGCAGCCTGTGGGGCCGCGACCGGGTGATCCTGCTGGGCTATTCCTTCGGCGCGGGCGTGCTGCCGTTCGCGGTCAACCGCCTGCCGGCCAGCGAGCGCGCGATGGTCCGCCAGGTCTCGCTGCTCGGGGTCGAAAAGCGCGCCCCGTTCGAGTTCCACCTGACTGGCTGGCTGGGTGTCGGGGGTGGCGCCGACGCCCGCCCGGTGCTACCCGAAATCGCCAGGCTCGATCCGCGCATCGTGCAATGCTTTTACGGCGAGGACGAGGACGATACCGCCTGCACCGCGCCGGAACTCGAGCCCGCCGAGCGGATCGAGACCCAAGGTGGCCACCACTTCGATGGCGACTATGCCGCGCTCGCCGACAGGATCATGGCCGGCGCCCGGCGACGCAGCCAGCGCTAGACGATGACCCGTCCGGCGCCCGCACGGCCGGCCGGGCCGGCTGCGGCGCCGGCCGCCGCCCCCGGGCTCGCGCCCGAGCCGATCGAGCGGCCGCTCCGCCAGCGCCTCGGCCGCTGGCTGCCCCACCTGCTGAGCCTGCTGCTGTTCGCGATCGCGATCTGGGTGATCCACCGCCAGCTGGCCCCGTACCACCTGAGCGATCTGCTCGAGCGCCTGCGCGAGATCCCGGCCCGCTGGGTCGCGGGCGCCATCCTCGCGACCGCGCTCGGCTATGCCACCTTGACCCTCTACGACGCGCTGGCGCTGCACTACCTGGGCGAACGCCTGCCCTACCGGCGGACCGCGCTCGCCTCGTTCACGGGCTACGCCTTCAGCCACAATCTCGGCCTCGGCTGGCTGAGCGGCGGGGCGGTGCGCTTTCGCCTGTACACGGTCTGGGGCCTCTCGTCGCTCGACATCGGCGTCATCCTCGCCTTCAACACCGTGACGAGCTTCCTTGGCCTCGGCATTATCCTGGCGCTCGCCTGCCTTGGCGAGCCCGGCCAGATCGCCCTGGTCCTGCGCCTGCCGGCGGCGGCGGTGCTGGCGCTCGGCGGGCTGCTCGCCGGCGCGGTTGCGGCCTATCTGCTTGCGACCGCGCTACGAAGGCGGCCGATCACGATCCGCGGCTGGCAGGCGGGTCTGCCGCGGCCGGCGGTGGCGCTCGCCCAGATCGCGCTGTCGCTGCTCGACTGGACCTTGGCGGCGGCCGCCCTCTACCTTTTGCTGCCGTCCGGGCTGCCGCTCGGCTTCCTCGCGTTCGTCGGCCTGTTCGCGCTCGCCAACCTGGGCGGCGTGCTGAGCAACCTGCCGGGCGGCATCGGCATCTTCGAGGCCGTGCTGCTGCTCGCCGTGCCCCACGGCGGCGCCTTCGCGGCGGTCGCCGCGGCGCTGATCGCCTACCGCCTCACCTACTATCTGCTGCCGCTGATCCTGGCGGTGGTGCTCCTTGGCGTCCATCAGCTGCTGGCGACCAGCGAGGTCGCCCGCCGGGTCGGCCCGTGGGCGGTCGTGCTGGCGCCCAATCTGTTCGCCCTGATGGTGTTCACCGCCGGCATCATGCTGCTCGCCTCGAGCGCCGCGCCGGTCGTCGCCTCTCGCCTGCAGACGCTGGGCGACATCGTGCCGCTCGGCGTGATCGAGATCTCGCACTTCCTCGCCAGCATCGCCGGCCTCCTGCTGCTGCTGGTCGCCTGGGGGCTGCGCCGGCGGCTGGACGGCGCCTGGCTCGCGACGCTCGCGATCCTCGCCGCCGGCATCGTCCTCAGCCTTCTGCGCGGCCTCCACGTCGAGCAGGCGACGATCCTGGCGGTGACCCTGCTCGCGCTCCTGCCCTGCCGGCGCGCCTTCTACCGCCAGGCGGCGCTGCTCAGCGAGCGCTTCTCGCCCGCCTGGCTGCTGGCGGTCGCCGCGGTCCTTTTGGGCGTGCTCTGGCTTGGCTTCTTCAGCTACCGGCACATCGAGTACAGCCACGATCTGTGGTGGCGCTTCGTGCTCGAGGAGGGAGCGCCCCGGTTCCTGCGCGCCGCGGCCGGCACGCTGATCCTGTTCCTGATCGTCGGCGCCGCGCAATTGTTGCGGGCGAGCCGGCGCCCGGCGCTCGCCGACCGCCCGGATGACCTGGCGCGCGCCCGCGCGATCATCGAGGCGACCCCGGACGCGCCCGTGCTCGCCAACCTCGCCCTGCTCGGCGACAAGCACTTCCTGTTCAGCGACAGCGGCCGGAGCTTCATCATGTTCGGCGTCCGCGGCAGCAGCTGGATCGCGATGGGCGAGCCGGTAGGCCGGGCCGAGGAGCGGCTCGAGCTCCTCTGGCAATACCGTGAGCTCAGCGATCGCTACGGCGCCTGGCCCGCCTTCTACCATGTCGCACCCGAGAGCCTGCCGCAGTTTTTGGAGCTTGGCCTGACCTTTCAAAAGCTCGGCGAGGAGGCGCTGGTGCCGCTCGAGCGCTTCACGATCGAAGGGCCCCGGCACAAGAGCCTGCGCTACACGCTTAAGCGGCTGCAGCGCGACGGCTGCCGGCTCGAGATCCTGCCGCCCGCGGCGGTGGACGGCCACCTGCCGGCCCTCGCCGCGATCTCGGTCGAGTGGCTGCGCGCCAAGAACGTGCGCGAGAAGGGCTTCTCGCTCGGCCGCTTCGATGCCGCCTATCTGCGGAACTTCCCGATCGCGGTGGTGTGGTTCGGCAGCCGCATCGTCGCGTTTGCCAACCTGTGGACCAGCGGCGGCGGGCGCGAGCTGTCGGTCGATCTGATGCGGCATGTCGAGGACGCGCCCGCCGGCATCATGGAATATCTGTTCCTCGAGCTGATGCTCTGGGCCAAGGAGGCGGGCTACCAGCGCTTCGCGCTCGGCATGGTGCCGCTCGCCGGGCTCGAGCACCGGCGGCTTGCGCCCCTTTGGACGCAGGCCGGCGCCTTCCTGTTCCGCTACGGCGAGCATTTCTACAACTTCAAGGGCTTGCGGCAGTTCAAGGCCAAGTTCGACCCGGTCTGGGAGCCGCGCTACCTGGTGGCGCCCGGCGGCTTCCCCCTGCCGCGGGTGCTGGGCGACGTGACGCTGCTGATCAGCGGCGGGGTCGGCGGCCTCGTCACCAGATGAGCCGGCCGGCCGTCCCTAACCGGACCGGTGCCCGCCCAGGCAGTCGACCAGCGAATCGGCAAGGTCGTCCATGAGCTGGAAATATTGGTCCGGCCCGGAATCGAGCGCGGCGCCGAGCGGATCGAGCACGCCGCGGCCGGCCCTGGTGCCCTCGAGCAGGGTGTCGACCAGCGCCGGCTCGAACTGTGGCTCGGCGAACACGCAGGCGGCATCCAGCGCGCCGAGCCGCGCGTGTATCGCGCGCAGGCGGCGGGCGCCCGGGCGGCGCTCGGGATCGACCGTGATCGCGCCGACGGCGTTCAACCGGTAACGATGCTCGAAGTACTGGTAGCCGTCGTGGAAGACGACGAAGGGCCGCTCGCGCACCGGGGCAAGGCGAGCCTCTAGCCTCTCGTCGAGCTGCTCGAGCTCCGCCCGCAGCCGCGCGCCGTTGCCCCGCCACATCGCCGCCCGGTCGGGCTCGAGGCTGGTCAGCGCGCCGACGATCGCGTCGACCATCGCCTCGGCATTGCGCGGATCGAGCCAGACGTGCATGTCATTGCGACGGGGCGCCTGCGCATCATCGGCATCCGCCTCCCACATGCCGCCCGCACGGGTGGGCAGGAGCTCGACGCCCGGAGCGCTGCCGAGCGCCACCACCTCGACCCCGGCCGCGAGGGCTGCCAGCGGCTTGACCATGAAGGTCTCGAGCTCGGGGCCGACCCAGAAGACCAGCCCGGCGTCGCTCAGCGCCCGCGCCTCCGACGGCCGCAGGCTGTAGGTGTGGGGCGAGGCGGCGCCCCGGACCAGGAGCTGCGGCACCCCGGCCCCCTGCATCACGCCCGCGACCAGGGACTGGACCGGCTTGATGCTGGCGACGACGGTCGGCGGCTCGGCCTGCGCCGGCGCGAGCGTCCCGGCGGCCAGCACGAGCGCGGCCAGGCCAAGGATACGAACCGGCATGGAGCATCGGCCTCCCCGCCGGCAATGTTATTGCATTGCATCGCCGGCGCAAGACCTCAGGGCCCGTTAGCCGAACGCTAATCCCGATCGGTTATGCCGCAGCGACCGGCGGAGCGGGCGCCGGCTCGTGATCCAACACCCGGGCGATCCAAAATTCCTGGAGACCTTGCATGCGCATGACGACCTGTGTGGCGCTCGGCGGCCTGCTGCTCGCGGGCTGCACGACCCAGTCTGACGGCACCCAGTCGGTCAACAAGACCGCGGTCGGCGCGGGCGTCGGCGCGCTTGCCGGCGGCGTCCTCGGCAATCGCCTCGACAAGGGCCATCGGGGCACCGGCACGGTGATCGGCGCGCTCGCCGGGGCGGCTGCCGGCGGCGGGCTCGGCTACATGATGGACCGCCAGGAGGCGCAGCTGCGCGACCAGCTCGCGACCGAACGCGCCCAGCACGCGGTCGAGGTCGAGCGCGTGCGCGACGACCTCCTCAAGCTGACCCTGGCCAACGAGGTCTCGTTCGACATCAACAGCGCGACCGTCAAGCCCGCCTTCAGGCCCAGCCTGGCCAAGGTCGCCGAGGTCCTGAAGAACTACGACAGCCAGATGACCGTGGTCGGGCACACCGATTCGACGGGTTCCGAGGACTACAACCAGCAGCTCTCGCAGCGGCGCGCCGAAGCCGTGCGCTCCGAGCTGGTCCGCGCCGGCGTGCCGGCCGACCGGCTGAGCGCCGCGGGCCGCGGCGAATCCGAGCCGCGCGCCGACAACGGCACCGTGACCGGCCGGGCCCAGAACCGTCGGGTCGAGATCCTGGTCCAGAGCACCGCCTGAGCCGTCGGCGAGGGCTGCAGCGAGGCGCGCGGCGGAGGTTCTTGCGGGTCGCCGGATGTGCTAGAGAAAGCCAGCCCGCCCGGCGGCGCGCCGGTCGGCGGGTTGTCCTTGACACCGAGCGTCCAGCATGCCGCCGCCCCTTTTGTCGTTGCGCGAGGCTACCGTCCGCCCCGGCGGTCAGCCGCTGTTCGCCGGCCTGTCGCTGGCGGTCGCCAAGGGTGATCGGATCTGCCTGGTCGGCCGCAACGGCGCCGGCAAGTCGACCCTGCTCAAGGCGCTGGCCGGCCTGATCGAGCTCGATGCCGGCCTGCGCTTCCTGCAGCCGCGCACGCGCGCGGCCTATCTGGCGCAGGAGCCGGAGCTCGACCCGGGTGCCAGCGCGCTCGCGGCGACGCTCGCCGGCCTCGCCGCGAGCGAGGATCGCGCCTCCGACCGGGCGCGCGCCGAGGCGCTGCTCGAGCGCCTGGCGGTCGACCCGGCGCGCCCGGTGGGCACGCTGTCCGGCGGCGAGGCGCGGCGCGTCGCCCTCGCGCAGGCGCTGGTGGGCGATCCGGACGTTTTGCTGCTCGACGAGCCGACCAACCATCTCGACCTTCCGACCACGCTCCACCTCGAGCAGGATCTGGCCGGCTTCCGCGGCGGCCTCGTGCTGGTCAGCCACGACCGTGCCTTCCTTGCCGCCCTCTCGCGCACGATCTGGTGGCTGGACCGCGGTGAGCTCAGGATTTTGGGCCAGGGCTTCGCGGCCTTCGATGCCTGGTCGGAGGCGGTGCTGGCCGACGAGGAGGCGGCGCTCGGCCGCCTGGACAAGCGGATCGCGCTCGAGACCGACTGGTCGCACCATGGCATCACGGCGCGCCGCAAGCGCAACCAGGGCCGCCTGCGCCGGCTGCAGACGCTGCGCCAGGAGCGCGCCCGGCGCACAGCGCCGGTGGGCTCCGTCAAGCTCGCCGCCGCCACCGACCCGGCCGGCGGCCGCCTGGTGATCGAGGCCGAGGCCATCGCCAAGCGGTTCGGCGACCGCCTCATCGTCGAGTGTTTCTCGGCCCGGATCCTGCGCGGCGACCGGGTCGGGATCATCGGCCCGAACGGCGCCGGCAAGACCACGCTGTTGCGCCTTTTGACCGGCCAGCTCGCCCCCGACGAGGGTCGCGTCCGTCTCGGCGTCGGGCTGTCGGTCGGCCACGTCGATCAGCGCCGCGCGAGCCTGGATCTCGACGTCACGCCCTGGCAGATGCTCTGCCCCGATGGCGGCGATCAGGTCATGGTCCAGGGCCGCTTTCGCCACGTGGTCGGCTATCTGCGCGATTTCCTGTTCCGTCCGGAGCAGGCGCGGACCCCGATCCGGGCGCTCTCCGGCGGCGAGCGCAACCGCCTCCTGCTCGCCCGCCAGCTGGCGCGGCCGGCAAATCTTCTGGCGCTCGACGAGCCGACCAACGATCTCGACATGGACACCCTCGACCTGCTGCAGGAGATCCTGGCCGAGTTCGCGGGCACCCTCCTGCTGGTCAGCCACGACCGGGATTTCCTCGACCGCCTCGTGACCAGCGTGATAGCCTTCGAGGGCGGCGGCCGGGTCCAGGAATATGCCGGCGGCTACAGCGACTACGCGCGCCAGCGGCCGCCCGCGGCAGCATCGCCCCTCCCGTCGCAGCCGGCGCCGAAGGCCAGGGCCGGGCCTGGCCGGGCACGGCTGGAAAGCCGGCGGCAGCGCGAGCTGGCCCGCGTGATCGCCGAGATCGAGGCGCTCGCGGCCGAGATCGCCGGGCTCGAGCGCGAGCTCGGCAACCCGGACCTGTTTGCCCGCGACCCCGCGGGCTTCGAGCGGCGCACCTCGCGCCTGGCCGGGCTCCAGGGCGTGCTCGCGGCCGCCGAGCAGCGTTGGCTGGCTCTGGAGGAGCCGCCGGTGACGGCCGGCCCTGAGCCATGGCCGGCTGCCAGCTGCTGACGCCGGCCGGACGGCCGGCACGGGTCGCCCTGGTCCACGACTGGCTGGAGACCTTCTACGGCTCCGAGCGGGTGGTAGCGGAGATCCTCGCCTGCTTTCCGGACGCCGACCTGTTCACCCTGGTCGATTTCATGCCGCCCGAGCAGCGCGGCTTTCTCGGCGGGCGCGAGGTCAGGACCTCGTTTTTGCAGCGCCTGCCGTTCGCGAGGCGCCGGTTTCGCGCCTACCTGCCGCTGATGCCGCTCGCGATCGAGCAGTTCGACCTCCAGGACTACGATCTGGTGTTGTCCTCGAGCCATGCCTTCGCCAAGGGCGTGCTGACCGGCCCGGGTCAGCTGCACGTCGCCTACCTCCACGCGCCGATGCGCTACGGCTGGGAGTATCAGCACCAGTACCTGCGCCAGAGCGGCCTCGAGCGCGGCCTGCGCGGGGCGCTCGCCCGCGGTGTCCTGCACTATCTCCGCCTCTGGGACGCCCGCACGGCGAACCCGGTCGACCACTTCATCGCCAACTCCGCCTTCATCGCGCGCCGGATCGACAAGATCTACCGGCGACCCTGCGCCATCGTCCACCCGCCGGTCGACGTCGCCAGCTTTGCGCGCCGGACCGCCAAGGAGGACTACTACCTCGCGGTCTCCCGCTTTGCGCCCTACAAGCACGCCGAGACGATCGTCGAGGCCTTCCGGGCGCTCGGCCGGCAGCGGCTGGTGGTGATCGGCGAGGGCGCCGGGCGCAAGCGCGCGCAGGCGAGCGCGGGCGCCAACGTGACCCTGCTCGGCTTCCAGAGCGCCGCCAGCCTGCAGCACCACATGAGCGCCGCCAAGGCGCTGATCTTCGCCGCCGAGGAAGACTTCGGCATCACGCCGGTCGAGGCCCAGGCGGCGGGCACGCCGGTGATCGCCTTCGCCGGCGGCGGCGCCCTCGAGACCGTGCGCGGCCTCGACCAGGCGCGCCCGACCGGGCTGTTCTTCGAGACCCAGACCGCGCCGGCGATCGCGGCCGCGGTCCTGCGCTTCGAGAACGAGGGCCAGGCGATCGCCGCCGAAGACTGCCGCGCCAACGCGCAGGCCTTCAGCGCCGAGCGCTTCCGCAGCGCCTATCTTCGCGAAGTGGCCGCCGCCTGGGCGCGGCACGGCGGCAGGGTCCTGGACGCCTCGGACGCCGCCTGAGCCCCGGGTGCCGCTGCTCGCGGCAGCCCTGCAATCGAAAGGCGGACCGCGGCATTCATCCAAGATGACGAAGATTTCATCTAACAGAAAGACCGTGGTCATCTCCAATCGCTACTTCCCGGACACCCACAACGCCTGACCCGGGCGCCCGCTGGCCGCTGCCAGCACCCGAGATCAAGAGGAGATGATGGCGATGGCTTTGCACCAATCCACGGACAAGACGGCTGGCCGGGGCCGGAGGCCGCTGCGCGTCGCGGCGCTCGCGCTCTCCTCGGCGGCCGCGATCGGGCTGATGGTCGGCCTGAACTCGAGCCAGTCGACGGTCGCGGTCGCGGCGACCACGGCGGCCACCGCGGCCGCGCCCTGGGCGGGCTATGCCGACCTGATCGAGCAGGTCATGCCGAGCGTGGTCGCGATCACCGTGACCCACAGCGGCAACAACGAGCCGGTGGCCGATCAGCCGCAGCCGCGGGAGTTCCACTACTACGGCGACGAGGGCCAGAACGGCCCCAACGACGAGATGATGCGGCGCTTCATGCAGCGCTTCTTCGGCGAGCAGGGGATGCCGCAGTTCGGCATGCCGACGCCGCCCAACGCCGAGCCTGAGGTCGCGATGGGCTCGGGCTTCGTCATCGACACCACCGGCCGGATCGTCACCAACTATCACGTGGTCGACGGCGCCTCCGAGGTCACCGTGACCTTGCAGGACGGCAAGGAGCTCAAGGGCAAGGTCGTCGGCAAGGACAAGGACACCGATCTCGCGCTGGTCAAGGTCGACCCCGAGGGCGCCGATCTGCACCCGGTCAAGCTCGCGGACTCCGACAAGGTCCGGGTCGGTGACCCGGTGATCGCGATCGGCAGCCCGTTCGGCCTCGGCGGCACCGTCACCGCCGGCATCGTCTCGGCCAAGGACCGCGTGATCGGCGTCGGCCGCTACGACGACTTCCTGCAGATCGACGCGCCGATCAACCGCGGCAATTCCGGCGGCCCGACCTTTAACCTCGCGGGCGAGGTGATCGGCGTCAACAGCCTGATCCACAGCCCGAGCGGCGGCAACGTCGGCATCGGCTTCGCGATCCCGTCGAACGAGGTCAAGGAGATCGTCGCCGACCTCGAGGAGAACGGCGTCGTCCAGCGCGGCTGGCTCGGCGTCCACATCCAGGGGATCGACGAGGATCTGGCCCAGGGTCTGGGCCTGCACGACACCAAGGGTGCCGTGGTCGCCGAGGTCAGCGACGACAGCCCGGCCGCCAAGGCCGGCTTCAAGCGCGGCGACGTGATCCTCAAGTACGACGGCAAGCCGGTCGGCAAGGTGACCGATCTGACCCGCATGGTCGCCGACACCAAGGCCGGCAACGCCGCCAGCGTCGTTGTCTGGCGCGACAACGGCGAGAAGACCCTCAAGGTCGAGATCGGCCAGATGCCGGGCGAGGATCAGGTCGTCGCCAAGGCCGAGCAGCCGGGCGATCAGACCGATACCCCCAAGCTCGGGGTCATGCTCGCGAAGCTCACCCCCGAGGCGCGGCAGTCGCTCAATCTGCCGGACAGCGCCGAGGGCGTGGTCGTGACCGACGTGCAGGCGGGCAGCCCGGCCGCCGAGAAGGGCCTGCAGCCGGGTGACGTGATCGTCGAGGCCGACCGCAAGCAGGTCACCGATCCCAAGGCGGTGGCCGACGCGGTGCGGACGGCCGCCGAGCGCGGCGACGAGACGATCCTCCTGCTGATCAAGCGCGAGGGCCAGGACCGCTTCGTCGCGATCCGGCTGGCGCGCGCCTGACCGGTTCGAGGAGCAACGCGGATGGGAGGGCCGGCGGCAGCGTGCCGCCGGCCCCTCGTTCGTGCCGGCGGTAGTCGGCGGCCCGCGATCGACAGGGCGCCGCGACGATGCGATAACGGCCGTCTTTGCGCTGCGAGCGGGGCTGGTCGTGCGCTGTCCGAGCTGCGGCTTCGATGGGCCGCAAGGTGCCCATTTCTGTGCCGGATGCGGGAGCCGGCTGGCGTCTGCCTGTCCGGACTGCGGCGCGCCGGCGCCGGCCGGCCACAAGTTCTGCGCCGCCTGCGGCGCGCGGCTGCCGGCCGCCACCGCCGGGCCCCCTGCCGCCGCCGTCGCGCCGGTCGCGCCGAGTGCGGGCGAGCGGCGCCAGGTGAGCGTGCTGTTCGTCGACCTGGTCGGCTATACCCGGCTCGCGAGCGAGCTCGACGCGGAGGAGGTGCACGGCCTGCTCGGCGGTTTCTTCGCCTGCGCCGACCGGCTGATCGGGGAGTTCGGCGGCAGCGTCGACAAGCACATCGGCGATTGCGTCATGGCCGTGTTCGGGGCGCCGGTCGCGCACGGCAACGACCCGGTGCGGGCGGCCCGCGCCGCGCTCGCGATCCGCGCCGCGCTGCCGGCGCTGAGCCGCGAGCTTGGCCGCGAGCTCGGCGTCCACATCGGGATCGCGAGCGGCCAGGTGGTGGCGAGCGGCACCGGCAGCGATGCCTACCGTGAATACACGGTCACGGGCGATTCGGTGAACCTGGCCGCGCGCCTGACCGAGCGCGCCGGCAGCAACGAGATCCTGATCTCGGACGCGGTCCGCCGGCAGCTGCCGGAGGGCTTCGCCTGCGCCGAGCGCGGCGAGCTCGAGGTCAAGGGGCTGGCTACGCCGGTCACGGCCTGGCTGCTGACCGCGATCGCCGAGCCCGGGTCGACGGCCCGGCGCCCGTTCGTCGGCCGGCGCGCCGAGCTCGCCCAGTTCAAAGGCGTGCTCGAGGCCTGCCGTGAGAGCGGCGCCGGCCAGGCGGTCTACCTGCGCGGCAGCGCCGGGATCGGCAAGACCCGGCTCAACGAGGAGTTCCGCCGCCACGCCGAGGCGCTGGGCTTTGCCTGTCATGTCGGCCTAGTGCTCGACTTCGGCACCGGCGCCGGCCAAGACGCGATCGGCGCGCTCGTCCGCAGCCTCCTTGAAGGGCCCGGCGGCGACGCTGCCAGCGGCGGCGCGCGCGGCGGCGAAGGCCTGGTCGCGGACGAGGACCGGGTCTATCTCAACGACCTGCTCGATCTGCCGCAGCCCGTCGAGCTGCACACGCTCTACGACGCCATGGACCACCAGCGCCGCCAGCGGGGCCGGCGGGAGACGGTCGCCCAGCTGGTGGCGAATGCGAGCGCGCGCCGGCCGCGCCTGCTGGTGGTCGAGGACCTGCACTGGGCCGATCGCGCAGACCCTCGAGCAGCTGGCGAGCCTCGCCCGAACGGTCGCGGGCGCGCCCGCACTCCTGGTCATGACGTCGCGGGTCGAGGGCGACCCCCTCGACCCGGCCTGGCGGGCGGCGATCGCCGGCGCCGCGCTGCTGACGATCGACCTCGGGCCGCTCCGCCCGAAAGAGGCCGAGCAGCTCGCCGGGCCATATCTGGAGGCGAGCAGCGTATTCGCACGCCGCTGTCTGGAGCGGGCGGAGGGCAATCCGCTGTTCCTCGAGCAGCTCCTGCGCCATGCCGAGGAGCGCGCCGAATCCGGCGTCCCGGGCTCGGTGCAGAGCCTGGTCCAGGCGCGCATGGACCAGCTCGAGCCGACCGACAAGCAGGCCCTGACCGCGGCCGCGATCTTCGGCCAGCGCTTCTCGCTGGCGGCGCTCCGGCACCTGATCGAGCGTTCGGACTACGATTGCCGGCGGCTGGTCGAGCAGCTGCTGGTGCGCCCCGAGGGCGACGATTTCCTGTTCGCACACGCCCTGATCCGGGACGCCGTCTACGACACGCTGCTCAAGGCCAGCCGCCGCACGCTGCACCGCCGGGCGGCGGGACGGTTCGAGGGTCGCGACCCGGTGCTGTACGCCGAGCACCTGGACCGGGCCGAGGATGCGGCGGCTGCCAGCGCTTACCTCGCGGCCGCGAAGAGCCGGGCGGCGGTCTATCACTACGAGCCGGCGCAGGCGCTGGTCGAGCGCGGCCTGGCGCTCGCGACCGAGGCCGCCGATCGCTCGGCGTTGACCTGCCTGCAGGGCGAGCTCTGGCATGATCTCGGGGTCATGGCGGCGTCCCGCGCGGCCTACGAGGCGGCGCTCGCGGCCGCCGGCGACGACGAGCGCGCGGCCTGCCGCGCCTGGATCGGGCTCGCGGCGGCCAAGCGGGTCACCGAGGACCTGGACGGCGCCTTCGCCGATCTGGAGCGCGCCCAAGACCTTGCCGAGCGCCACGCCCTGGTGGCGGAACTCGCCCGCATCCATTTCCTGCGCGGCAATCTCTATTTTCCGCGCGGGCGGATCGAGGAATGCCTGCAGGAGCACCGGCAGAGCCTTGAGCTCGCGCGCCGCTGCGGCTCGCCCGAGTTGGAAGCCCAGGCGCTGGGCGGGCTCGGCGATGCCGAGTACGTGCGCGGGCGGATGCTCTCGGCGGGGCGGGCTTTTCGAAGCTGTGTCGAGCTTTGCCGCCAGCACGGACTCGGCCGTATCGAAGTGGCGAACCGGTCGATGGCGGCATTCGCCCGGCTGTACGCCGCCGATACTCAGGAGGCGCTGCAGGAGGCGCTGAACGCGGTCGAGGCGGCGCACCGGGTCGGTCACCAGCGCGCCGAGATGGTCGCCCGCCACATCGTCTTCCTCAGCCAGGCCGAGCGCGGCGAGCTCGCCGACGCAAGGGAAAACGTCGAGCGTTCGATCACGCTCGCGCGCCAGCTCGGCGCTCGCCGCTTTGAGGCCGAGGGGCTCACTTACCTGGGCGCGATCGAGGCGAGCTGCGGGCGTCGCAGCGCCGCGCTCAGCCTGTTCAGGGACGCCGTGGCGATCAGCCGGGAAACGGGCATGGCCTTTTGGGGTCCGGCGGCTTTGGGCTGGCTCTCGCTGCATACCGACGATGATGAGGAGCGCCTTGCGTCGCTCGCGGCGGGCGAGGCGCTGCTGGTTGCGGGCGAGGCGGTGAGCCACAATTACCAGCTGTTCTACCAGACGGCGATCGAGGCGGCCGTGAACGCCGGCGACTGGGACGCGGCCGAGCGCTACGCCACGGCGATTGAGGACTATACCCGTCCCGAGCCGCTGCCCTGGGCGGACTTCATCATCGCGCGCGGGCGCGCGCTGGCGAGCTGGGGCCGCGGCTGCCGGGACGCAGCCGCGGCCGAGCGCCTGCAGGCGTTGCGCGCCCAGGCCGAACGCGCCGGCCTGCGCGCGGCCCTGCCGGCGATCGAGGCGGCGCTCGCCGGTGCGGCGCCCGGCCGGGCGATCGCGGCCGCACCGATCGCTGCCCCCGGGAGCGCTACGCCAAGGATCGCTACGCCATGATCGCCACTGCTGTCTCCGCCCGAAGGGCCGACTATATGAGCGCCATGCGCATCCTGATCATCGAGGACGACGCCGAGGCCGGCGAGTATCTGTGCAAGGGCCTGCGCGAGAGCGGGCACGGCGCCGAGCTCGTCCGCGACGGTCGCGACGGGCTGCTGCAGGCCGCGACCGGCGAGTGGGACGTGCTGATCGTCGACCGCATGCTGCCGGGTCTCGACGGCCTGAGCCTGGTCCGGCATCTGCGCGCGACCGGCCACTCGACGCCGGTCCTGTTCCTCTCGGCGCTGGGCGAGGTCGACGACCGGGTCAAGGGCCTGCGCGCCGGCGGCGACGACTACCTGGTCAAGCCCTACGCCTTCTCCGAGCTTTTGGCGCGCGTCGAGAACCTCGGCCGCCGCCAGACCGCGGCCCCGGTCGCGACGCGCCTCAGGGTCGCCGACCTCGAGCTCGATCTGTTGACCCGCAAGGTGACCCGGGCTGGCAAGGTGATCGATCTGCAACCGCGCGAGTTCCAGCTGCTCGAGACCCTGCTCCGCCATCCCGGCCGGGTGATGACCCGGACCATGCTCCTGGAAACCGTCTGGGACTACCACTTCGACCCCCAGACCAACGTCATCGACGTGCACATCAGCCGCCTGCGCCAGAAGGTCGATCGCGGCTTCGAGCAGCCGTTGATCCACACCGTGCGCGGCGCCGGATATTGTCTGCGTGCGCCTGAAACGGCTGCTTGAGACCTCCACCTTCCGCTGGGCCCTGATCTATCTGGCCCTGTTCGGGGTCTCGGCGCTCGCGCTGTTGGGCTTCCTCTACGTTGCCACCGCCGGCGTCATGGAACGCCAGACCGCCGATACCATCCAGGCCGAGATCGCGGGTCTCGCCGATCAGTATCGCGCCCAGGGCCTGGGGGGTCTGCGGCAGGTGATCGAGCGACGCAGCGCCGCGCAGCCGCACCGCGCCAGCGTCTATCTGCTGACCGATCCGCTCGGCCAGCGGATCGCCGGCAACCTCGATCGCTGGCCGGACGCCGACCCCGATACCGGCGGCTGGCTCGACTTCAGCGTCCAGGTGCCGACCGGCGACACCTTCGAACGCCGGCGGGCGCATGCCGCAAGCTTCAGCCTCGAGGGCGATTTCCGGCTCCTGGTCGGGCGCGAGGTCGAGGACCGCCTGCAGATCCAGTCGCTGATCAAGCAGGCGATCGGCTGGGGGCTGGCGCTGACCTTGCTGCTCGGCCTCGCCGGCGGCTTTGCGATCAGCCGCGGCATGCTCGGCCGGGTCGATGCGATCAACCGGACCACGCGCCAGATCATGGCGGGCGAGCTCGGCCAGCGCATCGCGCTCAGCGGCACGCGCGACGAGTTCGACCAGCTGGCCGCCAACCTGAACGCCATGCTCGACCAGATCGAGCGCCTGCTCCAGGGCATGCGCCAGGTGACCGACAACGTCGCGCACGATCTGCGGACGCCGCTCTCGCGCCTGCGCAGCCGGATCGAGCTCGCGCTGATGGGCGAGCCGGACCGCGCCGAATCGCGGGTCGTGCTCGAGCAGACCCTGGTCGACGCCGAGACCATGATCGGCACCTTCAACGCGCTGCTCGAGATCGCGCGCGCCGAGGCCGGCAGCGATTGGGCCGGGTTCGAGCCGGTCGACCTCGCCAAGCTGACCCGTGACCTGGCCGAGCTGTACGAGCCGCTGGCCGAGGACCAGGACGTGACCTTCGAGCGCCACTGCCCGGCGGATGCCTGGGTGCGGGCGAACCACCATCTGCTGGCGCAGGCGGTGGCCAACCTGCTCGACAATGCGATCAAGTACACGCCCGCGGGCGGCCGCGTGCGCCTCAGCGTCGAGCGGCCGCCGGGCGGCCTCGCGATCACGGTCGCCGATACCGGGCCCGGCATCCCCGCGGCGGAGCGCGAGCGCGTGCTCGAGCGCTTCGTCCGGCTCGACGCCACCCGCTCGACCCCGGGCAACGGCCTCGGCCTCAGCCTGGTCAACGCGGTCGCCAAGCTGCACGGGGCGAAGCTCGTGCTCGGCGACAACCAGCCCGGGCTCACGGTCACGCTCGACTTCAAAGAGCCCCGGCAACTGGCGAACGCGGCCTGACCAAGCCGTGAGCCCCGAAGCGGGCAGCTGATCGGGGCCATCCGCCGGCGTCTCAGCGGCTCTCGTGTTGCAAGGTGGCGGTGGCGAGCGCGAAAAATGCCTGGACCGCGCGCAGCTCGCGTCGCTCCGGCAGACAGGCAAGCGACACGGTCGCGGCGAGATCGGCGCCCGCGATGGCGAGCGCGCAAAGGCGCGGATCGGCGACCAGTTCGCGCTCGAACACCGCACCGACGCCGAGTCCCGCCAGCACCGCCTCGCGGACCGCCTCGCGCGAGCCAAGCTCGAGCGCCACCCGCGGCGAAAGGCCCGCCCGCTCGAATGCCGCCAGCAGCAGGGCCCGGGTCGCCGAGCCCGGCTCGCGCAGGATCAAAGCTGCCGCCGCCAGCTCGGCGAGCTCGAGCCGGGGGCGCGCCGCGAGGGGATGCGCCGACGGCGCGAAGGCCACGATCCGGTCGCGGTAGAGCGCCTGGCTGTGGAGCTCGCCCGCGGGCGGGGTGAGGTTCAAGACCGCGAGGTCGGTGCGCGCCTCGCGCAGATCCGCGAGCACCCGGGTCGCGTTGCCGATCCGGACGGCGACCCGCACGCCCGGATAGCGGGCGATGAAGGCCGCCACCAGGTCCATCACCGAAAACGGCCCGTCGGCGCCGATCTCGAGCCGGCCGACCCGGAGCTCGCCGGCCGCGGTCAGGAGCTCCTCGAGGTCGTCGAGCTCGGCGAACACGCGCCGGCTGCGCTGCCAAAGGTCGCGGCCGAACTCGGTGAGCTCGATCCGCTGGCCGAGCCGGCGGAACAGGGCGACGCCATAGCCCTGCTCGAGGGCTCGGACCTGCACCGTGACTGCCGGTTGGCTGATCCGCAGCCGCAGCGCGGCACGCGTGAAGCTGCCCTCGCTCGCGACCGCGTGGAAGGCGCGAAGCTGCGTGAAGTTCATAATTCTATCTTATAGTATTATCAGAACTATGCATTTGATTTATAGAAGGCGATCGCCACAAATGGCAGCCGCAATCGGATCCAACCGGAGCTCCGAGGTGGCCGGCACGCCTGATGAGCCCTACCTGCTGACGCCAGGCCCCTTGACCACGTCGATGACGGTCAAGCGGGCGATGCTGCGCGACTGGGGCTCGCGCGATCGCGACTTCATCGCCCTCAACGCCAGAGTGCGGGCGCGCCTGGTCGAGCTCGCCGGCGCCGGGGGCAGCCACGTCGCGGTGCCGCTCCAGGGCAGCGGCACCTTCGTGGTCGAGGCGCTGCTCGGCACGCTCGTGCCTCAGGCCGGCAAGCTATTGGTGCTCCTCAACGGCGCCTACGGCCAGCGCATGGTCAAGATCGCGGGCTATCAGCGGCGCGCGGTGGTCACCCTGGAGACGCCGGAGGATGTCCCGAACGATCCGGCCGCACTCGATCGCATGCTGGCCGCCGACCCCGCGATCAGCCATGTCGCCGCCGTCCACTGCGAGACCACTTCAGGCATCCTGAACCCGATCGAGAGGCTCGCGAAGGTCACCGCGCGCCACGGCCGGCGGCTGCTGATCGATGCCATGAGCGCCTTCGGGGCGCTGCCGCTGGATGCGCGGGAGGTGCCCTTCGATGGGCTCGCGGCCTCGGCCAACAAGTGTCTGGAAGGCGTGCCCGGGGTCGGCTTCGCGCTCGTCCGCGAGGCGGCGCTCGCAGCGGCGGCGGGCAATGCGCCCAGTCTTTCGCTCGATCTCCACGACCAGTGGGCGAGCATGGAGCGTACCGGCCAATGGCGCTTCACGCCGCCCACCCATGTGCTCGCCGCCTTCGATCGGGCGCTGGCCGAGCACGCGGCCGAGGGCGGCACCGAAGGCCGCGGCCGGCGCTACCGGGAGAACTGCCGGCTGCTGGTCGCGGGCATGCGCGAGCTGGGTTTCAAAACGCTGCTGCCCGAGCATCTGCAGGCCCCGATCATCGTGACCTTCGCGATGCCGGCCGACCCGCGCTTCGTCTTCGAGGACTTCTACGAGCGTCTGCGCGCCCAGGGCTTCGTCATCTATCCGGGCAAGCTGACCGTCGCCCCCTCCTTCCGGATCGGCTGCATCGGCCGCCTCGGAGCCCCCGAAATGCAAGGCGCGCTGGATGCGATCCGCCGGACCCTCGCCGGGATGGGGGTCGCCGACGGCCGGCCGGCGGCAGCGTGACCCATCACGAACTTCGAGCGAGGAACAGACCATGAGCCAGATCTACGATTTCTCCTACGCGCGCGTCTACCGGGGCCAGGTGCAGGCGGTGCTGCTCGATTGGGCCGGCACCACCATGGACTTCGGCTGCGTGGCGCCGGCGGTGGTGTTCGTCGAGGTCTTCCGCCGGCAGGGGGTGCCGATCAGTGTGGCCGAAGCGCGGGTCCCGATGGGCGCCCACAAGCGGGTCCACATCCAAAAGATCACCGAGCTCGACGCGGTCCGCAAGCGGTGGCAGGAGACCCACGGCCGGCTGCCCACCGACGATGATGTCGAGGCCATGTTCCAGGCCTTCGTGCCCCTGCAGCTGGAATGCCTCTCGACCTACAGCGACCTAATCCCGGGCGCGCTCGAGACGGTCGCGGCGCTGCGCCAGCGGCGGATCAAGATCGGCTCGACCACGGGCTACACCACCGAGATGACCGCGATCAACCTGCGCGATGCCGCCCGCCAGGGGTATAAGCCGGATTCGACCGTCTCCGCCTCCGAGATGCCGGCCGGGCGGCCCTATCCCTTCATGTGCCTGCAGAACGCGATCAACCTCGGGGTCGACTGCGTCGCCGCCTGCGTCAAGGTCGACGACACCATCCCGGGCGTCGAGGAAGGCCTCAACGCCGGCATGTGGTCGGTGGGCCTCGCGGTCAGCGGCAACGAGGTCGGCCTCTCGCTCGCCGACTGGCAGGCGCTGCCGGCCAAGGAGCAGGAAGCGCTGCGCGAGCGTGCCTATCAGCGCATGCTGCAGTCCGGCGCCCACTACGTGGTCGACACGATCGCCGATCTGTTGCCCTGCATCGATGCCATCGAGCTTCGCCTGCGCCGCGGCGAGCGGCCCTGACGGGGTCACGGGCGGCGGGCGAGACAGAAGATCGAGAGGCCGGCCAGCCGGTTGAGCGGGAACAGGAATGCCCGCTCGAGGTCGTGGATCAGGGTCAGGAGGCGGTTGACGGGCGCCGGATAGGTCCGCAACGCGCTCCTCGCCTCGAGCTCGCCGGCGTGCAGTCGCCGCCGGTCGCGCAGGCGCAGGGCGGCCACTGCCGGCAACAGCAGGCCGAAGAAGTAGCGGCTGCGCACGACCTGCAGTCCGGCAGCCCGGACCACGGCCTCGAGCTGCGCGCAAGTATAGCGGCGCCGGTGCTCGAGGAACACGTCGTGCCCGGACCACAGGGACCGAAAGGCCGGCACCGTGATCAGCACCCGGCCGTCGTCCGGCATCCGCAGCGCGTAGCTGCGCAGCAGGTCGACGTCGTCGTCGACGTGCTCGAGCACGTCCATCATCAAGAGCAGGCCCTGGGAGACGCGCTCGACCGAGCGCGCGAACTCGATCTCATGGCCGCGGTAGCGCTCGATGCGCTCCTCGGGGTAGCCGGGATCGACGCACAGCGCCCGCTCGCAGACCCCGGCATCGAGCAATTGGCGCGAGAACACGCCCGAGCCCGCGCCGACGTCGAGGACCTCGGGCACGCGGATCCCGCCGAGCATGGCGCACAGCGCCCGGCCCTTGGCGACATAGTACCAGTGCGACCCGATCGCCGCCCCGAGGATCGCCTCTTCCTTCAGGTCCATGGCCCTTCAGGCCCACCGCCGCTGTCGCGCCCGCCGTCGGCGCGGACGCCGCCCCGCCGCCCCGTCGTGCGCGTGAGCTTGCACGGCCCTGCTCAAAAAAACGTGAGCCGGCCAAGCCCCACAGGCCGGCCGGCTCTCGCCCGCGGCGCAAGGGCGCAGCGCCGCGCTCACTCGACCTTGTAGGCGACCACGGCGTTGTCGACCATCATCGGGATGATCGCCAGCTGCGTGCTCGGGTCGTAGTGGAGATCGGCGCTGCCCTGGTTCAGGTCCATCAGCATCTGGGCCTTGCCGCTGGCGTCGAGCCGCAGGAGGGCGCCCTTGACCCAGTCGGTCGCCAGATAGCCGCCTTTGCCATCGCTTTCCAGGCCGTCGAGATTGCCGACCGGCTGGTCGCCGAGATCGGTGATCGCCTTGGTCTTGTAGTCGACCGCCTTGAGATGGCCCGGCACGTCGGTCGACATGTCCTCCTTCATCTTGCCCCAGGCGGCGACCAGCAGCCGGTCCGGCTCGGCAATCAGGCCGTTCGGGTTCTCGAGCGCCGGGCTGTCGAGCCAGATCTCGAACCGATCCCCGTCGAGCAGCCAGATCGTGTTCTTGGCCATGTCGGAGACGAAGATCCGGCCGTCGGCGGCGGCGGTCACGTCGTTCAGGAAGACGGCCCCCGGCGCATCGTAGGTCGCGACGACCTTGCCGCTCGCAGTCTCGACCACGACCAGTTTGTCGATGTCCGCGGCGTAGAGCCTGCCCTCGTGAAGCGCCAGGCCCTTGGGCGCGTTCAGGCCGGTCACCCAGTGCTGGTCGAGGATCTTGCCGTCGGAGGACAGCTTGGCGATGTAGCCGTTGCCGTCGGCATCGAGCGGCTGGCCGTCGATGTTGGAGACGTAGATGACGCCGGCGCCCGGGTCCGGCAGGGCCGACTCCGGCGCATCCAGGCCCTTGGCCTCCCACACCGGCTGCGGCTCGGCGGCGAGCGCGACGGTCGCCAGCAGCAGGCCGCCCGCAGCCATGGTCGATAGCGTCAGGATCGTCGATCTCATCACTGTCGGCCGGATCATCCCGGTCTCCCCCGTTGGTCGTTGGCAACTGGCTCATGCAAACCTGACACGAAATCGGAGCTTGACAAGCCGCCCGCGCGGGCCCGGCTTTCGACTTGGCCGCCGAGGTGCGAATAACTAGTCTGGCCTCAGTTCCTTGCGGCGACCGCCATGACGAGGATCGAGGGAGGACCAATGACCCTGTCGGATGAGCTCGCGCGGCTGTCGGCGGCAAATCTGGCACTGCGCATCCGGCGGCGCGATCTGTCGCCGGTCGAGGTCGTGGATGCGTTCATCGCCCGGATCGAGGCCCGCAACCCGAGCCTGAACGCACTGGTCTACCTCGGCTTCGAGGACGCCCGCGCACGCGCCCGGGGCGCCGAGCAGGCGCTGATGTCGGGCTCCGCCCTCGGTCCCCTGCACGGCGTGCCGACCGCGATCAAGGACTTGTTCGACTTCAAGCCCGGCTGGCCCAGCACCTTCGGCGGCGTGCGCGCGCTCAAGGACTTTGTGCCCGACTTCTACTGCGCCTTCGCCGAGCGGATCGAGCAGGCGGGCGCGATCCTGCTCGGCAAGACCAACAGCCCGGTCATGGGCTTTCGCGGCACCTGCGACAATCCGCTGTTCGGGCCGTCGCGCAATCCCTTCGATCTCACCAAGAACACCGGCGGCTCCTCGGGCGGCAGTGCTGCCGCGGTCGCCGACGGCCTGTTGCCGTTCGCAGAGGGCACCGACGGCGGCGGCTCGATCCGGATCCCGGCGTCCTGGTGCGGGGTCTACGGCTACAAGCCGTCATTCGGCAGGGTGCCCTTCTTCGCCGGCGCCAACGCCTTCGGCGGCACGACGCCCTTCTTGTTCGAGGGCCCGATCACCCGCACGGTCGAGGATGCGGCGCTCGCCCTCACGGCACTCGCGGGCTATGACGCGCGCGATCCGTTCAGCCTCGATGAGCAGGTCGATTTCACGCTCGCGACCCGCGGCTCGATCAAGGGCTGGAAGATCGCCTACAGCCCGAACTTCGACGTCTTTCCGGTCGATCGCCAGATCGCCGAGACGGTCGCCAAGGCGGTCCGCGCCTTCGAGGCGGCGGGGGCGGCGGTCGAGGAGGTCACGGTCGGGATCAAGCGGCCGCAGCGTGAGCTCAGCGACCTCTGGTGCCGCCTGATCACGCCCCTGAACGTTCAGACCTTCGAGATCTTCAAAGCCAACGGGGTCGACCTGCTGCGCGACCACAAGGACGACTTTCCGCCCCAGTATCTGCACTGGATCGATCGCGGCTACGGCATGTCGGCGCTCGACTTCTTCAACGATCAGGCGACCCGCTCCGAGATCTATGGCGCGATCTCGAAGGTGCTCGCCGACTACGACCTGCTGGTGACGCCGACGCTCGCCAGCCTGCCGGTCGCCAACGCGAGCGACGGCGACACGATCGGCCCAAGCGAGATCGACGGCGAGGCGGTCGACCCGCTGATCGGCTGGTGCCTGACCTATCTGATCAACTTCTCGGGCAATCCGGCAGCCTCGATCCCCGCCGGCATGATCGACGGCATGCCGGTCGGCATGCAGATCATCGGCCGGCGCTACGCCGACGGCGACGTGCTGGCAGCGAGTGCCGCCTTCGAACGCCTGCGCCCCTGGGCCCAGACCTACGACGCCTGCGCCAGACGCCCGCTCTGAGCCGCATCGCCGCCGGCGGCGGGTTCGGGGCAGTGCCTTAAGCTCGCTCTAGCATGGATCTGCCATCATGCCGGTGGCCCGGCGGATGATGGGGCCCGGCGCACGAACGAGCGAAGACGGCCATGGATTGGCGCGACCTCTACCTCTCCTCCGGCGGCAGGCTCGACCGCCGACAGTATTGGCTCGCGTCCTTGCCTCTGCTCGGCGCCGAGCTGCTCGCCGAGATCGCGATCCGATCCCAGGCCGCGCCTGGCTTTTTTCTGTTCGACGGCCTCGTCTATCTGGCGATCCTGATGCCCAGCATCGCCATCACCATCAAGCGCCTGCACGATCGTGGCCGCAGCGGCTGGTTCATGCTGGTCGCGGCGATCCCGCTGTTGGGAGCGGTCTGGCTCGCGATCCAGGTGGGCGTCCTGGCGGGCGTCCGCGGCGCCAACCGCTTCGGCCCCGACCCGCTGGAGCCTGCGCGCGCCGACCGCGCAACCTCGGCGACGGCCCCGGTCTAGCCGACCCGCTTCTGCTTTTCGGCTTCACACCCCGCCGCCCGCCGCTTATCCGGAAGGAGACGCGAACCCGATCGGAGGAGCCGGCGATGCCAATGGATCTGCCGAGCCACGCACAAGCCGTGATCATCGGTGGCGGCGTGGTCGGGTGCAGCGCCGCCTATCACCTGACCAGGCTCGGCTGGTCGAATGTGCTGCTGCTCGAGCGCAAACGCCTGACCTCGGGCACCACCTGGCACGCGGCAGGGTTGATCGGCCAGCTGCGCGCGACCGAGAACCTGACCCGGCTCGCCAAATATTCGGCCGAGCTCTACGGCCGGCTCGAGGCCGAGACCGGCCAGCCGACCGGCTTTCGCCAGCACGGCAGCCTCTCGCTCGCCCGCACCACCGAGCGCTTCACCGAATTGAAGCGCGCGGCCTCGATGGGCCGCACCTTCGGCCTCGCGATCGAGGTGTTGAGCCCCGCCGAGGCCAAGGCTCGCCACCCGTTGCTCGACGTCGCGGACCTGGTCGGCGCGATCTTCATCACGACCGACGGCCAGGCCAATCCGATCGACATCACCCAGGCGCTCGCCAAGGGCGCCCGCATGGCCGGGGCAACGATCGTCGAGGGTTGCGAGGTCACCGGCATCAGCCAGGCGAACGGCCGGGTCACGGGCGTGCTGACCGAACGAGGGCCGGTCGCGGCCGCGGTCGTGGTCAACTGCGCCGGCATGTGGGGCCGCGCAGTCGGGCGCATAGCGGGCGTCAACGTGCCGCTCCAGGCCTGCGAGCACTTCTACGTGCTGACCGAGCCGATGGCGGGCCTGCCCAAAGATCTGCCCGTGCTGCGCGATCCGGACGGCTGCCTCTACGTCAAGGAGGATGCCGGCAAGCTCCTGGTCGGGGTGTTCGAGCCAATAGCCAAGCCCTGGGCCGTGGACGGTATCCCGGCCGACTTCGAGTTCGGCGAGCTGCCCGAGGACTGGGACCACTTCATGCCGTTCCTCGAGGACGCGATGCGCCGCATCCCGGCACTCGCCGCGGTCGGCATCCGCAAGTTCTTCTGCGGCCCCGAGAGCTTCACCCCGGACGACCGCTATCACCTCGGGGAGGCCCCGGAGCTCGAGGGCTTCTTCGTTGCGGCGGGCTTCAACTCGATCGGCATCCAGTCGGCGGGCGGCGCCGGCAAGGCACTCGCCGAATGGATCGCCCAGGGCCATCCGCCGAGCGACCTTTGGGATGTCGACATCCGGCGCGTCCAGCCTTTCCAAGGCACGTCCCGCTACCTTCGCGACCGCGCGGTCGAGGGCCTGGGCCTGCTCTACGCGATGCACTGGCCGGCGCGCCAGTATGCCACCGCGCGCCCCGCCAGGCTCTCGCCCCTGCACGGGCGTCTGGCCGCGCAGGGCGCCTGTTTTGCCGAGACCGCCGGCTGGGAGCGCCCGGGCTGGTACGGCCCGCCGGGCACGACGCCCGCCTACGACCATGGCTACGGCCGCACCGCCTGGTTCGAGCGCCAGGCCGCCGAGCACCAGGCCGTGCGCACGCGGGCGGGCCTGTTCGATCTCTCCTCGTTCGGCAAGTTTCTCCTTCAGGGACGTGATGCCGAGGCGGTGCTGCAAAGGGTCTCGGCCAACGACGTCGCGGTCGAGCCCGGCCGCGTCGTCTATACCCAATGGCTGAACGAGCGGGGCGGCATCGAAGCCGACCTCACCGTCGCGCGCCTTGCAGCGGACGGCTTCATGATCACGACCGGTGCTGCGACCCAGACGCGCGACTTCCACTGGCTCCGCCGGCACATTCCGGACGCTGCGCACGCTCACCTCACCGACGTCACCTCGGGCTACGCGGTGCTGGGGCTCATGGGACCGCAGAGCCGCGAGCTGCTCGCCCGCCTGACCCCATCAGATCTCTCGAACGACGCCTTTCCGTTCGGGACGGCGCGAGAGATCGAGCTCGGTTACGCGCTGGTGCGCGCGCAGCGGATCTCCTACGTGGGCGAACTCGGTTTCGAGCTCTACATCGCAAGCGAGTTCGCAGGGCCGGTGCTCGATCTGATCCTGGCCGAGGCCGGCCAGCAGATCCGGCTCGCGGGCTTCCACGCCCTGAACTCGCTCCGCCTGGAGAAAGCGTTCCGGAGCTTTGGCCACGACCTCGGCGACGAGGACACGCCCTTCGAGGCGGGCCTCCGTTTTGCGGTCGCCCTCGACAAGCCGGGCGGCTTCATCGGCCGCGAGGCGCTCCTTGACGCGGCCGGAAAGACACCGACCAGACGCCTGGTCCAGTTCAAGCTCCTGGATCCGGCGCCCCTCCTGCATCACGACGAGCCGATCGTCATGGACGGCGCCAGGATCGGGCTTTTGACCTCGGCCGGCTACGGTCACAGCCTGGGCGCGGCGATCGGCATGGGCTGGGTCCGCGACTTTGAGGGCGTCACCGCCGCACGGCTGCGCGAGGTGCCCTTCGAGATCGAGATCGCAGGCGAACGCTATCCGGCGGAGACGAGCCTGCGCCCGTTCTTCGATCCCGGCGGCACCCGCATGCGCGCTTGAGCGGCTAAGTCCGCCGCCGATGATGACGACCGGGCCGGGCATCCCCACATGCAAGAGTGTGGTCCAGTGGCGCATCGGAAAAGTCGCCACGACCAACGGAGGGAAGCCAATGTCTAGGAAAGCCTTGATCGTACCGCTGGCACTCGCGCTTGCGGCCTGCGCCGGCACCCCCGAGCCCGCCCGCCCGCCCGTCGCATCCACCTCGGGGCCCACCTATCTCGGCCCGGCCCCGGCCCCCATCACCGCCGGACCGGCCGCGGCGCCGGTCACCGCCGGCACAAGACCGGCACCCGCGAGGTCCAGCCCGACCGCCGCGGGCTGGGCGGTCAGCATCATCGGCACGCCGTTCGCGATCGGTTTCAAGGCCGTCATCTGCGCCGCCTCGGTCGTGGTCGCGGCCCCGGTCGCAGGCATCCTGGCGTTTGGCGATCCTTCCGGCGAGGGTTACGAGGCGCTCGGCAACGGCCTCGCCCAGAACTGCGGCCCGCCCTACGTGGTCTCGCCCTACGCCGCGAGCTGAGCTCCGGTTGCGTCCCGGCAGGCGCGGCCCTACCATCGACGCGCCCAGTAGCGGAATGGCCCCGGAGCCGATCATCGCCGAGGCCGCAGGAGGCACCGTCGGCGGGGCGGGATCGGCACGCCGCCCGAGGAGCGCGTGAGCGCGCGCGTATGAGCTGGAGTCCGGAGCGCTATCTGACTTTTGGCGACCAGCGGACGCGGCCGGCGGTCGATCTGCTGGCCCGGGTGGTGGCGCTGAGCGCCCCGGAGCAGCTTGCGGATCTCGGCTGCGGGCCCGGCAACTCGACGGCGCTGCTCGTGCACCGCTGGCCGCAGGCAAAGGTGACGGGCGTCGACAATTCGGCGGCGATGCTCGCCAAGGCGCGCGCGAGCGGCATCCGGGCGAGCTGGGTCGAGAGCGACATCGCCGAATGGACGCCGGCGGCACCCGTCGACCTGTTGTTCTCGAACGCCGCGCTGCAATGGCTGCCGGGCCACGCCCGCCTGCTGCCGCAGCTCCTCGGTCACGTCCGGCCGGGCGGCGTCATGGCGGTGCAGATGCCGCGCAATTTCGACTCGCCCTCCCACGTCCTGCTGCGCGCGGTCGCGGACGCCGGGCCCTGGGCCGAGCGGCTGCGCCCGCTGCTGCCCCGGGAGCCGGTCGGTGCGCCACAGCACTACTATGATCTCCTGGCACCGCTGGCGGCCGGCCTCGATATCTGGGAGACGGAATACCTGCAGGTCCTGGATGGCGACGACCCGGTGCTGAGCTGGACGCGCGGCACGGCGCTGCGGCCGGTGCAGGCCGCGCTCGCCGCGAACGAGCTCTGCGCGTTCGAGGCGGACTACAAGGAGCGCCTGCGGGCCGCCTATCAAAAGCGGCCGGACGGCCGCACGCTGTTCCCGTTCCGGCGCCTGTTCATCGTCGCATGGCGATCGCGCTGAAGCGGGTCTATGAGCCGCCGGCCGCGGGCGACGGCTGTCGGGTGCTCGTCGACCGGATCTGGCCGCGCGGCCTCGCCAGGGACGCGCTCCGGCTCGATGCCTGGCTCAAAGACCTGGCGCCGAGCACGGCGCTGCGCCGATGGTTCGCCCACGACCCCGAGAAGTGGGAGGAGTTCCGCGAGCGCTACTTTCGCGAGCTGGACGGGCAGGGGCCGGCGATCGAGGATCTCGCCCGAAGGGCAGGCGGCCGCCGCCTGACCCTGGTCTTCGCCGCCAAGGACAGCGCGCGCAACAACGCGGTCGCGCTCAAGGACTACCTGGAACGCCGCCTGCCTGACTGACGACGCCTCGGCCGGCGCTCATTGGCCGGCGTCGGCTGCGACCTGCATCTTGATGATCTTGTCGGGATGGCGCGGCGGCTCGCCCTTGGCGAGCTGATCGACGTACTGCATGCCGTCGACCACCTGGCCCCAGACCGTGTATTGGCCGTTCAGAAATGGCCCCGGCGCGAACATGATGAAGAACTGGCTGTTGGCGCTGTTCGGATCGGAGGTCCGGGCCATGCCGATGGTGCCGCGCTCGAACGGCTCCTTCGAGAATTCGGCCGGCAGGTCGGGCTTGTCGGAGCCGCCGCGGCCGGTGCCGGTCGGATCGCCGGTCTGGGCCATGAAGCCTTCGATCACGCGATGGAAGACGATGCCGTCATAGAAGCCGGCGCGCGTCAGCTCCTTGATCCGGGCGACGTGCTTGGGGGCGAGGTCGGGGCGCAGCTCGATCACCACGCGGCCGGCCGCGAGGTCCAGATAGAGCGTGTTCTCGAGGTCTTGGCCGCTGGCGGCGCCGGAGAGGGTCATAGCGACAACGAGGCTCCCGAGCAGACGTGCGATCCGATGCATGGACGATGGCTCCCGTTGATCCCGGCTCGACCGGCCAGTGACCCTGCGGTCCCGGCAGGCCTTCGACACGCTTACAGGGCTGGCGTCAAGCCCGAATGTGCTAGATTGGTCGGCATGCGCGCGGGACGGGATGCGATCTACGCGACCGCCACGGCGGGCGCCGGCGAGCGCGCGGCGCTGCTCGGGCTCGCGGGCCGCTCCGATGCCAAGGGCGTGGCCCAGCTGGCCTGTCACCTTCTGGCGCTGCTCGCGGCCGGAATGGGCGTTGCCCGCGCGCAAGGCTCGGTCTGGCTCGTGGCGGCGATGCTGCCCTACGGCATCCTTTTGGTCTTCCTGTTCGCGCCGCTGCATGAGACGATCCACCGCACCGCCTTTCGCAGCCGCCGCCTCAACGATGCGATCGCCTGGGCCTGCGGCGCCGTGCTCCTGCTGCCGCCCGACTATTTCCGGGCCTTCCACTTCACCCACCATCGCTACACCCAGGACCCGGCGCGCGATCCGGAGCTCGCCACACCCAAGCCCGCGACCCTTGGCGCTTATCTCTGGCAGGCCTCGGGCCTCCCCTACTGGCGCGAGCGGATCACGACCACGGTCCGGCATGCGCTGGGGCGGGTGGCGGAGCCGTTCATCGCCACCCATGCCCGGCCACGGATCGTCAGCGAGGCGCGCCTCCTGCTCGGCCTCTACGGCCTGCTCGCCCTCGGCTCGGGGCTCATGCGAAGCGATGCGATGCTCGTCTTCTGGGTCGCACCGGCGCTGCTCGGACAGCCGTTCCTGCGTATGTATCTGCTGGCCGAGCACACGGGCTGTCCGCTGGTGCCGGCGATGCTCGAGAACTCGCGGACCACCCGCAGCACAGGCCTCGTCCGCCGCCTCGCCTGGAACATGCCTTACCACGCCGAGCATCACGCCCATCCGGCGCTGCCGTTCCACGCATTGCCGGCGGCCCACCGGCTGCTCGAGGCGAAGATCGTCGTCCAGGCCGAGGGCTATGTCGCGGTCCAGCGCGAGATCCTGGGCGGGCTCGGCAGCCCGGCGGCGATGCCGGACGCGGATTTGGACGTTCGGAAAACTCAGCGCTCGCCGGCGCGGGCGCAGGCGATGCAAAGCGGCGTGGTCGGGTCGAACTCCAGGCGCTCGAGGCCGATGTCCTCGCCGCAACGGGCGCAAAAGCCGTAGTCGCCGCTCACGATCCGGCGCAGCGCGGCATCGATCCGGTCGAGCTCGATTTGACGGCGGCGCTCGGTGGCCGCGGCCATTGCCTGCGCCTGGATCTCGTCCATGCGCGACAGCCGTCCGGCCCGGGTCTGGTCGACCTCGACCGGGCGGGCCTCGTCGTGATGGCTCGCGGTCAGCTCCTCGAGCTCCAGCCGCCGCGCCTCGAGACGGGCCACGGTCTGAGCAAGATCGGGCGGATCGACGTCGGTCATGACGTCACCATAGGACAG
>CAWCRU010000021.1:0-42934 GCA_963798075.1 uncultured Alphaproteobacteria bacterium | reverse complement strand
TCGGTGTACTCGCCGAGCGGCAGAGCGACGTTCTCCTGCAGGGTCATCGAGCTCCAGAGCGCACCCTGCTGATAGAGGACGCCGAAGCGGCGCATGAGCAGCTCGCGGCCGTCGCGGTCGGCGTCCCAGAAGCTCACCCCGCCGTACAGCACCTGGCCGCGGGCCGGCCGCTTGAGGCCGATCATCTGGCGCATCAGCGTGCTCTTGCCGGAGCCGCTGGCGCCCATGATGACGAAGATGTCGCCGTGCCGGATCGTGAAGTTCATCTTCTCGATCAGGACCAGGCCGCCGTAGGCGATCGCCATGTCCTGGACGACGATGTGCGCCTCCGGTGCCGTGCTCTGCGGCGCGGCGACCGGGGGCGTTGGAACGGTCGCTTCGTCAGATGCCGAGCGCATCGTAGATCACCGTCAAGATCGCCATCGACACGACGATGAGGACGATCGAGGTCACGACCGCGCTGGTGGTCGCCTCGCCGACCGCGGCCGAGCTGCGTCCGGACTGGATGCCGCGCAGGCAGCCGGCAATCGCGACCAGGGTGCCGTAGACCGCGGCCTTGAACAGGCCGCCCCCGAAGTCGATCAGGCGCACGCCGTCCTGGGTCGCCTGGTAGTAGGTGGCGGGCGGCAGGTCGAGGAACAGAACGCCGACGAAGGAGCCGCCGAAGATGCCCATGAAGTCCGCATAGAGGCAGAGCAGGGGCGTCATCAGGATCAGCGCCAGCATGCGGGGCAGGACCAGGAAATCCATCGGCGCGAAGCCGAAGGTGGAGAGCGCGTCGATCTCCTCGTTGACCTGCATGGTGCCGAGCTGGGCGGCGAAGGCGGCACCGGTCCGGCCGGCGAGGATGATGCCGACCATCATCGCGGCCATGTCGCGCGCGGTGCCGATCGCGACCAGGGGTGCGACGTAGATCTGGGCGCCGAACTGGAGCAGCTGGACCGAGCCCAGAAAAGCCAGGATCACGCCGACCAGGAAGCTGATCAGGCTGACGATCGGCAACGCCCGGGCGCCGACCTCCTGGATGGTCAGCACGAGGTCCGAGCGGCGGAAGCGCGCGCGGCCGGTGAGCAGGCGGCCAAAGGCAAGCGTCGCCTCGCCGAGGAAGGCGAGCATGGCGCGGGCGTCGGCGCCGAAGGCAAGGGTCGCTTCGCCCACCCGCGCGAGGACGCCCGCGGGCAGGTGCGGCGCCGCCCGGCCGGCCGGTGGTACCGCGGTCGCCAGGCGATAGAGCCGGCAGGCGCCGACCGGCAAGCCGCCCGGGTCGAGCTCGAGGCCCCGCTCCCGGCAAAGCCGCTCGAGCTGGAGAAGGAACACGATCAGGCCCGTGTCCCAGCGCTGCAGCTCGGAGGCCTCGAAGCGGACGTCCGCGGTCGCCTCGAGCGCGTCCGCGACGGTTGCCGCGGCTGGCAGCGGGCGCCCGAGCTGCCAGACGCCTTCGAGGTGAAGCGTGCTCGTCGGCCCGGCTTCCTCGATCCGGCAGCTGGCCCCCGGCGCCTCCTCCGGCTGCGTCACGAGTAGGGTTGCGTCACGGGGGCGCGCTCCCTTGGGCTCACCTTCGGCATCGCATCACCGTACCGCCGCGGGTCATAGCGCGCCCATCCGGATTTGACCAGCGCAGCGGCCCCCCAGCTCGAGTATGATCGAGGTTGAAGGCGCCGTCTGCCGATCTCGTCGCCCATGCGGCGGACGCCATCGGGGGAGCCGTTGAAGTGTGCGCCAATGACCGCTTCCCCTGGATCGGGGACGGGCTACGATCAGAGGTCCCGGGGCTCGGGTGGGTTGGCTCCGAACGAGGTCTGGAACTCGTCGGTCGGGTCGGGAAGCGGGGCATGGCCAAGGAACGAAAGTCGACGACGAAACTCCTGGCGATCGCCGGCGCCCTTGCATCCGACGAAAAGAACGGCGTCGCCCAATCGATCGTCAATCGCATTCTCGACCTCGTGCGGACGGGCATGCTGCGCGCCGGCGACCGGCTGCCGTCGGAGCGGGAGCTGATCCTGATCCTCGACATCAGCCGGCCGAGCCTGCGCGAGGCGCTGCGGGCGCTTTCTATATTGGGTGTCGTCGATACGAGACGCGGCGGCGGCGCGTATGTCACCGACCTCCAGGCGCGCACCCTGCTGGCGCCTCTCGATTTCTTTCTGTCGCTCTCCAAGACCAATCTCGCCGATGCGTTCGCGAGCCGGCGCGTCGTGGAGCTCGAGATCGTCCGGATTGCAGCGCGAAATGCGACGGCCGACGACGTCCTCGACCTTGAAGGAATGCTTGTCGTGCACGAGAAGGTCCTGAACGACCCGGTTGGTTTTCGGATCCTCGACAGCCGGTTTCACGCTCGACTGTCGGCGACCGCGGGCAATGTGATCCTCGAGCGCATCGCCTATGGATTGTACAACATGGGTCTCGATCTGCGCCGCCGCGCGACCGAGAACACCGCCCTGATCAAGCGCAGCCTCGGCGAACACAGACGCATCGTGCGCGCCATCGCGGCCAAAGATCCCGACGAGGCCGCGGTCGCCATGGGTCTGCACCTCGATCACATCGAGGACAGCACGCGCCAGGTGATCGAGGCGGACGCCGCGAGCTTGGCAGGCTCTCGCGGCGCTCGCTCATGAAATCCGCGACCTCTCCTCGTCCGGCGGCGCGGCCCCTCAGCTTGACTCGGTCGGCAGACAGCGCCTATCCAAGTGGTCTGGCCACTTTGGAAGTGGGCAACTGACGGGTTCCTTCACGCAACGGGAGGAAATAATGCGTCCAATCACTCGGCGAACGTTGATAAGGTCCACCGTCGCCCTCGGCGCCGCAAGCGCCCTGGCTTCGCCCTTCAGGGCCCTGGCGGCGAACAATCCCCCCAAGATCGGCATTGTCGCGAAGATCCGCATTCCCTGGTTCGACAACGTCGAGAAGGGCGTGCTCAAGGCGGGCGAGGACCTGGGCGTCAAGGCATGGATGATCGCTCCGACCTCCGACGATGCCGCCCAGCAGGTCCGCGCGGTCGAGGACCTGATCGCCCAGCAGGTCGATGTCATCGGCGTCATCCCGAACGACGGCGCCGCCCTCGAGCCGGTCTTCAAGCGCGCCCAGGATGCCGGGATCCACGTCATCGTTCATGAGCAGCCCGCCCAGAAGAACGCCGACTGGGACATCGAGCTCATTCAGGATCAGCAGTTCGGCGAAGCCCATCTCGAGGCGTTCGCCGATGCCATCGGTGGCGAGGGAAAGTACGTCCTTTACGTCGGCGGCCTGACGGTGACGCTCCACAACGTCTGGGCCGATGCTGCCGTTGCCCTGCAGAAGCAGAAGTACCCGAACATGGAGCAGGTCGGCGATCGCTTCGGCGTCTCCAACAGCGTCGACGACAGCTACAAGACCGCCGTCGATCAGATGCGCGCCCATCCCGATCTCAAGGGCTTTTTGATCTTCGGTGCCAACGGACCGATCGGTGCGGGCCAGGCGGTCGCGGATCGCGAGCAGATCGGCAAGGTGATCGTCGTCGGACCGTTCATTCCAAGCCAGGGCAAGAGCCTGATGAAGCAGGGGGCCATTACCCGCGGCTTCCTCTGGAACCCGATCGATGCCGGCTACGCGCTGGTCCAGCTCGGCAACCTGCTCGCGACCGGCGTGACGCCCACCGATGGCATGGACATCCCGGGCCTCGGGCCCGTCCAGCTCGGACCGGAAGAGCGGACCCTGCGCGCCAACAAGATGCTGGACATCAATCCGGATACGATCGACAAGCTGGCAGAGCTGATCTAGTCACGCGGACAATCGCCGGGCCTCCGCAGGAGGCGTGCCGCTCTCGACCGCATGCGGCCGAGGTTCCGACCACGGCCTCGGTCGGGACAGGGCCGTTGCGGGCGGTTTGCATCGGCCATGGCCTCCGGTACGCTGCCCTCTCGATGACCACCGTCGCTCCTGCAACTCCGGCGCCTTTCCTCGGCCTGCACGGCATCGGCAAACGCTTCGGCGGCACGCTCGCGCTGGCGGATGTCGACTGGGAGGTCGAGGCGGGCGAGGTCCATTGCCTCGTCGGCGAGAACGGCTCCGGCAAATCCACTCTGATCAAGATCGTGGCCGGTGTGCACGCGCCGTTGCCGGGGGGCCGCATCGTCGTCGACGGCGTCGCCCACGCCAGCCTGACGCCGCATCAGGCCAAGGAGCTCGGCATCCAGGTCATCTACCAGGACCTGTCGTTGTTCCCCAACCTCTCGGTCCTGGAGAACATCGCGATCGATCATGAGCTCGGCGGGCCGGCGGCCTTGGTTCGCCCGCGCGCGATGCGCGCCGCCGCCGAGGCGACCTTGGCCAGCCTCGACGCGCACCTGCCCCTGCGGGCGCCGGTCGGTCGACTGTCGGTCGCGCAACGTCAGATCGTGGCCATTTGCCGGGGCCTGGCGACGCGGGCGCGCCTGCTGTTCATGGACGAGCCGACCTCGTCATTGACCCACCGTGAGGTCGAGCGCCTGCTCGAGGTCGTGCGGCGGCTCAAGCAATTGGGGGTGGCCGTCGTGTTCGTCAGTCACCGGCTCGAGGAGGTGGTGCGGATCGCGGCCAGGGTTACGGTGCTCCGCGACGGCAGGAAAGTCGCGACCTTGCCCGCAGCCGACGTCGACGATCACCGTCTCGCCGAGCTGATGACGGGCAGCCGGTTCGAGCCCACGCTCAGGGCGGGCCACCGCGATGACAAAAAGCCCGTCCTGGAAGCGCGCGGACTGTCGCGGGCGGGCGAGTTCAACGATGTCTCGTTCACCGTGCACGCGGGCGAGGTGCTGGGTCTCACGGGTCTGCTCGGCGCCGGCCGGACCGAACTGGCTCTCTCGCTCTTCGGGATGACGCGGCTCGATCGGGGCGAGCTGCTGCTCGACGGGGCGCCCCTGCGGCTGCGGTCGAATCAGGACGCCATCGCCGCCGGTATCGCCTACGTCTCGGAGGACCGGCTGGGGCTCGGGCTCAATCTTCGGCAGTCGATCGCCGACAACGTGGCGCTCGCGGTCCTGGGTGACCTCAGGGACCGCGCCGGCCTCGTGACGGGTGCGCGGCGGGCCGCCCTGGCGCGGCATGGGCTCGCCAGGCTGGCCGTGCGGGCCGACGACGTCGAGGCTGCCGTCCAGACCTTGTCCGGCGGCAACCAGCAGCGGGTCGTGCTCGCCAAGTGGCTCGCCACCAACCCCAAGGTGCTGATCCTCGACAGCCCGACGGTCGGCGTCGACATCCGCAACAAGCACGGCATCTATGAGATCATCCGCGAGCTGGCCCGGGACGGCGTCGCCATCCTTTTGATTTCCGACGAGATCCCCGAGGTCTACTACAACTCGGATCGCGTTCTCCACATGCACGAAGGTCGTCTCGTCGGCGATTACCTGCCGGGCGAAGTGACGGAAGCGGCGTTGGCGGAGGCGGTCTTTGCGTAGGTTGGCGGCGCTGCTCCTCGAGCGCAGCGAGACGGCGCTCGCCGCCGTGATCATTGTCCTCGCGGTCGTCTTTTCGCTATCTTCGCCATATTTTCTGACGCTGTCGAACGCGGCGGACCTGATCGAGGCCTATGCCGTCACGACGATTCTGGCGTCCGGCGTCTTCGTGGTCCTGGTCTCGGGCGGCATCGATATCTCATTCGCCGCCGTCGCCTCGGTCACCCAGTACGTTGCCGCCACCGTCGCCACCGAACTTCGGCTTCCCCGCGTTGCCGTCAATCGGACTGGCCTGCCTCCTCGGCTTTCTGCTTGGCAGCATCAATGCGCTGCTGACGTATTACCTGCGCGTCGTGTCGATCATCGTGACGATTGCGACCGCCAGCATCTTCTATGCCCTCCTCATCTACATCACCGGCGGCAGCGAGATCTACAATCTGCCCGGCTGGTGGACCGACCGCATCGTCTTCTTCCGGATCGAGACGGCCTCGGGCGATTTCGCCCGCATCACGCTGCCCATGGTCGTCATGGCCGTTGTCGTCCTCGTGACGCATCTTTTGATGACCCGCACCCACATCGGCCGTCAGGTCTACGCCATCGGCGGCAACCTCGAGAGCGCCAGCCGCATCGGCGTGAACATCCTGCGGGTCCAGATCTTCGTCTACGGCTATCTCGGGTTCCTCGCCGGCATCGCGGGCTTCGTTCAGGCGCATCGCGTTCACCAGGCGGTTCCGACGGCGATGTTCGGCACCGAGCTCGGCGTCCTGGCGGTTGCGATCATCGGCGGCGCCAGCCTCGTCGGCGGGGTCGGAACGATGGGCGGTGTCGTCCTCGGCGTGCTGCTCCTCGCCATGCTGCAAAACGGCCTTAACCTGCTCGGGGTCTCGTCATATTTCTTTGGCGTCGTGATCGGGCTCGCGATCCTCTTGTCGATCAGCGTGACCGGAATGGCCGAGCAACGCCTGCGGCGCCGGCAAGCGGGGCCGCAGAGGTGACCGATCGCAAGCCGGCGCCGGCGGCCGCCCGTGGCAGCGAACGCTCAGCTTGACCGGCTGGTGGCCGCGCTGCGCGGGGGCGGCACGAATCTTTTCGGCCTCGTCGTGCTGCTTGCAGCCCTTTTCGCGGTCTTCTCGCTGCTCCTGCCCGGCACGTTTCTGCGGCCCGGGACGATGCAGGCCATGATGTTCCAGCTGCCGGAGCTCGGGCTTTTGTCGCTGGCAATGGCGCTGCCGCTGGTGTCGGGCGGCTTGAACCTCGCGATCATAGCGACCGCCAACCAGTCCGCCCTGCTGATGGCCTGGCTTTTGACGACGCAGATGCCCGCAGACGTCGGCGGCGGTGAGCTGGCCATATGGCTGACCTTGGCGCTGGCGGCCGGTTGCGCTCACTGCCTGATCGTTGGCCTCGTCACCGGCGCGATCGTCGCCTATGGCGGCGCCCACCCGATCCTGGTCACCCTCGGGACCCAGACCCTGATCGGCGGCATCAGCATCTGGCTCACCCGGGGCCGCACGCTCACGGGCTTCCCCGACGCGCTGCTGGTCGTCTCGAACGAGACATTCCTCGGCATGCCCTACTCGTTCATCCTGTTCGTCGTGGTCGCAGGGCTGGCCTATCTGCTTCTCACCCGCACGCCGCTCGGCATCCGCATTCACATGATCGGCTCGAACCTCGAGGCGACGCGCTTCTCCGGCGTCGACACCCGGCGCGTCCAGATCTGGGTCTATGTTTTGTCCAGTCTGCTGTGCTGGCTCGCCGCGATCGTGATGATGGCGCGCTTCAATTCGGCCGGCGCCGATATCGCGCAGTCCTACCTGCTGATCACGATCCTTGCCGCCATCCTCGGCGGCATCGACCCCTATGGCGGCTTCGGGCGCATCTCCGGCCTCGTGATCGCGCTCGCCATCCTGCAGACGATCTCGAGCGGCTTCAATCTGCTTGGCTTCAGCCAGCACCTGACGCTGGCACTCTGGGGTCTGACGCTTCTCGGCGTGATGGCGGTCAAACGCGTCTCCGGAGCTTTGGTGCCATGATCCGCTGACGCGCCGGCGCCGGCGGCGTATAACCGCCGGTCATCGAAACCAAAGCCGGCCGGCATTTCACAAGCTCGCTCCTGACCCCCTAAGGTGATCGGTGTTCCGCCGATCACCGGCGCGTGGCCGGAAGTGCTGGAGGACCCAGACGATGTCCGAACCTCTGCCCGCCGCCCTGCTCGATGCCGAGTGGCTCGAGGCCGATGGCCTTGGCGGCTTTGCCTCCGGCACCGTGGGCGGCGCCCGGACGCGGCGCTACCACGCGCTGCTGCTGGCGGCGACCACGCCGCCGACCGGCCGGGTCGTGCTGGTCAACGGGCTCGAGGTCTGGCTCGAGACCGCGGGCGGCAGCTTTGCGCTGAGCTCGCAGCGCTATACGCCGGATGTGGTCTGGCCCGACGGCCAGGCGCGGATCGTCGAGTTCCGCGCCCAGCCCTGGCCGCAATGGACTTTTCGCACCGAGGACGGGACCCTGGTGAGCCAGGAGGTCGTGACCTGCCATGGCCGGGGCGACGTGGTCGTCCGCTGGCGGCTGCTGTCGCGGCCGTTGGTCGGTCCGGACGGGGTTGGGGCCCCGTCCCCCTCCCCGACCGACCAACCGGCGCGCCTGTCGGTGCGGCCGCTGCTCTCGGGCCGCGACTACCATGCGCTGCACCATGAGAACCCGGGCTTCGCGTTCACGGCCGAGGTCACGGGTGCCCGCGTGCTCTGGCGGCCCTATCCGGGCATCCCTGCGATCTCGGCGATCGCGGCGGATGGCAGCTACCGCGAGGAGCCGGTCTGGTACCGCAACTTCCAGTATGATCGTGAGCGCGAGCGCGGCCTCGACTTCGTCGAGGACCTGGCCTCGCCCGGGGTCTTCACCTGGACGCTCGACGGCCGCGAGGCGACCTTGATGCTCGCGGCCGGCGAGGCCGACCCCGAGGTCGACGCCTCCTGCCTGGCCGACCTCGAGGCGAGGCGGCGCAAGCGCTTCACGGCACCCCTGCAGCAGGCGGCCGATGCCTATGTCGTGCAGCGGGGCCATGGCAGGACGATCGTCGCGGGCTACCCCTGGTTCACCGACTGGGGCCGCGACACCTTCATCGCCCTGCGCGGCTTCATGACCCTGCCGGACGGTCTCGAGCTCGCCCATGACATCCTGCTCGCCTGGGCGGAGACCGTCTCGGAGGGCATGGTCCCGAACCGGTTTTCGGATGCGGGCGACGTGCCCGAGTTCAACGCGGTCGACGCCTCGCTCTGGTACGTGGTCGCGGTGCACGAGTTCCTGCAGGCGGCGCGCGCGACGGTGGCGCCTGCGACCGTGACCGCGCTGCGCGCCGCGGTCGGCAGGATCGTGGCCGGCTATCGCGCCGGCACCCGCTACCGGATCAAGATGGACGAGGACGGTCTGCTCGCCGCGGGCGTGCCCGGCGTGCAGCTGACCTGGATGGACGCCAAGGTCGGCGACCGGGTGGTGACGCCCCGGATCGGCAAGCCGGTCGAGGTCCAGGCGCTGTGGCTGAACGCGCTCAAGATCGTCGGCGCCGACGCGCCCGAGTGGCGGGAGCTCTACCGGCATGCGCTCGCCTCCTTCCAGCTCCGGTTCTGGAACGAGCAGCGCGGCTGCCTGTTCGACGTCGTCGACGAGGATCACGAGGCGGGCAAGAACGATCCCGCCGTCCGGCCGAACCAGGTCCTGGCGGTCGGCGGCCTGCCCCATCAGGTGCTGGTCGAGCCCTACGCGACCCGGGTGGTCGAGACGGTCGAGCGCGAGCTCCTGACGCCCTTCGGCCTGCGCTCGCTGGCGCCCTTCGAGCCCGGCTATCGGCCGCACTATGCAGGCGGCGTCTTGGAGCGCGATTCGGCCTATCACCAGGGCACGGTCTGGCCCTGGCTGATGGGACCGTTCGTCGAGGCCTGGCTGCGGGTCCGCGGCGACAGCGCCGGCGGCCAGGCGCGAGGCGGACACGCGCTTCCTGGCGCCCTTGCGCGCGCATCTGGAGGTCGCGGGCCTCGGCCACATCTCGGAGGTCGCGGACGCCGAGCCGCCGTACCGGCCGGGCGGCTGCCCGTTCCAGGCCTGGTCCTTGGGCGAGCTGTTGCGCGCGAGCCGCCTGATCGAGGGGCCGGCGATGGCGCCGAGTTGCCACGTCGACGCTGCTTGATCAACCGCTACCCCGATCCACGCCCTGCCAGGAGGCACCGAGATGCTCAAGACCGCCGAAGCTCCCGTGGGGCCCGAGGCGCGGACCGCGCCGGAGCCGGCGGCCGAGCCCGCCGAGCGCGCCCGGCTCGCCCAGGACACCAGCGGCGAAGTGCGCTGGAAGCGCTGGGGCCCCTATCTCAGCGAGCGCCAGTGGGGCACCGTGCGCGAGGACTACAGCCCTTATGGCAACGCCTGGGAGTATTTCCCGCACGACCAGGCGCGCTCGCGCGCCTATCGCTGGGGCGAGGACGGCATCGCCGGCATCAGCGACGACAGTCAGCGGCTGTGCCTGGCGCTGGCGCTCTGGAACGGCAGCGACCCGATCCTGAAGGAGCGGCTGTTCGGCCTGACCAACGGCGAGGGCAACCACAGCGAGGACGTGAAGGAGCTTTATTACTATCTCGATGCCACGCCGACCCACAGTTACCTGAAGTATCTCTACAAATATCCGCAGGGCCAGTTCCCCTACGCCTGGCTGGTCGAGGAGAACCGGCGGCGCGGCAAGGACCAGCCCGAGTTCGAGCTGATCGATACCGGCCTGTTCGACGACGACCGTTATTTCGATGTGTTCGTCGAGTACGCCAAGGCAGCGCCCGAGGACATCCTGATGCGGGTCACGGTCGAGAACCGTGGGCCGGAGGCGGCCGTGATCCACGTCCTGCCGCAGCTCTGGTTCCGCAACATCTGGTCCTGGCGCGAGCACAGCCGGCGGCCGTCGCTCTACATCGACGACAACGGCACCATCGGCATCCAGAGCAAGCAGTTCCGGGGCAGCTATCTCTACGCGGACGGCGCGCCGGAGCTCTTGTTCTGCGACAACGACAGCAACCTTCGCAAGCTCTATGGGGTCGACGCGGGCAAGGGTTACTTCAAGGACGGCTTCCACGACTACCTGATCGGGGGCCGCCAGGATGCGGTCAACCCCGACCGCAACGGCACCAAGGCTGCCGCCCACTACCGGCTCGAGATCCCGGCCCAAGGCGAAGCGAGCGTGCGGCTGCGCCTCGCCCAGGGCATGCTCACCCGCCCGTTCGCCGATTTCGATGCGGTGGTCGCCAGGCGACTGGCCGAGGCCGATGAGTTCTATGCCGAACTGCAGGCGGGTCAGGACGATCCGGACGCGAGGAGTGTCCAGCGCCAGGCGTTCGCCGGCATGATCTGGAGCAAGCAGTTCTTCCACTATGACGTGCGGCGCTGGCTCGCGGGCGATCCGACCCAGCCGCCGCCGCCCGAGGGGCGCAAGCACGGCCGCAACAGCGACTGGCGCCACCTCAACAACTACGACATCATCTCGATGCCCGATAAGTGGGAATATCCCTGGTACGCCGCCTGGGATCTCGCCTTCCACTGCATTTCGCTGGTCCTGGTCGATGCCGAGTTCGCGAAGCAACAGCTCGTGATGCTGACCCGCGAGTGGTACATGCACCCGAACGGACAATTGCCGGCCTATGAGTGGGCGTTCGGCGACGTGAACCCGCCGGTGCACGCCTGGTCGGCCTGGCGGGTGTTCCAGATCGACCGCAAGCAACGCGGCGACGACGTGGGCGACATCGCTTTCCTCGAGCGCGTGTTCCACAAGCTGATGCTGAACTTCACCTGGTGGGTGAACCGCAAGGACGCCCAGGGCCGCAACGTCTTCCAGGGCGGCTTTCTCGGCCTCGACAACATCGGGGTGTTCGACCGCTCGGCGCCCTTGCCGACCGGCGGCTTCATCAATCAGTCCGACGGCACCGCCTGGATGGCGATGTACTCGTTGAACCTGATGCGGATCGCGCTCGAGCTCGCCCTGCACGACCACATCTACGAGGACATCGCGACCAAGTTCTTCGAGCATTTTCTCTACATCGCCGAGGCGATGACCAATCTCGGCGGCCAGGACATCGGGCTCTGGGACGAGCAGGACCAGTTCTTCTATGACGAGCTCAACCTCGCCGACGGTGAGATCATCCCCTTGCGGGTGCACTCGATGGTCGGGCTGATCCCCCTGTTCGCCGTCGAGACGCTCGAGCCGGAGATGCTGGCACGGGTGCCGGAGTTCAGGGCGCGCCTCGACTGGTTCCTCGCCCACCGGCCCGATCTCGCCTCGCTGGTGTCGCGCTGGCAGGAGCCCGGGCTCGGCTCGCGGCGCCTGCTGTCGCTGCTGCGCGGCCACCGCATGAAGCAGCTCCTGAAGCGCATGCTCAACGAGACCGAGTTCT
This sequence comes from uncultured Alphaproteobacteria bacterium, assembly GCA_963798075.1. Classification (GTDB taxonomy): domain Bacteria; phylum Pseudomonadota; class Alphaproteobacteria; order Geminicoccales; family Geminicoccaceae; genus DATAOG01. Next base: position 31,107 of record CAWCRU010000021.1, on the reverse strand, counting down.
TCTCCGACTATGGCGTCCGCGCGCTCTCGAAGTTCCACGAGCGCCAGCCGTATGTGTTCGACCACGCCGGCACCTGGCTCAGCGTCAAATATCAGCCGGCCGAGTCCGACAGCAGCCTGTTCGGCGGCAACTCCAACTGGCGGGGGCCGATCTGGTTCCCGGTCAACTATCTGCTGATCGAGTCGCTGCAGAAGTTCCACCACTACTATGGCGAGGACTTCAAGATCGAGTGCCCGACCGGCTCCGGCAACTTCGTCACGATCGAGCAGGTCGCCGCCGAGCTGGGCCGCCGCCTGACCCGGATCTTCCTGCGCGACGAGAACGGCCGGCGGCCGGTGTTCGGCGAGCAGGCGAAGCTGCAGAACGACCCGCACTTTCGCGACTACGTGCCGTTCTACGAATACTTCCACGGCGACAACGGCCGCGGGCTCGGCGCCGCCCATCAGACCGGCTGGACCGGGCTGGTCGCCAAGCTGCTGCAGCCGCGCCGCCGCGAGTCGCAAGAACCCCAGGACGAGGACGCCTGAGATGCGCAAGATGATGGACCATCACAACCTGCCGCCGGTGGTGATGCCGAAAGTCGAGGTCCGCAAGACCCTGGCCGGGCAGAAGGCGCTGGTCACCGGCGCCAACTCCGGCATCGGCCAGGGCGTGGCGCTGGCGCTGGGCAAGGCCGGCGCCGACGTGGTGGTCAACTATGTGAGCAGTCCCGAGCGGGCCGAGGAGGTGGTGGGCCTGATCCAGGACGAGGGCGGCAAGGCCGTCGCCCACAGGGCCGACGTCAGCCAGGAGGACCAGGTCGAGGCGATGTTCGCAAAGATGATCGCGGACTTCGGCACGATCGACATCCTGGTCAACAACGCCGGCCTGCAGCGGGATGCCCGCATCGAGGAGATGACGCTGGCGCAGTGGAACCTGGTGATCGGGGTCAACCTCACCGGCCAGTTCCTTTGCGCGCGCGCGGCGGTCCGGGAGTTCAAGCGCCGCGGCGTCAGACCGGAGGTGTCGTGCGCCGCCGGCAAGATCATCTGCATGAGCTCGGTCCACGAGGTGATCCCCTGGGCCGGCCACGTCAACTACGCCTCCTCCAAGGGCGGCGTGATGATGATGATGAAGTCGATCGCGCAGGAGGTCGCCCCGCATCGGATCCGGGTCAACAGCGTCTGCCCGGGTGCCATCCGGACCCCGATCAACACCGAAGCCTGGGACACGCCCGAGGCCTACGCCGACCTCATGAAGCTCGTGCCCTACAAGCGGATCGGCGAGGTCGAGGACATCGGCCGGGTGACCGCCTGGCTCGCCTCCGACGAGGCCGACTACATCACGGGCGCCAGCATCTTCGTCGACGGCGGCATGACGCTCTACCCGGGCTTCGAGGCCGGAGGCTGATCGATGAGCCAGGTGCTGCCCGCGTCGGACGGCGCGATGCCGGGGATGATCCGGCGCGCGCAGGCCGGGCCCGCGCGCGGCGCCGCCGATGCGCTGCGCCGCCACTGGCCGGAATATCTGATGGAGGCCTGGGGGCTTGGCACCTTCATGGTCTCGGCCGGGCTGTTCGCGACCTTGCTCTGGTATCCGGGCTCGCCGGCAGCCCAGGCGGTGCCCGATGGCATCCTGCGGCGGGCGCTGATGGGGCTCGCGATGGGCCTGACCGCGGCCCTCATCATCTATTCGCCCTGGGGCCGGCGCTCGGGCGCGCACATCAATCCGGCCGTGACCTTGACCTTCTGGCGCCTCGGCAAGGTCGCGACCTGGGATGCGCTCTTCTACGTCCTGGCGCAGTTCGCGGGCGGCCTGCTCGGGGTCTGGCTGGTGCTGGCCGGGCTCGGCATCGCGTTCGCGAACCCGCCGGTCGCCTACGTCGCGACCCTGCCGGGCGCGGACGGGGTCTGGGTCGCGTTGTTCGCGGAGGCGCTGATCTCGTTCGGCCTGATGGCGATGGTCCTGTTCGCGACCAACACGCCTTTTCTGATGCGCTTCACCGGCGTGTTCGCGGGCGTTCTGGTCGCACTCTACATCACCCTCGAGGCGCCGGTCTCGGGCATGAGCATGAACCCCGCGCGCACCTTCGCCTCGGCGCTGCCGGGCGGCCTCTGGCAGGGCTTGTGGATCTATTTCATCGGCCCGCCGCTCGGCATGCTGCTCGCGGTCGAGGTCTACCGGGCGCTGCGGCGCGCGCCCGAGGTGATCTGCGCCAAGCTCAACCACCACACCCATCACCCTTGCCTCTTCCATTGCGGCTACCGCGCCGACCCCGGCCGCGGCCGCTGAACGGGAGCCGGTCCGATGTCGACAGAGCGGTATGACGTGATCATCGTGGGCTCGGGCGCCGGCGGGGCCGCTGCCGGCTACAAGCTGGCGCGCGCCGGCAAGAGCGTGCTGATGCTCGAGAAGGGCAAGGCGCTGCCGCGCGACGGCAGCACGCTCGATGTCCGGCAGGTGTTCAAGGAGGGCAAGTTCAAGAACCGCGAGCCATGGCTCGACGGCCATGGCGGCCATCTGCTGCCGGACGAGCACTACAATGTCGGCGGCAAGACCAAGTGGTACGGGGCGGCGCTGCTGCGCTTCTCGGCGCACGAGTTCGAAGCCGATCCGGCGCATCAGTGCCTGGCCTTCCCGTTCGGCCTTGCCGAGATCGAGCCCTACTACGACGAGGCCGAGCGCCTGATGCACGTCAACCGCTTCGCCAACGAGCCGGAGCTGCAGGGGCTGATCGACAAGATCGTGCGCAACGGCGCCGATGGTGGCACGGGCTGGCGCTCGGAGGCGCTGCCGCTCGGCCTCAAGCCCGAGATCCTCGACGACGAGGAGGAGGCCAAGCACTTCGATGGCTATGCCTCGGTCGCCGGCTACAAGGCGGACGCCGAGCGCAACCTGATCGATGCGGTGGCGCCGTTGCCGAATTTTTCGTTGCTGACCAGGAAGAAGGTGATCGCCCTGCTGCATGCGCCGGGCACGCCCGAAGCGATCCGGGGCGTGGTCTGCCGCGATGGCAGCTACTACGAGACGGGCGTCGTGATCCTCGCCGCCGGCGCCATGACCTCGCCGCGGATCCTCCAGGACCATCTCGCTGTCTCCGGGCTCGGGGCGACCCTGCCCTGCGCGGGCGTGGTCGGCGCCAATTTCAAATTGCATCTGAACAGCGCGCTCGTGGCCTTCTCGCCGTTCACCCAGCACGACGTGCTGCGCAAGACCGCGATCTTCTTCAACGAGCGCTATCCGCACACGACCGTGCAGTGCCTGGGATGGCTGGACGGCGAGATCCTCGCGACGCAATTGCCGGGGGCGGTGCCGAAGTTCGTGACCAACGCGATCGGGGCGCGCGCGTTCGGCTTCTTCGTCACGACCGAGGACGGCTCGCATCCGGCCAACCGGATCGTCAGCGGCGGCGGCGACGGCGGCGTTCCGATCGCCGACTACAGCCTCGAGCGCCTGCCGCCGGCGCAGGCCGAGCATCACGCGGCCGGCGCCGACTTCACGCGCCGCCTGCTGCACGTGGGGCTCGCAGGCGTCGACCGCTATCTGGGCCTGGCCGGCAGCGCGCATGCGCTGGGCTCGATGGTGGCCGGCACCGATCCGCAGGCGAGCGTGGTCGACCCCCACGGCAAGGTCCACGGCATGGAGGGCCTCTACGTCGGCGACGGCAGCGTGCTGGCGCGCGCCAGCCGGGTCAATCCGGCGCTCACGATCTACGCCTTGGGCCTGCGCCTCGGCGACCACCTGGCGGGCCGCGCGGGGTGAGGCCGATGCGCCGTCTTCTTTTGGTGCTGGCGCTCTGCGCGCTCGCCGGCGCGGCTCGGGCCCAACCGGTCGAGCGGGTGGCTTCGGTCGCGATTACGGTCAGCGACCTCGATCGAGCGCTCGCCTTCTATACCGAGGTTCTGCCGTTCGAGCTGATCTCGGAGACCGGAGGTCGCGGGCGGGGCTTATGAGCATCTGTTCGGCGTGTTCGGCATGCGCGCCCTGATCGCCGAGCTGCGTCTGGGAACGGAGAGAGTGCAGCTGATCGACTATCTGGCGCCCGAGGGCCGCAGCGTCAGGGCGGACAGCCGCAGCAACGACGAGTGGTTCCAGCACATGGCGATCGTCGTCAGCGACATGGACGCCGCCTACGCCCTCCTGCGCCGGCACAAGGTGCAGCACGCCTCGAGCGGGCCGCAGACGCTGCCCGACTGGAACCCGGCTGCGGCCGGCATCAAGACGTTCTACTTCAAGGACCCGGACGGCCATAACCTCGAGATTGTCCAGTTTCCGCCGGACAAGGGCGCCGAGATGGCACCGGCAGGCTGCCGCGCTGTTCGAGGGCATCGACCACACCGCGATCGTGGTCCGCGACACCGTGGCCGGCCTTGCCTTCTTCCAGGGCACGCTCGGCCTCGAGGTGCATGGCCATTCCGAGAACTACGGCGTCGAGCAGGAGCACCTCAACAACGTCTTCGGCGCCCGCCTGCTGATCACCTCGCTCGGGGCGGCGGCCTCGGTCGAGCTTTTGGACTATCTGGCGCCGACCACGGGGCGGTCGGTCCCGGTCGACAGCCAGGCGAACGACCTCTGGCAGTGGCACATCAACATGGTCACCTCCGATATCGGCGGGCTCGAGACCAGGCCGCGCGAGGCGCACGCCGCCTTCGTCTCGCTCGGCATCGTGGACATGCCCGACGACGGCCTGCACCTCGGCCGGGCGCTGATGGCCCGCAGCCCGGAGGGTCACGCGATCCTGGCGTTCCAGCCCAGGAGCTGAAAACCTTCCGCCGTCGCCCCATCTAGCGGTGGCTGCGGCAGAAGGAGCGCTGGATGATCGACGCGGGCGGGGGCCGGTCCTGGCCGATCCGGGCGATCTTGTTCGACAAGGACGGCACGCTGATCGACTACCGCGCCACCTGGCAGGCGGCCAACCAGGCGGCCGCCGCCGATCTTGCGGCCGCGGCCGGCCTGGAGGATGCCTTCGCGGACGAGCTGCTGCGCAGGCTGGGCTATGAGCCTTCGCGCGGCGAGTTCGCGGCCGACAGCCCGCTGCTCTGGGCGACCACCGCCGAGATCGCGGCGCGCTGGAGCCTGGCGCCGGAATTGGCGGGCGTCGGCGACGTCCACGCGCGGGTCGAGCGCATCTTCGCCGACCAGGCAGCCTTTCCGCCGGTGCCGGTCACCGACCTCGGCGCGCTGTTCGACCGCCTGGCGGCGCGCGGCCTCAAGCTCGGGGTCGCGACCATGGATGCCAGTGCTGCGGCCGAAGCGACGCTCGAGCGGCTGGGCGTGCGCGATCGGATCGCGTTCCTGGCCGGCGCCGACAGCGGCTTCGGGCTGAAGCCGGAGCCGGGCATGGTCCTGGGCTTCTGCAGAGCGCTCGGGCTCGCCCCGGCCGAGGTCCTGGTGGTGGGCGACCATCCGGCCGACCTCGCGATGGCGCGCGCGGCCGGCGCCGGGGTCGCGGTCGCGGTCCTGACCGGCGGCTGCCCGAGGGCGGCGCTGGAGGGGCGGGCAGACCTGGTCGTGGCGAGCATCGCCGAGCTCGAGGCGGGCCTCGACGGCTGGGCCGGCTGGCCCGACCGGCGCCCGGGGGGCACCCGCGGCTGGCCCGACCGTTCGCCGCTCTGATCCCGGAGCCCCCGCAGCCGGCGCGCAGCTCAGTTCCTGGGGCAGTCCTCCGGCTCGCCCCGCAGGCAGGCGCAGTCGGCGCCGCAGGCCTCGAGGTAGGCGTCGAGCGCCGCGAGCAGGATTTCCTGGGTGGTCTGCTGACTGCGTGCGCAGAAGACCTTGAGACGCCGGTGGCGCTCGCGGTCGAGGCGGAACGTGAGTGCCACCCGCCCTTCGCGGCCGCCGGCGGCGCGGCGGCTTGGCGACTTCGCGGGCGCCGTGCTGAGGCCGACCGGACCGGTCGCGTGGACGCCGTTGGCGCGCGGCGCGCCGGGCCCGCCCGGCGCCGGCAGGCGCTGGCTCATCTCGATGCCGGCATGCGCGAAGCCGCCGGTCGGGCTCGCCTGGCCCTTGCGGACCAGAAGGTCGCTCGTGAGCTTGGCGTGCTGGCTCATGCTTTGAGCTCCTCGAGGCTGGCCCGGCGGCCGAAGCCCTGCAGCATCGGCTGGTGGAAGATCCGCTGGCGCTCGCGCTTTTCGAGCTGGGCCGCGATGTAGTCCCAGAGCAGCCGGATCTCGCTGGCCGAGCGGCCCTGGGGATCGAGCTCGCAGACCGTGCGGCCGTCGATCATCGAGGTCGCGAAGTCGACCCGCTGCTGGATGAAGACCGGGGCGACCGTGCCGTGCTGGGACAGCGCGATCACCGCATCCGAGGTGATCTTGGCGCGCAGGTTGGCGGCGTTGACGACGAACACCATGCCGCAATGGGCGCGCTCGACCATGTCGACGGTGCCGGCGACGGCGCGCAGGTCGTGCGGGCTCGGCCGGGTCGGGATGATCACGAGGCCGGCGACGTTGATCACGCGCTGGATCGCCATGTTGATCGCGGGCGGGGTGTCGATCACGACCAGGCGGCAGCCCTCCAGCCGCAGCCGCTCGATGTCGCCGGGCAGTTCGGCCAGCGTGGTCGAGGCGAACGCCGGCGCCACGCTGCGGCGCGCGTTCCACCACGCCGCCAGCGAGCCCTGGGGATCGGTGTCGATCAGCGCGACCGGGCCAAAGTTCGCGAGTTCCGCCTGGACGGCGAGATGGCCGGAGAGCGTGGTCTTGCCCGAGCCGCCCTTTTGCGAACAGAGCGCGACGACGTGCATCGAAGGTCCCCCCGCGCGGCGCCGCTGGCGAGCGAGCGCCATCGGTGGCGCCATCGGGCGCCGGTTGCGCAATCCGCTCGATTGTCCGCGATGACCGCTAATATGCTGTTAAAAGCCCCGATCTTACGGCTCGACGGCTGCCGGGCCGGCGCCGGTCCGGCGGCTCGGGCGCTTGACCTCGGCGGTTGGGCGCGGCTTCTATCGGGCAGCAGCAAAGGGAGGCGGGCATGCGACTGGACGGCAAGGTTGCGATCGTGACCGGCGGCGGCTTCGGCTTCGGCGAGGGGATTGCCCGGCTGTTCGCGGCCGAGGGGGCAAAGGTCGTGGTGGCCGACATCGACGGCTCCCGTGCCGAGCGGGTCGCGGGCGAGATCGGCAAGGCGGCGCGCGCCTCGAAGGCCGATGTCGCCAAGGGTCCGGACTTCGCGCGCATGGTCGAGGAGAGCCTGAACGCGTTCGGCCGGCTCGATGTGGTCGTCAACAACGCCGGCACCACCTACCGCAACCAGCCGCTGCTCGAGGTCGACGAGGCGACCTACGACCGGGTGTTCGCGGTCAACGTCAAGTCGATCTACTGGAGCGCCATCCATGCCGTGCCGGTGTTCCGCGCCCAGGGCGGCGGCAGCATCGTCAACATCGCGTCGACCGCGGGTCTGCGCCCGCGCCCGGGGCTGACCTGGTACAACGCGTCCAAGGGGGCCGTGATCACCATGAGCAAGTCGATGGCGGTCGAGCTGGCGCCGGACCGGATCCGGGTCAACGCGATCTGCCCGGTGATCGGCGAGACGGGGCTCACGGCCGAGTTCATGGGCGGCGATTCGCCGGAGCTGCGGGCCAAGTTCATCGCCACGATCCCGCTCGGGCGCATGAGCCTGCCCAAGGACATCGCGGTCGCTTCGGTGTTCCTGGCCTCCGACGAGGCCGAGTTTTTGACCGGCGTCGCCCTCGAGGTCGACGGCGGCCGCTGCATCTGAGGGGAGCCGGACGATGGCGGCAGCGACCATGCGCGCGGTGGTGATGGCAGGCTTCGGCGGCCCGGAGGTGCTGCAGCTCGGCGAAGTGCTGCGGCCGAGCCCGGGCGCCGGTCAGGTCCGGATCAGGATCGCGGCGACCAGCGTCAACCGGGCGGATCTGCACCAGCGCGCCGGCAACTACGCGCCGCCGCCCGGCGACAGCGAGATCCTGGGGCTCGAGTGCGCGGGCGTGATCGACGCGCTGGGCCAGGGCGTGACCGGCTGGCAGACGGGCGAGCGGGTGATGACGCTGCTCGGCGGCGGCGGCTATGCGGGCTATGCGGTGGCGCCCGCGAGCACCCTGATGCCGGTCCCGGAGCGGCTCGACCTCATCCAGGCAGCCGCGATCGCCGAGGTCTGGATCACGGCCTTCCTCAATGTGTTCCAGGAGGCGGGGCTGCGGCCCGGCGAGACGCTCCTGGTGCAGGGCGGCGCCTCGGGGGTCGGCACCGCGGCCATCCAGCTCGCCAAGGCGCTCGGCCCCGCGCCCGTGCTCGTGACGGTCGGCACGGCGGCCAAGGCCGAGGCCTGCCGCGGGCTCGGCGCCGACCATGCGATCCTCTACAAGGAGGAGGACTTCTCCAAGCGCGTGCTCGAGGTGACCGGCGGCCGCGGCGCCGATGTGATCCTCGACCACATCGGCGGCGCCTATCTGGAGCCGAACCTTGCGTGCCTGGCGCTCTACGGCCGCCTCGCGATCATCGGCGTCTTGGGCGGCGCCAAGGCCGAGCTCAACATCGGCCGCCTGATGATGAAGCGCCAGCGGATCATCGGCTCGGTGCTGCGCGCCCGGCCGGTCGAGGAGAAGGCCAGGACCACGGCCGCCTTTCGCGAGCGCGTGCTGCCGCGGTTCGCGAGCGGCGAGCTCAGGCCCGTCATCCACGCGGTGCTGCCGCTCGCCGAGGTCCGCAAGGCGCACGAGCTGATGGCGGCCGACGCCAACACCGGCAAGATCGTGCTCGAGGTCGACCCGAGCCTCGCCTGAGGCCGGCGGCGCGTCTGGACAGCTCGGGAGCGCCCCTCTATATAGCTTCGGCCCGCGCGCGCCCAGGTAGCTCAGTCGGTAGAGCAGCGGACTGAAAATCCGCGTGTCGGTGGTTCGATTCCGCCCCTGGGCACCACCACCCCGGACTCGGCCTCGTCTTTCAAGACTTCACCGAAGAGTTGGACACTTCGGCCGGCTCGAGTTGGACACTTTCGAGCTTCGCGAGCGCCGCGCCCGCCTTTTACGATTGGTCGCCCGGGTATAGAGCGCCGCCTGCTTGGGCGAATGGCACCCAAAGGCCGCCATCGGCTCGTGCTCTGTGGCACCGCATTCGGCGACCCAGGTCGCCCCGGTCTTGCGCACAAAGCACGCCACTTCGGGTCGCCGAACCGGGCCCGCGCCGTCTCACCTCGCCCTCCTTGGCTGTCCTTTGAGGCCGGCTCACCAGAGCTTCTGCAGCACGGCGAGCACAGCCACCGCGGCGCCGATCATGGCGCCCACGCGCGGCTGCAGGGCGCCGATCGCCTCGCGTAGGTCGGTCCGGGTGACCAGACGGTCGCCGCGCGCCAGCGCCAGCAGATCGGCCTTGGTCACCAGCTCGGACGTCAGGAAGTCGCGCGCCGCCTCCGCGTGCGCTTCGGCGATCGCCGGGTCGACCCCGGCATCGCGCAGCTTCTTGGCGTAGCCGAGCGTATCGAACGCGGACGCGATGCCAATCACCTCCCTGGCTGCCCCTACCTAGCGACAGACCTGGAGCCTGTCCATCGCCTCGAGGGCCAGGTGTGGCGGGCGGCGGTTGCAAATAGTTTGCTCGCCCCTCGATCGTCTTGACCGGTGCGTGCACAGCCAAGACGTGCGGCCACGGACACCTTCGCGACCGCTTAGCGCCGCCACCGCCGCTTGCGGGCCGTCAATTGCCTGGCGCGTTGCCGGCGGCATCCCGCGGCGCCGCGACCACGGCGCCGGCCATGGCGACGCGGGCAGCCCCCCGAAGCCCGCGCCTCACTGAGGCTCGGGCAGCTTGATCGAGAGGTTCGGCTCGCCGTCCTGGTCGGCGATCTGGATGTAGTCGCGGCCCTGGTCGTCGACTATGACCAGGCGCACCGGGCCGCCGTTCTGGTGGTTCTTCCACATCTCGTACATCGCGGCCGCGCCCATCAGATGGGCGTCGCGGCCGGCGTTGCGCAGCCACTCGGTGGTCGGGACGACCCGCAACAGGTCGGGCTCCGGCTGCTCGACCTTCTGGACCGTGGGATAGCCGAGATCGCCGTTGATGCTGGCCAGCAACCGGTTGAAGCTCTCCGACCAGCGCATGAAGCCCACGTCCTCGACCGCGACCGGGGGCTCGGTGCCGAGCGTACTGCGGGCCACGGCTTCGAGGAGCTGCGAGAAGATCCAGCCCTCCTCGCCGGTGCGGAGCACGCGCACCCCGATCCAGTTGTCCGCGCGGGCGAGCTCGATCACCTGGTCGCCCTGCTGCACGGTCCCGCGCACGTTGCTCTGGTCGGACGGACCGGCGCGCAGGTTGACCGTCTCCGCGTGCGCCACGCGATAGATGTCGCCCGGCGCCGCGCCGGCCGGCCCCGCGGCCAACGCGACCAGGCCGAACGCCAGAAGACCGGACCGCCAGTCGATCGTCGCCGCCATCGTCGCCTCCATCGGCAGGGCACCCCAGAGCAAAACCGCCCAGGACGGCATCCGGTTCCCCGCCCGGCCGGAAACCCGCCCTTCGGGGCTCAGGGCGGCAGCCGGAGGTCGTCCGCAAAGCCCAGCACGAGCGGGCCACAGAGCCAGGTCAGCCAGAGGGCGAGCGCCAGGTAGGGTCCGAAGGCGATCCGGGTCCCGGCCGCGAGGCGTTGGCCGGCGGCGGCCTGCAGGAGCGCCACCGCGAGCGCCGCCGCGGCAGCGACCACGACCAGGCCCGGCAGCGCCTGCCAGCCGAGCCAGGCGCCGGCGGCGGCGAGCAGCTTGGCGTCGCCCAGACCCAGCCCCGCGCGCCGGCGCAGCCGGCGGTAGGCCCAGGCGATGCCGGCGAAGGAGAAAAAGCCCGCCAGCGCCCCGATCGCGTGCTCGCCCAGAGCGGCCGGATCGATCAGCCAGGCCACGAACAGACCGGCCGGGATCAGCGGCAGCGTCAGCCGGTCCGGCAGCCAGTAGTGGCGAAGATCGATCGCGGCCAGCGCCAGCAGCGTCCATCCGAGCGCCAGGCTCGCCCAGAGCAGCCAGCCCGAGAACACGGCCGCAGCCGAGGCGGCGAGCGCGAGTGCCGCGAGCTCGATGCCGGGGTAGAAGAGGCTGAGCCTGGTCTCGCCGCAGCCGCAGCGGCCGCGGCGCATGAGCCAGCTCGCGACCGGGATCAGGTCCGCGACCCCAAGCGTCCGGCCACAACGGTCGCAGACCGAGCGCGCGAGCAGGATCCTGCGGCCTTCGGGCAGGCGCAGGATCACGACGCCGAGAAAGCTGCCGACGAACGGGCTGACCAGCAGGGCGAAGCAGCGCCTCAGATTGCATCAACCCAGGATAGCCCGCCCGCGCCCGATGGCCAGATCCGACGACCCGGGCGCCGAGACCTCGATGGCGGACCGGCGCGCGATTGACGATCGCCCGGCAAGAGGGCAGGCTCGGGTCGAGGTGAGGCAGGAAAGTCCGGTTCAGGCCCGATGTCCGCGCCCAAGGCTTTGCTCGCGCGCGTCCGGCTCGACCTCGACGCGCTCCTCGACCCGGCCGCCACCGGCCCGCCGGCGCGCGCCTTCCGCGCCACCCAGCGCGCCGCGATCGCGGTCGGGCTCGGCGCCCTGATCCTGGGGACCCTGCCGGATCTCGCCGCCGCCCACGAGCGCCTGCTGACCGCGCTGGCCCTCGTGATCGCCGGCCTGTTCGCGATCGAATACGGGCTCCGCCTCGGCCAGGCGTCCTCCCAGATGGCCGCGGCCGAGGCGGGCCCGCCGGCCGGCCGGCCGGCGCCGCTTCGCCAGCACCTGCTGACCGCCTGGCTGCGGCGGCTGAGCGCGCCCCTGGCTCTGGTCGATCTCGGCGCCGCGATCGCCGTGCCGGCGGCGCTGCTGGCCGGCATCGCGCCGGCGAGCGCGCGGCTGTTCGGCCTGATCTGGGTGTTCAAGCTGGTCCGCTACTCGCCGGCGCTCGACATGCTGGTGCGGGTGGTCCGCAACGAGCGGGCGCCGCTGACCAGCGTGCTGCTGGCCTTCCTGATCGTGCTCCTGCTCGCCGCGACCGGCGCCTACCTGCTCGAGCGCGACGTCCAGCCGGGAGCCTTCGGCAGCATTCCGGCGGCGCTCTGGTGGGCGATCACGACGCTGACGACGACCGGTTACGGCGACGAGATCCCGAGCACGGCGTCGGGCCGGCTGCTTGGCTGGCGTCGTGATGATCGGCGGCATCGCGGTGTTCGCGCTCTGGGCCGGCATCCTGGCCAGCGGCTTTGCGCAGGAGCTCAGGCGGCGGGAGTTCCTTAGGACCTGGGACCTGGTCGCGCGGGTGCCGCTGTTCGCAGCCGTCGGCGCCGGCACGATCGCCGAGGTCGCGCGCCTGCTGCGGCCGCGCGACCTCGCGGCCGGCCGGGTCGTGGTCCGGCGCGGCGAGCCCGGCGACTGCATGTATTTCATCGCCGAGGGCGAGGTCGAGATCCGGCTCGCCCGCCACCCGGTCCGCCTCGGTCCCGGCGGCTTTTTCGGGGAGATGGCCCTGATCACCGGCGAGCCGCGGGTGGCGAGCGTGGTGAGCGTGCAGCCGACCCGGCTCCTGGTCCTCGACGTCGCCGACTTCCGCGGCCTCGCCGGCGCTCGGCCGGAGCTCAGCCAGGCGATCCACGCCGAAGCCCGCCGCCGCCAGGCCGAGCTGCAGGAGCGCGCCAAGGGCTGACCCCGGCGGCCACCGGCGTTGCCCTGGCCGGCCGGGTTTGCTAACCCGCGCAGGCTCTTTCAGGGATTCGCGGCCGGGGCCGCGGTTGGAGGTTCGTGATGTTCGGCGTCAGCGACGGGGTCAAGAAATGGGCGGTCCTGCTGCCGACCGCGGCGTTGCCGCGCGGGCTGCGGGTGGCCGGGCGGCGGCATTTTCTGGCGCGCCTCGAGCTCGCCAAGGCGGCGCGCACCGACCTTTTGATCATCGGCCATCCCAAGAGCGGCAACACCTGGCTCAAGGTCATGCTCTCGCGGCTCTATCAGGTCCGGCACGGCCTGCCGGCCTCGCTGATCGTGACCTCCGACGAGCTCGCCAGGCGCCATCCCGGGATCCCGCGGATCACCGCGACCAACGGCCACTACAGCTACGAGGGCGCCGTCGGTGCGGCGCTGGCCCCGGAGGCGCCCGAGCAGCCGCTCCGCCACAAGCCGATCCTCCTGCTCGCCCGCCATCCCTGCGACATCGCGGTGTCCTGGTACTTCCAGTTCACCAAACGCCAGTCGGCGCACAAGCAGGAGCTGATCAACGCCTGGGTCGAGCACCCGATCGACCGGCGCACGGTCCAGATGTGGGAGTTCGTGCGCGAGAGCGACATCGGCCTCGTGAGCCTGATCGACTATCTGAACCGCTGGGAGCGCAATCTCGCGCATCTGCCGCGGGCGCTCATGGTCCGCTACGAGGACCTGCGCGCCCGGCCGGCCGGCGAATTGCGCCGGATCACGGCCCTGATGGGCGAGACCTTCAGCGACCCGGAGATCGAGCAGGCGGTCGAGTTCGGCGCTTTCGACAATCTGCGCGCGCTCGAAAGCAAGGGCTTCTTCCGCCAGGGCGGCCTCGCGCTGCGCAATCCGGGCGACCCCGAGAGCTTCAAGGTGCGCCGGGCCAAGGTCGGCGGCTATCGGGACTATTTCACGGCCGAGCAGGCGGCCGAGCTCGACCGTCTGGTGGCCGAGCGCCTGTCGCCCAGCTTCGGCTACGCGGCGGCGCCGGCGGCCGCGGCCCGCATCGCTGTCTGAGGTGCCATCGGGCCAGGGCCGCGCGGCCGCCGCCCCGCGCATGGAGCAGCCGCGGACCTGGCTCCTGCTCGGCGACAAGCGCGGCGACAACGCCCAGGTCGAGGCGATCGCGCAGGCGCTGGGCTGGCGCTGCGAGGTCCGCCGGCTGCAGATGCAGGAGCGCTGGCGGGTCGCCAAGCCCAAAGTCGAGGCCTCGCTCCACCACATCGACCTCGAGCACTCCGATCCGCTGGCGCCGCCCTGGCCCGATCTCGTGATCACGATCGGCCGGCGGCCGTCGATGGCGGCGCTCTGGATTGCCGAGCAGGCGGCCGGGCGCACCCGGCTGGTCCTGGTCGGCAAGCCGTCCGGGCAGAGCGCGCGCTTCGATCTCTTGATCACGAGCGCCGAGAACCAGATGCCGCCGCTTGCCAATCTGCTGCCGATCACGCTGCCGCTGATGCGCGCGGAGACGGCCGCGATCGGCGCCGCCGGCGAGGCCTGGGGCCCGCGCCTCGGCTCGTTGCCGCGGCCGCTGATAGGCTTCCTGATCGGCGGGCCGACCGGGCCGTTCGTCTACGACGAGGGCGTCGTGCGCGGCCTCCTTGCGCGCGCGGCCGAGGTCGCGGCCGCAGGCGGCACCGCCTACCTTTCCACCAGCCGCCGGACCCCGCCGGCCGTGGTGGCGGCGCTGGCCCAGGGCCTGCCGGCCGGCGCCCGGCTGTTCCGCTGGCACGCGGACGCGCAGGACAACCCCTATCTGGGCCTGCTCGGCCAGGCCGACGGCTTCGTCGTGACCGGCGACAGCATCTCGATGCAGGTCGAGGTCATCCGCCTGCGCCGGCCGCTCGCGATTTTCGAGCTGCCGACCACGGGCCTGGGCGGGCTGGATCAATTGCGCCGCTCTCTCTCGCGCCGGCTGTTCGAGCCCGCGGCGAAGGCGCCCGCCGCGAGCTGGCGACGGCGCCTGGCGCTCGGCCTCTATCGTCTGGGCCTGGTCGGCTACACCCGCGACTTCCAGGCCTTCCACAGCATGCTGTTCGCACGCGGCCTCGCGGTGCCGGCCGGCCGGGCGCTGGTGCCGCCGTCGGGCGAGGTGCCGGACGATCTGGGGCGCGTGGTCAGGCGCATCCGGGCGCTGATGGGCGATGCTCAGGCGGAGCGCTCGGCCGCCTGCGGCGCGCCGTAGCCGAACAGCGGCAGCGGCCGCGCCGCCAGCATGGCATCGAGGGCCAGGATCTGGCGCTCGTCGAAATAGTCCCGCCAGCCGCCGACCTTGCCGCGCCGGACCTTGTAGCTGTCCGGATTCGCCCGGTCGCCCGGCCGCAGGCGGATGCCGTTCAGCCAGAAGACGTCCTTCTGCTCGAGCTGCTTCATGTTGTCGTAGGCGGCATAGGCGACCGCGGCCGCGATCTGCTCGGGCGTGCCCGGGGTGCCGAGGAAGGCGAGGACGCGCCCGAGCACGGCTGCCGGGTCGGCGCGCATGTCCTCGTAGCGGACGATGGTCGAGGCCCTGACCTTGGGCAGCTCGCGCTGCCAGATCTCGAAGAACCCGAGGATCGCCGGCAGTCCCGCCCCCTCGTCCATCACGAAGTCGAACACGGAGAGCTCGGCGCCGTGCGGCGGGTAGTCGTTCAGCAGCTTCTTGACCGGCCGCATCCGGAATTTCCATTGGAAATACTGGGAGACGGCAACGTCGCGCGGGTCGCGCACGAGCATGATGACCTGCTTGTCGTAGAAGGCCTGCTTGGTGGTCCAGTCGCCGGTATAGTCGCGCAGATAGTTGCTGTGGGTGAAGAACAGCCGCGGGATCCTGGGATCGGCGCGGTGCAGGTTGTCGAACTCGAGCAGGCGGCCCTCCGGGATGGCGCAGGCGAGCTGATAGAACCGCGAGATCATGAGCCTAAGCCAGGTGCGGCCGCTCTTGCCCCAGGACATCAGCACATGGTCGGTGAGCGCGAGCTTGCGCGCCTCCTCGCGGCCGCGCAGCCAGCGGTCGATCGTCCGCCGCCGCTGCGGCGGCAGAAAGCGGAGCGATGCCATGAGCGCCTCGCGCGCGGCCTCGCGCCAGACTGCGTCCATCGATCGAGACCCTCCCGGATCCAATGCCGCCGGCCTGCGACCGCCTGCGGCGATCCGTGATGTAGCAACTCCGAAGCGATCCTGCTAATCCTCGAGCCGCCGAGATTGGCGCGCGATGGACGATCGCGAGGAGGTTCGAGGATGGCACGCGCCCGCGCTACGGTACTCCCCTCGAAGCGGCCGGCGCCCTTCGCCGGCCCGCTGTTCGATCTGGCGGCGTTCGAGGCGACGCCGCTGGTCCACGACCCTTTCGACTTCCTGATCGTGCCGGGGTTCATCCGCCGCGGCGCGTTGAAGGCGCTCAACCGCGATTTCCCGGTCATCGAGGGCCCGGGCAACGCCTCGCCCGAGGGGCTGCAGTACGGGCCGGCCTTCGCAGCCCTCCTCGAGGAGCTCCAGGGCGAAGCCCTCGCGGCCCGCTTTGCCGCCAAGTTCGGGGTCGACCTCGAGGGCGCCCTCAAGTCGATCAGCGTGCGCCGGCACAGCGAGGCGACCGATGGTCACATCCACACCGACCATCGCTCCAAGCTCATCACCGTGCTGCTCTACTTCAACCTTGAATGGCCCCACGAGGGCGGCCGGCTGCGCATGCTGCGCTCGGCCACCGACCTCGAGGACTACGCCGCCGAATCGGTCCCCGCCGGCGGCAACCTGCTGGCGTTCCGGCGCACCGACACCTCGTTCCACGGCCACAAGCCGTTCGTCGGCGAGCGCCGCATTCTGCAGCTGAGCTATGCCCGGCCCAGCCTCCTGGTCGACTACCAGCGGCGCATCGGCCGGCTCACCAAGCCGATCCGGCGCCTGCTCAACATGAGCTGACCGCCGCGCGGGCATTGGCCGAGCGATGCCGAGCTGCGTCTTCATCCATACCAACCAGCGCCAGATGGTGGGGGCGCTGGTCTCGCAGCACTCGATCCGGCGCCACAGCGCCCACAACGACGCCTTCGAGGTGCGGCTGATCGACACCCGGGACCATCCGTTCCTGCAGGCGCGCGAGGGCCAGCCGTATCTGCGCGACGGCCAGCGGCGGCCATGGCTGAGCGACGATCTGCAGTCGTTCACGCCGCTCCGCTTCCTGCCGCCGCAGCTGATGGCCTATCAGGGCCGGGCGATCGTGATCGATCCCGACGTCTTCGCGCTCGCCGACATCTACGAGCTCCTGAGCCGCGACATGGCGGGCAAAGCGATCCTCTGTCGCACCCACAGCGGCATCAAGCGCACCGTGCGCGGCAGCTTCGCGAGCTCGGTGATGCTGCTCGACTGCGCCAGGCTCCGCCATTGGCGGGTCGAGGAGCAGTTCGGGCAGCTGTTCACCTTCGAGCGCGACTACACCTCCTGGGTCGGCCTCAAGGATGAGGATCCGGGCACCATCGGCACGATCGAGCCCGAGTGGAACGATTTCGACCGGCTGACCGAGCGGACCCGGCTGTTGCACAACACCCGGCGCAAGACCCAGCCCTGGAAGACGGGCCTGCCGGTCGATTTCCGACCGACCGAGCATTTCCCGCCCTTTCCGCCGTTCGGCTGGCTGATGACCGCGCGCCGCAAGCTGCTCGGCGAATACGCCCTGCTGGGGCGCTACAGCCGGCATCCGGACCCGCGCCAGGAGGCCCTGTTCTTTGGCCTCCTGCGCGAGTGCGTCGAGCAGGGCGTCGTCAAGGAGGACTTTTTGCGCGCGGCGATGGGCGCCGACCACATCCGCCACGACGCGCTCGAGCGCGTTGCAAAGGCGCCGGCGGTCGACGACCTCCTGGCGGAACTCACGGTCCCGCGAGCGGCCTGAAGTTCGGGCGGCTTGCCGGAACCGGCGCGCGCGGGGTCGCTTGCGGACAAGGGCTCGGGACATGCGGCGGAAGGATCGCGCTCCACCCCGCGTCTGGGCGGTGATGTGCTACCGGGCGGGCGACAATTCGCAGATCCGCGCGCTGGCCGAAGGGCTGGGTTGGCCCTTCGAGGTCAAGCGTCTCCACTATCGCTGGTGGGGCTACCTGCTCGACGTCTGGCGCGGCACGACGCTCGCGGGCATCGTGCGGCGGCGATCCAGCCCCCTAGGACCGCCCTGGCCCGATCTGATCATCTCCGCCGCCATGCGCAACGAGCCGGTCTGCCGGTGGATCCGGCGGCAGTCGGGCGGCCGGGCCCGCTACGTCCATATCGGCAAGCCCTGGGCGCCGGTCGCGAGCTTCGATCTGGTGATCACGGCCCCGGAGTATCCGGTGCCGGACGGCCCGAACGTCCTGCGCAACGGCTTCAGCCTGCACCGGGTCACCGATGCCAGGCTTGCCGACGAGGCGAGCCGCCTGGCGCCGCGCGTTGCCCATCTGCCGCGGCCCTACATCGCCCTTCTGGTCGGCGGCTATGCCGGGCGCTATGCCCTGGACCGGGCGCGGGCCGAGCGCCTGGCGCGCGAGGCGAGCGCGCTGGCGGGAGAGCGCGGCGGGTCGCTGCTGGTCACGACCAGCGCGCGCACCTCGGGCGCGGCCGCCGAGGCGCTCGAGCGGGCGATCGACGTCCCCTGCCAGCTCTTCCGGTGGACGCCGGATGCGAGCGACAATCCCTACTACGGCTATCTCGGGCTGGCCGATGCGATCATCGTCACCTGCGAGAGCGCCAGCATGCTGGCCGAAGCCTGCGCCACTCTGAAGCCGGTCTACATGTTCGATCTCGACCGGGACGGCGACCCGGCGGGCGGCCCGTCGCCGGAACCCTGGCGGGCGCGGCTGCGGCGGGCTTGGTCGCGGTGCAACCGCGAACGGCTCAAGGCGCTGCTCTACCGGCGCGTCCTGCTGCGCTTCGCGCCGCGCCCGATCACGCGCGACACCACCCGCGTCCATGAGCTTCTCATCGCAAGCGGTCGGGCGGTCTGGCTCGGACAGGCGTTCCCCCCGGGCAGGCCGGCGCCGCAGGACGACATGGCGCGCTCGCTGTGCAGGGTCCGGGCCCTCGTCCGGGCGCCTGCTGCCGCCGCCTCGGGCCCGCGCCGGACCGCGACGCCGCCGGCCGCCGGCCGCCGGCGCCCGCGGCCGCCCGCAAGGCGCGGCTCGGCGCAGGGGCTCGCCCGATCGCGCGCGCAACGGCCCGGGCCTGGGAACGAGTTCGACCAGCGCTAACTGACTTTAAGACGCCGGTTGGCGTCACGATCGGCAGGAGCGCCCTATGGCTCGTGGTCCGAGTCGCCCCGTCGTGATGCATGCGGCCGAGCCACGCGATGGCCGGGGAGTGCCGCTCGAGGTCCCGGGCGACCATCTGGGCTCGATCCTGGCGCGGACGGGTCTGCTCAGGCCGAACCTCGTCTTTCTCGGCGCGGCCGCGATCGCCTTCGGCGTCATCACCGCGCTGCTGTCGCTGGCCAGCGGTGCCCCGTTCGTCATCCCGAGCGATCACGTGAGCCCGGCGCTGGGCCTGCGCCCTGCCGTGCCCCTCGAGATCGCCCTGGCGGGCTGCCTCCTCGGGCAGCTCATCGGCTGGCGAATGGGCGCCGGCGGCCGCGACTTTGATCAGCTCCTGCAGAGAATTACGACCGACCTCGCCTATGTGATCCTGTTCGTGGTCATCGTATACTTCCATTTCCACCTCAAAATGTGGATGTCGTTATTGAACTCACGCCTGTACGATGCTTTTTTCTTTGAAGTCGATCAGGACCTGCGGCCGCTGATCGCCGCAATCGACCGCGCTCGCGCCGCCATGGCCACCGTCCTGCCCGCCCCGGACCTTTGGTACCAGGGCGCGCAACTGGGGCTCTTCATCGGCTCGTTCTGGCTCCATGGGCTGGGCGAGCGCCGCTGGTACCACCACAACATGACGGCGCTGCTTTTGAACCTGATGATCGGACCCTTCATCTATCTGCTCGCCCCCGCCGTCGGGCCTTTCATTTTCGAGCCCGGCCGCAACCCGGTGGCCACCGCCGCCCAACAGGCGATGTATGCGCAGTTCCTCGAGCTGCGGGCAGATGGTCCAGCCTGGCTGTTCACCCATGGCGGCGACTACTTCACCTCGGCGCTCGCGGCCATGCCGTCCTTGCATGTCAGCGCCGCCTGCATCGTCTGCTACTATGCCCTCAAGGCGCGCTCGCCGTTCGCGGTGCTGATGGTCTTCTTCGCCGCCTGGATCGTCATCGATGCGATCGGATCGCGATGGCACTACCTCGTCGATCTGCCGGCCGGCGTCGTGCTGGCGGTGGCGGTGATCGCGCTGACCAACCGGATTTGCCGGACGCGGCTGCCTGCGCCGGCCGTTGCCGGCGGCAAACCCGGCCACGGCCTCGCCTGACGGCGCTTTGGGCCAACCAGCGGTTTTCGGTTTCGCGCTCGGCGCATTCGTGCTTAGCATAGGCGCACAAACGCGGCAGCAGAGCTTTCGGATCGGATCGGCCAGATTGGCGGCGGCCGCTGCCCCGGGCGGGCATCGGCGGTCGCTGTTCGGCATGGCGTGACCGCACAACGGGAGGGAACCGGCGATGGCGCAGGACGCGCAACAACGACGTCTCGACGAGTATCTGATGCGCCGGCGCGCGGTCCTCAAGGCCGGGCTCGGCTCGGCCGCCCTGCTGGCCGCGCCGGGGCTGGTCCGCAAGGCCCTGGCGGCGCCCGCCGAGCCGCTGCATTTCGTCGGCTGGCAGTACAACCCGCAGATCGTCGCCGAGAACGTCGACATCTTCAAGAAGCTGTACGACGAGAACGTCGAGTACGAGCTGGTCCCGGGCGAGTACCATGCGATCGCCGAGACCAAGATGATCGCCGGCCAGCACATCGACATGATGTATTCGGAGGAGGATCACCTGGTCCGCTGGCACCGGGCGGGCTGGATCCGGGACGTCGAGGGGCTGCCGGGCCTCGAGCAGATCAAGGCCGGCATGTATCCGGTCAACGTCCACAACATGACCTTGCCGGACGGCAAGCTCGGCGGCCTGCCCTACTACACGGGCTTCAACTCCTTCGTCTGCAACCAGAAGCACCTGGACCAGGCCAAGATCGAGCCGCCCGCGACCTGGGACGAGCTGCTCGACCAGTGCCGCAAGCTCAAGAAGGACGGGGTTGCCGAGCATCCCTACATCAGCGCTTGGCAGCAGCAGTGGGCGAGCCTGTCCTGGAGCCTGTTCTCGATCTGGTACTCCGAGGGCGCCAAGGTCTTCGACGCCAGCAACGATCCGGTGTTCGACGCCGCCTTCCGCAAGGTTCTGGACCTGCATCGCACCCTCTACAAGGAGGAGCTGGTGGTGCCGGACATCTTCACCCTGCAGCAGGAGGCGGTGCCGAACTTCGCGAGCGGGGCGCACACCTACATGGTCGTCCACGAGTACGACCAGAAGGTGTTCAACGACCCGGCGCTGTCGCAGATCGCCGGCGCGTGCAAGAACGCGATCATGCCGGGCGCCACGCGCTCGACCTTCATCTGGACGGCGCTCTACCTGATGGGCTCGAAGCCGGTCGACGTCGAGCGGGCGTGGAACCTGCAGCAGTTTTTCGGCGGCAAGGCCAAGGACGGCCAGTATCACGTGATCAAGCGCTGGGCGCTCGAGTTCGGCCTCGGCACGCCCTACAAGGAGGTGATCCAGGACAAGGAGGTCCAGGCCGCGTTCTCCAAGTGGAAGGACATGGCGGTCGCCGGCAAGCAGCAGGAGACGGCGACCACCCGCGACGTCGCCAAGACCATGTGGTTCCCGGAGTGGGACTGGTACATGATGGCGGAGGCGCAGGACTTCATCCGCGGCGAGCAGTCGGCGGACGAGCTGACCGACAAGCTGCAGGCCAAGGCCACGGAGTTGAAGAAGCTCTACCCCGAGTGAGCCTTGGTTGGCAGAGGTGGCCGCCTTGCGCCGGCGCGCGGATCGACCGGCCGGCTGCGCGGCCGCGCAGCCGGCGGTGAGCTGCGCGAGGCTCAGCCTTCGCGTGGCGGTGGCCGGCCGCTCCGGGGCGGCAGGCAACGCAGCCGAACGGCGAGAGCAGCAGCGCGCCCGCGGCGGCCTGCGACGCGCGGGCGCGGCACGGGCAGGCCGGCGGACACGCCGATCCCCCGGCTCGATCCCGCGAGGGCTGCCGGGCAGGCCGGCCTCGATCGCGTCAATCTTTCGTCAACCTTTGAGCCTGAGGCTGACGTTCATGGTCCATGCGATCCTGGGAGTCCTGCGCCGCGACGGAAAGCCGGCGGTCCGGGGTCGCACGGATCGCATGGACCAGTCGGCATACGGGTTGCGTAAGGTTGACGGAAGGTTGACGCGCCGCGCGGCGCGACTTCGACCGGGAGTGAGACGCTTGTCTGCGCCTCTCTTGTCGTCGTCTGGCCTGTCGCCGTCTGGTTCGTCGTTGCCTGGTTCGTCGCCGTCTGGTTCCTCGGCGCCTGGGTCGTCGATGCCTGGCTCGTCGGGGCCCGGCTCGTCGGGGCCTGGCTCGTCGGGGCCTGGCTCGTCGGGGCCGGGAAGCTGAGGTCGGGCGGACCGCGCGCAATGGCAAGGTCGATCCGGCTGGCTCTTCCGGGACGTCAGCGCGCTGCGCGCCGGCGCGATGCGCCGTCCTTGCGCCTGCCCATCCTGCTCACCTTGCCGACCCTCGTCGTCGTCTTCGTCGTGTTCGGTATCCCGCTCGTCTACTCGCTGGTGCTGAGCCTGCACCGGATCAACATGCTGACCCAGCAGTGGATCTTCGTCGGCCTGCAGAACTATCTCGACATCCTGCCCAATCCGGACTTCATCGCTGCCCTCGGCCGGACCGCCTATTTCGCCGTGGTCACGGTCGGCGTCGGGCTGATCCTCGGCATCGCCATGGCGCTGGTGCTCAACCAGAATTTTCCCGGCCGCAACTTCCTGCGCAGCGTCGTGCTGGTGCCCTGGGCGATGGCGCCGGTCGCGGTCGGCGTCCTTTGGAGCTGGATGCTGAACGGCGAGTACGGCACGTTCAACGCCGTGCTTTCCGATCTCGGCCTTGCCGACAAGCCGATCCACTGGCTGGCCGACGGTCGCCTAGCCTTCCACATGGTGGCGCTGGCGCACGTCTGGAACCAGGCCCCCCTCGCCTCGCTCCTGATCCTGGCGGGCCTGCAGTCGATGCCCGAGAGCCTGCACCGGGCGGCGCGCATCGACGGCGCCGGCGCGATCCGGCGCTTCTTCAGCATCACGCTCCCCTGGCTGCGGCCGATGCTGCTCCTGATCCTGATCCTGACCACGATCAACTCGATCATGGCCTTCGATCTGTTCTGGATCATGACCCGCGGCGGGCCCGGCAGCGCCACCACGGTGTTCTCCTGGATGGGCTACGCCTACGCCTTCCAGTTCTTCAAGTTCGGCGAGGGGGCGGCGATCCTCTACGTGCTGACGATCATCTGCCTGATCCTCGCGGCCATTTATCTGAAGCTCTTCTTCCCGACCGCGACCGGCGCGCGCGCGGCCCTCGCGGGAACGCCTGGCACCGCGCGGGAAGGCCTTGCGGTGACGCTCGTCAATCGGATCGCGGCCGCCGGCCTCGGCGTGCGCACGCAGCTCGAGCGCCTGCCGCCCTTCCGGCGCCGTCACCTGATCCCCGCCCGGGCGCGCCGCCCCCTCGGCCGGATCGGGCTCGGCCTTGCAGCACTCCTGATCTTCGCCTGGTCGTTCGGGCCCTTCCTGTGGCTCGTCGTGATGAGCCTCTCGCCGTCTGCCGACCTCGTGCGCACGCCGCCGACCGTGATCCCGGACAGCCTCACCTTCGAGAACTACCGGTTCGTGCTGTTCCCCGGCGGCGTCGAGGGCGGCCAGTCGAGCGTCCAGGCGAGCCGGGTCCCGATCTCGATCTTCAACAGCCTGGTGGTCGCGACCGCGGTCACGGCGGTCAACCTCGTGCTCGGCTCGCTCGCGGGCTACGCCTACGCCCGCCACGGCCGCAGCCGGATCATGAGCGGCTCGCTCTGGGCTTTGATGCTGACCCGCATGACGCCGAGCCTGGCGCTCATCCTGCCGTTCTTCATCGTGTTCCGGATGCTCGATCTGATCGACACCCGGACCGCGCTGGTGATCGCCTATTGCAGCCTGATCCTGCCGCTCTCGACCTGGATCATGAAGGGCTACTTCGAGGGCCTGCCGCCCAATCTCGAGAAGGCGGCCCTGGTCGACGGCTGCACGCGTCTGCAGGCGATCCGCAAGATCATCATGCCGGTCGCGCGGCCTGGCCTGGTCGCCGCCGGCATCTTCTGCTTTCTGGTCAGCTGGAACGAGTTCATCTTCGCGCTGATCCTGACCGGCACGCCCAAGGCGCAGACGATCCCGGTGATCATCGCGGGCTTTTTGGTGCAGCTGCGCTTTTACGACTATGGGCCGATGTTTGCGGCCAGCGTGCTGGCGGTGGTCCCGCCGGTCGTGATCGCGCTCGCGTTCCAGCGCTATCTGGTGCGCGGCATGCTCTCGGGCTCGCTGAAGGGTTGAGGAGCGGCAGGTGGCGAGCGTGACGCTGCAGCGACTGACCAAGCTGTTCGATGCCGTGCGGGCGGTCGACGGCCTCGAGCTCGCGATCGAGGATGGCGAGTTCCTGACCCTGCTCGGGCCGTCGGGCTGCGGCAAGAGCACGGCGCTCGCCTGCATCGCGGGCCTCGAGCGGCCGACCGATGGGGCGATCATCTTCGATCAGCAGAACGTCACGGAGCTCGAGCCGCACGAGCGCAACATCGCGATGGTGTTCCAGGACTACGCGCTCTATCCGCACATGAGCGCGCGCGAGAACATGAGCTTCGGGCTCCGGCAGCAGCGCCTCGGTGCCGCCACGATCGAGCGCCAGGTCGACGCCGCGGCCCTGATGCTGGAGCTCGGGCCTCTGCTCGAGCGGCGGCCGGCGGAGCTCAGCGGCGGCCAGCGCCAGCGGGTCGCGGTCGGCCGGGCGGTGGTCCGCAACCCGGCCGTGCTGCTCATGGACGAGCCGCTCTCGAACCTCGATGCGAGCCTCAGGGTGCACACCCGGACCGAGATCAAGCGCCTGCAGCGCGGGCTCGGCACGACCGCGATCTTCGTCACCCACGACCAGGAGGAGGCGATGGTCCTCTCGGACCGGATCGCCGTGATGCGTGAGGGCAAGCTGCAGCAGGTCGGGCCGCCGATGGCGGTCTACCGGGAGCCCCGGAACCTGTTCGTCGCGTCGTTCATCGGCTCGCCGGCAATGAATTTTCTGGACATCGAGCTCGCGCCGGCGGACGGGGCGCTGGCCTGCGCGTTCGCGGGCCAGACCTTCCGGCTGCCGCTCGCGGCGGTGCGGCCGGAGAGCCTGGGCGGACTTCGCGCCGGCCGCAAGGCGGTGCTCGGCATCCGCCCGACCGACCTCGCGGTCGGCGGCGGGCGCGAGCAGAGCCTCGCGGGCGAGGTCTTCCTGGTCGAGCCGATCGGGCCCGTGACCTACGTCGACGTCGACATAGGCGGCCGCGCGCTGAAGGCGATCTGTGATCCCGACCAGGCGCCGGCGGTCGGCGAGCGGGTTGCGCTGGGGTTCCAGGCGAGCCGCGCGCGCCTGTTCGATCCGGCCAGCGAGGACCGGCTGTAGTGCGCCGGCACGGGCGGCAACGCGGCCGACCGCCCGCCCCCGCCCGGGAGCGGCCCCGCCCCGAGGCGGGCGTCCGGATCGCTCGAGGGCTCGCGTGGTGGTCCGGCGACCGTGGATGGCGTTGCCGTTGGCGGCCATGCGTAAGGAGCCGGTTGCGCATCGGTAGCGGGACATCGGCCAATACGCTCCGTCGGCCGCTACAAGCTCCTGAAGATCAATTTCTGGCGGAACAGCGAACTTGTCGGCGGTTCAGCGCATCGAGCACGTGATCGGGATGGCATCTTCTGAGGCGCCGCGCAGCTTGCTGTGATTTCTCGGTAGGAGGGGCGGAAATCGGCACAATCGCAGGTCATTGAGCTCGAGCCGGTACCGGCGAAGTTGACAGCGGCGGGCGACAACGGCCGGGCGCACCCAAGTGCCGATCAGCATCATAAAAACGCGGTCTAACAGTTTGGTCATTAGGATTGGTCCTTCGGGAGCGTCGATGCGCCCGAAGATTCCAGCGCGACTGTGGCTTCGACGAGCGACGCCACGTAGTCTCAAGCTCAGCGGTCAGTCCATTTAGCCAAGAGTCTTCCGGTCACGTGTAGTCTGCGGGCTTCGGTTTCGCGCGGGAGGCAATTTGATTTTGAACACTCCTCCACGCCATGTAAGCCGCGACTACGACGACTTAGAACCCACCAACTAAGGTGGCGAAGCCAGCCGGGATGTTCCAAATGTCTTTGGCCAAAGCAAATCAAATATACCACGATGTTGTCAAGTATCATTTGCGATCCTGTTTGAAGACATTCCTGGAGTCTTCCTGTCCAGCACCACGCCGATCCATTGAGACTTGAGACCGAAGACTCGGACGCACCATTTCGCGAGCACTTTCATGCCACAGTGCGTCGCGCTCTGCAACACGAGCACTTGAACCTCGACCCCGCAACCTCCAATCCGGCGCGATGGTGGGCGGCCAAGGGAACGATCGGATTAGTAGCGAGGAGCGCTGCTGGCAAGCGGCCTCAAGGCCGTCGTGATCGGCGGTGAGCCGAGCAGACGCCGTCGCGTGCCGATCGTGCCGAGCTGAACGAACCCGTCGCGCATTCAGATGGCATCAAATCGCTCGGTCGAGGGAGGCGGCGCGATCGGTTGGTCGGGATTTGGAACCGGAGACCGATCGCAGGCGGCAGCCGTCGGCCGGGTCGAGGCGGGGACGCGGGGCCCTGGTAAGCTGGAGGTCCGGCGGGGTCATGCGGCGAGGGGTGGAAGGAGGAAGGCAGTGCGGCGGGTCAAGATGGCGGTGATCGGGGCCGGGATCTGGGGCGAGAACCACGCCATGGCGTTCTCGACTTATCCGATCGTCGAGCTCGCCTGGATCTGCGATCTGAACCCCGAGCGGGCCCGGCGGCTGGCCGACAAGGTGGGCTGCCGCTGGACCACCGAGATTGCCGATCTCGCGGCGAGCGACATCGAGGCCGCGAGCATCGCGACCCCGGACCATGCCCATCTGGCACCCTGCCTGGCCATGATCGAGGCCGGCAAGCACGTCATGGTCGAGAAGCCGTTCACGACCGACGTCGGCGAGGCGCGCGCGATCCTGGCCGCCGCGAAGCGCGCGGGCGTCAAGCTCATGGTCGACTTCCAGCTGCGCTGGCACCCGCAGTACATGGGCGCCAAGGCCGTGGTCGAATCGGGCGAGCTCGGCGAGGGCGTGATGGCCTACGCCCGGCTCTCGGACACGATCCACGTGCCGACCGAGATGCTGGCCTGGGGTGGTGCCTCCGGGCCCGAGTGGTTCCTCTTCCCGCACATCATGGACGCGACCCGCTGGATCCTCGGCGAAGAGCCGCTCGAGGTGTTCGCCCGCGGCTCCAGGCGGGTCCTCAAGGCGATCGGGATCGACGCCTATGATGCGATCCAGGCCTCGTTCCAGTTCGAGCGCAGCTTCGTCACCTTCGAGACCTCCTGGATCGTCCCGAACAGCTGGCCCGCGGTGGTCGACAACCGCTTCACGCTCTACGGCGCCAAGGGCTGCATCGAGCTCGCGAGCACGCCCGGGATCAAGATTGCCTCGGACCGCTACCGGTACCCGTTCTCGAGCCATGCGATCACCCGCTACGGTAAACCGTTCGCGCATTTCTACGAGTCGATCCGCCATTTCGCCGATTGCGTGGCCGAGGACCAGGAACCGCAGGCGAGCGGCCATGACGGCCTGATCGCGACCGCGATGATCCAGGCGACGCTCCGCTCGCTCGCCGAGCAGCGGCCGGTCAGGATGAGCGAGGTATTGGAATGACCGCGATGAGCGCGCGCGCGCTCGCCGACACGCTGGCCGCCCTGGTCGACCTCCTGCTACCGGGCGACGAGCTGTTTCCGCCGGCTTCGAGCGTTGGCGTGCAGGCAAAGCTCGTCGATCGCCTGCGCGAGCTTTCGGGTCCGGATGCGCTGGCCGAGCTGATCCGCGGGCTCGAGGCTGCGGGCGCGTTGCCGCGGCGCGCTCGATCGGACGACGCTCGAGCGCTTCGAGCGCGCCCGTCCGGAGGACTTCCTCCGGCTCCGGAACGCGGCCTATCTCGCCTACTACGAGAGCCCGGCCGTGCACGAGGCGATCCGCGCGCTGGGCTTTACCTACAATGCCGTGCCGCTGCCGGCGGGCTACGCGGCGGTCGGCAAGTTCGAGCCGGCGACCGACCTGCCGCGCCATGGCCGCGGCGGCTTCGTGCCGACCGAGGCGGTCAGGCGGGTCGATCTGAGCCAGCTCGATTTTGTGGAGCCGCGGCCATGACCGGCGCCACTCGCCGGAGCCCTGCCGATGTCCTGGTGATCGGCGCCGGTGCCAGCGGGGCGATCGCGAGCCTCGTGCTCGCCGAGGCCGGGCTCGACGTCGTCTGCCTCGAGCAGGGCGGCTGGACCGCGCCCGAGGACCACCCGCATTTCAGCACCGACTGGGAGTGGCAGCGGCAGAAGCGCTGGCACCCGAACACCAACATCCGGCGCGGCCGCGACGATTATCCGGTCGAGAGCGAAAGCTCGAATATCCTGATGTGGAACGCGGTCGGCGGCTCGACCAACGTCTATGGTGCGCTGTGGCCGCGCTACCGGCCATCCGACTTCCGCAAGGGCATCGAGCACGGCCTCGCCCCCGACTGGCCGATCGCCTACGAGGACCTCGCCCCCTACTACGACCGGGTCGACCGCCTGGTCGGCGTCAGCGGGCTCGCGGGCAACCCCGCGATGCCGGCGCAGGCGGGCTATCCGACCCCGCCCTTGCCGCTGCGGCCGGTCGGCCGGCGGCTCGCGCAGGCCTTCGACCGGCTCGGCTGGCACTGGTGGCCGCTGCCGGCGGGCGTGGTCTCGCAGGACTACGACGGCCGGCCCGCCTGCAACGGCTGCGCCGCCTGCGCCTCGGGCTGCGCGCGCGCCTCGATGAGCAAGTTCTCGGTCTCGGTCTGGCCGAAGGCGCTGGCGGCGGGGGTCGAATTGCGCACCCAGGCGCGCGTCCTGCGGCTCGAGAAGGGCAAGGACGGGCGCGTCAGAGGTGCCGAATACATCGACCGGCACACGGGCCTGCACCACTTCCAGGCGGCCGACGTGGTCGTGCTCGCCTGCAATGGCGTCGGCACGCCGCGCCTGCTCCAGCTCTCCGACAACCTCGCCAACGCCTCCGACCAGGTCGGCCGCAACCTGATGCACCACACGCTGGTCGCCTCCGAGATCTGGGTCGACGAGCCCCTGCACTCGCACATGGGCTTCATCGGCGCCCTGATCAGCATGGAGTTCGCCGAGACCGACACGCGTCGCGGCTTCGTCAACGGCTTCAACTTCAACTGCGCGACCGCGGGCCACGCCGGCGGCCAGTCGATCGGCTTCATCACGCCCGCATCCGCCCCTTGGGGCCCGGACCATCACGCCTGGTTCCGCAGCCATTTCAGCCACGGCTTTGCCGTGTTCGCGATCGGGGACGACCTGCCGCAGGCGAGCAACCGCGTGACGCTGTCCGCGATCGAGCAGGATACCGACGGCCTGCCGGCCCCCAAGATCAGCTACACGCCGCACGAGAACGACCGGCGCATGATGCGGTTTGCGCTCGCGCGCCTCGAGGAGATCGCCAAGGCGGCCGGCGCCTTCGACTACTATCTGCACGACTACATGTCCCAAGACGGGGTCTATCAGACGCCGGCCTGGCACCTGCTCGGGACCTGCCGGATGGGTGCTGCAGCCGAGAGCTCGGTGATCAACCGGTGGCACCAGGCGTGGGACGTGCCGAACCTCTACATCGTCGACGGCAGCGCGCTCGCAACGGGCGGCGTCGTCAACCCGACCAACACGATCTGTGCGCTCGCCCTGCGCGCGGCCGAGCATCTGCGCGACCACTTCGGCGAGCTCCGGCGCGCGACCCGGCCGGCCGCGGACTGAGGCCCGTGGTCCATGACTGGATCATCGTCGGCGCCGGCGCCGCAGGCGCGGTGCTCGCGGCGCGCCTCAGCGAGGATCCGGGCGCGCGCGTGCTGCTGCTCGAGGCGGGCAGGGACTACCGCTCGGCCGAGACGCCGCGCGCGATGCGAAGCCCGAACCCTTTCAACGTCATCCTGCCGAAGGCGTATCAGGCGGTCTATCTCTGGCCGACGCTGATGGCGCGCCGCACGGCCCGCCAGGAGCCCCGGATCTACTGGCGCGGGCGCGGCGTCGGCGGCAGCACCGCGATCAACGGCCAGATCGCGATCCGGGGCGTGCTCGATGCCTTCGATCTGTGGGCGGAGCAGGGCGCCGACGGCTGGTCGGCGCGCCATGTGCTGCCCTACTTCAACCGGCTCGAGGATGACCAGGCCTTCGGCGACCGGCCTTACCACGGCCGCGGCGGGCCGATCCCGGTCTGGCGCGCCCCCAGGGAGCGCTGGGGCCCGGTCGATCTGGCGCTCGCCGAGGCGGCCCTGGCGCTGGGCCATCCCTGGTGCGAGGACCTCAATGCGCCGGCGGCCGAGGGCGTTGCCGCCTACGCCATCAACAGCCGGGACGGCGTCCGGGTGTCGACCAACGACGGCTATCTGGAGCCCGCGCGCGGCCGCGCCAATCTCGAGATCCGGGGCGACAGCCTGGTCGAGCGGGTGCTGCTCGAGGACGGCCGCGCGGTCGGCGTCCGGGCGCGGACCCCGCAGGGGTCGCAGACGTTCGGGGCGCGCGAGGTGATCCTCGCGGCGGGTGCCGTCCATTCGCCGGCGATCCTGATGCGCTCGGGCATCGGCCCGGCCGCCCATCTGCGGGCCATGGGGATCGAGGTCGCAAGGGACCTGCCGGTCGGCCAGCAGCTGTTCGACCACCCCTTCGTCCGGCTCGAGCTCAAGCTCAAGGACGAGCTGCGGCCGCGCGACGTGGACGCCCGCCACACCAACTGCTGCGTCAAATACACCTCCGGGCTCGCCGGCGGCTCGAAGTGCGACATGATCTTCTTCGCCATGAACCACGGCGGGGTCGGGGTCGAGCTCGACCCCACCATGTTCGGCGAGGCCGGCATCCACTGCTCGCTGTTCGAGACTTTTTCGCGCGGGACGGTCCGGCTCGCCGCGCCCGATCCCGAGGCGGATCCGGTGATCGAGCTGAACCTTCTGGCGGACGAGCGCGACCTCGTGCGCATGCGCGACGGCGTCCGCCGGCTGCTTCGGATCGGCGCCCATCCGGCGGTGCAAGGCATCGCGCGGGCGGTGTCGCTCGGCAATACCGGGCGGCCGATGGCCGAGCTCGAGGGCGGTTCGGATGGCGCGATCGACGACTGGCTGCTCGCCGACTGCTCGGATGCGCAGCACGGCGCCGGCAGCTGCCGGATGGGGGCTTTCGGCGCCCGGGATGGGCAGAGCGTGGTCGATCCGGGCGGCCGGGTGCACGGCATTCGGGCGCTGCGCGTCGCGGACGCCTCGATCAT
>CAWCRU010000020.1:0-33418 GCA_963798075.1 uncultured Alphaproteobacteria bacterium | reverse complement strand
CCGTCGAGCCCGCCTCGAGCACGCGCAGCTGCCGAGCTTGCTCTCGACCAGATAGAGCGTCTCGCGGCCCATCGGCTCGATCTCGCCGATCCGCCCGGCAAGGCCGCTCGCGGCGAAGCGGAGCGCCTCGGGCCGCAGCCGAGCACGACCGGGCCCTCGTTGCCGGCCGGCACAGGCAAGCTCGGCGCTCGACCCGCAGCGGCCGCGCCGGCGAGCCCGGCAAAGAGGTTGATCGGCGGCGCGCCGATGAAGCCCGCGACGAACAGGCTGTTCGGGCGCAGATAGAGGTCGTCGGGCGTGCCCACCTGCTCGATCCGGCCCGCCCGCATGCAGATGATCCGGTCCGCCATCGTGGTCGCCTCGATCTGGTCGTGGGTGACCAGGATCGTGGTCACGCCGAGCTGGCGCTGCAGGGTCTTGATCTCGCGCGCATGGTCAGCCGGAGCGTCGCATCGAGGTTGGAGAGCGGCTCGTCGAGCAGCAGCAGCTGCGGCTCCTTGACCAGCGCGCGGGCCAGCGCCACCCGCTGCTGCTGGCCGCCCGACATCTCGGCCGGCATGCGCTCCAGCAGCTCGCCGACGTGGACCAGCCGGGCCGCCTCGCGCGCCTTCGCCGGCTTCGGCCCGGGCACGCGCTTGAAGCGGAGCGGGAACATGATGTTCCGGAGGCGGTCATGTTCGGGTAGAGCGCATAGGACTGGAAGACGATGCCGATGTTGCGGTCGCGCGCCTCGACCTTGTTGACGACGGCGCCGTCGAAGCGGATCTCGCCCGCGCTCGGCGCGTAGATGCCGGCCAGCATGAACAGCGTCGTCGACTTGCCGCAGCCCGACGGCCCGAGCAGCGCGACGATCTCGCCGTCCTCGACGCCAGCGACATCGCGTCGACCGCGACCACGTCGCCCCAGCGCTTGGCCACCCCATCGAGCTCGATCCGCGCCACCGCAGCTCAGCCCTTGATGCCGCCGACGGTCATCTGGGTCAGATATTGCTGCGTGAAGCTATAGAGCAGAAGGCTCGGGACCATGTAGAACACGCCGACCGCCGACACGATGCCGTAATCGACGCCCATGATGTCCTCGGAGACGAAGAACAGATAGAGGCTCATCACCCAGTTCGACTTGGCGACCAGGAGGGTGCGGACGAAGACATATTCCTCCCAGCCGCGCAGGAAGGCGAAGATGCCGATCGCCAGCATGCCGAAGCGGACCTGCGGCAGGAGCACGTAGACGAAGGCCTGGCGGCGCGAGGCGCCATCGGTCATGGCGCTCATCTCGATGTCCCAGGGCACGGCGTCGAAGAAGCCCTTCATGATGAAGATCGCGAACGGCAGCTCGATCGTGCAGATCACGAGCATCACGCCGATGATCGTGTCGAGCAGCCCGACCCAGTACATCAAGAGGAAGATCGGGATCACGAGCGTCATCGCCGGAAAGGCGTGCAGCACGAGCACGCCCTTGAGCAGCCGCTCGCGGCCGCCGAAGGCAAAGCGCGAGAGATAGTAGGCGGCAAGGGTCCCGACCGTGACGATGATGGCGGTCTCGCCGAGCGCCAGCAGCAGGGAGTTGCGGAACGCCATCCAGACCGAGGGGAACTGGGCGCCGCCGATCGCCGCCGGCCCATAGTTGATGCCGGCGGAGAAATCCGGGTTCCAGAGGAAGCGCCAGTTGTCGAGGCGCAGATAAGGCGCGGTCAGGACGCCGAGCAGCGCCAGCGTGCCG
The DNA here is from genome assembly GCA_963798075.1 of uncultured Alphaproteobacteria bacterium. Classification (GTDB taxonomy): domain Bacteria; phylum Pseudomonadota; class Alphaproteobacteria; order Geminicoccales; family Geminicoccaceae; genus DATAOG01. The sequence continues at coordinate 31,699 of CAWCRU010000020.1, read as the reverse complement.
AGCCCGAGCAGCGCCTGCGCGAGCCGCAGACCGCGCCCGCTCTCGATGTTGAGGCCGAGGATCCAAAAGGCGAACAGCGCCGGCACGATGATCGCCATGGTGCGCCAGAGCACATAGGTGCTGGTGCCGCCGCGCGCCGAGAAGGCGACCGTGACCAGCCAGAAATAGGGGATGATGATCGGCAGCGAGGACAGGATCAGGAAGGCGTAGAGCAGGCTCGTGGTCCAGCGCCGCCGCAGCCTCGCCCGCTCGACCACCCCTGCCAGTGGCCGGCGTCCTTGGCGAGCGCTGCGAGGGCGGCGCTCACTGAACCTCGATCCGGGGCTTTTGCAGCAGCGAGCGCATGTCGAGGGAGCGCCACATCAGCAGCGCCGCCGCGATCCCGATCACCACGAGCCCGAGTGCCAGGGCCGCGCCATAGGCGTACTGGCCGTTGCCGAACGCGCGCTTGTAGACGTAGAGCGCGTAGACCGTGGTGTCGTAGAATGGCCCGCCGTCGGTGATCAGCCAGATGTATTCGAAGCTCACGAGCAGCGAGAGCGCCTGGTAGATCGTGACGAAGGACAAGGGCCAGCGGATCGCCGGCAAGGTGATGTGGCGGACGATCGCGAGGCCGGAGGCGCCGTCGACCCGGGCGGCGAAGAACAGATGCTCCGGGATCGAGCGGATCGCAGACGTGAAGATGATCATGCCGAGCGAGGCGCCGACGAAGCCGTTGGCGACGATGATCAGCGCCCAGGGCGCCTCGTTCAAGACGTCGATCGGCGGCAGGCCGGCCTGGCGCAGGAACTGGTTGAGCAGGCCGTAGTCGGTCGGCGAGATGACCCAGGTCCAGAGCAGCGCGTAGACGACCGAGGGGCTCATCCGCGGCAAGAGCCAGATCGCCCGGAAGAAGGCGCCCGAGCGCGCCGGGATGGCGGTGGTCACGAGCGCCAGCACGAGCCCGAAGGTGACGTTGAAGATCGCGAGCGTGCCGAGGACGTAGACGAGCGTCACGGTCAGCACCGAGGCGAGCCGGGTATCGCCGCTGAACATGCGCTCGAAGTTGGCGGTGGTGAAGGTCGTGACCCGGAGATTGCGGCCCATGTCGGTGAACGCGATCACGACGTTGATGATCACCGGCGCGATGAAGAACAGCAGCAACAGGACGGCGGCCGGTCCCAGGAAGATCAGCATGTTGAGGCGCTGGCGACGCAGCGCGGCGGCATGCGTGCCGGCCATAGGGGTGCCGGCCGTGGGGGCCCGGCCGTGGGGAGCTGGAGCGCATCGGCGAGCGCCTCGCCGGTCCGGGGCGGGAGCCCGGGCCCCCGCCCCCCGGACACGACTACTGCGAGAGGCTGTCGACGACCTCGACCGCGTCGCCGAGCTGCGAGGTCATCTCGTCCTCGAGGAACGCGACCGCGTCCTTGGGCGTCAGCCGCCCGGTCTCGACCCCCTGGAGACCCTTGAAGAGGATGCCGTTGTAGGTGCCGAAGTCCGGGTGGTTGGGCATGAAGGTCGTGTACGCGAGCAGCGGGCTCGCGGCGTGCAGCGGCCAGGCCTCGACGTAGGCCGGCATGCTCTGCTCGCCGTTCAGGACGCCCAGGTGATAGGTCGTGACCGCGTGCTGGATATTGTAGGTCGGCAAGGTCGCGAAGGCCACGATCTGGGCCGCGAGGTCGGCGTGCGCCGACTTGGGATTGACGACGTAGACGATCGGATGCGAGAGGTTCGCGGGCTTGCCGCCCTTCTCGCCGGCCGGCGCGTTGATCCAGCCGATCTTGTGGAAGAAGGCCTCCTGGTCGGTCGGCCAGGTCGCGTCGTGGGCGTCGCCCAGCATCCAGGCCATGTCCCAGACGCCGTGGTGGAAGGCGAACGCCTTCTCCTGCTTGAAAGCCGCCTCGATATCGTCCCAGGTCATCGCGGTGTTGTTCTCGGGCGTGGCGCCGTTGCGGGCCATCCAGTCGAACCACTCGAGCGCCTTCTCCATCTCGGCGCGCGGCAAGAGCAGCTTGCCGGTCTTCTCGTCCATGAACTTCACGCCGAAGGCGGCAAAGGTCATGATGTAGTCGGGGCCGGTGTTCGGCCGGTGCAACAGGCCCATCTGGGCAGCACCCTTGTCGACCACCTCCTTGGTGAGCTCGCCAAAGTCGGCCATGGTCATCTCGCCCGCATCGACCTTCTGCGGGATCGCCTCAATGAACGCCTCGTCCTTGCCGATCTTGCGCAGCATGTCCTTGTTGTAGAAGAACATGCGGATCTCGGTATCCTGCGGGATGGCGTAGCGCTCGCCCTGATACTTGGTCGAATCCCATAAGACCGGGATCACGTCCTTGAAGGCCCAGTCATTGGCGGCGATGAACTTTTCCATGTTCATCGCGTAGCCGTCCTTGGCGAACTCGCCGACCCACTCGTGGGCGGCGACGTAGAGGTCCGGGCACTGGCCGACGGCGCAGGCCTGGAGGAGCTGCAAGGCGTCGTCGTCGTAGCCGGTGGCATTGCCCTCGTGAACGTCGAGCTTGATGCTGGTGTCGGAGCCCGAGGCGGCGAGAATGGCGTTGAGCTGCTTGGCGGCCTCGACGATGTTGCCGGTCCGCAAGGGGCCCGAGCGGTCGGCGCGCGACCAGAGCGTCAGCGTCACCTCCTCGGCCGCGGCCGGCGGCGGCACCGCCAGCCCGGCCAGGACGGCGATGGTCGACGCCACGACAGCGAGCTTCAAGCCGGTCATCGGATCTCTCCCTGGTTGCATCGACGCTGCGCACCGCTGCAAGTCTGCCGTTTGCGGCAAACCGGCTGCGTGCTTGCGGCGCCGACGTCGAAGTCTCCCCGAGCGCCATGACAGCCGCGTGATCGCGCGCGAGGCGGCGCATCGACCCCGGGGCTGCCATTGCCCGGGAACAGCTTAGAGCAAACGGCGCCGCCGCTAAAGGCCCGTATTTTACCGGCCGCGGGCCCGGGCTCAGGTGATCAGGCCGAGCACGACGTCGAAGCGCGCCGCGAGCGCGTCCGGCTCGAGCCCGGCCAGGGGCGCCAGCGGGACGGTCACGGCCGCGCGCGCGGCCGGATCGCCGATCCCCTGGTAGATCGGGTCGCCGGCGTTGAGCGGTTGCCCCGCGACATACATCTGCGTGGTCAGGGGTGCCAGGCCCGGACCTCGGATCTTGAAGTGGATGTGCGCCGTGCGCCCCGGATAGGGCACGGGCGCGATGGTCCGGAAGCGCCAGCCGCCGTCCCCGCTCGCCGTGGTCGCCCCGAAGCCCTGGAAGTTGGGATCGGCGGGGCGACGGCGGTCGGAGGAGTGGTGATAGACCCCGAACGCGTCGCATTGCCAGATCTCGATCCGGGCGCCCGCGACCGGTCGGCCGTCGCGGTCGAGCACGCGGCCGGCGAGGTGCAAGACGGTGCCGGCGGCGCGCTGCGCCTGGCCCTCGACCTGGACCAGATCGTTGTCGGCATCGAGCGGCAGGCTCAGCGGATAGAACGGGCCTTCGGTCTGGCGGGGCGTCGGCAGCAGCAGAGCCGCCGCCTTCGCCGGCCGGGCGGCAAGGGTCGCGAGCGGGCCCATGGCCCAAGAACATGGCGGCGGTCGAGCCGGCGCATGCGTCTTCTCCGGATGCCTGGCTAAGGTCTCATGAAACTGGCGCCGCGGGGGCCGCTGTCCAGGGCAGGCTGCGTCGATCAACCTAAAACGTATTTACATCCAGGATTATTCAACTAAAGAGTGCGCCCCAGTCCTCACTAGGTGATCGGCAGGGCCTATGGCGCGCATGATCGTGGTCGGCCTCGGCGCCCTGGCGCTGGTCGTGGGCGGCGGGTCCGGGCAGGCGATCGAGCTCGTGCAGAAGGGCGGCCTCACGGTCAACGCCGGCCTCGAGGTCGGCGCCGCCTTCCTCGACACCGAGAACACCAACTTCAGCGCCGGCCGGGTCGATCTCAAGAGCGGCGACAATACCGGCGATGCGCGCTGGGGCGAGGGCTATCCGAAGCCGTCGCTCGATCTCACCTACGCGACCGAGGCCGCCGGCACGGTCTATGGCGGCGCCTCTGCGGTCGGCGCGCTCACGGTCGGCGACGGCGATGCCGGCGGCTTCACCGACGGCGGCGACAAGCAGCTCGACGTCGAGGACCTCTATGCCGGCTGGCGCTCGGGCAAGCTGTTCGAGGATGCGCTCGCCGAGGATGCGCTCGATCTGTCGCTCGGCCGCCAGGATTTCCACGTCGGCGACGGCTTTTTGATCTGGGACGGCAATTTCGACAACGAGGGCGATGGCGCCTACTGGCTGGCGCCGCGCAGCGCCTTCAAGATGACCGGCCTGATCAAGCTGCAGGTCGATCCGGTCAGCGGCCAGCTGTTCTACCTCGAGGGCGATACCGACGATGGCGACACCGAGGCGGTCGGGATCAACCTCGACTACGAGGCGGGCTTCGGCACGCTCGGGACGACCTATCTCCAGATCATCGACGACGAGGGCGATTTCGACGCGGCCACCCCGCGCGAGGGCATGCAGGCGCTGAGCCTCAGGGTCAACGAGCTGCATTGGCCGGATTTCGAGGACGCGACCCTGTACGCGGAATACGTCCAGGAGTTCGGCGACGGCGACAATGCCGACTACCGGGCCAACGCCTTCTACGTCGAGCCGGCCTACACCTTCTCCTGGCTGCCCTGGACGCCGACGCTCGCCTACCGGTTTGCCTATTTCTCCGGCGATTCCGCTCCGGACGACGACCGGCGCAAGGACTTCGATCCCTTGTTCTACGAGGGCGACCGCAACTGGGGCACCTGGACCCAGGGCGAGATCGTCGGCAACTACCTGCTGTTCAACAGCAACCAGGTCAACCACATGGTGCGACTGTCGGCGAGCCCGACCGATGCGCTCGAGATCGGCGCGCTCTATTTCCACTTCGACCTCGCCGAGAAGAACTACTTCGGCACGCCGGTCGGCGAGCGCGACTTCGCCGACGAGGTCGACGTCTACGCCGACTGGACGATCACCGACAACCTCTCGGCGGGCGCGCTCTACGGCGTCGCGTTCCCGGGCGACGCCGCCAAGGAGGTGTTCGGCGCCGACGACCCCTTCCACCTGTTCGAGGTCTATACGACGCTCACCTTCTGAGCGGCGCTGGCCGCGGGGCTAATGCTCGATCGGGCCGCCGGCCTGCGACCAGGCGGTGAAGCCGCCGACGAGGTTGGTCACCTTGTCGATGCCCATGTCCTTCAGCGTCTTGGCGGCCAGCGCCGAGCGGCCGCCCGAGGCGCAGTAGAGGACCAGGCGCCTGCCCGAGGCGAGCTCGGGCTTGTGGTAGGCCGCCGCCGGGTCGGCGTAGAACTCGAGCAGGCCGCGCGAGGCGTGGACCGCGCCCGGGATCCTGCCGTGCTGGGCGAGCTCGGCGGCGTCGCGGACGTCGACGAACTGCACGTCGGCGCGGCCGACCAGGGCCTGCGCCTCCGCGACCGAGAGCGTGCCGACCGCGGCATTCGCCTCCGCGACCAGCTCGGCGGCTTTCTTCACCATCTGCGTTCTCCCAACCTCCGGTTTCAGGGCTCAGGTCCGCTTCAATGCCGTCCGCATCGCCGCGTCGTCGAACGCCGGCAGCGAGCGGAAGCGGCCGTAGCCCTGGTTGGCATACCAGACCGAAAACGTGAGCATCGCCTCCGCGCTCGGCGCTTCGACGACGTCGACGAAATCGACATCGCCCTGCGTATAGTAGACCAATTTCCAGCTTGATCCCGAGCTCGGCAAGCTTGGCCTTGGCGCGCTCGACCCGCTCGCCGTGGCGTGTTGCCCACTCCGGACCGACGGTGCCCAGGAGCACATATTTCATGATCGCTGCCCTCCCATTCGCCGGCCCCCGGGGGCCAGCCCCGGCCGGCGCCGCAGCTTAGACCGGAAGCTGGGCCGGCTCCAAGCGGCGCATGCCGGGCGGGCTCGAATTGCCGCAGGCCAGGCATGCGCGCCGGACGGTGGTTGCCCGGGCGGCGCACGCGCGCTGCGGGAGGCTCTTGCCACCGCGGGTCTTGCCTTTATGGTGAGGCCTGCCGACATATCGGGCGGCTTGGCCATCACGGAGCTGATCGACGGGATCATGAGCGTAGCGACTCGAACCGCGACCATCGGCCATCTCCTCCTCATTGCCCTCCTTGGCTTCGGCGCCGGGCAGCTGGCTGCCCAGGAGGCCGAGCGCAAGGCGCCGGTGCCGGAGTTCGTCGGCAGCCATCGCGACTGGAACGTGTACAAGTTTCAGGACGGCGACCAGACGATCTGCTACATGGCCAGCGAGCCCAAGAAGCAGGAAGGCAACTACACCCGGCGCGGCAGCCCGGCGGTCCTGGTGACCCGGCGGCCGGGCCGCACGTGGTCTACGAGGTCAGCGTCGATCCGGGCTACACCTATCTCGACGGCAGCACCGTCGAGATCGAGGTCGACAGGCGCAAGTTCGTGCTGTTCACCCGCGGCGAGCACGCCTGGACGCCCAAGGAGCAGGACGACCAGAACCTGATCAACACCATGAAGCGCGGGGTCAACATGACCGTGCGCGGCACGTCGTCGAAGAACACCTATTCGCTCGACACCTTTTCCCTGCTCGGCTTCACGGCGGCGTACGACGCCATGACCGAGGCCTGCGCCGGCTCGAGCTCGTGACCCGCCCATGACCGGTCGCCGCGCCGGTGCCGCCGCCCGTTGCGGCCGCCCCGCGCGCGAGCCTGATCGGCCGCTCGCAGGCCGAACTCGCGGCCCTGCTCGGCGCCCAGGGCGAGCCGGAGCGCGAGGCCCGGCTGCGCGCGCGCCAGCTCTGGCACTGGCTCTACCACCGCGGCGCCCGCGATTTCGCGGCCATGACCACCCTGCCGGCCGACCTGCGCCGCCGGCTCGAGCAGGCCTTCAGCATCGCGCGGCCGGAGGTCGTGCGCGAGCAGGTCTCGAACGACGGCACGCGCAAGTGGCTGCTCCGCTTCGCCGACCGGCAGACCGTGGAGAGCGTCTACATTCCGGAGCCCGGGCGCGGCGCGCTCTGCCTCTCGACCCAGGTCGGCTGCAGCCTGACCTGCAGCTTCTGCCACACCGGCACGATGCCGCTCGCGCGCAACCTTGGCGCCGAAGAGATCGTGGGCCAGATCCTGGTCGCCCGCGACGCGCTCGGCGAATGGCCGGCGCCCAAGGGCGGCCGGCGGCTCAGCCACCTTGTGGTCATGGGCATGGGCGAGCCGCTCCTCAACTACGAGGAAACGGTGGCGGCGCTGCAAATCGCGATGGCCGCGGACGGCCTCGGCTTCGCGCGGCGCAAGATCACGCTCTCGACCTCGGGCATCGTCCCCAGGATCGAGGCGCTCGGCCGCGAGCTCGGGGTCGGGCTCGCGATCTCGCTGCACGCGGTCAAGGACGAAGTCCGCGACCGGCTCGTGCCGACTAACCGAAAATGGAACATTGCCCTGCTATGGAGCCTGCCGGAGCTATGCCGCCGGCAGCGACCGACATCTGACCTTCGAGTATGTGATGCTGGATGGCGTGAACGACAGCGACGCCGACGCGAGGGAGCTGGTCCGTCTGCTCCACGGCCTGCCGGCCAAGGTCAACCTGATCCCGTTCAATCCGTGGCCGGGCGCAGCCTACCGCTGCTCGCCGCCGAGCGCATCCGGGCGTTCGCGGCGATCGTCGCCCGGGCGGGCTACCCCGCGCCGGTGCGCACGCCGCGCGGCTGGACATCCTGGCCGCCTGCGGTCAGCTGAAGACGGCAAGCGAGCGGCGGCGCCGGCCGGCCGCCCGCGCCGCCTGAGCCCCGGGGCGGCCCGAGCCATGAAGCGCTTCGCCGTCGGCCTGCTCGCGCTGGTGGGCCTGCTCAGCCTCCTGCTGGTCGGCGGCGGCGCGGCGGCGGTCTGGCTGCTGCTGCCCGGCAAGCCCAGTCTGCCCAAGCAGATCGTGCTCGCGCTTGACCTGCGCGACGGCCTCGACGAGGCCCCGGCCCAGGATCCGCTCGACCTCTTGGGCCTCGCGGCGACGCCGACCTTCACCGACGTGATCCAGGCGCTCGACCAGGCGGGCCGCGACCCGCGGGTCAAGGGCCTGGTCGCGCAGCTCAGCGGCGAGGGGCCGGGCTTCGCCCAGAGCCAGGAGCTGCGCGCGGCGCTCGCCCGCTTTCGCGCCCAGGGCAAGTTCGCCTACGCCTATGCCGACAGCTTCGGCGAGTTCGGCCCCGGCACGCGCGGCTACTACTCGCGACCGCCTTCGAGCAGATCCATCTGCAGCCGGTCGGCTCGCTCGGCCTGACCGGGCTCTTGCTCGAGACGCTGTTGCTGCGCGGCCTGCTCGACAAGGTGGGCGTCCTGCCGAGCGGCGACAAGCGCGGCCCCTACAAGAGCGCCGCCGAGATGTTCACCGAGACCGAGATGAGCCCCGCGAGCAAGATTCGCTGGAGGCGCTCGCCGATTTCCTCGACCGCCAGATCAAGGAGGGGATCGGTGCCGGCCGGGCGCTGGAGCCGCGCGGGTGGCGCGGCTGATCGACGATGGCCCCTACTACGCGACCGAGGCCGAGACGGCGGGGCTGGTCGATCATCTGGGGTATTGGGAGGCCTGGTCGAGCAGGCCGAGAGCCGCGCCGGCAGCGGCAGCCAGCTGGTCGCGGTCAGCGACTATGCGCAGGCGGCGCCGGCGGCCGGCGGCGATGCGCCGGTGATCGCCCTGGTCCGCGGGATCGGCCAGATCCAGCGCGGCAAGAGCAACTATGGTGCGACCGGCTGGGTGATGGGCGCCGATACGGTCGCCGGCGCGCTCGCGGCCGCGATCGACGACCCGGCGGTCAAGGCGATCCTGTTCGGATCGATTCCGGCGGCGCTCGGCGGTCGCCTCGGAGACCATCGGCCATCAGGTCCGGCGCGCGGTCCAAGAGGGCAAGCCGGTGATCGTGTCGATGGGCGACGTCGCGGCCTCGGGCGGCTACTGGATCGCCGGCGCGTCCAAGATCGTGGCCGACGCCGGCACGCTCACGGGCTCGATCGGCGTGTTCGCGGGCAAGCCCGTGCTGCGCCAGTTCTGGCAGGACATCGGCGTCACCTGGGGCCGCGTGCAGCGCGGCGCCAATGCCGGCATGTGGAGCACCGATCTCGACTACGACGCGCGCGGCCGGGCGCGCCTCGAGACGTTCCTCGACCACGTCTACGGCGCCTTCGTCACCGGCGTCGCGCGCGGCCGGGCGCTGCCCGAGAGCGCCGTGCAGAAATCCGCCCAGGGGCGCGTCTGGACCGGCGCCCAGGCCAAGGAGCTGGGGCTCGTCGACGAGCTCGGCGGCTTTGCGCGCGCGCTCGAGCTCGCCCGCGACGCGATCGGGGTCGCGCCCGGGCAGCCGGTCGAGCTCAGGGTCTACCCGCGCCCGCGCTCGCCGTTCGAGGAGGTGCTGGACCTGATGCGCGGCACCTCGATCGGCCTCGACGCCGTCGGCCCGTGGCTGCGCTGGCTGAGCCCCGGCGCTCTGAGCGCACCGCCGCTCGTGATCCGCTGAGCCGGCGCGGGCAATCCCGTAGGGGAAGCGGGTGGCGGGCCCGCCCTGCAGGCCCCTTTTCCGGGCCAGGTTTGGAGATCGCCCCTTTGTGCCGCTTCTACGCCTTGCGCGCGACTGCCCCGACCCGGGTCGAATGCTGCCTGGTGCAGGCGCCGAACTCGCTGCTCGCCCAGAGCCGGCAGGATCTGCGCGGCTTCGAGAACGCCGACGGCTGGGGGATCGCGGCCCATGGCGCTGCCCGCTTTGACGACGACTGGGTGATCGAGCGGCGCCCGCGGCCCGCGCACGACGACCACTGGTTCCAGGCCGCAGCCGCCCGGACCCAGGCGAGAACCGTCCTCGCCCACGTCCGCCACGCCACCGTCGGCACGGTGGCGCTGGAGAACACCCACCCCTTCGACCACGCCGGCTTCACCTTCGTGCACAACGGCACCGTGCCCTATTTCGCCGACATCCGGCGCCAGCTGCTGGCGGCGATGTCGCCTGCGCACCGGGCCGCGATCCGGGGCAGCACCGACAGCGAGCATCTGTTCCACCTGATCCTCTCGACCCATGCCGAGACGCCCGCGCGCCCCCTGCTTGCGAGCCTGCAGCGGGCGCTCGAACAGGTGATCGGCTGGTGCCGCGAGATCGGCCAGGAACCGCATCTCGGCCTCAACGTCCTGCTGAGCGACGGCGTCCGGATGGTGGGCTCCCGCTGGCAGCGCACGCTCCACTACCTCGAGCGCAGCGGTCGCAGCGCCTGCCCGGTCTGCGGCCAGCCGCACGCCGCCGCGGCCCGCGACGACTACCGGGCGCTGATCATCGCCTCGGAGCCGATCACCGGCGAGCCCTGGCCCGAGGTTCCGGAACGCTCGGTGTTCGAGGTCACCGCCCTGGGCCGGCTGCACGCCCGCCCGCTCGCCGCCGCCTGACCCGCGCCCGGCGCGCCTGCACCTCAGTAGACGTCGGCGTAGCGTCGGGCCTGCTCGACGTCGGCAAGGCCGGCCATGGCCGCGATGTCGTTCTGCTTGTGCTTGCGGTAGCAGTCCAGCAGCAGCGGCGGCAGCGAGGCCCGAAGGGTCGCATCCGCCTCGAGCGCGGCGAGCGCCGCCGCGAACGAGGTCGGCAGGCGGCGGACGCCCTGGGCCTGCAAGGCGGCCTCGTCCATGGTCGAGAGATCGCCCTCGCTCGGCCGGGGCGTCGGCAGCCCCTCGCGCAGGCCCTGCAGGCCGGCCAGGACCAGAACCGCCAGCAGCAGATGGGGGGAGGCGATGGCATCGGCCGCCCGGTATTCGACGTGGTACTGCGCCGCGACGTCGGCATCCTCGCGCACCGGGCAGATGCGGACCGCGGCCTCGCGGTCGCGATAGCCGAGATTGTTGAAGGACGAGCTCCAGCGGTGCGGCACCAGGCGCTGATAGGAGACCGTGCTCGCGGCGGTGAACGCGATCAGGGCCGGCAGGTGGCGGAGGATGCCGGCCGTGAAGCTGCCGGCGGTGGCGCTGAGGCCGCCCGGGCCGGCGGGGTCGTGCATCACCGGCTGGCCCGCGCGGTCGACGAGGCCGAGGTGCACGTGGACGCCGTTGCCGACCCCCATGCCGGCGACGATCGGCGCGAAGCTGACCGCCGCGCCCGCGCGCCTTGCCACCGCGCGCGCGAGCTCGCGCAGGATCACCGCCTGATCGGCGGCGATCAGGCCCTGGCGCGGAGCGATGCTGATCTCGTGCTGGCCCAGGCCATATTCCGGCTGGATCAGCTCGACCCGGATGCCGGCCTGGTCGAGCGCCGCGATGAAGCGCTCGTGGAAAGCCGCCGCGACCCGCCAGGAGCGCAGGCCAAAGCCGCCGCCGGCATCCTCGGTGCCGGGGCCGCTATAGTGGAACTCGTGCTCGAAGCTCGCCCGGAGCTCGAGCCCGGCCTCGCTCGCGAGCGCGGCGAGCGCGCTCTTGAGCAGCGAGCGCAGGCAGCAGGGCCAGGGGGTCCTGCCGTCGGTCTCGACGATGTCGGCGAGCACGAAATGCTCGCCCGGGTCGTCCGCTCCGAGGTCGACGTCGACCCGTGCCGCGGGGTCCGGCATCAGGAGCGCGTCGCCCAGCGCGCCGAACGGCGTGTCGGCGATCTGGTTGAAGGCCGTGATCTGGACGTTGGTCGGGCACCAGCCGACGCCGCTCACGCAGCGCCGCTCGAAGTCGCGCGCGGGGAAGGCCTTGCCGCGCACCTGCCCCGCGATGTCGCTGCAGCAGGCCATGATCAGCGGTTCCCGTCGCATGCCCCGTTCCTTTGCCGGATGATCTCGCCCGATTGAAGCAGGATCGGCCGGCCGATCAAGGAGATGGTTTGACAAACCCGCAGGCGGCGGCTGAGTTGGGGGTGACGATGACGACGCCCCCCCTTGTGCCTTCGCTGCAAGCGCCGCTGTCGACGGCAGGTCTGCTCGATCCGGACGAGCCGGCGCCGGTGTTCGTCGAGCGCGCCGAGAGCCGCTCGCGCCTGATATTCGTCGCCGACCATGCCGGCCGGCGGCTGCCGCGGCGCCTGGGCGATCTGGGCCTGCCGGCTTTCGACCTCGGGCGCCACATCGCCTACGACATCGGCATCCTGCCGGTCGCGCAGGCGCTGGCGCGGGCGTTCGCGGCGCCGTTGGTGGCCCAGACCTACTCGCGCCTGGTGGTCGACTGCAACCGGCCGATCCACGTCGCGCAGTCGATCCCCGAGATCAGCGAGCTGACCCTGATCCCTGGCAATCTGGACCTCTCGCAGGCGGCGCGCGCGGCCCGGATCGAGGCTCTGTTCCGCCCCTATCACGGCACCATCGAGGCGCTGCTCGAGGCGCGCGCGGCGGCGGGCCTGGAGACCGCGCTGGTCGCCATGCACAGCTTCACGCCGGTCTTCAAGGGCTTGGCCCGGCCCTGGCTGATCGGCCTGCTCTACAATCGCGACGGCCGTCTCGCCCGCGCGCTGCTCGAGCTTTTGAACCAGGAATGCGCGCCTTATGTGGGCGACCAGCTGCCCTACACGGTCCAGGACGAGGGCGACTACACCTTGCCCGTGCACGGCGAGCGCCGCGGCCTGCCGCACGTCGGGATCGAGATCCGCCAGGACCTGATCGCGGAGGCGCAGGGGCAGGCGGCCTGGGCCCTTTGGCTCGAGGGCATGCTCCGGCAGGCGCTGGACCGGCTGGTCTGAGGCTGCCGGGCGGTTCTGCCCAAGAGGGTGCGCGGCTTGCGGCCGGCAACGCCCTCAGTAGAGGTGGCAGCGGACCAGGTGCGGCAGGGCGGCGCTGCCGAGATTGCGCTCGGCCGGCGGCTCGCTGCGGCAGCGCTCGAACGCCCGCGGGCAGCGCGGATGGAACGGGCAGCCGGGCGGCAGCTGCTCCGGGTTCGGGACGTCGCCCGTGAGCACGATCCGGGTCCGGCGGCGCTCGGGGTCGGGCTGCGGGATCGCCGACAGCAGCGCCTGCGTGTAGGGGTGGGCGGCGTCCCGGTAGATCGCCGCCGCGGCCCCGAGCTCGACGATCTGGCCGAGGTACATCACGGCGATCCGCTGGCTGACGTAGCGGATCACGGCGAGGTCGTGCGAGATGAAGAGGTAGGAGAGCGCGAGCCGCGCCCGCAGCTCGACCAGAAGGTTCAGGATCTGCGACTGGATCGAGACGTCGAGCGCCGAGACCGGCTCATCCAGCACGAGCAGCTTCGGATGCAGCGCGATCGCGCGCGCGATGCCGATCCGCTGGCGCTGGCCGCCCGAGAACTCGTGCGAATAGCGATGGGCGGCCTCGGCCGGCAGGCCCACGAGCGCGAGCAGCTCGCGCACTCTCTCGGCCCGCTGGCGGCGGCCGCCCTCGCCATGGATGGCCAGCGGCTCGGCCAGCGTCGCGCCGATCCGGACGCGCGGATCGAGCGCCGCGTACGGGTCCTGGAAGACGATCTGGAGGTCGCGGCGGCGGCGGCGCAATTGCCTTGCCGAGAGCGCGCCCAGGTCCTCGCCTTCGAAGCGCACCCGCCCGCTCGAGGGCAGGATCAGCCGCAGCGCCGCGCGGGCGAGCGTCGACTTGCCGCAGCCCGACTCGCCGACGATCCCGATCGTCTCGCCGCGCCGCTGTTCGAAGCTCACGCCGTTCAAAGCGTGCACGCTGCCCCCCTTGACCGGGAAATGCTTGGTCAGGGCCTCGACCGCGAGCAGCGGCGGGGCGGCCGTCATCGAACCGGGTTCCAGCAGGCAAAGCCATGGCCGCTCTCCTGCTCGACCGGCGGGAACTGCTCGGCGCAGCGGCGAAGCGCCTGCGGGCAGCGGCCGACGAACGGGCAGCCGTGCTGGCGCTCCATCGGGCTCGGCACGGCGCCCGGAATGGTCGGCAGCGTGCCGGCGCTGCCCTCGAGCCTTGGCATCGAGGCGAGCAGCCCCCGGGTATAGGGATGGCGGGGGCTTTGGAACAGCGCGCGCACGGCCGCCCATTCGACCCGCTTGCCGGCGTACATCACGACCACCTCGTCGGCGTATTCGGCGACCACGCCGAGGTCGTGGGTGATGAGGAGGATCGCCATGCCGAGCTCGTCGCGCAGCCGCGCCAGGAGCTCCAGAATCTGCGCCTGGATCGTGACGTCGAGGGCGGTCGTCGGCTCGTCCGCGATCAGGAGCTTCGGCCGGCAGGCGAGCGCCATCGCGATCATGACCCGCTGGCGCAGCCCGCCCGAGAGCTCGTGCGGATACTGCTCGAGCCGGCGCGCGGGCGCCCCGATCCCGACCAGGCGCAAGAGGTCGAGCACATGCTCCCTCGTCTCGGCGCGGGTCGCGGGCCGGTGCAGGCGCAACGCCTCGCCGATCTGGAAGCCGACCTTGAGGGTCGGGTTGAGCGAGGTCATCGGCTCCTGGAAGATCATCCCGATCCGGTTGCCGCGCACGGCCCGCATCGCGCGCTCATCGAGGCTCAGCAGGTCCTCCCCCGCGAGCCGGATGCGCCCGCCCTCGATCCGCGCGGGCGGCACCCGCAACAGCCGCATGATCGCCTTGGCGGTGACGCTCTTGCCGCACCCCGACTTGCCCACCAGCCCGACGATTTTTCCCGCCTCGATCGCGAGCGACAGATCGTCGACCACGCGCGCGACCCCCGCCTCGGTCCGAAACCCGACGCTCAGATGCTCGACCTCGAGCAGCGGGGTCGGCGGTGCCCCCTCAACCCGCGCTGCGGCGCTGCTGCCGGCCGACCGATCGGCGCCCGCACCGGCGATCCGGTCGGTCTTCGTCGCGCTCGATCCTCGATCCACAACTCCTGCTCCGCGCCATAACAAGCACCAGCATATCCCATGACGTGCGGATGCCCCAGGCAAGATGCCGGCCGCGCCGCCACGCGTCGGGCTCGCCCAACCAGCGCTGCTCCCTCGGTGCGGCGCGCGATCTGCCGGTCGCGGCGCTGCTGGTGGCCGAAGATATTCGGCGGTATGGTCTGAACGATCGAGCGTGACAATCGTAACCAAAAACCTGTCACGCGACGTACGGTTGAAACGTCGGCCTCCTAGCGTGTTTCACCTCACGCATCTCAAATCAGGAGCAACCGACGCTGACGCGCTTTCGGCTTTCGACCGCCGTGCCCGCGGCGCTGCTGGCGCTGAGCGCAGCCTGGGCACAGCCGTCGCTCGCAGCCCCGGCCGACAAGCGGGTGCTGATCTGCAATGGCTTCGTGGTTCCAGCCAACAAGGTGCTGGAGGTCGATGACATCTCGGTCGTGTGCAACGTCCTGAGCGAGGTCACGACCTCCGATGACGACTTCCACAAGTTCGGCGTCGAAGCGACCGCGGTCCTCCGCATCACCTACCCGGTCAGTGCCTGCCCGGAGCCCCTCGAATTCGGAGCGTGAGTGCCCGGTCCAGGACTACGTGGTCGGCACTGCCGCCGCCCATGGGTTGCAAGCCTCATTCGTCGTGACGGACCAGTTCGGGCAGAAGAGAAGCGACCTCGCCGTCGGGGCCGGGCGCGTGATGACGAATGTGTTCGCAAGCGAAGGAGCAACGCTGCTTAGTATCTGTGTCGGCGGCTCTCAGACCAACTTCCAATCCGGCGAAGGGATCAGCGTCGGCAGCGGTACACTGTTGAATTGTTGGCCGAGGCCCGGGCGGTCGGTGCACGGCGCGCGACCGGGTCGGGGTCACGCGACCGGGTCGCCGCGCGCGGCCCAGGGGCTGCCACGTCCCCCTGCCGAAATCGGTGCAAGGCGGCTGGCCGTCCGGCGCAGGTTCCCCCAGACAGTTCGTTTGACAGCCTGTAACGAGTTACGTTACATTCAGTCCAGTGATCAGGAGCTTCCGCCACAAGGGCCTGCGGGATCTGTTTCTCACCGGCCGCAGCGCCGGCCTGCGCGCGGACCTCAGGCGGCGCTGCGTCGGCCGCCTGGACGCGCTGAATGCCGCCGCCGAGCTGCGCCAGCTGGACGTCCCCGGCTTCCGCCTGCATCCGCTCAAGGGCGATCATGCCGGACGGTGGGCGATCGACGTCAATGGCCCCTGGCGGATCACCTTCGAGTGGAGCGAGGATGGCGATGCGCAGCGGGTCGACCTCGAGCAATACCACTGAGCCTCGCGAATTCACGGTGACCGAGCGCCCCGCACGCTGCCCGACGCATCCGGGCGAGCTGTTCCGGGAAATCCTGACAGACGGGCTGAAGCTCTCGGTCGCCGAGGCCGCGCGTCAGCTCGGCGTCAGCCGGATGACCCTGCACCGCCTTCTTCGTGGCGAGCAGGCGGTCACCCCCGAGATGGCGCTCCGCCTCGGCAAGCTCTGTGGCAACGGCCCCGAGTTCTGGCTGCGGATGCAGATGCTGCGCGACCTGTGGCGCCTGGAGCGCACGCTTGCCGCCGACCTCGCCCGCATTCCGACCCATCGGGCGGCGTGACTCAAGCGGCACGCCGACTTCAGGTCGGTTCGCGAGAGTGTGCGCCGTCGGCTCGATGAGATCGCAGCCGATCCCTTCGCCAGACATGCCCATATCGAGCGCTACAAAGGGGGCGTGCCGGACAGTTTCCGCCTCAGGCACAGCCGGTGGCGGGCGATCTATCGGATCGACCGCGAGGCGCAGGAGATGCAGGTTCAAATCATCGACACCCGAGGGAGCGTCTACCGATGACCATCGCGGAACCGCTTGCCCTGACCGATGAGATCGTCGTGCTTCGCCGCGCCACCTACGACGCCCTTATGGCGGCGGTCGAGGACGCGCGTGACGCCCGGGCGCTGGCCGAGCTGCGCGCCCGCGAAGCCTCCGGCGAGGCGGAGTACGTCCCGATCGAGCTCGCCGACCGGATCTTCGCGGGCGAGCATCCGGTCCGGGCCTGGCGGGACTATCGCGGGCTCACGCTCGGCGCCCTGGCCAAGAGCGCCGGCATCGCGCCGAGCTATCTCTCGGAGATCGAGGCCGGCAAGAAGCCGGGCTCGACGCGCGCGCTCGCCGCGCTCGCCAAGACCT
This sequence comes from uncultured Alphaproteobacteria bacterium, assembly GCA_963798075.1. GTDB lineage: Bacteria > Pseudomonadota > Alphaproteobacteria > Geminicoccales > Geminicoccaceae > DATAOG01. Next base: position 14,791 of record CAWCRU010000020.1, on the reverse strand, counting down.
TGCGGGTCGCCATCGAGGACCTTCTGGCGATCGAACGGTGAAGGCTGTTTGCCGCATGGACTGGAGCGCATCCCACCCACCACGCCGCGTCATCAAGGCGACCGCCCGGCTTCCCGGTAAAGGCTTTGAGCCTGCTTCTCTTTCGCGGCCGCCCGAAAATGGCCTATTGGTTCCTGACACCTTTTCCTCTGACTTTATTGGTTCCTGACACCTTTTCCTCTACTAAAATGGACTATTTGGTTCCCTGATACCCTCTATTGGTTCCTGACACCTTTTCCCCTGACTGACACCTATTGGTTCCTGACACCTTTTCCCTGACTGACACCTTTTCCCTGACACCTTTTCCCCTGACACCTCTTCCCTCTAGGTCGGCGAACCGTCGGGGCGTACCGGGTTGCCCGTTAAAGGTTGTGTTGACACGCGGGCAAGAGCAATCCACGATGTTTTCAGCTGGGAGTTAATGACAACTAAGACTTTTGTCGGCGCCGAGCCCGGCACCTCGAAGAGAGCGCAACGGATACCGGTTGCGCAGGAGGCGGGGTCGCTCTTTGGGGCGCAGAGAAACGATCGGGCTCGCCCGGGGAGTGAAACGATGACCCGCGATTACGCTTCGACCGCCGCCGTGGGCGCGCTGCTCGCGCTGGCGCTGACTCCTCTGCTCTGGCCCACGGGCGCCGCCGCGCACACTTGCGACCACCCGTTCTCCACCGACCTCGTCACCGCCAAGGGCATCGACGTCGGTGACGTCAAGGTCTGCAACGACGCCGAGCTTCTGACCGTCACCTACGAGACCACCTATCCCTGGTGCCTGCTCAAGACCAACCTGCACGTGGCAGCCGACCTCGCCGGGATTCCGAAGACGTTCCTGCGCACACCGAACTGGCCGAAGTTCGACTACGGCGACCGGCACGACTGCGAGGGTGAGGTCGCCTTCGAGATTCCATTGGCCGACATCGATGGCGGGGTCGAGCCCGAGGATACCGTCACCATCGCCGCCCGCGCGGTGGTCGAAGGGGAAGGCGTCGACTGGCGCCATCCGCGCTGCCTGCTCGGCGACAAGTGCGTGGCGTGGGGTGATGGCACCCGGTTCCGCCCGCGCCTCCCCGCGACGTACTTCACCTACGAGGTCGAGGCGCCGCCCACTTCGTGCGTCTGCGACAGTCGGTTGACCTCCGGCGGCACGTCGGGTGCGGCGATTTTGGCGCAGTTGTGTCCCGCGGGCGTCCTTGGTCCCGGGGTGACTTTCGAGGATGATCCCGATGTCGTTGGGCCGATCGTGCCGGACTTCGTGTCCCTTTACCAGGTTTCTGGTCCTTCTGGTCCCAGTGCGGACACGATTTGCGCTATCAAGTCGCGGCTCGAATTGAGCGGGTTTAGCTTTCCACTGGCGTCTAGCGAGGCCGAGGCCTGTCGGGCACACCTAAGGGCCAGCTGTGGCCGGCCGGAGCCATAAGGCCAGAGCCAAGGCTCGCCGGCAAAGCCATCCGCCCCCCGAGGCGGCCGGGCGCCAGCGCCGGATCGACGCCGGGCGCCTTTGGCTAGGGGCGGCCTCGTGTCCGCCGGCCTCGATCCGGCGGTATTGCGCCAGGTAAAGTGAAAATCAACCTCCGATATCAACCCTGGTCCATGCGACCCTGGGCCTCCGCCGCCGCCACCCACCGCCGCCGCGTAACATGACGAGGATTGGAGGCGGTCGCGCGCGAGGTCGAAGGTCGCGATAGTCGTACGGGTGTGAGCTCCGATGGTTCCGATCCACCCTGGCCGCATCCTGAGGCGCGAGCTTGCGGCCCGTGACCAAGTCGCCCGCATCGCCGCAGAGGTCGACCACGCCGCGCAAACGGTCCGCGGCGGTCCACAAAAAGTTGCTTGTGGTGGAAAAGGTTCCTCGTATCTCTCGACATGTTCGGTCGGAGCGGGTGACTGTTGGGCGAGATGGCCTGGTCCCGGCCGCGGCCGGGACCAGGCCGGCGAGCGGGACGCCGGAGGTTCCTGGGTCTGGACAGACCGTGTGTCAGCTCGGCGCCCGCTCGCTCTGCCATTCAAGCCGAACAGTCGATCGGGCTGCAAGCCCGCATACGAGGATGGTGATGACCCGAAACCTCGAGTTTGAGTGCTTTGTTGGCGTCGACGTCAGCGAGGCGCGGTTGGATGTGCATCTGCTGCCGGGTGGCAAGGGTGCCGGCTTTGGCCGCGACCGGCGCAGCATCGCACGCTTGGTCGCCTGGCTTGCCAGTCAGGAACGGTCGCTGGTGGTGGTTGAGGCGACCGGCGGTTTGGAGCGGACGCTGGCGGTGGCGCTCGAGCGCGCCGGGATCGCGGTCGCCGTCGTCAACCCGCGCCAGACCCGCGACTTCGCGCGGGCGGCCGGGCTGCTCGCCAAGACCGACCGGCTCGATGCCTATGCGCTGGCGCTCTACGCCGAGCGGCTGCGGCCGGTGCCCCGTCCGCCGCGCTCGGCGGCCGACCAAGCGCTGGCGGCGCTGGTGCTGCGCCGGCGCCAGCTCACCCACCTGGTCGAGGCGGAACACAACCGCGCCCGACGCACCGAAGAGCCTGCGGTCCTGGCCTCGATCGAGGCCCTCCTCGGCTGCCTGCAGACGGCCATCGCCGAGCTCGAAGGCCAGATCGAAGCCCGCCTCGAGGTCAGCCCCGAATGGCGCGAGCGCGCCGCGCTGCTGGCGTCCGTGCCGGGCGTCGGCAAGGTCACGGTGGCCACGCTCTTGGGTCTGCTGCCCGAACCCGGCCAGCTCGACCGCCGCGCGGTCGCCGCGCTCGTCGGGGTCGCCCCGTTCGCCCGCGACAGCGGCCTGATGAAGGGTCGGCGCACGATCTGGGGCGGCCGCGCGCCGGTGCGCGCGGTCCTCTACATGGCGGCTCTGGTCGCGGTGCGCCACAACCCGACCCTGCGCGCCTTCTACCAGCGTCTGCTCACCGCCGGCAAAGCCAAGAAGCTCGCGCTGACCGCCGCCATGCGCAAGCTGCTGGTCATCCTCAACGCCATCCTCAGAGACCGCCAGCCATGGCGCGCACCACAATCAGCTTGACTGCCCAAGACAGTCGCTGACACCTTTCTTTGCTGTGACACCTTTTCTGATGACGCCTTTTTCTGACTTTTGGAGGTGAACTAGGGGCTGTGGCCAGCGGTGCGGCGATGGGCGCAGTGGGTCAGAGCGGGGCTGGGCGCGCCGGTCCGCTCAGCTCAGGGCACCACCAACGCGCCTCTCCACCTCAGGCCACCGTTCACGCCCGCGCCCTTACTCGAGCACGACCCGCGGGAAGTAGCAGGAGACGAGCCAGTTGGGCTGGTCGACGATCTCGGAGATGCGCAGGTCGGCGCAGACGCTCAGGAGGATGTAGGCTTCGACTGGCGCCATGCCGTGGCGGGCGGAAAGCAGGTCGATCATCGCGCGGGTGGCATCGCGGGCACCCTCGAAGAGGTCGGGGTTGATGCCCGTGGTGATCTCGTAGCCCTTCGTGTCGAAGTGGCGGCTGACGGGGCCGGGCGTCGTCAGGCGGGGGGACTTGAGGTTCGCGTCTTTGACCAGGTCGAACGTCAAGGTGACCGTCATCGGGCTCTCGATCGCGGTGCCGCAGACCTCGCCGTCGCCCTGGGCGGCGTGGCAGTCGCCGACCGAGAACAGGGCGCCCGGCACGGCGACCGGCAGGTAGAGCGTGGTGCCGGCCGCGATGTCGCGGATATCCATGTTGCCGCCGACCCAGCGCGGCGGCACGATGCTGTGCAGCCCGGGCTCGGCCGGCGCGCAGCCGATCACGCCGGTGAAGGGCTTGAGCGGCACGCGGCCGCCGGGGCCGTACATCGCGGGCGCCAGGGTCGCCGGATCGTACTTCCAGATGTGGAGGGCGGGCTCGGGGAACTGGTCGGCCAGCAGGCCGAAGCCCGGGATGTTCGCGGTCCAGCCCCAGCCCGAGGGGGCAAAGCCCTCGATGGTCACCTTGAGCGCGTCGCCCGGCGCGGCGCCGTCGATATAGACCGGGCCGGTCACCGGGTTGACCTTGCCGAAGTCGAGGGCGGCGACGTCGGCCACGCTGGATGTGGGCGAGAGCTGCGCGCCCGAGGCATCGACCGTCTCGAAGACGACCGTCTCGCCCGGAGCCACGGTCAGCGCCGGCGGGTTGGCGTTGTCCCAGCCCAGGTGGTGGCGGTGCTGGTGGAGCGTGTGCCTGGGGGCAGAGGGGTTACTGGGCATCTTTGGCATAGACCACGTCATAGTTGACCGGGATGTGCACGGGATCGACGAAGATCGCATCCGGGCCGCCGAGGCGGTCGGCCTTCATCGTGAAGCGCAGCTCGTTGAAGACCGGCGCCCAGGGCGCATCGTCCATGATCTGGGTGAAGATGTCACGCCAGGCCTCGAGGCGCTCGTCCGCCTTGGCCGGATCGGTGATCGCATCCGCCGCGGCCGCCTTCTTGTCGAGCTCCTGGTTGCAGTACCAGGACCAGTTCCAGCCGCCCGGCACGGCCCCCGCGCAGCCCAGGATCGGCCCGTAGAAGTCGGAGGGGTCCGGGAAGTCGGCGATCCAGGCCATGCCGCCCGACCAGATCATGGGCGCCCCGTGCTCGTCGCCGCCGGCCGCGATCACGTTCGCCTGCGCCAGCGTCTTGAGCTCGGCGCGGATCCCGACCTCGGCCAGGTCCTGCTGGATCGCCTGGGCGATGCGCGGGTTGGGGTCGGTGTTCATGGCGTAGAGCTGGGTATCGAAGCCGTCCTTGAAGCCCGCCTCCGCCAGCAGCGCCTTGGCCTTGGCCGGATCGTAGGCGTAGCCCTTGTAGTCCTTGTCGTAACCCGGCATCGCCGGCGGCAGCGGCTGGTTCGCCGGCACCGCGCGGCCGTTGATGATCTTGATGACCCGCTCCTTGTTGATTGCGTGGTTGACCGCCTGGCGCACCAATTTATTGTCGAACGGCGCGATCTTGACATTCATCGTGACGTAGCCGGTGTGCAGCTGGCCGCCCTTGACCACGTTCTGCTGGAGGGAGGGATCATTCATGACTTCGAGGAACTTGGCCGGCGGGATGCCGTCGCCGAGGATGTCGACCTCGCCCCGCTCCAGGCGGAGCAACGCCACCAGCGGCTCCTGGCCGACCTCGAACGTGATCTTGTCGAGCTTCGGCAGGCCTTGCTTGTAGTAGTCGGGGTTGCGCTCGTAGACCACCCGCTGGCCAAGCGTCCACTCGGTCATCTTGTAGGCGCCGGTGCCGACCGGATGCTTGCCGAAGTCCTGGCCGTATTTCTCGACCTCTTCCTTGGGCACGGCGAAGCCGAAGTTGAGCGCCATCACGTGCAGGAAGGTGGCATCCGGGCGCGAGAGCGTGAAGCGCACCGTATAGGGGTCGAGCGCCTCGATCCCGGACAGTTCCTTGGCCTTGCCTGCGGTCACGTCCTCGAAGCCCTGGATCATGTTGAAGAAGCCCTGGCCCGGGCTCTGGGTCTCGGGCTGGACGGCGCGCTCGATCGACCACTTGACGTCCTCGGCCGTGAGCTCGCGGCCGTTGTGGAACTTGACGCCCTGGCGCAGCTTGAAGGTGTAGGACAGACCGTCGGGCGCCACCTCGTAGCTCTCGGCGAGGTCGGGGACCAGGTCGGTCGTGCCGGGCTTGTAGTCCATCAGGCCATCGAACAGGCTCTTGATCATCGACCAGTTCTGCCAGTCGTAGCCGATCGCCGGATCGAGGGTCGAGACGTCGTCCTTGTAGGTGACGACCATGCTGCCGCCTTGCTTCGCCTCCTCGGCGAGCGCCAGCGAGGTGCTCGCGACGAAAGCGAGCACGGTGGTCGCGAGCAGCAGATTTCGGAACATGCGACGGTCCCCCAGGATGGTTGCTTGCGGACAGCCTAGCGCAGCTTGCGCCGCAGGTCGATCAACGGCGCGCGTTCAGGGCAGCGCGGTCTCGATATCCGTCCGCGTGAAATCATCGCCCTTGTAGAGTAGCGGCAGCCCGAGCCGCTTGGCCAGCGCATAGGCGAACAGATCGCCGAAGTTCAGCACCGCGGGGGCCCGCCGCCGCCCTTTGCCGAACTCGAGCAAGGCCTGGCGCAACAGCGCCAGATCCTGGGGGGTAACGGCCTCGGGCGTGATCTCGTAGCGCAGGATCGCGCGATCCACCCGATCGAGTGCTGCAGGTCCGCGCCGTCCCCGGAGCACGAGCATCGTCTCGGTAACGCTGACGACCGACATGACGACCTCGTGATCGAGCAGGGCCTCGTGGAAATCAAGGCGATCTGGTTCGCCGAGCAGGACCGCAAGCAATGCGGACGTGTCGGCGACGATCTGCACGGGCCCTATCTCGGGGCGCCGATCTCGTCGTACATGTCGTCCTCGTCGAAGTCGTAGTGAGGCATCGCGTCGAGCTCGGCCCAGATCTGCCGAATGTCGCGGTCACGCTGCGCGCGGTCCTCGTCGAGGCCTTTGAGCCGTTGCTCGAGCGCCTGTCGCACCGCCTCGGTGACGGTGATGTGCTGAGCCTCGGCGAGACGCTTGGCCATGTCCCGAACGCGGTCGTCGCGGATATAGAGCCCCATCGCCTGCTCCTCCGGTCACCTGGGATTGCCAAACTCGTCGTACATATCGTCATTGTAGGGCCGTCGCGGCATGGCGTCCAACCGCGCCAGACTCTGATCGATGCGCCGCTCCCGCTCCGCGCGATCGTGAGCGAGCGCTCGCTCGAGCGCCTGTCGAACCGCCTCCCCCACCGTCGTGCGCTGCAACCGGGCAAGCCGCTCCGCCAGCTCGCGGACACCGTCATCGCTGATGAAGAGGGCCATGGCGCCGATCCGGATATACGTAGGTCCACATTAGATATACAATCTCAGATCCAAACACAAGCGCCACTGTACCAGAGCCGGATATGACCATCGCCTATCCGGTCCCGGCAGAGCGATCTGAAAAGTGACATAACCTATGGTTGATTTCACACTAGTATCCTGGCAGGATCTGCCGACGGGCCGCGGTCACAGCGCTCCCGGTGCGACGCTGCGGGAGGCGCATCCAAACGGCCCAGGTGCTGATCGCTGGAGGGGGTGATGAGTAGTGATGTATGGGAGCGGGCCAGACAATTCGTTGAGGAGGGCGAACGGGAGCAGGCCGAAAAAGAGGCGATTCTCGCCCAGTATGAGCGGGTTAACATCTATGGCAAGGTTCTGGTGGATGGGCACCATGTGTTTCTGGAAATGCTCCGAGACATCAAAATTTTCAACCATTATGTGGAAGAGCACCCGAAATTCCTCCGCGGCATAAAAAATATGTGGCTCGATCTACATCCCGTATACGTCGCCCACGCTACCTGGGACGTCATTGGACTTCTTCAAACGATTCTGCCGTCAGAGGTGGCGCAGCAGTTCGCCGGATCAGAAAAGTCGTGTATCTCAGCTTCGCTCGTCGCCGAAGGCTTGCAAGAAGTTTCCAGATACTGCGCAGTTGAGAGTCAGTCGGACATCCTGATATTCGACGCACGAATGCCGCCCGCAACCAACCTAATTAAGGAATTGGAAGAGAAAAGTAGGGGCTGCCTGCGTCAGGGCTTTGCGCCCCTAGACGTAGAACGCCGACTTAGACTGGCTAGAGCAGGACGCTGGGAGTTCTGGGGCGACGACGGTGCGACCAAGGAACTTCCATACGGCTTCAAGAACGAATTCCTGGATACCCTCAAGCACTGGCGGTACGGCTGGAAAGAACATCTCGGCGAACGCAAATTTAACATCTTGAAAAGAGGCCGCTTCCACCAGAAAGAGAAGGGAGTTGACGCTCGCCTCGTCATCGCCGGCTGCCAAGCTGCTGCAGACCCCAAGCTGGACTGGACTTGCCTCGTTACCAACGACGCGGACTACGTGCCTTTGGTCGAACACTTCCATTCGCTGGGCAAGGCGGTCTACCTTTTGTCCTTGGGCGATCCAATGCGCCAGTCAGGCGACCTGAGAAGCGCCGTCGGGGCCCCATATTTGATCAATAAGGTAGACCTCTACAACCATTTTCCCGCGGAATTTGTTCCCGAGCCCTATCGGTCAAAGTCGGCACTGAGGTTGCTCAAATCCCATTGTGTGCACGTTGAACTCGGAGCGCGGCTCGGCGGTGAAGCGAAACGTCTACATGACCCAGTAAAGGAGTTAGAATTTTGGAAGCAGTACGATGACATCTTCCTCGAATTGGATCGCCTGTCAGGCGAGCCCTCAGGGTCAGATTCTTGAATTCGAGCATTCATCGGCGGACCGCAGGGTTCTTCGGAGCCGAACCCACGGGGGACGAGCCGCCCCCGCGATCACTCAGCGCAGTTTGATGCGGGGATCGATGAAGGGGGCGGCGAGGTCGGCGAGGAGGTTGCCGAGGACGATCGCGACCGCGGCGACCAGGGTTACGCCGATGATGATCGGGATGTCGACCCGCTGGATCGCCTGCCAGGCGAGCTGGCCGATGCCGGGCCAGCCGTAGACCGATTCGACCACCACGGCGCCGCTCATGAAGATGCCGATGTCGAGGCCGACCATGGCGATCACCGGTAAAGCGGCGTTGCGCAGGGCGTGCACGAGCACGACCCGGAGCTCGCCTGCGCCCTTGGCGCGTGCGGTCTGGATGTAGTCCTGGCGGAGCACGTCGATCATCGAGGAGCGGGTCATGCGCGCGTACCAGCCGCCGCCCAGGATGCCGAGCGTGATTGCCGGCAGGACCAGGTGCCGGAACGTGCCGTAGCCGCCGATCGGAAACCAGCCGAGCTGCACGGCGAAGACGTAGAGGAGCAGGATGCCGACCACGAACTGGGGTGCCGAGACGGCGGCGAAGGAGAGGATCATGGCGATGCGATCGGTGGCCCGGCCGCGTCGGGTGGCGGCCACGATCCCGGCCGTGAGCCCGATCAGGAGCTCGACGAAAATGGCCGCCGCCATGAGCTGCAGGGTCGCGGGCAGGCGGGAGGCGATCAGCGCGCTGACCTCGGTCTTCTGGATGTAGGAGCGGCCCAGGTCGCCGTGCAGGAGGTTCGCCAGGTACCGGAGGTACTGCTGCCAGAGCGGCAGGTCGAGGCCGAGCTGGCGGCGGATGCTCTCGACCGTCTGGGGCGTGGCGCTGCGGCCCGCGATCTGGCGGACCGGGTCGGCCGGCACGAGGTAGAGCAGCACGTAGGTGACGGCCGTGATGCCGATCAGGATGAAGACCGCCTGGCCCAGGCGCTTGGCGATGTAGGAGAGCATCAGCCGCGGCCGCGCTGGGTCGGGTCGAGCGCGTCGTGGAGCGCGTCGCCCACCAGGTTGAAGGCGAGCGCCAGCAGGAGGATCGCGGCGCCAGGGAAGAAGACCAGCCAGGGTGCGGTCGCGAAGTAGGTCTGGTTCTCGAAGATGATGTTGCCCCAGGAGGGGGTGGGCGGACGGACGCCGACGCCCAGGAACGAGAGCGTCGCCTCGAGCAGCACCGTGGTCGCGATCCCGAGCGTGCCCCAGACCAGCATGGTCGGCACCAGATGCGGGAGGATGTGGCGACAAAGGATGCGCAGCGAGCTGGCGCCGAGCGCCCGGCAGGCCTCGATGAACTCTTTCTCGACCAGGCCGCGGGTCTGGGTATAGACCACGCGCGCGACCTGGACCCAGTTGACCATCGCGATCACGAGCGCCACGATCCAGAGCGAGGGGCTGAAGATGGCGGCGAGCGCGATCGCCAGCAGGAGGGCCGGGAAGGCCATCATGAGGTCGGTGAAGCGCATGATCGCGGCCCCGACCCAGCCGCCCAGATAACCCGCGACGACGCCCAGCAGGGTGCCGGTGAGCACGGCCACGCCATTGGCCACGATGCCGATGATCAAGGACGTGCGGGCGCCGAAGATCAGGCGCGAGAGCAGGTCCCGGCCGAGCAGGTCGGTGCCGAGCCAGAAGTGCCCGTCCGGCGGCAGGGGCGCGCCCTGCAGCGTCAGGCCGTCGAAGAACTGCTCGTCCGGCGAGTAGGGCGCGACCTCGGGGGCCAGGAGGGCCGCAAGGGTCATCAGGGCGATCACGATCAGGCCGAACAGCGCGGCGCGGTCGGCAAGGAGCTGTTTCAGGGCATGCGGCATCTGCGGATCACGACCTAGGGCGCTTGCGATGCCTTTCATGGCATCGCTCCGGTTCACAGCCAAGGGCGCGGTGGCTAAGGTCGTGCCGATCCTCGGGCGGAGGACCGGGATGGGAGAGGTCGAATGACGAAGATGACCGGCGGCGAGGCGCTGGTGCGCGCGGTCGTGGCGCAAGGGCTGGACACGCTTTTCGTGCTGCCGGGGGTCCAGAACGACCCGTTCTTCAGCGCGCTCTACGATTGCGCCGAGCGGTTGCGCGTGATCGTGGTCCGGCACGAGCAGGCGGCCGCCTACATGGCGCATGGCTATGCCGCCGCGACCGGTCGGCCTGGCGTCTACTGCGTCGTGCCGGGCCCGGGTTTTCTGAACACGACGGCGGCGCTCGCGACCTCCTATGGGGCGAGCGCGCCGGTGCTCTGCCTTAGCGGCCAGATCCCGTCGCGCTGGATCGGCCGCGGTGCCGGCCTGCTGCATGAGATCCCGGACCAGCTCGGGATCATGCAGCGCCTGACCAAATGGGCCGCGCGCATCGAGGCGCCCGAGGATGTTTTCCCACTCGTCGCCGAGGCCTTTTCGCACATGCTGCGTGGCCGCCCCCGGCCGGTGGCGCTCGAGATGCCGATGGACGTCATGGCGCGCGAGGGCTGGATCGCGGGCGAGTCCCCGGGGCCGCAGCCCGTGGTCCATCCCGAGCCCGACCCCGACGCGCTCGGGCGCGCGACCGACCTCCTGAACGGCGCGGAGCGCCCGATGATCTTCGCGGGCGGCGGCGCGCAGGCGGCGAGCCCGGAGGTTCGGGACCTGGCGGAGCGCCTCGGCGCGCCCGTGGTCGCGGGCTGGATGGGCCTCGGCGTGATGGACGGGCGCTCCGAGCTCAGCCTGAACATTACCGCGGCGCACCGGCTCTGGCCCGAGGTCGACGTGGCACTGGCCGTGGGCTCGCGCTTCCAGCGCGTGCAGATGGACTGGGGCCTCGATGAGGGCCTCAAGGTGATCCGGATCGACCTCGACCCGACCGAGATTGCCCGCCACGCGCGCCCCGAAGTCGCGCTGCTAGCCGACGCCGGTGAGGCGCTGCGGGCTCTGCTGCCGGCGATCCGCAGCAACCGGCGCCCGGCCTGGCGCGAGCGGGTGGCCGCGGTCAAGGCGGAGATTTCCGGACTGCTCCGGCGCGAGCTCGCCCCCCAGCACGAGCTGATCGATGCGCTGCGCACAGCCCTCCCCGAGGACGGCATCCTGGTCGAGGACCTGACGCAAATCGGCTACGTCTCACGCCTCGCATTTCCGGTTTACGGCCCGCGCCAGTACCTGAGCAGCAGCTACCAGGGCACGCTCGGCTTCAGCTACGCCGCAGCCCTCGGCGTCAAGACCGCGCTGCCGGACCGGCCCGTAATCGCGATCGCGGGCGACGGCGGCTTCATGTACAACGTCCAGGAGCTCGCGACCGCCGCCCAATACAACATCCCCGTAGTCGCCGTGGTCTTCAACGATGGCGCCTACGGCAACGTCAAGCGCATCCAGCGCGAGCTCTACGGCAACCGCGTGATCGCGAGCGACCTCACCAACCCCGATTTCCCCAGACTCGCCGCCTCTTTTTCCCTCTTCTCCCAACGCGCCACGACCCCGGCCGACCTCCGCACTGCCCTCGACCGCGCCCTCACCCGCAACGAGCCCGCCCTGATCGAAGTTCCGCTCGGCGAACTCCCCGGCCCCTGGCCCTACCTCATCCTACCCCGCGTCCGCGGCTGACCGGCGCCGCGCGGGCGCGCGAACCGAAAGTTCTTCAAGCAGTGGGGATCGTGGCGGCCGTCCGACCGGCGCCGCGCGGGCGCGCGAACCGAAAGGGTGCTGATGAAATACCTGGTCGAGGTGTTCTGGAGCGACGACGACGAGGGCTACATCGCGGTTGTGCCCGACCTGCCGGGCTGCTCGGCGTTCGGCACCACGCCGGAAGCCGCGGTCCACGAGGTCACCGACGCGATTGAAGCCTGGCTCGCCGCCTGCCGCGCCAGCGGCGATCCGATCCCCGAACCCACGACCAAGGCCCGCCGCGCGGCCTGATGCCTAACCTGAGCCCTAAACCTCAAGACCTGAACCCAGGGCCGCAACCTACCGGGGCCTCGTTTCTAGGCTCGCAAGCCCGTCACGAGCTCGAACGTCGGGAGGATGCGCTGCCGTATTGTCTTCTATCTAAGGTAGATTATCTTCTGGTCTGATCCAGGTGCGGGATGGCCCCGGCATCCGGTTTTTGAGCGGTTCTGAGCCGGGCGGTTGGACTGCTGATCGGAGCTTTGTCACACAAATGCCAGACCTCGAACCTTCATGGTGGTGGATCGCCCTCGGCGTCTGGGTCGCCACCAGCGCGGTCTGCACCGGTCTGTTGGCTCGACCGGCACGGAAATCCGAGCGCTTCCCGGAGGACAGGGAACTCCCGAGCTTGGATGATGAGGAGCTCGTGGCGCGGCTGAGCGCGCTGTTCTCGGAGAAGCGCGCACCCACGCCTCCCGACGATGATCTCTTGGTCAAGGTTGCCGTCGCCTTTGTTTTCGCCGTGACGGCGCCAAGCCTCTTACTCTACGGTCTCGGTCAAGCACTTTGGATGTTGGCACATGGGGAAGTGCCACTGTCTCGTGCTCGTCTATGGGGAAGACCCGACGTTGAGGAGACTGGCAGAGCGTCTGCTGCGCTCGTCGACATGATCGCGATGCGCCGCCGTCGAGACCCGGCCCTGCGAGGCAGACCGCTACCCGACCAATGGCCTATGGCCGCCCTCTGGCCGACGCCGGAAGGCATGGTGCTTGAGATCGTCGAGCTGCACGCTCTTTTGCAGGCGGAGGGACTGACTGACCAACAAGCGATCGAAAGAATCGAAACCTGGCGCAGCACGATCGCCGTTGCACCCGGCCCGCCGCCGGCGGAAATCGAAGCATACGTCAAATTTCGGCTGCAGCTCGAAGCGCCAGCCTACCCGGTCGAAAACGCAAAGCTCCTCATGAAGGTGATAGCTCGGGCTAAGGCGTATGCTGCGGCGGTCTTAACCAACACTACGGCCGAGCCCCGGCCGCCTGTCGACTGGCTTGAGCAGAAGATTCGGCTGGCCGATCTCGGCTGCGAGACAGCAAACCGGGGCTTTGTGAATGACAAATCTGGAGAGTGGACGCCGTATCGAGAAGCGTTTTCCCGGATTGCGCTTCGGATGCGCGATGGCGACGAGCTTTGGACATTCACGAGCCCGCCAGAGACATGGCGCCGCCGAATGGGCCGGCGGGGTGTGACTCTCGTCCGGCAGGGTAAGGCGATCGAGCACGTTGTTCTTGAAATGAACTAGTTTGCGTGTCATTGAGCTGCGGGTTGTCGCAACGGAAAACGATCAGGCGGCTATTCGATCATTTCTAACGAACCGGTCTGGTTCCCGTCTCTGTTGTAAAAAAGTTTCTGACTGTTTCTGACGCCTTTTTCTCCGATCACGAGGACCGGCAAGGAGGATGAGGATGGACGAGCAGGTCAGCATGATGAAGGTGATCTTCAGGTGGATAGTGACGATCGTGGTGGAGATCCCGATCCTTATGTGGATCGTCCTGTGGGTTATACCCTTTGGCGCCGAGTACGGAAGGAAGCAGGAAGCGTGGTGCTGGGAGCACTTTGGGACGTCGTGCCCGGAGGAGACCTGGGGTATGCACTGAATCATCCGCCCGAACTCAGGCCCGATGTGGGCCTCAGGCCGGTGCGCGGTGGGGCGCCAGGTTCGCCGGTGCGAGCGGCAGACCCTTGGTCTCCAGGGTGTCGAGGTCGAGGACTCGGGAGGCGTGGTCGATGTCCAGGCCTACGGGCCGGCCCTCGGCGTCCAGGTCGAGGCGAACGTCCGTGGTGATCTCGCGGGTGTCGACGCTCGGGCGCTCCTGGAACTCGACGTAGAGCGAGTCGGTATCGGCATAGTAGTGCAGCTTCACGTCGGCTCCTCCTCGAAGTCGCGGTCGGGACATGCGTTGTGCACCGTGATCCCGTCCGCTAGCGTGATCACCCGCAAGGCCCGCCCGCCCAGTTCGTCAACATAGCCCCAGTGGCGGATTCTGCCATCCTGTTGCAGCTCGCGGCGGACCGGTGTGGGCGATGATCCGGGCACACCATTCTGGCCGAATGTACGGACGCTTGCGCAGAACCTGTTCATCGAAGTAGCGCGTCGTCTTCACGCCTGCGGGCCTTCACGGTAAGGTCTTGCATTCACGCATTTGGAGCCGCCTATCGGCGCGGGATCATGCCGGCTGCAGGACACGCACCTCGAGGCGTTTGCCGAGGGCGGCCAGCGCGCGGTCGATCTGGTCGATGTGGGAACGGTGGTCGAGGTCGAGGAGGCGGCGGACGCCGTTCTCCTGCAGGCCGAGGCGGCGGGCGAGCTCGGAGCGGGTGATGGCTTGCGTGCGCATGGCCTCGTACAGCGCGAGCTTGGCCGCGACCAGGGGCGGCAAGGTGGCGACCGGGCGGCCGCGCGCCGGGCTCGGGCGGGGGATTTTGCGCGCCAGCTCGATATAGCCGCCGAGTGCTGCGATCAGGCAGTCGAGGGCCCGCTCGCCGGCGGCCGCTTCGGTCGTGGCGGAGGTGTGGGCCTCGGGAACGTCGATGAACTGCACGAGCAGGGCGCCGGACTCTTCGGGTTCGAACGCGGACGGAAAGGCGTGGGTCATTACCGCTCCCAGATCCTTGCATTCAAGCATCCGCACGGCCCAATCAGGGTGGCACGTG
>CAWCRU010000019.1:0-205385 GCA_963798075.1 uncultured Alphaproteobacteria bacterium | reverse complement strand
GATACTTCTCGGTCAGCAGCGAGCCCGGATAGTAGGTCGGGCGGAAGGCGGGATCGGCCCGGATCTGCTCGAGCCAGCGCGCGAGCGCGGGCCGGCTTTCCCACATCCGGTCGAGCCGGATGTCAGCCATGCGCACGAGCACCGGCATGATCGCGATGTCGGCGAGCGTGATCTCCTTGCCCAGCAGCCACGGACCGCCGGTCGCGCGGATCTCTTCGTCCATGCGGGTCACTGCCCGGCGGAGTTGGCCCACCGCCGCGTCCATGTCGCCTTCGGAAAAGCCGGTGCGGCCCATTTTGAGCAGGAACTCGCGGCGCAGCGGCTTGGAATCGGCGAGTGCCCGGAACTCCTCGTTGCTCATGCTCTGGAAATGGGGAAGGAACGCGAGGTTGTAGGAAGGAATCCGGATCGCCGCCGTCGGTACCTCGTCGATGAAGCGCAGCAGCGCGCGCATCCGGGCGCGCGCGAGCGGTGCCGCCGGCACGAAGGCTCGCCCGTCGGCGAAGACCTCCTCGACGTACTCCATGATCACCGAGGAATCGATCACCGGCCGGCCCGCATGCAAAAGCGTCGGCACGACCCCGTTCGGATTGAGCGCGAGGTAGTCGGGCCGCAGCTGATCGCCCGCGAACAAATCGAGCTTGTGCTCCCGGAACGCCAGGCCCTTGGCGTTCAGGACGAAGCGGACCCGCTGGCTGCAGGTCGACTGCGGCGCGCCGTAGAGTTCGAGTTCGGTCACCTCGCGGCCTCTGATCTGCGAGCGGCAGCCTTAGTCTAAGCCTGGCATGGGCGGCTGGATAGCTTGACGCCCGCGGCGGCGTTCGGGCATGGTCGCTGGCAAAGGGAGGCACGACCATGCTGCACGCTCGCAAGGGGCTGCTGCTCGGGCTCGTCGGCGCGGTGCTGATCGCCGGCCCCGGGCTCACGGCCGAACCGATCAAGATCGGGGCCTCGCTGCCGATCACCGGCGGGCTCGCGATCAATGGCCAAAAGCACAAAGACGGCTACCGGCTCTGCATCGACCTGATCAACCAGGCGGGCGGCCTCCTGGGCCGGCAGGTCCAGCTGATCGTCAGCGACAACCAGTCCTCGAACGAGACCGCCCAGGGGCAGTTCGAGCGCCTGATCAACGAGGACCAGGTCGACGTGCTGTTCGGCACCTTCTCGAGCCGGATCACCTTCCCCACGACTTCGATCGCCGAGCAGAACCAGATGGTCTACCCGATCCCGTCGGGGGTCGCCCTCCAGATCTACGAGCGGGGTTATAAGTATATTTTCAACTTCCAGCCGAACGCCGCCGAATACGTCGGCAAGAGCTACCAGGGCCTGATGCAGGACCTGGTCAAGCCGGGGCAGATGCCGAAGAAGGCGGCGGTCGTCTATGCCGACGACTTTTACGCCAACGCGGTCGTGGCCGGCCTCACCGGCAAGACCGAGACGATCGCCGGCACCGACAAGCAGATCGACCTTGCGCCCGGCGCGCTCGCGAGTGCCGGCATCGAGGTCGTCTTCGAGCAGCAATGGCCCGAGGAGGGCTTTTCCGACTGGATCACGCTCGCGAACTCGGTCAAGGGCAGCGGCGCCGACCTCGCGATCGGCTTCACCGCCTCGCCCGACGAAGCGATCCAGCTCGTGCGCGCCTTCAAGACCGTGGCCTACCAGCCGACCACGGTGATCATGGGGCAGGGGACCCAGGTCGAGTTCCAAGAGCAGCTGGGCGACGCCGCCAATGGCGTCATGATCCACTCGGCCTGGCATCCGGCCGTGCAGTGGCAGGGCATGCTCGCCGGCAAGCCGTTCTCCAATCAGGACTTCGAGGCGGCATTCAAGGACCGCTTCGGGCGCGACCCGGACGAGGACGAGGCGATCCCGTTCGCGACCTGCGAGGGCATGGAGCAGGCGATCCGCGCGACCGGCTCGACCGACAATGCGGGCTTGCGCGCTTGGCTGGCCGCGCGCACCAAAGAGGATCCGGTCAAGACCGTGCTCGGCGACTTCTATTGGGACGAGCGCGGCCTGCCCAAGGACAAGCCGTTCCTGATCACCCAATGGCAGAACGGCAAGCTCGACTTCGTCTACCCGGTCGGTCAGTTCCCCGGCACGGTGCCGCTGCTCTGGCCGAAGCCCGCCTGGTAGGTGCCGGGTCCGAACGTCCTGCGGCGCGACCGGAGGCTCAGGCAGACGCGCCGTTGGCTCTTCTGGATATCCGGGACCTGCGCAAGTCGTTCGGCGGCATCCGCGCGGTCGACGGTTGCTCGTTCGCGGTCGAGCCCGGCAGCATCACCGCGCTGATCGGCCCCAACGGCGCCGGCAAGACCACGGTCTTCAACCTGATCAGCGGCCTGCACCGGCCCGACGCCGGCAGGATCCTGCTTGCCGGCGAGGCGATCGAGCGCCTGGCGCCGCACCGGATCACCCGCAAGGGCATCAGCCGAACCTTCCAGATCAGCCGGCACTTAGCCGAGCTCACCGTGCTCGAAAACCTCGTCGTGCAGGCGCCGACCGGCGGCCTCGCCGACCTTTTGAAACAGAGCATCCTCGAGGACGAGCGCGACCGGGCCATGGAGCTTCTGCGCTTCGTCGGCATCTCCGAGCTCGCGGCCGCGCCGGCGGCCGGGCTCTCCTACGGCCAGAAGAAGCTCATGGATCTGGCCGCCGGGCTGATGGCGCGGCCGCGGCTCTTCCTCCTCGACGAGCCGGCCGGCGGCATCAATCCCGCGCTGCTCGAGGTGATCGTCGATCGCGTCCGCCGGCTGCGGGACGATGGCGTCACCTTCCTGATCGTCGAGCACAACATGGACGTGGTGATGAGCGTCTGCGATGCGGTGATCGTGATGGCCTACGGCAAGGTCCTGGCCCAAGGCTCGCCCGCCGCCATCCAGAACGACGCCGCCGTGCTCGAAGCCTATCTGGGCGTGATCTGATGGCACTCCTCGCGGTCGAGGATCTGGCCGCCGGCTACGGCGCCGGACCCGACATCCTGAGCGGCCTCAGCCTCAGCATCGAGCGCGACCGGAGCTATTGCATCATCGGCCCCAACGGCGCCGGCAAGTCGACGCTTTTGCGAGTGATCGCGGGCCTGCTGCCGGCCCGCCGCGGCCGAGTGCTCTTCAAGGGCGAGACCTTGGGCCGGCTGCGCGCCGATCAGGTGCTCCGCCGCGGCATCTGCTTCGTGCCCCAGGACAGGAGCCTGTTCCCCGACATGACCGTGCGGGAAAACCTCCGCATGGGCGGCTACATCCTGCCCGACCGCAAGGAGGTCGAGCGGCGGGTTGCAGCCGTGCTCGAGATGTTCCCGATCCTCGGCGAGCGGAGCCGGCAGCCGGCCAAGGTGCTCTCCGGCGGCGAGCAGCAGATGCTGCTGCTCGGCCGAGCGCTCGTCCTCGAGCCCGAGGTGATCATGCTGGACGAGCCCTCGCTCGGCCTGGCACCCCGGGTCGCGCGCCAGATCTTCGAGGCGATGGACCGGCTGCAGGCATCCGGCATGACCGTGATTCTGGTCGAGCAGAACGCCCGCATGGGCCTCGAGTTCGCCGACTGGGGCTGCGTCCTCGATCTCGGCAAGGCGGTCTTCGAGGGCGCGGCCGGCCGCATCCTCGAAGATCCGCGCATCCAGGAGCTCTACCTCGGCAAGCGCGGCCTTGCCCGCGCGAGCGCCCCCGCATGACCCAGCTGGTCCAGATCCTGCTGCTCGGCCTCGCCCTCGGCGGCGTCTACGCGCTGATGGCCTCGGGCCTGACGCTGATCTTCGGCGTCATGGGGATCGTCAACCTCGCGCACGCCGCCTTCATGACGCTCGCGGCCTACCTGTCCTGGTGGGCTTTTTCCAGGTTCGGCCTCGACCCCATTCTCTCGACCGTGGTCGTCATGCCGCTCATGTTCGGCCTCGGCCTCCTCATCTACCAGCTGCTGTTCGCGCGCTCCTTCGCCGACCCGCGGGCGCGCGGGATGACCGTGCTCCTGACCTTTGCGCTGGCGCTCGTGGTCGAGGGCGTGCTCGGCTGGCTGTTCACCAACATCTATCGCTCGACGACGCCGGACTACGCGTCGCGGGCCCTGCTGTTCGGCCCTTACTACCTGCCCGAGGCGCAGTTTTATGCAACCTTGATGAGCATCCTTTTGCTCGGCCTGCTCTGGCTCTTCCTCCAGCACACCCGGACCGGCTATGCGATCCGGGCGACCATGCAGAACCGGACCGCGGCCCTGGTCGTCGGCGTCAACGTCGGCCGCATCTCGATGCTGGTGTTCGGGATCGGCATGGCGCTCGCCGGCGCCTCGGGTGCCATGATGTCGTTCCTGTTCACCTTCTATCCGGGCAAGCACTGGGAATGGGTCGCGATCCTGCTCTCGCTGGTCGTGCTCGGCGGCATGGGCAGCCTGCTCGGCGCCCTGATCGGGGCGCTCCTGCTCGCGGTCGTCTCGGCCTATGTCAGCTCGTTCTATGGGCCCACCTGGTCGCCCGTCACCTTCTACCTCGCGCTGTTCCTGATCCTTTTGGTCCGCCCCCAGGGCCTGCTCGGCAAGCGGCCGGAGCTCTGAATGCTTTCGCCCGCCGTCTTCGCCGGCCTGCTGCTGGCAGGCGCTGCCGGTTTTCCGTTATTGCATCTCCATTACGGCGGCCTGAACTACTGGCTGCACATGCTGCTTTTCGTCTACATGAACATCGCGGTCGCCTCGAGCTGGAACATCATCGGCGGCTACGCCGGCTACATCTCGCTCGGCCACAACGTCTTCCTCGCGGTCGGCGGCTATGTCTCGGGCATCCTGTTCGCTTATTTCGGTCTTTCCCCGTTTCTCACGACCCCGCTGGCCGGCCTTGCCGCCATGGCGGTGGGGCTCATCGTCGGCACGATCACGCTGCGCACCCGCGGTCCGACCTTCATCATCTCGACGATAGCGCTGGTCCTTCTGACCAAGATCGCGCTCGACAACTGGGCCTACGTCGGCGGCTCCAACGGCATGAGCCTGCCGCTCCTGGCGCTGCCGGTCGAGCTCGTGAAGCTCCCCTTCTACTACGGCATGCTGGCGGTCGCCGCCGGCGCGGTCTTCCTCTCGTACCGCATCCGCCGCTCGAAGTTCGGCCTGGGTCTTCGCGCGATCTCGCAGGACGAGACCAAGGCCGCCGTCGCCGGCATCCCGACCGGCCTCTACAAGGTCCTGGCATTCGCGTTTTCCGGCGTTTTCGTCGGCATGGCCGGCGCGCTCTGGGGCTACTACCTGACCTTCCTGCGCCCGACGATCTTCCTTTCCATCCTGATCGGCGCCCGGATCGTGCTGATGACGATCCTCGGCGGCCGCGGCACGGTCGCCGGGCCCGTGGTCGGCGCCACCCTCTTCATCGCCGCCAACGAGTTCTTCGTCTCCCGCTTTGGCACCTCCGAGCTCAACATCGCCGCGACCGGCCTGCTCCTGATCCTCGTGCTGCTGTTTTTTCCCGATGGCATCGTCGGCACCTTGAAGCGCAGCGGCCGGCTCCCCAACATGCTCGATTGGGACTGAGGAACGACCAGGGCCGGCTGGTGTTGGTCATGTCCCGACGGTCCAACCAGCGGCAGGTCAAGAGCCCATGAAGCTGTTCGAGTGCCAGCATTGCGGCCAGCTGCTCTATTTCGAGAACACCCGCTGCGAGCGCTGCGGCCATGTCCTGGGCTATCTGCCCGAGCGGGCGGAGCTCAGCGCGCTCGAGCCACTCGACGGTCAGCGCTGGCGCCCGCTGATCGCCCGGGAGCAGCTCCGGCGCTTCTGCGCCAATGCCGCCCATGACGCCTGCAACTGGCTGGTGCCGGCAGAAGGGCCGAGCACCTTCTGCCAGGCCTGCCGCCTCAACCGCACGATCCCCGACCTCGGCACCGCGGACCATCTGTTCCGCTGGCAGCGCCTGGAAGCCGCCAAGCACCGGCTGGTCTACAGTCTGCTGCGGCTCGGTTTGCCAGTGGTCAGCAAGTTCGAAAATTTCCAGACCGGGCTCGCCTTCGACTTCCTCGCCGAGCCCAGCTGGCAGGACGCCCCGAAGGTCGTCACCGGCCATGCCGACGGCCTGATCACGATCAACCTCGCCGAGGCCGACGACGCCGAGCGCGAACGCATCCGCAAGACCATGGGCGAGCCCTACCGCACGCTGCTCGGCCACTTCCGCCACGAGGTCGGCCACTACTACTGGGACCGGCTGGTCCGGGACGGCGTCTGGCTGAACGCCTTCCGCGAGATGTTCGGCGACGACCGCCAGGACTACGCCACCCGCCTCGAGGCGCATCACGCCGACGGCCCACCCGCCGACTGGCAAGAGCGCTTCGTCAGCGGCTATGCGAGCGCCCACCCCTGGGAGGACTTCGCCGAGACCTGGGCCCATTACCTCCACATCGTCGACACGCTCGAGACCGCCGCCGCCTTCGGCCTGCGCACCGCCCCCAAGGCCGGCGACGATCCCGCCCTCGCGATGACGATCGAGTTCGACCCCTACCGCGAGCAGGACTTCGACGCCCTGCTCAAAGCCTGGCTACCCCTCACCTACGCGGTCAACAGCCTGAACCAGAGCATGGGCCAACCCGACCTCTACCCGTTCGTTCTGGCCCCCACCGTCATGGGCAAGCTCCGCTTCGTCCACGGCCTCATTCACTGAGGCATCCGGAGGCCGAGGAACGGCGCGATCGCGCCAACGAACGCGTCCGGATCCTGAATGTGCGGGCAATGGCCGAGGCCGGGCAAGAGGGTCAGCCGGGCGTCGGCCAGGCGACCCGTAAGCGCCTGCCCGAGCGCCGGCGGCGTCGCCTCGTCCTCCTCCCCGACCACGATCAAGGCCGGGTTCCGGACCTTCGCGAGCTCGTCGCTCAGGTCCAGGCGCGCAAGCGCCCGACAGGCATCGGCGAAAACGGCCGGGTCGATCCCTCGAAACACCGCCTCCCGCCCGGCCACGACCTCGGGATGGGCGGCGATGAAGCTCTCGGGAAACATCCGCCGGATCGCAACGCCGGCGATCGCCGCCATACCGTCCCGTGGCGCCTTCTCGGCGAGCGCGCGAAAGATCGCCCGGCCCGGTTCCGGAAAAGCGATCGCACTTCCGACCAGGACCATGCGATCGAACCGCGCCCCGTGACGGATCGCCAACTGCAGCGCGCCGAAGCCGCCAAGGCCGTTGCCAAGCACATCGGTCGCGGTCGGCAACCGCAGGTCGTCGAACAGGCCGGCGATCGCATCAGCATGATCGCCGAGCGTCGGTCCCCCAGGCGGCGATGCTCCGAACCCTGGCAGGTTGACGAGGATCAGGCGCCGCTGCTTCGCGATCCTGGCCGCGAGCGGCTCGTAGGACGTGCGATCGCTCAGCAGCGAGTGCAGCAGGACCAGATCGCGGCCCTGACCGACGATCTCGACATTCAGGCGCGGCGTCCTCATTTGTCTGCTTCTGCCAATGTTCACTCCTACGTCGGAAGCTGAGTGATCTCGGTAATTCGATAGCGACACCGGCCATAGTTTTGTGAGTCTAGGCTGAGTAAACGTCCCACTTCTACGGGGCCATCCCTAATATTGAACTCCGCATATCGCTCGCCAGACGGTTCATCATAACCGCTACCGAAATCAATCTTACCCGCTACGTCAATAATGAAGGGACAGAACAGTGTATCTCTTTCGGTAAACCAACCCTCAGCGCCGAACAGCGCTTGACGACCAATGATGTTCCCTAAGTCGTCGATGAGCGCGTCAACCCAAATCGGCGGCATGTCCGGATTATCCACGGTTCCCTCAGCGCAAATGCGGACGTATCTCATCACCCTGTCCCCTGCTGCACAGTTGATACCATTGGTTGGGGCATAGTCAGGTGCTCCGTGGCGGCCGGGTCTCGGCCGGCGCTCGCCAGCTTGTCCTATCAGTAAGCGTTGGCGATCGGCAGCTCCTCGGCCGGGAAGTGGGTGATCACCTTATGGCCCGTATCCGTGACCACGACCTCCTCCTCGATCCGGGCGGCGGAGTAGCCGTCGGAGGCAGGACAATAGGTCTCGAGCGCGAAGACCATGCCGGTCTTGATCTCGAGCGGGTGCTCGAGCGAGCAGAGGCGGCTGATGATCGGGCGCTCGTGCAGGCAGAGGCCCAAGCCGTGGCCGAACTGGAGGCCGAAGGCCGAGCGCTCGTCTGGGAAGCCGAAGTCGGGCGCGGCTGGCCAGACTTTGGCCACGGTGTCGGTGCCGATGCCGGGCCTGATCAGCTCGATCGCGCGATCCAGCCAGTCGCGGCAGACGCGGTAGGCGTCGTGCTGGGCGGGCGTCGCGCGGCCGACGTTGAAGGTCCGGTAGTAGCAGGTGCGGTAGCCGTTGAACGCCTGCAGGATGTCGAAGAACGCCTGGTCGCCCGGCCGGATCAGGCGGTCGGTGAAGTTGTGCGGATGCGGGTTGCAGCGCTCGCCCGAGATCGCGTTGATCGCCTCGACGTCGTCCGAGCCCATCTCGTAGAGCATCGCATTCGCCCTGGCGACGATCTGGTTCTCGCGCACGCCCGGCTTCAATTCCTCCCAGATCATGTGATAGACGCCATCGACCATCGCGGCCGCCTGATTCAAAAGCGTGATCTCGTCGATGCTCTTGATCTCGCGGGCATCGAGCATGATCTGCTGGCCGTCGACGACCTGCATGCCCGCGTCCTGGAGGGCAAACAGCATCGCGGTCTCGGCCATGTCGACGCCGACCGGCGCGCTGGCGCAGCCGGCCTCGCGCAGGAGCGCCATGATCTCCTTCGAATGCGCCTGCATCAGCCCGAAATGCGGCGGGATCGTGCCGCGCATGCCGAGCACGCCCGCCCGGCAGTTGGCGGGATCCAGCCAGTCGCAATAGAGCCGGTGGTGCACCGCAGCCGAGCCAAAATCCCAGACGATCGGCTCACCGCCCTCGGTCAGCAGCGCAAACCGGCAGAACTTGTCGCGCTCCCACTCGCCGATCTTGGTGCCCGAGACGTAGCGGATGTTGTTGACGTCGAACAGCAGCAGCGCCCCGCACTCCGAATTGGCGAGCGCCTCCTTGGCCCGCGCGAGGCGGTAGCGCTGCAGCCTGCGAAAATCGACCCTCGTCTCGAAGTCGACCCCCATCCGCCCTGGCGCCGGCAGCTCCCGCTTCCAGTTCCAGTGCGGCTCGAGGTCCGATGTGGCGGCCGTCTCGAGCGCTGAAGGTGCCATCTCCTTGCCTCCCAAAAGTGATCGGATCGCAGCATGGCGCGGCTGCCGGGCGCGGTGCAAGCCGGCGGGCACCTCAACCCTTGAGCGCGGCGGTCAGGCCCTGGACCAGGAACTTTCGGACTAGGATCGAGAAGAACAGGACCGACAGCACGACCATGGTGCCGCCGGCCGCGACCTTGCCCCACTCCCAGCCGTCGTAATCATGAAGTTGACGACCGCGACCGGGGTCGTCATCGCGTTTGTGCGGGTCAGGATCAGCGCAAAGAAAAAATCGTTCCAGGAGTACAGAATGCAGAGGATCGCGGTCGCGGCCAGGCCCGGGCCGAAGAGCGGCAGGACCGCCCTCCATCCGGCGCTCGTTGCTGCCCGCAATCCGCATGAGCCTCGCAATCGACCGGGCATTTCGAGACGAGCCCCGGTTGGTTGGCGCTGCTGATCCATCCGATCCACGGGCGCCGATCTGCGATAGGAGAGCTTGACGGGCGGAGGCGACGCCAATCGGTTCAAGGATGATCCAATCCAGCTCCCTTGGCCGCTGGCGCGATGGCGGCCATGAGGTCGTGCTGGCGGCGGCATTCCGATTGTCCCGGCCCGGCGCGGGGCGCTGGCACGTGCCCTCGAGCCGCGCGAAGGCGAGGGGCGGGGCGCTTCGCCGACGTCGAGAGCTTGCGGCGGAACCCGGCGTCTACCGCAAACGGCTTCGCGCCGTCCGATCCTGATCGAGGGCTGCGATCCGCTGCGCAGGCGCCTGGAGGTCGTTCCGGGCGAGCAGGACGATCGGCCGCTGGACCAGGTAGAAGACCGCCCGCCCGTTGGCATCGAGGATATCGAAATCGAGCCGGAGGTCGTCGCGCGGGTCGACGCCGCCGCCATCGAAGCGGATGCGATCGAACGGCTCGTCCTCCTGCTCGGTCTGCTCGAAGCGATCGGCCTTGGCCAGGCGGTGGAAGGTCTGCGGCTGATCGAACGACAGGCCGTCGGTGTAGACGCTCGGCTGATCGGGCGTAATCCGGAGCTCGAGATCGAACCCCGCCCACCGCCAGGGCCCGCGGTTGGCGATCACGTTGACGATCGAGAGGCTGAGGAACCCGACCGCCGGCGAGACGTTCAGATGATCCGGGCGGTCATTGCGGACCACCAGGATCGCGGGCCCCGGCCCTGTGATCTCCTCGACCAGGACGATCGGATCGCTGACCGTGCCTTTGCCGCTCGCTGCGAGCAGTCGGGCGCCGCCGAGCTCATCGCTGAACGACAGACCGCCGGTCGTGCACGTCTCGGCATGCAGACCGCCACTCGCCAGAGCGGTGACGAGCAGGCAGGCAAGACGCCAGACGGCGACAACGCCGGCTATCGGACCGGCCCACGTCCGCACGCGGCCGGAGGGCCGGGCAACACGCGGCGGCGAGCCGGCGGGCGGCCGCTGGCTGCACCGGTGAGGTTGGTGACCACGGCAGCATCGAGGCTCGGATCGCGCCGCCCCGCCGCCCGCCCGACCCCAAGCGCTCGATCCATCGCAGCGGCCTCCCGCCGACCGAGGCCGAACGCCGGTTGCCGACCGTCCCGGACCCTCGAGCCGACCCCGTTCCTGGCGCGGCACGCCGAGATAGCGCTCGGCTCGGGCAAGCCACGGCTGCAGCCAGCTCGCCTGCTCGAGCCCTGGCGCCGCAGCCTCGAGCAGGCTGGCCCGGGGCCGCACGAAGCCGAGACTGCTCTGGTCCTGGGGATCCTTCGGCTGCAGGCCGGCCGCCCGCGGCAAGGTTTTGACCGCCGTCGCCGGGCCGGGGAGCAGGTCCGG
Organism: uncultured Alphaproteobacteria bacterium; assembly: GCA_963798075.1. Taxonomy (GTDB): domain Bacteria; phylum Pseudomonadota; class Alphaproteobacteria; order Geminicoccales; family Geminicoccaceae; genus DATAOG01. Next base: position 194,433 of record CAWCRU010000019.1, on the reverse strand, counting down.
CACGCCCTTGCTCTGCCGGCGCCGGCGGCCCCGGTCGATGGCGAGGACGGCGCCGACCTCGCAGCCCGGTCGCTCGAACCGGCCGCTCGCCGCGAGCGCCCCGGCCGCCAGGCGCCCGCCCGTCAGGGCGCTCGGTCGGCCGACCACGGTCTGGGCGCGGCGCTTCGATCTCATGCCGGCGGTCACGCTTTCCTGCACCGCTCCAGACATGCCCGCCAACGCCCGCGCATGGCAAGTCGTTTGTCAGACGCACCCGCCCCTGGGTGCCCTAGCCCGCGAGTGCCACCGGCGCGGTTCGCAGGCGGCGCGCGCCCGGATCGATCACCAGGCGACGGTCGTGATAGGCGATCACGCTCGGTTTATGGGCGACGCTGATGATCGCCGCCCCGGGCAGCCGTTGCCGCAGGAGGCCATAGAGCTTCGCCTCCATCGCCTCGTCGAGGGCCGAGGTCGCCTCGTCGAGGAACAGCCAGTCCGGCCGCAGCAGGAGCGCGCGCGCGACGGCGAGCCGCTGCTGCTCGCCCGGCGACAGCACCGGCGACCAGAAACGCTCCTCGTCCAGGCGGTCGACGAGATGCTCCAGACCGGTGACCGTCAGCGCCTCGCCGATCGCGATCAGGTCGTAGGCATCCGGACTTTCGGGAAAGCACAGCGCCTCTCGCAGCGTGCCGACCGGCAGATACGGTTTTTGGGGCAAAAACAGGAGCCGGGCCGCCTTGGGCAGCTGGATCAGGCCCTTGCCGAACGGCCAGAGCCCGGCGAGGACGCGGAACAGCGTGGTCTTGCCGCTGCCGGACGGACCTTGGATGACCAGCCGGTCGCCCGGGCGGACCTCGAGATCGACGTGATCGAGCAAAACGCGGCCGTTGGGCAGCGCGACCTCGACGCCCTCGAGCCGCAGCAGCGGCTCGGCGACCTGCTCGATGGTGAAGCCGGAGGTCGCCTGGCTGACCCGGCGCGCCGCCTCCATGCTCTCGCCGAAGGTGGTCAGCCGGTCGATCGTGGCTTTCCATTCGGCGAGCGTCGGCCAATTGTCGACGAACCAGGACAGCGAGCCCTGCACCCGATCGAACGCGCCCGCGGTCTGGGTCAGCACGCCGAGCGGGATCTGGCCCATGAAATAGCGCGGCGATGCGACTACCAGCGGGAACACGCCGGCCGCCTGCCCGTAGAAGGCCGTGAACCAGGTCAGCCGCTTGGTGTAGCGCATGTTGTCCCACCAGACGCCGATGATCCGGCCGAAGGCGCCCGCCAGCCGGCGCTCCTCGTCCGGCTCGCCGCGGTAGAGGGCGATGCTCTCCGCGTTCTCGCGCACCCGGACCATGCGGTACCGGAAGTCTGCGTTGAAACGCTGCAGGTCGAAGTTCACCCGCACCAGCGGGCGGCCGATCTTGTAGGTCAGCCAGGAGCCAAGCGCGGCATAGATCACTGCCACCCACATCATGTAGCCGGGAATCACGAGCCCGCCGAACACCGGCAAGGTCACTGTCCCGGACAGGCGCCAGAGGACGACGGTGAAGGTGACGAGCGTCAGGACCTCCGAGACCAGGTCGAGCACGAGGACCAAGGTCTGGCGGGTGAACTGGTTGCAGTCGTCTTCGATCCGCTGCTCCGGGTTGTCGGCCTGGGCGCTGGTCAGCTCCATCCGATAATAGGTCCGGTCGGCCAGCCAGTCGCGATAATAGACCTGGGTCAGCCAGCGCCGCCAGCGGATCTGCAGCATCTGGCGGAACCAGATCCGGTAGACCGCAATCACGATGAAGAAGAAGGCGAGCACGCAGAAATAGCGCAGCTCGGCCCAGAACGCCTCGATGTTCTTATCCTGCAGCGCATTGAAGAACCGGGCGTTCCAGTCGTTCAGGAGCTTGCTGATGTAGACCAGGACGAAGCCGCTGCCGACGACGATCGCGAGCAGGCCGCGGGCGCTCCAGCGCTCTTCGGACCAGAAATAGGGCGCGGTCAGCTTCCACAGCTTGGCAAGGAAGCTGTGGGCGGCCGCCAGGCGACTGCTCAGCTTGCGCATCCCGGGTCCCGCATCTCAGCCAACCGCTCCGCCCCAAAAGCCCGGACCGACCGGTCCGCGCTGCGCAGGCCCTCCTGGACCGCCACCGACAGCGCCAGACGCTCGCGCCAGGGTCAACGTAGAGTTGCACGCCAACGGTTAACGAATCGCTAAGGCCCCGGAGCGCTTGCCGGGGCCTACCACGCCGACCAGACGAGCGCCATACCGATCAGGGTGATCAGCAGGGCGCCGCCATAGTCGCCGAGCGCAGTCAGGGTCGGGCTCGGCCCGTGGCGCGAACGTTCGAGCCGGGCGGCAACGGCGTTGCGGGCGAGGATGCTCAGCATGCCAAGCGCGCCCATGGTGATCGCCATGCCGGCGGCGATCGCCAGCACGAGCAGCAGGCCCGGCAGCAGGATGTCGTTGGCGAGCGCATAGAGGAGGATCAGGACCGCGCCCGTGCACGGCACCAGACCGACGCCGAGCGAGAGCGCGCCCTGCTGCGCCCGATCGGCGACCGCCGGCCCGGCCGCGTGGCCCTGATGACCAGGACCGTGGCCTTGCAGCCCATGATCGTGGCCGCAGCCGACCTCGATGCCGGCGCGTCGGAGGCGCGAGCGCCGGACCGCCTGGGCCAACATGGTGACGCCGATCAGCGCGATCAGCCCGTAGCTGGCCAGGCGCACGCCCGCGACCTCGGCGGGTGCGCTGCCGAACGCCTGGCGCAGGACGAGATCGGCGAGCGCCACGACGACGATCGCGGACAGCACGTGGAACACCGCGATCTGCAGACCGATCATGAGGCCGCGCATGATCTGCGCATCGCGCGCCAGGAAATACGACGCCACGACCACCTTGCCGTGTCCCGGCCCGAGCGCGTGCACGACCCCGTAGGCGAACGCGAGCATGAGGCCGATCAGCAGCGGGCCCGCGGTCTCGCCATCGCGGATCGCCTTCATGTGCTGCGCGATCAGCCGGTTGCTCTCGCGCTGGAAGGCGAGCAGCGCGCGCCCGACCACCGCCGCCGGACCCGTGGCCCGGGAAACACCGGGGGCAGCCTCGGGCGTGGCCGAAGCGTGACCGGTGAACGGGTCGGCCCGGGCCGGCGCGCCCGCCGCGACCCCGATCAGCAACAGCAAGACCAAGAGACAACGGCAGATCATCCCGGTCATGATCAGCTGGTCGCGCAGGTCAGATAGATCACGGGCGGGTCCACCATGCCGTAATAGATCGGGTGCTCGGTATCCTCGCGGATGTCGAAGGTGCAGGCGCCACTCGGCAGGCCGCTGAAGTGGACGGGATCATTCTCGTCCAGGTCGACTTCCACATAATACTCCGGGTCGAAGACGCCGACCGCGAAGTGGCGTCTGGTGACATCGATCGGATGCGGCAGCCGCAAGGTAAACTCATAGATCAAAACGTCCTTCCTGATCGTCGCCTGGAAATTATCGACCTTATTGAGCGCCATCTTCTTATCATCAACCCGAACATGGGTGAAATAACCATAGTCGTGCAGGTTGGAGAAGGCCTCTTTCTGGACGGAGGCATTTTCGGACTTGTCGAACTTGCCGTTGCGGTCGTGGTCGTGCTGCTGGATCACGAACGAGCTGAAGATCTCGTCGAATTCCCAACGGTGATGGATGCCGACCAGCTGGCGGTTCTTGAACAGGAAGGTGGTGACGTCGTTGATCCAGACGTGCGGATGCGCCACGGCCGGCCCGGACTGGCCGATCAGGCTGACGACGCCGCCGACGACCGCCGTGCGGAGCGCGATCCCGCCCCATCGCAGCATCAGCCACGCCAAAGCGGCGTGGACGCGCGGTCGCTGAACTCAGCGCACGACACGCGAGACGGTGATCGGACAGCCGCAGATCGGGCAGACCGCCGTCTCGGAAAGCGTCGTGCCGAGCGGGCCGGTGCGATTGGCGAGATCGGCCTCGAGCCGGGCCGTGACCACCGCATGCATGGCATCGCCGCCGCAGCGGTTGCTGTAGGCCAGGCCGATCGAGCTCCCCGGCGACATCGTCTCGGTCGAGAATGCCCGCGCCGCGCGATCGAAACCGAACAGCACAAGCCCCGGCACGACCGCCGCTGACCCCCTGAGAACACTCCGTCGCGACAGGATGGCGCCCATCTCGTCTCTCCGCAGCCAGTACCTCGTCGACATAGGGGATAGCCGATTTCGGCTGCCAAAGCCAATGAACGTTATGTCATAATATCACGCGGGCCCTACCGAGCATCGCCGCCTTCAACAGCGGCAGATTGTGCCTGAACATGTCGAGGTAGGTCGGGGCCGGACCGTCGGGCCGGCGAGAGCGCATCGGCGTAGAGCGTGCCGCCGACCACGGCGTCGGTCTCGCGCGCGATCTGCTCGACCAGGCGCGGGCTCAGCGCGTTCTCGAAGAACAGGACCTTGATGTGCTCGCGCCGGATCTGGTCGATCAGCCGCCTCATGTCGGCGGCGGAGGGCTCGGCGTCCTCGCCGATGCCCTGGGGGGCTGCGAACTCGACGCCGTAGGCCTGGCCGAAGTAGCCGAAGGCGTCATGCGAGCTCACGACCTTGCGGCGCTCCGGCGGCACCTCGGCGATCGCGGACCGGACATAGCTGTCCATGGCGTCGATCGCAGCCAGATAGGTCCTGGCCGCGGCCCGGTAGTCGGCGGCGTCGGCCGCATCGGCCTTGGCCAGCGCGGCCTCGATGTTGACCACGTAGCGATGGCCGTTGGCAAGGTCCTGCCAGGCATGCGGGTCGGTCACGGAGGTGCCGTCCTCGTCCATCCGGCGCGGCTCGACGCCCTGGCTCGCGACCACGATCGGGCCCCGGTAGCCGGACGCCTGGATCAGCCGGTCCATCCAGCCTTCGAGGCCGAGGCCGTTGACCACCACGAGGTCGGCCGCGCTCAGCGCCTTGGCGTCGGCGGGCGTCGGCTCGAAGGCATGGGCGTCGCCGTCCGGGCCGACCAGGGTGGTCAGCGCCACATGCTGGCCGCCGACCTTTTGGACCATGTCGCCCAGGATGGTGATGCTGGCCACGACCTTGAGCTTGCCGGGGGCGGCGGCGTGAAGCGGCAGCGAGAGGGCGATCAGGCCGGCACTCGCGAAACCCAGTCGCAACAGGATACGGCGATGCATGGGACGAACTCCGGCTCGAGGGTGAGGTCAGGCTGGCCGCAGCCGGCGGCCGAGCGCCTGTCTGAGGATGCCGCCGCGGGGCCCCAGGAGCACCGAGAGGACGTAGAGGCCGCCCGCGGTCAAAATGATCGCCGGACCCGACGCCAGTCCGGCATGGTAGGAGGCGAGCAGACCGATCAGCCCGGCGGTGAACCCGATCGCGCTGCCGGTGAGCGCCAGCGACCAGACCTCGCGGGCCCAAAAGCGCGCGGCCGCCGCCGGCACCATCATCAGGCCCACCGCCATCAGCGTGCCCAGCGCCTGGAAGCTCGCGACCAGGTTCATGACCACGAGCACCAGGAAGATGCCGTGGTAGAGGCCGCCGCCGACCCCGACCGCGCGCAGGTACGAAGGGTCGAAGCATTCGGTGACCAGCGGCCGGTAGATCACCGCGAGCGTCACCAGGGTCAGGCTGGTGAGCGTCCCTTCGAGGAGCAGCGCCTGGTCGTCGACCGCGAGCACCGAGCCGAACAGGACGTTCAGCAGGTCGATGTTGCTGCCCCTGAGCGAGACGATCAGGACGCCGAGCGCCAGCGACGTCAGGTAGAAGGCGGCAAAGGCCGCGTCCTCGCGAAGCGGCGTCAGTCGGGTGACGACGCCCGCGAGCAGAGCCACCGCGAGGCCGGCTGCGAAGCCGCCGAGACTCATCGCGGTGAGCGACAGGCCGGCCACCAGAAAGCCGACCGCGGCCCCCGGCAGGACCGCGTGCGAGAGCGCATCGCCCATCAGGCTCATGCGGCGCAGCAAAAGGATGATCCCGACCGGGCCGCAGCCCATCGCCAGCGCCAGGCAGGCGACCAATGCCCGGCGCATGAACTCGTAGTCGGCGAAAGGCTCGATCAAGAGCGCGGCGGGGCTCATGCCGACCGCCGCAGCCGTTGGACGGGCTCTCTCTCGCCGACGGCGGCCGGCAGGCCCCAGGCCCGCAGCAGGTTGTCCGCATGCAGCACCCGCGCCGTCGGGCCCCAGTCGATCACCTCGCGCGCGAGCAGCAGCGTCTCGGGGAAGTCTGCGCGGACCTGCGTCATCTCGTGGAGGACGACCACGACCGTCCGCCGCTCGCGATGCCAGGCGCGGACGATCGCGAGCAGATCGGCGGTGGTCCTGGCATCGACCGCGGCGAACGGCTCGTCGAGCAGAACGACGGGGCAATCCTGGACGATCAGGCGGGCGAACAGGACGCGCTGGAACTGGCCCGCGGACAGGGCGCCGATCGGCCGCCTGGCAGCGGCCTCGAGGCCGACCTCGTCGAGCGCGCGCGCCGTTGCCGCCGCGCCCGCCCGGCCGGCCGGCCGGAACGCGCCGGTCCGGCGCCAGTGGCCGAGGCCGACCACGTCCTGGACCGAGATCGGGAAGCTGCGATCGATCTCCGACTGCTGCGGCAGATAGGCGATCTGGTCTGGTCGCGCAGCCGCCAGCTCGACCTGGCCGGCGTCCGGCCGCAGGAGGCCGCAGATCGCCTTCAGCAGCGTCGTCTTGCCGGCGCCGTTCGGGCCCATCACGGCGGTCAGCGAGCCCGCCGCGAAGCTGCCGCTCACCCGTCGGAGCGCAGGCTCTCGGTCGTAGCCGACGCTGAGGTCGCAAAGGCGGATCGCCGGCACCACAGGCCCGTTCATCCCCACCAGCCGAGCACCCAGCCGATCGCCGACCAGAGCCCCAGGAGGCCGCCGGCGACGATCGCCAGGCGGCCGACCGCGCCCGCGCCGAGGACGCTGACGAACGAAGCTACGGGCGGCCTCCGCTGTTTCATGGCCCGGCATTTCCAAAAGAAGTGTTACGATATCACATAATCGCCACCGCTCGATCCTGCAAGCACAATTCCCAGGCCGCGATGCTCTGCTCGCGGCGCGACGTTCAGCGCTCGCCGGCGCCGGGAAAGGTCACTTGGTGCCGTACAGACGGTCGCCGGCGTCGCCGAGGCCGGGCATGATGTAACCGTGGTCGTTCAGCCTCTGGTCGATCGCGGCCGTGAAGATCGGCACGTCCGGGTGCACGCTCTGGAACCGGGCGACGCCCTCGGGCGCCGCCAGCAGGCAGACGAACTTGACCTGCTGGGCGCCCTCCTCCTTGATCCGCGACACCGCGGCGACCGCCGAGTTGCCGGTCGCGAGCATCGGATCGACCACGATCACCAGGCGCTCCTGCAGGTCTTCCGGCACCTTGAAGTAGTATTCGACCGCGGTCAGGCTCTCCGGATCGCGATAGATGCCGACATGGCCGACCCGGGCCGAGGGCACGAGGTCGAGCATGCCATGGAGCAGGCCGTCGCCGGCGCGCAGGATCGAGACGATGCAGAGCTTCTTGCCGGCCAGCGTCGGCGCGATCATCTCGGCGAGCGGCGTCTCGATCGGGGTCGTGGTCAGCGGCAAATCGCGGGTCACCTCGTAAGCGAGCAGCGTCGCGACCTCGCGCGACAGCTGGCGAAACTTGACCGTCGTGGTCTCGCGCCGGCGCATCAGGGTCAGCTTGTGCTGGACGAGCGGGTGCTCGACCACGGTGACGTTCGGGCGCTCGCTGCTCATGACTGTCCCTCGCTGGCCACGGCCGGCCGTCGGACCGGGGGCCCGATCCTACCAGACAAAGAATGCGCGAACCATCAACGCCCGGCACCGGCAGGGGCGATCAGGGGCCGGGCTTCGGGCTCGGGACCGGCGGGCTCGGCCACGGCTGCGCGGCGAGGAAGTCCAGAATCCGCGGTCGCGAGCGCATCGAAATCCGGGTTGAAGGTCAGTCTGCGCATCACGTGCGCGGCCAGGTTCTCGGTCGTGATCTCGCCGTAGCGGATCTCCGAGTTGGCCGGCGTCTTGGCGGTATCCTCGCAGATCAGCCAGTTCGGGGTATCCGTCTGCCAGTAGTAGTGAGCGCAGTCGCGATAGTCGCCCTCGACGCCGTAGTGCGGATCGTCCGGCGCGATCGGCAGCGCCGGGTGCGCAAGGTCGAGGATGCCGGGCCACATGTCGCTCGCGCGCGGCAGAACGAAACGGCAGTCGCTCGCCTCTTCGCCGCCCGGGGCGTACCAGACCAGCGCCCGCGGCCCGATCAGCTGCCGGCAGAACCAGTGCCGCGCGGCCGCCACGTCGATCGTGACATCATCGGCGCTCAGCACCGCAAACACCGGCAGTGCCAGCAGCCGCTGCCGGTCGCGCCGCCGATCGATCAGGTCGCTCAGCTGGACCTGGGCGTTGCGCGCGATCGACAGGTAGCGGACCGGGTCGTCGTCGGGCAGCAGCGGGGCGAAGCCGCTGGCGGCGCCGGGAGCGCCATAGCCGAGGTAGCTGCGGGCGAGCGCCTCGAGGCCGCCCGGGCTGGCGAGCGCCGGCGCCAGCAGCACGAGGCCGCCGAGCGTCGGACCGTCCTTGGGCGGCTCGCCCGCCCCAGACGCTTGTGCATAATCCAGCGCGAGCGTGGCGCCGGCGCCGAAGCCCACCAGATAGAGCCGCTGCGCCTGACCCGCGAAGCTCGCGGCGCCAAGGCGCGTCGCCTCGGTCCAGGCCGGGTAGCCGACGCCCAGCAGGTCGCCCGGCACCGTGCCGTGCCCGGGCAACAGGATCGCCCGCACCAGATAGCAGGCGGCGGCGAAGCGCCGGCCGAGAGCGCGCATCTCGTAGGGCGTGCCGCCGAGCCCGTGGATCAGCAGCACCGCCCGCGGGTAGCGCCCGTCCGGCGTCCGCCGGCACGCCGCCGCCGGCTGCAACTCGAACGGCGCCCTCTCGTCGACCACGCTCGGCGCCAGCGGCTTGCCGATCGCGGCATTCGCCGCTGCGATCCGCGCCTTCGCCTGGTCGATGTAGGCGGCGAAATCGGCCTCCGGCAGCGGCATCTCGAGACCGGAGGGCGCGTGGCGCGGCTCGAGCTTGCCCTTGGCGGCGCAGGCCACGAGCAGCAGCGCCAAGCCGACCGCCGGCAGGGCGCTCCGGACGGCGGTCCACCTCAGCTCTCGCATTACCAGCGCCACTCTAGCCCACTCGGACAGGCGCGCAATCGGATCGCTTTACCGGCTGTCAAGACCTCTCATGCACCCTCTCCGGAAGGCGCCCCGGGGCCGCCCGCGCAATGCGGTCGTGGGCGCCCGCCCGGCGCTGCCCGCCGACCGCCGGGCGCCAGAAACCGGCAGTCGAACAAAAACCGTGCTGAGACGACCTGGCTGTGAACTGGCTCACATTTCACCAGCCGCAAAACTGCCTAATATCTCACCAGGGCACAACGGATGCCCCGGGAGAGCGCCAATGGACAAGGGACACGCCATGAACGCGCGCGTGGAAGACAGAGTGATCGAGGCTTTGGAGCAGGCCGGCAAGCGCTACCTCGGCGCCACGGATTCGCGCACCTACTCCACCCTCCTGCTGCATGTGGGCGGCACCGATGCGCTGCGCGCCTATGACGGCAGTGCTGCCTACTGGAAGTACGTGCAAGCGGTCCTCGACACGTTCTTCAGTTCGGCCCAGCGCGTCGAGATCTGCGCCGGGCTGATCGATCGGCCGGAGCTGCGGGCGCGGCCGGAGTTCGGCGGCTTTCTCGCGCACGCGTTGGCCGAGCGGCGGGTCCAGGAGCTGATCGGGTCGGCGGCGCTCGCGAGCTCGGCGATCGGGCGTCCGCGGCTGGCGCCCGTCCGCCGCGGCCGCTGACGATCGCTTTCGGCCCGGCTCGCGGCTCGGGGCCGAAAGCCCACGCGACAACCGTTCCTGGCCGCGCGGCGCCCCGCGCCCAGGCACCCTGGTCCTGACGACCGCGGCGCTAAGCGCGCTTGCTCCGATCTTTGCTTTCTGGCAACGAGGCCCGGTGGATCATCCCCGCCAACCGCAGGACCCGGAGAGCCATGCCGACCTTCGCGAGCGATACCCTGCATGCCCTGATCCGCGCCGTCTGCACGGCGGCCGGCAGCGCCGGGCCGGAGGCGCGCCTGGTCGCCGACCAGCTGGTCGAGGCCAATCTGACGGGCCACGATTCGCACGGCATCGGGCTCGTGCCGTTCTACGTGCAATCGCTCGCCAAGGGCGCGCTGGTGCCCAACCGCCACGCCGAGCCGGCGCGCGCGCAGGGGGCGGTGCTCGTCATCGAGGGCCAGCGCGGCTACGGCCAGGTGATCGGCCACGAGGCGATGGCGCTCGGCATGGCCCGCGCCGCGCGAGCATGGGGTCGCCCTGCTCGCGATCCGCAACAGCTTCCACCTCGGGCGGATCGGCCATTGGGCCGAGCAGTGCGCCGAGGGCGGCTTCGCCTCGATCCACTTCGTCAACGGCATCGATCACCCGCCGATCCAGGCGCCGTTCGGCAGCGCCCAGTCGCGGCTCAGCACCAACCCGTTCTGCGCCGCTCTGCCGGGTCCAAAGGGTGCCATGGTCGTGCTCGACATGGCGACCAGCAAGATCGCGCTCGGCAAGGCGCGGGTCGCGGCCAACCGCGGCGTGCCCGTGCCGGACGGCAGCCTGCTCGACGCCGATGGCCTGCCGACCCGGGACGGCGCGGTGATGTTCGCCGAGCCGCAAGGTGCCCTGGTCGCGATGGGCGAGCACAAGGGCTCCGGCCTTGCGATCCTGTGCGAGCTGCTGGCGGGTGCCTTGACCGGCGGCTGGACGATCCTGCCCGAGCACGAGATGCGTGGCGGCAGCGTCAACAACATGCTTTCGGTGATCATCGATCCCGAGGCGCTCGGCGGGCGCGAGCAGCTCTGGCGCGAGGGCGGCGCCCTGCTCGCCTATCTCAAGTCGGCCCGGCCGCTCGCCGGGGTCGCCGAGGTGCTGGTGCCGGGCGAGCCCGAGCAGCGCCGCCGGCGGCAACGCCTCGCCGAAGGCATCGAGGTCGACGAGCGCAGCTGGGCCGACATCCTGGCCGCGGCCGAAGCCGCGGGCGTACCGGCCGCCGCGATCGACGCTTTGCTCGGGTGAAGGACTGGCGCATGGAACGGGTCGACTGCGTGGTGATCGGGGCGGGCGTCGTGGGCCTCGCCATCGCGCGCCAGCTCGCACTCGCCGGCCGCGAGGTGATCGTGCTCGAGGCCCAGAGCATGATCGGCACCGAGACGAGCTCGCGCAACAGCGAGGTGATCCATGCCGGCATCTACTATCCGACGGGCTCGCTCAAGGCCTTGAGCTGCGTCGCCGGCAAGCAGAAGCTCTATCCCTACTGCGCCCTGCACGGCGTCCCGCACCGGCGCTGCGGCAAGCTGATCGTCGCCACCAGCGAGGCCCAGAAGGCGACCCTCGAGCAGATCCGCGCCAAGGCCGCAGCCAATGGCGTGACCGACCTCGAATGGCTGCAGCCGGCCGCGGTCAAGGAACTCGAGCCTGAGGTGTTCTGCACCGCGGCCCTGTTCTCGCCGTCCACCGGGATCATCGACAGCCACCGCCTGATGCTGGCCTACCAGGGCGACGCCGAGGACCGGGGCGCCATGCTCGCGTTCTGTGCACCGGTCGAGCGCGGCCGGATCGCCGACGACGGCATCGAGCTCGAGGTCGGCGGCGACCAGCCGATGGCGCTCAAGGCGCGGATCGTGGTCAACAGCGCTGGCCTGCACGCGCCGGCCCTGGCCGCGCGCTTCGAGGGGCTGCGCCGCGACCTGCTGCCGACCGCCTACTATTGCAAGGGCAACTACTTCACGCTGGCCGGGGGCCGGCCGTTCTCGCATCTGGTCTACCCGGTGCCCGAGCACGCCGGCCTCGGCGTCCACGTCACGCTCGACATGGGCGGCCAGGTGCGCTTCGGTCCGGACGTGGAATGGGTCGACGGCATCAACTACGACGTCGATCCCAGGCGCGCCGACGTCTTCTACGCCGCGATCCGGACCTATTGGCCCGGGCTCGCCGACGGCGCGCTCGAGCCGGGCTATGCCGGCATGCGACCCAAGCTCGCGCCCAAGGGCAGCGTCGCCGACGACTTCGCGATCCAGGGCCCGCGCGAGCATGGCGTGCAGGGCCTCGTCAACCTGTTCGGGATCGAGAGCCCGGGCCTGACCAGCTCGCTGGCACTGGCCGAAGAGGTCGAGCGCGCGCTTGGCCATTCCCTCAGCCGGGCGGCCTGAGCCGCCGCGGCCGGCGAGCCGGCGTCATGCTGCGGATCGCGAGCATCGGCGAATGCATGATCGAGCTGCGCCATCGCAGCCCGTCCGAGCTCCAGCTCGCCTATGGCGGCGACACGCTTAACTTCGCGGTCTATCTGGCGCGGCTGACGCGCGAGCAGGCTGTCCGGGTCGACTACGTGACCGCGCTGGGCGACGACCCCTACAGCGAGGCGATGCTCGCGACCTGGCAGGCGGAAGCGGTCGGCACCGGGTTGGTCGCGCGCCTCGAGCGCCGGCTGCCCGGCCTCTACACGATCCGGACCGACGCGCGCGGCGAGCGCAGCTTCACCTACTGGCGCTCGGCATCGGCGGCGCGCGAGATGCTGCGGGACGACCGCGCCGAGCGGCTGCTCCGGGAGCTTTCGGGCTACGATCTCCTCTATCTTTCGGGCGTCACGCTCTCGGTCCTCGACGATGGCCAGCGCCGGGCCCTGATGGCGATCGCCGATGCGCTGCGCGAGCGCGGCGGCCGGGTCGCCTTCGACAGCAACTACCGGCCGGTCGGCTGGCCCGATGTGGCAAGCGCGCGGACGGTGTTCGACGCGATGCTGACCCGGGCCGACATCGCGCTGCCGACCCTCGACGACGACCAGCTGCTGTTCGGGGTCGCCGACGCGCGCGAGGCCGCCGATCGGCTGCATCACCTGGGGGTCGCCGAGGTCGCGGTCAAGCGCGGCGCCGCCGGCTGCTTTTTGTCCTCGGCGGTGTTCACGGGCGAGGTGCCGCCGATCCCGGTCGCCGAGGTCGTCGACAGCACGGCTGCCGGCGACAGCTTCAATGCCGGCTATCTCGCCGCCCGCCTGTCCGGCGCCGAGCCCGAAGCCGCGGCCCGGCTCGGCTGCGCGCTCGCCGCCCGGGTCATCGTCCACCCGGGCGCGATCATCCCCGCCTGGGCGATGGCGGATCTGGCCATGCCACGGCAGTAGTGCCGAGGTGGTTGCGGGAACAGCGGCACCACGATCCTGGATCGCTCCGACCCAGCCCGCTAGGTTCTCATTCGCGCATTCGATCCGAGGAATCGCGTTGGACGTCCGGAAATGGCTCCGAGACCTGGACCTGGAGCGATACGCTGAGGCGTTCATCGCGAACGAGATTGACGCCGAGATCTTGCCCAAGCTGACCGCCGAGGATCTCAAGGACCTTGGCGTCGCCCTGGTCGGCCACCGACGCAAGCTGCTCGAGGCGATCGCGACGCTGCGCGACGCCAGCCTGCCGGTCGAAGCTCCCGAACCGACAGCGGCCCTGCTCCCGACCGCAGTGGTCGAGACCGCGGCCGCCCGCTCCGAAGCGGAACGCCGCCAGCTGACGCGTGATGTTCGTCGATCTGGTGGGCTCGACCGCGCTGTCGTCGCAGCTCGACCCCGAGGACATGCGCGAGGTGATCCGCGCCTACCAGAACGCGGTCGCGGGCGAGATCGCGCGGTTCGAGGGCCATGTCGCCAAGTTCATGGGCGACGGCGTGCTGGCGTATTTCGGCTGGCCGAAGGCGCACGAGGACGAGGCCGAGCGCGCGGTCCGGTCCGGGCTGGCGATCACGGCAGCGATCCGACAGCTTGAGCAACCCGGCGGGCGAGGCTCTGGCCGCGCGGGTCGCGATCGCGACCGGCCTCGTGGTCGTCGGCGACCTGGTCGGCGAGGGCGCCGCGCAAGAACAGGCCGTGGTCGGCGACACACCCGAACCTTGCGGCGCGCCTGCAAGGGATCGCGGTGCCCGGCCAGGTGGTGATCGCCGACGCGACGCGGCGGCTGCTCGGGACGGGCTTCGAGCTCGAGGATCTGGGCGAGCACGAGCTCAAGGGCATCAGCGAGCCGGTCGCGGCGTTCGCGGTCACCGGCGAGCGGTCGACCGCCAGCCGCTTCGAGGCGAGGAGCGGTCCGGCGCTGTTGCCGATGGTCGGGCGCGACCAGGAGCTGGCGCTGCTGCTCGAGCGCTGGGCGCAGGCGAAGGCCGGCGAGGGCCAGGGTGTCCTGCTGGTGGCCGAGGCCGGGATCGGCAAATCGCGGCTCACCCGGGCGCTGCTCGATGCGCTGGCCGAGGAGCCGCACACGCGCATCCGCTACCAGTGCTCGCCCTATCATGCCGACAGCGCGCTGTGGCCGGTGATCCAGCAGCTGAACCGCGCGGCCGCGCTCGCGTACCGAAGATCCGAGCGACGTCGAGGCTCGACAAGCTCGAGGCGCTGCTCGCCCGGGCGGGGGATGCGCGCCGGCGCGCCGCTGATCGCGAGCCTGCTCGGGCTCGACGGCGAGGCGCCGCTACGGCCCCCTCGACCTCACCCCGCAGGCCCAGCGGGCGCGGACGCTCGATGCGCTGGTCGCTCAGCTGCTGGCGCTCGCGCGGCAGCAGCCGTCCTCGTCGCGCTCGAGGATGCCCACTGGGTCGACCCCACCACGCTCGAGCTGATCGAGCAATGCCTCGACCGGATCGCCGACGCGCGCGTGCTGCTCCTGCTGACCAGCCGCCCCGATCACCAGCCCGACCTCGCCGCCCATCCCCACTCACCCGCCTCACCCTCAACCGGCTGGGGCGCGCCGGGGTCGAGGCGATCGTCGACGCGCCTCGGCGGCGAACGTCTGCCGACCGCGACGATCGATGCCATCATCGCGCGCACCGACGGTGTGCCGCTGTTCGTCGAGGAGTTGACCAAGGCGGTGCTGGAGACCGGCGAGACCGCCATCCCGGCGTCGCTGCACGATCTCGCTGATGGCGCGCCTCGACCGCATCCCAGAGGTCAAGGAGGTCGCGCAGATCGCCGCCTGCATCGGCCGCGAATTCTCCTACCCGCTGCTGGCGGCGGTCGTCGACCTGGCGGACCCGACCTCGGCTCCGCGCTGGGCTCGCGGGTCATGCCGAGCTCATCTTCCGCCGCGGTCGCTCCGCCCGACGCCAGATACACCTTCAAGCACGCGCTGGTCCAGGACGCCGCCTATGACAGTCTGCTGAAGAGCCGACGTCGTGGGTCCACGCGCGTTCGCGTCGGCGCTCGAGGGCGAGAAGCGACCGGCGTCGGAGACGAGCTCGAGCTGGACTGGCCCACCGACCATCTTCTCGCCGATGGCGCCACTGGCCAAGGCCATGGAGTCCTTCGGCGGGCCGCCGAGCAGGCGCCGGCCGCCGGCATGCCATCAAGGAGGCGCTGGCACACTACCGAAGGCGCTGGCCGCAGGTTCTGGCTCATCCCCGACCGAAGCGCAACCGCCGAGTCGCTCGAGGTCGGACCTCTTCCAAGTCTCAGTATTCAGAGCTTTATTTTGTCGATCGGCGCTTCGAGCCTTCGCGGGCCGAAAACGCGCGCATGCTCGAGATCGCGCGGACCGTCGGCGACCGCCATCGCGAGAGCATCGCGCTCGCGGGGATGGCCTGGGCATCGATGTGGGCCGAGGACTTTCCCTCGGCGCTCGCGCAGCTCGGGCCGCCATCGAGGTCGCTGAGGCCGTCGGCTGTCAGTCGGCGCTCGGCAATGCTCAGATGACCACCGGCTTCGGCCAGGCGGTATCGGGGCGGCCGAGCTGGCCGAGGAGGCGCTCGGCAAGCGCTCACCATCTGCCGGCCGGCCGGCGATGTCCTGGCAATTGCTGTCGCTCTACATGTCCTGCCACATCGAAAACTGGCGCGGGCAGTTCGACCGGGCGATCGAGCTGGCGTCGGCCGGCGCAGCGATCGCCCGCGAGCACAACCTGTCTCCGCGTTCTTGCGGAATACGTATGCCCTGGGGCTCTCTGGGGCGGGCAAAGGCCACTATGACAGGCTCGACCCTGCTCACGGGTTTGACACTGGCCGAGCAAGATCGGCGATGAGGCGTTTCTTCCCCGCTACCGAACGGCCTCGGCTGGCTCCACATCGAATGTGAGAACCGTCGGGCAAGGCATCGATTTCAGCATGTTGCACCGCGATCACGCGGCGCGTCACCACTCTTCAACGCTCCGAGACTGACGACCTTCGAGGAATTCAACTTCGGCGATGCCTTCCCCTGGCGGGAGCGGCGACCTCCGGCAGGCGCAGGAAATCCTCGACAGCGTGCATCGGACTGCCGGAATCCGGCGACCCAGAATGGATGAAGCGGCGCTATTCCACCCACCTGTTTGCCAGTCTGGGCCGGCATGGCTGTCCCGGCGCGAGCCGCGCCGAGGCGCTGGAATTCGCCGGCCAATGCCTGAAGATCGCGGTGCCGACGGGCTCGCGGAAATACATGATCAGCGCCTGGCTTCCTCGGTGACGCCGCCCTTGCGGAGGTTCGACGCATCGAGGACGCTGGCGTTTGGCTGTGGGCGGGTCGCAAACTGGCATCCCGTCATTGGTCGATTGCCTTACCCCAGCTTTGGCGGACCCGATCTGGCTCTTGAGCCAGTTGCACGCCGCACGACCTAGCTCGATCATTTGGCCCGGCGGCAAGAGAATGGCCGCCCTTGCTCGTCGCCGAGGACATCAAGCGCAGGTTCACGGCGCCCCCGACCTGCACGATGGCCTGAAGGATCACCGCGACTCCGGCGGTCTCGATTCCCAGCTTGCGATGAGCTGTCGCCCGGGGCGGGCACGGCGGCGAGCGTGATCGCTGCCGCCGACGTCCCTCCGGTACCTTTCGCCCGCCGCTCTGCCTCAGCTCTTGGTGACCTCGCGATAGAACACCAGATCGAAGCTCGGGCCCGAGATGAAGTCCTTGACGTTGGCGCGCAGCGCCGACTGCTCGACGCCCTGGAACATGAACACGTAGGGCGAATCCTGCTGCACGTTCTTCTGCAGGGTCAGGTACATCTCCTTGCGCTTGTCGGGATCGAGCTCCTGGCGGGCGGCCGCGACCAGCGCCGTGTTCTCGGGCGTCTCCCAGGCGCCGCGCCACGCGATCACGCCCGTGAGCTTGGCCTCGTCGCTGTTGTCCGGGTTCGAGGCGAAGGCATCGGCGTTCGAGTTCGGATCGAGGTAGTCCGGGCTCCAGTGGGTCAGGATCATCTGGTGGTTGCGCGCCCGGTGCTTGGCGTAGACCGCCTTGCGCTCGGCCTGGAGGATCGAGACCTTGATCCCGGCCTCTGCCATGGTCGCCTGGATCGCCTGCGCCATGTCGGCAAAGGGCGAGTCGTTGAACGCGTCCAGCTTGACCTCGAAGCCGTCCGGATAGCCTGCCTCGGCGAGCAGCGACTTCGCCTTGGCGACGTCGAGCGCGAACGGGTTGTCGGTCAGGGAGGCGTAAAAGCCCGACGGCCAGAACGACTGGTGGACCAGGAACTGGCCGCGCAGGAAGCTCCCGACCATGCCCTGGTAGTCGACCAGATAGCGGAGCGCCTCGCGGACCTGCGGCTTGGACAGGATCGGGTCGCGCATGTTGACCTGGAGATAGACCGAGAGCGCCTTGGGATCGGTCTGGATGACGACGTCCTTGTTGCCCTCGAGGCCGGCGATCTGGTCGGCGCTGAGGTTGCGCGCGATGTCGGCGTCGCCCTTCTCGATCAGGAGCCGCTGCGCGCCGGGCTCGGGCACGTGGCGCAGGATCACGCGCTCGACTCCGGGCGGGCCATAGCGCGAACTCGAGGTTGCCTCGAGGATCACGCTCTCGTTGGGCTTCCAGCTCTTGAGCGCGAACGGGCCCGAGGCGGCCGAGTTGGTCTTCAGCCACTCGTGGCCGAAGTCGCCGTCGGTCTCATGGGCCATGGCCACCTGCTTGTCGACGACCGAGCCGACGCCTGCCGACAGGCAGTTGAGCACGAGCGTCGGCGCCAGTTTCTCCGGGATCTTGAGCTCGACCGTCATCGGGTCCTTCGCGGTCACGAGCTGGTCGACGTTGTCGGGCGTCCAGCCCAATTGGCTCAGGATGAAGGTCGGGGTCTTGTTGAGCTTGATCACGCGGGCGAGCGAGAACACCACGTCGTCGGCGGTGATTGCATTACCCGAATGGAAGGTGAGACCGGGCCGCAGGTGCAAGATGATCGTATGGCCGTCATCGGCCACGTCCCAGCTCTCGGCGACCCCGCCGCTCAACTCCTCCTGGCCCGGCTCGTGCACCGTGATCCGGTCGTAGATGTTGGCGTTGACCTCGCCGCCCACGAGCTCGAAGGTCTCGGCGGGATCGAGCGAGATGATGTCGTCGATGTTCATCGCGATCACGAGCGTCGATGCCGGCGTCTCGGCCTGCGCCATCGGAATCGCGAACGCCGCCGCGACCGCGACGGCGAGCGTGCCAAGCCATCTGTTCATTGTTCCTCTCCCGGGCCAAAAGGCTCGCGAATCATTTCACATGGCCGAGCAGCGTTCGTCAACGACGCTCCCGTCCACCCTCAGGGTCCTGCGTGGCGGCGAGGTACTGGCTGCGAGCGAGCCGGTAGAAGGCGACCTCGGTGCCGTAGTAGCGGGCAAAACCCTGGTCGTCGAAGCCGAGCTTTTCGAGCACCCGGCGCGAGGCGAGGTTGCCCGGATCGGCCACCGCGACGATCGGGTCGAGACCGAGGGTTCGAAAGCCGTGATCGAGCACGGCGCGCCCGGCCTCGGTCGCCACGCCCTGACCCCAGGCGGCGCGCAGGTAGCGATAGCCGAGCTCGATCAGGCCGGATTGCTCGAGCGGAAACACGCCGCACCAGCCGAGAAAGCCCGCCTGCTGCCGCCACTCGACGACCCAGAGGCCGCCCTTGGCGGGCGGGCTCGCGATCCGGCGCAGCAGTTCGGCGCGGTGCGCCGCGGCGTCCGGGACCCCGTGGACGAAGATGTAGCGATGAACCTCCGGGTCGAGATCCATCGCGAGGTTCGCCTCGAGGTCGTCTCGCGTCCGCGGCCGCAGACGCAGCCGCGCGGTCAGCAGCTCCGGCAGCGCCACGGTCCTGCGGGGATCGGCCCGCCGCGGCCGAAAATCCTCAGGCCTGGCCGACCTCGCTGCGCTGCTCGCCCAGGCCCTCGATGCCGACGCGCATGACGTTGCCGGCCTTGAGGAACACTGGCGCGGGCTTGACCCCGGCGCCGACGCCGGGCGGCGTGCCGGTGCTGATCACGTCGCCCGGCAGCAAGGTCAGATAGCGGCTGAGGTGGCTCACCAGGTGGGCGACGCCGAAGATCATGGTCGCGGTCGAGCCGTTCTGATAGCGGTGGCCGTCGACCTCGAGCCACATGTCGAGGTTCTGCGGATCTGCGATCTCGTCCTTGGTCACGAACCAGGGGCCCATCGGCGCGAAGGTGTCGGGGCTCTTGCCCTTGATCCACTGGCCGCCGCCGCCGGTGAACTGGAAGTCGCGCTCGGAGACGTCGTTGACGATCGTGTAGCCGGCCACGTGGTCGAGCGCGTCCTTCTCCTCGACGTAGGAGGCGCGCCTGCCGATCACCACGCCGAGCTCGACCTCCCAGTCGGTCTTCTT
Organism: uncultured Alphaproteobacteria bacterium; assembly: GCA_963798075.1. Lineage (GTDB taxonomy): Bacteria > Pseudomonadota > Alphaproteobacteria > Geminicoccales > Geminicoccaceae > DATAOG01. The sequence goes on along the minus strand of CAWCRU010000019.1, from coordinate 174,871 downwards.
CGAGCCGCGCGGGATCTTGACGAGGTCGTTCGGGCCGATGATCGAGCCGGTGTGCTTCATGAACACGATCGGATGCTCGGGGATCGGCTGGTTGCTCTCCTTGGCATGGTCGGCGTAGTTGAGGCCGATGCAGACCAGGTTCGGCACCAGCGCCAGCGGCGGCCCGAGGCGCGGCCGGCCCTCGACCGGCGGCAGCGAGGCCGGGTTGAGGCGCGCGAGCCGCGCCAGGCTCTCGGCCGCCAGCACGTCCGGCGTGATGTCGTCGATCTGCCCCGAGAGGTCGCGCGATCGCGCCCCTCGGCATCCAGCAGTCCCGGCTTCTCGGCCCCGCTCGGTCCATGGCGCAACAGGCGCATCGGCTCACCTCCCCGGATTTGGCTCTGGCGTTTCGCTCAACCATCACCAGATTAGTGTATCTCGCAACCCCGGCCAATGGCCATCGGCCGCCCGCGGCCGACAAAGTCCGCCTCGCCCGCTGGCGATCCGGACGCAGCGCTGGACAAGAGCCGATGACTGACCCGAGCCCCGACCGGCCGGCAGCGGCAGGGCATATCACGCTCACCTCGCATCCCCGGCCGGGCCGGGCGAAGCCGCCGAAGATCACCTGGGGAGCGGCGAGCCCGGCCGCGCGCGGGCCGGTGATCGGGACCCTGGGCGACGCCAGCCGGCGCAACGTGATCGGCGCTCATTCCGGCTCCTACGCGCTCTACCGGGCGCTCGCGATCGCCGCCGGCAGCCTCGATGCGCTGCATCGGCCCGACCTCACCAACACGGCACCGGCAGTGGCGATCGGACCGCATCCGCAATGGGCGGACCCGGAAAAGATCACCTCGATCGATCCTTACGGCCACATCGTCGGCGAGGCGTTCGCGGAGCTGCTCGCGCAAGGGTTCGACATCCGGCCGACGATCGCAGTCACCCGGGCGCGGCTCACCGTGCCCGAGCTCAAGCACGCGATCCGCCTCGAGGAGCTGAGGCCGGACGACCGGATCGTGACGCCCGCCGGCGAGGTCAACTGCACCAAGGTCGCGATCGAGCCGGTCTGGTACCTGCCGGGCGTGGCGACACGCTGCGGCGTCACCGAGACCAGCCTGCGCCGCCATCTGTTCGAGCAGACCGGCGGCATGTTCCCGGAGCTCGTGACACGCTCCGATTTGAAGGTCTTCCTGCCGCCGATCGGCGGTCTCACCTGCTACATCTTCGGCGACGTCTCGACCCTTGCCGATCCGGGGCGCGAGCTTGCCTGCCGGGTGCACGACGAGTGCAACGGCTCGGACGTGTTCGGCTCCGACATCTGCACCTGCCGGCCGTACCTGGTGCACGGCATCGAGGTCTGCATCGCGACCGCCCAGGCCGGCGGCGCCGGGCTGATCGTCTACAACCGCAAAGAAGGCCGGGCGCTCGGCGAAGTTACAAAATTCCTGGTCTACAACGCGCGCAAGCGGCAGGCGGGCGGCGACCGCGCGGCCGCCTATTTCGAGCGCACCGAGTGCGTCGCCGGCGTCCAGGACGTGCGCTTCCAGGAGCTCATGCCCGACGTCCTGCACTGGCTCGGCATCACCCGCATCCACCGCCTGGTGTCGATGAGCAACCTCAAGTACGACGCCCTGGTCCGCTCGGGCATCGAGGTCATCGAGCGGGTGCCGATCCCGGAGGGTCAGATCCCGGAGGACGCGAGGGTCGAGATGGATGCTAAGAAGGCGGCCGGCTACTACGCGCTCGAGACGCCTTCCGCGAGCGATCTCGAGACCGCCAAGGGCCGGGCGCTGACCGACTACCAAGCCTCCTGAGTGGCAGGCTTCGAGGATCCGGCCGCGGCGATCGCCTGGCTGCGCACCCCGGCCGCGATCCGGGCGCGCTCGAAGCTGGTGCTGGCCGCCGCCGAGCGGAGCGAGCTTGCCCACTTCGCCCTCGATGGCGCGCGCCTCGATCCCACCGCCGACTACGTGATCGAGACGATCCGCGCCAGCTATCCGGACCTCGAGATTCCCTACCACAGCCGCTGGCGCCATTTTTCCGTGGGTGGCCACGAACGCGTGGGCGCACTCGGGGCTGGGCTCGCTGCGGCGGAGCTGGCGCGCACGCGCTTCGATCTGGTGGTCGTGAGCGTGCTGCTGGATGCCGGCGCGGGCGATGCCTGGCGCTACCTGGAGCCCGCGACGGGCGAGACCTACGCCCGCTCCGAAGGCCTTGCCGTCGCAAGCCTCGATCTGTTCCGCTCCGGCGCGCTCTCGGCCGACCCCGAGCGGCCGCTGCGCGCCGACGCCGGGGCGCTGATCCGGCTCGCCGAGCGTGCGCTCGGCGAGGCTTTCCAGGTGAGCCCGGAAAACCCGCTGGTCGGGCTCGCCGGCAGGTGCCGGCTGCTCAACCGTCTGGGCGAGGCGCTGCTCGAGAAGCCCGAAATCTTCGGCGCCGGTGCTCCCCGGGTCGGCGGCCTGTTCGATCACCTGACCCGGCAAGCCAGGGACGGGCGTCTGCCCGCGCCTAAGATCCTGGCCGCGGTGCTCGAGGGCCTGGGCGCCATCTGGCCCGGGCGGATCGAGCTCGCCGGGCAGAACCTCGGCGACGTCGGCCGCCACCCGGCGGCAGCGACCAACGATCTGACCTCGGGCCTGGTGCCGTTCCACAAGCTCTCGCAGTGGCTGGCCTACTCGCTGATCGAGCCGCTGGAGGCCGCCGGCATCGAGGTGACCGACCTCGATCAGCTGACCGCGCTCGCCGAATACCGCAACGGCGGCCTGCTGATCGATCAGGGCGTGCTGCGCCCGAAGCACGCCGCCGTGCTCGGCCAGTCGCACGCCGGCGGCTCCGAGGTCGTGGTCGAATGGCGGGCGCTGACCGTGGCCCTGATCGACCAGCTTGCGGAGCGAGTGCGGTCAAAGCTCGGCCTGACATCCGAACAGCTGCCGCTCGCCAAGGTGCTGGAGGGCGGCACTTGGGCCGCGGGCCGAAGAATCGCCCGCGAGCTTCGTCCGGCCGGCGGCCCGCCGCTCCAAATCCTCAGCGACGGCACCCTGTTTTGAGACTACCGGCGCTGGTCGGCAACGCCGACTGGAGCGTCGATGCTCGCAAACGCTGGTGCGCCAGCGCGACGCTGCAGGCAAACGGCAGATACCGCGCCACTGGCCCACGACGGGCCGGCCCGCTTCCGACCTTGTTGAAAGGCCTCGACGCCGAGGTGAGCGAAGGGCCGATTGTGCTTGGCTTCGATTTCCCGATCGGCCTGCCGCGCGCCTACGCGAAGCGGAAGGGAATCGAAGACTTCGTCACCGCACTTACAGATTTCGGCGATGGTTTCTATAGCGTGGCCGCGCTACCAAACCAGATCAGCTTGGACCGCCCTTTCTATCCGAACCGCCCTGGTAACTGTCTTCGGCAGCACCTGCTCAACGGACTCGAGTTCGTGTCATGGACAGATTTGCTACGCCGTTGCGACCAGCAATCGGGGGCCTGCGCGATCTTCTGGACGCAGGGCGCCCAGCAGGTCGGCAAGGCCGCGATCACCGGCTGGCGGGATCTGTGTTGGCGCCGGCGCTTCGCGACGGCGTCGACCTCGCGCTCTGGCCTTTTCAGGGGAAACTCGACGAGCTCCTGGAGGGCCACCGTTTCGTCGTCGCGGAAATCTATCCGGCCGAGGTCTATGGCCATCTCGGCCTGAACCTCAAAGCCGGCAAGCGCAAGCAGGTCGTCCGCCAACTCAACGCATGCCCCCTGCTCGCATGGGCAGATGTTGCGGGCGTCGACCTCGACCCCTGCCTGGTCGCCGAGATCCGGGGCGGCTTCGGGGCCGACGCCAGCGGCGACGACCGGTTCGACGCCGTGGTCGGCCTGTTCGGCATGCTGGGCGTCGTGCTCGGCCGGCGCCCGTCGGGCGAGCCTGACGATGATGTGATCCGCAGGCTCGAGGGCTGGATCCTGGGCCAGACCTGCTGAGTTCAGCCCCACATGGCGCGCAGCTCGGCCGCGATGTCGACCGTCGGCAAGGGCAGGCGGGCGGGGGCGGCCGGCTCGGCCGCGGGGGATCCCGAGGTGCCGAGGTCGAAGTGGCGGAGCAGGGCCGCCGGAATGAAGCGCGAGCGCGGCGCCGTGACGTAACGGTCGCCGAAGCGTGGCTGGCTGGTGGTGTAGAAGCGGCGCGGGTGGATCAGGTGGAGCTGGTCCTGCGCCCGGGTCATCGCGACATAGAGCAGGCGGCGCTCCTCCTCGATCTCCTCGGCCGAGCCGGTCGCCATGTCCGAGGGAATGCAGCCGTCGACCACGTGCAGGACGTAGACGGCCCGCCACTCGCGGCCCTTGGCCGAGTGGATGGTCGAGAGGATCAGATAGTCCTCGTCCAGCAGCGGCGTTCCGGCCTCGTCGCCGATCGCGGCCGGCGGATCGAGGGTGAGCTCGGTCAGGAACTGCTGGCGCGAGCGGTAGGTCGCGGCGAGCCGCACCAGCTCGTCGAGGTCGGCCAGGCGGGCGCGGGCAAAATCGTAGCGCTCTTCCAGCAGCGGGTCATAGAAGCGGCGCGCCAGCTCCAGCTGCCCCGCCCAGATTTCCCGGCCCGCCAGCGCCGGCATCAGCGCCGCGAGCTCGGGCCAGAGGTCGGCGGCCGCGCGCGGCGGGGCGAAGCCCGCGAGCGCCTCGAGCCGATATGCCGCCGCCTCGAGATGCGCCAGAGCCTTGCGCGCCGTGCCCGGGCCGATCCCCGGCAACAGCTGCAGCAGTCGGAAAGCCGCGATCCGATCGCGCGGATTTTCGGCCCAGCGCAGCAAAGCCAGCAGGTCCTTGACGTGGGCAAGCTCCAGAAACTTGAGGCCGCCGTATTTGACGAACGGGATGTTGCGCCGGCGCAGCTCGACCTCGAGCTCGCCGCTGTGGTGGGAGGTGCGGAACAAGACCGCCTGCTCGCGCAGCAGGGTTCCGGCCTCGCGGTTGGCAAGGACCTTGCCCACCACATAGTCGACCTCGGCGGTCGGATCGGCCACCATGGCGAGGTACGGCTTTTGCGGCGAGCGCCGGGCCGAGAACAGGCTCTTGCCGAAGCCGCCCCTGGCGTCGGCCATGACCGCGTTGGCGGCATCCAGGATGGGCTGGGTCGAGCGGTAGTTCTGCTCGAGCTTGACGACCGCCGCCGGCGGCTCGAAGGCGTTCGGAAAATCGAGGATGTTGCGCACCGTCGCGGCCCGAAAGCCGTAGATCGACTGGGCGTCGTCGCCGACCACCGTAAGGCCGCGGCCGTCCGGCTTCAGCCCGAGCAGGATCCTGGCCTGCAACGCGTTGGTGTCCTGGTACTCGTCGACCAGCACGAAGTCGAAGCGCCGGCCGACATCCTCGGCGATCGCCGGCACGCCCATCATCTGCGACCAGTAGAGGAGCAGATCGTCATAGTCGACCACCTGCTGCTGCTGCTTGGCGGCGACGTAGCCCGCGAACAGCCGCTTGAGCTCCGCCTGCCACTCCTGGCACCAGGGGAACGCCTTTTGCAGCACCGGCGCGAGCCCGGTCTGGGCGTTGACCGCGTAGGAGTAGATCGCAAGGCAGGTAGCCTTCTTCGGGAAACGGCGCGCCTGCTCGGAAAGGCGAAGCTCGTCCCGGACCAGGTTGAGCAGGTCGGCGGCATCGCTGCGGTCGAGCACCGTGAAGCCCGGATGCAGGCCGATCGCCTCGGCATAGAGCCGCAGGAGCTGGTTGCCGATCGCGTGGAAGGTGCCGGACCAGGCGATCGTCCGGCCGCTGCCGTTGCCGCCGGCGAGCGTCTGGCCGCAGATCCGCTCGACCCGCCGCGTCATCTCCTCGGCCGCCCGGCGCGTGAAGGTCAACAGCAGGATGCGGGCGGGATCGGCGCCCCGCAGGACCAGATGGGCGACCCGGTGGGCGAGGGTGCTAGTCTTGCCGGAGCCGGCACCCGCGATGATCAGGAGCGGCCGGCCGGGGCCGGCGCGGCCATCCTCGGCCACATCGAAGACCGCGGCCTGGCGTTGCGCCGGGTTGAGCGAGCTCAGATGGCTCAGAGTTGTCGCCTCCGCCTCAGAACCGGAATTGGCAGCCGAGCGAAGACGATATTAGCAACAGTTGCAACGGAACTTCAACGGCTGCGAGGGCCGGTCAACGATTTTGTGCGGGCTACCCGCTCAGTCCTTGACCAGGAGCCTGCGCGGGTAGTTGCAGAAGGGCTCGGCGCCGCGGTCGGTCACGAGAAAGCTCTCGGTGATCTCCAGGCCCCAGTCGTCCTGCCAGATCGCCGGGATCAGGTGGAAGGTCATGCCGGCTTCGAGCGGGGTCCTGTCGCCCGGGCGCAGGCTCATGGTCCGCTCGCCCCAGTCCGGCGGGTAGCTGAGCCCGACCGAGTAGCCGCAGCGGCTCTCCTTCTCGATCCCGTAGCGCGCGATGACCCTGCGCCAGGCGGCCTCGACGTCCTCGCACAGATTGCCGGGGCGGGCGGCCTCGAGAGCGGCCGCGATGCCCTCGACCACCGCCCTTTCGACGTCCAGGAACTTCTGCGGCGGCCGCCCCAGGTAGATCGTGCGCGAAAGCGGGCAGTGATAGCGGCGATGGCAGCCGGCGATCTCGAAGAAGGTGCCCTCATCCTTCCTGAACGGCCGCTCGTCCCAGGTCAGGTGCGCGGCCGAGGCGTCGGCGCCCGAGGGCACCAGCGGCACGATCGCGGGATAGTCGCCGCCGTGGCCATCGGCGCCGCGGATGCCGGTGCGGAAGATCTCGGCGACCAGCTCATGCTTGGGCAGGCCCGGCTCGACCAGCTCCAGGATGCGCGCGTGCATCGCCTCGACGATGCGGGCGGCGCGGCGCATGTAGGTGAGCTCCATCTCCGACTTGATCGCGCGCTGCCAGTTCACGAGGCCGCTCGCGTCGACGAAGGCGGCGTTGGGCAGATGGCGTTGCAGGGCTGCGAGACAGGCGGCGCTGAAATAGTAGTTGTCCATCTCGACGCCGATCCGCCGCCCGCCCCAGCCCCGGCTCTCGAGGATGGCGGCCAGATGGTCCATCGGATGGCGCTCGCTCGACTGCACGTAGCGGTCGGGGTAGCCGATGATCTGGTCGTCCCCCATGAACACCGTGCGCCTGGCGCCGTTCGCGTCCTGGCCGCGGCCGTACCAGATCGGCTCGCCGTCCGGCGCCAGCAGCACGCATTGGTGGACATAGAACGACCAGCCGTCGTAGCCGGTCAGCCACGCCATGTTGGAGGGGTCGGTCGCGATCAGCAGCTCGACGCCCGTGGCCGCCATCGCCGCCCGGGTCCTTGGCGATCCGCCGGTCATATTCGGCGCGTGAGAAGGGCGGGTCGACGGCTGCCATGATCTGCTCCCCAAGGGCACGCCGACCGCCGTGCGCGGCGCCCTATGTCCGACGGGCTATTTCTCCAGCGACTTCAAATAGGCGATGACGTTCGCGCGGTCCTCTTCCTTCTTCAGGCCGGGGAACGCCATGCTGGTGTGGGGCACGAGCGCCCTGGGATCGGCGAGATACGCGTCGAGCGTCGCCTCGTCCCAGACGATCCCCGAGGCCTTCATGGCCTTGGAATAACCCCGGAAACCCTCGACGCTCGCGGCCGGGCGACCGATGATGCCGACCAGATGCGGGCCCCATACGCTCTTCGGCGCATCGGCCGAATGGCAGATCATGCACTTGCGGAACAGCTTGGCGCCCGCGGCCGGGTCGCCGGCCGCGCCGGCGGCGGCGCTGCCGAGCATGACGAGCCCGGCGATCCAGAAGCCGAGGCGTCGTGCCGCCATCACGGGGTCCTCGCGATCCGCCGGTCGTGGTAGAGTGCCCGAAACGAGCGGGTCGACGGTTGCCATCCGCTCCCCCGCTGGGCGGGCGGACGCCAGGAAGCGCGGCATTCAGCCGGATCGGCTATTTCTCCAGCGACTTCAGATAGGCGATGACGTCCTCCCGGTCCTGTTCGGTCTTGAGGCCGATGAACGTCATCTTGGTGTGCGCCACGACCGCCTTGGGGTCGGCCAGGAACTTGTCGAGCGCGGCCTCGTCCCAGACGATCCCGGAGTCCTTCATGGCCTGGGAATAGCTGTAGCCCTCGACGCTCGCCGCCGGCCGGCCGATGATGCCGACCAGGTGCGGGCCCGCCCGCTTCTTCTCATCGACCGCCGAATGGCAGAGTTTGCACTCTTTGTTGAACACCTTCTCGCCCTGCGCCGGGTCGCCCGCCGCCAGCGCCGCGCCGCCGCCGAGCCCGACCAGGCCGGCCGCAATCCAAACTCGAAGGCGTCGCGCCGTCATCGTTTTCTCCCTCTGAGACCGGTCCTTGCCCGCACCGGTCGATCGTGCTTGCCGAAGGCGTCGCCGACGCGGCTGCAACCCCCCGCCCGGCGGGCGGGAGGTTAACCTCCCGCTACCGGGAAGGCCATGGCCTGCGTCTTCCCCGCGCGCATGCGTCGCGCCCCCGCGCCCGGCGCGGCCGCGGGGGCAGTCCTGGTCCTCTCGATCGGGCGCTCGGTCGTTGATCGCTGCGGTTAGATCGCGAACTCGTCGAGCAGGCCTCCCTCCCTCCGGCCCGTCCGCCCGGGTCAAAAGCGCAGGCGCTTGCACTGCACGACGTCGGGCAGGGCGCAGATCGCGTCGAGCACCGCTTCCGGGACCGGCTGGTCGATCTCGATCAGGGCGATCGCATCGCCGCCCGCCTGCTCGCGGCCGAGGTGGAAGGTCGCGATGTTGACGCCGGCGTCGCCGAGCGTCATGCCGAGCGCGCCGATCAGGCCCGGCCGGTCGACGTTGCGCACATAGAGCATGTGCGGGCCGAGATGGGCCTCGATCTCGATGCCTCGGATCGCGACGATCCGGGGCCGGCGTTCGTGGAACAGCGTGCCGGCGACGCTGCGCGTGCCGCGCTCGGTCTCGACCGCGAGCCGGATCAGGGTCTGGTAGCCGTCGGTCTGGTCCTGATGGATGGTGGTCACGGCGATGTCGCGCTGGCGCGCCACCAGCGGCGCGTTGACCATGTTGACGCTCGCCAGCAGCGGCGCCAGCAGCCCCTGCAGCAGGGCCGCGGTGATTGGGTGGGTGTTGAGCTTGGCGACCTGGCCGGCGTAGGTGATGGTCGCGCCGAGCAGGCCGGTCTCGGTCAGCTGGCCGGCGAAGCTGCCGAGCTGCCGCGCAAGCTCCATGTAGGGCCGAAGGTGCGGTGCCTCCTCGGCGCTCACGGGTGCGATGTTGAGGGCGTTGACGATCGCGCCCGTGGTCAGATAGTCGGCCATCTGCTCGGCGATCTGGAGGGCGACCTTCTCCTGCGCCTCGGCGGTCGCGGCGCCGAGATGGGGCGTCACCACGACCTGGTCGAGCTCGAACAGCGGCGACGTCCGCGCCGGCTCCTCGGCGAACACGTCGAGCGCGGCGCCGGCGACCTGGCCGGCCCGCAGCGCATCGTAGAGCGCCGCCTCGTCGATCAGCCCGCCGCGGGCGCAGTTGACGATCCGAACGCCCGGCCGGGTCGCCGCCAGCGCCTCGGCGTCGATGATGTGGCGCGTGCCCTCGGTCAGCGGCGTGTGCAGGCTGATGACGTCGGCGCGCGCCAGCAGCTCCTCGAGCTCGACCTTCTCGACCGCGAGGTCCTGCGCGCGCTCCGGCGCCAGATAGGGATCATAGGCCACGACCCGCATCTTGAGCCCATGGGCGCGCTCGGCGACGATCGAGCCGACGTTGCCGCAGCCGATCAGGCCCAGCGTCTTGCCGGCGACCTCCATGCCCATGAAGCGCGATTTTTCCCACTTGCCCGCGCGCGTCGAGCGGTCGGCCGCGGGCAGCTGGCGGGCGAGCGCCAGGATCATCGCGACGGTGTGCTCGGCCGTCGTGACCGAGTTGCCGAACGGCGTGTTCATGACCACGACGCCCCGTTCGGTCGCGGCTGCGAGGTCGATGTTGTCGACGCCGATGCCCGCCCGGCCGACCACCTTGAGCCGCTCCGCGGCCGCCAGCAGGGCAGGCGTGACCTTGGTCGCCGAGCGTACCGCGAGGCCGTCATAGCCGCCGATGATCCCGATCAGCTCGGCTTCGCCGAGGCCGGTTCGCACCTCGGCCTCGACGCCGCGCTCCTCGAAGGCCGCGACCGCGGCCGGGCTCAGCGCATCGGAGATCAGAACCTTCGCCATCTCAGAGGCCCTCCACCTGAGCCTGCTCGTGGAACGCGAAGTCGAGCCAGGGCAGCAGCGCCGCAAGGTCGCCCGCCTCGACCGTCGCCCCGCCCCAGAGGCGAAGGCCGGGCGGTGCGTCCCGGTAGCCCGCGATGTCGTAGGCGACGCCCGCCGCCTCGAGGCGGCCGACCATGCCCTTGACGAAGTCGGCCTGGCGCCCGGCCGGCAGGGCCTGCACGGCCGGTTCGACGATCTTCAGGCAGATGGAGGTCGAGGAGCGGGTCTCGGGCCGCCTGGCGAGGAAGCCCGCCCAAGGCGTGCGCGCGACCCAGGCCGCGACCAGCTCGAGATTGCCGGCGCTGCGCCGGATCAGGGCGTCGAGACCGCCGCTCCGCTCGGCCCAGGCGAGGCCGTCGAGCGCGTCCTCGACCGCCAGCATCGAGGGCGTGTTGATGGTCTCGCCGCGGAAGATGCCCAGGATCGGCTTGCCCTTGGCGGTCAGGCGCAGGAGCTTCGGCAACGGCCAGGGCGGCCGCCAGCTCTCGAGGCGCTCGACCGCGCGCGGCGACAGGATCAGCATGCCGTGCTGGGCCTCGCCGCCCAGCACCTTCTGCCAGGAGTAGGTCACGACATCGAGCTTTGGCCAGGGCAGCGCCATCGCGAACACCGCCGAGGTCGCATCGCAAAGCGTGAGGCCTTCCCGCTCCGTCGCCAGCCACTCGCCATCCGGCACCCGCACGCCCGAGGTCGTGCCGTTCCAGGTGAACACCAGATCGCGGGCCGGATCGTGCTCGAGCGGCGGCAGATCGCCATAGTCGGCGCGCCGGATGCGCCGGTCGGCGATCCTGAGCTCGCCTTCGATGTCGCTCTGCCAGCCGTAGCCGAAGCTCTCGAAGGCGAGCACGTCGACCCCGCGGGCCCCGAGCAGGTTCCACATCGCCATCTCGAAGGCGCCCGTATCGGAGCCCGGCACGAGGCCGATCCGATAGTCCGCGGGCAGGCCGAGCAGCGCATGCGAGCGCTCCAACAGCTCGGCCAGGCGGGCTTTCGGCTGCGGCGCGCGATGCGAGCGGCCGACCAAAGCACCTTCGAGCGCTGCGAGCGACCAGCCGGGCCGCTTGGCGGTCGGGCCGGAGCCGAAGCAGGGATTGGCCGGCCGGATGTGCGGCTGGCTCATGGCGTTCTCCCGCTAGTCGCCGGGCAGACTATCAGATGCGACCTTTCCGCATTGCTGCAACGCGGCAAAAGCGCCGGAGACAGATACGCCCTGCGCCGCCGGGACGCCAGCCCGCTTGCGACGAGGTAGATCAGTCGGTGAAGAATGCCGTCTCGCCCTCGCCGCGGAGCACGATGTCGAAGACGTAGCGGGGCGACGGCGCCCCCTCGTCCTTGCGCGCGATTAACGTCGCGCGGGCCTTCGGATCCGCGATCGTCGCCAGGATCGGATCGGTCTCGTTGGCGGGCTCGTCCGGGAAATAAAGGCGGGTCACGAGCCGCCGCAGCAGCCCGGCCGCAAACACGGAAAACAGCAGGTGCGGCGCCTGCCACCGGTTGCCGCGGTGAGGCACCGGCCCGGGCTTGATCGTGCGGAAGCGGTAGCGGCCGTCCGGGTCCGTGAGCGCCCGGCCGAACCCGAAAAAATTCGGATCCAGCGGCCGGTCGTCCGAGCGGTCGGCCGGATGCGCGTAGCGGCCGGCGGCGTTCGCCTGCCAGAGCTCGAGCAGAGAGCCCGGCACCGGCACCGCGGCCTCCTGGCGCAGCTGGCCCGCGATCTCGATCACCTGGCCCAGAGCCTCGGGCGCATCGGGCCCGAGCCTGGTCAGATCGTTGCCGGCGCGCACCAGCCCGCGGTCGAAGAACGGCCCGAGCGTCTGCCAGGCGCTTGCCTGCAGCGCCATGCTCAGTCGACCATCGGCGTCGCGTGGCGGCCGCGCAGCACGAGATCGAAGCGCCAGCCGAGCGCTCTCTCCCAGATCCCGACCTCGGGTGCCGGCACCGCCATGAGCCGTTCCCGGGCGGCGGGGTCGGGGATCGCTGAGAGGATGCTGTCGATCGCGTTCAGGGGATCGCCCGGGAAATACATCTGGGTCACGAGGCGGGTCAGGAAGGTCGGGCCGAACAGGGAAAAATGGATGTGCGGCGGCCGCCACCAGTTGCCGGTGTGCTGGACCGGATAGGCGCCGGGCTTGACGGTCCGGAAGCGGTAGCGCCCGCCGGCGTCGGTGACGCAGCGCCCGCAGCCCGTGAAATTGGGATCGACCGGCGCCTGGAACTCGTCGGCCGGGTGGTTGTACTTGCCGGCGGTGTTCGCCTGCCAGAGCTCGACCAGGGTCCCCGGCACGGGCCGCGCGTCCTCGTCGAGCACGCGGCCCGCGACGATCATGAGCTGGCCCAAGACGGGTCGCCCGTCGCGCCCGATCGAGAGGTCGTGCTCGCCCGCCAGCACCTCGCCCTCCGAAAACACCGGCCCGGTCAGCTCGGAGAGCGTCCGCGGCGGCGCCAACAACGGCCGTCTCGGCGCCCGCCGGGTCGAGGACTGGTAGCGCTCGCAGTAGTAGGGCGGATGCGCCTCGTCGGCGTAGGGCGCATAACCGGCGTCGTCGGTCTCGCGCTTGCTCATCAGGGCAACTCTTCCGGCTGTGACGCTCGCAGCTGATCGCCTTGCCTACGCCGCTCGCGCCCTGACCTCAAGGGTGCGGAGCCAACGGCGCGAAATCGGCATCTCGGCAAACACGCATTGCGCTGCGCGGGGGCGTAACCAAGTCCGGCCCGCTATCGTGGGGAGGGGCAGGGGATGTTGGGCCGAAGCGTGCCACGCCCAGGAGCCGGCCGCGGCGGCAGGCAAGAGCGCCCAAGGCCCGCACGTCACGATCCGCCGGGCCCTGAGGGCTGAACCCCTCCTCGGTCAGCAGGAGCGGACGAGGACGGGACGCTGCGCGTCGGGCGCTAAGGAGCCGGCGAGCTCGCTTCCCGCTCCATCTGCGCGAACACCTCGCGCGCCTGCTTGAAGGCCGAGTTGGCGGCCGGCACGCCGCAGTAGATCATCGCCTGCAGCAGCACCTCGCAGATCTCTTCCTTGGTGACGCCGTTGCGGAACGCCGCGCGCACGTGCAGCTTGAACTCCTCCTCGCGGCCCAGCGCGGTCAGCATCGCGAGGTTCAAAAGGCTCCGGGTCTTGCGCGGCAGGCCGGGCCGGCCCCAGACCGCGCCCCAGCAGTATTCCGTCACCAGCTCCTGATAGGGCTGCGAAAACGCGTCGGCGCCGGCGAGCGAGCGCTCGACATGCGCCGCCCCCAGCACCTCCTTGCGGTTCTTCAGGCCCTGCTCGAACAGCTGGCTTGCCATTGCGCTCGCTCCCTGCCTCAATTCTTCTGCCGGTCCAGAAATCCGAGCAGCGAGGCGTCGAACGCCACGTCCTGCTCGATGTTGACGAGATGCGCCGCATCCGGGATGACCTCGAGATGGGACCCCTCGATGCGGGCATGGATCTCCTCGGCCTTCGCGGGCGGGGTCGCCGGGTCCTTGTCGCCGACGATGATCAGCGTCGGCAGGCGAATTCGCGCGGATCGTCTCGCGCAGGTCCATGTCGCGGATCGCGGCGCAGCAGGCGGCGTAGCCTTCGGCCGGCGTCTCGAGGACCATCTCGCGCACCCGGTCGACCACGACCGTCGGCTCGGCGCGATAGGCGGCCGTGAACCAGCGCTCGACCACGGCGTCGGCGATGGCGGTCATCCCGCCCTCGCGGACCGCCGCGATGCGCTGGTCCCAGAGCTCCTTGGGCGCCATGAAGCAGGCGGTCGAGCAGAGCGTGAGGCTGCGCAGGCGATGGGCGTGCCTGGCACCCAGCATCTGGCCGACCATCCCGCCCTTGGACAGGCCGCAGAAATGCACGCGCCCGATCTCGAGCGCATCGAGCAGGCCCACCGCATCCGCGGCCAGCAGCTCGATGCTGTAAGGGCCCGCCGGGACCGAGCTGCGGCCGTGGCCGCGGCTGTCGTAGCGCAGCACGCGGTAGCGCTGGCCGAGCGCCGGCAGCTGCGGGTCCCACATCTCGAGCCGGGTGCCGAGCGAGTTGCTGAGCAGCACCACCGGCCCGTCTGCCCGGCCGCTCAGATCGTAGTGAATGCTGATGCCATTGGCCTGGATCTCGGGCATGCTCGCTTCCTCGAATGGGCGACCGGCCGGAGCGCGATCGACCCACGCACCGGCCCCTTATAGTTCTCAGGATCGGGCAGCTCCCGCAAGGGTTCCGACGGCGGGCCGGCGCGCGAACGCCCTGGACCCGCCGGGCGTTGGCACGGGCGTCCTCGGGCACCGACGACGACGGCTGGCGGAACGCGGCGGTCAATGGAGGCAGGGATGAGCGAGGTCAATCGGAGGATCGTGCTGGCGGAGCGGCCGACGGGCCGGCCGACGGCCGCCAATTTTCGCCTCGAGGAGCTGCCGCCGCCCGAACCCGCGGACGGCGAGCTGCTGTGCCGGACGATCTATCTCTCGCTCGACCCCTACATGCGCGGGCGGATGAACGAGGGGCCGTCCTACGCCCGGCCGGTCGCGATCGGCGAGGTCATGGAGGGCGGCACGGTCGGCCAGGTCGTGCGCTCGCGGCTCGCGGGTTTTGCCGCGGGCGATCTCGTGGTCGGCCGCGGCGGCTGGCAGAGCTACGCGCTCTTCCGGCAGGGGGAGGCGCAAAAGATCGACCCGGGCCTTGCCCCGATCTCGACCGCGCTGGGCGTGCTCGGAATGCCCGGACGGACCGCCTACGTCGGCCTGCGCGAGATCGGCAAGCCCCAGGCGGGCGAGACCCTGGTCGTGGCCGCGGCCTCCGGCGCGGTCGGCTCGGTGGTCGGCCAGATCGCCAGGATCAAGGGCTGCCGCGCGATCGGCATCGCGGGCTCCAAGGCGAAGTGCGATTTCGTGGTCGACGAGCTCGGCTTCGATCATTGCCTCGACCACCACGCGCCCGATTTTCCGGACCGGCTGCGCGCCGCCTGCCCGGCCGGCGTCGACGTCTATTGGGAGAACGTCGGCGGGCGGGTGTTCGATGCGGTCTTTCCCCTCCTCAACGACTTCGCGCGCGTGCCGGTCTGCGGCCTGATCGCCTGGTACAATGCGACCGAGCTGCCGCCCGGGCCCGATCGCACGCCCTTCCTGCTCCGTCAGACCCTGACCAGGCGCCTGACGATCCGGGGCTTCATCGTGGGCGACTTCGCGCCCGGCGATTTTCTGGCCGAGATGGGCCCTTGGCTGCGGGATGGCCGGCTGCGCTATCGCGAGGACGTCCGCGACGGCCTCGAGAACGCGCCCGCGGCTTTCATGGGGCTGCTCGAGGGCCGGAACTTCGGCAAGCTCCTGATCCGCGTCGCCCCCGATCCAACCTTGTGAGAGACGCTGATGAAGCCTGCGGCGATCGATCTCGTTCGCGAACCGGGCCAACCAGGAAGGGCATGAAGATGAGCGGCTTGTCCGCAAAGACCAGGCGGCTGCTGACGCAGGCGAGCACGGCGACGCTCACGACCCAGCTGTTCAAGCGGGGTCTGCGCAACAGCTTCATCCAGGGGGTCTCCCGGCTGACGCCGGGCGCGCCGGTCATGGTCGGCCTAGCCTACACGCTGCGGATGATACCCGCGCGCGAGGATCTGGATCACCCGGGCATGTTCACGGGCCGCGACCATCCGCAGCGCCGCGCGATCGAGGAATGCCCCGCGGGTGCCGTGCTCGTGATCGACTGCCGCGGCAAAGCGGGCGGCGGTTCGCTCGGCGACATCCTGATCGCAAGGCTGATGCAGCGGGGCGTCGCGGGCGTCGTGACCGACGGGGCGATCCGCGACACGCCGCAGATCACGCCGCTCGCCTGGCCGGTCTACGCCGCCGGGGCGGCGGCGCCGGCGAGCTTTGCCTACCACCACGCGGTCGACCTGCAGCAGCCGATCGGCTGCGGCGAGGTGCCGGTCTTCCCGGGCGACGTCCTGGTCGGCGACGGCGAGGGCGTGGTCGTGATCCCCCGCCACCTGGCCGATGAGGTCGCGACCGATGCCGCCGCCCAGGAGCAGCTCGAAGCCTGGATCCTCGAGCAGGTCAAGGCCGGCCAAGGCATCTTCGGCCTCTACCCTCCCGACGAAGCGACCCGCAAGCGCTATGAAACATGGATGAGGGGCCGGGGCAGCTGACGGAGGACCCGGCCCGGCGACCGGCGCAGGCCTTGCGCCAATCTCAGCCTCAGGCGTTGCCGAGGCAGACGCCGATGTCGCGGGCGGAGCGCAGCCAGGGGTGGTCGAGCGGCACCGACTTGCGTTGATTGACGACCTCGGCGAGCGGCACCGGCTCGGCGCCGTCGCCGCGGGCCGCGACCATGACCCCGAACACCCCCTCGTTGACCAGCGCGGCGCAGGCGGTCCCGAGCCGGGTCGCGAGCAGGCGGTCGGCCGCCGAGGGCGTGCCGCCCCGCTGCAGATGGCCGAGGATCGTGACCCGGCCCTCGAGGCCGGTCAGGCTTTCCAGCCGCTCCGCGAGCTCGAGCGTGCGGTTGCCGAGCCGCGCCTTGATCTCGGCGACCGCGGTCTTGGCCTTGGTCTTGCGCGACGCGGCCCGCTTGTCCTTGGACTTGCCCTTGACCTTGGCGAGCAGGGTCTCGGCTTTGTGCAGCGCCTGCGGCATGCTCCTTGGGCATGGCACCTTCCGAGACCGCGACGATGCTGAACGGGCTGCCGGTGCGCGAGCGCTGGCGGATCGCCTCCGCGACCGCCTCGACGTCGTAGGGAATCTCCGGGATCAGGATCACGTCGGCGCCGCCCGCGATCCCGGCGCCGAGCGCCAGCCAGCCGGCGTTGTGGCCCATGACCTCGACGACCACGATCCGGTGGTGGCTGTGGGCGGTCGAGTGCAGCCGGTCGATGGCATCGGTCGCGATCCCGAGGGCGGTATCGAAGCCGAAGCTCACGTCGGTCAGCGCCACGTCGTTGTCGATGGTCTTGGGCAGGGTGATCACGTTCAGGCCCTTTTCGAGCAGCCCGAACGCGTTGCGGGCGGTGCCGCCGCCGCCGAGGCAGACCAGGCCATCCAGGTGGTGCTTGTGGTAGGTCTCGACGATCACGTCGGTCATGTCCATGGTCTTGCCGCCGATCGGCATGCTCTTGGGCTTGTCGCGCGAGGTGCCGAGGATGGTGCCGCCGATGGTCAGGATGCCGGAGAGCGCGGTCCGGGTCAGCGTCGTGGTCCGGTTCTCCATCAGGCCGCGAAAGCCGTCGCGAAAGCCGATCACATGCATGCCGTAGGCGCCGAGCGCTGCCTTGCCGACGCCGCGGATGGCCGCGTTCAACCCCGGGCTGTCGCCGCCCGCGGTCAGGATGCCGATCGTCTTGGCCATGGCGCCTCTCCTGGCTGCGGGCTCGACCTCCGCCCTCTGATCCCGCAACCCTAGCCGAACGAGGGGGCAAAGACAGCCCTAGCGTGCGACCCGCCGCCTCTTCCGCCCGCCGGCCGGTCGCGTTATGAGAGCGCTCCCGGCCACGGCTGGCGCGCCGGGTTGGCCCCGAGGTCCGGCATGACGCGACCCCCCTATCGCTCCAAGATCGTCGCGGCCGCGGCAGGGCGCCCCGGCCGCGGCTCGTTCGGCGACCTCGGACCCGGCCAGCTGGCGCTCGACGAGTGGCAGGCGCAGGGCCTCGAGCTGCCCGACCTTCGAGCCCTGCGGGCCTACCGCCTCGCCCGGGTCCGCGAGCAGCTGGCGGCGCGCGACTACGCCGGGATCGTGGTCACCGACCCGATCAACGTCCGCTATGCGACCGACAGCGCCAACATGCAGGTCTGGTGCCTGCACAATCCGGTCCGCTACGCCTTCGTCGCGACCGAGGGGCCGGTGATCGTCTTCGACTTCCACGGCTGCGCCCACCTGTCCGGGCATCTGGACCTGGTCGACGAGGTCCGGCCGGGGCGCGGCTGGTATTTCTTCAAGAGCGGCAATCGCATCGCCGAGCATGCGCAGGGCTGGGCGAGCGAGATCGCGGAGCTGGTGCAGGCGCACGGCGGCGGCAACCGGCGCCTCGCCCTCGACCACGCCAACCCGGAAGGGGTCGCGGCGCTGACAGCTCTGGGCCTCAGCCTGCACGAGGGCCAGGAGGTCATGGAGCTCGCGCGTGCCCTCAAGTCGGAGGACGAGATCAAGGCCATGCGCTGCGCGCTCGCGACCTGCGAGGCGGCGATGCGGGTCATGCAGGCCGAGCTTCGGCCGGGGATCACCGAGCAGCGGCTCTGGGCGCATCTGCATGCCGAGAACATCGCCCGCGGCGGCGAGTGGATCGAGACCCGCCTGTTGAGCTCCGGCCCGCGTACCAACCCCTGGTTCCAGGAGTGCAGCAGCCGGTCGATCGAGGCGGGCGACCTGGTCGGATTCGACACCGACCTGATCGGCCCCTACGGCTATTGCGCCGACATCTCCCGGACCTGGCTCTGCGGCGAGGGACCGGCGCGCGCCGGACAGAAGGACCTCTACCGCCTCGCCCGCGAGCAGATCGCGTACAATCTGGCGCTGATCCGTCCGGGCCTGGGCTTTCGCGAGTTCTCGCAGAAAGCGTTCCGACTGCCCGAGCGCTACCGGGCCAACCGCTACTCGACCGTCGCCCACGGCGTCGGCCTGTGCGACGAATACCCCGCGATCTACTACCCCGAGGACGCCGCCGCGCTCCGGCTACGACGGCGTGTTCGAAGCCGGCATGACCATCTGCATCGAAAGCTACGTCGGCGAACAAGGAGGCTCCGACGGCGTCAAGCTCGAGGAGCAGCTCCTGATCACGCGCTCGGGGGCGGAGCTTTTGTCCTGCTACCCGCTCGAGGACCAGGCGCTGGGCTGAACCTTGGCGCGCAAGGCGCCCGACCCGGGCTTGCGGCGCTGCGCCCTTCGGTGAATGATCGGCCTCCGGGGGATGGCCCAACCGGGGAGGGACAGCGATGAGGCTCCACTACTCTTACGCGTCGCCCTATGTGCGCAAGGTCATGGCGGTGGCGATCGAGACCGGGCAGGAGAAAAATCTCGAGCTGACCGCGCGCAAGGTGAGCCCGGTCAGCCCGGTCGCCCAAGTCAATCGCGACAACCCGCTCGGCAAGGTGCCGTGCCTGGTGACCAACGACGGCCTGGCGCTGTTCGATTCGCGGGTGATCTGCGAATACCTCGATGGCCTGCACGGCGGGCGCAAGATGTTCCCGGCCGCGGGGCCGGCGCGCTGGACCGCGCTGCGGCGGCAGGCCCTGGGCGATGGCATCCTCGATGCCGGCGTGATCACCCGCTACGAGAGCTTCCTGCGGCCCGAGCCGCACCGCTGGCCGGACTGGATCCAGGGCCAGAAGGCGAAGATGGCGCGCGCGCTCGACACGCTCGAGGCCGAGGCCGCAAGCTTCGGCGAGACCGTCGACATCGGCACCATCACGATCGGCTGCGCGCTCGGCTATCTCGACTTCCGCTACGCCGCCGCCGACTGGCGGTCCCGGCGGCCCAAGCTCGCGGCCTGGTTCGAGCAATTCGAGAAGCGGCCGTCGATGGCGACCACCCTGCCCAAGGATGTCTGATCGCGGCGCCGGCGGGAGCGGGGCGATGAGCTGGATCCGGACGGTTCCCTACGAGGACGCGGACGGCCAGCTGCTCTACCTCTATGACCGCGTCAAAGGCCCGGACGGCCGGATCGACAACATCATGCGCGCCCACAGCCTGCGGCCGCACGCGATGGCGGGCCACATGGCGCTCTACAAGAGCGTCCTCCACGACCGTCGCAACACGCTCGAGCCCTGGCTGCTCGAGGCGCTCGGCGTCTACGTCAGCCTCTTGAACGGCTGCGCCTATTGCGTCGAGCATCATATGGCCGGGCTCGCGCGTCTGTTGCGCGACCAGGAGCGCGCCGCCGCGATCCGGGCGGCGCTCGCGGCCGACCGGCCGGAGCAGGTTTTCACGGGCCGCGAGCTCGTCCTGATGCGCTATGCCGAGCGGCTGACCAATGAACCCGCAGCCCTGGGCGAGGCGGACGTCGAAGGCCTGCGCGCGGCCGGCCTCGACGACGGCCAGATCCTCGAGGCGAACCAGGTGGTCGCCTATTTCGCCTACGCCAACCGCACCGTGCTCGGTCTCGGGGTCACGACCGAAGGCGACGTGCTCGGCCTCTCGCCCGCCAACGCCGCCGACCCCGACGACTGGCAGCATCGCTAGGCGAAAAGCGCGGCGCTCACTCGTAGGCGAACATCTCGACGAGCACCGCCCCGACCTGGCGGGCGGTGCGCCTGGGCAAGGTCCCGGCGCGCCGCACCAGCCGCGCCTTGTCGACGCTGCGGACCTGCTCGAGCGCGATCTGGCCGTCCTTGCCCTCGAAGCGCACGGGCAGCCGGGTGGGATAGCTCTGCGCCGCCGTCGTCATCGGCGCCACGATCACCGCCCGGACGTGGCGGTTCATCTCGTCGGGCGAGACGATCACGGCCGGCCGCGGCTCGCTGCCCGCGGCGCCCGCGGTCGGCTCGGGGGCGACCAGCCAGATCTCGTAGCGTTGCGGCGCCTCTACCACCGCCAGTCGGCGAGATCGGACGCCGGGGCCAGACCCTCCGGCAGGAGCGGGGCGTCGTCGCCCGCCGCCGCCATCAGGGCGAAGGCCGCGGCCCACCCCGCCCGCGGCACCGCGGCCGGGCCGATGATCAGCCGGTCGCCCTCGACCGCGAAGCTGACCCGGTCGCCGAAGCCGCACTGCTCGATGATCGGCTTGGGGATGCGGACCCCCCGCGAGTTGCCGATGCGCACGAGATCCACGTCCATGCCGAAACCTCCGTCGCCGGGCCCACAATGTAATTACCGCAAACCTAGGGACTGCGATGCCCCCTGTCCAGCGGCGCGCGGCGCCAGATTGCCAAGCCCGGCGGGGTCGCCTAGGGTTGCCCCCAGCAGAGGAGCGCATGATCGCTCCGGAGCAGCCCAACAAGATCAGGAGGCTTAAGGTCATGAAACGATGGATGCGAACGTCCCTGGCCGCCGGCGCGCTGGCGCTGGCGGCGGGCATCGGCGCGCTGGGTTCGGCGACGCCGGCTTCGGCCGCGATCGATCTCAAGCTGAACGGCGTGCAGCCGCCCGAACACCCGGTCTCGATGACCCACAAGTTCTTCGCCGAACGGGTCGGCGAGCTCACCGGCGGCGACATCCAGATCGAGGTCTACGACGCCCGCGGCCTCGGCGACGCGGTCGAGAGCGTCCAGAGCCTGCGCAACGGCACGATCGCGTTCGCCACCGTCTCGGCCTCGAACCTGTCGCAGGTCCTGCCGCAGATGGACATGTTCTCGCTGCCTTATCTCTTCAAGAGCGCCAATCACTACTGGGCCTACCTCAATTCCGACCGGGCGCAGGCGTTCGTCAAGCCGCTCGAGGACAAGGGCATCGTGGTGCTCGGCTTCATCGATTCGGGCTCGCGCAACTTCTTCAGCGAAGAGCCGATCCGCTCGGTAAGCGATGTCCAGGGCAAGAAGATCCGGGTCATGGCCTCGCCGGTCCAGGTCAAGACCATCGAGGCGATGGGCGGCACCGGCGTGCCGATCGCCTGGGGCGAGCTCTACAACGCGCTCCAGACCGGCGTGGTCGATGCCGCCGAGAACAACGACCCCTCGATCCTGACCATGAAGTTCTACGAGGTCAGCAAATACTATACGCTCGACGAGCACGCCCGCATCCCCGACATGCTGCTGATGTCCAAAGGCGTCTACGACAAGCTGTCCCCGGAGCAGCAGCAGGCGGTCAAGCAGGCGGGCAAGGAGGCCGAGGCCTACATGCGCGGCGCCTGGGCGATGGCCGAGCAGGACGCGCGCACCGCGCTCAAGGAGCGCTTCACCGAGATCATCTCGGTCGACAAGCAGCCGTTCATCGACGCCGTCCACGACCTCGTCCAGAGCGAGGCCGAGCGCCTGAACGTGGTCGACGAGGTCAACTACATCCTCGAATTGGGCAAGAACTACTGATAGCCACTGCGCTGCGTCAGGCGCGCGGGCCGGCCCGGTCGGGTCGGCCCGCGCCACGTCCGCGCAGCCTGCTGCCATGACCGCCTTCAACCGCGTCGTCGACGCCATCGCGAGCTTGGTGCGGCTCGTCATCCTGCTGCAGGCCACGGTGATCTTCGCGATCATCATCGTGACCGTGGTCACGCGCTATGGCTTCAGCTTCGTTTTGTCCTGGTCGGAGGAGGTGCCGCGCTACCTTCTGATCTGGGTGTCGTTCCTGGGGGCCGCGGCCTGCGTCGATCTGCGCGACCACATCGCCTTCGACTACCTCCTGAAGCGCTTCCCCGCTCCGGTCCGCGCGCTGATCCAGCTCCTGATCAATGCCGCGATCTTCGGCTTCGGCTGGATCATGCTGCTCTACGGCCTGCGCTTCGTCGGCCAGTTCGGCAGCGACTTCATGGAATCGATCCCGTTCACCAACGTCTGGTACTACAGCGCCCTGCCGGTCTCGGGCGCGCTGATGATGCTCTACAGCCTGCGCGACCAGCTCAACGTCTGGTTCCATCGCGAGCGCGCGCTCGAGCACGATCCGAGCCATTCGGCCGCCTGAGCGGCTGCTGACCGGAGCCTCGCCCCCCGCATGTCTGCCCCCCGAATCCCTGCCAGATGACCATCCTGATCCTGTTCGGCGTGTTCGCCGTCCTGCTGCTGATCGGCATGCCGATCGCGTTTGCGATCGGGATCGCTTCGGCCATCGCCGCGATCAACATCTTCGTGATCGACAACGTCACGATCGTCCAGCGCATGCTGGTGGGGATCAATTCCTTCCCGCTGCTGGCGGTGATCTTCTTCGTCTTCACGGGCGTGCTGATGGCCAGGGGCGGCGTCGCGATGCGTCTGGTGCGCCTGTCCGAGGTCGTGGTCGGGCGCCTGCCGGGCGGGCTGGCCCAGATCACCGTGCTCTCCTCGATGCTGTTCGGCGGCGTCTCGGGCTCGGCGGTGGCCGAGGTGTCCTCGATCGGCGCGACCCTGATCCCGGCCATGGAGAAGGCGGGCTACACCAAGCGCTACGCGACCGCGGTGGTCCTGACCTCGGCGACCATGGGGCCGATCATCCCGCCCTCGATCCCGATGATCCTCTACGCCTATGTGGTGGGCTCGGTGTCGGTCGCGGGCCTGTTCCTGGCCGGCGTCATGCCGGGCGTCCTGATCGGCATCGGCCTCCTGATCGCCTGCTACGTCCACGGCCGGCTCTACCCCCACCCGCCGGTGCCGCCGATGTCGGGGCGCGACAAGCTGATCCGCGTGGCCGACGGCCTGGCCGGCATGCTGACGCTCGTGATCATCCTGGGCGGCATCACCAGCGGCATCTTCACCGCGACCGAGGCGGGCGCCGTCGGCTCGGTCTACGCGCTGTTCCTGACGGTCGTGATCTACAAGGAGATCAAGCTCGCCGACCTGCCGGGCATCCTGTGGGAGTGTTGCCTCACCAACGCCGTGGTGCTGTTCCTGATCGCGACGACGTCGGTCTTCTCCTTCATCATGACCTACGAGGACGTGCCGCGCTGGATGGCGGACCACCTGTTCGCGGTGATCCACAACCGGTATGTGCTGCTGCTGGTGATCAACCTCGTGCTGCTGGTGATCGGCCTCTTCATCGACCTGACGCCGGCGATCATCATGATGGTCCCGATCCTGCTCCCGATCGCGCACCAGCTCGACATGGACCTGATCCATCTCGGCATCATCGTGGTGGTCAACCTGACCTTCGGCCTGATCACCCCGCCCGTGGGCACCTCGCTGTTCGTCGGCTGCCGGATCGCCAACATCTCGATGACCGAGCTGATCCCGCCGCTTTTGCCGCTGCTCGCGATCATGTTCGGCGTCCTCCTGTTCGTGACCTACGTCCCCAACTCCTTCATGTGGCTGCCGCGCATGTTCGGGTTTGCGCGGTAAGGGTGGTGCACGGCTTAACCAGACCCACGACGCTCGCTCCGGAGATCTCGGGAAGCCCTCGCTTGATAAGCGCCAATTGGCACGATACAGTTCAGCCCCTTGATCGTCAGTTTCCGCCATCGCGGGCTCAGGCGTTTCTTCGAGGACGATGATCGAAGCCGATTGCCGCCGGAGCAGGTTGAGAAGCTTGGAGTCATCCTGGCTCGAACTCGATTGCCGCCGAGCACATTGGCGAGATGAACGCCCCCGGTCTCCGGCTGCATCGTTTGGCCGGGAAGCTCAAAGGCTTCTGGTCGGTGACGGTCACCGCCAACTGGCGGATCATCTTCCGCTTCGACGATGGCAAGGCGTTCGACGTCGATCTCGTCGACTATCATTGAGGTCGCAGTCCATGCCGATGAAGAACCCGCCGCATCCCGGCCGGCACGTCCGGCTCGAGTACCTGGAGCCGCTCGGTCTGAGCGTGACCGAAGCGGCCCGCATTCTTGGCGTGACGCGCGCCAATCTCTCCAACATCGTGAATGGGAAATCCGGTATTTCGCCAGAGATGGCGGTGCGACTTGCCAAGGCTTTCGGCGGCACGGCCGAGATCTGGCTGCGTCTGCAGGCGGGCTACGACCTAGCCCAGGTGCGACGACGCGAGGCCGAGATCAAAGTTGAACCCTACCACCCGCCGGCGGCGTAAACTCCAACCGCCCCGAGAGAGCAGCATCGGGCGAAAGGACGGCTGACCCCCAGCTCTGTTGCCTGTGATGGAGCGTCTGCTTGAGGCCGCAACCGCGGCCGGTGCCTCATGTTCGGGGTCGGCGGCTACCCTTGGAGATCCAACCGGTCGCTCTGCGCAAGCTGCGTATGCTGAACCAGGCACGAACGCTGAACGATCTGCGGATGCCATCCGGCAATCGGCTGGAAGCGCTGAAGGGCGATCGGCGAGGGCAACACAGCGTTCGCGTCAATCAGCAATGGCGGATCTGTTTTTGGTGGCATGACGGAGCAGCCTACGATGTCGAGATCGTCGACTACCATGACTGACCAGGACCTGCTGCCGAATCCGCATCCCGGCGAGATCCTGGCGGAAGAGTTCATGCGGCCGATCGGCCTCAGCCAGAACGCGCTTTGCGCGCGCGCTCCACGTGCCGCCGCGTCGGATCAACGAGCTGGTCCACGGCAGACGCGGCGTCAGCGCCGACACCGATCTCCGCCTCGCCCGCTATTTCGGGCTCTCGGAAGGCTTCTTCCTCGGCCTGCAGGCCGATTTCGACTCTGATGCAGCGCAAGCGCGAGATCGCGCCCGAGCTCCTGACCATCAGCCCGCGCGCGGCCTGACCTGGAGATCCCGTCCAGGCGCCGTCAACCGTTCACCCATTGCGTTCATGCAAGAGGCGCGGGGTCCGACGTTTCCCCCTCAGGGGTGCTTCAGGAAGCTGGTGCCGACGCCGCCGCGCAGCATCGCCTCGCCTTTGCCGCCCTTGCCCGACCAGGTGAGATTGTCGCCGTCGACGGTCACCCGGTAGCAGCTCTGATGCTCGGGATCGCGCTCGTGCCACCTGATGCAGACGTCGCCCTCGGGGTCGATCAGCCAGCGGCCGTGATCATGCACGCCCGCGGAATCATCGTAGGTCACGTCGCCGCCGTCCACGAAGTACATGTTGTACTCGGCGCCCGAGGCGGCGGTGCCGGAGACCGTGTTGCCGCTCATCACGTCGATGAAGCGCATGCCCTTCAACAGCTCGGGCGCGGCCTGCGACGGCGTCGCAAGGCCGAGCGCGACCAGGGTCACGAGACGTCCGAGCAGCTCTGCGGGGCGCATCTTAGCTGACCTTTGGAGTGGCTGAGCCCTTGCCATCCTGGCGGAAGACGGCGCGCTCTGCAACCGCTACCGGTCGCGGGCGCAGCCGGCGCCGCGGGGTCCGGCCGCCTCCTTGTTGCAGCGCAAAACTTGTCGCCCGGCCGTCCTTCTGCTAGATCAGCGGCGCCATCGCCGCCAAGGCGAGAGCGCGCCTTGAACCCCTGGTTGGATCGCCTGATCTTTGGCCACCGAAAGCCCGCCCCGCCGCTTCGAGGTCGTGCCGATCGAGGAGGAGATGCAACGCTCCTACCTCGACTACGCGATGAGCGTGATCGTCGCCCGCGCGCTGCCCGACGTGCGCGACGGCCTCAAGCCCGTCCACCGCCGCATCCTCTACGCGATGCAGGAGGGCGGCTACGAGCACAGCAAGCCGCCGCGCAAATGCGCCCGCATCGTCGGCGACGTCATGGGCAAGTACCACCCCCACGGCGGCGACGCGATCTACAACTCGCTGGTGCGCATGGCGCAGGACTTCTCGATGCGCCTGCCGTTGATCGACGGCCAGGGCAACTTCGGCTCGATGGACGGCGATGCGCCGGCGGCGATGCGCTACACCGAGGCCCGCCTCGCGCTGGCCGCCGACGCTTTGCTCGCCGACATCGACAAGGACACGGTCGACTTCCGGCCCAACTACGACGAGTCGGACCGCGAGCCCACCGTCCTGCCGGCGCAGTTCCCGAACCTGCTGGTCAATGGCGCCGGCGGCATCGCGGTCGGCATGGCGACCAACATCCCGCCGCACAACCTGGGCGAGGTGATCGACGCCTGCCTTGCCCTGGTCGACGATCCGGACCTGTCGTTCGAGCGCCTGCTCGAGCTGATCCCGGGCCCGGATTTCCCGACCGGCGGCATCATCCTCGGCCAAGGCGGCATCCGGCAGGCCTATGCCACCGGCCGCGGCAGCCTGTTGCTGCGCAGCAAGACCCACATCGAGGAGATCAGGAAGGACCGGGACGCGATCATCGTCACCGAGGTCCCCTTCCAGATCAACAAAGGCCGCACGCTCGAGCGGATCGGCGAACTGGTGCGCGAGCGCCGGCTCGAGGGCATCGCCGAGATCCGGGACGAGTCCGACCGCGACGGCACCCGGGTGGTGATCGAGATCAAGCGCGAGGCCGACCCCGACATCGTGCTCAATCAGCTGTTCCGGCACACCGCCCTGCAGGTGACCTTCGGGGTCAACCTCGTGGCGCTGGCCGGCGGCCGCCCCGCTCAGCTCGGCCTGATGGAGGTGCTGCGCGCCTTCCTCGAGTTCCGCGAGGAGGTGATCGCCAGGCGCAGCGCCTACGATCTGGCGCGCGCCAGAGACCGGGCCCACACCCTGCTCGGCCTCGCGGTCGCGGTCGCCAACATCGATGCCGTGATCGCCCTGATCCGGGCCGCGCCCGACCCGGCGACCGCCAAGGCTGAGCTCACCGCCCGCGACTGGCGGCTGGGCGAGGTAGCGCCGCTCCTGCATCTGG
Organism: uncultured Alphaproteobacteria bacterium; assembly: GCA_963798075.1. Classification (GTDB taxonomy): domain Bacteria; phylum Pseudomonadota; class Alphaproteobacteria; order Geminicoccales; family Geminicoccaceae; genus DATAOG01. The sequence goes on along the minus strand of CAWCRU010000019.1, from coordinate 147,563 downwards.
CCGAGGAAGCCCCGGACGATGCCGCGCCGGCGGGGCCCGACGACAGCTACCGCCTCTCCGAGCGCCAGGCGCAGGCGATCCTCGACCTCCGCCTCCAGCGCCTGACCCAGCTCGAGCGCAGCAAGATCAGCGACGAGCTCTCAGAGCTCGGCGAGAAGATCAAGGAGCTGCTGCAGATCCTGCGCTCGCGCGAGCGCCTGCTCGAGGTGCTGAAGGCCGAGCTGGCCGCGGTCCGCGAGCGCTTCGCGACGCCCAGGCGCACGACGCTGGAGACCGGCGAAGACTACGACATCGACATCGAGGACCTGATCCAGAAGGAGGACATGGTCGTCACGGTGACCAAGCTCGGCTACATCAAGCGGACGCCGCTCTCGACCTACCGCGAGCAGCGGCGCGGCGGCAAGGGCCGGGTTGGCATGGCGACCCACGACGACGATTTCCTGGCCCAGCTGTTCGTCGCCAGCACCCATACGCCGGTCCTGTTCTTCAGCTCGGCGGGCCGGGTCTACAAGCGCAAGGTCTATAAGCTGCCGCAGGGCAACCCGCAGGCGCGCGGCAAGGCCATGATCAACCTGTTCCCGCAGCTGGCCGACGGCGAGACGATCACCGCGGTCCTGCCGCTGCCCGAGGACGAGAGCACCTACGAGGCGCTCTCGGTCGTGTTCGCGACCGCGAGCGGCAAGGTCCGCCGCAACGCGCTCGCCGACTTCATCTTCGTGCCGGCGGGCGGCAAGATCGCGATGGGCCTGGACGAGGGCGACCACCTGATCGGCGTCGCGGTCGCGACCGGCGCCGACGACGTGCTGCTCGCGGCCGAGGGCGGCAAATGCGTGCGCTTCCCGGCCGGCAGCAGCGTGCGCGTGTTCCGCTCGCGCTCCTCCGAAGGCGTGCGCGGCATGGACCTCGCCCGCGGCGACCGGGTGATCTCGATGTCGATCCTCGACCACGTCGAGCTCGCGATCGAGGAGCGGGACGCGTTTTTGCGCTACGATTCGGCAAGGCGGCGCCAGGACATCTATGAGGACGGCGGCGCCGAGACGCCCGAGGAGGCTTTGCAGAAGGCCGAGGCGGCGATCCGGGCCGCGCGCGAGCTGCTCGGCGCCAATCGGCTGGCCGAGCTCGACGCCCACCAGCAGCTGATCCTCTCGGTCACCGTCAACGGCTACGGCAAGCGGACCTCGGCCTACGAGTACCGGGTCACCAACCGGGGCGGGCAGGGGATCATCAACATCGAGACGAGTAAGCGCAACGGGCCCGTGGTCGCGGCCTTCCCGGTCGCCGACGACGACCAGGTGATGCTCGTCACCGACCGCGGCCAGGTGATCCGGATCCCGGTCGACGACATCCGCATCGCCGGCCGCAACACACAAGGGGTGACGCTCTTCGACGTCGCCGAAGGCGAGCACGTGGTCTCGGTCGCGCGCCTGACGGGCGCCGCCGAAGCCAACGGCGGCGAGGCCGGCGACGACGGCGGCGCCGATCCGGACGGCCATGGCGCGAACGGCGGCGAGCCCGACGGCGACGGCTCGGCTGGCGACCGTCCGGATGACGCCGGCCCGGATGACGACAGCCCGGATGGCTCAGGGATCGACGGGTAGGTGCAGAAAACCATGAGCGGGTTGCGCACCGGGGTCTATCCCGGCACCTTCGATCCGATCCACAACGGCCATCTCGACATCATCCGGCGCGCGACCAAGGTCGTCGACCGCCTGGTGATCGCGGTCGCGGTCAACATCGGCAAGGAGCCGATGTTCACCCTCGAGGAGCGGGTGCGCCTGGTCGAGCACGAGGCCAAGGCCCTGATGGCGGCCGACCGCGTCAACGGCTGCAAGCTCGAGGTCCAGGCCTTCGAGCGCCTGCTGGTCGACCTCGCCCGCGGGATGGGCGCCGCCCTGATCATCCGCGGCCTGCGCGCGGTCTCGGACTTCGAGTACGAGTTCCAGATGGCGGCGACCAACGCCCGCCTCGCCCCCGGCATCGAGACCGTGTTCCTGACCGCGTCGGAGACCAACCAGTTCACCTCCTCCCGCTTCGTCAAAGAAATCGCCCGCCTCGGCGGCGACGTCTCGAGCTTCGTCTCCACCAACGTCCGCGCCAAGCTCCAGGCCTTGCAGGAGGCTCGTTGAGGCCTCGCCTTACGAAAAGGTTCCTGACACCTTTTCCCTCCACAGGCCGCTCGTTGAGGCCTCGCCTTACGAAAAGGTTCCTGACACCCTTTTCCCTCCCTCCATCGATTGTTTCAGCTTTGGCGGGTCGCGCCCAAAGCAATCATGCCAAATGCATCATGCGACAGGGACGCCCCGAGACGCCACACTTTCGCCGCATACGAAATAGAAAGGCAGCGCGTCGGCGAGCGTATGTCTTGCGTCACGCCAGCTATGACTGGGCATCGAGGAAACCTTGACAATTTCACGTTCGGGATTTACATCCGATATCTGCCGAATGTCCGACAATATATCCGATGTTGATTATGCGCTTTTGCGACGCGTCGAAAAGGTTCCTCACACCTTTTGTCCCTGACACCTTTGTCCATCCGCCACAACCCGGCGCTGCGCGCCTTCTACCAGCGCCCGGTCGCGGCCGGCAAAGCCAAGAAGCTCGCGCTGATCGCCGCCATGCGCAAGCTGCTGGTCACCCTCAACGCCATCCTCAGGACCGCCAGCCATGGCGCGCACCACAACCAGCTTGACCTCCCAAGACAGTCGCTGACACCCTTTTTTCCCTAACGCTTCGACAGGACGCCCGACGCTTGACAGTTGGTCGTACTACTAAAGGTGTTAGTGCACGTTATGTCCTCGCCCGGATTGAGCGCCACTCCCGGCAGCAACGATTCGCATCTGCCGCTCCCGGAGCCGGGTGGAGTCTGAGCAATGAACCCGAATGTCGACCCGTAGAACGGGAGCTCGCTTATTAGCGGGCCGGAACATATCAGCGTTAGGACGAACCTACCATTCTCTGGGACTGTGATTATCGTGGCCGTCGCGTTTGGGCCGACTTCAACTGAGCCACTTAGAATTTTACCTGCGACCGCGCCGCCAGACACGGTGACCTCCTGCGCCGAGGCGACAGAAGTTGCTAACATGGCAGCTACTACACCTGACGCTAGATATCCGAACTTGGCCATCTCGTTCCTCCTGTTGGCCATTCAAGGCAGCGTGGAATGCGCATCGAGACGAGCCTACGGCGGCGGGTTATCAAGGAGCCACCTCGCCAGACGCTCCATGCCGGGCTCATGCTTCCGCACCTCGTGTAGCGCGCGCAGATCATCACGATGCAGGGGCAGGTCTCTCCTGGGGCGTGGGTGTACGCTCCGCCTACGCAGCTCGTCCCAGGACCGCACCTGTTCCCGGATCTCGCGTTCTTCCTTACCGCTGAAATCCGGGCAATTGGGGAGGTGTGGGGGTGCCTTGTTCTGTGGGTTTGGAAAGAAATAACTAGCTATCCGTGAGCTTCAGGTGGTGACGAGTGCGCGATAGGTGGTCGGTTGGATGCGGACGGCATGCTCGATCAAGCGGCCGAAGCGGTGGCTCATGTTTTTGGCGGTGCGGCGGTTGAAGCGGAAGACGAACTCGTCGAGATAGGCGGGCAGATGCTTGGCCGAGACCGCGCCGTGGTGGGTGCCGAGCAGCCAGCGCTTGGCGAGGCCGAACACCAGGTGGATCGCCGGCAGGCGGAGCGCCGCGTCGCCCCAGCTGGCGGCCAGGTTGAGCGGCTCATGGGCGTAGCCGGCGGCGACGAGGCCTTTTGTAGCCGGACCAGCCATCGGTCGCGATCGTCGCCGGCCTGGCCACGGCGGCGGTCAGAAACCCGCCGAGGCTCCTGGCCGAGACATCTGGCACCACGGCCAGGCGCAGGCGCCCCAGACGGCGGCCCCGGGTCTGGCCGCGACCGCTCTCGACCGCGCCCGCGACCTTGATCTTGCCCGCGGCGCCGCGGCCCGGCTTGCCAGGCCTGGGCCCACCGAGATAGGTCTCGTCGACCTCGACCCGCAGCGCCAGCGGCTCACGCTCCGGCCGGACCATCGCCTTGCGGATCTTGTGCAACCAACTCCAGGCGGTCTGGTAACTCCCAAAGCCCATCTGGCGCTTGAGCTCCATGGCCGAGATCCCGCCTTTGCTCGAGGTCACCAGGTAGATCGCGAGAAACCAACGCGACAGCCCGGTCTTGGTCTGCTCGAAGATCGTGCCCGCAAGCAGCGAGTGCTGCTTGCCGCAGGCCGTGCACTCGTCGATCAACCTCGCCTTGTGCGCCCAGGCCCGGTCGTGGCCGCAGGCCGAACAGCGAAATCCCTCCGGCCAGCGCGCCTGGAACAGGTAGGCCCGGCATTGCTCGTCGGTCCCGAAACAGGCCAAAAAGCTCGGCAGATCGTCCGGCAAGTCGCTCGGCAGCATCGCGTCCTCCAACCCACGCGTCATCCCGGCCAGACTACCTCAACCGACCACCAGAGCAAGCCAAACCTGATCCTTATGGATAGCTAGTAAGAAATATTCCATGACGCGATAGAACATCTCAAATCTGACGAAGGGATCGGCCGCTCGCAGACCATCAGCGTATCGAGCAAGTGCAGCCGGATGAGCCACACTGTCGTCAATATTGAATTACGAGGTTTCACCAGGCCTAATGTACCCCGGCGTATGACCGTTACCCTTAGTCGTAGTTATCTCAACGCGTGCTCGGCATAGGCCATTTGCTTATATATTTTTGCTATCCGAAACCATTCCTCGAAGTCTGAACGGCCTATGGTTCGGCATCAGACCCGGGAAAGGTGTTATCCTCGGCCGGTCCTAAGGCCTGAGATCTCGATGACCAGCTACATCAGTGATCGCGCCCAATTGGCGGAAGGATTCATAGTTTACCCAAACTTATCCCCGGCTGCACTGCTGGGTCCTCGTCCACTGCGTGGTCAGTTCCTTACGCAGCGTCGTCTTGGCAGGTCAAGCTGATTGTGGTGCGCGCCATGGTTGGCGGTCCCTGAGGATGGCGTTGAGGATGACCAGGAGCTTGCGCATGGCAGCGGTGAGCGCGAGCTTCTTGGCTTTGCCGGCGGCGATCAGGCGCTGGTAGAAGGCGCGGAGCCTGGGATTGTGGCGGACCGCGACCAGAGCTGCCATGTAGAGCACGGCGCGCACCGGCGCCCGGCCGCCCCAGATCGTGCGCCGGCCCTTCATCAGGCCGCTGTCGCGGGCGAACGGGGCGACCCCGACCAGCGCCGCGATCGGCGCGACGGTCGAGCTGGCCGAGCTCGGGTAGCAGACCCAGAAGGGTCGCCACGGTGACCTTGCCGACGCCGGGCACGGTGGCCAGCAGCGCGGCGCGCTCGCGCCACAAGGGGCTGGCCTCGAGGCGCTGTTCGATCGCCCGCTCGAGCTCGCCGACGCGCCTGCTCGAGCCAGCTCCAGGTGCGCCGCGATCGAGGCGTGGACCGACGGGCTCCTCGGTGCGCCGCGCCCGGTTGTGCTCCGCCTCGATCGCCTGCGCGAGCTGGCGCCGGCGCAGCACCAGCGCCGCCAGCGCCTGGTCGGCCGCCGAGCGCGGCGGGCGCGGCACCGGCCGCAGCCGTTGGCCGTAGAGCGCCAGGGCGTAGGCATCGAGCCGGTCGGTCTTGGCCAGCAGCCCGGCCGCGCGCGAAGTCGCGGATCTGGCGCGGGTTGACCACCGCGACCGCGATCCCGGCCAGCTCGAGCGCCGCCGTCAGCGTCCGCTCCAGGCCGCCGGTGGCCTCGACCACGACCAGCAGGCGTTGCTGACTGGCGAGCCAGGCGACCAGGCGCGCGATGCCGCGCCGGTCCCGGCTGAACCCGGCCCGCGCGCCGCCGGGCAGCAGGCAGACGTCGAGCCGGTCCTCGCTGACATCGACACCCACAAACTCTTAAATCGTCCGAGGCTGTTGGTCATCACCATCCTCGTATGCGGGCTTGCAGCCCGATCGACTGTTCGGCTTGAATGGCGGAGCGAGCGGGCGCCGAGCTGACACACGGTCTGTCGAGACCCAGGAACCTCCGGCGTCCCGCTCGCCGGCCTGGTCCCGGCCGCGGCCGGGACCAGGCCATCTCGTCCCGATAGTCGCCCGCTCCGACCGCACATGTCGAGAGATACGAGGAACCTTTTCGCCCGAGAAGTCAGGGTCAGGGTCAGGTCTTGCGTTCAAGCACGCCGGTGTGTGCAACGAGTACATGACACGCGGGTTTGGCGCCGGCCGCATGGCCTCCGAGATCACATTGGTGTCGAGCACGATCAGCGCCCGAAGTCCGGCGGCTCGCGCGTCGGGACCGGAGGATGCGGCTCGAGCTTCAGCCCCTCGCTGCCGAACAGAGCCTCCGACAGATCCGCGAGGTTGGCCCGCCCCGCCTCATCGCTGAGGAAGGCGCAGAATCTGCCGCGCCTCTTCTTCTATGGAGCGCCCGTGCAGGGCAGCGCGCACGCGGAGCCGCGCCTTCACCGGGTCCTCGATGTTCCGGATCGTGATGCTCGCCATGCGTGCTGCCCATCCCGATGATGCCCGCATCGTAATCAATGTCCGCGGTCGGATCAAATGGCCCCACCGCGATGCTCGATCGCCCGGTGAGGTCGGCCTTGATCAAAAGCCCCGCGGGTAGGATGGTACGGCACCAGAAAAGCTCTTTCGGGAGGCGTTGCCATGAAGACGGTCCGGCTGACCATGGCGCAGGCGTTGGTGCGGTGGCTCTGCGCCCAGCGCACCGTGCTCGAAGGCGAGGAGATACCGCTGTTCGGCGGCGTGTTCGCGATCTTCGGCCACGGCAACGTCACCTGCCTCGGCGAGGCGCTCGAGGCGGTGCAGGACCGGCTGCCGACCTGGCGCGGCCAGAACGAGCAGTCGATGGCGCTGGCCGGGGTCGCCTATGCCAAGGCCAAAAAACGCCGCCAGATCATGGTCGCGACCAGCTCGATCGGGCCGGGTGCCCTCAACATGGTGACCGCGGCCGGCGTCGCCCATTCCAACCGCCTGCCGATCCTTCTGCTCTCGGGCGATGCCTTCGCCAACCGGGTGCCCGACCCGGTGCTGCAGCAGGTCGAGCACTTCGGCGACCCGACCATGACCGCGAACGACGCCTTCAAGGCGGTGACCCGCTACTGGGACCGGATCTCGCGCCCCGAGCAGATCATCGGCTCGCTGCCGCAGGCGGTGGCGATCATGCTCGACCCCGCCGACTGCGGCCCGGCCTTCCTCGGGCTCTGCCAGGACACCCAGGCCGAAGCCTTCGACTACCCCGAGGCGTTCTTCGAGCCCCGGATCTGGCGGGTGCCGCGGCCGCGGCCCGACGTCGAGCAGCTGGTCGCCGCCGCTGCCCTCCTGCGCAAGGCGGCCAAGCCCCTGATCGTCGCGGGCGGCGGCGTCCACTATTCCTTGGCGACCGCCGAGCTCGCGGCCTTCGCCTCGACCCACCGCGTGCCCGTGGTCGAGACCATCGCCGGCCGCGCGGTCCTGCCCCACGACCATCCGAACAACGCCGGTGCGCTCGGCGTGATCGGCAGCGCGTCCGCCAACGCGCTCGCCGCCGAGGCCGACGTCGTGCTCGCGGTCGGGACCCGCCTGCAGGACTTCACCACCGGCTCCTGGACCGTGTTCGGCAACCCCGAGGTGCGCCTGATCGCGCTCAATGCCGCCCGCTTCGATGCCACCAAGCACCGGGCTCTGGCCGTGGTCGGCGATGCCCAGGTCGGCCTCAGCGAGCTCTCGGCCGGTCTCGCCGGCTGGAAGGCGCCCGCCGCCTGGCTCGAGCGCGCGGCCAAGGAATACGCCCTCTGGAACCGCACGGTCGACCAGCACTCGGGGCCCACCAACGTCGAGGTGCCGTCCTACGCCCATGTGGTCGGCGCGATCAACCGCGCCTGCGATCCGACCGATCTCGCGCTGACCGCAGCCGGCGGCCTGCCGGGCGAGCTCTGCAAGATCTGGAAGGCCAAGACCGTCGGCACCTTCGACTGCGAGTTCGGCTTCTCCTGCATGGGCTACGAGGTCGCGGGCGGCTGGGGGGCGAAGATGGCCGAGCCCGCCCGCGATGTCATCGTGTTCACCGGCGACGGCTCCTACCTGATGCTCAACTCCGACATTTATTCCTCGGTCCTCACCGGTCACAAGCTGATCGTCGTGGTCTGCGACAATGGCGGCTTTGCGGTCATCAATCGCCTGCAGAACGCCAAGGGCAGCCCGTCCTTCAACAACCTGATCAAGGACTGCCGGATCGAGCGCGAGGTCAGCGTCGACTTCGCCAAGCACGCCGAGAGCATGGGGGCGATTGCCGAGCACGTGCACGGGATCGGCGACCTCGAGGCGGCGTTCGCGCGTGCCAAAGCCGCCGATCGCACCTACGTGATCGTGATCGACGTGCAGGCCCATCAGTGGACGCCGGGCGATGCCTGGTGGGACGTGGCCGTGCCCGAGGTCAGCCGGCGCAAGGAGGTCCGCGAGGCGCGTGCCGACCAGGAAGCGGGCGCCAAGAAGCAGCGGATCGGGGTCTGAGCCATGGCCGCGCGCGGGACGCCGGCGAAGGCGGGACCGATCCGGCTCGGGATCGCGCCGATCGGCTGGTCGAACAACGATCTGGCGGAGCTCGGCGGCGACATCAGCCTCGAGCAGTGCCTGTCCGAGGCGCGCGCGGCCGGCTACCAGGGCGTCGAGAACGGCATCAAGTTCCCGCTCGAGCCCAAGGAGCTCGGGCCGATCCTGGACGCGCACGGCCTCAGGCTGATCACCGGCTGGTTCTCGGGCGAGCTTCGCTACAGCGCCCTGGAAACCGAAAAAAACCGCCTGCGCCAGCAGCTCCGCCTCTATCAGGAGCTGGGCGCGCCGGTGCTGCTCTACGCCGAGACCACGGACACGGTCCAGAACCGGATCGACCACCCGCTCGACGACCGCCCGGTCATGCCCGACGAGGAGTTCAAGCGCTACGGCGAGAAGCTCACGGACCTCGCCGACTGGCTGAGGGCCGAGGGCTGCCCGATGACCTATCACCACCACATGGGCACGGTGGTCGAGACCGAGCGCGAGATCGATCTCCTGATGGCCAACACCGACACCTCGGTCGGCCTGCTGCTCGACGTCGGCCACCTGACTTTCGCCGCGGGCGACGTCCTCGCCACCACCAGGCGTCACGGCGCGCGCATCAACCATGTGCATTGTAAGGACATCCGGGCGGAGGTCCTCGACCGGCTCAAAGCCGAGCGCTGGTCGTTCCTCAAGGGCGTGATCGAGGGCGTGTTCACGGTGCCGGGCGACGGCTCGATCGATTTTGCCCCCTTTGCCAAGGTGCTGGCGGAGATCGGCTATCGCGGCTGGGTCGTGGTCGAGGCCGAGCAGGACCCGAAGAAAGCCAACCCGCTCGAGATGGCCATGATCGGCCACGCGGCATTGACCGAGGCCTTCACCGCCGCGGAATTCGAGATCGCGCCGGGCTAGACCCGGTTCGCGCTCAGGGAGCGGTCGGCCGCGGCGCCGGCCCGGCGATCGCCGCCAAGGAGGCTGTTGCCATGACCCACGAGCTGCCGGCCGATCCCGAGGCGATCGTCATCGAGTGGCGCGCCTCGGAAGGCGCTCGCGAGATGGCCGATGCCGCCCCCGATCTCGTCCTGCGCGCCGGCGGCCGGGTCACCGTCGGCCCGCGCCTCGCCGGCGGCCGCCCCGCCGAAGGCCGGATCACCCCGCGCCGGCTGCAGGACCTGCTGGCGTTCGCGCTCGATCGGAGCCGCTTCTTCGAGATCGACGCGGCCGCCCTCGAGCGCGAGGTCGCGGGCGCTCGCGCCCGCCGCGCGGCGGCGAGCGCAAGCGGCCGCAGGGCGCCACCCGATCCGCACGCGGGCACGACCCGGATCATGATCGCGACCGACGGCAGGCGCCAGGTCGTCCTCCAGCAGGGCCTGCCCGCGGCCGCGCGCGAATGCCCCGAGGTCGAGGCGCTCGGCCGGCTGCGCGCCATCGAGCTGCGGCTCCTGGAGCTCGCGCAGGAGATCGCCGGCGCCGCCAGCCCCCATTCCGCCAAGCGCTGAGAGCCAGCCCCGATCCCGGCAAAGCCCCGCGTTCGCAAACGCCAGCCGCGGGCATCACAGCGGTGGCCCGAAGCGGAGCGCCTGGGCGATGTTGTCGATCATCTGATCGAACACGCTGCCGCGCTCGGCCGGCCGGAGCTGGCTGCGGGCCTCGATCAGGTAGCTGTTGACGAGGTCCAGGCGGCCGGCCAGGACCACGGCCAGGTAGAGGGCCGCGCTCGGATCGATCTCGAGAAAGCTGCGGCCGTCCGCGACGTGAAAGGTCGAGCGCTCGACCGCCCGGACGTCGGCGGTATGCGGCCGGCCGAGCAGGAGCGACAGCTCACCGAACATCGTGCCCGGCTCGCTGACCTCGGCGAGGCGCACGCCATCCCGAACGACCTCGACCACGCCCTCTTTGAGGACCAGAAGCTTGCCCGTGGCCGCCCCGGCGGCGAGCGCGACGCTGCCCGGCCCGTGCACCTCGACCGGCAACGACGAGAGCCGCTGCAACACGAGCGCCACATCCAGCATGGGCGGCATGGCCGCAAGCCTCCTTCGAGCGCACACGCCAACATCATGCCAGCTTCGGCCCGCTCTGTCCCGCCGCGCGACGTGCCGCCCGCGCCGTGGCGGCGCTCAGACCTTCTCGAGCACGTAGATGAAAATCTGCTCGCTCTGCTCGCTCTTCAGGAGCTTGTGCCCGGTGACCTCGCAGAAGCTCGAAAAATCCTCGACCGAGGCCGGATCGGTCGCCAGCACGCAGATCGTGGCGCCGGGCTCGACCACCATCAACGCCTGCCGGGTCTTGACCAGCGGCATCGGGCAGACGAGGCCGCGGCAGTCCAGGAACACATCGTAAGTCGGGCGCAGCTCGGCGGTCACGGTCGGGGCTCCGGCGGTCATCCTTGCCATTCTAGCAGAGCCGGCACCCGCCCGTGAACCCGCGCTGGCTCTGCCGGGGTTGACAGGGAAGGTTGCGGCCCGCACCTCATTCGCTGGCATCAGGAGGAGGCGAAGGCGATGACGACGCCGCCATTCCCTGCCGACCACGTCGGCAGCCTGCTGCGGCCGCGGCGGCTGCTCGAGGCGCGCGCGCGCCGTGCCGAGGGCAAGGACAGCGCCGAGGAGCTGCGCGCGGTCGAGGACGACTGCATCCAGGAGGCGGTCCGCCGGCAGGAAGGCCTCGGCCTCCAGGCGATCACCGATGGCGAGTTCCGGCGCACCTTCTTCCACGTCGACTTTCTCGAGCGCCTCGCGGGCGTCAGCGTCGGGGAGGGCAGCTTCAGCGCGAGCTTCCGCCGCGACGACGGCACCGAGGTGGGCTTCCGGCCGCCGGTCATGCGGGTCACCGGCCGGCTCCGGCACCCGGCCCCAATCCAGGGCCTGGACTTTGATTTCCTGCAGGGCTGCACGACGCGCACGGCCAAGGTCTGCATCCCCTCGCCCTCGATGCTGCATTTCCGGGGCGGGCGCGCCGCGATCAGCGCAGAGGTCTATCCGGACCTCGAGGACTTCTATGCCGACCTCGCCGCCGCCTATCGCGCCGAGATCGCCGACCTCGCGGCCCGCGGCTGCCGCTACCTGCAGCTCGACGACACCAACCTCGCCTATCTCTGCGATCCGAGCATCCGGGAGGCGACCCGTGCCCGCGGCGACGACCCCGACCAGCTGCCGCGCACCTACTGCCGGCTGATCAACGCCGCCATCGAGGGCCGGCCCCGCGACATGGCGGTCTGCATCCACCTTTGCCGCGGCAACTTCCGCAGCGCCTGGGTCGCCGCCGGCGGCTACGAGCCGGTCGCCGAGATCCTGTTCAACGAGCTCGCCCTCGATGGCTTCTTCCTCGAGTACGACGACGCCCGCTCCGGCGATTTTGCCCCGCTCCGCTTCGTGCCACCCGGAAAGACCGTCGTGCTCGGGATCATGACCAGCAAGCGCCCCGAGATCGAGACCAAGGATGCGCTGATCCGCCGGATCGAGGCCGCCGCCCGCTACGTCCCCCTCGACCAGCTGGCGCTCAGCCCGCAATGCGGCTTCTCCTCGACCGTCCACGGCAACGAGCTCTCCGAGGACGATCAATGGCAAAAGCTCGCGCGCGTGGTCGAGGTCGCGAACCAGCTCTGGCCCGCCTGATTTTTTCCGGTTAGCATCGCGTTGGAACCTGCGCCCCGGCGGGTCGCTGGCGCGGCTGCGAGAAGCACAACCGGTGGCGGGCGATGCACGAACTTTCTGACCGGCTTCGAGTTCGGGCGGCGGGCGAGCCTGCTCGCCGTCGTTGTGCTGCTCGGCCTGATGCCCGGGCTCGCCCGGGCCGTGCTCGCGCCCGAGCTCGAGGCCCAGGGCTGGCGCGAGCTGCCCAACCCGCGCAAAGCGGAAAACCAGTTTCAGCCTTGGCCCCGAGGGCGCGATCGAGGTGGCTTCGAGCGACAGCGTCTCGACCCTCTACAAGCCGCTCGACGTCGACCTCGGCCAGCGCCCGATCCTCCGCTGGCGCTGGCGGGTCGACCAGGCGGCGCCCACGACCGACCTCGCGGTCAAGGGCGAGGATGACTGCTCGCTCGCGCTCTACGTCGGCTTCCCCTACCGGCCCGGGGAGGCCTCGTTGCTCGACCGGATGAAGCGGCCGCTGGTCGAATCCTGGGCCGGCGCGGACGCGCCCGGCCGCGTGCTGCGCTACGTCTTCTGCGGCCGCGGCGAACGCGGCGAGCTGGTGAAAAGCCCCTACCTGGGCGATGCCGGCATCATCAAGATCCTGCGCCCGGCCGACAGCCCGACCGGCCAATGGTTCGAGGAGCAGGTCGACGTCGCCGCCGACTACCAGCAGACGTTCGGCGAGCCGCCGCAGAACCCGAGCCAGATCGCGATCCAGGCCGACACCGACAACACCCACACGACGAGCCGTGCCCTGGTCGCCGACCTCGCCTTCGTCGCCCGCGGCGCCGCCGCCGCGCCCGCGAGCCTGCCGCGCTAGCCCGTCCGCCGGCCGTTCATGGCTCGTCCATCCTCGCATTGAGGGCGGCCAACCGGCGGCGGGCGTCGGTGCCCGGCCGCTGCTGCGGCGCCAGCTCCGCCGCCTTCTCGTAGCGCGCTCGGGCGCCCGCCAGATCGTTGTTGCTTTCCAGAATGCGCGCCCAGTCAAAATAAATGTAGGGATTGTCCGGATTCAGTTTCGCCGCCTTCTTGTATTGGATCATTGCGCCCTCTTTGTCTCCTTTCTTCTGCAGCAGGAAACCGAGATCATATTGAGCATAGGCGTGATTGGGATTGAGGGTCAGCACCTTGCGGTACTGAGCGATCGCGGCATCGATGTCACCCTGGATCTGGAGCACGTAGCCGAGATCGTACAGGATGGCGGGATGATGGGGGTTGAGCCGGGCGGCTTCGCGATACCAATGTGTCGCGGCGACGAGATCGCCTTCGGACTGGGCCCGATGGCCACGGCCGTAGAACGCGGCCCAGGAGGGCTCGTCCGCAGCCGGCGCGGCCGCGGCGGGCCGTCGATCGGCGGCCGCGCTCGAACCGCTCGCCAACGGCGCCGGGTGTGCGCCTTGCGACCCGTCGGCCCTGTCGTCCTGGCCGGGCCGCTCGGGATCGACCGCCGGCCGCGCGGTCCCTGCGTCATCCGGGGTGCGCGCTGGTGCCGGGGCGGTCGTGGAACGCGGCAGCAGCGCATCCAGGCGCGAAGCGATCTGGCCGAAATCGAGGCCCTTGACCGGAGCCCCGCCGCTCGCGACGATTCCGAGCGCGAAGCCTGCAAACACCCCGCAGCTGATCAGGAAAATGGCCGCCCGTGATCGAGCGGAAGCGGTCCGCCGGCGCGGCGCCGCCGCTGGCCTGCGCCTGCCAGGCCTGATCTCCGCCTGGACGCGCGCGAGCCCGCCGCCGGGCCAGGCAACCATGCCGCCGCCCGATGCCACCACGGGCAGCCTCGCCATGCCTGTGGGCGTTGCGCCTGCCGCCGCGCGGCCCGGCACGGCATCCGGCGCGCTCGCCACGGCCGCTCGCCGGCGCCGGCTGATGGCCGCGCCCGAGACCTCGTGCCAGCGAAACTCGCGTGCGAGCAAGCTCAGCACCCGGGCCACGCCATCCGGGGCGGGTGGCTCTTTGCGATCGGCTGCGGCAGGCCCAAGGCCCGGCCGGCGCACGAGCGCGCCGCAATCGCCGCCGGCCGGAGCCAGCGCATTCACCGGGCGGCGCGGCGGCGGCTCGACCGCGGCGACCGTCGTGCGGTCGTCCATCGGTGCCGCCCGGGCAGCGGAACCCAAGGGCCGGGCCGGCGAGTGCGCTCCGGGCGCCTCGCTTTCGCGACCGCCGGCGCGGCCTTTGAACACCCGGGTCAGCCAGCGCCGGGGCCAGCTCCTGGGGTCGATCTCGTCGCGCGGGCTCAAGTGCCACGGAACCAGCTCTTGATCCTGCAGGGCCGGGCTCATGCGCTGCGCCGCCGCGATCGTCTTGGCAAACCGCGGCTGTGAGGATCGGCCCGGGCCCGGCCGCGCAGCTCGAGGCTCAGGCGGGATCGGCGTCGACGTCTCGGCCGGCGGCTGCTCGCGAGCGGGCGGTCTGTGGCGACGGCGGATGCGCTCGGCCTGGGCGCGGGCGGCGGCCGCTGCCTGCAGCGCCCCGGCGAGGTGGGCAGGCGGACCCTGGCTCACCTGCGCGCGACGTTCCTTGGGCACATCCGTCGTGCGCCGGCTTTCGCCCGCCTCGACCTTCGCGTGCAGCGCATCCTGCCCGATCATCGTGCAACCGCCGAGAACGCCTGCTCGACCCCTCGCCGCCCGGCCATCATCAACAGGCACAGAGCGAAGCAGACGAACCACGGGCCCGCCAGCAGGGCGGCGAGCGTCAACCAGGCGAGCCGCTGGTAGTTCCTGGGTCTGGCCGACCAGCCAACCTGCTTTGGCGGCCCGGCGCGGGGCCGCACGACCGTTGGCAACGGCGTGGCCGGCAGGCCGGCAACTCTCTTCGCATGCGCCATGCTCGTGCGTGCACCCTTGGACCTTGAAGGTCTCCAATGGTCGACCGACAGAGCGTCCCAGCGAACGCCTGCCCAAGTCCCGCCATCGGGTGCCGCAAGCGCGGCCTGGTCAGCCGACCAGCTCCACGCGGTTTCCTCCTCCAACCCCGGAAGTGGGGCCACGGCTTCGCCGGTTGCCCCGGCGACCGTATTGTACAAAGCGTCACGTGAACTATTTTAGAAAAAGGTCCATCAATTGTTATTCACATCCTGTGGATAACCGTTGGCCGGGGTCGAATCAAGCCGAAGTTGCCGGCGCGAGCGATCGTCGACATCTGCTGTGGCCACAATGCCACAGCCGCGGCCGCGTCGGCCGCGTGCTGTCAGTCCAAAAGGTTCACCCGGCTGCTGCCGAGGTCATAGACGGCGGCCACCACCTTGATCTTGCCTTTCTGCAGCAGGCCCGCGACGACGGGCGAGGATTCCCGCAGCAGCTGGGCCTGGATCCGCGCGTTGGCCGCGACCGCCGCGTCGAGATCGCCCTTCGCCTGGTTCACCGCCGGCCGGAGATAGCTGTAGAGCGAGCTGATCTGCCCCGGCACCGCCTTGGCGGCGATCGCGGCCTTGAGGGCGCCGCAAGCGCCGTGGCCCAGCACCATGACGACCCTGGTGCCGAGCACGGCTGCGCCATATTCGATGCTGGCGATGATCTCCGAGGTCGCGATGTTGCCGGCGACGCGGTTGACGAAGACGTGGCCGATGCTCTGGTCGAAGACGAGCTCGACCGGCACCCGCGAGTTGGCGCAGGCGAGCACCGAGGCGAACGGCTCCTGCTTCTCCGCGGTATGCTGCATCAGCATGTCGAGGTCCTCCTGAAAGGAGGAAAGGCGTCGCTCGACGAAGCGCCGGTTGCCGTCCATCAAGGCTTTGAGGGCGTCATCCGGGCTGAGGGCGCTTTGCGCGCAAGCCCTCCCAGGGGCCGCGACCTCCGTCCCGATGCCCGCGAACGCAGCGGCCGCTCCGCCGCCGAGCATCGCCCCGAAGAGGCGCCGGCGCGAGAGCCCCGGCACGGTGTTCCGCTCGCAGACCGCCGGATCCGCGGCATCACACAGGCAGCCGCCGCGGCTGCACGAACCAGGCCCATGCCGAGACCCAAGGTCCGGCCCCCGCGCTGACATCGCCCTGCTCCTCCATCTGGATCCATGGATCTTTGCGCAAACGCCCGCGCACCCGTTCCCGGGGTCCGCTCGCTTCCCGCCCGGACTCGACCGGCGTTCCCCGATGAACGAGCCATCGGGCGATGGCAAGGGCCGCGTTCGCCGACGGGCGGCGCCCGGGGCGACTTCGTCTGCAGCATCCGCGCGCGACGCCTGGCGTCCGCGCAATGGCCTCGCGGCCGGGTTCAGCCGCCCTCGATCTCGAGGCCGGTGGGGACGCGGACGTTCTCGGGCTCCAGCGAAAGACCAGCGGCCAGGGCTACGGTTTCGAGCAGCGCGGCGAAGTCCTGGCGAAGGTAGGCGGCGGGGTCGGGCTTTTGCTGGGCGCTCCCGAAGTGGGCCTGGAGGGCCTCGCGGGTAGCGGCGGCGACCGGCATCGCGACGTCCAGATCGCGCGCCGCCCGCAGCCCGAGGTCGAGGTCCTTGCGGAGCAGCGTCGGCGTGAAGGTCGTGGTCCAGTCGAGGTTGACGAGGGCCGGCGACTTGTAGCGCGTGAAGGTCGAGCCCAGCACGCTCGCGTTGATGAACTCGAGAAAAGCGTGGCGCGGCACGCCCGCCTTCTGCGCGAGGATCGTGATCTCGGCGAGGTTCTGGATGACGACGCCCAGCAGGACGTTGTGCGCGATCTTGCAGAAGCGGGCGAGTTCGCCCTCGCCGACGTAGGCGACCCCTTGGGCCGCGAAGGTCCGGATCAGCGGCTCGACCTGCCGATAGGCGGCCTCGGGGCCGGAGGCAACCGCGCTGAGCTTGCCCGCGCGCACGCATTTGGCATTGCCCGAGACCGGGGATGCGATCATGGCGGCGCCCCGCTCGCCGAGCCGGGCCCGCAACGCCGCGCCCTGATCCACCCCGATGCTCGAGCAGTCGACGACGATGCGCGGCATCCGGCCCTCGCCCCCGCCGGCGACGCCATCGGCCCCGAACAGCACCTGCTCGAGATCGTCGCCGGTCGCGACCATGGTGAAGAGCGCATCGACGCCGGCGAGGTCCCGGGGCCGGTCCACGACCGCGGCACCCAGGCCTGCCAGCGGCTCGGCCTTCGCGCGCGTCCGGTTCCAGACCTGGACCGCGTGGCCCGCCTGCAGGAGCCGCTCGGCCATGGGGTAGCCCATGCGGCCGATGCCGATCCAGCCGACCCGCGGTCCCTCCTGAGGCATCGCCCTCTCCCTGCGCTCGTCCGCGCCGCTCGTCCGGCGCCGGCGGGCGCGGCGGCAGCTAATCTTAGGAGCCCGTCTCGATCGATTGGTCGGGGCGGCGTGATTCGAACACGCGACCCTCTGCTCCCAAAGCAGATGCGCTACCAGGCTGCGCCACGCCCCGATCGGCGATATCTAGTCGATCGCCCGGCGCCCGGCAACGGGCGGCGCGCGGGCCCGGGCGTTTTGATTGTTATCGCTTGACTAGATATTCTACTAATGATTGATGAACCCCACGATCGATCGAGATCGCCGGCTCCTGCCCAGGCGGGCGAGTGCGCCGCGCCGGCAGGACAGGGAGATGAGCGATGCTGCGTAACGTCCTTGCCGCCGGCGCCGCCGGCCTGGCGCTCGCCGGGCCTGCTGCCGCCTTCGAGTGGCGCGCCGATGTCAGCCATTGCGAGCCGACGCTTGGCCGCCTGATCGCGCGTCACCTGCAGTGCCAGGCCGAGCCCGTGGTGGCACCCTGCGGCAAGATCAAGGCGGTGCGCGACGAGCTCGGCGGCCTCGCTCGCTTCGAGGTCGTCTGGCTGACCGGCACCCGGGCCGAGGTGCTGATCGGCCCTCACGACGATCAGCTGTGCATCCTGGCCAGCCGCTACATCGCCGGTCGCAGCCTGGCGGCCAGCACGCAGTGAGCGGGCGCCGCCGTTAAGGGTCTCTTCACTGCCGGCGCGGCACCATCGGCAGAGTGGATGCAGGCAGCGGAGCCCCACGACCGCCATGAGCGCCATGACCGCCACGACCGGAACGACCGCCCCGACCACCGCAACCGCCGCGAGCGAGGCCTGTACGGTGGACGCCGAGCTGTTCGACAGCCTGCAGGAGGCGATCGACTTCGTCGCCGCCTGCGGCGGCGGCATCGTCTATACCGAGCTCGCCGACACGCTGTTCGCCAAGAGCCTGAAGCTGCCCGACCACGTGCAGATGGAAGCCAGGCGCCCGATCGCGGCGTGAGCGGCTGCGGCCGGCGGCGGCCCCGGCGCCGGCGACGCCCTCAGCCGAGGGTCAGCGCCAGCGCGCGCTCGGCATAGTCGACGCTGAGGCGGCCCACCTGCTCGGCGTTGGCGGCGGCCGCGGTGCCGATCCGGGCCCGCTGCGCGATGCCCTCGAAGATCACCGCCATGCGGAACATCGCAAACGCCAGATGGAAGGTCGTGATGCCATCGGCGCGGCCGGTGCGCTCGCAGTAACGGGCGACGTAGTCCCGCTGCGAGGGGATGCCGAGGGCGGCGTGGTCGAGGCCCTCGATGCCGCCATACATCGCGGCGCTCGCGTGCCAGATCATGCAGTTGTAGGCGAGGTCGGCGAGCGGATGGCCAAGCGTCGAGAGCTCCCAGTCGAGCAGGGCTATCACCCGCGGCTCGCTGGCATGGAACATCAGATTGCCGAGCCGGTAGTCGCCATGCACGATCCCGGTCTCGTCGTCGGCCGGAGCATGCTCGGGCAGCCAGGCGATCAGGCGCTCGATCGCCGGGATTGCGCGGGTCTTCGAGGCGTGCCACTGGCGGGTCCAGCGGTGGATCTGGCGGGCGAAGTAGTTGCCGGGCCGGCCGAAGCCCTCGAGCCCGACCGCCTGCCAGTCGACGAGGTGGAGGCGCGCCAGCACGTCGTTCATCGAATCGTACATCTGCGCCCGCTCGGCCGCGGTGGCGCCCGGGATCGCCGAGTCGTGGAGCACGCGGCCCTCGAGCGCCGCCATGACGTAGAACAGCGTGCCGATCACCGCCCGATCGGCGCAGAAATGGAGCATCTCCGGCACCGGCACGGCGGTCGCGGCCAGCGCCTGCATGACCCGGTGCTCGCGATCGACGGCATGCGCCGACGGCAGCAGCTCGCCCGCCGGCTGCTTGCGCAGGACCACGGTCCGGTCCGGGAAGATCAGCCGGTAGGTGGGATTGGACTGGCCGCCGCCGATCCGCGCGACCCGCATCGGTCCCCGCAGCTCCGGCAGCCGGGCGGCGAGATAGGCGCGCAGCCGTGCCGGGTCGAAATCGAGCTCAGCGGTCGTGATCGCCATCCGATGCTCCGGGCGCCAGCGGGCGCCGTCGAGGCTAGCGGCTCCGGCGCCGCTTTGCCAGTCGCGAGCGCCGCTCGCGGCCGCCGCCGCCCGCGCCGGTTGCCGTTTGGAAATCGCTTTCCGGCTCAACAAACCCTCCGATCATCTTGAATCTCTTGCCCTCGCCCTGCCACTACTGCTGTGGATAACTTGGGGATGAAATGCCAGTCGACTTCGCCTTGCAAGTTTGGTTAACTGTTCGTTGCTGATCTTTACCAGCAGTCCCCGCCGATCTACGACATGCCCAGGGAGATAGATCATGCAGGTCTTCACCGATGGCAGCCTGGATGACGCGGTCAGGGGGACCGAAGCGGTGATCGTCGCGTTCGCCGCCAGCTGGTGCTGCCCGTCGCAGAGCCTGGCGGCGGCGCTGGCCGGGATCGCCGCGGAGCGGCGCGCGGGGCTGACCGTGGGCGTGGTCGACGTCGACGAGCATCCGAAGGTGCCCGCCAAATACGGCGTCCGCGGCCTGCCGACGACGATGCTCTTCAAGGACGGCTTCGTCGCCTCGACCCGGCTCGGCCAACTGTCGCCGCGCCAGCTGCGCGACTGGGTCGACGATCTCGTCTGAGCCCGGCCGCCGCGCCGGCCGACCCCGCGCCAGGGCGCAAGGCCCTCCTGCAGTGACGGAGCAGCTCCCGGCGCCGGCTGCGGCGGGCCGGTGAAAAATGTTGCTGCATCAAAGGCCCCTGTCTATTCCATAGTCGACGGGCTCGGGGACGCCGCAGCAGGCCAACGACCGGCTCCGCGAGCCGCCAATCACGCGATCCGTCGCGAGGCTCGAGGCGCCCGACAGGCGGCACGGCCTCGCCCGCCGCGCGCCCGCTCGAGCCCATCTCGATGAAGGTCGCCGCCAGGTGCCCGCGGCCCGGTCGCCAAGTCCGCTGGAGCAACCGCCGTGAGCCATCTGCTGACCTTCGCCGTCAATCACATGGTGGCGCCGCGCCTGACGGTCGCCGAACTCGCTGCGCTGGCCAGAGGTCTCGGCCTCGACCAGATCGAGATCCGCAACGACCTCGAAGGCGTCGCGATCGTCGACGGCACGCCGCCCGCGCGGGTCCGCGAGGCGGCCGCGGCCGAGGGCGTGCGGATCCTCTCGATCAACGCGCTCCAGCGCTTCAACGACTGGAACCAGGCGCGCGCCGGGGAGGCGAGGGCGCTCGCCAGCTACGCCAAGGGCTGCGGCGCTCCGGCGCTGGTGCTCTGCCCGGTCAACGATGCGGACTACCGCCCCTCGGAGAGCGAGCGGCAGGCAAAGCTGCGCGAGGCCTTGCGCGGCCTGGCGCCGATCCTGGCCGATTGCGGCATCATCGGCCTGGTCGAGCCCCTCGGCTTCGAGGAATGCTCGCTGCGCCTGAAGGCGGATGCGCTCGAGGCGATCGACGAGCTCGATCTCGGCGAGCGCTTCCGTCTCGTCCACGACACCTTCCACCACTACCTCTCCGGCGAGCCCCGCATGTTCCCGGAGCGCACCGGGCTCGTGCACATCTCGGGCATCGAGGACGCCACCCTGCCGCTCGAGCGGCTGCGCGACGAGCATCGGGTCCTGGTCGGGCCGGACGATCGCATCGGCAACATCGGCCAGATCGTGGCCCTCATGGAGGGCTACGGCAGGCCCTACTCGTTCGAGCCGTTCGCCGCGAGCGTGCACGCCCTGGACGACATCGGGGCGGCGCTCGGGCGCAGCATGCGCTGGATCGATCGCGAGATCGCCCAGCTGCCGGCCTGAGGGCGGAAATCCCGATGGCAAAGATGCTGGATGTGATCTGCATCGGCCGCGCCTCGGTCGACCTCTACGGCGAGCAGGTCGGCGGCCGGCTCGAGGACATGGCGAGCTTTGCCAAATACGTCGGCGGCTGCCCGACCAACATCTCGGTCGGCACCGCCCGCCTCGGCCTCAGGCCCGGCCTCATCACCGCGGTCGGCGACGAGCACATGGGCCGCTTCATCAAGGAGACGGTGGCGGCCGAAGGCGTCGACATCCAAGGCGTCAAGACCGACCCTTCGCGCCTGACGGCCCTCGTGATCCTCGGCATCCGCGACGAGCACACCTTTCCGCTGATCTTCGTGCGCGAGAACTGCGCCGACGCCGCGCTGACCGAGGACGACGT
Organism: uncultured Alphaproteobacteria bacterium; assembly: GCA_963798075.1. Lineage (GTDB taxonomy): Bacteria > Pseudomonadota > Alphaproteobacteria > Geminicoccales > Geminicoccaceae > DATAOG01. Next base: position 126,036 of record CAWCRU010000019.1, on the reverse strand, counting down.
CGACGAGGCCTATATCGCGAGCGCAGGTGCGATCGTGGTCTCCGGGACCCACTTCTCCAAGCCCAACCTCGATGCCATGAGCAAGAAGGCGATCCGACTCATGAAGAAGCACGGCGGCCGGGTGATCTTCGACATCGACTACCGCCCGGTGCTCTGGGGCCTGACCGGGCTCGGCCTCGGCGAGGAGCGTTTCGTCGCGAGCGCCGGCGTCTCCGCCCACCTCCAGACCATCCTGCCGGATTGCGACGTGGTCGTCGGCACCGAGGAGGAGATCCACATCGCGGGCGGCTCGACCGACACGCTCGACGCCTGCCGCAGGATCCGGGAGCTGGCGTCTAAGGCCCTGATCGTCGTCAAGCGCGGGCCCATGGGCTGCACCGTGTTCGATCGCGCGATCCCCCCCGACATCGAGCAAGGCATCAAGGGCCCGGGCTTCCCGATCGAGGTCTTCAACATTCTGGGCGCGGGCGACGCCTTCATGAGCGGGTTTCTGCGCGGCTATCTGCGCGATGCGCCGATCGAGGACTGCTGCAAGTACGCCAATGCCTGCGGCGCGTTCGCGGTCTCGCGCCACGGCTGCGCACCGGCGGTGCCGAGCTGGACCGAGCTTTCCCACTTTCTGGAGCATGGCTCGACCGAGCGAGCGTTGCGCAAGGACGCCGGGCTCGAGCAGATCCACTGGTCGACCACCCGCACGCGCGCTTGGCCGCAGGTGCTGGCGATGGCCTTCGACCATCGCGCCCAGATTGAGGCGATGGCGGACGCCGCCGAAGTCACTCGCGAGCATATTTCCCACCTCAAGAAGCTCTGCCTCCAGGCGTCGCGACAGGCCTCGCACGGACGGCCGGACGCCGGCATCCTGCTCGACGGCCGGCTCGGCCAGGCAGCGCTCGACGATGCGACCGGGGATGCCGCCGGCGGGGCTTTGTGGATCGGCCGACCGATCGAAGTGCCGGGTTCGCTGCCGATCCGCTTCGAGGGCGGCGCCGATGTCGGCTGCACCCTTCGCGAATGGCCGGTCGCACACTGCGTCAAATGCCTGATCTTCTACCACCCGGATGATCCGGAGCCGCTGCGCGCCGAGCAGGCAGCCCAGGCCCTCCGCCTGTTCGACGCCTGCCGCAGAACTTTCCACGAGCTGCTGCTCGAGATCATACCGAGCAAATCCGAAGCCCCGGTCGACGAGCGAACGCTCGCGCGCGCCCTCGAGCAGTTCTATGAGCTTGGCATCTATCCCGACTGGTGGAAGCTTCCCGATCCCGCGAGCGATGCCGCCTGGCAGCGGATCGCCGAGGTCATCCAGCGCCATGACCCGCACTGCCGGGGCGTGCTCCTGCTGGGCCTGGATGCGCCTGCGGCCGAGCTCGAGGCGAGCTTCGCGCGCGCCGCCCGCCAGCCGGTCTGCAAGGGCTTCGCGATCGGGCGCACGATCTTTGGGCAGCCTGCGCAGGCCTGGTTGCGGGGCGAGATCGACGATGCGACCGCGACCGCCCGCATGGCCGCGAGCTATGCCCGCCTGATCCAGGCCTGGGACCGGCTGCGGCCGCCGGTTTTTTCCGACAACCAACCGACCGCGAAGGCGGTCTCCTCGTGAGTAGATGACGATGGTCAAATTCGCCATTCTCGGCTGCGGCCGCATCGGCCGTATGCACGCCCACAACCTCGCCCGCCATCCCCGAGCCGAGCTGGTCTGGGCCTACGACGTCGCCGATGCCGCCGCCGCCGGCACCGCTGAGGCGACCGGCGCCAAGAAGGCGCGGGAGGTCGACGAGATCCTGACGGACCGCGCTGTCCAGGCGGTGCTGATCGCATCCTCGACCGACACCCACCTCGACCTCCTGCCGCGCGCGGTCGAGGCCGGCAAGGCCGTCTTGTGCGAGAAGCCGATCGACCTCGATCTCGCCAAGGTCGATGCCTGCTGGACGCGGATCAAGGACCGGGGGGCCACGATCATGGTGGGCTTCAACCGCCGCTTCGATCCGTCCTTCAAGGCGCTCCGCGAGCGCATCCAGGCGGGCGAAATCGGAAAACTCGAGCAGGTCCTGATCACGTCCCGCGACCCTGGCCCGCCGCCGATTGCCTACATCAAGGTCTCGGGCGGCCTGTTCCGCGACATGACCATCCACGACTTCGACATGGCCCGCTACCTGATGGGCGACATCGCAGCCGTGCAGGCGATCGGCGCCCATCTGGTCGATCCCGCGATCGCGCAGGCGGGCGACATCGACGCCGCGATGATCACGCTGATCGCGAAGAGCGGCGCCATCTGCCAGATCAGCAACAGCCGGCGCGCGGCCTACGGCTACGACCAGCGGGTGGAGGCGTTCGGCGCCAATGGCATGCTCCAGGTCGCCAACCAGCGGCCGACCACGCTCTCCTTCTGGGGTGCCTCCGCGACCGAAGCTTTGGACCCCGTCCTCAACTTCTTCATCGAGCGCTACACGCCCGCCTACAACGCCGAGATTTCCCACTTCGTCGACTGCGTCGAGCAGGGCAAGACGCCCATGGTCACCTACCGCGACGGCCGCGAGGCGCTCCGTCTCGCCGACGCCGCGCTCGAGAGCACCCAGACCGGCCGCCTGGTCCGGCTCGACTGAGAGGTGGAGGGGGAAGAGCGATGCCCGATCTGCTCTTGAAGAACCATGCGCCCGACCGGCAGGGCCTCGTCCATCGGGTGACGCCTGCGAGCGCCGGCTGGGGGCATGTCGGGTTCGAGCTCTATAGGCTGAAGCCTGGGCAGGGCCTCGATGCGGAGACGGGCGGGCGCGAAGCGTGTCTCGTGCTGATCGGCGGCAAGGCGCGGATCCGCGCGGGCGGCCACGACTTCGGCGAGGTCGGGGAACGCATGAGCCCGTTCGAGGGCAAGAAGCCGCACTCGGTCTATGTGCCCAAAGGCGGCCGCTACGAGATCGAGGCGACGACCGGCCTCGAGCTCGGCGTCTGCTCGGCCCCGGGCGGCGGCGCCCACGTGGCCCGCCTGATCGGCCCCGACCAGGTGGCCTATTCGAAGCGCGGCAAGGACACCAATACCCGCCACGTCCAGGACATCCTGCCCGAGAGCGAGCCCGCCCATTCGCTCCTGGTCGTGGAGGTGATCACGCCGTCCGGCTGCTGGTCGTCCTACCCGAGCCACAAGCATGATACCGACAACCTGCCGCACGAGAGCGAGCTGCAGGAGACCTACTACCACCGGCTCAACCCTCCTCAGGGTTTTGCCTTGCAGCGGGTCTATACCGACGACCGCTCGCTCGATCAGACGCTTGCCGTCGAGGACGGCGACGTCGTGCTGGTACCCAAGGGCTATCACCCCTGCGGCACGGCGCACGGCTACGACCTCTACTACCTGAACGTGATGGCCGGGCCCAGGCGGGTCTGGCGCTTCAACACCGAGCCCGCCCACCGCTGGCTGCTCGAGAGCGCAAGCACATGAGAGGGTCCGCCTGACCGCGGCCCAGCCCCGCCCGGCCTCGGCGAGGCGTTCCTTCAGACGACCGGGGTCAGCAGCGGCTGGCCGGCGAAGTGCGCCTTCAGGTTGTCGAGCACGAGCTGACCCATGGCGTCGCGGGTCTCCCAGGTGGCGCTCGCCTGATGCGGCTGCAGGACGACGTTGTCGAGCCCGAGCAGCGCCTCGGGCACGTCCGGCTCGTTGGCGAACACGTCCAGGCCCGCGCCGCCGAGGCGGCCGTTCACGAGCGCCTCGACCAGCGCCGGCTCCTCGACCACCGAGCCGCGCGCGACGTTGATCAGCCAGCCCTGCGGCCCCAGCGCCTCGATCACGTCGCGGCCGACCAGGCCCGCCGTGGTCGGGCCGCCGAGACAGGTCACCATCAGACAGTCGACCGCCTTCGCCATCTCGACCAGGTCCGGGAAATAGTCGTAAGCGACGTCCGCCTTCCGGTGCGGCCCGTGATAGACGACCTTCATCTCGAAGGCCTCGGCGCGCCTCGCCACCGCCTTGCCGATCCGCCCGAGGCCCAAGATGCCGATCCGCTTGCCGGCGAGCGCGTTGGCGAGCACCGGATCGCCCTCGGTGGGCCAGCGCCCGGCGCGCACGTAGCGGTCGTTGCAGGCGACCCGGCGCGCGACATCGAGCAGCAGCGCCATGCCGAGCTCGGCCACGCCCACGGTCAGGACCTCCGGGGTGTTGGTCACGCGGATGCCGCGCGCGCGGGCGGTCGCGAGGTCGACCGCATCGGTCCCGACCCCATAGACGCCCACGATCTCGACCTTGGGCAGGCCATCGAGCAGGGCCTTGCCGGCGCCGATGATGCCGTTGGTGAAGACGCCGCGCACCCAGGGCCCGGCCTCGCGGACGAACGCCTCGGCATCGGGCGCGTCCCAGAGCTTGCGCAGCGTGAACGCCGCGTCCGCCTGCTCCTGCACCTTGGGCGTGATCGGCATCATCTGCAGAACTTCCGGCTTGTCCATGACGGCCCCTCTCTTCCACGCGTCGAGCCCGATCATCCCCGCCGCAGCCGCCGCGTCAACAACGCCGGCCAGAATTGCCTGAGGCGACGGTGCCGGGGGCTACAGATGCGCGCTCGCGAGCGTCAGCGCGTCCGCGAGGCCGGCGGTCGGGAAAGCCACCTCATGGGCCTTGGCCTGCTGGTCGACGAAGCGCACTCGTACCGTCCCGGCGCTCGCGAAGCCCGGGATCTCCGACGCCCGCAGGGTAAAGCGCGCCGCCAGCCGGCCGTGCCGGCCGACGCCCTCGGCCGCGAGCCTGCGGTCGCCGAAGGCGATCTCGACGTCGAGCCGGGGCGCCAGCTCGAGGTCGGCGATCCGGACCAGCCCCTCGGCCTCGTGGCTGCCGGCGTGCAGGGTCAGCGAGAGCAGCTTTGCCTGCTCGAGCGCGGGCTTGCCCTGCTCATCGTTGCGCAGCTCGCAGGTGCTCCCGCCCGCCTCGGTCCGCTCGCAGACGACGATCCACTTGCCGACGGTCCGCGTCAGCTCGGGCTCCGCCAGAGCGACACCGGCAAAGGCGCTCGCGCCGAGCATCGCCGCCATGAGGCAAGCGGGCAGGGGCAGAAGCCGACGGTTCGCCAAGGGGCCGGCTCAGACGTTCGCGCCGCGCAACAGATCGCACACCCGGGCGGTGACCTCTGCGGTCGTGGCCCGCCGCCGAGGTCGGGGGTCAGCAGGTCGCCGGCCGCGAGCGTGCGCTCGATCGCGCGCATCAGGAGGGTCGCGGCCGCGGGCTCGCCCAGGTGATCGAGCATCAGGGCGGCGGTCCAGAAGGTCGCGATCGGGTTCGCGATGCCTTGGCCCGTGATGTCGAAGGCCGAGCCGTGGATCGGCTCGAACATCGAGGGGTATTTCCGTTCCGGGTTGAGGTTCGCGGTCGGGCCGACGCCGAGCGAGCCGGTCAGCGCCGAGGCGAGGTCGGAGAGGATGTCGGCGTGCAGGTTGGTCGCGACGATCACGTCCAGGCTCCCGGGCTTGAGCACCATGCGCGTGGTCATGGCGTCGACCAGCTCCTTGTCGGTCGCGACGTCTGGAAACTCGGTCCTGAGCTCGAAGAAGACCTCGTCCCAGAGGACCATGCCGTGGCGCTGCGCGTTCGACTTGGTGACGAGCGTCAGGAGCTTCTTCGCGCGCCTGCGGGCGAGCTCGAAGGCAAAGCGCATGATCCGCTCGCAGCCCTTGCGCGTGAAGATCGCGACCTCGGTCCCGACCTCCTCGGGCAGGCCGCGGTGCACCCGGCCGCCGGCGCCCGCATACTCGCCCTCGGTGTTCTCGCGGACCACGATCCAGTCGAGGTCGGCCGCGCCCGCGTTCCGGAGCGGGCCGGTGACGCCCGGCAAGAGGCGCGCCGGGCGGACGTTGGCGTACTGGTCGAAGCCCTGGCAGATCGCGAGCCTGAGCCCCCAGAGCGTGACGTCGTCCGGGATGTCGGGGGCGCCCACCGCGCCGAAATAGATCGCATCGAAGCCCTTGAGCCGCTCGAGGCCGTCCTCGGGCATCATCCGGCCGTGGGCGCGGTACCAGGCCGAGCCCCAGTCGAACGCCTCGACCTCGATCTCGAGCCCGGGCGCGCGCGTCTGCAGCGCGCGCAGCACCTCGAGCCCGGCCGCGATCACCTCCTGGCCGATACCGTCGCCCGCAATCGCCGCAATCCGGTGCTTCGCCATGCGGTCCCCTCGTTCTGCCGACGCCAGACTGCGAGCGGGGGCCGCGGGCGTCAATCTTTGCGCGCGCGGTCCGGCGAGGGACCGGTTGCCATTAGCCGCGCACCGGATGGGTCGGGCACCCGGGCTTGACAAGCCCCGGGCCCTGCCCTCAATGGCGGCTTCTGCGATCCATGGCTCGACGGCAGAGAGCTTCGATACCACCTGATTGTCCCCATCCATCGGAGTCCTCCCATGTCCGCTCCGCCACAAGCCCAGGGCGAGCCGATCACCGACGAGCGCCAGCTGGTCGCGTATCTCGAGGCCGGCAGCAAGCCGAAGAGCGACTGGCGGATCGGCACCGAGCACGAGAAGTTCGGCTACACCCACGACGACCTGCGGCCGCTGCCCTACGACGGCGAGCGCAGCGTGCGGGCGCTGCTCGAGAGCCTGGCCGCGCGCTTCGGCTGGCAGCCGATCCTCGAGGCCGGCCGGCCGATCGCGCTCCAGCGCGGCCGCGCCAACATCACCCTCGAGCCCGGCGGCCAGTTCGAGCTCTCCGGCGCGCCGGTCAAGACCCTGCACGAGACCTGCTGCGAGGTCCACGAGCACCTCGACCAGGTGCGCACGGTCGCGGCCCCGCTCGGCATCGGCATGCTCGGCCTCGGCTTCCAGCCCAAATGGAAGCGCGAGGACATTCCCTGGATGCCCAAGGGCCGCTACCGGATCATGCGCGCCTACATGCCCAAGAAGGGTAGCCTCGGCCTCGACATGATGCTGCGGACCTGCACGATCCAGGTCAATCTCGACTTCGACTCCGAGGCCGACATGGTCAAGAAGTTCCGGGTCGGCCTCGCCCTGCAGCCGGTGGCGACCGCGCTCTTCGCCAACTCGCCGTTCACCGAAGGCCGGCCCAACGGCTTTCTCAGCTATCGCAGCCACATCTGGACCGACACCGACCCCGACCGCTCGGGCATCCTGCCGTTCGTGTTCGAGGCGGGCATGGGCTTCGAGCGCTATGTCCGGCACGCGCTCGATGTGCCGATGTACTTCGTCTACCGCGACGGCAAATACATCGACGCGAGCGGCCAGAGCTTTCGCGACTTTCTGGCCGGCCGGCTGCCGGCGCTGCCGGGCGAGGTCCCGACCTTGACCGACTGGAACGATCACCTGACGACGCTGTTCCCCGAGGTCCGCCTCAAGCGCTTCCTCGAGATGCGCGGCGCCGACGGCGGGCCCTGGCGGAACCTGTGCGCGCTGCCGGCGCTCTGGGTGGGCGTCCTCTACCACGACGAGCCGCTCGATGCGGCCTACGAGTGGATCAGGGACTGGACGCCTCGAGGAGCACGCCCATCTGCGCGCCGAGGTGCCGAGACACGGCCTCAAGACGCCGTTCCGCGGCGGCACCGTGCAGGACCTGGCCAAGCGCATGCTCGAGCTCGCCGACACCGGCCTCAGGCGGCGCGCCGAGGAGGACTGGGCCGGCCAGGACGAGCGCCAGTTCCTGACAGCGCTCGGCGGCATCGCCGAGACCGGCCGGACGCCCGCGGAGGGCCTGCTCGCCCTCTACCACGGCCGTTGGGGCAACTCGGTCGATCCGGTCTTCAGCGAGCTCGCCTACTGAGCCTTTGCGCGCGCGTGGATCGCTCCCGGGCGGGAGGCGGCGCGCCGAAGGAAGGGCTCGGCGGCGGCGCCCTGCTCGTGTAGAAGAGCAGCAAAGCTCGAGGAGGTGAGCCATGCCGCGCTTTGCCGCCAACATCAGCACGATGTTCAGCGACCGGCCGTTCGGCGACCGGATCGAGGCCGCGGCGACCGCCGGCTTCAAGGCGGTCGAATGCCAGTTCCCGTACGTGGCGGAGGCGGCCGAGCTGCACGACCGCCTGGTGGCGAGCGACGTTGAGCTCGTGCTGCTGAACACGCCGCCCGGCGATTTCGCGGCCGGCGAGCGGGGCCTGGCCGGCCTGCCCGGTCGCGAGGCCGACTTCGAGGCGGCCCTCGACCAGGCGCTGGCCTACGCCCAGGCGCTCGCCTGCCCGATGATCCACATCATGGCAGGCGTCCAGCCCGCCGGTACCAGCAGGCAAGCCTGTCTGCAGGTCTTCAAGGAGAACCTCCGGCGCGCCGCCGACGCCTGCGCCAACAGCGGCCGGCTGGCGCTGATCGAGCCGATCAACACGCGCGACATCAAGGGCTACCTGCTCAACACGCCGGACGAGGGTGCGGCCCTGATCGCCGAGCTCGACCACCCGAGCCTCAAGCTCCAGTTCGACTTCTACCACGCCCAGATCATGACCGGCGATCTCGCGCGCAGCTTCGAGCGCCACCAGGCGGTCACGGCGCACGTCCAGATCGCGGGCGTCCCCGAGCGCCAGGAGCCCGACACCGGCGAGATCAACTATGCCTACCTGTTCGAGCTGCTCGACCGGCTGGGCTACCCGGGCTGGGTCGGCTGCGAATATTTCCCGGCCGGGCGCACCGAAGACGGCCTCGGCTGGGCCTACCGCCATGGCATCGCGCCCAAGGGCATCCTGCTCGCGACCGGCGGCGAGCGGGTCTGAGGCGGGCGATCCGGTCGCGGCGGCGATGACCGGGATCGCGCTTCCCGCCTACGAGGCGAGGTCCCGCGGCCAGCGCTTCTGGGCGTTCCTGCGCCGCGAGCCGCTGGTCCACTTCGTGGTCCTGGGCGGCCTCCTGTTCGCGGCGAGCGCATGGCGCCAGTCCGCCCAGCGCGAGACGATCGTGATCGACCGGCCGAGCGTGCAGACGATCCTCGACCAGCAGGTGCAGCTCCTCGGCCGGCCGCTGTCGGAGGCGGAGCGGGCGCGCGTCGTGCAAGGCATGATCGACGACGCGGTGCTGCTGCGCGAGGCCTACAAGCGGGGGCTCGAGCAGGACAGCCTGGTCGAGCAGCATCTCGTCCAGAAGATGCGCTTTTTGCTCAACGAGGACCTGCCGGAGGCGAGCGAGACCGAGCTCAAGGCGTATCTGCACGGCCAACCTCGAGCGCTATCGGACCCCGCCCGCGGTCACCCTCGACCAGGTCTATTTCGCCGATCCCGGCGCCGTCCCGGACGGCCTGCTCGAGCGCCTGCGCGCCGGCGCCGCGATCGAGGGCCTGGGCGACCGCCTCTATATGCTGGGCCCGAGGCTCGCGGGCTACAGCGCGCGCGACCTCGGCGACCTGTTCGGCGCCGCCAACGCCCGGCAGATCTTCGAGCTGCCGCCGGGCGAATGGCAGGGGCCGCTGCGCTCGGCCGAGGGCGTGCACTTCGTCCGCGTGATCGCCAGGCAGCCGGCGCGCGTGCCGGCCTACGAGGAGGTCCAGAACTCGCTCCGCGAGGACTGGCGCCGGACCCGCCAGAGCGAGATCGTGGCCGCGCGGGTCGCCGACCTGCGCCAGCACTATCGGATCGTCGTCCAGCCCGCCGAGGGCCAGCCCGCTCAGCCCCAGCCATGACCGGGACCGGGCTCTGGGTCCGCCTGGCCCTGCTGCTCGGCCTCGGGCTGGCGCCGGCCGCCGCCGCCCATGACATCGGCGTCGCCAGCGCCGTTCTCGAGGAGCTCAGCGCCGGCCGCTACGCCCTGGATGTCGACCTGGCCTCCGGCCCGGCGGAGGCCTTCGCGCCGCCCGGTCTGCCGGCGCGCTGCACGCTCGACCCGGGAGCGCCCGGCGGCCGGGCTGGCGCCTCCAGCCTCCGCTACGCCTTCGCCTGCGGCGACCAGCCGCTGCACGCGGGCGACGTCCTGCAGCTCCCCTGGCAGCGCCAGGGCGTCATGCTCGCCGTCCGCTGGCTGGACGGTTCGAGCGCGCGCCAGTTCTTCGGCCGCAGCGGCACCGGCATCGAGGTGCCGCTCGCGGCCCTGCATGCCGGTTCCGGCTCGCTGCTCGACGCCGCCGGGCGCTACCTCGCACTCGGCATCACGCACATCCTGTTCGGGGTCGACCACCTGCTGTTCGTGCTCGGGCTGCTCCTGCTCGTGCGCGGGCCCTGGATGCTGGTCAAGACGGTGACCGCGTTCACGCTCGCCCACAGCCTGACCCTGGCCCTCGCCACCCTTGGCGTGATCGCCGTGCCGCCGGCGCCGGTCGATGCTCTGATCGCGCTCAGCATCGTCTTCCTCGCGGCCGAGATCCTGCATGGCCGCGACGGCCGGATCGGCCTCACCCATCAGTTCCCCTGGCTGATCGCCTTCGTCTTCGGCCTGCTGCACGGGCTGGGCTTCGCGAGCGCGCTGGGCCAGGTCGGTCTGCCCGCGGCCGAGATCCCGCAGGCGCTGCTGTTCTTCAATCTCGGGGTCGAGGCGGGCCAGCTGCTGTTCGTGGGGCTCTGCCTGAGCTTCGCCTGGGCGTTTGCCCGCCTCGAGGTGGTCTGGCCGCGGCGGCTCGAGCCCTTGCCCGCTTACGTGATTGGCACCGCCGCCGCGTTCTGGTTCATCGAGCGGACGACCGCGCTCGCGTTCGCCTCATAAACGGTCGCCAATGCGGAGGAGACGGAGGATGTCGAGCGAGCCCACCCCACGGCCCGCGCCGCGCCAGGGCCTGGCAGGGCCGGCGTTGCTGGCGGCGGCTTTGATGCTGCTCGCGACGCCGGCGCTCGCGCACACCGGCCAGGGCGTCGCCGGCGGCTTCACGACCGGCTTTTTGCACCCGATCACCGGCCCCGATCACGTCGTCGCCATGGTCGCGGTCGGCATGTGGGGCGCCTTCCTCGGGCCGCCCGCGATCTGGCTGTTGCCGATCGTGTTCCCGCTGGTGATGTCGGCGGGCGGCGTGCTCGGGGTCCTGGGCGTGCCGCTGCCGGGGGTCGAGATCGGCATCGCGCTGTCCGCGATCGGGCTCGGCGCCATGGTCGCCTTCGCCGCCCGGCCGCCGCTCTGGATCGCAGCCGTGCTGGTCGGCGCGTTCGCGATCTTTCACGGCTACGCCCATGGCGCCGAGCTGCCGGGGGCGACCAATGCGCTCGCCTACGGCATCGGCTTCGTGGTCGCGACCGGGCTGCTCCACCTCTGCGGCATCAGCTTCGGCCTCCTGGTCCGCTGGCCGCTCGGCGAGCGCGTGGTGCGGGCGACCGGCGGGGCGATCATGTGCGTCGGCCTCTATTTTCTGATCGCCGCGTGATGCGGCCGGCGGCGAGGGCGGCGCAAGCCCTGGCCCTTCTCGCCGCCGCCTGGCCCGGGCCGGCGTCGGCGCACAGCCTGGGCGCGCGCTTCGGCGACTTCTATGGCGGCCTGCTGCACCCGACGACCGCGCTCGATCTGGCGCCGCCGCTGCTGGCGCTGGGCCTGCTCGCGGGCCAGAACGGCAAGCCCGCCGCGCGCCGGATGCTGCTGGTCCTGCCGGCCGCCTTCATCCTCGGCACGGGTCTCGGCGGCGCGCTGCCGCCGCCCGCCCATCTGGCGACCCTCAACGCCGGCTCGTTCGTGGTCCTGGGCCTCCTGCTGGCCCTCGACGCGGCGCTGCCGCAGGTCGTCCTGCTCGGGCTCGGGGCGGCACTCGGGCTCTGCAGCGGCCTCGCCAACGGCTCGGGCATGGCGGGCGGCTCGGACCCTTTGCTGTTCCTGCTCGGGAGCGCGCTCGCCGGGCTCGCGGCGATCCTTCTGCCGAGTGCTCTGGTCGTGTCGCTCGAGGCCCAGTGGCAGCGGATCCTCGTGCGGGTCGTCGGCAGCTGGCTCGCAGCGGTCGGCGCCATGATCCTCGCCTTGCCGGCGAGCCTGCAGTCGGGCTGACGATCCTGCTCGCCAACTCGGCCGGCGGCGCCTATATAGGCGCAACCTTGCGGGCGGGGTGAGGGCAGTGATGCAGCGGGCGGCGATCGCGATCCGAGAAGCGCTCACCTTCGATGACGTTCTGCTCGAGCCCGCCCATTCGGAGGTCCTGCCGGCCGAGGTCGCGGTCGCGACCCGTCTGACCCGCGAGATCGAGCTCGGCATCCCGCTGCTCTCGGCCGCGATGGACACCGTGACCGAGGCCGGCCTCGCGATCGCCATGGCCCAGCACGGCGGGATCGGGGTGATCCACCGCAACCTCAGCCCGCAAGCTCAGGCGGACGAGGTCAGGAAAGTCAAGAAATTCGAGGCCGGCATGGTGGTCAACCCGATCACCCTCGGTCCCGAGGCGACGCTTGCCGAGGCGCTCGACCTGATGGCCGCGCACGCCATCTCCGGCATCCCCGTGGTCGAGGGCGAAGGCCGGCGCCTGGCCGGCATCCTCACCAATCGCGACGTCCGCTTCGCGACCGACCTCGAGGTGCCCGTGCGCGAGCTGATGACGTCGGAGCGCCTGGTCACGGTGGGCGAGGGCGTCGGCCGCGACGAAGCCAAGCAACTGCTGCATCGCCACCGGATCGAAAAGCTGCTCGTGGTCGATGCCGACTACCGGCTGATCGGCCTCGTGACCGTCAAGGACATCGAAAAGGCAGAGAGCTTTCCCAACGCGTGCAAGGACAGCCAGGGCCGGCTGCGGGCCGGCGCCGCGACCGGGGTCGGGCCGGCCGGGCTCGAGCGGGCGGCGGCGCTGATCGAGGCGGGCGTCGATCTGCTGGTGGTCGACACCGCCCACGGCCATTCGGCGCGCGTGCTCGAGGCCGTCGAGCGCATCCGGCAGCTGAGCAACCGGACCCAGGTGCTGGCCGGCAACGTCGCGACGCTCGCCGGCGCCAAGGCCCTGATCGATGCCGGCGCGGATGCCGTCAAGGTCGGGATCGGGCCGGGCTCGATCTGCACCACCCGGGTGGTCGCGGGCGTCGGCGTGCCGCAGCTGGCAGCGCTCATGGACGTGGCCGAGCATTGCCATCAGCAAGGCGTGCCGGTGATCGCCGACGGCGGCATCCGCTCGTCCGGCGATCTCGCCAAGGCGATCGCGGCCGGCGCCGACTGCGCGATGATCGGCTCTCTGTTCGCCGGCACCGACGAGAGCCCGGGCGAGGTCTATCTCTACCAGGGGCGCTCGTACAAGGCGTACCGCGGCATGGGCTCGCTGGGGGCGATGGCGCGCGGCTCGGCCGACCGCTATTTCCAGGAGGAGATCCGCGACCAGCTCAAGCTCGTGCCCGAAGGGATCGAGGGCCAGGTGCCCTACCGCGGGCCCGTGGCGACGATCGTCCATCAGCTGGTCGGCGGCCTGCGCGCCGCCATGGGCTACACCGGCAACGCCAGCATCGCCGCGATGCAGCGCGGCTGCGCCTTCATCCGGGTGACCCAGGCGGGCGTGCGCGAAGGCCACGTCCACGACGTCGGCATCACCCGCGAGGCGCCCAACTACCGCCGCGAGGGGTAGCCGGCGCCGCTCTGCCCGGGGCGCTCAGGACGGCTTTTCGGGCGACAGCTTCCCGGCCGGCAGCTTCTGGGGCGGCAGCGGCTCGTCGACGATGATCGGCTTCGGCATCCGGGCGTCCGCGCCTTCCATCTTGACGTCCTTGGCCTCGGGCGCGTCCAGAAAATGCGGATGGGTGTAGACGCCGTCCTGATAGAGGCCGGGGACGTAGATCGTGGCCGACGCCGAGCCGGCGGCAGCGACCACACCCAGGGCAAGCATCGGACCGACCAGCCACGGCATCGCCGTCTCCTTCCGTCCTTCGGAGGAAACTGATATGACGCCTGCGGCTAAGCGAACATAGTTAATATTCAGTATCCGCGTACGCCCCCGGCGCATTCGTCGAAAAAATCCGCGGTTTTTGCGGCGACCCCCGCTCAGTCCCGCCGCGTGACCTTGCGCGCGCGACGGTCCAGGGCCGCCTCGACCTCGGCCAGATCGACGCCGTGGCGGGCGAGGGTGGCCAGCGTGAAATAGAGGACGTCGGCCGCCTCCTCGACCACATGGTCGCGGGCTTCCGCCGCCGCGAGCTCGCCCGCCTCCTCGCGCAGCTTGGCCCCGAGGAGGGCCGGATCGGCCAGCAGCTTCGCCGTGTACGAGCCGGCCGGCGCCGCGATCCTGCGCTCTGCAAGCCGGCGGGCGAGCGCGCCGAGGCCCCGGTCCGGGCCCCAGCAGGTCCGCGTGTCGCGGTGACAAAAACCGGGCGGCTGCTGGCGGACGGTGAAGCGCAGCGCGTCGCGATCGCAGTCGGCATCGATGCGCAGCAGATCCTGCGTGGCCCCCGAGGTTGCGCCCTTCACCCAGAGGCCGCGCGTGCGCGAATGGTAGACGCCCTGGCCGCGATCGAGCGCCTGGCGCAGCGAGGCGAGGTCCGAATAGCAGACGCCGAGGGCTGCGCCCCGCTCGTCGACCACCACGGTCGCGAAGAGCCCGTCCGGCCGGTCGCTTCGCAACGGCGCGGCGAAGCCATCGGCGAGGCCGAGCGCGCCGGTGTAGAGCGCCATGCCGACCTGGGCATCGCAGCCGATGCCATCGAGCTCCGCGATCTCGGCAGCGGTCGTGATGCCGCCTGCGATCGTGACCGCGGCCTCGCCGGCGGCGTCCCGGATCTGCCGGGCGAACGCGAGATCGGTGCCCGCCAGACGCCCTTCGCGCTCGACGAAGGTCACGAGGAAACCGCCGACCAGCCCGCGCAGCTCAAAGATCCGCTCCAGAACGCCGCGTCCGGTCCGCGTCTGCCAGCCCTCGACCACGACCTCGCCATCGCGGGCATCGAGCGCCGCGATGACGCGCTCGGGCGGCAGCTTTCCCAGCACCTCGGGCCGGGCGGCGGTGCCGAGCACGACCTTGATCGCGCCCCGATCGAGCCAGCGGATCGCGGCGGCGACATCGCGGATGCCGCCGCCGACCCGGCAGGGCGCGAGGTCGATCAGCTCCTCGATGACGGCAGCGTTGCCGCCGCGCCCGAGCGCCGCGTCGAGATCGACCACCGCGACTTCGCCTGCCCGCCCGAAGCGGACGGCCAGCGGGCGCGGATCGCCGGCGTCGAGCGCCTTGGCGGCGCCGCCGATCAGCTGCACCGCCTGGCCCGCCTCGAGGTCGATCGAGGGCACGATCATCGTCAAAAGACCATGGGTCTGACCGCCACGCCGGCGGCGGCGAGCGCCCGCTTGACGTCGGCGACCGTGAGCTCGTCGTCATGGAAGATCGAGGCCGCGAGCACGGCATCGGCGCCGGCATCGAAAGCCGCCTTCAGGTGCTCGGGCCCGGCGGCGCCGCCCGAGGCGATCACCGGCACGCGCACGGCGTCGGCCACCCGCCCGGTGAGCTCGAGATCGTAGCCCGCCCGCGTGCCGTCCCGGTCCCAGCTCGTCAGGAGGATCTCGCCGGCACCCCTTGCCTCGCCGTCCTGCGCCCAGCGCAGCGCATCGATGCCGGTGGGCTCCCGCCCGCCCTTGACCAGCACCTCGAAGCCGCCGGCCCGCCGCCTTGCGTCGATCGCGAGCACGGTGCACTGGCGGCCGCAGTGCCCGGCAATCTCGCTCAAAAGGTCCGGACGCCGGACGGCCGCGCTGTTGAGCGAGACCTTGTCGGCACCGGCCTCGAGCAAGGCGCGGGCGTCCGCGAGCGTGCGGATGCCGCCGCCCACGGTCAGCGCAATCCCGAGCCGCGCGCGCACCTGGCGGACGGTCTCGGCCTGATTGCCGCGGTCCTCGGGCGTCGCCGAGACGTCGAGGATCACGATCTCGTCCGCCCCCTGCCGCTCGTAGAGGGCTGCCCGCTCGGCCGGATCGCCGGCATCGCGCAGGCCCTGGAACCGGATCCCCTTGACCACGCGGCCGTGGCTGACGTCGAGGCAGGGGATGATGCGCCGCGTCAACATCAGGCAGCCTCCAGCCAATTCGCGATCAGCGCATGGCCATAGGCGCCGGAAAGCTCGGGGTGGAACTGGCAGGCGACGACGCCCTCGCGCTCGAGCCCCGCGACGAAGCGGCCGCCGTGCTCGGCGCTCGCGATCCGGCAGCCGGGCGCCTCCTCGACGCGGTAGCTGTTGGCGAAATAGGCATAGCCCGGCGCCAGGAAGCGGCAGTCCGGCGCCGGTTCGACCCGGTTCCAGCCGAACTGCGGCACGCGCACCGTCGGCGGGAACCGTCCGACCCGGCCAGGGATCACAGAAAGTCCTTCAATACCTGAGCTTTCATCGCTTTCTTCAAACAATACTTGAAGTCCGACGCACATCGCAAGCGTCGCCGCCCCGGAGCGCACCCGCGCCGCGATCGCGTCGGCAAGCCCGGCCGCGCGCAGGCCCGCGAGCGCGGCTCCGAAGGTGCCGACCCCCGGCAGCACGACCCGCAAGGCGTCTTCGACCATGGCGGCTTCGGTCGCGATCCGGGTGGTGGCGCCGAGCCGGGCAAAGGCGGCGAGCACCGAGGCGAGATTGGCGGTCCCGGTCGGCAGGACCAGGACCTCGCGGGCCATCAGAGCACGCCCTTGGTGCTCGGCACCTGGTCGGGCCCCTCGCTGCGCACGGCCGCACGGAGGGCGAGCGCCATCGCCTTGAAGGCCGCCTCGGCGCGGTGATGGTCATTGCTGCCGCGCAGCACGTCCAGATGCAGCGCCATCCGCCCGGCCGTCGCGAGCGAGATGAAAAAATGAGAAATGTTCTCGCAGGCGAGCTGGCCCAACGCTTCGCGCTCGAGGCCGAGCTCGACCACCGCGCAGGGCCGCCCGGAGAGATCGACGACGGCGCGCGCCAGCGCCTCGTCGAGCGGCGCAAACGCCGAGCCGAAGCGGGCGATGCCGCGCCGCTCGCCCAGCGCCCGATCGAGCGCCTGGCCGAGCGCCAGGGCGCAGTCCTCGACCGTGTGGTGGTCGTCGACCTCGAGATCGCCCGCGCATTTGAGCGTCAGATCGAAGCGCGCATGCCTGGCGAGCGCTGTCAGCATATGGTCGAAAAAGCCGATCCCGGTCGCCACGTCGGCGCGGCCGCTGCCGTCGAGGCCGAGCTCGAGGGCCACCTTGGTCTCGAGGGTCTCGCGGCTGACGGCTGCCTGGCGGGCGCTCATCGAGGGTCGTTCATCGGGGGCCGCTCAGGGCACGATCTGGGCCAGCGCCGAGACCACGATGTCGGTGCCGCCCTTGGCCTTGATCAAAGGGATCACCCGCGGCAGGTCCTTCCTCGGGACCGCGGCCTTGAGCGCGAAGCCCTGATCGCCGTGCAAGGGCGCCATGGTCGGCTCGCGCATGCAGGGCAGCACCGCGATCACCGCCTCCAGGCACTCCTCGGACACGTTGACCTCGACCATGACCCGCTCGCGCGCATCCAGGACCGAGCGCAGCAGCAGCACGAGCGTCTCGATCCGCGCCCGTTTTTCCGGGTTCTCGAGCGCTCTCGGATTGGCATAGAGCCGGGTCGAGGAGCGCATCAGCTCGTCGACGATGACGAGGCCGTTGGCGCCCAGCGTCTCGCCGGTCGCGGTATTGTCGACGATGCAGTCGGCATCCTCGGGCGGGAACACCTCGGTCGCACCATAGGAATGGACGAAGGTCGCCTCGAGGCCGCGCTTGGCGAGCCAGGCGAGCGTCAGGCGCTCATACTCGGACGCCACCACGAACGATGCCCGCTCGAGCCCGCCGGCCGCGAACTCCGGCGCCGCGGCCGCGACCAGGCGCACCGGATCGAGCCCGGTATCGAGCAGCTCCTCGACATCGGCCGCGAGCTCGGCCACCCAGTCGGCCCCCGCGAAACCCCACGTCGCGCGACCCCAGATGCAGCATCTCGACGATGTTCTGCGGCTTCAGGATCTTGGTCTCGAAGCCCTCGAGCGACAGGCTCGGCCGATAGCCCCGCCGCCCGAACGCCACCCGGATGCCGGCATCGCCCAGCAGCGCCAGCACGCCCTGCTCCATCCGCCCCTTGGGCAGGGCCAGATGGACGATTTCCCGAACCTGCTCGGACGCGGCGCTCACAGCTTTCGGGCCCCTTTCCGCAGCGCAACACGCGCGGGACCCTAGCCGGATGCCCGACAGTGAGCAAGCGGAGCGACGAAAGCCTCCAACACCGGTCCTTGCATGCTTGGACCCGGCGACGGAATTTGAAAGTCGGAACCAGATGCACTCTTAAGGTGGAGCGATGACCAACCCGCACATCGGCTCGTCGTTCGACGACTTCCTGGCGGAGGAAGGCATCCTCGAGGAGGTCGAGGCGATCGCGATCAAGCGCATCCTGGCACGCCAGGTCTGCGAAGCAATGCAGGCGCAGAAGCTGACCAAGAAGGCGATGGCCGCGCGCATGGGCACCAGCCGCTCCGCCCTCGACCGCCTGCTCGACCCGGACAACACCTCGGTGACGCTGCGCACGCTGCAAAAAGCCGCCTCGACCATCGGCCGCCGCCTCCGGCTCGAGCTGGTGTAGGCACCAACCGGCGCGACGCGAAAATCGGCTACGCTTCGGCGCCCGCTCCGGAAAGTGCGATCTGGCAACAACCAGAGACACGGCGACAAAGATTCACATTGGCTTGTGCACGGGGACCAGGTGCCGCAAGCTGGGCGTCTGCAGAGCGGGGTGGGAGAAAACCGCGATGGCGACGGCGTTGTTCATGGTGCGGGCGTCGATCCTGAAGGAGCGGGAGGCCGAGTTCAATCGCTGGTACAACGAGGAGCATTGCCCCCAGGTGCTGCAGTATCCAGGCGCGGTCAGCGCCCGGCGCTATCGAGCGCTGCTCGGCGAGGACCGCTACCAGTACATGGCGGTCTACGAATTCCAGGATCAGCCGACCCTGGAGCGGTTTTTGGACTCCGAGCATTTCGCCGGGCTCAAACGCGAGTTCGATGCGCATTTCGGCGGCGTCTCGGAGCGCGCGCGCTCGGCCTACGTCCAGGTCTGGCCTTAGCTGCGGTCAGCGCGGGATCGGCCCGAGGTCGAAGCCGCAGGCGGCGTCCGCTGCGATGAGGTTGGCCGGGCGCACCCCCGCCCCTCGGTGCCAACCCACTCCGGCCCCGGCACGCGTCATGCGCCTCTTTGCGGCTCGAGGCAGCAGGCCGGGCACGAGCCCGCGGAGCTGGGCCTGAAGCGCACCGCGCCCTCCGGTCGCCGCGTCCAGGTCCGGAGCTCAGTCGCCCACCATCCCTTGCGCAGACATCCGGGCCAGCGTGGCGCCACTGCGGTACGGCTGGCGGAGCGCGAAGAAGGCGAGAAAGGCCACGACGTAGGCTCCGATCCCGAACCACAGGGTGATCCGGAAGCCAAGCTTCATCGAGATGATGATGCTGAGGAAGCCGCCGACCACGGTGAAGACCGCATTGAGGGCCCAGGCCCATGCCACCGAGCCCGGAGGCTTGTCCGACAACGCCAGGATACCCAGCGGGAAGGGCATTCCGAGGCAAAAGGCGAGCGGAAACAACAGCACCATCGCCAACGCGATCCGTCCGGCCATCGGCAGTGCCAGACCGACCCCGAAGACCATCGGATGAACATACAGCAAGACCACGGCGGCGGCGAGCGCCCCGAAAAACGGCCACTCCCAGCGGCGCCCCGGGTTGATGCCGAGGCGTGCTGAGAACAGGCTGCCCAAGCCCGCCGCCGCCAGCATCGTGAAGATGACTGTCGAATAAGTGTACAGCGGAAAGCCGATCAACAGCATGAATATCTGGATAAACATCAGCTCGAATAAAATAAAGCCAAAACCAAGACAGCTGAAATAGACGATGAAAGCTTTCTTGTGCGGCCACGGCTGCCGCCCGGCTTTGGAAAAAATCACAGGGATCAGGACGAACGCGATCGCGAACAAGAACCCCGCAATACCAGTAACGACGAAATGAATTGAATCCAGCGGTATGCCGCGTCGCACACCCTTGTTGAGCTGCGTCGCAACCGATGAATTCAAGAACATTGCCGGATCCGGTTGGAGATGGGCATAATTGCGGCGAATGTCATTGAAATAGGGGTGATTGTCGGTCATCGGGCTGGCATCATAGTCCATTCGCGCATCCAGCTCTTTCGGAAATTCTCCGGTAAAGAAGTCGCGGCTGAGGAAGCTCGCCGCCCGATTCCTGGGATCGACCACCATCTTGATCGGCAGGATCGCCTGCGGCAAGGTGTCCTGCTCGTTTTGGAGATCCTCGAGCTCCGCATCCGTCCAGGGCGACATCTTGATCAAGCAGCGTGGGCAGCCTGTCTTCGGGGAGATCCGATCGTTCGAGGACGACCACGTGGTCCTGGAAGTCGGACTTGTAGCCCATTCGCTTCCAGGCTAGCGCCGCTGTCGCCACCAGCCGCGGATAAATATGGTGGTTGATGTGCAGGATCCCATCGGCCTTGAGGTGCTCGAAATACTCCTCATAGGCCTCGACCGTCTGAAGATAGACCGTGCCCATGGCGCCGCCCGCGGCCGCGGTCGAGCTTATGTGGTTGCTGAAAATCTGGATCACGTCGTATTGCTTGTCCGTCGAGCGCAAAAAGCTTCGACCTTCGCCCTCGATCGCGGTCACGCGCGGATCGTCGAAGATTCGCCCGATGTAGTCACGATAGGTGTTCTTGGCCAGGTCGATCACCGTGCCGACCATCTCGACGGCGTCGATATGACCAGCGCCATACATCAGCGCCGCTTTGACCTCTTGTCCACCGGCGCTGCCGACAATCAGGGCATCGTAGTTCTGGTCGCGCTTGAGATAGTGGGAGGCGAGCACGCCGCCGAACCAGAAATGATCGCTGATATTGCCCTGCCCAGCCTCGAAGAGCGCGCGCAGGTCTTTGGGCGTCATCGTCAGCTGGAACAGACGCGAGCTCTGATTGCCGCCGTCATAAGAGATGTGCTTGGAGCAGCAACCTTTGACCGCGTTTGCCTGCAGCATCGACATAGTCGATTGCGCCGATATCAAGCACATCGATTTTGGCAACCTTGTCCCAGCGGGAGAACTCGCGGCGACCCTGCTCGATGTCGTCGGCGACATGGCGTTTGTCCCACAGCATTTTGAACTCGAGAAAGTCCGGCCGCAGGGTGAACGGATAGGCAACGAGCAGCAAGCCGACCACGGGAGCCCCGAGCCGCACGATCTTGGACGGCGTGAACATCGCGGCGACGGCCAGCATCAGACCCGCCGCGCAGAACACCAGGCCGGCGGGGGCGATCATGGGCAGGAAGGGAAGAAAAACGATGCAACCGATCCCAGCTCCCACCAGATCCCAGAAATAAAGTGTTTGAACATGTGCTGATTGTGCGGAAAAGATTGTCACAAATATCAAACCCAAGAAGAAAAATGGCAATAACACTGCGACATAAAGAATGAAGAAGCTAGTAAGCTGGGCGACCGGGGCGACGAGAAGCTTGGTCGGGTCGAACCATGACAGCCAGGTGATCGGCAAGATGGCGACCATCGCCGCCGCGGCGGCGATCGCATAGACAGCAATAGGTGAGCGGGCGTTGTCGCCCTGGGCGGTAGGGAACAACGAGCCGTAGACACCAGCTGCTCCAATCGCGAACATCGCGTTGGTGATGATCATGTAGGAAACGGTCCGTTCTAGAATGACATCGAAAACTCTCGTTAAAAGAATCTCGAGCATAAGCGTGACCAACGCCGTCAGGAATATGCAGATTGAGTACTGGCGTCGGCTCACTGTAGTCCTCCCACCCCGGCGGCGTCTTTGGCCGGGGGCTATCTCGGTTTGATTCCGCGGAGTTTCGCTGGCAAGCGCTTGGCAGGCTAATACGGTGGGATAGAGCGTGCAAGTCCCAAATTTCGGGCATAATCGCGCCGCCGGGTTGCAGGTCGCGAGTGGATTTCGGGGAGCGCTCGAGGACGGGCTCCGGCAGCTGGCGGGCGGCGAGGCGAGCGAGCCGCCGCTCTCATCGCGCGAAGCGGACGCTCGCGGCGAGGCCTCGACCAGACTTGACGTGGAGGCCAAGACGGCGCTTCCAATTTGGCCGCTCCAGGTTCGCAGGGGTCGGCACCGATGAGCGATGATCAGACGTTTCGCGCCGTCTGGCTGATCAGCCTCTTGCTGATGGTGCTGGCGGGCAGCCTGCCGCTGCTGCGCGGCCAGCGTCGGGGCCTGCGCCAGGCCGCCGTCTGGGTGCTGGCCCTCGGCTTCCTGTTCGCGGGCTATCGGATCGTCGAGGGGCTGATCGGCCGCTGAAGCGACCGCCAAGCGCGGGCTCGACGGCGGGTGGTCAGGCCTGATAGCCTCCGGTACAGGTTCAAAAGGAGGCTGCATCATGCTCTCGCGTCGCACTTTGGCCAGTGCCGGGCTCGGCGCTCTGGCCGCTCTGGCGCTGACCCTTGGCGCTCCGGTCACGCTCGCCCAAGAGCTCAAGACCGTGGCGGTCACGCAAATCGTCGAGCACCCGGCGCTCGACGCCGCGCGCAATGGGATCAAGGACGAGCTCGCCGCCGAGGGCTACGAGGAGGGGCACAATCTCGACTTCCTGTTCGAGAGCGCCCAGGGCAACCCCGCGACCGCGGCCCAGATCGCGCAGAAGTTCGTCGGCGACAAGCCGGACGTCATCGTGCCGATCTCGACGCCCTCGGCGCAGGCCGTGGTCGGCGCCACCAAGGACATCCCGGTCGTGTTCACCGCCGTCACCGACCCTATCGGCGCCAAGCTGGTCGACGATCTCGAGCATCCGGGCGGCAACGTCACCGGCATGTCGGATCTGTCGCCGATCGGCCTGCATCTCGACCTCATCAAGGAGATCATGCCCGACGCCACGGATCTGGGCGTGATCTACAACCCGGGCGAGGCCAATTCGGTGACCCTGCTCGCGCTGCTCAAGAAGGAGGCCCCCGCCCGCGGCCTGACGATCGCCGAGGCGGTGGCGCCGCGCTCCGCCGACGTCCTGGCCGCCGCGCAGAGCCTGATCGGCGAGGTCGATGCGATCTACGTGCCGACCGACAACACCGTGGTCACCGCCCTCGAGGCGATCGTCAAGGTCGGCACCGACAACCAGTTGCCGGTGTTCGCGGGCGACACCGATTCGGTGCCGCGCGGCGCGATCGCGGCGCTCGGCTTCAACTATTACGACCTCGGCCGCCAGACCGGCAAGATGGTCGCGCGCGTCCTCAAGGGCGAGAAGCCCGGCGACCTGCCCGTCGAAAGCGTCCAGACGACCCAGCTGTTCGTCAACCCCGGCGCCGCCGAAGCCATGGGCATCAAGATCCCGGACGCGGTCATCAAGCGGGCCAAGGTCGTGATCGACTAGGCCCCCTGCGTTGTGCGCTTGAGACCCCCCGCCCGCCGGCCGCTCGCCCGGCGCCGGCCGCGCCGCGCCCGCGCCGACGCCAGGGCAGGCAGCCGCCCTTGAACCAGGTGGCGCTGTTCGGCGCGCTCGAGCTCGGCCTGGTCTACGGCTTGGTGGCGCTCGGCGTGTTCTTGTCGTTTCGGGTGCTGAGCTTTCCCGACCTCACGGTCGACGGCAGCTTCCCGCTGGGGGCGGCGGTCGCGGCGCGCGCCATCGTCGCCGGCATCGATCCCTGGCTCGCGACCCTGCTCGCGATCCTGGCCGGCGCGCTCGCGGGCCTGGTCACGGCGCTGCTCAACGTCCGCTTCAAGATCCTGCACCTGCTCGCCAGCATCCTGACCATGATCGCGCTGTTCTCGATCAACCTTCGGATCATGGGCCGGCCCAACATCGCGCTCCTCGGCGAGCCGACGGTGCTGACGCCGTTTGCGGGCCTGGGCGTCCGCGCCATGCTGCTGACGCCCGCCCTGGTCGGCGTCGCGCTCCTGATCGTCATGGCGCTGCTCGCCCGCTTCCTCGCCAGCGACTATGGCCTGGCCCTGCGCGCGACCGGCGCCAATCCGCACATGGCGCGCGCCCAGGGGATCGCCACCGGCCGCGCGATCTGCGTCGGCATCGCGCTCAGCAACGCGCTGGTGGCGCTGGCCGGCGCGCTCTTCGCCCAGACCAACGGCTTTGCCGACATCACGATCGGCACCGGCACGATCGTGGTCGGCCTCGCGGCCGTGATCGTCGGCGAGACCCTGCTGCCGGCGCGCCGGATCGGCGTCGTGGTCGTGGCCGCCGTCCTCGGCTCGATCCTCTACCGGCTCGCGGTGGCCCTGGCGCTGAACGCGCACGTGCTGGGCCTGCAGGCGTCCGACCTCAACCTCGTGACCGCGGTCCTGGTGGGCCTCGCCCTGATCCTGCCGGGCGCCCGCAACCCGCTACGCGCGCTGCTCTCCCGCCAGGCGCGGGCATGATCCGCCTCGAGGGGCTCGAGGTCACCTTCGGCCGCGGCACCGTGCTCGAGACCCGGGCGCTGGCCGGCATCGACCTCGCGCTGGCCGAAGCCGAGTTCGTGACCGTGATCGGCTCCAATGGCGCCGGCAAGTCGACGCTCCTGAACGCGCTCACCGGCGATGCGACGCCCGAGCGCGGCCGCATCGAGATCGCCGGCCAGGACATCACCGGCTGGTCCCCGAGCGCCCGCGCGCGGCTGATCGCGCGGGTGTTCCAGGACCCGCAGGCCGGCAGCTGCGCTGCGCTCACGATCGAGGAGAACCTGGCGCTCGCCGCCGCCCGCGGCCGTCGGCGTGGCCTTGGCCGAGCCTTGCACCGCAGCCTGCGCGGCGAGCTTTGCGCGCGGCTCGCCCGACCTCGGCCTGGGCCTGGAGAAGCGCCTGGGCGATCCCATGGGGCTGCTCTCGGGCGGCCAGCGCCAGGCGGTCAGCCTCCTGATGGCGACGCTCGCGCCGATGCAGATCCTGCTTGCTCGACGAGCACACCGCGGCGCTCGACCCCAAGACCGCCGAGTTCGTGCTCGAGCTGACCCGCGAGATCGTCGCCGAGCAGCGCCTGACCACGCTCATGGTGACCCACAGCATGCGCCAGGCGCTGGATTGCGGCACGCGCACCGTCATGCTCCACGAGGGCCGGATCTGCCTCGACGTCGCGGGGCCCCAGCGCGCCGGCCTCGAGGTCATCGACCTGGTCGCGAGGTTCTCGGAAGTCCGCGGCCGGCTCGAGGACGACAGCCTGCTGCTCGGCTGAGGGTCCGAGAAAGCCGATCCCCATACTCCCGCGCCCGGCCCCGCCACGGGCGCAGGGGCGCGCAGACGACGGCGAGACGGCGCGCGACTTTGCGGCTTCGATGCTGTACGATGATTTCGCATCGATCTCGGGTCGAGACCGTATGAACCGATGCGGTGGGGCGCGTCGGTCTCGAATGGATTGATCGATGCGGTTTTTCGACTTGCTGGCCATCGTAACGGCTCTGCTGCGCCACCGGCAGCGCGTCTCGTATCGGGCCCTGAAGCGGGAGTTCGATCTGGATGACGCCTGCCTCGAGGACTTGAGGTTCGAGCTCGTTCAGGTCGAGCGGATCGCGCTCGATCAGGACGGAGAAATCCTCGTCTGGGCCGGCGAGGGCTCGGCAACGCTTGAGCGGCGAGCCTCGTTACCGGCGCCCCTTGTGGTGCGTCCGCGGTGGTGCTGCCGCCGGTCCGCGGCATCAGCGTGCCTTGCCGGCTTCGCCCTGCCCACCATCGGCGGTCGCCGCCCGGGAAGTTTGCCCGCGGCCGAGCCCGTCGCGAGCGACGCCGAACGGCGGCCGTTGACGGTGATGTTCTGCGATCTGGCGGATTCGACCGCGCTCTCGGCCCGGCTCGACCCCGAAGATCTGCAGGACCTGATCCGGGCCTATCAGCAGTGCTGCACCGCGATCATCCGGGAGTTTGAGGGCTTCGTCGCCAAGTACATGGGCGACGGCATCCTGGTCTATTTCGGCTATCCCAAGTCCCTGGAGCGCAACGCCGAGCGGGCGGTCCGCAGCGGGCTCGCGATCGTCGCGGCGATGGCCGTGCTGAACGCCGAATTGGGGCGGGCCCAGGGGATCGAGATCGCGGTCCGGATCGGCATCGCAACCGGCCTCGTGATGGTCGGCGAGATCGTCGGCGAGGGCCTCGCCCAGGAGCGCACCGTGATCGGCGAGGCGCCGAACGTCGCCGCCCGGCTGCAGGGCCTGGCCGGGCGCAACGGCATCGTCGTCGGCACGCTGACCAGGGAGATCGCGGGCGACGCCTTCCTCTACCAGGACCTCGGTGCCCACGAGCTGAAAGGCATCTCGGGCCGGATCAAGGTCTGGGGGGTGACGGGGCTCGTCGCCGACGTTGCCGAGGACGCCGAGACCGAAAGCGGGGCGGCGCCGCGGGCGCTGATCGGGCGCGACGAGGAGACCGGGCTGCTGCGCCGCGCCTGGCAGAGCACCAAGGACGAGGGCCGCGGCCAGGTCGTGCTGATCAGCGGCGAGGCCGGGATCGGCAAGAGCGTGCTGGTCGACGGGCTGCGCGCCGAGGTGCGCGCCGAGGGGCTGCCCCGAATCGCCTTTCGCTGCTCGCCTTATCACGCAAACAGCGCCCTCTACCCGGTCATCGAGCACGTCAAGCGGTTGCTGCTGTGGCAACCGGAAGATGCCGCCGAGACTCGCCTTGCTTCGCTGGAAGCGATGCTCGGCCGCTCCAGCCAGCCGCTCGCAGAGGTGGTGCCGCTGTTCGCCTCGCTGTTGTCCTTGGCGCTGCCCGAGGGGCGCTACCCGCCGCAGGCGCTGAGCCCACCGCAGCAGAAGCAGCATACCCAGGACGCGCTGATCGCCTGGATGCTCGAGGAGGCCGAGCGCCAGCCGCTGCTGACCTTGTGGGAGGACCTGCACTGGGCCGACCCCTCGACCCTGGAGTTGCTCGGGCTCCTGATCGAGCAGGCGCCGACGGTGTCGCTTCTGATCGTGCTCACGTTCCGCCCGGACTTCATGCCGCCGTGCCCAGCCGCTCGCACATGACGCCGATCACCCTCAACCGGCTGGAGCGGGCGCACAGCGAGGCCCTGGTGGCGCGGCTGGCCGGCGCCAAGCCGTTGCCGACCGAGGTGGTCGAGCACATCGTGATCAAGACCGACGGGGTCCCGCTCTACGTCGAGGAGCTGACCAAGACCATCCTGGCCTCGGACATCCTGCGCGTGACGGGGGGGCGCTTCGAGCTGACCGGCCCGCTGTCGTCGCTCGCGATTCCAGCGACCCTGCAGGAATCGCTGATGGCGCGCCTCGACCGCCTCCCGCAGGTGCGTGAGATCGCGCAGCTCGGCTCGGTGCTGGCGCGTGAGTTCGCCCACGAGATGATCTCCGGCCTATCGACCGTCGGCGAGACCATGCTGCAGGAGGGGCTGGCCCAGCTGGTCGACGCCGAGCTGCTCTACCAGCGCGGCCGGCCGCCGCGGGCGCGCTACACCTTCAAGCACGCGCTGGTCCAGGACGCGGCCTACCAGTCGCTCCTGCGGCGCAATCGCCAGCAATACCATCAGCAGGTGGCCGAGCTGCTGGAGCGCAAGTTCCCGGACGTCGTCGAGGCGCAACCTGAGTTGCTGGCCCACCACTACAGCGAAGCCTGCGCCACCGGACCGGCCGTGGCGTATTGGCTCGAGGCGGGCCGGCGCGCGGCGCGGCAATCGGCGTATCCCGAGGCGATCGTCCACCTGCGCCAGGGGCTCGCCATGCTGTCGGAGCTGGCGGACACGCCGGAGCGGGCCAAGCAGGAGCTTGCCTTCCAAAGCACGCTCGGCCCGGTGATCATGGCAACCCAGGGCTATGGCTCCTCGGAGGCGGCGCGGATCTATCATCGCGCCCGCGAGCTGTGCCACCTGGTCGGCGGCACCGAGGACATCTACCCGGTGCTGTTCGGCGTGTACCTGCTCGATCTGGGTGCGAGCGCGATATCAGGAGTTGATCGACGTCGCCAATGAGCTCCTGGAGCAGGCGCAGCACGCCGGGGATTTGGGAGCCCGGGCGGCGGGACATATGGCCTTGGGCGTCAGTCTGGTGCAGGCGGGCCAGCCGGCGCTCGCCTGCCGGCATTTCGAACAGTCCCTCGCCGAGTACGATCGCGAGCAACACCTGCCGCTTGCCTTTCGCTATGGCTTGGAAATTGGGGCTACGGCCAATGCCTACTGGGCCTGGTCGCTGTGGTTGCTGGGCTATCCGGATCAGGCGCTCGAACGCAGTCGGCAGACATTGGCACTGCTCGAGCAGGTCAAGCATCCCTACACCGAGTCGCGCGGCCTGTACTGGAACGCCGTCCTCCACGCGTTCCGGCGGGACTGGCCGATCGTGGATGAGCGAGCGGCTGGCGCGATGACGTTGGCGGGGAAGCATGGCTTCGCGCTGGTGCTCGCGGCCGGTCAGATCATGCAGGGCGCCGCAGGGGCCGCCAGCGGGCAGGGCAAGGCCGGGTTGCGGCAGATCCAGGGCGGTCTCGACGCCTATCGGGCCTCGGGCGCGGTCTTTCAAAGGTCATACCACCTGGCGTTGCTCGCCGAGGTGCTGCGTGCCGAGGGGTCGCGGGAGGAAGGGCTCGAGGCGTTGCAGGAGGCTGCCGATCTGATCGAGACGTCTGGCGAGCGCTTCTACGAGGCGGAGATCCATCGGTTGCAAGGCGAGCTGCTGCTGGCAGCTCCAGCCAAAGCCTCGACCGCCGCCGAGGCCTGCTTTCACCAGGCGCTCGACGTGGCGCGCCACCAGGAGGCAAAATCGTTGGAGCTCCGTGCCGCGTCCAGCCTCGCCCGGCGGTGGCGCGACCAGTGTAAGGTGGCAGAGGCCCGCGAGCTGCTCGCCCCGCTGTATGACTGGTTCACCGAGGGCTTCGAGACCGCCGATCTCAAGGACGCCAAGGCGCTGCTCGACCAGCTCGCGTGAGCGGCGGTTGCCGCGCGCGCGCGAAGGCGACCAGATTGCAGTGAACGTCACGAGCAAGGGAGGCATGCCGATGAGCTGGCAACTGAAGGGCACCTATTTCGAGACCTGCAACTGCGATGTCGCCTGCCCCTGCGTGTTCCTCAGCCCGCCGACCGAGGGCGAGTGCCGGGTGCTGATCGCCTGGCACGTCGACCAGGGCCAGGACGGCCAGACCGACCTCGCCGGCCTCAACGTCGCCATCGCGGTCACCGCGCCCGGCACCATGGTCGAGACCAAGTGGCAGGCGGCGCTCTATCTGGACGCAGCGCGCGAGCGATGCCCAGAAGCAGGCGCTGACCAGGATCTTCGCCGGCCAGGCGGGCGGCCATCCGGCGGTGCTCGCCTCGTTCGTCGAGGACGTGCTGGGGGTCGCGAGCGTCAAGATCGACTACCGGGCGCAGGGCAAGCGGCGAAGCCTCGCGATCCCGAACATCGCGCCGGCCGAGATCGAGGCGATCGAGGGCCAGGGCGGCGGCCAGGTGACGATCAGCGGCCATCCCTTGTGCGTCGCACCCGGCGAGCCGGCGGTCGTCGCCAAGTCCAAGCGGCTCGACTACACCGACCACCACATGACCTGGGCGATCTCGGACCGCAACGGCTTCTTTTCCCCGTTTGCCTACCAGGGCGGCTGAGGACGGGCGCCGGCCCTATGTCCGGAAAAACCTTCTTCTGCATCGACGGCCACACCTGCGGCAATCCGGTGCGCCTGGTCGCGGGCGGCGGGCCGCTGCTGGAGGGCGCCTCGATGAGCGAGCGGCGCCAGGATTTTCTCGCGCGCTACGACTGGATCCGGACCGCCCTGATGTTCGAGCCGCGCGGCCACGACATCATGTCCGGGGCGATCCTCTACCCGCCCTGCCGGGCGGACTGCGACATCGGCGTCCTCTACATCGAGGTTTCCGGCTGCCTGCCGATGTGCGGCCACGGCACGATCGGCACGGTCACCTTCGCCCTCGAGCAGGGGCTCGTGAGCCCGCGGACCGAGGGCGAAGTCCGCCTCGACACGCCGGCCGGGCTGGTGCTCGCCGCCTACGAGCGGGCCGGCCGGTTCGTCGAGCGGGTGCGCCTCACCAACGTCGCGAGCTACCTGGCGCTGCCCGAGGTCCGGATCGACTGCCCGGAGCTCGGCGAGCTCGTGGTCGACATCGCCTATGGCGGCAACTTCTACGCGATCGTCGAGCCGCAGCCGGGCTATCGGCGGCCTCGACGACCTGTCCGCGGGCGACATCCTGCGGCTCAGCCCGGAGCTGCGCCGGCGCCTGCAACGAGCGGGTCGAGATCGCCCATCCGGACGATCCGACCATCGCCGGCGTCTCCCACATCATGTGGACCGGGCCGGCGCGCGATCCCAAGGCGCACGGCCGCAACGCGGTCTTCTACGGCGCCAGCGCGATCGACCGCAGCCCCTGCGGCACCGGCACCTCGGCGCGGATCGCGCAGCTCGCGGCCAGGGGCAAGCTCGCGGTCGGCGACGACTTCGTGCACGAGAGCATCATCGGCAGCCTGTTCGAGGGCCGCGTCGAGGCCCCGGCCCAGGTCGGCCGCCCCGCAGCGATCATCCCGAGCGTCGCCGGCTGGGCGCGCCTGACCGGGCTGAACACGATCTTCGTCGATCCGCGCGACCCCTATGCCCACGGCTTCCAGCTGCGCCAGGGCTGATCGCGGCCGGCTTCACCAGGCCCGGGCAGGCGCGAAGGGGGCCCGGCAGCAGCTGCCTGCTATGGGGGCAAACCGATGTTCGAGGGCTTCGAGACGCGCGCGCTGCGCACCGCCGAGACCACGATCCACCTGCGCACCGGCGGCTCGGGCCCGCCCGTCCTGCTGCTGCACGGCTATCCGCAGACCCACTCCATGTGGCATCGGGTGGCGCCCGGCTGGCCGGCGCGCTTCACCGTCGTCTGCCCGGATCTGCGCGGCTACGGCGACAGCGGCAAGCCCGCCTCCGACCCCGCTCATCGCGTCTACAGCAAGCGCGCGACTGCGGCGACCTGGTCGAGGCGATGGCCGCGCTCGGTCACCAGCGCTTCTGGTCGTGGGCCACGACCGCGGCGGCCGGGTGGCGCACCGCCTGGCGCTCGACCATCCCGAGCGGGTGCGCGGCTCGCCGTGCTCGACATCGTGCCGACCCGCACGATCTTCCGCGCGACCGACCAGGAGATCGCGACCGGCTACTACCACTGGTTCTTCCTGATCCAGCCGCGCGACCTGCCCGAGCACCTGATCGGCGCCGACCCGGTCTTTTATCTCCATTGGCTGCTCGGGCGCTGGGGACGGGCCTCGAGGCCTTCGCGCCCGAGGCGCTCGCCGAGTACGAGCGCTGCTTCGAGGACCCGGCCACGATCCACGCCACCTGCGAGGACTACCGGGCGGCCGCCTCGATCGACCTCGCGCACGACGAGGCCGACCTCGAGCGCAGGATCGCCTGTCCGGTGCTGGCGCTCTGGGGCCGGCGCGGCCTGATGGAGCGCCATTTCGACGTGCTCGCGACCTGGCGCGAGCGGGCTTTCGGCGACGTCTCCGGCCAGGCCCTCGACTGCGGCCATTTCCTGCCCGAGGAGCGCCCGCAGGAGACCGCGGACGCGCTGCTCGCCTTCTTTGCCGGCTGAGGAACGGCGCCGGAGGGCGCGGCGCGGGCTGGCACCTCCTGCGCCGGCCGCCGCCGGCTAACCGCGGTAGAGCGCGTCGTTCAGCGCGCGCTCGAGGGTCGCAATGCCCTGCTCGGTCTTGCCGGCGTTGCAGAGCCTGGCACCTTCCGCGTGCTCGCTGGTCGCCTTTTGGACCATGCTCGGAATGGCTTCGGGCAGCACGGTTGCGACCTGCGTTTCCAACTGGGTGCACCGCTGCGAGGCGGCCGACGGGCCGGCCTGGGCCGCCAGGGCGGACGTCGCCAGCAGCCCGAACGCTGCCGCCGCCGTCAACGGAACGACGCAACGCATGATCATGGGTCAACCCTTTCGCTGGAGTGGCTGGCGCCCGGCCTGCGAGCCGCCATCCCCAGATGGACGCCCGCCGCTGTGGACAGGAGATGGCCGCCAGATGAAATCTGGGTAATGTCGCGCCGTCGGATGCCTCGCCGGCCAGCGCGTCCAGATAGCGAGCGGCCGAGCGGCCGAGCGCGGCCTTGGCATCCGCGCGCAGCACGAGGTCGAACCAGCCGCCAAAGATCCGCTCGAACGGATAAGGCTCGAGCCGCCGGACGATCCGCCCGACCGCGGCCGCCGGCAGCGGAATGAAGTTCGGATAAGAGCGCATGAAGCTCACGAAGCGGCGGTCCTGGACCACCTGGACGATGTCACCGCTCAAAAGCGCGCCGCGGCCGTCCGCCGCATCCGCCCAATGCAGCACCTGACCGCCCGGAAAATGCCCGCCGAGCCGGACCAGCGTGAGCCCCGGCCCCGAGCTCCAGCTTTTCCCCCTCCCAGAACCGGACCGCCTTGTCCGGCCGCATCACCCACGCCCGGTCATCTGCGTGCAGCCAGATCGGCGCCCCCCCGAACGCCCGGCTCCACTCGACCATCGAGGCATAAAAATGCGGATGCGAGACCGCGATCCCGCCGAGCCCGCCCAGCCCCTCGACCACGCGCACCGCGGCCGCATCGATCAGGCTGATGCAGTCCCAAAGCAAATTCCGCCCCGGCCCTCCTTGGGCCTCGCGGGCACCAGCAACGCCCGCTGCCCGATCGCAAACCGCGGCTCGCAACCGATCCCGAGCAGCCCGTCACCCTCATCCCGCACCGCCAGCCGATGGCTCCCGCGCAACGCCTCGAGCGTGGTCCACCTCTGCCCCGCCCAACCCACGAACTGCCGCTCGTCCGCACAGACCGGACAAACCTCCGGCGCCCGCTCGCATCCGGCGAACTGCACGCCGCAGGTGACGCAGATCGGATGCATGGCCTCATCCTTCGAGCAGCTGCTCCAGCTTGGCCAGAACCTCGGCCATGACGGCTGGTGGCGCCTTACCGGCAGGCTCAGCCTGCCGGGCGCGCCAATCCAGACTGCGCAGCTGATCGACGAGTATCACGCCGGAAATACTACCGGCACGCAGCGCCACTTCGAACGGATAGCCCTTGACCCGGCTCGTGATCGGACAAGCGAAAGCCAGCCCTACCCGGCCGTTGAACGCTGCCGGTGTCAGGACCAGCGCCGGTCGCCGTCCAGCCTGCTCGCGCCCAGCCTGGGCGAGAAGGACAGCCAGACGAGATCGCCGCGTTCCGGTGCGGCGGCCCGCCTCACCAGATTTCCTTACCCTGCGGCTCACCCCAGTTGACCTCGTCGTGCCGGTTTTCCGGCGTGACCTGAGCCAGCAGCTCATCGAGCCGGTACGTCAGCACGCGGGGCCGGATCGTGAGCGCCCCATCGGCGACCGAAAGCTCGACCTCCGACCCCTCCTCGATCCTGGTCTGCCAGCCAGCGCCTTAATCCGACCGCAAGACTATTGCCCCATCGGGTGACGCGCATGGATCGGTCCTCCGCAGCGTTTCCACAATGAAGATACGAGTGCGAAGCTGGCCGATCAAGAAGCTCGCCGATCAAGACGTGGGCCGGGTTACTTCGGTCGCGCAGGCGCCTGTGCTTCTTGGCCGATGGTGCGCGATGCGCCGTCTGCGCTATATTGAAGCGGCGCACACGGGGACAACGGCTTGGACACCCTCAGGATCGCCCGCGACCTCAGCGAAGGCAACGTCTTCTCCCACGAGCAGGCGGAGCGGCTCGGCAACGCCTTTGCGACCTACTGGGCCGAGGTCCGGAGCGAGCTGGTGACCAGAGAGCACCTCGATGCCCGCCTGGCCCAGCTGGAGGCGAAGTTCGAGAGCCGCTTGGCCCAGCTGGAGGCGAGGCTGGAATCGAAACTCGAGACCTCGCTCGCTTCGGTCCAGAACAAGATCCTCGGCGCCCAGGTCGCGCTGTTCGTCCTGCTCGGCGTCGCGATCTACTTCAAGTAGTTGTGGCGGATCGGCTCACGCCAAAACGCGCTCCACGTTCAGGTCAACCCGCGAGCGCCCGCCTGACCGCGTCCGGCTCCCGGTCGATCACGGTCAGCAGCACGCGCGCCGGCCCCTCGGGCCGCCGCCGGCCCTGCTCCCAATTGCGGACGGTCGCGACGCTGACCCGGAACATCGCGGCGAACTTCGATTGCGACAGACCGAGCCTGGCGCGCACCCCGCGGACATCGACCTCCGGCACCTCGATCTCGTGCGCAACGCCCCGCGACCGGTCGCCGCGGGCGTAGGCGAGCGCGTCCTCCAGCCCCGCCATGATGCTCTCGAACGCCGCCTTGGTCACCGATCACCCTCCATAGGTCCGCGCGATCTCCTTGACGACGCCGGCCAGCCGGTTCAGCTCATTCCTCGAAAGGTCGTCGCGTTCGTTCTTGGCGAACACCGTGAGCAGGAACACGGGCACCGAGCGGTCGTGAAAGTAATATATGATCCGCACGCCGCCTCGCTTGCCACGACCGCCGACACCGAAGCGGACCTTGCGCAGACCACCCCCGCCCTGGATCAGCACGCCGCACTCGGGATCGGCGGCGATCATGTCGATCGCGCGCTGGCGTTCCTCGTCCGTCATCCGCCCTCGCGTCCGCGCGACGAAGGTCGCAGCCTCGACGACGGTGACGATCGCAGCCATGGCGCTTGATAAGCCACTGGCTCACGCCCGACAACCCGCTCACTCCGCCGCGCTCTTCCCCCGCCGCTCGGCGAGCAGCGCCTCGGCGCGCGCGAGGTTGCGCTCGGTACCGCTGACGTAGTAGCTCGCGCCGGCCGGCCCGAACACCTCCAGCGCGGCGCGATAGGCGGCGACCGCCTCCTCCAGCCGTTCGGTGCCGTCCTCGCGCTCGCCGAGCGCACTCGAGCGCGGTGCCGAGGTTGTTCTGGGTCCCGGCCCAGTCGAGCGGCACGCGCTCGCGCGTCCTGACCTCCAGGGCGGCGCGATAGGCGGCGACCGCCTCTTCCAGCCGTTGCGGTGCCGTCCTCGCGCTCGCCGAGCGTCCGGAGCGCGTTGCCGAGGTTGTTCTGGGTCATCGCCCATTGCAGCGGCACGCGCTCGCGCGTCCTGACCTCCAGGGCGGCGCGATAGGCGGCGACCGCCTCGTCCAGCCGCTGCGGTGCCGTCCTCGCGTTCGCCGAGCGTCCTGAGCGCGGTGCCGAGGTTGTTCTGGGTCGTGGCCCAGTCGAGCGGCACGCGCTCGCGCGTGTGACCTCCAGGGCGGCGCGATAGGCGGCGACCGCCTGCTCCAGCCGCTGCGGTGCCGTCCTCGCGCTCGCCGAGCGTACGGAGCGCGTTGCCGAGGTTGTTCTGGGTCGTCGCCCATTGCAGCGGCACGCGCTCGCGCGTTCTGACCTCCAGGGCGGCGCGATAGGCGGCGACCGCCTGCTCCAGCCGCTGGGTGCCGTCCTCGCGCGCGCCGAGCGTCTGGAGCGCGTTGCCGAGGTTGTTCTGGGTCGTGGCCCAGTCCAGCGGCACGCGCTCGCGCGTCCAGACCTCCAGGGCGGCGCGATAGGCGGCGACCGCCTCGCTCCAGCCGTTCGGTGCCGTCCTCGCGCGCGCCGAGCGCTCTCGAGCGCGGTGCCGAGGTTGTTCTGGGTCGTGGCCCAGTCGAGCGGCACGCGCTCGCGCGTCCTGACCTCCAGGGCGCGCGCGATAGGCGGCGACCGCCTCGTCCAGCCGTTCGGTGCCGTCCTCGCGTTCGCCGAGCGTCCTGAGCGCGTTGCCGAGGTTGTTCTGGGTCATCGCCCATTGCAGCGGCACGCGCTCGCGCGTCCAGACCTCCAGGGCGGCGCGATAGGCGGCGACCGCCTGTTCCAGCCGATGGGTGCCGTCCTCGCGCTCGCCGAGCGTCCTGAGCGCGTTGCCGAGGTTGTTCTGGGTCATCGCCCATTCGCAGCGGCACGCGCTCGCGCGTCCTGACCTCCAGGGCGGCGCGATAGGCGGCGACCGCCTCGTCCAGCCGTTCGGTGCCGTCCTCGCGCTCGCCGAGCGTCTGGAGCGCGTTGCCGAGGTTGTTCTGGGCCCTGGCCCAGTCGCAGCGGCACGCGCCCGCGCGTCCAGACCTCCAGGGCGGCGCGATAGGCGGCGAGCGCCTGCTCCAGCCAGACGTTCTCGCCGGTCTGCACGCCGAGCACCGAGGCGGCGAGGGCGAAGGAATGCACCAGGCTGCCGCGCTGGTCCGCGTCGAGACCCTGCTGGCATGTGCGCGCACAGGTGCCGGAGCTTGCCGGCCGCCGGCTTCAGGAGGTCGGCCACGTACTGGCCCGCCTGCTCCGTCGCCGGGGCGACGCTCACCGCCACCCAGGCGAGCAGGGCCGCATTGAAGTCCGCGCTAAAGTCCTTTGGCAGCTCGGCCGCTTCGAGCGCGTAGGATCGGGCTCCGCCTTGCAGGCTTTCGTTTCTGGCGATGAAGCGCAGCCGCAGCCTCCGGTTCGCTTCCGCGACCTCGCCGAAGATCAGGACGTCCCCGTTCTTGTCTTCGAGCCTGGCGCGCGCCTGCCGTTCGGCTTCCAGCTGTCGCTCCGTACGGCTGCCAGTGTCCGCGAGCCTCGGCCCCGAGCCGATCCTGACGACTTCGAGCCCCTCGTGCCCGGCCAGCGCGGCCTCGACGTGGCTGGTCTGGCTCAGCCGCTCGTCGTCGCCTTCCAGGTCGGCGATCAGCACCGTGAAATGGCTGCCGGGCGCCGGCGGCACATCGCGGCTCTTCATCCAACGCGCGATCCGGCGCGGCGTTGCGTAGAATCTGCTTCAGCGTCTCCTGAAAGTACCAGCCGACCAGCGCGCCAAGGCCAAGGACCCCTGCGAGTCCCCGTCAGCACCTGCCCCGCCGTCCACTCGCCCACCCGGCAATCCCTTCATCCGGAATGCGGGTGTATTGTGCGCCGGTCGGTCCGGGGCTTCAACCGCCTCGCGCCGGCGGCTATGCTCCGGGCGCGTTTCGCGCGATCGAGGAGGCGCTTGACGGGGCCGGATGCGTCGGATGCGTCACTTTTGCGCCATGCGTGCGGTTGATCGCCCACTCAGGGCTCAATCAATTCTCCAGTTCCAGGCCGAGTGCGATCAATCGGCACTCGCCATCTAAGTAGCTGCGTGTCGCTGACGAATCAGCAGATGGATGCGAGCCATCAACTCAATGAAGTCAATGGACGCCACCTTGATCTCAATGAGATTTTCAACCATTTGCCCATGATGCGCCACTTCTGTGCTCTTCCAAGATAAATCATGCTACAGATATGGCGCACTACCGTGTCAGATAAATCGAACCAGCCCATCAACACCAACCGATCATCTGCAACGCAATTGAGAGGCCGGCCAAAATCGAATTTCTCAGTCGCGCAAAAATCGCGCTTGATTATCCAAAGGTCAATACCGTAAAAGATCAAACCGGCGGGCAGACGCTCCCGACCGGCATCAATCCCGACCCCGCTCCCGCAGCAATCTCAAGCCAAAACCACGCCCGATTGACTCAATCCAACCCCGAGAACCCGCCATCCAACCCCGAGAAGCCGCCGCCGCGCCTCCTCCGTCCCCATCGCTCCCGCCCCGCCCCCCGCCCCTTGCCCGATGGGGCCCGGCCGCACCTGGTCCACCATCCGCAACCCTGTCAAGCGACGTTAACAAACCCCTGCCGCGCTTCGGAAAGTTCGGCCTGGCATAGCTCCGCCAAGCGTCAGGAAATCTCGCAGGCCTGCCGCCGCTGGTCGGCCCGGCGGCGCTGCCGCGCTCAGACGTTGAAGTAGCGGGCCTGGGGGTGGTGGAGGACGATCGCTGAGGTCGACTGCTCGGGGTGGAGCTGGTCTTCCTCGGAGAGCTCGATGCCGATCCGGGTCGCGTCCAGCAGGGCCAGCAGCTGGCGCTGGTCGGCGAGGTTCGGGCAGGCGGGGTAGCCGAAGGAGTAGCGCGAGCCGCGGTAGCCCTGCTTCAGAAGCTCGTGCCGGTCGCGCGCGTCGAGGTGGGAAAAGCCGAGCTCGGCGCGGATCCGCTTGTGGACGTATTCGGCCAAAGCCTCGGCGAGCTCGACGCCGAGCCCGTGCAGGCGGACGTAGTCGTTGTAGCGGTTGGCGGCGAACCAGTCGCGCGCGACCTCGGAGGCGCGCTGGCCGACGGTCACGATCTGGAGGCCCAGCACGTCGCGCTCGGCCTCGGCTGCATCGCGCAGGAAATCGGCGATGCAAAGTCCGTTCTTTTTCGCCTGGCGGGGCAGGGAAAACGCGCCACCTCGCGGGCGTGGTCGGCGGGGTCGAAGAGCAGGACGTCGTTGCCCTCGGCCGCGGCCGGCCAGTAGCCGTAGACCGCCTGGGGCTGGAACACGCGCTCGCGCTCGGCCTCCTCGACCAGGCCCGCGAGGATCGGCTTCAGCTCCTTGGCTCGCCCAGGCGAGGAAGCCCTCGAGCGTGCGGCCGTCCTTCTTGAAGCCCCAGTGGAACTGGTAGAGCATGTTGTCATTGAGGAACGGCAGAAGTGCTCGGACCGGCACCGCCTCGAGCAGCCGGGGGCCGAGGAACGGCGGCTTCGGGATCTCGACGCCGTGCGAGAGCTCGTTGCGGCGCAGGCGCGTCTCTTCCACTTCGAGCGGGCGCAGCGTCGCCGCCGGAGCCTCGAGCGCGGCCAGGGTGCGCGGCAGCTTGGAGCGCTTGGGCCGGGCCTTCTGCTGCGCCTGGCGCTCGGCGAGGTAAGTCGCAAAGCAGCCGGACATGATCCGGTCCATCAGGTGCAGTCCGTCGAACGCATCGCGCGCATAGGCGACCTTGCCGGACTCGTAGGCCCGCACGCAGTCCTCCTCGACGTACTGCCGGGTCAGCGCCGCACCCCCCAGCATGACCGGCACATCCAGGCCCTGGCGGCTCATCTCGAGCATGTTCTCGCGCATCACCACGGTCGACTTGACGAGCAGGCCCGACATGCCGATCGCGTTGGCGTGGTGCTCGTGGCAGGCGGCCAGGATGTTCGGCAGCGGCTGCTTGATGCCGAGGTTCACGACCTTGTAGCCGTTGTTCGTCAGGATGATGTCGACGAGGTTCTTGCCGATGTCGTGGACGTCGCCCTTGACGGTCGCGAGCACGACCGTGCCCTTGTGGCTGCCCTCGACCCGCTCCATGTGCGGCTCGAGATGGGCGACCGCGGCCTTCATGGTCTCGGCGCTCTGGAGCACGAAGGGGAGCTGCATCTGGCCGCTGCCGAACAGCTCGCCCACCACCTTCATGCCGTCCAGAAGATGCACGTTGATGATGTCGAGCGGCGGGTATTTGGCCAGCGCCTCGTCGAGGTCGGCCTCGAGGCCCTGGCGGTCGCCATCGATGATCCGCTGCTTGAGGCGCTCCTCGACCAGGGCCGGGCGTTCCTTCTTCTCGCTCACGGCCTTGCGCTCGGCGAACTGCGCCATGAAGGCGTGCAGCGGATCGTAGCCCTCGCGCCGGCGATCGAAGATCAGGTCGCTCGCGAGCTCGGCCTCCGCGGCCGGGATCTTGTGCAGCGGCATGATCTTGGAGGAGTGGAGGATCGCGCCGGTCAGGCCGCGCTTGAGCGCCTCGTCCAGGAACACCGAATTGAGCACGTGGCGGGCGGCCGGGTTGAGGCCGAACGAGATGTTCGAAAGTCCCAGAATGATCTGGATCTCCGGGAACTCGGCGCTGATCGCGGCGATCGCGTCGAGCGTCGCGACGCCGAGGCCGCGGTCGTCCTCGTTGCCGGTGCAGATCGTGAAGGTCAGGGGGTCGATCAAGAGGTCGGAGCGCGGCAGGCCGTGGCGGTTGCAGGCGAAGTCGACCAGGCGGCGCGCGACCTCGAGCTTGCGCGCGACGTCCTTGGCCATGCCGGTCTCGTCGATCGTGAGCGCGATCACGCCGGCGCCGAACTTGCGCGCGAGCTCCATCCTTTTCGTGGGCGGCTCCTCGCCGTCCTCGAAGTTGATCGAGTTCAGGACCGCCTTGCCGCCATAGAGCTCGAGCGCGGTCTCGAGCACGGGCAGCTCGGTCGAATCGAAGACGAGCGGGCTGTCGACGGCACCGCGCAGGCGGCCCACGACCTCGGTCATGTCGCGGCTCTCGTCGCGGCCGACGTACGCTGTGCAGACGTCGAGCGCGTGCGCGCCCTCCTTGGCCTGCTCGCGGCCGATCGCGACGCAGGCATCCCACTCGCCGGCCGCCTGGTGCTCGCGGAACGCCCTGGAGCCATTGGCGTTGCAGCGCTCGCCGATCGAGAGATAGGCCTGCTCCTGACGCAGCGGCACGGCACTGTAGAGCGAGGCGAGCTGCGCCGGTGCGGTGACCGCGCGCGCCTTCGGGCGCGGCCGGTAGCCGTCCTCGGCCAGGCGGCGGAGCATCTGATCGAGGGCGCGGATGTGCTCGACCGTGGTGCCGCAGCAGCCGCCGATGATGCCGACCCCGTCCTCGACCACGAAGCGCTCGAGCCAGCCGGCGAGCTCGCGGGGCCCGAGCGGATAGCGGGTCTGGCCCTCGACCAGCTCGGGCAGGCCGGCGTTCGGCAGGACCGAGATCGGCCCGGGCCAGCTCTCCGCGAGATAGGCCAGATGCTCGGCCATCTCCTGGGGGCCGGTCGCGCAGTTGAGGCCCATGATCGGCACATCGAGGGCGCCCACGATGGTCGCGGCGGCCGCGATGTCGGTGCCGACCAGGAGCGTGCCGGTGGTCTCGACCGTCACCTGGACCATCAGCGGCAGGCTCTTGCCGGCGGCGATCATGGCCGCGCGGGCGCCGTTGACGGCGGCCTTGGCCTGCAGCGGGTCCTGACAGGTCTCGCACAGGATGACGTCGGCGCCGCCCGCGATCAGGCCCGCGGCCTGGACGCTGAACGCCTGCTCCAGCGTCCGGTAAGCGACGTGGCCGAGCGAGGGCAGGCGGGTGCCGGGGCCGATCGCGCCGATCACGAAGCGCCGGCGGCCATCGCTTGGAACCAGCGCGACCGCCTCGTGGGCAAGCTCGGCTGCGCGCCGGTTGATCTCGAACGCCCGCTCGCCGAGGTCGAACTCGGCCAGCGTGACCGGCGAGCCCCCGAAGCTGTTGGTCTCGAGCGCATCCGCTCCGGCCTCGAGATAGCCATGGTGGATCTCGCGGATCAGGTCGGGTCGCGAGAGGTTCAAGATCTCGGAACAGTTCTCCTGGCCCCAGAAGTCGGCCTCGGTCGAGAGGTCGCGGCCCTGGATTTGGGTCCCCATGGCCCCATCGACCAGCAGGACCCGGCGCTCGAGGGCCTCGAGAAAAGCGGATGTCATACGGCAAAGCCTCAGGCGGCGTGGGCGAGGTGCTGCTGCAGGCCGAGCAGCCGGCAGGCCTCGAGGGTGAGCTCGGCACGGTTGAGCGTATAGAAGTGGAATTGACGAATCCCTTCACCGACGAGCTGCCGGACCTGCTCGGCGGCGATGCCGGCGCCGACCCGCAAGCGCTCGGCGGGATCGTCCTCGAGGCCCGCGAAGCGCGCCGCCAGCCAGTCGGGGACGCCGGCGCCGCAGCCGTCGCTGAAGCGCTTGATCTGGCCGAAGTCGTGCACCGGCATGATCCCGACCGCGAGCGGGGCGCCGATGCCGGCAGCGGCCATGCGGTCGCGAAAGCGCAGCACCGTCCCGGTCTCGAAGCAATACTGGGTGATCGCGCGCACCGCGCCGGCATCGAGCTTGCGCTTGAGATTGTCGAGGTCGGCCTTCGGGCAGCTGGCCTCCGGATGGGTCTCGGGGTAGGCGGCGACGCTGATCTCGAAGGGCGCGATGCCGGCCAGCGCCGCCACCAGGTCGGCGGCGTAGGCGTAATGGGCGCCGTTGGGCCGGCTTTCGGCATCCTTCGGGCGATCGCCGCGCAGCGCCACGATCTGGCGGATGCCGGCGGCCCAATAGGCGCGCGCGATCTCGTCGATCGCGCTGCGGGTGGCGCTGGCACAGGTCAGATGGGCCACGGCCCGCCAGCCGGCGCGCTCGCGCAGCGCCTCGACCCAGGCGCGGGTGCCCTCGGCGGGGTTGCCGCCGGCGCCGCAGGTCACCGAGACGTAGTGGGGGCTCAGCGGCTGCAGCTGCTCGACCGTCTGCCACAGACGGGCCTCGGCCGCAGGGGTCTTGGGCGGAAAGAACTCGAACGAGACTTCGAGGTCGGCCAAAAGCTCGTGCGGCACGGGCAGGGCGGCGGGGCTGGTCCGATCGGGGATCATGCGACGTCGCGTCCGGCGCTGGGTTGCTGGTCGGGCTGGTCGGCAGCGCCGATCGTCATGATCCGGCGCGCCGGCCAGATCATGACGGTCAACGGCTCGCCCGGGAGGCGGATCGGCGGCTCGAAGGCGAGCCCGGCGGCGGCGAACCAGGCGCGCATCTGGGCATCGGCAAAGCCGAGCCGGCGATGGGCGTGCTGCTCGCGCAGGAACTCGAGGCGATGCGGCGCGAAGTCGACCACCACCAGGCGCCCGCCCGGGCGCAGCACGCGCGCGGCCTCGGCGAGCGCCGCCCCCGGATCGTCGGCAAAGCGCAGGACGTTGTGCAAGGTGGCGGCGTCGAACGAGCCGTCGGGCAGCGGCAGATGATACATGTCGCCCTGGCGGACCTGGCAGTTGCGCAGGCTGGTGCGGTCGAGATTGGCGCGCGCCATCGCCAGCATCTCGCGCGACAGGTCGACCCCGAGGCCAAAGCCGATCCGGGGCGCCATCAGCTGCAGGACGCGGCCGGTGCCGGTGCCGATGTCGAGCAGGCTCTTGGGCGGCTGGTCGCCGAACAGGCCGAGCAGGGCGCTCTCGACCTTGGCCTCGTCGAGGTGCAGCGAGCGGACCTGATCCCAGCGCTTGCGCCTGGGCGGCGAAGTACTGCGCCGCCTGGTCCCGGCGGGCGCCGCGGACCGCGGCCAGGCGCTGGCGGTCGAGGGCGAGATCGGCATCCTCGGCGCGGCAGCATCCGGCAGAGGTTGCGCGCGAGCCTGGCGCCCGGCCCGCTCTGGGCGCGCCGGTAGAACACCCAGCTGCCTTCGCGGAAGCGCTCGAGCAGGCCGGCCTCGGCGAGCAGCTTGAGATGGCGCGAGATCCGCGGCTGGCTCTGGCCCAGCACCTGGGTGAGTTCGGTCACGGTCCACTCGCCCTGGCTGCAAAGCGCGAGCAGGCGCAGCCGGCTCGGCTCGGCGGCGGCGCGCAGGCCGTTCAACAAGGTCTCGAGGCTGTCGTGCTGGTCGGCCATGGCGGCTCCGGGCGGGCGGGATCCGGCCCTGCTCCCTCGATACGGGATAGCGATATATAGATTTCTTTATGTCGATATGTCAAGGTCGAAAAAAAAGGGCGGCCACGCGCGACCGCCCGCAGGCGGGGGGAGTTGGGGAGGGGGTCAGGCGTAGGGCGCGGCCTCCAGACGGCTCGGGCCGGCGTCGCCGCGGGCCCCGAACAACCAGCTCATGACCGTGTCCTCGATCACGCGCCGGACCTCGTCCGGATAGAGCCGCAAGCTGCTCATGGCATCGGCGAGGCAGCGTTCGTCCTCGAGGCGGAGACCTTGGTGGAAGCGGCGATAGAGGAGGCTGTCGGGGCCGAGCACGTCCTCGAGCCGGCGCAGAAGGCTGTCCAAGGTAATGATCCGGACGTCATTCATCGGGCTGGCTCCTCGACAACCATGGGGGGCTGGCTCCTCGACAACGGTCTGACCTCGCTCGGCCGCGACGTTTACGTTTTGTTGACAATGCTCGTTTATCGAGGCAGTTCGCAACGCCCTTACCCGGCCCACGGGCATATCCGGGTAGGCCTTAACGGCGCTCTCGCGCGGCCATCACCTTCGGCCGGGGCTGAACGAAGCCGCCCGGGCCAAGGGCGCCGGCCGCAACGAGCAACCATCGGGCGGTGATCCGCAGATCTTGATGCTTCCTGTGCGCACCCATATCATGCTGGCCCCCGAGCGGCATGGTGATCCCGCCGCGGCACGGCTCGGCAGGAGGCACTGGGTGACGAGGGCATCCTCGGCGGGTCACGGCCGGAGCGGGTCGTTGCGGTCATGGCGGTGGCGGTGGCGGTGGCGGCATCGCAACGGGCCGCTCCGGTTCGCGCTGGTCTGGGTGATCTGCGTGCTCATCGGGCGCCCGGCGCTCGCCCAGGACGACGAGAATGACCCGCTCGAGCCCTTCAACCGGGCGATGTTCC
The DNA here is from genome assembly GCA_963798075.1 of uncultured Alphaproteobacteria bacterium. Taxonomy (GTDB): domain Bacteria; phylum Pseudomonadota; class Alphaproteobacteria; order Geminicoccales; family Geminicoccaceae; genus DATAOG01. The sequence goes on along the minus strand of CAWCRU010000019.1, from coordinate 82,305 downwards.
AGGTCAACCACTTCCTCGACCAGCTGCTGCTGAAACCGGTCGCGATCATGTATCGGGCCGCGACCCCGGAGATCGTGCGCGACGGCGTCGACAACTTTCTGGCCAATCTGCGCACCCCGGTGGTGCTGGCCAATGATCTGCTGCAGGGCCAGTTCGAGCGCGGCGAATTGACCCTCGGCCGCTTCATGCTCAACACGATCCTGGGCGTCGGCGGCGTGGTCGACGTCGGCAGCATGGTCGGCATGCCCGAGCGCCACGTCGAGGATTTCGGCCAGACGCTCGCGGTCCACGGGGTCGGCCCGGGGCCCTATCTGGTGTTGCCGCTGCTGGGCCCTTCCAATCCGCGCGATGCCTTCGGCCGGGTGGTCGACCTCGCCTTCGATCCGCTCTTCTTCCTGGCGCCGACCTCGGTCAGCCTCGCCCGCTACGGGGCCGAGACGGTGAGCTTCCGCGAGCACAACATCGAGACCTTCGACGATCTGGAGCGCAGCAGCCTCGACCTCTATGCCGCGACCCGGACGCTGGTGCGCCAACTGCGCGCGAGCGAGATCCGCAACGGCGCGCCTGCGCCGATCGAGGACATCTACAATGAGGACATTTACAAGCTCGACGAGCCCGAGGCCGGTCCCGAGGGCAGCCCCCCCGGCAGCCCGCAAAGCAACCCCCAGGGCAACCCCCAGGGCAACCCCCAGGGCAACCATGTGCGCTGACGCGGGCAGCCGGCGGAAGCTGCTCGCCGGCCTGCTGCTGGGCGGCCTTCTGGCCCTGGCGCCGCTCGCGGTCGGGTTCGCCCCCGCCGCGCGGGCGCAGCCGAGCGCCGAGGCGGCGCGCAGCCTGGTCGAGACGGTCGGTCACAAGGTCCTTGCCGCCCTGCGCGACCCCGGCCTCAGCGAGCAGCAGAAGTACGACCAGCTGGTCCAGCTGCTCAGCGGGCCGATCGATCTCGACCTGGTCGCCCGCCTGATCCTCGGCCGCTACTGGCGGACCGCGAGCGAGACCCAGCGGACCGAATATCTGGGGCTGTTTCGCGCCTTCGCCCTGCACACGCTGGCGACCAGGCTCGACGTCTACGGCGGCCAGGATTTCGTGGTCACCGGCGCCAAGGCGGTCGGCGACCACGATGCCCTGGTCTCGACCCGGATCACCGGCGACGGCGCCCCGGTCGAGGTCGACTGGCGGGTGCGCGAGCTCGACGACCACAGCCTGGTCGCGATCGACGTGATCGTCGCAGGCGTCAGCCTGATCGTGACCCAACGCTCGGAATTCGGCGCCGTGATCGAGCGCCAGGGGATGGACGGCCTGCTGTCCGAGCTCAAGCGCCGGGCCGAGAGCCGGGCCTGAGCGCGGGCGGGCCGCTGCCCTCCTTCAGTCCTCGCCGGCCGGCGCCGGCGCGGCGGCCGGGCGGCCGAGGGGCAAGGTGAAGCGGAAGACCGCGCCGCGCGGCACCGCCGGCTCGACCCAGATGCGGCCGCCGAAGTGCTCGACGATCTGGCGGCAGATCGTGAGGCCCAGGCCCGAGCCCGCGGGCTTGCCGGTCATCACGTCGCTGCCCAGCTGACGGAAGCGCTCGAATACCGTCAGGCGCTGCTCGGGCGCGATGCCGGGGCCGTTGTCCTCGACGCTGACCGTCAGCTCCGGCCCGGACGCCGCGAGGCGCACGCGCACCCGACCATCGCCCGCCTGCACGAACTTGGCCGCGTTCGAGAGCAGGTTGATCACCACCTGCATCAGCCGGTCGCGGTCGACCGTGACCTTGGGCACCGCCGCCCCGAGCTCGGGCTCGACCGTGATCTGCTTGGCCCGGAACAGACCGCTGGTGGCGGCGAGCGCGTCGTCGATCACGGCCTTCGGGTCGCAGGCCGCAAGATGCCACTCCATCTTCCCGGATGCGATCCGCGACATGTCCAGGATATCGTTGATCAGCCGCGTCAGGCGCTCCGATTCCTTGACCACGATGTCGAGGAACCGGTTGCGCTGCGCGATCTCGAGCTCCGGGTTGTCGAGCAGGATCTCGGAGAACGAGCGGATCGAGGTCAAGGGCGTGCGCAGCTCGTGACTGACGGTCGAGATGAACTCGTCCTTGAGGCGGTCGAGCTCGGTCAGGCGCTGGTTGACCCGGCGCAGCTCCTTGCTGGTGACCTCGAGCGCCTGCGACTTCTGCTCGAGCTGGCGGCTGTATTCGATCACCTGCGAGGCCTCATCGAGGATCGCCATCACCTCGTCCGGGCTGAAATCGGCGCTCTTGACCACGGTCGAGATCATCACCCGGGCGGACGCCGCGCCGATCGCGCCGGCGAGCAGGCGTTCCGCGAAGTTGACCAGGTCGGCATCGGCTTGGGCGCCGGCGGCCAGCCCCAGACCGCGGGCGCGGGCGTGCCTTGCGAGCGCCTGCTCGGCCCGCTCGGCGCCGACATAGCGGGCGAGCAGCGCCCGCAGATCGGCGACCGCGGCGCTGCCCCGCCACAGATGCGGCCCGCCGCTCAGCCGGTCAACTTCGACGAACAGCGACGCTTGGACGCGCTCGAAGCTGCCCTGGCGGCCGAGCAGCGACCAGCCGACCAGGCCCGCGACGTTGGCGAGCAGGCTCCAGAGCAGCGAGTGGCTGACCGGATCCAGACCCTCGACCCCGAACAGGGCGTAGGGCCTGAGGATGTCGAAATCGAACGGGCCGTCGAGGAAGCCCGGGTCGATCCAGCCCGCGTGCGCGAGCGCCGGCAGCAGGAGGGTATAGAGCCAGATCAGGAAGCCGGCGCCGAGCCCGGTCAGCGCGCCGCGCAGGGTCGCTGCCTTCCAGTAGATGCCGAACAGGATCGGCGGCGCGAACTGGGCCGCGGCGCAGAACGACACCAGCCCCACGGTCACGAGGCCGTAGGACTTGCCGACCATCCTGAAATAGGCGTAGCCGAGCAGCAGCATGGCAAGGATGCTGCCGCGCCGGATCGTCAGCAGCAGCCCCGAGAGGTCCGGCTGCTGGTTGAGGCGCAAAAAGCGCAGGCGCAGCAGCACCGGCATGATCAGATCGTTGCACAGCATGGTGCTAAGCGCCACGGTCGCGACGATCACCATGGCGGTCGCCGCCGACAGGCCGCCGAGGAAGGTGAAGAGCGTCAGCAGGTGCTGGCGCTCGACCATCGGCAGCAGCAGGATCATGAAGTCGGCATCGACCTCGCCGCCCGGGAAGCGCAGGCGGCCGGCGAGCGCCACCGGCAGCACGAACAGGTTGATCACGAGCAGATAGAGCGGGAACAGCCAGATCGCCTTGTTGAGGTGGTCCTCGTTGATGTTCTCGATCACCGCGACCTGGAACTGGCGCGGCAGGAAGAGGACCGCCATGCCGGCAAGGCAGGTCAGCGCGAACCAGTCGGCGAAGTGGAGACCGGCGCCCCGGAAGGTCAGCAAGGCGCCGAAGCCCGCGGCGCGCGCCTGGCTGAAGATGTCGCCGAAGCCGTGGTGGAGGCCGAAGGTGACGTAGAGGCCGATCGTCACGAACGCGACGAGCTTGATGATCGATTCGAAGGCGATCGCCGCGACCATGCCCTGGTGGTGTTCGGTCGCATCGATGTGGCGGGTGCCGAACAGGATGCTGAACGCGGCCAGCAGCAGGGCCACGAACAGCGCCAGATCGCGCCAGAACGGCGCCTCCGCCGGGTAGTCCAGGATCACCGCGACGCTGGTCGAGACCGCCTTGAGCTGCAGCGAGATGTAGGGCATGCCGCCGAACACCGCGACGATCGTGACGAGGCCGCCCAGGAGCGCGCTCTTGCCGTAGCGCGAGGCGATGAAATCGGCGATCGAGGTGATGCCGTAGGCCTTGGTGATGCGCAGCATCTTGCGCAGCACGAACCACCACAGGCAGGCCATGAGCGTCGGGCCGAGATAGATCGGCAGGAAGCCGAGACCGCTCTCGGCGGCCAGCCCGACGCTGCCGTAGTAGGTCCAGGCGGTGCAGTAGACCGCGATCGAGAGCGTGTAGATGTAGGGGTTGTTGATCAGGCTGCGGCCCTGGTCGGCGCGCCGGTCGCCGACGTAGGCGATCGCGAACAGGCCGCCCAGATAGGCGCTCGCGATCAAAAGGACGACCCAGCCCGACATCTCAGCGCCGGCCCTCGGTGATCAGGGCGAGCAAAAGGATCAGCCCGGCCCAGACGCCGAACAGATAGGCGAACAAGGGCGGCAGGCCGAACAGCGGGCGCCCGGCCTCGGCGACCGCGAGCAGCGGGAAGTTGAGCGCCACGAAGCCGAGCAGGAAAACGGCGATCAGCCGCTTGCCGCGTTCCGCATCGCGCATCGTCCGGCCCCCTCAAGAGCCCGAGCCACAGCCGGGCGTCTGCGTGCAGTCATGAGCCGCGCCGGCCGCGATCCCGGCTCAGCCGGGACCCAGCATCTGCTTGACCCTTGCCACCAGCTCGCGGGTCGAGAACGGCTTGGTCACATAGGCGTCGGCGCCGAGCCCGAGACCCCGGTCGCGCTCGAGCGCGCGGCCCTTGGCGGTCAGCATCACGATCTTCGCCCGCGCCCAGGCGGGATTGGTCCGGATGCGCTGGCAGACCTCGAAGCCGTCGAGCTCGGGCATCATCACATCGAGCAGGATCAAGTCGACCGGCGCCCGCGCCAGCGCCTCGAGGGCCGCCTCGCCGGTCGGCGCCACCTCGACCTCGAAGCCCTCGCGCTCCATCAAAAAGCGGAGCGACAGGACGATGTTCGGCTCGTCGTCGACCACCAGCACCCGCTTGGCCATGCCAGGCTCGCCTTCGCGCGCGGTTCACCTTCCGTTCCCGCCATTTAACGCCATCTGGCGGACGCTGTCAGGTCGATTGTGGCGGGCGGCCGGGAGCGACGGCCAAGGCTGTCGTCCGGGAGCGCTGCATGCCTGTCGCGCAAGCGCGAGAGCGCCTCAACCTACCGTTGCGCTGCGACCGCAAGACGCGTCGCCGGCTGCCGCCGGCAGCGGCTGCCAGCCGTCGGGCGTGAGCTGCTCGAGGGGCTGGAAGCGGGCCTTGTAGGCCATCTTCGGGCTGTGGGCGATCCAGTAGCCGAGGTAGACGTAAGGCAGCCCCAGCTCGCGGGCGCGCGCGATGTGCCAGAGGATGATCAGGCTGCCGGGCGAGCGCCGGCTGGCGTCGGGATCGAAGAACTTATAGACCCCGGACAGGCCGCTCGGGCTGCGGTCGGTCAGGCTCGCCGCGATCAGCGAGCCGTCCGGGCGGCGCCATTCGACCAGCCGGCTGTCGACCGGGCTGTCGTCGATCATGGCGCGAAAATCGGCCCAGGTCATGGCCGCCATGCCGCTCTCGCCATGGCGGCTCTCGAGATAGCGCTGGAAGAGGCCGAACTGCTCCCGGGTCGCGACCGGCCGGCGCTCGGCGGCGGTCAGCTCGGCGTTCTGGCGCCAGATCCGGCGCCAGCTGCGCGTCAGCCGGAAGCGCTCGACCGGGATCCGCACCGGCACGCAGGCCGAGCAGCCCGGGCAGGCGGGCCGATAGGCGAGCGCCTGCGAGCGGCGGAAGCCCGCTCCCATCAGCCGGTCGTGCAGCCCGTCGGGGTCGGGGCCGTCGAGCAGGGTCACGAGCCGGCGCTCGAGCCGGTCCGCAAGATAGGGGCATGGCGCCAGCTCGGTGCTGAAGAAGAGCTTCATCTCGGACCCTGCCGGAGCATCCGTCAGACGCCATAGTACCACGGGACGAACAGCGAGAAGACGACCCACAGCAGCAGGACCAGCGGCAGGCCCGCGATGACGAAGTCGAGGAAGCGATAGTGCCCCGGTCCCATCACCAGAAGGTTAGTCTGATAGCCGATCGGGGTCGCGAACGAGCAGCTGGCGCCGAAGGTCACCGCGATCGCGAAGGGGAAGACCTCGGCGCCCAGCTGATGCGCGAGGTTGACCGCGATCGGCGTGAACAGGACCGCGGCCGCGTTGTTGGAGAGCACGTTGGTGACCAGCGCGATCAGCAGGAACAGCGCCGAGAGCACGGCCGCCGGCGGCGCCCCCTGCATCGCATGCAGCACGACCCCGGCCAGATAGGCCGCGCCGCCGGTCGCCTCGAGCGCCGTGCCGAGCGCCACCGACGACGCGATGATCAGGACGATCTGGCGATCGACCGCGCGCGCCGCCTGGCGCACGTTCAGGCAGCCGGTCAGGATCAGCGCGACCAGGCCGACGATCGCGCTGACCACGATCGGCACCAGGTCGAAGGCCGCCGGCAGCACGATCGCGGCGAAGATCAGCGCCGCCATCGGCGCCTTGCGCACGAGCGGCATCTCGCTCGCCGACCACTCCATCAGGAGCACGTCGGGGTCGTTGCGCAACCGCTCGATCTGATCCGAAAAGCCGAGCAGCAAAATCACGTCGCCGGGCTCGAGGCGGAGCTCGGCCAGGCGCGTGCGCAGCATGCGGGCCCGCCTTTGGATGCCGAGCACGGTGCAGTGGCTGCGCGCCGGAAAGTTGGTGAACTCGAGCGTCTGGCCGACGATCCGCGACGCCGGCCGGATCATCGCCTCGGCGAGCATCATCTCGCGCTGGCCGCGCGGCCTTGCCGCCCGCTCGTTGGCCGGCGGATTGAGCAGATGGCCGTGATACTTGGCCAGCATCTCGGTCAAGACCTTGCGCGTCGCGGCGACGATCAGGATGTCGCCGGCCTGCAGGGTGACGTTCTCGAACGGCGGCAGCAGCGCCTGCTCGCCGCGCTGGACGAGGCGCACGGTGACGTCGGCCAGGCTCGAGAACATGCCGCCGCGCGCGGCCTCGCCGACCAGCGGCGAGTCGGGCCCGACGTCGAGCTCGGCGATGAACTGCTTGCCGTCGGCCGCGACCAGGCCCGGCTGCACGTCGCGCTGCGGCAGGATCAGCGGCAGCAGCAGCACATAGATGCCGCCTGCCAGCGCCAGCACCAGCCCGGGCAGGCTGAAGTCGAAGAAGCCGAACGGCCGCTCGCCGAGCTTGGCGAGCTCGCCCGAGACCAGAAGGTTGGTCGAGGTGCCGATCAAGGTCAGCATGCCGCCCAGGATCGCGGCAAAGCTCAGCGGCATCAGGACCGCGCTCGGCGGCCGCCCGAAGCGCTCGGCGATCGAGCGCAGGATCGGCATGAAGATCACGACGATCGGGGTGTTGTTGAGGAAGGCGCTGCTCGCGGTGACGTAGCCCAGGCTGTAGCTCAGCGCGCGCTGGAAGCTGCCGCGCGCGAGCCAGACCAGCAGCCGTGCGACGCCCTCGAGGGCACCGGTGCTGACGATCGCCTCGCCGACCACCAGCAGCGCGCTGACCGCGATCAGCGCCGGGCTCGAGAAGCCGGCCAGGATCTCGCCCGGGCCGAGCAGCGGGCTGCCGCCGGCGTCGACCAGCGGCAGCGCCTGGAAGAGCAGCAAAAGCCCGCCCAGGATGCCGAGCGCGGTCAGCTCGACCGGCACCAGCTCGATCGCGTAGGCGACGATCGCGACCCCGCTCAGCGCGAGCGTGAGCCACATCTGCAGGCTGGGCTCGACCGGCGGCATCGGCTCAGCGCCCGGCGACCGGGGCGGGCAGCACGACCTTGCGGGCTCGGACAGGCGGCATCTGGCTCCCCTTGGCGGTGCGGCCGCGCGGGTCCGCCCGGGGCGGGACCAGAGCGAGCGAGCCCTCGACCATGGCCCGAATCAGCGGCCGCGGCCAGCCCGCGTCAAGTGCTTCGCACGAAAAGCGCCGGCGAGCCTCGGCGACCCGCCCGACCGGCGTTTCCGGTTGACGGCCGGCCGGGCACTGATTAACCGGGCCGCTAGCACCACCGAGGAGCCAACATGGAGATCCGCCGCGTTCAGGTCGAGGGCCCGGACCGGCCCTACGGCCTTAGCTATGCCGAGTGGGGCAGGGCTGGAACGGCGCGCACGGTGGTCTGCGTCCACGGGCTGACCCGCAACGGCCGCGATTTCGACCACCTCGCCCGCGTGCTCGCCGCCGACCGGCGCGTGCTCTGCCCGGACGTGGTCGGCCGCGGCCTCAGCGATCCCTTGACCAATCCCGAGGACTACGCGCTGCCGACCTATATCGGCCACATGGTGCAGCTGCTGCACAAGCAGGGTCTCACCGAGGTCGACTGGGTCGGCACCTCGATGGGCGGGCTGATCGGCATGGGGATCGCGGCGATGCCCGAAAGCCCGATCCGGCGGCTGGTGCTGAACGACGTCGGCCCGTTCCTGCCCAAGGCGGCGCTCGAGCGCATCAACAGCTATCTCGGGCACGACATGCGCTTCTCCAGCCTCGAGGCGCTCGAAGACCATCTGCGCGAGATCCATGCGGGCTTCGGGCCCTTGACCGATGTCGAGTGGCGTCACCTCGCCGAGCACTGCGCCGCGCGCCGCGAGGACGGCCGGTTCGGCCTCAACTACGACCAGCGGCTCGCCCGCCCGATGACCACCGGCCCGATCGAGAACGTCGAGCTCTGGCCGGTATGGGACCAGGTCCGTTGCCCGGTGCTGGTGCTGCGCGGCGTCGAGAGCGATCTTTTGCTGGCCGCGACCGCGGCCGAGATGAAAACGCGCGGGCCCAAGGCCGAGGTCGTCGAGATCGACGGCACCGGCCATGCGCCGGCCCTGATGGCCAAGGACCAGATCGAGGTCGTGCGCGCCTGGCTTGGCGCCTGAGCCGGCGGCTCAGGACCGGTCGTCGCGGCCGAGGAGATCGAGCAGCCGCTCGGGCAGCGGCAGCGCGCGCATGCTGGTCTGGTCGGCGTGCACCCAGACCATCTCGGCGGTCGCCCGCGGCTCGGCCTCGCCCTCGACCACGAGGGCAAAGCGGAAGGTCAGGCTCGAGCGGCCGATCCGGCCGAGCCGGACCTCGACCAGGAAGGCCTCGTCGAAGCGCAGCGGCCGCCGGTACTCGACCAGCGCCCGCACGATGTTGAAATCCTTGCCGCTCGCCTTGCCGATCGCCGTGTAGTCGTAGGGCAGGGCGCGGAAGAACTCGTGGATCGCGATGTCGCAAAAGGTCGCGTAATGCGCGAAATAGACCAGGCCCTGATGGTCGACCTCGGCGTAGCGCACGCGCAAGGCGTGCCGGAAGGGCGGCGTGGGCGCGGTCATCGACGCAGGACCTCCGGCGCTTCGGGATTGCTCGCGGCTGCCAGCTATGCGACAGGAAGGCGGGGGCGACAAGGCTGGATCGAACCATGGCCAACGAGGCGGAGATCGGACTGATCGGGCTCGGCGTGATGGGCCAGAACCTGGCCCTCAACATCGCCGAGCACGGCCACCAGATCGCGGTCTACAACCGGACCGCGGCGCGCACCGAGGCGTTCTGCGCGACCGACGACGCCAGGCGCTTTCCGGTCCGCGCCTGCCTGACGCTCGGGGACCTGGTTGCCGCGATCCGGCGGCCGCGGGCGATCGTCTTGATGGTCAAGGCGGGCGAGGCGACCGACGCCCAGATCGACGAGCTGGCCCCGCTGCTGGAGCCGGGCGACGTGATCATCGATGGCGGCAACGCCCGCTTCCAGGACACGATCCGGCGCGAGCGGGCGCTGCGCGCCAAGGGCCTCCTGTTCCTCGGCACCGGCGTCTCCGGCGGCGAGGAAGGCGCCCGCCACGGTCCCTCGATCATGGCGGGCGGCGACGCCGCGGCGTTTGCCCGGGTGCGCGCGACCTTCGAAGCGATCGCGGCCGAGGTCGATGGCGTGCCCTGCTGCGCCCATCTCGGGCCCGATGGCGCCGGCCACTTCGTCAAGATGCTGCACAACGGCATCGAGTACGCCGACATGCAGCTGATCGCCGAGACCTTCGCCCTCATGCGCGACGGGCTCGGTCTCGGCTACCCGGCGATGCAGGCGGCGTTTGCGGAATGGAACCGGGGCGAGCTCAACTCCTATCTGATCGCGATCACCGCCGACATCCTGACCAAGACCGATCCCGAGACCGGCCAGCCGATGGTCGAGGTGATCCTCGACCGGGCCGGCCAGAAGGGCACGGGCGGCTGGGCGGTCGCGGCCGCCCTCGAGGTCGGCGTGCCGGCGCCGACGATCGCCGAGGCGGTCGCCGCGCGCTCGCTCTCGGCGCTCAAGCCCGAGCGGGTCGAGGCGGCGGCGCGGCTCGCGGGACCCAAGGACGCGGCGCGGCCGGATCTGTCCCTGGACGGGCTGCAGGCGGCGCTGCTCGCGGCCAAGCTCTGCGCCTACGCCCAGGGCTTCGCGGTCATGGCGGGGGCCGCCCGGGACCACGGCTGGCGGCTCGACTTCGGCACCATCGCGACCATCTGGCGGGGCGGCTGCATCATCCGCGCGCGCTTCCTCAACCGGATCAAGGACGCCTACGACCGCGATCCCGGGCTCTCGAACCTGCTCCTCGACCCCTATTTCGCGGCCCTGATCGGCAAGGCCCAGAGCGGCCTGCGGCGGGTGGTCGCGGCCGCCGCCGGGGCCGGCATCGCGGCGCCGGCGCTGGCTTCCGCGCTCGCCTATTTCGACGGCTATCGCGCCGCCCGCCTGCCGGCCAGCCTGATCCAGGCGCAGCGCGACTATTTCGGCGCCCACACCTACGAGCGGGTCGACCGGGAGGGCAGCGTCCACAGCGACTGGGCCAGCCTCTAGGCCCCCCGCCATGGTGATCGTGCTGATGGGGGTCAGCGGCAGCGGCAAGACCGTGGTCGGCGAGCGCCTGGCGGCGGCGCTCGACGCCGAGTTCGCCGAGGGCGACGACTACCATCCGCCGGCCAACGTCGCGAAGATGAAAAGCGGCCACCCGCTGAACGACGCCGACCGCCGGCCCTGGCTGGAAACGCTCGCGCGCGAGATCGGCCGCTGGCTCGACGCCGGCCGGACCGTCGTGCTCGCCTGCTCGGCGCTCAAGCAGAGCTACCGCGACATCCTCGAGGCCGGCCGGCCAGGCGTGCGCTTCGTCTATCTCTGCGGCAGCGAGGCCCTGATCCGCGCCCGCCTCGAGCGCCGCCGCGGCCATTTCATGCCCGCAAGCCTGCTGGCCAGCCAGCTCGCGGCCCTCGAGACCCCGGCCGACGCCATCACGGCAGACATCGACCACCCGCCGGACGAGATCGTCGCCCACATCCTCGCGGCTTTGGACGCCGGCTAGGCCAGGGTCTCCAGCGCCAGGGCGAGGGCCGCGTCGACGGTTGCGAGGCGGATCGTGGCGCGGTCGCCGGTCAGCAGGTGGCGGGCGTGGGTGGTGGCCTTGGCCCGCGCGGCGATTGCGATGTGGACGAGGCCCACGGGCTTGGTCGGCGTCGCGCCGCCCGGACCCGCGATCCCCGTGGCCGCGATCGCGAGGCCGACGCCCGCCCGCGCGAGCGCGCCTTCGGCCATGGCCAGGGCGACCTCCCGGCTGACCGCGCCGACCCGCTCGAGCAGCGCCGGGGCGATGCCGAGCTCCTCCTCCTTGGCCCGGTTGTCGTAGGTCACGTAGCCGCGCTCGACCACGTTGGAGGCGCCCGGGATCTCGGTCAGGCAGGCGATGATGAGGCCACCCGTGCAGGATTCCGCGGTCGCCAGACGCAGGCCTTGCGCCTCGCAGGCGGCGAGCAGCCGGCGGCCGAGCTCGAGCGTCGCGGGCGGGAAGGTCATGCCAGCCACCAGCGGTCCGCGAGCCAGAGCAGGCCGCCCGCGTAGAGGGCGGCGGCGAGGTCGTCGATCATCACCCCGAACGCGCCGCCGACCCGGCGATCGAGCCAGCTGACCGGCCAGGGCTTGAGCACGTCCGCGATCCGGAACAGGACGAAGCCCAGCAGATAGGCGCGCGGGTCCAGGGGTGCCGCCAGCAGCGTCAGCCACTGGCCGGCGATCTCGTCGATCACGATGGCATTGGGATCGTGGACGCCGAGCGCGGCCATGTAGCGCCCGGCGGCCCAGAGCCCGAGCCCGAACACGAGCGCGATCGCCGTCAGCAGCAGCCAGGGCCCGCCGAGCCAGACCAGCGCCCCGGCGAGCGGCAGGGCCGCGAGCGAGGCGAAGCTGCCGGGGGCAAACGGCAGCAGGCCGCAGCCGAACCAGGTCGCGAGCCAGAGCGCCGGCCGGCCGGGCTTGGCGCTGGCGAGGACCTCGTGCACGGGCGCGCCCTGCCCGGGCTCAGACCGGCAGGCTGACGGTCGCGATCGCCTGCGCCGCGATGCCCTCGCCGCGGCCGGCGAAGCCCAGGCCCTCGGTGGTGGTGGCCTTGATGCTGACCCGGCCTTGCGCGACCCCGAGCAGCTCCGCGAGCCGCGCGACCATGACGCTGCGGTGCGGGCCGATCCGCGGCTGCTCGCAGATCAGGGTCGCATCGACGTGCTCGATGCGGCCGCCGGCCGCTTCGATGAGCTGGCGCGCGTGATCGAGAAACAGCGCCGAAATCGGCACCCGCCCAGCGCGGGTCGGAGGGCGGAAAATGGCTGCCGATGTCGCCGGCGGCGAGCGTGCCGAGCAGCGCGTCGGTGACCGCATGCAGGCCGACGTCGGCGTCCGAATGGCCGATCAGGCGGAGCGGGCCGGGCAGCCGGACGCCCATCAGCATGAGGCCGTCGCCCGGCCCCAGGCGATGGACGTCGAAGCCGAGCCCGGTCCGCGGCTGCAGGCGGCCCGAGAGCAGCAGCTCGGCGCGCGCGAGGTCGGCGGGCTCCGTGATCTTGAGGTTCGCCTCGTCGCCCGCGACCGTGGCGGTCGCGATGCCCGCGGCCTCGGCCACCGCGACGTCGTCGGTGAGCGCGGCACCGGCCGCCGCGCGGTGCGCTGCCAGGATCGCCTGGTAGAGGAAGCCCTGCGGCGTTTGCGCGCGGTAGAGGCCTGTGCGCTCGACGGTGCCCAGCACCTGGCCCGCCCGCACGCGCTTGAGCGTATCGGTCACCGGCAGGGCGGGCAGGACGGCCGGGTGGCGGGCGAGGCCGGCGAGCACGCGCTCGATCAGCGCCGCCTCGACCAGCGGCCGCACGCCATCGTGGATCAGGACCACCTCGGGCGCCGCGGCGGCCAGGCTCTCGAGCCCGAGCCGGACCGAATCCTGCCGGCTCGGGCCGCCCACCGCCGGCGCCAGCAGATCGAGGCCGCGCGCCGCCTCCTCGTAGAGTTCGCGGTCGTCGGGATGGATCACGGCGCGGACGGCGGCGACGCCCGCGTGGCTGCAAAACCGCTCGAGACAGTGGCGCAGCACCGGCCGGCCGGCGAGCCGCTGATATTGCTTCGGTCGCCCGGCGCCGAACCGCTGGCCGCGACCCGAGGCCACGATCAAGGCCACGCACCCGGCCAAGGGGGCTCTCCTTTGCCGCTCGGCCCGGCGCCACGCCGGACCCGGCCCAGGCTAAGGGAGCGGCCCCTTGCTGCCAAGCGCGGCGAGGGCGCTTGCCGGCCGGGTCGGAACCGGCTATCTTCTGCCCGTGTTTTGGGCAGTTTTGCCTGATGGCTAAGGATTGGTCACGAAATAGCCTGTCAACCAGCCGGGCGCGGTTCGCACGCCCCTTTGCCGAGCCGAAGGTGATGACCACGGCCATCGAGACCGACCGGGCGCTGCTCCTCGAGCGCATGATCCTCAACGCCATGGCGAGCGGCGTGCTGGCGATCGACGACGAGCTCGGGGTGGTGTTCGTCAATCCGGCCGCGGAGCAGCTGTTCGGCGCCAGCCGCACGATGCTGGAGAATCGCCCGCTCGCCGAGCTGGTGCCGTTCGACAGCGCCCTGTTCGACCTGATCCGCCGCGTCCAGCTGGCCGGCAACAGCGTCTCCGACTATGGCGTCGAGCTGCCGCTCAACCGGAGTGTGCGCCGCCTCGTCGATTTGCACGTCTCGCCGCTCGCCGAGCGCCCCGGCCACAGCCTCGTGGTCCTGCACCCCTGCTCGGTGGCGCATCGCCTCAATCACCAGCTGATCCACCGCGGCGGCGCCCGCTCGGTCGCCGGCCTCGGCGCCACCCTTGCCCACGAGGTCAAGAACCCCCTGTCCGGGATCCGCGGCGCCGCCCAGCTGCTCGAGCAGGGCGTGAGCCAGGACGAGCGCCCGCTGATCCGGCTGATCTGCGACGAGACCGACCGCATCTGCGCGCTCGTCGACCGCATGGAGGAGTTCGCCGACCATGGGCCGATCGAGCGCCGCCCGGTCAACATCTACCAGGTGCTCGAGCACGTCCGGCGCCTGGCCGAGAGCGGCTTCGCGCGCAAGGTCGCCTTCCAGGTGACCTACGATCCCTCGCTGCCCGAGGTCGACGGCGACCGCGATCAGCTGGTCCAGGTGTTCCTCAACCTGGTCAAGAACGCCGCCGAGGCGGTGCCCAGGGATGGCGGCGAGATCTGGCTCGCGACCCAGTACACCCACGGCCTCTCGGTCCGGATCGCGAATTCCAGCGAGCGCGTCGAGCTGCCGATCACGGTCCAGATCGAAGACAACGGGCCGGGCGTCGCCGAGGAGATGGCAGGCCACCTGTTCGAGCCGTTCGTGTCGAGCAAGCGCTCCGGCAGCGGCCTTGGCCTGTCGCTGGTCGCCAAGATCGTCGGCGACCACGGCGGCGTCGTCGAATACGCGCGCCAGGCGCGCGGCGCCCTGTTCCGGGTCCGGCTGCCCGCCTGGCGCCCCAGCAACGGGCCGGGTGAGCGATAGGAGCGGGCATGGCCGAGCCGACCGTGATTCTGGCCGACGACGATGGCGGCATCCGGACCGTGATCTCGCGCGCGCTCTCGCGCCAGGGCTATCGCGTCCAGGCGACCGCGACCGCGGCGACGCTCTGGCGCTGGATCGAGGACGGCACCGGCGACGTCGCGATCGTCGACGTCGTCCTGCCCGACGAGAACACGCTCGATCTGCTGCCGCGCATCAAGCAGCGCCGCCCCGGCCTGCCGATCATCGTGATGAGCGCCCAGAACACGCTCCTGACCGCGGTCCGGGCGACCGAGCGCGGCGCCTTCGACTATCTGCCCAAGCCCTTCGATCTCGGCCATCTGGTGACGCTGGTCAAGCGCGCGCTGGCATTGCCGCGGGCGCAGCGGCCCGCGCCCGAGGACCCCGGCCGCTTCGAGGAGCAGCTGCCGATCATCGGCCGCTCGGCGCCGATGCAGGAGATCTACCGGATCATCGCCCGCCTGATGGGCACCGATCTCACCGTCATGATCAACGGCAAATCCGGCACCGGCAAGGAGCTGGTGGCGCGCGCCATGCACGACTACGGCAAGCGCCGCGGCGGGCCGTTCATCGCCGTCAACATGGCGGCGATCCCGCGCGAGCTGATCGAGAGCGAGCTGTTCGGCCACGAGAAGGGGGCCTTCACCGGCGCCAACGCGCGCAAGATCGGCCGCTTCGAGCAGGCCGAAGGCGGCAC
The DNA here is from genome assembly GCA_963798075.1 of uncultured Alphaproteobacteria bacterium. Lineage (GTDB taxonomy): Bacteria > Pseudomonadota > Alphaproteobacteria > Geminicoccales > Geminicoccaceae > DATAOG01. Next base: position 67,059 of record CAWCRU010000019.1, on the reverse strand, counting down.
GCTGTTCCTGGACGAGATCGGCGACATGCCGCTCGAGGCCCAGACGCGGCTGTTGCGCGTGCTGCAGTCGGGCGAGTTCATGCCGGTCGGCGGCCGCAGCGCCATCCGGGCGAGCCTGCGGATCATCGCCGCGACCCATCGCGATCTCCGCCAGCTGGTGGCCCAGGGGCTGTTCCGGGACGATCTGTTCTACCGCCTCAACGTCGTGCCGATCCGCCTGCCGCCGCTGCGCGAGCGCGGCGACGACATCCCGGCCCTGGTCCAGCATTTCCTCCTCAAGGCGCGCCTCGAGGGGCTGCCGCTCAAGACCATACCCCCCGAAGCCATGGCCCGCCTCAAGGCCCACGGCTGGCCCGGCAATGTCCGCGAGCTCGAGAACCTGGTCCGCCGCCTGGCCGTGCTCTATGCCCAGGAGATGATCGGTCCCGACGTCATCGACGCCGAGCTGCGCGAGGCGCAGCCCTTGGCGGACGGCCCGGCCGAGGCCGGCGACCGCAGCCTCGGCGACACCCTCGGCCGCCATCTGGACGCGCTCTTCGCGGCCCGCGCCGGCCGCCTGCCGGCCGCCGGCCTGCACGGCCGCATCATGCGCGAGATCGAGCGCCCCCTGATCCTCAAGGTCCTGGCCGCAACCCGCGGCAACCAGCTCAAGGCCGCAGCCCTGCTCGGCCTCAACCGCAACACCTTGCGCAAGAAGATACGCGAGCTGGACATCGAGGTCGTCCGCGGGCCACGATGACGGATGCGAGGGGCTCGACTGAGGGACCAGGCGCGATGGCGCGCTCCCTGACGGTGTTCTCCCAGCCGACCTGGCTCCGGCTCGCCGGCTGGCTGCGCCGCGCCCACATCGCGCGCCGCCTCGCGGTCGTGCTGACGGTCGCGGCGACGCTGTCCGGCATCGCCACCTACGTGATCATGTCGGGCTGGCTGAGCTTCGGCGCCGACGTCGACGTCGTCCTGGGGCTGCTCTATCTCGACGTGATCCTGCTGCTCATGCTGGGCGCCCTGGTCGCGCGCCGGCTGGTGCAGCTGGTCATGGCGCGCTGGCAGGGCTCGGCGGGCTCCCGCCTGCACGCCCGCCTGGTCGGCCTGTTCAGCCTGGTCGCGGTCGCACCGGCGATCGTGGTCGCGGTGTTCTCGGTGGGCTTTTTGCACTATGGCCTCGAGGCCTGGTTCAACCAGCGGATCAACGATGCGCTGACCAACTCCTTGAACGTCGCCCAGTCCTACCTCGAGGAGCACAAGGACGTGATCCGGGCCGACGCGCTCGCCATGGCCGCCGACCTCAATCGCGAGGGGCCGACCCTGCTCGCCACGCCGGCCATGTTCCAGCGCCTGCTCGATGCCCAGGCAGCGCTGCGCTCGCTGACCGAGGCGATCGTGTTCCAGAGCAACGGTCAGGTGATCGCCCGCACCGGGCTCAGCTACGTGCTCGACCTCGACCGGCTGTCGCCCGCGATCCTCGACCAGGCAAGCGGCGGCGACGTCGTCATCCTGACCAGCGACAGCGACGACCGGGTGCGGGCGCTGGTCCGGCTCGACAACTTCATCGACGCCTATCTGTTCGTCGGCCGCTTCGTCGATTCCCGCGTGCTCGACTACATGGACCGGACCCGGACGGTGGTCGACGAGTACCATTCGCTCGAGCTGCGCCGGTCCGGCATCCAGGTGACCTTCGCGGCCATCTTCGGGGTCGTGGCGCTGCTCTTGCTGCTGGCCGCCGTCGGGGTCGGCCTCGGCTTCGCCAACCGCCTCGCGACCCCGATCGTCCGGCTGATCGCGGCCGCCGACCGGGTGCGGGCGGGCGATCTGACCGCATCGGTGCCGGAGGAGGAGGAAGGCCACGAGATCGATCATCTGTCGCGCGCCTTCAACCGCATGACCGCGCAGCTCAACAGCCAGCGCGGCGAGCTGATCCGCGCCAACCAGCAGCTCGACCAGCGCCGCCGCTTCACCGAGGCGGTGATCGCCGGCGTCTCCGCCGCCGTCATCGGGCTCGACGCGCAGGGTCGGATCACCCTGCCCAACGCTTCGGCCGCCCATCTGATCGGCTGCGAGCCCGACGATCTGATCGGGCGCCCCCTGATCGCGGTGATCCCGGAGGTCGCGGGGCTGCTCGCCGGCGTCGCGACCACGCCCGAGCGGCCGGCCGAGGCGCAGCTCGAGCTGCATCGTCGGGACGGCACCCACACCGTGCTGGCGCGCACCTCGGCGCAGGTCGACGCGGCCGGGATCGGCGGCTATGTGGTCACCTTCGACGACATCACCGAGCTGCTCGCCGCCCAGCGCAAGGCGGCCTGGGCCGAGATCGCGCGCCGCATCGCCCACGAGATCAAGAACCCGCTCACCCCGATCCGGCTGTCGGCGGAGCGGCTCAAGCGCAAGTATCTGCCCCAGATCCAGCGCGAGCCCGAGGCGTTCGCCGCCAGCGCCGACACGATCGTCCACCAGGTCGACAACATCGGCCGGCTGATCAACGAGTTCTCGGCCTTCGCGCGCATGCCGGCGCCGGTGTTCGAGCGCGAATCGGCCGGCGACCTCATTCGCCAGGCGGTCTATCTGCAGCAGGGGGCGCGGCCGGAAATCCGATTCGAAACACGGCTTCCGGCGCATGATGTTCAGCTGTATTGTGACGGCCGACAGGTAGCGCAGGCTCTGACCAATCTGCTCCAGAACGCGGTCGAGTCGGTGCTCGAAGGCGAGATCGGGCGCGAGCGACAGGGCGCCGGCGGGTGGGTGATGGTCGAGCTGCGCGAAACCGGGGAACGGGCCGTGATCGAAGTGCAGGACAACGGCCGCGGGCTGCCCGAGCCCATGGAGCGGCTGACCGAGCCCTATGTCACCACGCGGGCGAGCCGGCACCGGTCTCGGTCTGGCGATCGTGAAGAAGATCATGGAGGAGCACGGCGGGGCGCTCAGTCTGGGCAATCGGGCGGCGGGCGGCGCCTCGGTCAGCCTGGTGTTCCCGGCGCTGCGGGCGCTCGATGGCGCAGCGGCAGAGTGAGCGCACCCCGGGTCGCAAGCCGGCCGACAGGGCCGCGGGCGGCCGGGCTGAGGCGGGCATGACGGGCGACATCCTGATCGTCGACGACGACCCTGCGGTGCGCGACGCGATCGCTGCGATCCTGACCGACGAGGGCTACGACGTCCGGCACGCCCCCGACGGCCCGATCGCGCTCGCCGAGATCGAATCGCGGCCGCCGGGGCTCGTCCTGCTCGACATCTGGCTCGAGGGCTCGAGGCTCGACGGCCTCCAGGTGCTCGACCAGATCCGGCGGACCGCCGAGGATCTGCCCGTGATCGTGATCAGCGGCCACGGCACGATCGAGACCGCGGTCACCGCGATCAAGAAAGGCGCCTACGACTTCCTCGAGAAGCCGTTCAACGCCGATCGCCTCCTGGTGCTGATCGAGCGCGCCCGCGAGGCGGCGCGGCTCAAGCGCGAGAACGCCGAGCTCAAGCTCAAGCTCGGCGACGAGCGCGAGCTGATCGGCCGCTCGCCCGCGATCCAGCAGGTCCGCAACGCGATCCAAAGGGTCGCGCTGACGGGCTCCCGGGTGCTGATCTCGGGCCCGCCCGGGGTCGGCAAGGAGATCGTGGCGCGCCTGATCCACGCGAGCTCCAGGCGCGCCGAGGCGCCCTTCCTGGTGATCAACGCCGCGACCATGGCGCCCGAGCGCATGGAGGTCGAGCTGTTCGGCTGCGAGGCGGGCTTCCTCGGCCCCGACCGGACGCGCCAGCTCGGCACCTTCGAGCGCGCCCACGGCGGCACCCTGCTGCTCGACGAGGTGGCCGACATGCCGCTCGAGACCCAGGGCAAGATCCTGCGCGTGCTCCAGGAGCAGAGCTTCCTTCGGCTCGGCGGCCAGCGCCGGATCGAGGTCGACGTGCGGGTGATCGCGGCCAGCAACCGCGATCTGCAGAGCGAGATCGCGGCCGGACGCTTCCGCGAGGATCTCTTCTATCGCCTCAACGTCGTGCCGATCCGGGTGCCGGCCTTGTCGGAGCGGCGCGCCGACATCCCGATGCTGGCCGGCTACTTCATGGCGCGCGCCGCCGAGGCCGCGGGCCTGCCCGCCCGCCGGCTGTCGCCCGAGGCGCTGGCGCTGCTGCAGTCGGCCGACTGGCCGGGCAACGTGCGCCAGCTGCGCAACGTGCTCGAGTGGCTCCTGATCATGGCCCCGGGCGATCCCAAGACCGAGATCGGCGTCGACAGCCTGCCGCCGGAGTTCGTCGAGACCGCGACCGCGGGCCTCGGCGCCTCGGGCAACGGCGAGCTCATGGTGCTGCCGATCCGCGAGGCGCGCGAGCACTTCGAGCGCGCCTATCTGCAGGCCCAGCTCGAGCGCTTCAGCGGCAACATCTCGCGCACTGCGAGCTTCGTCGGCATGGAGCGCTCGGCGCTGCATCGCAAGCTCAAGTCGCTCAACATCCACACCGACGACTGACCGCCCCATGCCCCTGTCCATGCCCCCGCGCCGGATCCGGCCCCAACTCCAGCCATGAAGGTGATCGTCTGTGGCGCCGGCCAGGTCGGCTACCACATCGCCCGCTATCTCGCGGTCGCCGGCAACGACGTGACCGCGATCGACCAGCGCCCCGATCTCACCCAGAAGATCGGCGAGAGCCTCGACATCCAGGCGATCACGGGCTTTGCCTCGCACCCCGAGGTGCTCGAGCAGGCCGGCGCCGAGGACGCCGAGATGCTGATCGCGGTGACCAGCGCGGACGAGGTCAACATGGTCACCTGCCAGGTCGCGCACTCGCTGTTCAACGTGCCGACCAAGATCGCGCGGGTGCGCCATCAGAGCTATCTGCAGAGCCGCTGGCGCGATCTGTTCCGGCGCGAGCACGTGCCGATCGACGTGATCATCTCGCCCGAGGTCGAGGTCGCGCGCGCGATCACGCGGCGCCTCGAGGTGCCGGGTGCGACCGAAGTGACGCCGTTCGCCGACGATCGGGTGCGGCTGATCGCCGCCCGCTGCCGGCCCGACTGCCCGATCCTCGACACGCCCTTGCGCCAGCTGACCTTCCTGTTCCCCGATCTCCACCTGATCTGCGTCGGCATCATCCGCGGCGACCGCTTCTTCATCCCGAGCGGCGACGACCACCTGATCGCCGGCGACGAGGTCTATTCGGTGGTCGAGACCAGCCACGTGGGGCGCGCCATGCGCGCCTTCGGCCACGAGGAGAAGACCGCCGAGCGGATCGTGATCGCGGGCGGCGGCAACATCGGGCTGTTCCTCGCCCAGGAGATCGAGGCGAGCCGGCCGCAGGCGACGATCACCCTGATCGAGAGCAACGCCGAGCGCGCGCGCCTGATCGCCGACAAGCTCGAGCGCAGCGTCGTCCTGCTCGGCGACACCCGCGATGCCGAGATCCACGAGGAGGCGAACCTGCGGACCGCCCAGGCGATCGTCAGCGTCACCAACAACGACGAGGTCAACATCATGGCGGCGCTGCTGGCCAAGCGCTACGGCTGCCCGCAGTCGCTGACCCTGGTCAACAACAACGTCTACAGCGGCCTGCTCGGCGCGCTCGGCATCGACGTCGTGGTCAACCCGCGCGAGACCACGGTCTCGAGCGTGCTCCGGCACGTGCGCCGCGGCCGGATCAAGTCGGTCTACTCGCTGCGCGACGGCGAGGCCGAGGTGTTCGAGGCCGAGGCGCTCGAGACCTCGCCGCTCGTCGGCCAGCCGCTCAAGGACGCGCGCCTGCCGGGCGGGGTGATCGTCGGCGCCATCGTGCGCGACGACGAGGTGATCATGCCGCGCGCCGAGACCGTGATCCGGGCGCGCGACCGGGTGGTCGTCGTCGCCCGCGCCGCCGTGGTCAAGAAGGTCGAGAAACTGTTCGCCGTGCGCGTCGAATATTTCTGAGCCGGCGGCGTTTGCAGCACTACGGGGGAGCATGCCGATGCCGCGGGTCGCCTACGTCAATGGTCGCTACCGGCCGCTCGCCGGCACCGCGATCGCGATCGAGGATCGCGGCTACCAGTTCGCCGACGGCGTCTACGAGGTGATCAAGGTGCTGGCCGGCCGGCCGCGCGATCTGGAGCGCCATCTCGACCGGCTCGAGCGCTCGCTCGCGGCGCTCGCGATCCGGCCGCCGATGACCCGCGCGGCGCTGATGAGCGTGCTCGCCGAGACCTTGCGGCGCAATCGCCTGCGCGACGCGCTGCTCTATCTCCAGATCACGCGCGGCAGCGCGCCGCGCAATCACGTCTACCCCAAGGATGCCCGCCCGAGCCTGGTCGTCACGGTCCGCAAGCCGGGTTTTCCCGGCGCCAGCGAGCGCGAGCAGGGGGTCGGCGTGATCACGCTGCCGGACCTGCGCTGGGGACGCTGCGACATCAAGTCGATCAGCCTGCTCGCCAACGTCATGGCCCGCCAGCAGGCGGCGGCCGCCGGCCGGCGCGAGGCCTGGCTGATCGACCAGGGCGGCAAGGTCACCGAAGGCAGCGCGTCCAACGCCTATATCGTCGACCAGGACGGCCGCCTCGTGACCCACCCGTTGGGCGAGAAGATCCTGGGCGGGGTCACGCGGTCGGTGATCCTGGAGCTCGCCCGCGCGAACGCCATCCCCGTGGTCGAGCGGCCGTTCTCGCTGGCCGAGGCCCAGGCGGCGCGCGAGGCGGCGCTCTCGAGCACGAGCTCGCTGTTCCTGCCGGTGACCGCGATCGACGACCGCACGGTCGGCAACGGCCATCCGGGAACGGTGGTGCGGCGCCTCATGACGCTCTATGATGCCTACCTGCAATAGGGGGATCGAGCTGCCGGAAGCTGGGACCGGAAGTTGCCCCGATCGCGCGAGAGGTGATCGCGGCGCGCTAATGTGCTGGCCTACGTGCAGATCTGGCCGCTATCTTGCAGCAGCGCCGCGAGGCAGGCCCGGAGCCGATCCGCTGCCTTGCCCGCGGCGGCCGCCGACCCGGGTCCACCGGCCCTAGCGGAATGGAGGAGGACGCCAGGACAACCGCCGGTCCCGGATCCAAACAACAAGAAGGACCTAGCCGATGTCTACCGAGAAGACCCAGAACGTGCAGGATGTCTTCCTTAACCACATTCGCAAGAACAAGGTGCCCGTGACGATCTTCTTGATCAACGGGGTGAAGTTGCAGGGGGTCGTGAGCTCGTTCGACAATTTTTCGCTGTTGCTGCGCCGGGACGGGCACGTGCAGCTGGTGTACAAGCACGCGGTCTCGACCGTGATGCCGGCGACCGTCGTGCGCCTCTACGAGCCGAGCAGCGAAGAGGCGGCGCCGGCCGCGGCCGGATGAGCCGCTCCTGAGCGAGCTCGGGGCGGGCGACGCGCCCGCCGGCGCCCGTGCGCTGGTGCTGAGGCCGCGCTGGCCCGCGGGCGAGCGCGCCGACCGGTCGGCCGCCGGCCAGCTCGACGAGGCGGTCGGCCTGGCGCGCGCGATCGACCTCGAGGTGGTGGCCGCCGAGGTCGTGCCGCTGCGCCAGATCCGGCCCGCGACCCTGTTCGGCTCCGGCCGGGTCCAGTCGCTGGGCGAGCAGATCAAGGCCGAAGAGATCGCGCTGGTCGTGGTCGATGCGCCGCTCGGCCCGGTGCAGCAGCGCAACCTCGAGCGCGCCTGGTCCTGCAAGGTGATCGACCGCACCGGCCTGATCCTCGAGATCTTCGGCGAGCGCGCCACGACCCGCGAGGGCGGCCTCCAGGTCGAGCTCGCGGCGCTCACCTATCAGCGCTCGCGCCTGGTGCGGTCCTGGACCCACCTCGAGCGCCAGCGGGGCGGCTTCGGCTTCCTGGGCGGCCCCGGCGAGGCGCAGATCGAGCTCGACCGGCGCCGGATCGACGAGCGCATCTTGTACATCGAGCGCGAGCTCGCGGCGGTCAAGCGCACCCGCGGCCTGCATCGCCAGGCGCGCGAGCGGGTGCCCTATCCGGTGATCGCGCTGGTCGGCTACACCAATGCCGGCAAGTCGACCCTGTTCAACCGCCTGACCGGGGCCGCGGTCGAGGCCCGCGATCAGCTGTTCGCGACCCTCGACCCGACCATGCGGCGCTGCCCGCTGCCGTCCGGCCAGTCGGCGATCCTGTCCGACACCGTGGGCTTCATCGCCGACCTGCCGACCGACCTGGTGGCCGCGTTCCGCGCCACCCTCGAGGAGGTGCGGACGGCCGAGCTCGTGCTCCATGTGCGCGACGTCGCCCATGCCGAAGCGGCCGCCCAGCAGAGCGACGTGCTGCGCGTGCTGGCCAGCCTCGATCTCGAGCATTTGGCCGAGGAAGGCCGGCTGATCGAGTTCTGGAACAAGGTCGACCTCTTGAGCGACGAGGCCAGGGTGCGGCTCGCGCACGCCGCCGCCCGGCAGCCGGAGGTGGTGCTGGGCTCGGCGCGCACCGGCGAAGGGATTGCGAGCCTGCTGGGCGAGCTCGACCGGCGGCTTGCCGCCCGGGCGCGCATCGTCGAGCTGGAGCTCGATTGCGCCGACGGCGCCGGGCTCGCCTGGCTCTACCGGCACGGCACCGTGCTCGCGCGCTCCGAGAGCTCTGGCCGGGTCCGCCTGCGGGTCGCTCTGCTGCCCGCGCAGGAGGCCCGCCTGGCGCGCCAGTTTCCCCCCGACGCGATCATCTGAGCGGCCAGGAATTCCGCTCCGAAGTTGTTGACAGGCGCGGGGCGGGTCCTTATATCCGGGTCAGCTTTGGCACTCGCGGGACGAGAGTGCTAACAAGCCCATCGAATCCCAACCCCTGGACCAGGGAGCGCTTGCGGCCGGCTCGCGGCCGTGGGCAACAGATATGGAGGAGCTCATGAAAATCAAGCCGTTGCACGATCGGGTGGTCGTCCGCCGGGTCGACGAGGAGGAGCGTACGCCGGGTGGCATCCTGATCCCCGACACGGCCAAGGAAAAGCCGATGCAGGGCGAGGTGATCGCGGTCGGCCCGGGCGCCCGCGACGAGAGCGGCAAGCGCATCCCGCCGGACGTCAAGGCGGGCGACACCATCCTGTTCGGCAAGTGGTCGGGCACCGAGGTCAAGATCGACGGCGAGGAGCTGCTGATCATGAAGGAGTCCGACATCATGGGCATCATGGAGGGCGCAGCCAAGGCAAGCAAGGCGGCGTAACCGGGTCCCCCCAAGGATCGTCACGACAGACACAGCGAGGAGGCCAGGAGCCATGGCTGCGAAAGAGATCAAGTTCAATACCGATGCCCGGAGCAAGATGCTGCGCGGCGTCGACATGCTGGCGGACGCCGTCAAGGTGACGCTCGGCCCCAAGGGCCGCAACGTCATCCTCGAGAAGTCGTTCGGGGCGCCGCGCATCTCCAAGGACGGCGTCACCGTCGCCAAGGAGATCGAGCTCGCCGACCGGTTCGAGAACATGGGCGCGCAGATGCTGCGCGAGGTCGCGTCCAAGACCTCCGACGAGGCCGGTGACGGCACCACGACCGCGACCGTGCTCGCCCAGGCGATCGTCCGTGAGGGCGCCAAGGCGGTCACCGCCGGCATGAACCCGATGGACCTCAAGCGCGGCATCGACGAGGCGGTCGGCGTCGTGATCGAGGAGATCAAGAAGCACTCGCGCACCGTCTCGACCGAGGCCGAGGTCGCCCAGGTCGGCACGATCTCCGCCAACGGCGACAAGAGCATCGGCCAGATGATCTCCGAGGCGATGCAGAAGGTCGGCAAGGAGGGCGTGATCACGGTCGAGGAGGCCAAGGGCCTGCAGACCGAGCTCGAGGTGGTCGAGGGCATGCTGTTCGACCGCGGCTATCTGTCGCCCTACTTCATCACCAACGCCGAGAAGATGTCGGTCGAGCTCGAGGAGCCGTACATCCTCCTGCACGAGAAGAAGCTCTCGGGCCTGCAGCCCTTGCTGCCGGTGCTCGAGCAGATCGTGCAGTCGGGCAAGCCGCTCCTGATCATCGCCGAGGACGTCGAGGGCGAGGCGCTGGCCACGCTCGTGGTCAACAAGCTGCGCGGCGGGCTCAAGGTCGCCGCCGTCAAGGCGCCGGGCTTCGGTGACCGGCGCAAGGCCATGCTCGAGGACATCGCGATCCTGACCGGCGGTCAGGTGATCAGCGAGGACCTCGGCATCAAGCTCGAGCACGTCACCGTCGACATGCTGGGCAAGGCCAAGCGCGTCCTGATCTCCAAGGAAGAGACCACGATCGTCGACGGCGCCGGCGAGAAGAAGTCGATCGAGGGCCGCTGCGCCCAGATCCGCTCGCAGATCGAGGACACCACCTCCGACTACGACCGCGAGAAGCTGCAGGAGCGGCTGGCCAAGCTCGCGGGCGGCGTCGCGGTGATCAAGGTCGGCGGGGCGACCGAGGTCGAGGTCAAGGAGAAGAAGGACCGGGTCGACGACGCGCTGCACGCGACCCGCGCCGCGGTCGAGGAAGGGATCGTCGCCGGCGGCGGCGTCACGCTCCTCTACGCCGCCAAGGCGCTGGCCAGCATCAAGCCCGGCAACGACGACCAGCGGGTCGGCATCGACATCGTGCGCAAGGCGCTGGCGTGGCCGGCCAAGCAGATCGTCTCAACGCCGGCGACGACGGCTCGATCGTGATGGGCAAGCTGCTCGACAAGAACGACTTCAACTACGGCTACGACGCCCAGAACGGCCAGTACGTCGACATGTTCAAGGCCGGCATCGTCGATCCGACCAAGGTCGTGCGCACGGCGCTCCAGGACGCGGCGTCGGTCGCGGGCCTCCTGATCACGACCGAGGCCATGATCGCCGAGAAGCCCAAGAAGGAGTTGGCCGGTGGCGGCGGCGGCATGCCCGCCGGCGGCATGGGCGGCATGGGCGACATGGACTACTAGTCGTCCCCGTCTATTCGCGACGATCGAGGGCCGCCCTTCGGGGCGGCCCTTTTCTTTGGCGCAGCACCAGGCTCGAAGAAACGCTCACTCGTCCCTTTTCGCCTGCTGCCAGAGCGTCTCCAGCTCGTCCAGCGAGGCTTCCTCGGGCTTGCGGCCGGCGGCCGCGAGCGCCGTCTCGATCGCCCGGAAGCGGCGCTCGAATTTCGTGTTGGTCTGGCGCAGCGCCGCCTCGGCGTCGACCTCGAGGTGGCGGGCGAGGTTGACCACCGCGAACAGCAGGTCGCCGAGCTCGTCGCTCAGGCGCGGGAGCGGCGCTGCGGCCGCCAGCTCCGCCCGCAGCTCGGCCAGCTCCTCCTCGATCTTGGCCAGGACCGGCGCGGCATCCGGCCAGTCGAAGCCGGCCCGCGCGGCCCGACGCTGCAGCTTTTGGGCGCGCATCAGGGCGGGCAGCGCCAGCGACACGCCATCGAGGCGGCTGGGCTGCAGGCCGTCGGCACGCGCCCTGGTCTCGCGCTCCGCGGCCTTGGCGTCCTCCCAGGCGAGGCTCTGGGCGGCGGAGTCCGCGACCTCGGCCGCCCCGAACACGTGCGGATGGCGGCGGACCATCTTGGCGGCGCTGCGCCGGGCCACCGCCTCGAAGTCGAAATGGCCGGCTTCGCTCGCCATCTGGGCGTGATAGACCACCTGCAGCAACAGATCGCCCAGCTCGTCCTCGAGGTCGGCCAGGTTGCCGCGCGCGATCGCATCGGCGACCTCGTAAGCCTCCTCGATCGTATAAGGGGCGATCGTCGCAAAATCCTGCTCGAGGTCCCAGGGACAGCCGCGCTCGGGATCGCGCAGCCGCGCCATGACCGCGAGCAGGCGCTCGATCCCGGCCAAGGCTCAGACCTTGTCGGAGATGGTCACAGCAGCCGGCCCTGCTCGCCGGCAGGCGGCGCCGGGCGCGGCAAGCGGGGGCCCGGCGCGACCGCCGCCCGTACCCGGCCGTCGTGGAACTCGAGCTCGAGGGCGGCCAGGCTCCGGGCCCGGGCGGCGCCGTCGACCAGCCGGCCCTGCTCGTCGCGGACGAGCGCAAAGCCCCGCTCGAGCACGCCCCGATAGCTCAGGCTCGCGAGCAGGCTCGCCTGCGCCTGGAGCCGCGCGCTCGCGTCGGCGAGCCGGCGACCGACCGCGTGCCTTTGCCGGTCGCCGAGCTCGGCCAGGCCACGCGCATGCCGCGGCAGCCGGGCCCCGACCTCGCCCAAGGTGAGCCGCCCGCTCAAGGCTGCGAGCCCGCTCTCGCGCTGCCGCAGCAGCGCCCGGACCGGCGGGCCGAGCCGGGCGCCCGCTCCCTCCAGCTCGCGCCGCGCCCGCTCGCTGCGCGAGCGCAGCCCGTGCGGCAGGCGCTCGGCCAGATCGTCGAGGCGCTGGCTTGCCTGGCCGAGCAGGGCCATCGGGTCGGGCAGGCCGCGCGCGAGGCCGATCACGCGCTGGCCGAGCTGGCGCAGCTCGCGCCCGGTGCCGTGGAACAGGCGCTGGTCGAGCTGGCGGAGCCGCTGACCGAGCTCGGCGCGCACCGGCACCGCGAGCTCCGCGGCCGCGGTCGGGGTCGGCGCCCGCTGGTCGGCGGCATGATCGATCAAGGTCGTGTCGGTCTCGTGGCCGATCGCCGAGATCAGCGGAATGACGCTCGCCGCCGCCGCCCGGACCACGCGCTCCTCGTTGAACGCAAAGAGGTCCTCGAGCGAGCCGCCGCCGCGCGCCACGATCAAGATGTCCGGCCGCGGCACCGGTCCGCCCGGCGCCAGGCGATTGAAGCCCTCGATCGCGGCCGCGACCTGCTCGGCCGCGAACTCGCCCTGGACCACGACCGGCCAGACGAGCACCCGGCGCGGAAAGCGCTCGGCCAGCCGGTGCAGGATGTCCCGGATCACGGCCCCGGTCGGCGAGGTCACGACCCCGATCACCTCGGGCAGGAAGGGCAGGGGCCGCTTGCGCTCGAGAGCGAACAGCCCCTCGGCCGCGAGCCGCTGGCGCCGTTCCTCGAGCAGCGCCATCAAGGCACCGACGCCTGCCGGCGCCAGGCGATCGATGATCAGCTGGTATTTCGAGCGGCTCTGGAAGGTCGTGATCCGCCCGCTCGCCACCACCTCGAGCCCGTCCTCGGGCTTGAAGGTCAGGCGCTGGGCGGTCAGCCGCCAGCAGACCGCGTCCAGACAGGCAGAGGCGTCCTTGAGGGCCAGATAGAGATGCCCCGAGGCCGCCCGCTTGAAGCCCGAGATCTCGCCGCGCACGCGGACATAGCCATAGGCGTCCTCGAGCGTCCGCCTGAGCGCGCCCGACAGCTCGCTGACCGTGAACTCCGTGACGTTGTCGAGCTCGGGAAGGTCCGGGTCCGGGATCACGCCATCCTCGAAGGGCAACCATTCATGGCGGCCGATCCTGCCTTTTGACGCCGCGCCGTCAAGCTCGAAGCGGGTCGCGGCGTGCTCCTGACTGGCGCTCTTGCTCCTCTTCTTCCTTGAGCTCACGGAGCAACTGCTCCGCCGGGCGGCTTTTGCCCGCCAGGCTTCGCCCTACAGGTACCCCTCCTCGACCAGCTTTTCGGCGATCTGGACCGCGTTCAGGGCCGCGCCCTTGCGCAGGTTGTCCGCGACCACCCACATCTGGAGGCCGTGCGCCACGGTCGGGTCCTGGCGCAGGCGCGAGACGAAGACCGCGTATTCGCCGACGCACTCGACCGGGGTCACGTACTCGCCGGCCTCCGGCCGGTCGATCAGCACGATGCCCTCGAAGTCGGCGAGTGCTGTGCGCGCCTCCTCGATGCCGAGCGCATGCTCGAACTCGACGTTGAGCGCGAGCGCGTGGCCCACGAACACCGGCACGCGCACGCAGGTCGCCGCAACCTCGATCGCCGGGTCCAGGATCTTCCGGGTCTCGACCGCCATCTTCCACTCTTCCTTGGACGAGCCGTCGTCGAGGAAGACGTCGATCTGCGGGATCAGGTTGAACGCGATCTGCTTGGGAAAGAAGTCCGGCGCCGGCCGCCTTGTCTCGTAGATGCCTTTGGTCTGCTCGAACAGCTCGTCCATCGCCTCGCGCCCGGCGCCCGAGACCGACTGGTAGGTCGCGACCACCACCCGCTTGACGATCGCGAGGTCGTGCAGGGGCTTGAGCGCCACCACCATCTGGATGGTCGAGCAGTTCGGGTTGGCGATGATGTTGCGCTCGCGAAAGCCGTCCAACGCCTCGGGATTGACCTCGGGCACCACCAGCGGCACGTCCTCGTCCATCCGGAACTGCGAGCTGTTGTCGATCACGATGCAGCCGGCCGCGGCGGCGCGCGGCGCCTGCACCTTGGAGACCGCGGCGCCCGGCGAGAACAGGGCGAGGTCGGTGCCTTCGAAGTCGAAGGTCTCGAGCGGCCGCACCTTGAGCACGCGGTCGTCCCCGTAGGCGACCTCCTTGCCCTCGGACGCCTTGGAGGCGAGCGCTACGACCTCGCTCACCGGAAACTCGCGCTCCGCCAGGACCTGCAGCATCTCGCGGCCGACCGCCCCGGTCGCCCCGACCACCGCCACCTTGTAGCCACGCCTCGTCGCCATCGACTGCCTCCCGGGGATGCCCGCGGCCCACATTTCGGGCGCCCCGGCGCGCCGGTCAAGAGCCGATCGACGATGCCGCGCCCAGCCGCCGACCGGCCGCAGCTATCCGCCCCCGCCCTCCGCCTTGAGATAGGCGACGATCCTGGCCCGCTCCTCGGCCGAGGCGATGCCGGAGAAGGGCTTCATCGCGTTGCCGGGAACGACCGCATCCGGGTCTTCGATGAAGCGATCGAGGGTCGCTTCGTCCCAGACGATCCCGGCGTGCTGCATCGACGGGGAATAGCCGAAGCCTTGCACCGAGCCCGCCTTGCGCCCGACGACGGCATGCAGGCTGGGGCCCAGCCGGTTGTCGTTCGCCTCGGTCACATGGCAGGTCCGGCAGTGATTGTTGAAGGCGAGCTGGGCCGCCTCGGCATCCGCATCGGCCTGCGCCATCGCCGTGCCCGCAAGGAGCGCCAGCAGGGCGGTCAGGGTGAGGCAGCTCGTTTGGGCACAATTCATCCGGGCGTCCTTTGCGGCCGGCGCTCGCAGGCTGCCAACGCGCGCCGGCGCGGGTGAGTTCCGGCCGCGGCCGTCCGCCCTCCGGCCGCCTGGCGGGCGCGCCGCGATCGGCTATGGTGACCGGATGACGGTCGCGATCACCGCCGGGCAGGCGCGCCGGCTGGTCCTGAGCCTGCAGGGTCTGGCGGCGGCGCCGCGCGGACGCCTGTCGGCAGCCGGCGTGGCTCTCCTGATCGAGCGCCTGGGCTTTCTCCAGCTCGACAGCATCGACACGGTCGCCCGCGCCCACCACATGATCCTGTTCGCGCGCGCCCCGAGCTATCGGCCGGAGCTGCTGCGCCAGGCACAGGACGAGACGCTCCTGTTCGAGCACTGGACCGATCGGATCGCGAGCCTGCTGCCGATCCGCTTCTATCCCTACTGGCGCCTGCGTTTTGCCCGCGACCAGGCCCTGGTCGAGGCCCGCTTCAAGCGCTGGTTCGGCGATGGCTTTGCGCCGGAGGCAGAGCGGCTGCTCGCGCATGTCCGGGCCAACGGAGCGATCCGCGCCCGCGATCTCGAGGTCGAGCGGCAGCGGCCGGCCGGCGGCTGGTGGGACTGGCACGCCGGCAAGACCGCGCTCGAGTTCCTCTGGCACACCGGCCGGCTGGCGATCGCGCGCCGCGACGGTTTCCAGAAGGTCTATGACCTCCCCGAGCGGGTGATCCCCGCGGCCGCCCGCAAGCGGCAGCCGGGCGAGGCCGAGCTGATCGACTGGGCCTGCCGGGAGGCGCTCGAGCGCCTGGGGGTGGCGAGCCCGAGCCAGCTCGCGCGCTTCTTCGGCCTGATCTCGATCGCGGAGGCCAGGGCCTGGTGCGCCCGCAACGAGGGCGCTGCGGCCGTGCCGGCGACCGTCGCGGCGGCGAACGGGACGCCCGCGCGCAAGCTCTTCGCGCGCCCGGACATCGAGGCGCTCCTTGGCGACCTGCCGGAGCCGCCCGGGCGCCTGCGCATCCTCAACCCGTTCGACCCGCTGCTGCGCGACCGCGAGCGCCTCGCCCGCCTGTTCGGCTTCGACTATCGGATCGAGGTCTACGTGCCCGAGGCCAGGCGGCGCTACGGCTACTACGTCTTCCCGCTGCTCGAGGGCGAGCGCCTGATCGGCCGCATCGACATGAAGGCCGACCGCCGGCGCGCGGCCCTCGACGTCAAGGCGCTCTGGCTGGAGCCGGGCATCCGCCTCGGCCGCGGCCGCCGCCGCCGCCTCGATGCCGAGCTCGACCGCATCCGCCGCTTCATCGGCGCCGACACCATACAGTTCGCCCGCGCGGCGTTGACCGCCAGGGCGGCGACTGGCTAGGGTGACGTGATGGCAACCGTGCTCCTGTTCCATCACGCGCAAGGGCAGACGCCTGGGTTCCTCTCGTTTGCCGAGGATTTGCGGGCGGCGGGCCACACCATCCATGCCCCGGACCTCTATGACGGCCGCACGTTCCAGGACCTGAAGGAGGGCGTCGCCTACGCCCAGCAGGTGGGTTTTCCAAAGATCATCCGCCGTGGTTCGGACGCCGCCCGGGACCTTTCTGCCGACATCGTCTATGCCGGCTTCTCCCTGGGCGTGCTGCCGGCGCAGGCCCTGGCGCAGACGCGCCCGGGGGCGCGGGGTGCGCTTTTCTTCCATGCCTGCGTGTCGCCCTCCGAGTTCGGGACCTCCTGGCCCGAGGCCGTCCCGCTCCAGATCCATATGATGGACGCCGACGAATGGACCGCGGAAGACAGAGCCGCAGCCGAGGCGCTCGTCGAGACGACTGCGGCCGCGGAGCTGTTCATCTACCCGGGCTCGGCCCACCTGTTCGCCGACCCGAGCCTGGGCGACTACCACGCGGAGGCTGCCGCTCTGCTCAAGGAGCGCACGCTCGCCTTCCTGCACCGGGTCGGGTGAGGGCGGGGCACGGGCCATGACCGTCGTGGAATGGTTGCTGGAGTCCGACCCCTCGATCCGTTGGCAGGTGATGCGGGATCTGACCGGCGAGCCCGAGGGCGGTCGTCGCCGCCGAGCGCTCGCGCATCGCCCGCGAAGGCTGGGGCGCCCGGCTGCTCGATCTCCAGACGCCCGACGGGCAGTGGGGCGAGAGCGGCTATACGCGCTATATCGATACCCCCGACGGCAAGGCCTGCCACGCGCTGATGCTGTTGCGCGAGATGGGGCTGGACCCGGCGAGCGGCGAGGCGCGGCGCGCCGTGGGCCGGGTGCGCGACCACATCACCCACTACGAGGGCGGCCAGCCCTTCTTCGAAGGCGAGGTCGAGGCCTGCATCAACGGGCGGGTCCTGAACGTCGGCGCCTATTTCGGTGAGCCCTGCTCGGCGCTGCTGGAGCGGCTGCTCGGCGAGCAGCTGGGCGACGGCGGGTGGAACTGCGAGGCGCCGCCCAGCGTGCGCTCCTCGTTCCACAGCACGATCTGCGTCCTGGAGGGGCTCTTGGAGCACGAGCGGGCGAGCGGTGCGACCCCTGCGGTGACCGAGGCCCGGGCCCGCGGCCAGGACTATCTCCTGGAGCGCTGCCTGTTCCGGTCGCGCTCGTCCGGCGAGGTGATCAATCGCGACTGGACCCGGTTCTCGTTTCCTTGCGGGTATCACTACGACCTGCTGCGCGGGCTCGACTATCTGAGAAGCGTCGGCGCCCCTCCCGATGATAGGATCGCCGAGGCCGTGGAGCTCGTCGAGAAGAACCGGCGCAGCGACGGACGCTGGCTCTCGCACCCGCATGCCGACGTTCTCGATTTCGACCTGGCCGAGCGAGCGGACGCGCCCAGCCGCTGGAACACGCTACGGGCGCTGCGCGTGCTGAACTGGGCCGGTCATGGCGGCTGACCGCGCCCTCAAGCCTTCGGCCTTCGAGACGCCATGGCGGCGGCGCGTTTGCGGCGGGCGCGGCGGGAGAGCATGTTGAGGCCCTCGATCAGGGCCGCGAACGCCATCGCGGCGTAGATGTAGCCCCGCGGCACGTGGATGCCGAAGCCGTCGGCGATCAGCAGCGTCCCGATCATCAAAAGGAAGCCCAGCGCCAGCATCACGATCGTGGGATTGGCGTGGATGAAGTTGGCAAGCGGAGTGGCCGCCAGCAGCATGACGCCCACCGCGACGACCACCGCGATCACCATGATCGGGATATGCGGCGTCATGCCGACCGCGGTGATGATGCTGTCGATCGAGAACACCAGATCGAGCACCAGGATCTGCGCGATCGCTGCCGCCATCCCGATCCGCGCCGCCGGCTCGAACAGGTCCGGGCCCGGATCGGGGTCGACGCTGTGGTGGATCTCCTTGGTCGCCTTCCAGACCAGGAACAGGCCGCCCGCGATCAGGATCAGGTCGCGCCAGGAGAAGCCGTGCCCGAACGCCTCGAAGAGCGGCTCGGTCAGCCGGACGATGATCGCGACCGTGCCGAGCAGGGCCAGGCGCAGGATGAGCGCGAGGCCGATGCCGATCCGGCGGGCCCTGACGCGCTGATGCTCGGGCAGCTTGTTGGAGAGGATCGAGATGAAGATCAGGTTGTCGATCCCGAGCACCACCTCCATCGCGATCAAGGTAGCGAGCGCCGCCCAGGCGGTAGGGTCGGTCGCGAGAGCGAGAAGGCTTTCCATAACCGGCGCAGGTCCCGATCAGGCGCGCCAAAAGCGCGACCAGCTTGCAGGTCGGCCGGGTAGGGGAGCTTGCGGTCGCGGCGGCCGCGCCGCGTCGGGTCCCCGGCCGCTGCTTTCAGCCGTCGCGGCGCGCCTGGCCCACCTTCACGAATTGCGACACGCGGCCGATCTCGCGCGGATCGGCCTCGACCGTCGGGCCGGGGTTGGGGATCGAGCGCATGCCCTGCGCGGCCGTGCGCCCGGCGCTCGGATGATGGCGCATCCGATTGGCCCGCTTGAGCTCGAGCGCCCGGCGCGCGAGCTCGCTCTGGCTGGCCCGCTCGTGCTGCTTGCCGATCCGCGTGCGCTCGCGGTTCACGCGCCGGAGCGCGCTCGCGAAGATCTGCCGCTTGATCGTGGTGCCGGTGTCGTCCTTGGCCGGGCGCGCGCCGCGCGGGTCAGCCTTGCCCCGCATCTCGCGGCGCTGCTGGCGCGCGACATCGCGCGCCTTGTCGCGGTAGTCGCGAAGCCGCTTGGCGGCATCCGCGAGCTCGCCCTTGGAGAGCTCCGCGATCTCCGGATAGTGGGTCCTCTTGACGACCTCGAACTCGGCCGCGGTCAGCATCCGCTGCTCGCTCGAAACCGGCATGCTCATCGAAGCCTCCTTGGGTGCTGCTGCGGGCGCAGGCGGCGCCCGCGGTCAACCGGTCACGCGGGGCCTGCTGCCCGATTTTTTGGAGGTCCCTCAGGCCGCGGCCTTGTCGAGCTCGCGCACGATCGCCTCGCCCATCGTCGAGGTCGAGACCTTGGCCTTGCCCTCCTGCATGATGTCGGCGGTGCGCAGGCCGCCCGCCAGCACCTTGGCGATCGCGCCGTCGAGCAGGTCGGCCGCGTCGTCCTGGTCGAAGGAATAGCGGAGCATCATCGAGAAGCTCTGGAGCATCGCGATCGGGTTGGCCTGGCCCTTGCCCGCGATGTCGGGCGCCGAGCCGTGGACCGGCTCGTAGAGCGCCTTGCGCTTGCCGTCCGGCCCGGGCGCGCCGAGCGAGGCCGACGGCAGCATGCCGAGCGAGCCCGTCAGCATCGCCGCGACGTCGGAGAGCAGGTCGCCGAACAAATTGTCGGTCACGATCACGTCGAACTGCTTGGGCTGGCGGACCAGCTGCATGGCGCAGTTGTCGGCGTACATGTGGCTGAGCTCGACGTCCGGATAGTCGGCATCGTGCAGCTTTTGCACCTCCTCGCGCCAGAGGACGCCACTCTCCATGACGTTCGCCTTCTCGACCGAGCAGACCCGGCCGCCCCGCTTTTTGGCGAGCTCGAAGCCGACCCGCGCGACCCGGACGATCTCAAAGGTCGTATAGACCTGGGTGTTGATGCCGCGGCGCTGGCCATCCGGCAGGCTCTCGATGCCGCGGGGCTCGCCGAAGTAGATGCCGCCCGTGAGCTCGCGCAGGATCATGAGGTCGAGCCCCCTGACCAGCTCGGGCTTGAGCGAGGAGCTGTCGGCCAGCGCGTCGAACACCCTGGCGGGTCGCAGGTTCGCGAACAGGCCGAGCTCCTTCCTGAGGCGCAACAGGCCGCGCTCGGGCTTCTGATCGAACGGCAGCACGTCATATTTCGGCCCGCCGACCGCGCCGAACAGGACGGCGTCGGCCGCCTGCGCGCGCTCCATGGCCGCATCGGTCACGGGCGTGCCGTGCCTGTCGTAGGAGCAGCCGCCGACCAGGTCCTCCTCGAGCTCGAACTCGAGGCCCTGGCGGCGCGCGAACCACTCCATGATGCGCCGGACCTCGCGCATCACCTCCGGGCCGATGCCATCGCCCGGCAGCAGCAAGACCTTGCCGAGGCGGCCGGGCGCGTTCGGGATCTGCTTCGGGATCTGGGCCATCTCAGGCGGCCCCGCGGTAGAGCCAGGGCTCGGCGGCGCGTTGCCTGGCCTCGAAGTCGTCGATCCGCCCGGCCTTTTGCATGGTCAGCCCGACGTCGTCGAGGCCGTTCAGGAGGCAATGCCGGCGGAACGGGTCGACCTCGAACCGGAACACCTCGTTGCCGGTCGGCCGGTGGATCTCCTGCTTTTCGAGGTCGATCGTGAAGATCGGGTCTTGGGCGTCGTTCGCCTCGCGCACGAGAATCTCGACCTGTTCCTTAGGTAGAACAATCGGAAGGATGCCGTTCTTAAAGCAATTGTTGAAGAATATATCGGCGAACGATGGTGCGATCACGCAGCGGATGCCGTAGTCGAGCAATGCCCAAGGCGCGTGCTCGCGCGAAGAGCCGCAGCCGAAGTTCTCGCCGGCGATCAGGATTTCCGCGTGCCGCCAGGGCTCGCGGTTGAGCACGAACGCGGGCCGCTCCCGGCCCTCGTCATCGTAGCGCAGGGTCTCGAACAGATGGACCCCGAGCCCGGTCCGCTTGATCGTCTTGAGATGACGCGCCGGGATGATCTTGTCGGTATCGACGTTGACCACCGGCAAGGGCGCCGCGATCCCCTCGAGCGTCGTGAACGGCTGCATGCTGCCCCTCCTCCGTCTTGCGCGCCCCCTTTATGCCCGCCCCGGCCGCAAACTTCCAGGGGGTACGGGGCGCGCAGGACCGGCCTTTGAACCCGCCGCGGCGATGATATATATCTAAAGTGTACATCGAACATTGGAGGCCGCCACATGGCCGGCAGCGGAATTGCCAGGATCTTCATGCACGGGCGCAGCCAGGCGGTCCGGCTGCCGATGGCCTTCCGCCTGCCAGGCGATCGCGTGCGGGTGCGGCGGGTCGAGAGCGGCATCCTGCTCGAGCCGATCGTCACCGACCTCGACGCCTGGTTCGCCGAACTCGACCGCTTCGCCAATGTGCCGCTGATGGAGGACGGCCGCCATCAGCCGCCGATGCCCGAGGCGGAGGATCTGTTCGGGTGATTTATCTCCTGGACACCAGCGCCGTGGTCGCCATCCTGCGCAACCGGCCGACGCGGGTGCGCGAACGGCTGCGGCAGGCGAAATCCGGCGGCGCCGGTCTCGCGGTCTCGTCGATCGCGCTGTTCGAACTCTGGTATGGCGTCGCGCGCAGCCAGCACCGCGACCAGAACGCAGAGCGACTACGCGTTTTCCTGTCGGGGGACATCGGCGTGATGCCGTTCGAAGAGACGGACGCCGCCATCGCGGGCGACCTTCGGCGTGCTTTCGAGGTAGGCGGCAGGCCGATCGGCGCCTACGACCTGCTGATCGCCGCCCAGGCGGTGCGGACCGGCGCGACGCTGATCACCGCGAACATTGCCGAGTTCTCGCGCATCTCTGGCCTCGCCTCCGAGGATTGGTCCGCGGCGGGCTGATCGGGTTATCAGGAATGGCGGCCGGCGTCTGTGGTCTCGGGCCAGAAGTCGCCCAGCACCTGGTCGAGGGTATAGGGGCAGCGCTCGGGAAAGCGCCGGGCGATGTGGGCCTCGCCATAGGGCGCCAGCTTCTTCGGCAGGTCGGCGCGCACCTCCTCGTAGAGGCGCGGCAGCTGACGCCTCAGATCGCGGCGGAGCGCGCCGCTGAGGCGGCGCTCGATGTCGCGGCGCCAGGTAACGATCTCACCAATCCAGCCGGCACGCGGCTCCTCGGCCGGCGAGTGCTCCAAAAGGAGAAGATGCTCGATGATGTTGGCAGCCCAACCTCTCAGCGAATCGCGTTGGTTCTTGCCCAAGTCGGCGATCTCCTCGGCGAGGTGCGCGAGGTCGAGGGGCACATTCGGCCGCGAGCGCGCGAACCGGCGCAGCTCCTTCGCCTGGGTCTGGGTCCAGGCGTAGAAGTCATCCTCGTAGAGTTGCTCGATGGGTGCGGCGCTCATGGCTCCAGCTCGACTGCCGGGCCGCCGGGGGGACGCGTCCTGCCCCCTCAGGCTCAGGCGGGAGCCTTCTCCTTGACATCGACGTTCACAAGCAGCCGCGACGCCTCGACGACATCGGGCTCGATCGGACGCGGCAGATCGTCCAGGCGGCTCGGCGGCAGGACCTGCTCGCCAGCCTCAAGCATCAGCGCGATATGGGCGGTCAGCGCCTCTTCGGCATTGCGAGCGCCCTCCTGGAGCGAATCACCGCCGCTGGTGCAACCTGGAACGTCCGGAAAGAAGACACTGTAGCCAGTCGCAGCGTCACCCTCGATGATGGCCGGATAATCGCGAATCGGCATGTCAGTCCTTCCGCAGCCGCACGCCACTCTGGCGCTCGATGCTCCGCAGCGTACCGATCTTCACGTCCCTCCGCGGGTGAGCCACCGTCACCAAGCCGGCTTTCGCGGGGTGCTTGAAATGATGGTGACTGCCGGTCACGCGCACAAAGCCGCCAACCACTCGCTTCGAGCCTCCGGATCACGTCTCGGCTCGAGATCGGCACGCCGGCTGCGACTGCCCGGCTAAACGAGCTTCCTCACGTCCGTGAGGCAGCCGGTGATCGCGGCGGCGGCGGCCATGGCAGGCGACATCAGGTGGGTGCGGCCGCCCTTGCCCTGGCGGCCCTCGAAGTTGCGGTTCGACGTGCTGGCGCAGCGCTCGCCGGGCTGGAGCTGGTCGGGGTTCATGCCGAGGCACATCGAGCAGCCGGCCTCGCGCCATTCGAAGCCCGCATCGAGGAACACCTTGTCGAGCCCCTCCTCCTCGGCCTGGTGCTTGATCAGCCCCGAGCCCGGCACGACCATCGCCTGGACGCTGCCCGCGACCCGCTTGCCCCGGACGACCTCGGCGGCCGCGCGCAGGTCCTCGATCCGGCCGTTGGTGCAGGAGCCGAAGAACACCTTGTCGATCCGGATCGCGGCCATCGGCGTGTTCGGCTCGAGGCCCATGTAGGCGAGCGCCCGCTCCATCGCCGCCCGCCTGGCCGGATCCCTCTCTTGTCCGGGGTCCGGCACCTTGCCGGTGATCGGCTGGACGTCCTGGGGGCTCGTGCCCCAGGTGACCTGCGGCTCGATCGCGGCGGCGTCGAGGGTGACCTCCTTGTCGTAGTGGGCGCCTTCGTCCGAGGGCAGCGTGCGCCAGTGGGCCACCGCCTGCTCGAAGGCGCCGGCCTTGGGCGCCATCGGCCGGCCCTGGAGGTAGCGGAAGGTCGTCTCATCGGGCGCGATCAGGCCCGCGCGCGCACCCGCCTCGATCGACATGTTGCAGACCGTCATGCGCCCGGCCATCGACAAGGCGCGCACGAGCTCGCCCGCGTACTCGATCACGTGGCCCGTGCCGCCCGCGGTGCCGATCTGGCCGATGATCGCGAGGATCACGTCCTTGGCCGTGACCCCGAAGGGCAAAGCACCCGCGACGGAAACCCGCATGTTGAGCGGCCGCTTCTGGAGCAGGGTCTGGGTCGCCAATACGTGCTCGACCTCGGAGGTCCCGATGCCGAAGGCGAGCGCCCCGAAGGCGCCATGGGTCGAGGTGTGGCTGTCGCCGCAGACGATGGTATTGCCGGGCAAGGTGAAGCCCTGCTCGGGGCCGATGATGTGGACGATCCCCTGGCGGATGTCCTCGACGTCGAACAGCTCGATGCCGAACTCGCTGGCAGTTCTGCTGCAGGGTCTCGACCTGGAGGCGCGACTGCGGCTCGGCGATGCCCGCCGAACGGTCGGTGGTCGGGACGTTGTGGTCGGGGACCGCGAGCGTCGCATCGGGCCGGCGGACCTTGCGGCCGGTCTGGCGGAGGCCCTCGAACGCCTGCGGGCTCGTGACCTCGTGGACCAGATGGCGGTCGATGTAGAGCAGGCAGGTGCCGTCCTCCTGCCGCTCGACCACATGCGCGTCCCAGATCTTGTCGAACAGCGTCCTGGCTTTTGCCATGACCTTTGCTCCCCCCGAGGCTAACCGCGGTCCGCGCCGCTCATTCGCCGGCGCTGCCGTTGCCGCCGGGCCGCCTCCGCCGCCGCGCCATTGGCGCTCTCGCCGCGGCCGCGGCCGCGCTCGTCGCGACGCTCGGTGATCCGCGCCGCCTTGCCGGTCCGGCCGCGCAGATAATAGAGCTTGGCGCGGCGCACGCGGCCCCGGCGCAGCACCTCGATCTCGGCGATCTGCGGGCTGTAGAGCGGGAAGATCCGCTCGACCCCCTCGCCATAGCTGATCTTGCGCACCGTGAAGGCGGAGTTGATGCCGCGGTTCTTGCGCGCGATGCACACGCCCTCGAAGGCCTGGACGCGCTCGCGCGAGCCTTCGACCACCTTGACGCTGACCCGGATCGTGTCGCCGGGCGCGAACTCGGGGATCGGGCGATCCGCGGTGAGCTCTGCGATCTGTTCCTGCTCGAGCTGCTGGATCACGTTCATGACACCCTCACTGATCATCGGCCCGATGGGTCGGCTCGCCGGCGCGGCCGCGCGCGCCGGCGGCGAGATGGCGCGCCCAGAGGTCCGGCCGGCGCATCCGGGTCGCAAGCTCGGCCTGCTGCCGGCGCCACGCCCGGATCAGGGCGTGATGTCCGGACAGCAGCACGTCTGGCACCGGACGACCTTCCCAGACCTGGGGCCGCGTATAGTGCGGATACTCGAGCAGGTCGCCCGCGAAACTTTCCTCGGCGAGCGAGGCCTTAGCGCCGATCACCCCCGGCAGCAGACGCACGCAGGCATCGAGCAGGGCCAGCGCCGCCGGCTCGCCGCCGGACAGCACGAGGTCGCCGAGACTGACCTCCTCCAGCGCCCGGGCCTCGATGACGCGCTGATCCACGCCTTCGAAGCGACCGCATAAGACCACGACTCCGGCCGCCTCGGCAAGCTCCTGAACCCGCGCCTGCGCGAGCGGGACGCCGCGCGCGCTGAGGTAAAGACGCGGCCGCGCCGCCTGCGTGGCCGCGACCTCGTCGAGCGCGCGCGCGATCACGTCCGGGCGCATGATCATGCCGGCGCCGCCGCCGAACGGCAGGTCGTCGACGCTCCGGTGGCGGTCGCTCGCGAAGTCGCGCAGATTGACCGCCGCCAGCGACCAGATGCCCTGCTCCAGCGCGCGGCCCGCGAGCGAATGCGCGAGCGGACCCGGAAACATGTCCGGAAACAGGGTCAGCACGGTCGCGGCCCAGGGTGGTGCCGGCGCTCATGGCCGCGCCTCCGGCTCGTCGGACCCTTGCGGGTCCGGGGCCAGCTCGACCGGGGGCTCGACCACCAGCCGGCCCCGCATCAGGTCGACCACCGGCACGGTCTGGCGATCGAAGGGCAGGGTGAGCACGCGGCCATCCGTCGACCTCGACCTCGAGCAGGTCGCCGGCGCCGAAGTTGCCGAGGCTCCGGACCGTGCCGAGGCGGGCGCCGTCGACCCGCTCGACCACGAGGCCTTCGAGGTCGGCGTGATAGAACTCGTCGGGTCCGGGCGCGGGCAAGGCCGCGCGCGGCACGAACAGCTCGCTGCCCGCGAGCGCCTCGGCCGCATTGCGGTCGTCGATCCCTTGCGCTTTGACCAGGACGCCGGCGCGCGCCTGGCCGATGACCTTCAGCTCGAAGAGGCGGCGACCCTGCCGGTCATGGACGGGCCCGTAGGCCGCGACGTCGGCCGGCCGCTCGGTGAAGCAGCGCAGCCTGAAGGCGCCCTGCAGGCCGTGCGCGGCCGCGACCTTGGCCACGCAGACCCACGCCGATGCCCCTCGCCGATCGACCATGAGCGCTGGTTCCGCACGACGCTTGCCGCACCCGGCGGTCAGGCGCTCGCGGCGGCCGCCGCCTCGGCCTTCTTGGCTTCGAGCTCTTTCGCCTTCTTGCCGGTGCCGCGATGCTTGACGGTGTCCGACGTGATGCCGGCGCCATCCAGGAAGCGGGCGACCCGATCGCTGGCCTTGGCGCCGCTGGCGAGCCAGTAGCGGATGCGCTCCTCGCGCAACACGATGCGCGCCGGGTTGTCGCTCGCCAGCAGCGGGTCGTAGCTGCCGACCTTCTCGAGGAAGCGGCCGTCCCGCGGGCTGCGCGAATCGGTCGCGACGATCCGATAGACCGGCCGCTTCTTGGTGCCGCCGCGGGCCAGGCGAAGACGAACGCTCATCGATCCCAATCCTCGTCCGACCGTCCCGCCGGCAGGCTCGCGCAACGGCTCGGCCGCATCAGAGTGCATGCATGAGTGGGGCGAAGCCCCAAAAGCCGGGTTCACGGCGGCCGAACAAGTAGTCGCAGGATCCCGACGGGTCAAGCCTGGACTTGGCTTGCCCGGGACTTCCCCTTGGGTTTTGCCGCAAGGGGGCTGAGGCGGGCCCGCGAACGCGCTATCCTCGCCGCCGGCGAACGGGAGCCCGGCACCATGCAGCGGATCACCATCAGCATCGACGATGACCTGCTCGCGACGATCGAGCAGCTGAGCGCGCGGCGCGGCTATACCAGCCGCTCCGAGGCGCTGCGCGATATCGTGCGCGAGGCGCGCGGCCGCGAGCATCTGGAGCATGACCGGGGCGCGGCCTGCCTTGCGACCCTGACCTACGTCTACGAGCACGACAAGCGCGACCTGTCGCGCCGGCTCACCCACGCCCAGCACGACCACCACGACCTGTCGGTCGCGACCCTGCACGTCCATCTGGACCGGCGGGACTGCCTCGAGGTCGCGGTCCTGCGGGGGACGGTCGACGCCGTGCGCGCCTTCGCCGACGCCATCACGACCCAGCGCGGCGTCCGCTACGGGCGCCTGCACATCCTCCCGGTCGAGGGCGAGCTGCCGGCCGGCCCGGCCCCGCATCCATCCCACATCGCAGACGCGACGCGGCCCGACTGACCCGTCGATCAGACGTATGATCATTTTTCGGTTTCTTCATACGAAAGCTTGTGCCAGGAAGGGTTGCGGGCGATCGCCGCTCAGGGATCGCCACGACCTTGAGGGGAGGGAACCGATGACGAGACGGCTCTTGCCGCTGCGGCTCGTGCTGGCGGCGGTGACGGCGCTGCTGCCGACCGCTGCCTTCGCGCACACCGGGATCGGGGCCACGACGGGCTTCGGCCATGGCTTTGTGCATCCGCTGACCGGCATCGACCACGTGCTCGCCATGACCGCGGTCGGCATGTTCGCCTGGCAGCTCGGCGGCCGCGCGCTCTGGCTGGTGCCGGCGACCTTCGTCGGGCTCATGGCGGCCGGCGGCGCGCTCGGGGTCGCAGGCGTCGGCGTGCCGTTCGTCGAGGCCGGGATCGCGCTCTCGGTCGTGGTGCTCGGCGCGATCGTGGCGCTCGGCATCCGCTCGCCGGTCGCGGTCGCGATGGGGATCGTCGGCCTGTTCGCGATCTTCCACGGCCATGCCCATGGCGCCGAGATGCCGGAGAACGCGGGCGGCCTGACCTACGCCCTGGGCTTCATGCTGGCGACCGCCGCGCTGCACGGCAACCGGGATCGGCGAGGGCTTCCTCGCCGGCCGCGCCGGCGAGCACTACGGCCCGGTCGCTCGCCCGCTCGGCGGGCGCCCTGGTGATGCTCGCCGGCCTCGGCCTGCTGACCGGCCTGATCTGACCGCAGCGCCGCCCTATCGGCCGGACGCCTCGCCCGCCTCGACGGGCGAGGCGGGCGCGAAGGTCACCCGCGCGAAGATCTCGGCGAGGCCGACCTCGACGCCGAGCGCATCCAGACGTAGGCGAGGCGTCGAGCCCGCGATGGATCAGGCTCCGCCAGCTGCCGTCGTCGGCGCGCGAGGCGACCTCGAGCGCCGGCTCGTTCTGGTCGACCAGCAGATAGTGCTGAAGTGCCGGGAATGCTCTGGTAGGCCCGGCGCTTGTGCCCGTGATCGCGCCCGGATGTGCTCTCCGAGAGCACCTCGACCACGACGATCGGCGTCTCGATCCAAGTTGCCTCATCCGGGAGAGCGTCGCAGACGACGACCACGTCCGGGTACATGACATCACCCGCCGGCGAGGTCACCTTGATGTGCTGGTGAAAGCCTCGCAGCCCTGCTCCCCGCAGCAGGCGCTCCAGGCTCAGGGCGCACGTTCCGCGTTATCCGATTGTGAGTCGATCGTGCCGCCCGTCATCATCCAGACCTCGCCGTCGACGCGTTCGTAGCGCTCGGCCTGCTGCTGCTCCCAGGCGAGGAAATCGGCCAACGATCGGGGTCCAACATCCAATTGCCGTCGCCATCTTCTTCTCCGCTCCGGCACATCGTAGACGATGGCCGCACCGGCCGGAACTCGCCACGCTACCGCGGCAGCAGGCCCGGCGGCAGGCCGCGGCCGAGGAACGGCCTGTCGCCCATCTTCTTGACCCGCTTCATCATGGTCTGCATCTGCAGATGCTGCTTGAGGAGCTTGTTGACCTCCTGCACGCTCGAGCCGGCGCCGGCCGCGATCCGGCGCTTGCGCGAGGCGTGGATGACCTTGGGATTGCGCCGCTCGTAGGGCGTCATCGAGCTCACGATCGCGATCTGGCGGCCGATCACGCCGTCGTCGAGCTTGGCGTCCGCCAGCTGCTGCTTGACCTTCTGGGCGCCGGGCAAAAGACCCAGGATGCCGCTCATGCCGCCCATCTTGCGCATCTGCTTGAGCTGGCCCGCCAGGTCCTCGAGGTCGAAGCTGCCCTTTTGCATCTTGGCCGCGAGCTTTTCCGCCTCCGCCTGATCGACCGCTTCGCTGACCTTCTCGACCAGCGAGACGACATCGCCCATGCCGAGGATGCGGGATGCCATGCGGTCGGGATGGAACGGCTCGAGCGCCTCCAGCTTCTCGCCGGTGCCGACCAGCTTGATCGGCTGGCCGGTGACCGCGCGCATGCTGAGCGCAGCGCCGCCGCGGGCATCGCCGTCGATCCGGGTGAGCACGATGCCCGAGATCCCGATCCGCTCGTGGAAGCTGCGCGCGAGGTTGACCGCGTCCTGGCCGGTCAGGGCGTCCGCGACCAGGAGGGTCTCCTGCGGCCGCACCCGGTCGCGCACCGCCTCGAGCTCGGTCATGAGCGCGTCGTCGATGTGCAGCCGCCCGGCAGTGTCCAGGATCACGACATCGTAGCCCTGGCGCGCAGCACTCTCGAGCGCGCGCGCCGCGATCGCGAGCGGCGCCTCGCCCACAACGACCGGCAGGCTCTCGACGCCCGCCTGGCGGGCCAGCACCGCGAGCTGCTCCTGGGCCGCCGGCCGCTGGACGTCGAGCGAGGCGAGCAGCACCTTCTGACGCGCGCGGGTCCTGAGGCGCAGCCCGAGCTTGGCGCTGGTCGTGGTCTTGCCCGAGCCCTGCAGGCCGACCATCAGCACGACCCGGGGCGGTGCGCCGGCGAGCGCCAGATCCTGCGCCTCGCCGCCCAGGAGCTCGACCAGGCGGTCGCTGACCACCTTGACCACCATCTGGCCCGGCGTGACGCTCTTCAAAACCTCGTGGCCGACCGCGCGCTCGCGGATGGAGGCGACGAAGTCCTTGACCACCGGCAGGGCCACGTCGGCCTCGAGCAGCGCCACCCGGATGTCGCGCAGCGCCGCCTCGACGTCGGCCGGGCTGAGCGCGCCGCGCCGGGTCAGGCGGTCGAAGACGCTGCCAAGACGGCCGGAGAGAGTTTCGAACATGGGACCACCGATCCGAGGCGCTGGCGCTTATGGCTGGACGGGGCGGAAAGCGCCCCGCAGACGGCCGGAAATGTCGTGGCCGGCGCCGCCCAAGTCAAGCCGGGCCCCGGCCGGGCCCAGGCATATCGTGTGTCACCGACGGGCGCGGATTTGCCGGTTGCGCCGGCAGTCCCGATCGCCATATTTGGCAGCGCCATGGACGAGCTCGACTTCCACAAGATGCAGGGCCTCGGCAACGACTTCGTGATCCTCGATCGACGGAGCGGCAAGCTGTCGCTCTCGGCCGCCCAGATCCGAAGGGTCGCCGACCGCCGGCTTAGGCGTCGGCTGCGATCAGATCCTCTGCCTCGAAGCCTCGGAGCGGGCGGACGTGTTCATGCGCGTCTACAATGCCGACGGCTCCGAGGTCGCCGCCTGCGGCAACGGCACCCGCGCGGTCGCGCGCCTGGTCATGGAGGAGCGGGGCGGCAGCCGGGCGGCGATCGAGACCGCGGCCGGCGTGCTGAGCGTGACCGTCAACGTCCAGGGCTATACCGTCGACATGGGCCGGCCGCGCTTCGGCTGGGACGAGATCCCGCTCGCGCGAGCCATGGACACCCTCGCTCTCGATCTCGAGTTGGGCCCGCTGGCGCGGCCGGCCGGCGTCAATCTCGGCAACCCGCACGCGGTCTTCTTCGTCGACGATGCCGAGGCGGTGCCGCTGGCCGAGCTCGGGCCCGTGCTCGAGACCGATCCCCTGTTCCCCGAGCGCGCCAACATCGGGGTGGCCCAAGTCCAGGGCCGGCGCTCGATCCGGCTGCGCGTCTGGGAGCGCGGCGCCGGCCTGACGCAGGCCTGCGGCAGCGGCGCCTGCGCCGCCCTGGTGGCGGCGGTGCGGCGCGACCTGACCGAGCGCGCCGCCGAAGTCCGGCTCGACGGCGGCAGCCTCAAGATCGCCTGGACCGAGGCCGACCGGGTCCTGATGACCGGCCCCGCCGGGCACAGCTTCAAGGGCCGCCTCGACCCGGAGATGCTGGCGGTGACGCCCCCCTTTGAGCAGGCTCGCCGATGAGCGGGCCGCAGGTGATCACCTTCGGCTGCCGCCTGAACACCCTCGAATCCGAGGTCATGCGGCAGGCGGCGCAGGCCCGGGGCCTGGACGACCTGATCATCGTGCACACCTGCGCTGTCACCGCCGAGGCCGAGCGTCAGGCCCGCCAGGCGATCCGCCGGGCGCGGCGCGAGCGCCCCGGCGCGCGCATCGTCGTGACCGGCTGCAGCGCCCAGATCGAGCCCGAGCGCTATGCCGCGATGACCGAGGTCGACCAGGTGGTGGGCAACGCCCAGAAGCTGCGCCCCGAGCTCTGGGTCGGGGCGCCGGGCGCCGAGCCCGCCCGCGTCCTGGTCGACGATCTGACGGCGGTGCGCGCGACCGCGGGCCATCTGGTCGACGGCCTCGACGGCCGCGCCCGCGCCTTCGTCCAGATCCAGCAGGGCTGCGATCACCGCTGCACCTTCTGCATCATCCCCTATGGCCGCGGCCCGAGCTGGAGCGTGCCGGCGGGCGCGGTGGTGGCGCAGGCGCGCCGCCTGGTCGAGGCGGGCCACCAGGAACTCGTGCTGACCGGGGTCGACCTCACGTCCTGGGGCAAGGATCTGCCCGGCCAGCCGAGCCTCGGCCAGCTCGTCCGCCGCCTGCTGCGCCTGGTGCCCGAGCTGCCGCGGCTGCGCCTGTCCTCGCTCGACCCGGCCGAGCTCGACCCCGAGCTCGCGCTCCTGGTCGCGGACGAGCCGCGCCTGATGCCGCATCTGCACCTCAGCGTCCAGGCCGGCCACGATCTGGTCCTCAAGCGCATGAAGCGCCGTCACAGCCGCGCCGACGTCATAGGCCTGTGTGCCAGGCTGCGCGAGCTGCGGCCCGGGCTCGCCTTCGGCGCCGATCTGATCGCGGGCTTTCCGACCGAGACCGAGGCGATGTTCGAGGCCACGCTCGCGCTGATCGAGGACGCCGGCCTCACCTATCTCCACGTTTTCCCCTACTCCGCGCGCGAGGGGACGCCGGCTGCGCGCATGCCCCAGGTGCCCAAGCCGCTGCGCAAGGAGCGCGCCGCCCGCTTGCGCGCCGCGGGTGCGCGGC
Source organism: uncultured Alphaproteobacteria bacterium (assembly GCA_963798075.1). Taxonomy (GTDB): domain Bacteria; phylum Pseudomonadota; class Alphaproteobacteria; order Geminicoccales; family Geminicoccaceae; genus DATAOG01. The sequence continues at coordinate 35,013 of CAWCRU010000019.1, read as the reverse complement.
GGCTGCATCGCTATCTGCGCGGCGAGGTCGGCCGGCCGGCCCGGGTCCTGGTCGAGGCGGGCGGGCGCGGCCACACCGAGGCGTTCGCGCCGTTCCGGTTCTGCGACCGCGCGCCGGCCGCAGGCGGCGTCGCTGCGGTGATCGCCGAGAAGGTCGAGAACGACATGCTGGTCGGGCGGCCGATCGGGTGAGCGAGCCCGACAAGGACCGCTGGTGGCGGCGCTTCGGGCGCCAGAACGAGGAGGTGCCGGCGGCCGCCGCCGAGGCGTCGACCGAACTCGCGGCCCAGGCGCCGCGCGCGGGCTGGATGCAGCGCCTGCGGGCGGGTCTCAGCCGCTCGTCCGGCCGGCTGCGCGACAACATCGCCGCGGTCCTGACGAAGCGCAGGCTCGATGCCGAGACGCTGGCCGAGCTCGAAGAGGCCCTGATCGGCGCCGATCTCGGGGTCGAGACCGCGGCCGAACTCGTCCGCGATCTCGCCCAGACCCGGTTCGGCAAGGAGGTGAGCGATCTCGAGGTGCGCACCGCGCTCGCCCACTCGGTCGCGGCCATCCTCGAGCCGGTCGCAAAACCGCTCCAGCTCGACGGCGGCGCTCGCCCCTATGTGATCCTGGTCTGCGGCGTCAATGGCACCGGCAAGACCACCACGATCGGCAAGCTCGCCCACCAGTTCAAGGACGGCGGCGAGCGGGTGCTGCTGGCGGCCGGCGACACCTTCCGGGCGGCCGCGATCGAGCAGCTCGAGGTCTGGGGCGAGCGCACCGGCTGCGCGGTGGTCAAGCGGCCGCCCGGCGCCGATTCCGCGGGCCTTGCCTTCGATGCGCTGAAGCAGGCGCAAGGCGAGGCGGCCGACGTGCTGCTGATCGATACCGCCGGCCGGCTGCACAACAAGCAGGCGCTGATGGACGAGCTTGCGAAAGTGGTCCGGGTGCTGCGCAAGCAGGACCCCGCGGCGCCGCACGAGATCCTGCTCGTGCTCGACGCGACCACCGGCCAGAACGCGCGGGCGCAAGTCGAGACCTTCCGCGCCATGGTCCCGGTCAGCGGTCTCGTGGTGACCAAGCTCGACGGCACCGCGCGCGGCGGCGTCGTGGTGGCGCTCGCCCGCCAGTTCGGCCTGCCGGTGCGCGCGCTCGGCGTCGGCGAGCAGCTCGATGACCTGCGGCCGTTCGAGGCCAAGGCCTTCGCCGACGCCCTGCTCGGCCTGGAGCTTGGCTAGCCTTTTTCTGGACCGGGCGGGCAGCCGCCGGAGCTCGCCGGTCGCGGCGCGGTGCGGCGAGCTATCCGCTTGCGCCTGGGTGGCAAAGTCACGATGTTAGGCGCGCTGTCGTTGCGACCGATCCGGGATCGACCATGACTCGCAATCTGCTCGAGACGCTGCTGGGCGCGATCGTTCTGCTGGTCGCGATCGGCTTCATGACCTTCGCGTATCGCAGCAGTCAGATCAGCGAGTCCGACGGCTACGAGCTCAATGCCCGGTTCACCCGGGTGGACGGTCTCGAGCGCGGCGCCGACGTCCGGATCAGCGGCATCAAGGTCGGCACCGTGGTCGATCAGAGCCTCAACCCCGAGACTTTCCAGGCCGAGGTGCGGTTCAGCCTGCCCGACAACATCCATCTGCCGCTCGACAGCTCGGCGGCGGTCGTCAGCAGCGGCCTTTTGGGCAGCAAATATCTGGCGCTGGTGCCGGGTGGCGACCCCGAGATGCTCAAGCCCGGCGACGAGGTGACCCTGACCCAGTCCTCGGTCAACGTCGAGGACCTGATCGGCCACATGATCTTCAACGGCGCGGGCGGCCAGAAGGCCTCGGACGGCCAGGCTCCGGGTGCCCAGGAGCCCGCCGGCGGCGGCGCGGACAGTTCGGGCTCGGGCAATCAGTGACCCTGCGACCGGCCGCCGCGGCCGCGCTCCTGACGCTGGCGCTGGCCGGCGCCGGCGCCTGGGCGGCGGGCCCCATGCTCGAATACCGGACCGCGATGCTCCAGGGCCTCGACAAGGTCACCGCCCGGGTGTCGCCGCTGCGGGCGCCGATCGGTACAGCGACCAGGTTCGGCACGCTCGAGATCGTCGTCCGCGCCTGCCGCGAGACGCCGCCGACCGAGCCGCCCGAGAGCGCTGCCTTCCTCGAGATCCGCGAGCTGCCGCCGGCCTCGGAGCCGGACGCGCCGCCGACCGACCTGTTCAAAGGCTGGATGTTCGCCTCCAGCCCGGCGGTCTCGGCGCTCGAGCACCCGGTCTACGACGTCTGGGTGACGGGCTGCGAGGACCCGGCAGCACCGCCGCCCGAGGGGGTCGAGCAGTCGCCCCTGCCGCCGCCCGCGGCCCCCGACCAGGGCGGTGACCAGGGAACCGCGCCTCAGGACGACCAGGGCGTCGACGAGGGCAGGGCGCCGCCCTCGGAATAGAACACCGCCCGCGTCTCGAGCGCGTGGCGCAGCTGGTGCCGGTAGCTCTCGCGGGCGATCTCGATGGCGCCGAACCGGCGCAGATGATCGGTCACGAACTGGGTGTCGAGGAGCAGGTAGCCGCCCGCCCGCAGGCGCTCGACCAGGGCCACCAGCGCGACCTTGCTGGCGTCCCGCGTCCGCGAGAACATGCTCTCGCCGAAGAAGGCGGCGCCGAGCGAGATGCCATACAGCCCGCCGACCAGGCGCCCGTCCGCCCAGCTCTCGACGCTGTGCGCATAGCCTTGGCGGTGGAGCGTGCAGTAGAGCTCGATCAGATCGTCATTGAGCCAGGTGCGCGGCCGCTCCGGCCCGGGCTCGGCGCACGCCCGGATGACCCGCTCGAAGGCCCGGTCGATGCGGATCTCGAAGGGCTGCCGGCGGATCAGCTTCTTGAGGCTCTTGGGCTGGTGGAAGCGCTCGAGCGGCAGGACCCCGCGGCGCCTGGGCTCGATCCAGTGGATGGTCGGATCGTGCCGGTCGTTGGCCATCGGGAACAGCCCGCTGGCATAGGCGCACAGCAAAAGATCCGGCGTCAGCGCAAGCATGCTTTTGGCATAGCGAGGGCGGTCGCAGCGGACAAGGGCGCTGCCCGCCCTCAGCGGCTGCGGCTCTGCCAGACCTCGAGAAACTGCGCGAGCCAGCCGATGTGATAGTCGCCTTCGGCGAAGACCGGATCGTCCGTGATCGCCTGCAGCAAGGGGATGCTGGTCGGCAGGCCGACGATCACATATTCGGCGAGCGCGCGCCGCAGGCGCGCCAGGCAGGCGCTGCGCGACTGGTCGTGGACGATCAGCTTGGCGATCAGGTTGTCGTAGTAGGGCGGCACGCCGGCGCCGGCGTAAAGCGCGCTGTCGACCCGCACGCCCGGGCCGCCGGGCGGATGGTAGGTCGCAACCTTGCCGGGCGAGGGCAGCAGGCTCACAGGGTCCTCGGCATTGATCCGGCACTCGATCGCATGGCCCTCGAAGCGAACGTCCGCCTGCCCGAAGCCCAGCGGCTCGCCGGCGGCGACCCGGATCTGGGCGCGCACGAGATCGATCCCGGTCACGAACTCGGTCACCGGATGCTCGACCTGCAGGCGGGTGTTGACCTCGATGAAATGGAACTCGCCGTCCTGGTAGAGGAACTCGGCGGTCCCGAGGCCGCGATAGCCGAGGCGCTCGAAGGCGGCGGCGACGCGCAGGCCGAAGGCGCTGCGCGTCTTGGCGTCGAGGACCGTCGATGGCGCCTCCTCGATCACCTTCTGGTGCCGGCGCTGGACCGAGCATTCGCGCTCGCCGAGATGGAGGCAGCGGCCGGCGGCGTCGGCCAGGATCTGGATCTCGATGTGTCGCGGCCGCGCCAGAAACTTCTCGAGATAGACCCGGTCGTCGCCGAAGCCGGCCGCCGCCTCGCGCCGCGCGAGGCGCAGCCCCTCGAGCAGCGCCGCCTCGTCCTCGGCGACCACCATGCCGCGCCCGCCGCCGCCGGCGACCGCCTTGATCAGGACCGGATAGCCGATCGCCTCGGCGGCATCGCGCGCCATCACCTCGTGGGTCACCGGACCGTCGGTGCCCGGCACCACCGGGATGCCGAGCCGGCGCATCGCGGCCTTGGCCTCGACCTTGTCGCCCATGAGCCGGATGTGCTCGGGCTTGGGGCCGATGAAGGCAAAGCCGTGCTCGATCACCATCTGGGCGAAATCGGCGTTCTCGGAGAGAAAGCCGTAGCCGGGATGGATCGCATCGGCGCCGGTGATCTCGGCCGCCGCCAGGATCGCGACCTTGTTGAGGTAGGACTCGGCGGCCGCCGGCGGCCCGATGCAGACGCTGGCGTCGGCGAGGCGGACGTGCATCGCCTCGGCATCGGCCGTGGAGTGGACCGCGACCGTCTCGATCCCCATCTCGCGGCAGGCGCGCAGGATCCGCAGCGCCACCTCGCCGCGATTGGCGATCAGGATCTTCTCGAACATCGGTGCGGCGCCCGCGCCTACTCGATGATCAGCAGCAGCTCGCCATACTCGACCGGATCGCCGTTGCTGACCAGCACGTTCGCGAGCCGCCCGCCGCGCGCCGCCCGGATCGGGTTCATGACCTTCATCGCCTCGATGATCAGCAGCGTCTGGCCCTCCTTGACCTCGGCGCCGATGTCGACGAACGGCGGCGAGCCCGGCTCCGGGGTCAGATAGACGGTGCCGACCATCGGCGCCCGCACGGCGCCCGGATGGCGGTCGTTCGCGGTCGTCGCGGCCGTGTCGACCAGGCTGGCCGTGCCCGCGGCCGCCGGCGCGGCGCCGGCGGCAACCGGGGCGACCAGAGGCTGCGGGGCGCGCACGACCCGCACCTTGGCATCCCCCTCGGCGAGCTCGATCTCGGTCAGCCCGGTCCGCTGCAAGAGCTCGGCCAGTCGCTCGATCAGCTCGGGGTCGACGTTCAGCTTGCCCATGGTGTCCTTGCGTATGGGCGCGGGCTTGCGCTCAGCCGGCATCGCTCGCCAGCGCCGCAAGCGCCGGCACGGCCGTCAGAGCGCCGTCCGGACCGAAACCACAGATCACGCCGTTCGCCGCCAATAGGACAGGGGCCACAAAGACGAGGGCCACAAAGACATGCGCCAGGAAGACGGGGGCCAGAAAGACATGGGAGTTTTGCCGAAAAGTTTCCCGCTGGTAGATATTCGACAAATGCTTCTCAATCAAGAGCTGGTTTCGCGCTCGCCGCCGGGCGGGCCGCGCGATGGATTGGCGACCCGCGGCGGCGCCGGCCTTGGGGGTCAGGGTGCGATGCAACATCCGGGTCAGATAGGGGCTCGAAGCCCGGGTTTTAAGCCCTGAGGCCGGGATTTGGCAATCGGAGCCCGGGCGATTCCCATGGGTCGGGCGCGGCGGGCGCCCTAAGATCGGCGCCAGGGACCGCCCATGCCGGCGCGGCCCGATCGCGATGGGAGCGGGCGCGCATGGACCTGCTGGCGGCGCTGGTGCGACGGATCGACCGGCTCAACGAGAGCATCGGGCGGGCGGTCGCCTGGCTCGCGCTCGCCATGGTCATGATCGCGGCCTTCGTGGTCGTCGCCCGCTACGGCTTCAACTGGGGCCGGGTGTGGCTGCAGGAATCCTACGTCTGGCTGCACGCTGCTCTGTTCATGCTCGGGGCCGCCTATACGCTTCGCCACGACGCCCATGTCCGGGTCGACATCTTCTACCGGCCGGCGGGCGCGCGCTTCAAGGCCTGGGTCGACCTCTTGGGATCGCTGCTCCTGCTGGCGCCGGTCGTCGTCGTGGTCGCGGTCGTGAGCCTGCCCTACGTCGCCCGCTCCTGGCGCGGGCTCGAGGCCTCGCGCGAGGCGGGCGGCCTGCCCGGGCTGTTCCTGCTCAAGACCGTCATCCTCTTGTTCTGCGGCCTGATCCTGGCCCAGGGCCTGGCGCTCGCCGGGCGCAGCTTTCTGGTCCTGAAAGGGTACCCGGCGTTCCTTTCCGCGCATGAGGACCGGCCGGCGCTCTGATCGTGCAGGGCCAGATCCTGAGCCTGGCGCTGTTCGCGACCGCCTGCGGTGTGCTGCTGGCAGGCTTTCCGGTCGCGTTCTCGCTGGCCGGCACGGCGCTCGCCTTCGCGCTGCTCGGCGCCGCGCTTGGCGCTTTCGATCTCCATCTGCTGGCGAGCCTGCCGTCCCGCTGGTTCGGGGTCATGGTCAACGAGGTCCTGGTGGCCGTGCCGCTGTTCGTCTTCATGGGGGTGATGCTGGAGCGCTCGCGGCTGTCGGAGCAGCTGCTCGAGACCATGGGCCTCCTGTTCGGCCGCCTGCCCGGAGGGCTTGGCCTGTCGGTCACGATCGTCGGCATGCTGCTCGCGGCCTCGACCGGGATCGTCGGCGCGACCGTGGTCACGATGGGCCTGCTGGCGCTGCCCGCCATGTTGAAGGCGGGCTACGACCCGAAGCTCGCCTGCGGCACGATCTGCGCCGCCGGCACGCTCGGCCAGATCATCCCGCCGTCGATCGTGCTCGTGATCCTGGGCGACGTCCTGCAGGCCGCCAATACCGAGGCGGCGCTCGCCAGGGGCAACTTCGCGCCGGCGCCGGTCTCGGTCGTCGACCTGTTCGCGGGCGCCCTGCTGCCCGGGCTGCTGCTGGTCGGCCTCTACCTGATCTGGCAGCTCCTCGTCGCCTGCGTGCGCCCGGATCTGAGCCCCGCGCTGGTCAAGGCCGGAGCGCGGCCCGAGGCCCTGCTGCGCCGGGTCCTGGTCGCGATGCTGCCGCCCGCCTTTTTGATCCTGGCCGTGCTCGGCTCGATCCTGGGGGGCATCGCGACGCCCACCGAATTGGCCGCGCTCGGTGCCCTTGGCGCCATGCTGCTGGCGCTCCTTCGCGGCCGGCTGACGCTGGCCATGCTCCAGGACGTGATGCGTCGGACCACGCAGATCACCTCGATGGTCTTTTTGATCCTGCTCGGCGCCTCGGTCTTTTCCCTGGTCTTCCGCGGCCTCGGCGGCGCTCGCATGATCGAGGCCGCGCTCTACGCGCTGCCGGGCGGCGCGTTCGGCGCCATGCTCGCGGTCATGGCGGTGATGTTCGGCCTCGGCTTCTTCCTCGACTTCGTCGAGATCACCTTCGTGGTCGTGCCGATCGTCGGGCCTGTGCTGCTCGGCATGGGCCTCGACCCGGTCTGGCTCGGCGTCATGATGGCGGTCAATCTCCAGACGAGCTTCCTCACGCCCCCCTTCGGCTTCGCCCTCTTCTACCTCCGGGGTGTCGCCCCGCCTGCCGTCACCACCCTCGACATCTACCGCGGCATCGTCCCCTTCGTCCTCATCCAGCTCCTCGGCCTCGGCCTGCTCGCCCTGTTCCCGGCGCTCGCCACCTGGCTGCCTAGCGTCATTTTCCGATGAGGGCTTGAGCTGCCCGGCAGGCGTGCTACATTTTGTGCTACAAATCGGAGCCCGCCCCATGGACAAGGAAGTCGCGCTGCGCGAGGCCAACCAGCAGTTCGCCCGCTACGTGCGCGCGGTCGAGGCGGGCGAGACCTTCGTCATCACCCGCCGCGGCAGACCCGTCGCGCGTCTCGTGCCGGTCGAGCCCGGCAAGCGCGTGCTGACGCCCGAGCAGCAGGCCGCGCGCGAGCGTGCGCTCGAGCGCATGCGTCAGGGTTGGGATCTTGCCGGCTATAAGTTCGACCGCGATGAGCTTTACGAAGACTGAGCGCTACACGCTCGACACCAACATCCTCGTCTACGCGATGGATCGTACGGCCGGCCACAAGCACGTTCGCGCGCTCGCCATCGTCGACCGTTCGATCGAGCGTCATTGCGTACTCACGCTCCAAGCCCTGGCCGAGTTCGTCCACGCGGTCACGCGAAAGGGCCTGGTGCCCAGGCGGGACGCGGTCGCGCAGGCCCGCGACTGGCTGACGGCGTTCCAGGTCGTGGCCGCCGACACCGAAGCGCTCGAGGACGCGTATGTGGCGATGCTGGCGGGAGCCTTTGGCCTCTTCGACGCCTTGCTGCTGGCCACCGCTCGCCGGGCCGGCTGCAAGATCGCCTTGAGCGAAGACATGGGCGATGGCGCCGCACTCGACGGCATCACAGTGCGCAATCCGCTGACTGGCACCGCTCTGCCCGACGATCTTCGCTCGTTGCTCGGGATGCCGTGAGCCGGATCAAGGCGTCAGCTCGAGCTCCAGCATGACCACGCCCTCGAACGGGTTGTGGTAGTAGGGCGGGATCTCGCGAAAGCCGAGCGCGCGGTACAGGTGCTGGGCCGCCTGCATGCGCGCGGGGAAGGTGTCGAGCCGCATGCGGGCATAGCCGATCGCGCGGGCGTCATCGATGGTCCGCTCGGCCAGCGCTCGCCCGAGGCCGCGGCCGCCGAAGCCGGGCTCGACCCAGAGCCGCTTCATCTCGCAGATCCCGGGCTCGAGCGGGCGCAGGCCGACGCAACCGATCGCCTCCTTGCCTGCCTTCGCGAGCAGCAGACGGCCGGCGGGCGGCGCATAGCACCCGGGCAGCGAAGCCAGCTCCTGCGCGAACCCCTGGAAGCAGAGGTCGACCTCGAGCCAGTCGGCGTAAGCCCGGAACAGCCGCCGCACCTGCTCGAGATCGGCGCCGGTCCGCGCCTGGGCGAGGGCGACATCCGACAGCAGGCAGACGCTCACGGGCGCGCAGCCGTCATTAGTGGCCCGCCCAGCTCGCGCAGATAGAAGACCAGATCGAGGGGCGGCGGTGCCACCTCTGTCTGCGACAGCTGGTCGTGGACCTGGCCCCGGTGGTGGGTCTCGTGGTTGAACAGGTTCAGCCAGCAGAGGTGGAGCGACATCTCCATCTCGTCGGGTCGGGTGATCATCCGGTAGCGGACCGGCCGCCCGAGCTGCGCGTCGTCGCCGTAGCCGTCGACCAGCCGGATCATCCGCTGATCCTCGGCCGCTCGCTCCGCCGCGAGCGCCTCGAGGCTCGCGCAGGGCTGATCGTCGAGCCGCAGCGTCGGGTTCGGCCGGCCCTCGATCCGGGCGAGCCAGACCCAGTCGCCCACCAGCAGATGGTTGAGCGTGCCGTGGATCGAGCCGAAAAACGCCGGCCGCGGCTTGTGGTACTCGGCGCTCGGAAGCGCCGCGCAAGCCGCGTACAGGCGTTGATTGGCCCAGCGATTGTAGCGCGCCATGCGGCGCAGATGTGCGAGCATCATGGGGGCGGTTGCGATCCTTCGTCCGGACGACGGTCCGCAAAGCAAAGATCACTCCCGCCCGGCGGTCAAGCGCTCCCCGTCGAGCCGCGCCAGCAGTCGCTCGCCTGCGGCCGGCCGCCGAGACTGAGGGCCCCGCAGCGCACGGAGGTGACGACCCGGTGGGCGGCCCGGCTCAGCGCGTCCAGCATCGCCCGACCGCTTTGCCGGATCGCCTCGCTGCGCAGCTGGCGCCCGCGCTCGATATGGCGCCGGATGAGCTCGGGGTCGCTGCCGCGCGCCACCGCCTGCCATCGGACGGTCGGAAACTCGTGCTCGAGACTGTTGCTCATGAGGGTCTCCTTGGCACCCGGGCGGTCGGTGCCGCTCAGGCGCGCCAGAAGGGCTTCTCGGCCTCGGCCAGCGCCTCGGCGCGGCTGATGCCGATGTCGCGCAGCAAGTGGTCGTCGAACTGCAGCAGATGACGCCGCTCGCGCACCCGCTCGGACCAGGTCAGCAGCAGACCCACTGCCTGCGCGAGCCAGCCCCGCGGCTGCGGGCGGGCGGCCCCCGCCTGATAACGCCGGCCGGGCGCGCCCTGGACCGCGAGCGTCAGGCTCGCGACGCTCGCGAACAGGCTGCCGAAACCCGCATTGGCATCCGTTCTGGTCATGATCAGCACTCCATCAATCGCAGACGACCTCAGAGATGCCAGAGGCCGTGGCGCACCGAACCCAGGGGCTCGCCCAGGCCCGTGAAGGGCGCGGACAGCTGCGGCCCGACGTCGGCGCGGCTGAGCCCGATGTCGCGCAGCAGGCGGTCGTCGAGGTGGGCCAGCGCCCGTTGGACGCGGGCGCGCTCGCGCCGCTGCTCGAAGGCCTGCACCAGAGCCCGCAACCGGCGGCCGAAACCGCCCCGGATCCGCAGCCCCGAGGGCGCCCGGTAGGCAGGCTTCCAGGTCACGAACTCCTGCGCCGGTGCGGTCAGCGCGGCAAGCGTCGGGAACAGCGTCCCGAAGCCGGCGATCCGATTAGACTGGTTCATGTTTCTATCCTCCGATCCGGGCCCCGCCGAGGGGCGCCTCGTCGATCGATTCCGTAGTAGGTATCTGGGGCAGATAAGGCTTGACGACAAACGATCGTTGTTCATGATTGAGATAACTTCAGCTCATGCGAGACCGAAGCCATGGCGAACCGTCTGCCGGCGCTGTCGGCGCTCCGCACCTTCGAGGCGGCGGCGCGCCATCTGAGCTTCACCCGCGCGGCCGACGAGCTGCACGTGACCCAGGCAGCGGTCAGTCATCAGATCAAAGGGCTCGAGGCCGACCTCGGGGTCCGCCTGTTCCGCCGGCTCAACCGGCGCCTCTTGCTGACCGACGAGGGCCAGCTGCTCGTGCCCTCGGTGCGCCGCGCCTTCGATGAGCTCGCCGCCGGCGTCGAGCGGGTGCGCGCGCGCTGCCTGGGCGGCACGCTCACGATCAGCACGACCCCCTCGATCGCCGCCAACTGGCTGGCGAGCCGCCTCGGCCGCTTCCAGGCGCTGCGGCCCGAGTTCGAGATCCGCCTGATGGCGACCCCGCGCCTGATCGACTTCGCGCGCGAGGGCGTCGACTGCGGCATCCGCTACGGCTTCGGCGACTGGCCGGGCCTGCTGACCGAGCGCCTGTTCAACGCCGCCATGACCCCGGTCTGCAGCCCCCGCCTGCTCGAGGGACCCGACCCGCTGCGGGAGCCCGCCGACCTCGCCCGGCACACGCTGCTGCACGCGCTCGACGACATGGACGACTGGCGGCTCTGGCTGCGCGCGGCGGGCGTCCCGAGCATCGACCCGCAGCGCGGGCCCAAGTTCGAATCGATGCCGCTCGCCCTGCAGGCGGCGATCAGCGGCACCGGCGTCGCGATCAGCCGCGGCCCCCTCGCCGACGAGGCGCTGGCCGCCGGCGTCCTGGTCCAGCCGTTCGACCTCGAGCTGCCGAGCGAGTGCGCCTACTACTTCGTGGTCCCCGAGACCGGCGCCGACCAGCCCAAGATCCAGGCCTTCCGCGCCTGGCTGCTCGAGGAGGTCGCCGGGATCGCGACCGAGCCGCGCCTCACGGCCCGTCGCACGCTGGCCGCCGAATGATGCTCCGATACGTCAGCCGGGACTCCCGGCGCGCCGCACGGACCGGCCAAGCGTGACGCGGATCCCTCAGGCGGCGAGCGCGCGGCGGACGGCGTCCGGCTCGCGGTCGATGACCTTGAGGAACGCCCGGGCGGCGCCCTCGGGCCGGCGCCGTCCCTGCTCCCAGTTCTGCACCGCGTCGAGCCCGAAGCCGAAGCTGCGGGCGAACTCCGCCTGGGTCATGCCGAGCTTGCGGCGGATCGCCTTGACGTCGACCTCGGTGGGCACGTGGACGCGGTAGGTCGCCGGATCGGCCTCGCCACGCGCGATCGCGATCGCGTTCTCGAGGCCGGCCCTGATCTTGTCGAACGCGCGCTTGCTCATGCCCTCACCCAAGCTTGCCGGCGCTGCCACGGTAGCTGTCGACGAGCACCTTCGTCAGTTGTGCCAGGGCATTGCGCTCCGCTTTGGTCAAGTCGGACTGCTCGCCTTTGGCGAATACGGTCAGCAGAAAGACCGGAAGGGTCGCTCCCGTATAGAACGCAATCACCCGATAGCCGCCGCTCTTGCCTTTGCCGCGCCCGGCGAACCTGACCTTGCGCGCGCCGCCCGTGCCTTGGATCACGTCGCCCGCGTTCGGATTCCCGGCGAAATGATCGACGATCCGGTCGAGGTCGTCACCGCTCAGCCCGGCCGCTTTCGCGGCAGCGATGAAAGGCGCCGTCTCGACGACCACGTGCACGCCGCTTATATGCGCCAGCGGCGGAGCGAGATCAAATGAAGTCGAGCCCGGGCCGCCAGTGAGGTGGGGTGGGCGGCGGTGGTCCCGAAGCCGCGCCTGTCCCCGACGCAGCCGTCCGGATTTTAGAGGGCGCTGCGGCGGATGGTGGCATCCGCGCGGCTTCGGAGGTCCGGGAGCAGCGCCGTGCCGAGGCCGGGGCGGAAAGCGGGTAGGCGTAGCCCTGCTCGATCCGCGGCAGCGTGGTGACCAGGTCCCGGTAGAAGCCGCGCGTGTAGGCGCGCACGGTCTCGAGGATGAGCGCGTTCGGGGCGGCGAGCGTCAGGTGCAGGTTGGCGCAAAGCGTCACCGGGCCGGTGCAGTCGTGGGGGGCGATCGGCCGGTCGAAGGCTTCGGCGAGCGCCGCGACCTTGCGGCCCTCGCTCAGGCCGCCGATCCAGGCCATGTCGAACTGGACGACGTCGATCGCACCGCGGACCAGCGCCTCCCGGAACCAGGTCTTGGTGCCGAGGTTCTCGCTGCCGGCGACCCGGCCGCGGACGCGCGCCTTGTAGCGGGCGAGATCGTCGAGCGCCGTGCATCGCGATCGGGTCCTCGTGCCAGTAGATCTCGAGCCCCTCCAGCGCGGCCGCGATCTGGAGCGCTGCCGGCAGCTGCCAGAGGCCGTGGTACTCGAGCATGATGTCGATCCGATCGCCGACGGCCGCCCGGATCGCCTCGATCAGCCCGCGCCCGCGCGACAGATCCGCGGCCGCGATGTGCTGGCCGCCGGTCGCCAGCGCGTAGGCATCGAACGGCCAGATCTTCATCGCCCCGATGCCGTCCTCGAGCAGCGAGCGCGCGAGCTCGGCCGGCCGCTCGTGCTGGGCCGCGAGATCGTCGAGCGGACCTGCCGCCCGTGCCGGCCTCGCCCGGGCGCACGAGCAGCGTATTGTAGTCGCCGCGCGCGACCCGGTTGTAGCCAGCGCTCGCACAGGTGTTGTAGATCCGGATCTTTTCCCGACAGAGGCCGCCTAAGAGCTGGTGCAGCGGCAGACCGGCCGCCTGGCCGAACAGGTCCCAAAGGGCCAGATCGACCGCGGAATTGCCGCGCACCTCGACGCTCCGGCTCGGATAGCCCGAGAAATGATTGCCGACCTCGGCCATCAGCGCGCGGGCGTGGCGCTCGATCCGGAGCGGGTCCTTGCCGAGCAGATAGGGCGCGCAGGTCTCGTGCAGATAGGCGACGGTGGCTTCTGGATTGCGGAAGGTCTCGCCGAGCCCGGTCAGCCCCGCGTCGGTCTGCAGCTCGACCCAGACGAGGTTGCTGAACTCCCTGAGCTGGAGCGTCTCGAGCGCGGTGATCTTCATGGCGGGCCTCTTCCGTCGGGGACGTTTTGGACATGATGGCCCGCGCCCGCCCGCTTGACCATGTCGACCGCGCCCGCGGCCCGCTCGAGCACGCGCCGGGCGACAGGCGCTCGCTCGCTCTCTTGAAGTCAGGGTTGAACCGGGCGGGCGCGGCCCGCACGGGGCTGGCGCCCGCCCGCAAACTGGGGCAGCATGGCCCTCCTGCGACCGCGAGGGCAGGCGGGTCCACCTCCGGCGCAGCGGGAGGAGAGAGCCATGACCAGACGCGCTAGCCTGATTGCCGGCAGCATCCTGCTCGGCCTGATGTGGGGCGGCAGCGCCGGCGCCGAGACCTTGAAGATCGGCCATTCGACCTGGGTCGGCTACGGCCCCCTCTACATCGCCAAGGACAAGGGCTACTTCAAGGACGAGGGCCTCGACGTCGAGCTGATCGTCATGGAGGACCCCAAGGTGCGCTTCCCGGCGCTCGCCGCCGGCAAGCTCGACGTCGCGGTGACCACGGTCGATACGATCCTCAACTACCTCAGCGATCAGCAGAGCTACCGCTACCTGTTCGCGCTCGACGATTCCAAGGGCGGCGACGGCATCGTCGCCAAGAAGGACATCACCTCGATCGCCGACCTCAAGGGCAAGAGCGTCGCTTACGGCGAGGGCTCGGTGTCGCAGTTCTATCTTGGCGTCCTGCTCAAGCAGGCGGGCCTCAAGCTCGCCGACGTCGAGACCCAGAACATGACCGCGGGCGATGCGGGTGCCGCCTTCGTCGCCGGCCGGGTCGACGCCGCGGTCACCTGGGAGCCGTGGCTCACCCGCGGCAAGCAGGCCCCCGACGGCCATCTGCTGGTCGACAGCTCGACCAGCCCGGGCCTGATCACCGACATGGCGGTGACCACGCCCGCGACCTTGGCGGCGCGCGGCGACGACATGAAGGCGCTCTATCGCGCCTGGATCAAGGCGGTCGAGTTCCAAAAGGCGAACCCCGAAGAGGCCGATCAGATCATGGCCAAGGGCGTCGGCGGCTGGCTCGACGATCCCAAGGTGTTCGCCGAGACCCGGGCCGGCATCGTCTACTACGACCAGGCCATGAACCAGGCCTTCCTCGGCACGGCCGCGGCGCCGGGCACGGTCGTCGACACGATCGGCAACGCGATCGAGCTCGGCAAGGAAACCGGCCTGTTCCAGCACGAGGTGGCGCCTGTCGACCTGATCGACTTCGACGTCGTCAACCAATAGGCCGGGGCCAGGCCGGACCTCGGCCGTCCGCCGCCCGCCGGCGCCGATGACCGGGCAGGGGGCTCGCACGCCGGGGCGGGCCCGGCCGCAGCCGGCGGGCGGCCCGCCCGGCCGATGCGGGCGCGTCCCTGACGGTGGCCAGCGTCTTCGCGCCCAAGACCGAGATCCCGGGCGCGCTCCATGCCGGCCTCGGCATCCTGGCCGCCGCCCTGATCCTCGGCCTCTGGTGCTGGCTGACCTACGGCGGCATCGTGCGCACCGACTTCCTGGCGCCGCCGCACCTGGTCCTGCTCGCCGGCTGGAAGGGCCTGAAAAGCGGCACCCTGCTCGGCCACATCCGCTCGAGCCTGACCGTGATCCTCTCGGGCTTTCTGCTCGCTTCGGTCTTCGCGGTCCCGCTCGGCATCCTGATGGGCAGCTTTCGCGTCGTCGAAGCCTTCATCGAGCCGATCACGGGCTTCATGCGCTATCTGCCGGTCAGCGCCATGATCCCGCTTTTGATCCTTTGGATCGGGATCGGCATCGAGCAGAAGATCGCGGTCATCTTTCTCGGCACCTTCTTCCAGCAGCTGATCCTGATCGCCGACGTCTCGGGGAGGGTCTCGAAGGACCTGATCGACGTCTCCTACACGCTGGGTGCCTCGCGCCGCCAGGTCGTGACCCGGGTCCTGTTCCCGGCGTGCATGCCGGGCGTCATGGACAACCTCCGGGTCACCATGGGCTGGGCCTGGACCTACCTCGTGGTCGCCGAGCTGGTCGCCGCCAACTCGGGCCTCGGCTACATGATCCTGAACGCCATGCGCGGCCTGTTCACCGACGTGATCATCCTCGGCATCGTCGTGATCGGCATCCTGGGCCTGATCACCGACCAGCTGTTCAAGTGGCTGCGCCGCTGGCTGCTGCCCTGGTCGGCCACCTTCTGAGGCCGGGAGAAGCGCTTGAGCAAGCTCCGGATCGAAGGCGTGACCGTCCGCTTTGCCGGCCGCAAGGGCCGCACGGTCACGGCCCTGGAGGACATCTCGCTCGCGATCCCGGACCGCGAGCTCTCGGTGATCGTCGGCCCCTCGGGCTGCGGCAAGTCGACCCTTTTGCGCCTGGTCGCGGGCCTCGCGGATGCGACCAGCGGCAAGATCACCCTCGACGGCCGGCCGATCGCGGGACCCTCGGCCGAGCGCGGCATGGTCTTCCAGAGCTACACGCTGTTCCCGTGGCTGACCGTGCGCCGCAACGTCGAGTTCGGCCCCGAGCTCAAGCGCACGTCCGCGGCCGAGCGCGCCCGCATCTCCTCGCAGCTGATCCGCGAGGTCGGCCTCGAGGGCTTCGAGGACAGCTACCCCGACCAGCTCTCGGGCGGCATGCGCCAGCGCACGGCACTCGCCCGGGCGCTCGCCAACGACCCCGAGATCCTGCTCATGGACGAGCCCTTCGGCGCCCTCGACAGCCAGACCCGCGCCCTCATGCAGGAATTGCTGCTCGCGATCTGGGAGCAGAGCCACAAGACCGTGCTCTTCATCACCCACGACATCGACGAGGCGCTGTTCCTGGGCGATGTCGTCTACGTCATGACCGCGCGCCCGGGCCGCATCAAAGAGGAGATCACGGTCGACATCCCGCGCCCGCGCGGCCCCGAGGTCCTGACCGCGCCCCGCTTCGTCGAGCTCAAGCGCCAGGTCCTGGCCCTGATCCGCGAGGAGGCGATGGCAGCGCTCGCCGAGGCGTAGATAGAGGGAGCGAGGAACACTAAGGCAGGTTCACTTCGGCAGGCCGGGAGCCAGCCGACAACGATCGGGCGGCAGCATCGGCGCTGTCCTCGGGCCGCAGTATTGAAGGCGATCGCCGCGCGTGGGGCGGCCTTATGCACAGCGTTGATGACGGCTTCAAATAATGCAAGGCGCTGAGGCGGCAGGCGGACGCCGGCTCCGATGACGATACAATCATAGCTCGTCGAAGCTAACTGACGCTCCACGGTCGGCCCAGCGCTTTCATCGGGCCGGATGAGGCCAACGTCGGCCTCCCATCCGCGTTCATCGAAGCGCTTGCAGCGCAACCCCGATGCCGGCCCGGATCTTCTCGGCGGTCATGCCTGGCGGCAAAGCAGGATCGGAAAAGTCCACGGTATCCGGATCGTAGCCGACCAGCAGAACCCGCGTCATGCGCCCTCCCTGCGATGTCGTCGCTCGTTACCTGCGCCTCGCGAGGCTCCAGCTTTTCTGCGCCATCTTCTCACGCGGCGCTGCCTGATTTATCTGAAACCCGCGCGCCTACTTGGCCGCGATCGCGGTGCCGGTCGCCTGGCGCAGGCCCGGCATGACCTCGTTCGCCATCAGCGCCATCGAGCGCTTCCAGAGCGCCGGATCGTCCCAGTCGAGCCCGGTGAGCACGATCGTCCCGAACGGCCCGACCTGCTCGCGCACCGCCAGCAGCTGCTCGGTCACGGTCTTGGGGCTGCCGGCGATCACGATGTTGTCGATCGCCCAGTCGACCGTGAGCTTGTCGTCGTCGAACTGCTCCAGCCCCTTCATGATCTGGGAGAAGCCCGCCTTCTTCATCAGCGAGCTCAAGTAATAGAAGTAATAGCGGACCGCGCAGTCGGGCTTGGCGAGATAGGCCTTGGCCTCGGCATCGGTCTCGGTCACGAGGATGGTCCGCCCGACGTGCCAGCGGTCGCCGTCGGCGGCGGTGCCCGCCTCCGCGCAGCCCTCGCTGAAGCGCTGCCAATGGGTCGCGACGCTCGCCGCCGGGATGAAATTGGCGCTGATCGCCTGCCAGCCCCGCCTTGCCGCCTCCTTGACGAAGAACGGATAGGGGCTCATGCCGGCGACCGCGATCGGCGGATGCGGCTTTTGGTAGGGCTTGGGCATGTTGCCGAGCCCGAGCTCGGGCCAGTGCCACTCGTCCTGGCGGATCTGCCAGTACTCGCCCTCGATCCGATAGGGCGGCTCGCCGGCCCAGATCTCGAGGATCATGTCGATCGATTCGAGCGTCATCCGGCCGCGCGCCATCGGGTCCTCGAGGTGGAACAGCTCGAAGTCCGACGGCAGGCCGCCCGGTCCGATGCCCATCAGGAACCGGCCGTTGGCCAGATGATCGAACATCGCGGCGAAGCCCGCGATCACGGCCGGATGCTGCTGCGGCAAATTCAGCACGCCCGTGCACAGGCGGATCCGCCGCGTCAGCGGGATCGCCTTGGCAAGGAAAGTGAGCGGCGAGGTCACGGGCTCGGTCATCGAGCTGAAGTGCTCGCCCACCCAGACGTCGTCGAAGCCCAGCCGGTCCGCCTCCAGCACCGCCTCCATGTCCTCCTCGAGGACCTGGTGATAGTCCCGCGTCGGCGGGTGCAGCGGCATCATGAACAGGCCCAGTCGCATCCCTTGCCTCCCTGCTTCAGCCGGCCGGCCGCCCGGCGGGCGACCAGTCCCCGGTCAGTCCCCGGTCATTCCCGACGGTCAATCATAGTCGATGCTCGTGCACTGCCAGCCCTCGTCGTGGCGCTGCCAGTAGAGGTTCTTGAGCCGGATCGTGACCGGGCCGGGCTCGCCGTCGCCGACCGGCTGGTGGTCGATGCGGGTGACCGGCAGGATGCCGCCCGCGGTCGAGGTGATGAAGACCTCCTCGGCGGCTTTGAGCTCGCCGGGCGAGATCCTGCCGATCACGGCTTCGACGTTCTGCTCGGCCAAGAGATCGAGCGCCGTCTGCCGGCTGATGCCGAGCAGGCAGGTGCCCTCGGGCGTCGTGACCCGGCCGTCCTTGACCGCGAAGACGTTGAAGCCCGGCCCCTCGGCGAGGTTGCCCTCCTGATCGAGCAGCGCGGCCGTGTCGCAGCCCGCTTCGTAGGCCTCGAACAGCCCCCTGGTCAGATCGCCCCAATGGAAGTTCTTGATCGCCGGGTCGACCGATTGCGGCGGGATCCGCAGGACCTCGCTGATGTGCAGATGGAGGCCGCGCTCGCGCACCGCCTCGCTCGCGATCCAGACGAAGGGGATCACGAAGGCGTAGAAGCGGTTCAGGCATTGGCGCGGATCGCGCGTGTCCTTGGGCGGCGTGCCCCGGGTCAGGATCACCTCGACATAGGCCTCGCGCAGGCCGGTCAGGCGCACGAGGCGCTTGAGGATCCCTTCGACCTCGTCGCGGCCATGCGGATTCTTCAACCTGAGCCCGGCCGCACTCTGCTCGAAGCGCTCGAGATGGTGGCCGAGCCGGAAGAACCGGCCGTTCCAGACGTGGACCACATCATAGGTGCAGTCCGAGCGCAGGAAGCCCCAATCGAGGATCGGGATCCGGGCTTCTGCGATCGGCACATAGTCGCCCTCGATGAAGGCCGCTCCCTCGGGGTAGATCCCGACCTCGTCCGCCCCTCGAACCTGCTCGCGCGCCGTCGCCATGCTGCCCCCCGTCCGACGTTCCGGTATCTGCCCCGACGTTCCGGTATCTGCAAAGGCGCACCCTAGCACCGGCGCCGGGGCCGGCCAAGCGGTGGCGTCCGGGCGCGGCCCCTTGTAAGCTCGCCCGCCAACCAGGGCCGGAAAACCGGGGACAAAGCCGCATGCGCTACATGCTGGGGATCGATGTCGGCGGCACCTTCACCGACTTCGTCGCCTACGATCGGGACAGCCGGGCGACCGTGGTCTGGAAGCAGCTCTCGGTGCCGAGCGATCCGGTGGCAGGGATCCTTGCCGGCCTGGAGCGGTTCGAGGGCGCCCACGCGATCCAGAACGCCCGCCTCGGCACCACGATCGCGACCAACGCCGTGCTCGAGCGCAAGGGCGCAACCGTCGCCTACGTCACGACCAAAGGCTTTCGCGACGTCGTCTTCATCCAGCGCGGCAACCGCAAATCGCACTACGACATGAGCTGGGTCAAGCCGAAGCCGCTCGTCAAGCGCCGCCACTGCTTCGAGGTCGAGGAGCGGATCGACAAATACGGCGCACGTCATCACGCCCCTCGACGAGGCGGGCGCGCGCGCTCTCGCCCGGACCATCAAGGAGCTGCCCGAGATCGAGGCGGTGGCGATCATGCTGCTCTTTTCCTACCTCAACCCCTGCCACGAGCTCCGCCTGAAGGAGATCTTCGCCGAGGCGGCCCCAGAGCTGCCGGTCTCGATCTCCTACGAGGTCCTGCCCAAGTGGAAGGAGTACGAGCGCGCCTCGACCACGATCGCGGATGCCTATCTGAAGCCCGTGGTCTCGCGCCAGCTCGGCAGCATGCGCGCCCGCCTCGCCGCGGCCGGCCTTGGCGATCATCTGGTCGTGATCAAGTCGAACGGCGGCGAGATGACCCTCGAGGCGGCCGCGGCCGCGCCCGTCAACATGATGGTCTCGGGGCCGACCGGCGGCGTGGTCGCGGCCCGCGAGATCGCCCGCCTGCTGCAGCTGCCCTCCCTGGTCACGATCGACATGGGCGGCACGTCCACCGACGTCGCGACGATCGAGGGCGGCCGCGAGAGCTTCACCACCGCCTTCGAGATCGAGTGGGGGGTCCCGATCCAGATCCCGATGATCGACATCCGCACGATCGGGGCGGGCGGCGGCTCGATCGCCTGGATCGACAAGGGCGGCATGCTCCGGGTGGGCCCAATGAGCGCCGGCGCGAGCCCGGGCCCTGCCTGCTACGGAGCGGGCGGCAGGCAGGCGACCGTGACCGATGCCAACCTCGTGCTGGGCCGGATCGATCCCGCCAATTTCCTGGGCGGCAGCATGGCGCTCGACCTCGAGGCGGCCGGGCGGGCGCTGGCCGAAGTGGCCGCAGCCCTCGGCCAGGGGGTCGAGGCGACCGCGATCGCGATCCTGCGGATCGCCAACAACAATATGGTGGGCGCGCTGCGCAGCGTGCTGATCGAGCGCGGCCTCGATCCCCGCGACTTCACGCTCCTGGCCTTCGGCGGCGCCGGCCCGCTGCACGCGAGCGAGCTGATGACCGAGATGGCGATCCCGCGCGCGCTGATCCCGAACCACCCGGCCCAGTTCTCGGCCTACGGCTTCCTGCAGGCGGATGCCCGGGTCGACCGCCAGCGCACGACCCAGCTCACGAGCCAGCGCTTCGACCCCGAGCGCGCGACCCTGGTCATGGCCGAGCTCGCGGCCGAATGCTTGGCGCTCCTGGCCGGGCAGGGCTACACCTCGAACCTCCAGGTCCGGCGCGCGCTCGAGATGCGCTATCTCGGCCAGAACTACGAGCTCGAGCTCGAGATCGCCTTCGAGCGCTTCGCGCCTGCGACCATCCCCGAGCTCTGGCAGGCCTTCCACGCCGCCCACAAGGCGCGCTTCGGCTTTGCGATCCCGGGCGAGATCATCGAGATCGTGAACTATCTCGTGACCGCGGTCTCGATCACCGAGAAGCCCGAGCTGCAGCCGATCGTTACGCCACGGCCGCCGCCCCGGCCCGACCGCGCCACCGCAGCCGTCGGCTACCCCGCCGGCCGCCACGACGTCCCCGTCTACGACCGCCCCCACCTCCAGGCCGGCCACCAGATCCAAGGCCCCGCACTGATCGAGGAACCCGCCTCGGTCACGATCCTCAACCCCGGCCAACGGCTCGCGGTGGACGCATACGGCCACCTGGTGATCGAGCGGGCCTGATCGCGAGGCTAAGCTCGGCCAAAGACCGGATCGCCATCGCCAACGGCGAGCGGCTGCGCAGTCGACAGTCGCCTGCCGCCAGTCTAGAAACACGGCATGCGTTCTCGAACGGACCCGCCATGGCGCTGAGCCTCAAGGATGCCGAGACCGACCGCCTGGCGCGCGAGGTCGCGAAGCTCACCGGCGAGAGCCTGACCGAGGCGGTGCGCAAGGCGCTCGCCGAGCGCCTCGAGCGCGAGCGCCGCAAGCGGGGAGGGACCAAGGGCCTCGCGGAGCGGCTCGACGAGCTCGCGAAGGAGTGCGCGGCGCTGCCCAACTACGACACCCGCAGCCCGGACGAGATCATCGGCTACGACGACAAGGGCATGTGGTGATGGTGCTCGAGGCGGAGACGGAGGCCGCGGCGGCGTCCCATCACCAGATCAAGATCGCCTCTTTGAGAATGTCGTCGCGAAGCCAGGGCCGCATCGCCGAGCTGAAGGCGAAGTGCGTCGGACGACCGAGGAGCGCCGCCAGCTGTTCTTGCAGCTCGACGACGTCGAACAGGCTCAGATGACCTTGCGGATCGGTCTCGATCAAAAGATCGACGTCGCTTTCGGGAGCAGAGTCGCCGCGGGCGAGCGAGCCGAACAGGCTCAGGTGCCCGATCCCCCGCAGGCGCAGCCGCGGCGCCTCCGCGCGCAGGATGCGCAGCACCCGCTCGCGTTCGGCGAGCGATGGATCGTCGAGGGTCTGGATCCCGGTGGTCATGGCGATGGGCATGGTGGCACAGGTGGGCGGGTGGCGTCGAGCGGGGTGGGGTGCGGTTCGACGACCTGCGTTCGACAGGCATCGATTCCGGGCGTTGTCTCCACGATTTCGGCGAAAGCCGGAAAAAAGCTCCGGGCGGGCGACCTCGAGGCACTCGACGAGCGCGGGCGGCTCGGCCGTGCGTCCGGCCTGCGCAGATAGCTTGCCACCTCGGTAGCGGCGGGCTTACCAACTCGGCGGCGAGGGGGCTCGAGCCTCTCTTCCACGTGGGGCGGACTCAACCGGGATGTATCGCAAGGTGTACATCGAGGCGTTGCGCCTGCTGTCGCGCGCCTTCGACATCGCCGAGCAGCGCGGCGCCCCGCGCCCGGTCATCGTAGGCGGCAGCGCGGTCGAGTTCTACACTGGCGGCGCGATCACCTCTGGTGATTTCGACCTCGTCGCCGCGCGCGAGGAGATCGTCGGCGAGGCGCTGGTCGAGGTGGGGTTTCGGCGAGAGGACCGGCGCGGCGTCCGGCTCGGCGGCTTCTACCATCCAAAAAGCCTGATCGGGGTCGAGTTCGTCACCGGACCGCTGTTCGAGGGACGAACGGATACCGATCGCCTCCAGCTCGTGGTGGTCGATGAGGCGAGCGATGCGCGAGTGATCTTCCCGCCGCTCGAGGACATGATCGCCGACCGGCTCGGGCAGCATGCGAGCGATCCAAGGGGACGCGACGACATGCTGGAGCAGGCGCGGCTCCTGGCTTCCCTTGCCGAGAACCTGGATGTCGCCTACTTGAGAAGGCGGGTGGCGGAGGAGGGTGCCGATCCCGCGATCCTTGGCCAGCTGATGGCCGACCGGAGCGCGTGATGCGGGTCGTGAAACTGCGCGAGCAGGCCAAGCGGATCGAGGCGCGTCGGCGCGAGCTTGGTCTCGATGACGCGCGCGTTGCCGCCGCACGCAACCAGGGCCCCGCGCGAACTCCCGCCAAGCGCCAACTGCTACGCACGATCGAGGACGAGGCGCGCCGGCAGGGTCGGACGCCACCGTTCGCCGCCAATGGCGGCGGGGTCTAGCTCTGGCCAGCGACCTCGGAGCCTCTCGGCGAGAGCGGCCGACGTAAGCCATCAGAAGCCCTCGACCGCGTTCGCCTCGATGGGTTGGCGGATTCTGGGGCGCGTGGGCTCGTGTTGGAGAGATCTCCATCCGAGCCTCGGAATGGCAGCCCTTCCTCGCCAGGTCCATGCCTTCGCCGGTTCGGCCCGCCCGCCCGCGGCTGTGGCACCATGCTGATCGAAATCGACGTCGCTTTCGGGAGCAGAGTCGCCGCGGGCGAGCGAGCCGAACAGGCTCAGGTGCCTGATCCCCCGCAGGCGCAGCCGTGGCGCCTCGGCGCGCAGGATGCGCAACACCCGCTCGCGTTCGGCGAGCGCCGGTCGTCGAGGGTCTGGGCCCCGGTGGCCATGGCGATGGGCATGGTGGCACAGGTGGGCGGGTGGCGTCGGGTGGGGTGACGCGACGATCTCCCCGAGGCCGGAAGGAATTGTTGGTCATCAAGACGTTTCTATTTGGTGACCTCGATATCATCGGACAGGCCGAGCTCGCGGAGCGCGAGCTTGGTGTCCCCGACCTTGTGCGAGGACAGGCCTTCATCCGGCCGGGCCTCGATGGAGACCCGAAGCTTCAGGCCCTTACCGGTCGCGATCACCGAGAAGCCCGAGCTGAACCGGATCGAGCCGGCGACCGCCACGGCCCGACCGGTCTCGCACCGCGCGGTCGCCTACCCGGACGGCCGCCACGAGGTCCCGGTTTTCGGCCGCGACCAGCTCCAGGCCGGCCACCAGATCCAAGGCCCGGCCGTGATCGAGGAACCCGCCTCGGTCACGATCCTCAACCCCGGCCAGCGCCTCGCGGTGGACGCATACGGGCACCTGGTGATCGAGCGGGCCTGATCCGCGAGCATTGACCGCGCCTGCCGGTTGGACAACAACTGATGGTTGCGCAATATCAGCCCAACGGATTCGAGCCTCTGCACGATGCGGCTTGAGGAGTTGATCCCAGGAACGGCAGTTCGCGGACTCGTCGCAGGCTCGGTCGCGAGGATCGTTCAGGTCGAGTGGTTCGGCGATCAGGCGGTCAAGGTCACCTACGAGGAGCCGGGCGGAGCGGTCCGTAACCGCTTGGTCTATCGGACCGATGAGGCGTCGCTCGAGCGGGTCGGAGCGGGGCGGGCCTGGTCGTTCGCCGGCGACGGCTATCTGTTCCGGCTGGCGTCGGAGGCCCAGCGCATTCGCCTCGCCTACCTGTTCGATCCTTATCTCGCCTATCCACCTCGCTGATCGAGCCGCTGCCCCATCAGATCACCGCGGTCTACGGCGAGATGCTGCCGCGCCAGCCGCTGCGCTTTCTGCTCGCCGACGATCCCGGCGCCGGCAAGACCATCATGGCGGCGCTTCTGATCAAGGAGCTCCTGATCCGGGGCGACCTGGAACGCTGCCTCGTGGTGGCACCCGGCAACCTGGTCGAGCAATGGCAGGACGAGCTCGCCGAGAAGTTCCACCTCGATTTCGCGATCCTGACCCGCGACCGGATCGAGGCGAGCCGCGCCGGCAACCCGTTGGACGAGACCGGGCTCTGGATCGCCCGCCTCGACATGCTGAGCCGCAACGAGGACCTGCAGGCGAAGCTCATTGCCGCGCGCGAGTGGGATCTCGTGATCTGCGACGAAGCCCACCGCCTGTCCGCCACCTACTTCGGCGGCGAGGTCAAGTACACCAGGCGCTACCAGCTCGGGCAGCGGCTCTCGGCGCGCGCCCGGCATTTTCTCCTGATGACCGCGACCCCGCACAGCGGCAAGGAGGCCGACTTCCAGCTGTTCATGGCCCTGCTCGATGGCGACCGCTTCGAGGGCCGGTTTCGCGAGGGCGTGCACGCAGCCGACGTCAGCGACCTGCTCCGCCGCCTGACCAAGGAGGAGCTCAAGACCTTCGACGGCCGGCCCCTGTTTCCGGAGCGCCGGGCCTACACCGTGAACTACCGGCTCTCGACGGACGAGGCGGCGCTTTACCATGCGGTGACCGAATACGTGCGCGAGGAGATGAACCGCGCCGAGCGGCTCGCCGAGGGCGATCAGCGGCGCCAGAACGTGGGCTTCGCGCTCCAGATCCTGCAACGCCGTCTCGCCTCCTCGCCGGCCGCGATCCACGAATCGCTCCGCCGCCGCCGCGAGAAGCTCGAGCGCCGGGTCGAAGAGGCGCGCCTGCTGCAACGCGGCCGTAACGCTCGCCTGGGTGCCGCGAGCGAGCTCGCTTCCTACCGCCCGGAATTCTTCGAGGACTTCGAGGACAAGCCCGAGGACGAGGTCGAGGCGGTCGAGGAGCAGCTCGTCGACAGCGCCACCGCCGCCCAGACCATCACGGAGCTCGAGCTCGAGATCCTGGCCCTCACCCGCCTCGAGGAGCAGGCCAAGGCGCTCCGCCGCTCGGGCACCGACACCAAATGGCGGGAGCTGCAGAGCATCCTCGACCAGCCGCTGATGACCGATCCCGCCGGCAACCGCCGCAAGCTCATCGTCTTCACCGAGCCGCGCGACACGCTCACCTACCTCGCCGACAAGATCCGCACCCGCCTCGGCCGCGCCGAGGCCGTGGTCGAGATCCACGGCGGCCTCGCCCGCGAGGCGCGCCGCAACGCCATCAACGCCTTCCTGCACGACCCCGCGGTCTTGATCATGGTCGCGAACGACGCCGCCGGCGAAGGCGTCAACCTCCAGCGCGCCCACCTGATGGTCAACTACGACCTGCCCTGGAACCCCAACCGCCTCGAGCAGCGCTTCGGCCGCATCCACCGGATCGGCCAGACCGAGGTCTGCCACTTGTGGAACCTGGTCGCGAACGAGACCCGCGAGGGCGCCGTCTACGCCCGCCTGCTGGAAAAGCTCGAGGCCGCGCGCGCCGCCCTCGGCGGCCGGGTCTACGACGTCCTGGGCCAGCTGTTCGAGCAGAAGCCCCTGCGCGATCTCCTGATCGAGGCGATCCGCTACGGCGAGCAGCCCGAGATCAAGGCACGCCTCCTCCAGGTGGTCGACGACGCCGCCGGCCACGCCCACCTCCTGGACCTCCTCGAGCGCCGCGCGCTGACCCAGGAGACCTTTCCCTTCACCAAGGTCCAGGCGATCCGCGAGCAGATGGAGCGGGCGCACGCCCAGCGCCTCCAGCCCCACTACATCGAGAGCTTCTTCCGCGCGGCCTTCGAGCACCTGGGCGGCCGCATCCACCGCCGCGAGACCGGCCGCTTCGAGATCTCCCGCGTGCCGGGCGGCCTGAGCGGGCGCGGCAACCAGATCGGTACCGGCGCCGCCATCCTCTCGCGCTACGAGCGGATCTGCTTCGACAAGTCCCAGATCGCCGGGCCCCCGCTTGCCGACTTCGTCTGCCCCGGCCACCCGCTGCTCGACGCCACGATCGTCCTTACCCTCGAGCGCCACCGCGAGCTGATGAAGCAGGGCGCCATCCTGGTCGACCCGCGCGACCAGGGCCTGCGCCTGCGCGTCCTGGTGGCACTCGACCAGGCGATCCAGGACGGCCGCGCCGACCGCCACGGCCACCACCAGATCGTCGCAAGGCAGCTCCACTTCGTCGAGCTGTTCGAGGACGGCGCGCTCCGCGACGCCGGCCCCGCGCCCTACCTCGACTACCGGCCGGCAAGCGAGCCCGAGCGCGCCGCGATTCTGCCCCGGCTCGAGGAGCCATGGCTCGCGGGCGACCTCGAGAGCCGGGTGATCGGCCACGCCGTCCAGCACCTGGTGCCCCGCGAGGTGGACGAAGTCCGCGCCCGCCGGCTCGCCCAGATCGACAAGGTCGAGCGCGAGGTCCAGGCCCGGCTCAAGCGCGAGATCAACTACTGGGACCACCGCGCCGAGGTCCTGAAGGACCAGGAGCGCGCCGGCAAGCAGCCGCGCATGAACCCGCAGCGCGCTGCCGCCCGCGCCGAAGAGCTGGCCGACCGCCTGCAACGCCGCCTGGCCGAGCTCGCCCGCGAGCGCGACATCGCAGCCCTGCCGCCCCTCGTGCTCGCCGGCGCTTTGATCCTGCCGATCGGCCTCCTGCAGCAGCTGAACGTCGTCGACGCGACTGATGAGAGGGCCGAGCCCGAGATCGATCCCGCCCGCCGGGCCGAGATCGAGCGCCTGGCAATGGATGCCGTCATGGTGGCCGAGCGGACGCTCGGCTTCGAGCCGCGCGACGTCAGCCGCGACAAGTGCGGCTACGACGTCGAATCCCACGATCCCGCAGCCAACGGCCACCTCCGCTTCATCGAGGTCAAGGGCCTCGGCCCCGGCAATGACCGCGTGACGATCACCCGCAACGAGCTGCTGCGGGCGCGCAACGCCATGGCATGGCACCGGCTCGCCATCGTGCAGGTTGAGGGTGACACGGCCGCCTCGCCCCGCTACATCTCCGGCCACGACTTCGGCGAGGTCGGCTTCGCCGAGATCGGCCGAATGCTCCGGCTGAGTGAGCTCCTTTCAGTCGCCAAGGAGCCGCACTGAGGAGGCTGGCGCGAGCAAGGGAGTAGTGTCGGTGGCAGAATCAAATAGCGAGTCTTAATGCGTACCCCATCCAATCGCCAGCTTACAGACAACGCCTTACCGAAATGTATGTCAAAGCGTTTGCGCATCGTCTGCTCCCTATCTTTGCGGACATTGAAGGGGAAGCTGATGCTGCTGCTACCGAACACTATGAGGCAACGCTGCTTCAATCAAACTCCGAAGGTCTCGGTGACCCATCTACCATAGCAGAATGGGCGCAGGATCATGGTATCACCACTTATGAGGATCTGTACTTCGTAAGGAGCCAATTAATTGGACTCGCCGTAGCCGGATTATTCCATCTATGGGAGAAATTCTCAAAGGATATGTTTGACGTCGAGGTCAGGCATGTGACCGAACTGCCTGCGTCCGCAACCATTCAGAAATGGCAATTTTGTGACATACGACAAAATCTTAAAAAGATAGGTTTCTTGATAGAAGAGCATATCTGGAAGGAAATTCATATAGCGGGACTTCTCACTAACACCATAAAACATGGCGGAGGTCGGTCATGTTCGCAGTTGGCGGAAATAGCTCCAGAATTCTTTGATCAGGATTGCTTGCGCTGGTTTAAAAAGACGGAACAAAGGGTCGAGTGGCTAAAATTGGCTCCAGAGCATTTTGAACGATTTGCTGAATGCTTTGTCGAATACTGGAAAAATATGCCACGGTCAATCACCGTCGAACTGCCATCAGCGTGAGGGACGTAACCGTGAGCTATCGGAAAAAGCTGATCGAGGTCGCGTTGCCGTTGGAGGCGATCAATGCGGCTAGCGCGCGCGAGAAGTCGATCCGGCACGGGCATCCGTCGACCTTGCACCTCTGGTGGGCGCGGCGGCCGCTGGCGGCCTGCCGGGCGGTGCTGTTTTCCCAGCTGGTCGACGACCCGTCCTCCTGGCCCGAGCATTTTCCGACCGAGGCGGCGCAGGGCGCCGAGCGCAAGCGACTGCACGATTTCATCGGCGGCACAAAGGGCGCGGAGTACAAGGACGGCCTCGTCGCCTGGGAGAGCAGCAACAACGAGGTCATTTTGGACCAGGCGCGCTGGTACATCGCCCGCTCGCTCGCCTGGGGCCGGGGCGAGGAGCCGCCGCCGGAGAAGAATCCGGAGGCTGTCCGAAAATACCTCCTGGAGCACGCTCCCCCCGTCTACGACCCGTTCTGCGGCGGCGGCTCGATCCCGCTCGAGGCGCAGCGTCTGGGCCTGCGCGCCTACGGTTCCGACCTGAACCCGGTGGCGGTGATGATCAGCAAGGCCCTGGTCGAGTTCCCGCCCAAGTTCGCCGGCCGGCCGCCGGTCAACCCCGAATCCCGGAAGAAGCTCGCCAACGGCGGCGCCTGGAACGCCAAGGGCGCGCAGGGGCTCGCCGAGGATGTCCGCTACTACGGCCGTTGGATGCGCGACGAGGCCTACCAGCGCATCGGCCACCTCTACCCGAAGGTCGAGCTGCCGGACGGATCGAAAGCGACGGTGATCGCCTGGCTCTGGGCGCGCACGGTGGCGAGCCCCAACCCCGCCTGCCACGGTGCGCACGTGCCGTTGGTCTCGAGCTTCATGCTCTCGACCAAAGAGGGCAAACAAGCCTGGGTCGAACCGGTGCTCGATCCAGCCGCGCGCGACGGCTACCGCTTCGAGATCCGCACCGGGAAGGCTGACCCTGCGACCCTTGAGAAAGCGAAAAAGGGTACAAAAGCCCAGGGCGCCAACTTCATTTGCGTCCTGACAGGAACTCCGATTACGCCCACGTACATCAAAGCCGAAGGTCAGGCGAAGCGCATGCGCACTCGACTGATGGCAATTGCCGCCGAGGGCACAAGAAGCCGTATCTACCTGTCACCAAGCGAGAAGCATGAGCGCGCTGCTGATAGCGACCGGAGCCGTGTGGAAGAGGCCCGGAGCACATTCCTGGCTGGCCCGGTGCCGGCACGTCTGACCGGAGGAACATGCTTCGCGTATGGCCTCGAGACCTTGGGAGACCTATTCACCCCGCGGCAATTGGTGGCGCTGACAACCTTCTCCGATCTGGTACTGGGGGCGCGGGCGAAGGCGCTCGAGGACGCCAGGGCCGCCGGCATGGCCCCCGACCCGACCGCGCTCGCCGACGGCGGCATCGGCGCCCAAGCCTACGCCGATGCGCTCACAGTTTACCTCGCATTTGCGGTCGATAAGGCATCAACTCGAAACTGCAGCCTGACAATATGGGAACCCGGAATGGGACGCCTCGCCGGTGCTATGGGGCGTCAAGCACTACCCATGCAATGGGCTTACGCAGAGACCAATCCATTGGCTGGAGCCGGGGGTGACATCGCAGGAACCGCAGTTTCAGTGGCAGAGGTAATTGAACAGGTCGGCTTTGGCCATGTCGCTGAGGTCATAACGGCCAATGCAGCTAACGGCCCGCCACCGCCAAGAAATACAATCGTAGTCACTGATCCTCCCTATTACGATAACATAGGTTACGCTGATCTATCAGATTTCTTCTACGTTTGGTTGCGTCGGATTCTGCGCGACATTACACCACATGAGTTCGCTATGGTTCTTGTCCCCAAGTCGGAAGAGCTTGTTGCAGCGCCTTACCGCTTCAACAGCAGGGAGGAAGCCGAACAATTCTTCATGGACGGGATGGCGCGCGCTATCACGAAGATGGCAGGCGCAACCGTCGAAGCGGCTCCGGTGACGATCTATTATGCATTCAAGCAGGCTGAGATCGAGAAAGAAGGGGTCGTCTCAACCGGCTGGGCCTCCTTCCTCGAAGCAATTTTGGAAGCCGGATTTCAGGTCGACGGGACGTGGCCGATGCGTACCGAAGCCACGAACGCGTTGAAGAAGTCAGTCAACGCCCTTGCATCCTCGATCGTCCTCGTCTGCCGCAAGCGGCCTGCGGAAGCGCTGAGCGTGACGCGGGGCGAGTTCCTCCGGGCGTTGCGGGCGGAGCTGCCGGCGGCGCTGCACACGTTGCAGGAGGCCGCGATCGCGCCGGTCGACATGGCGCAGGCCTCGATCGGCCCCGGCATGGCCGTGTTTTCCCGATACAAGGAGGTGCTGGAGGCGGACGATACGCGGATGTCGGTGCGGGAGGCGCTCAGGATCATCAACGCCGAGCTCGACGAGTACCTCGCCCGGCAGGAGGGCGACTACGATTCCTACACGCGCTTTGCCGTCACCTGGCTCCGGCAGCATCAGTTCGACGCCGGCAAATACGGCGAGGCCGAGGTGCTCGCGACCGCCCGCAACGTGGCGGTCCAGGGCGTGGTCCAAGCGGGCATCCTCGAGGCCAGGGCCGGCAACGTCCGGCTCCTGAAGCGCGCGGAGCTCGCGGCCGACTGGGACTGGTGGACCGACGAGCGCCCGACCATCTGGGAGGCAACCCAGCACCTGATCCGCAGGCTCGAGGGCGAGGGCGAGGACAGCGCCGCGCGGCTCGCCAAGCACCTGGGCGGCTACGCCGACATGGCGCGCGATCTCGCCTATCGCCTCTACCAGATCTGCGAGCGCAACAAGTGGGCCGAGGAGGCCCGCGCCTACAACGGCCTGGTGGTCGCCTGGCCCGCGCTGCTCAACATCGCGAGCACGCTCCCCGACGAGACCACCCCCGGCCCCGCCCAGGCCGAGCTTGCGATATGATGCGGGCGGCATTGGAGAAAGCCAGATGTTGAGAATGGCGAACCGTCATCCCCGGATCTCGGTCAAGCCCGAGGTCATGGCCGGCAAGCCCTGCGTCAAGGGCACGCGCATCCCGGTCGACCTGATCCTGCGCTACCTCGGCAATGGCCAGAGCATCGAGGACATCCTCGAGGCGTTTCCCGGCCTCGGCGTCGAGGACGTGCGCGCCGCGGCGGCCTTCGCGGCCGACGTGGTGGCCGACGAGGCGGTCGTGCTCGAAGACGTATGAGGCTGCTGGCGACGAGTGCTTCGACGAGCGGCTCGCGGCGCGGCTGCGGGCGGCCGGCCATGACGTGGCGCGAGTCCCGGCCCAAAGCGGCCTCGACGATCTGGCGGTGGCGCGGCGCGCCGAGCGCGAGGACCGCGTGCTGCTGACCCAGGACACCGACTTCGGCGGGATCGCGCTCCGCCACGGGCAGCCGCGGACCGGCGTGGTGATCCTGCGCGCCGCGATCGTCGACCTGGAGGGCGTGGCGACCCGCCTCGTGCAGCTGATCGCGCACGCCGCCGACGATCTGTCGGGTGCGATCACGGTGCTGGACGGCCGCGGCGTGCGCTCGCGCGCCATCATTTGAGAACCGACGGAGCTTGCCATGGCCATCTCGAACAAGGACCGGATCAGCCGCACCCTCGACCTGCTGCGCGACGGGCTGGTGCCGTTCGTCGAGCGTGAGCTCAAGGCAAAGCTCGGGTCGAGTTGGCTGAAGGCGGTGAATGACAGTCTGCGCGAGAATCTGCGCCAGCGCGCGGACGGCAGCGTCGCCTGGGACAGCCAGAGCCTGTTCACGGTCATGGAGAAGTGGTGGGGCGATGTGTTCCGCTTCCCGCTCGGGCGGATGGAGCGCTCCTACATCAATGAGCTGCGCGAGACCCGCAACGACTTCGCCCACGAGAAGACCTTCACCTACGAGGACACCGAGCGGGCGCTGGACACGGCGCAGCGTCTGCTGCGCGCGGTCTCGGCCGGCCAGCACGCCGACGCGATCGAGAAACTGAGGGTCGACCTCAAGCGCACGATCTACGACGAGCAGCGCCGGCAGCAGGTGCGTCGCCAGGCCCCGCTGACGCTCGAGGGCACGCCCAAGGCCGGGCTCCGGCCCTGGCGCGAGGTGATCACGCCCCACGCCGACATTGCGACCGGACGCTACAGCGAAGCGGAGTTCGCGGCCGACCTTGCCCAGGTGGATCATGGCAAAGCGGGCGCCGAATATGGCGATCCGGTCGAGTTCTACCGCCGGACCTTCCTGACCGACGGGCTGCGCAAACTGCTCACGGGCGCCATGCGCCGGCTGTCGCGCCAGGGCGGCGATCCCGTCGTCGACCTCCAGACCAACTTCGGCGGCGGCAAGACCCACTCCATGCTCGCGCTCTATCACATGGCAGGGCATGCCGAGCCCGGCTCGCTGAGCGGCCTCGATCAGCTCATGGTCGAGGCCGGCGTGGCCGCCCTGCCCGAGTCCAGCGGGCCGTGCTGGTCGGCACGGCGCTCTCGCCCGGCGCGCCGACCGTGCACGACGATGGCATCGCAACGCGGACGCTTTGGGGCGAGCTCGCCTGGCAGCTCGGCAGGCGTGACGGCTACGCAATGGTCGCCGAGTCCGACGCAGGCGCGCGTCAGCCCCGGCTCGCGGCTTCTCGGTCAGCTGCTCGAACGGTATGCGCCGGCGCTGCTGCTGATCGACGAATGGGTCGCGTTCGTGCGCCAGCTCTACGCCAACAACGAGCTGCCGGCCGGCACGTTCGACAGCAACATGACATTCGTCCAGGCGCTGACTGAGGCGGTCAAGGCGACGCCCGGCGCCCTGCTGGTCGCGACCCTGCCGGCGTCGCAGATCGAGATCGGCGGCGAAGGCGGCGAGGTGGCGCTGGAGCGTCTCAAGAATACCTTCGGCCGGATCGAGAGCTCCTGGCGGCCCGCCACGGCCGAGGAGGGTTTCGAGATCGTGCGCCGGCGGCTGTTTGAGCCGATGGTCGATCGCGAGCTGTTCGCGGCCCGCGACAACGTCGTCAAGGCGTTCGCGGATCTGTACCGCGAGAGCGGGGCTGCCTTCCCGGCCGAGTGCCGCGAAGCCGACTACCGAAGCCGTCTGGAGGCCGCATACCCGATCCACCCGGAACTCTTCGATCGGCTCTACAACACCTGGTCTCACTCGACCGGTTCCAGCGCACCCGCGGAGTTCTGCGCCTGATGGCCGCCGTGATCAACGCGCTCTGGGAGCAGGGCGACAAAGGGCTGATGATCATGCCCGCCTCGATCCCCCTGCACGAACCCACCGTGCAGGCCGAGCTGACCCGCTATCTCGAGCAGAAGTGGGATGCCATCATCAGCGCCGATGTCGATGGCCCGAATGCGACGCCGCTCGCGGTCGATCGCGAGAACCCTAACCTTCAGCGCTACGGTGCGGCGCGACGGGTGGCGCGCACGATCTTCATGGCATCGGCGCCGACCTACGGCGGGCCGAACCCCGGCATCGACGACCGCCGCATCCGGCTCGGCTGCGCCCAGCCCGGCGAGACGCCGGGGTCATTCGGTGATGCCCTGCGACGGCTCGCCGACCGTGCCACCTACCTCTACGTTGATGGCGGTCGTTACTGGTTGTCGACCCAGCCGAGCGTTACACGGACGGCGGACGACCGCGCGGCTGCGCTGCAAGCCGACGATGTCTGGGCGGAGCTGATCAGGCGGCTTCAGGCAGACCGCGAACGCGGCCCGTTCAGATCCGTGCATGTCGTGCCGGAGAGCTCCGGCGACGTGCCCGACGAGATGGAAGCGCGCCTCGTCGTGCTCGGGCCCGACTACCCGCATGATACCACGGGCGAAAGCAAGGCCAAAGCGGCTGCCGAGGAGCTTCTGACCAGGCGCGGCCAGCAGCCGCGCATCTTCCGCAACGCGCTTTTGTTCCTGGCGCCCGATCAGCGTCGGCTCGGCGAGCTGAGCAGGCCATGCGCCTGTGCATGGCGTGGCGCTCGATCGTGCAGGACCAGGAGACCCTCAACCTCGATGCTTTCCAGCGCCGCCAGGCGGATAGCAAGGCGGTCGAGTGGAACAAGACGGTCGACGCCCGCATCGGCGAGACCTGGGTGTGGGCGATGGCGCCTTATCAGCCCGACCCGAAGCAGCCTGGGATCGATTGGACGATCAATCGCGTCAGCGGTCAGGATCCGATCGCCAGGCGCGCCGCAAGCGCTTCGAGGGCGACGAGGCCCTCCTTACCCAGTTCGGCGCTCGGCGACTGCGTGCGCCCTGGACCAGTTCGGCCTCTGGCGCGACCGGGAGCATGTCGAGATCAAGCAGCTGATCGCCGACTTCGCGACCTTTATCTACCTGCCGCGCCTGCGAATCGGCAGCTCGTTATCGATGCCGTCCGGGCGGCGATCAGCCAGCTGCTATGCGATCACTTCGCCTACGCGGACGGCTACGATGCTTCTGCCGAACGCTACCTCGGTCTGACGGCGACCGGTGGCGGCGATGCCACGATCGATGCATCAGGCTTGCTGGTGGTGCCCGAACGGGCGCTGGTTCAGACCGAGAAGGAAAGTGTCGTCCGGAAGCCCCCTGATGACTGAGGCGACGACGGGATAAAGCCGCCCCAGCCACCAGCACCCCCACGCCTGCCCAGGCGCTTCTACGCCAGCGTCACGATCGATCCGGACCGCGCCGGCCGGGACGTCGGCCGGATCGCAGAGGAGGTGATCCAGCACCTGACCATCTTGAGCCGCGCCGACGTCAAGCTGACACTCGAGATCGAAGCCGATGCTCCTGACGGCGTGCCGGACGATCTTCAGCGCATTCTCACGGAAAATTACCAGACGCTGAAATTCACCACGCACGGCTTTGAATAAGACAAATGGGCCGACGCTGCCTTCTGAAGATTCGTCCGTCACTTTTGCGCCCAAATCGGCGGTTTGCGGCCAAAGCAAGAGATTTTGAGGCCGCAATCAGAC
The DNA here is from genome assembly GCA_963798075.1 of uncultured Alphaproteobacteria bacterium. Taxonomy (GTDB): domain Bacteria; phylum Pseudomonadota; class Alphaproteobacteria; order Geminicoccales; family Geminicoccaceae; genus DATAOG01. Next base: position 16 of record CAWCRU010000019.1, on the reverse strand, counting down.
GCATAGCGGCCGCTCG
>CAWCRU010000018.1:0-224941 GCA_963798075.1 uncultured Alphaproteobacteria bacterium | reverse complement strand
TCGATAGGCTGCGTGCCTTCCGGGTGCTCGACCCGGCCTGCGGCTCCGGCAATTTCCTCTACCTCGCGCTGCAGACGCTCAAGGACCTCGAGCACCGCGCCGGCATCGAGGCCGAAGCGCTGGGCATGCCCCGCGAGTTCCCGCAGGTCGGCCCCGACCAGCTGCTCGGGATCGAGATCAACCCCTACGCCGCCGAGCTCGCCCGGGTCTCGGTCTGGATCGGCGAGATCCAGTGGATGCAGCGCAACGGCTTCGGCATCGCCAAGAACCCGATCCTCCGCCCGCTCGACACGATCGAATGCCGCGATGCAATCCTGAACCCGGACGGGACGGAGTCCGAATGGCCCGCGGTCGATGTGATCATCGGCAACCCGCCATTCCTGGGCAACAAGGACATGATCGGTATCCTCGGCGAGGAGTACACGATCCGCCTCCGCCGAACCTTCGCCGGCCGCTTGTCAGGCGGGGTCGACCTCGTGATCTATTGGTTTGAGCAAACGCGAGCGATGATCGAGGCTAGGCGCACGTTGCGGGCTGGTCTCGTCGCTACACAGGCCGTTCGCCGAGGGGCCAACCGGCAAGTGCTGGATCGTATCAAGGCCACGACGACAATCTTCGATGCGTGGCGTGACGAGCCTTGGATTGTTGACGGTGCGGCCGTCCGCGTATCCCTCGTTTGTTTTGGCAAACCGCCTGATGGCGGCCTGATGCTCAACGCTGCGTCGGTGGCCGTCATCAACGCGGACCTCACCAGTACGGCCGTCGACGTGACCGCCGCGCAGCGACTGCGCGAGAACGCCGGGGTTTGCTTTCAGGGACCGGTTAAGGTTGGCCCGTTCGACATTCCGGGCGATCTTGCTCGACAGTGGCTGAGGCTGCCGCTAAATCCGAACGGCCGACCGAATGCAGACGTCCTACGTCCATGGATCAATGGCAAGGACGTAACACGGCGGCCGTCGGACACGTGGATCGTTGATTTTGGCGAGCTAAGCTATTCTGAGGCCGCGCTTTACGCCGACCCGTTCGCCTATGTTGAGCGGTGCGTGAAACCAATTCGAGAACAAAATAGACGTGGGCGGCGGAAGGAGCGTTGGTGGCAGCATGGCGAGACGGTTCCAGGCTTGCGAATGGCAATACAAGGACTTGAGAGATTTCGCGTAACACCACGTGTTGCTAGATATCGAATCTTTGTCTGGTGTCCGGGTAAATTCTTGCCTGATAGTCGTGTGGTTGTTATTGGAAATGATAGTGATATAATATTTGGAATACTTCATTGTCGGCTTCATCAAATCTGGTCTCTTCGACTTGGTGGCTGGCATGGCGTCGGGAACGATCCACAATACATGCCGACGACTACGTTCGAGACGTTCCCTTTCCCGGACGGGCTGACGCCTGATATTCCGGCCGAGGCCTATGCCGACGATCCCGGGGGACAGCGGATTGCGGCGGTGGCCAAGCGGCTGGACGAGCTACGGGAGAACTGGCTCGATCCGTCCGATCTGGTGGTGCGGGTGCCGGAGGTCGTGGCGGGATTCCCCGAGCGCATCCTGCCGCGCGACGAAGAGTGCGCGAAGGAACTCAAGAAGCGGACGCTCACGAAGCTCTACAACGAGCGGCCGGCTTGGCTCGACAATGTGCACAAAGAGCTGGATGCCGCCGTGGCGGCTGCCTACGGCTGGCCCGCGGAGCTGGCGGATGAGGAGATCCTGGCGCGGCTGTTCGAGCTGAACCAAGCGCGGGCGGGACGGGCCGGCATGGCGACCTGATGGGGCGGTGTGGACGGCTACGCGGGCCGGTTGGACAGGCGAGCGGCGCGGGGCGGGGCGTTAAGCAGATCTTAGCGATGGCTCGTTAGCGTCTTTTTCGGGTGGTCCATGCGACCGTGGGAATCCGTGCCCGGGCCAAGGCCGGAGGGCGGGGGTGGGGGCGTGGCGCTCCGGTCGGGGCCTGGGCGGGGTCGATCTTCTGGTCGGGCTCGACGCGATCTGCGATCATTGGCATGGCGGACCGCGGCGTCAGCTTGGGGTTTGAAGGCAGTCGCCGACAGCATTGGCCTTCTGGCATTTCGGGGGGCGATGCTTGCGATGCCGACCCAGGATGAGCGCCACGATGGCGGAGCCTTGGATCAGTGCTGCCGCGATGAAAAGACAGGGCGCCGCGCCGGCCGAGGAGGCGCTGGTTGGCGGCGTGAGCTCCCGGATCAGCCCGAATGCCGCGGGGGCGAAGGCGTAGGTTGCCTGGCCGATCGCAACGATCAAGGGCACGACGCGCGCCACGTCCGCCTGCACGAACTCGACTTGCGCTATGATCGGCGGCAGCGACGTCGCATTGCCGATGCCCGCTCCGAACAAGACCACGCCCACCAGCAGCAGCGGCAAATCGTTGCCGGCCGCCCAAAGGAACGCGAGCGAGCCCAGCATCTGGACGAAGTAGCTGGCGCAGCCGAACAGGCGGCGGTCCGCTCCGGCCGGCATCAGCCAGCCGACGAGCGTGCGCCCGGCGATCGCGGCGGCGGTGGCGGCGCCGGCAGCGACGCCCGCGAACTCGGCGCCGAGCGCCGGGACCAGGAGCGAGAACAGATGCGCCAGCAGGCCGATCTGAGCGAACAGGCCGAGCGCCATGCCGGCAGCGAGCGTGACGAACCGGAAGTCGTGCCATAGCTCGCTTCCCGGCAACGGGCGCGCCGCTGGCGACGTGATTGCCGCTCCTGCCCCTTCCCGGCCATCCCCGTCCGCGGCCAGCCCCATCTGCCCGGGTGTCTTCGCGTAATAGACGTCGGCCAGGGCCCAGATCACCACGATCATGATCAGGCCGATGACCAGTGCTGCCCATGGAAATCCGACCAGCCCGATCGCCCCGGCCCAAAGGGGCGAGAACACGACGCCGCCGATGCTGGCGCCATTGTAGGCCGTGGCCAACGCGGCCGGCCGGGTCCGCACGAACCAGGGCGCGATGATCGCGTTGACGGCGGCCGCCCCCATGGCGACCCAGCCGCCGCCGCTGAAGAGCGTCGCTGCGAACAGCTGCCACGGCTCGCGAGCAAGCGCCCACCCGACGACGCCCACCGCGAGTGCCACGGCTCCGGCCTTGGTCACCGCCGGCACGCCGAAGCGCCGATAGAGCCCGGGCAGGTTCGCGATCACGATGGCGCCCGCCAGGAAGTGGACGGTGACCGCCGTCGAGACGAGCGCGAGCGACCAGCCGCGCGTCTCGCGGACCACCTGCAGGTAGACCGGCGGACCGTAGAACCCGAGGCCCCAGCCGAAGACGGCGAGCACGAAGACCGCCGCGACCACGCGCCAACCGAAGAACACCTCTGCCACCGCGCGCGCCATGGGCCCTGTCTCCCCGAACCAGCTAGAGCACCCGCGCCGACGCCGGGCTCGCGACCGGCCCCCAGTCCGGCGACCGCCGGTCATCCGGGCGCAGCCGCGCATGCCGCGTGCCGGCTCGATGCGACCGGAGCCGGAGCCCGGGCGGGCGAGCCCGCCCGCGATCGGGCAGCGGCGCGCGTCGCAGGCTCATGGCGGCAAGACTGGAGCAAGGCCCGGCCGGATGTTACGGTGACGGCCGAAGCATCGCGCGGGCGTTGGCGCCAGAATGGTCGGACGGGAGGGCGGGCTCATGGCCAGCAACGCACTGTTCGCCGAGATCGCGGCACTGTCGGGCGACCCCGCGCGCGCCAGCATGCTGCACGCCTTGATGGATGGCCGGGCGCTCACGGCAACCGAGCTGGCCCGGGCGGCCGGCATCACGCCGCAGACGGCGAGCGGTCATCTGCACCGGATGACCGCGGCCGGCCTGCTGAGCGTCGAGAAGCAGGGACGACATCGGTATCATCGGCTGGCAGCGCCGTCGGTCGCGCGCATGCTCGAAAGCATCATGCAGGTGGCGGCCGAGCTGGCACCGGATCGCAGGAAATTGACGGTCGGCCCCAAGGACGCGGCGCTGCGCAGGGCCCGCACCTGCTACGATCACTTCGCCGGCCGGCTCGGGGTCGGCCTGACCGATGCCCTGATCGGCCACGGCCACATCGAGCTCACCAGCGATGCCGGCATCCTCACCCCCTCCGGGATGATTTTCCTGACCGGGATCGGGATCGACACCGAGCCCCTGCTGGCGCGACGCACCAGGCACTCGGGCCGGGTCCTCTGTCGCCCCTGCCTCGATTGGAGCGAGCGCCGCCCACACCTGGCAGGCGCCTTGGGTGCCGCGATCTGCGCCCACAGCATGCAGCATGGCTGGACCACGCGGCTTGACGGGACCCGCGCCGTCCTGATCACCCGGAGAGGCGAACGCGTCTTCCGTGAGAGCTTCAGAGCGAGGATCGGCTGAGACGGCCGCCCCGGCTCACGAGCCGAAGGGCCCGATTCCGGCGCCTTCTGACTTACTGAGCGGCCGCCTCAGGCCGGCGCTTCGGCAAGTTCCTGCGGCTCGGGCGCAGGCTTGAAGGTGAGGCGGACGTCGACGCCGTGGTCGCCATCGATGTCGAGGCGGGCGTCGAGCTGGCGGGCGAGCGCCTGCATCACGTCGAGCCCGATCGTGCGCCGGCCGCGGCTGCGCTCCTCGACGTCCATGCCGATGCCGTCGTCGGCGATCCGCAGCAAGGGGCCATTGCCGGCCTGCCAGGCCTCGAGCCGGATCGTGCCCGTCCGGCCCGCGGGGAAGGCGTGCTTGAGCGCGTTGGTCATGACCTCGGTCACCAGCAGCGCCACGGGCGAGGCCCGGACCACCGGCAGCGGCCAGGCCTCGAGCGCGCTCGAGAGGATGACCCGATCGCCGGCGCCGTACAGCTTGATCACGTTCTGGCCCAGGCTCGGCAGCAGGCGGGCGAGGTCGATCCGGTCGAGGTTGCTCTCGCGGTAGAGCTGGTTATGGACGAGCGCCAGGGCCTGGATCCGGGCCTGGGCGTCGCGCAGGGCGTCGCGGGTCGGGCCCGCGGCGTGCTTGCTCATCTGCAGGTTCAAAAAGCTGGTCATGACCTGCAGCGTGTTGCGCACCCGGTGGTGGACTTCGGCCAGCAGGGTGTCGCGCTCGCCCACGGCCAGCTGCAGCTCGGACTGCAGGCGGCGCTCGCGATGCAGCTCGGAGCGCAGCCGGGCAAGGCGCAGCTCGAGCGCCCGGAAGACGCGCGAGACCGGGTGGCGCTCGACGCAGCGGAGCACGATCAGGCGCTCGCCCTCGGCACGCACGGCTGCGGCGTAGGCGAGGACGCCGAGCGGGCCCGTGGGCGTGACCAGGGTCAGCCGCCCGGGTATCGGCGAGCCGCTCGCAAAGGCCCGCTTCAGGAACCGGACCGCGGCCGCCGGCTCGCCGCCCAGGATCTCGAGCAGCGGGCGCTCGAGCAGGTCGCTGGCGCGCTCTCCGAGCAGGCGTCCGGCGCGCTCGTTCGCGAGCTTGATGGTCGTCTGCCGGTCGAGCAGCAGGACGGCGTCCGGCGACAGATCGAGGACTGCCCGGAGCATGCCGTCGATCGCCATCGCTCGAGTGCCATCGCCGCCGGCCGGCATCAGCCGACGGCCGCGGGCCCGACGTCGGCCTCGCCGAAGTACTCGCGGCCGTCGGCGGCGAGCGCCGCCTCGCTCGGCTGCAGGTAGACGACGACGCGGCAGCCGGCGTGGCCGCGCGCGATCGTCTCCTGGAGCTCGACCTTGGCGTAGCCCAGATGGGCGGCCGCGATGCTGCCGAACACGTTCGAGGTCATCATGCACATCGAGGGCCGGCCCGCGACCATCGCCCCGAAGGGGCAGGCGCGGTTGCCGAGCACGATCTTCTCTTCGTCCTCGGAGATGATGTAGAAGTCGCCCTCGATGCGGCGCTTGAGGTCGACCAGGACCGCTGCCACCTGGCTCCGATCGAGGCGGCGGAGCTCGAGCGCCGACCGATAGTCGCGATCGATCGCGGCGCCGACCGCCCCACCGACCACGCTCATGTAGCCGCTGGTATCCTCGAGCCCGATCACGTCCTCGAGCGTGCCGGCGAGCTCGCGGATGAGCGCGCGCAAAAACCGGTCGCGATCGAGAGGCACCTCCGCCCGCTCGACCTCGCCCTGGGAAATCATTGCCATCACCACCTCACGCGCACATGCCACCGGGACAGCAACGCGCCGGTGCGGCTTTGGTTCCCCCGGGACGCTCACGCCCGTTTCGAGAGGGTCTTGCCGGTGATCTCCTTGAGCTTGGCCAGCAGCTCGTCGCGATGGCGGTTGGCCTCCTCGGGCGAGGCATAGGTGGTGAGCGCCTGGGCGATGGTGACCTTGAGCGCCTCGTCGTCGAAGGGTTTGGCGACCACGAACGCGGGCTCGAGGCCGCTGCCGGTCAACAGGCGCTCGGGATAGCCGGTCACGAACACGATCGGCACGCTGTAGGCCTCGAGGATCGTCTGCGCCGCCGCGATGCCGTCGCCGCCGTCCTCGAGCCGGATGTCGGCCAGCACCAGGCCGGGCTTGAGCTCGATCGGCCAAGGTGACCGACTGTGCCTGGGTCCCGGCCATGCCGGCGACCCGATGGCCCATGTCCTCGACGATGCGCGCGATGTCGCTGGCGACGATCTGCTCGTCCTCGATGATCAGGACCGGGACCGACACCTTGCTCAGCAGCTCGCTGCGCGCCTTGGTCACCGAGCGGCGGACCTGGTCGAGGGTCATGCCCAGGATCCAGGCGGTCTCCTCGTAGGTGAACTCCTCGACCACGACGAGCGCGATCGTCCGCCGCTCGGTCCCCGGCAGGCTGGCCAGGCCCTGCTTGACCCGGTCGGTGAGCTCGACCGCGGAGCGCTGGCCGGCCTCGGCGATCGTCTCCTGAACCTTGGTCCAGGCGGCGTGGAAGGCACGGAACAGCTGCACCCGCAGGTTGTCGCCGATCAGCCATTCCGGCTCCGCGACGACCAGTTCGAGGCACAGGCGCACGAACTCGTCGCCGATCACCTGGGACCCGGTCAGCAGCCGCGCATGGCGGCGCAGATAGGGTATGTGCTGGATGATCGCGTCCTCTGTCCCGCCCATGTCCGGTGCCTTTTGTGCGAAGCGATCTCGTGGTCGGCCCAAGCTCGATGGCCCCGCGGCGGGCCTCGTGGGACCGCCGGATTGCCAGACCACATGCGGTCCGGTCGCCCGACCGCGGCGGAATCTGCCGGCGGCGGCGCACCTCTGGCTTGATCCTGATACGGTGGAAGCTTATGGATACGCAAGCAGTTCCTTGGTCGATCACGTGGATGGTTGAGGGCAGGAGAACACCAACGCGCGATGCCACGGGGTGTTGCGCCAATCCGGCTGCCCATCGGAATGTCCAAGCGGAAACAGACCCCCAAGCGCACCAAGACGCCGGCCGACGATCTTCTGCTGCGCGCGCTCCGGCAGGTCGCCGACGAGGCGCTCGAGGAGACGGTGCCCGACCGGCTGCTGCAGGTGATCCGGGCGGCGCGGCGGCCGCGCGCCGATGGCGCGCCCCCTGCGGCGCCGGCTGGGCCCGCGGCACCGTCGGACGGGCCGGCGGCGCTGGCGGACGAGCCGGATTGACCGCCGCCCTGGCGGCGGCCGCGGCCGCGGCGGATCAGGAATTGAGCTCGAAAGTGACGCTGAAGTTGCGCGCCTGCTCCGCCGGATTGACCAGGCGACCGGAGAAGCTGGTCTTGGCGCCGGCCCCGAGCTCGGCATCCTTGGCCTTGAACAGCTCCTGCTGCAGGCGGCGGCCGCCGCCGTCGAGCAGGATCACGCGGATCGGCGGCACCGGGCGGCTGCGATCGGTGACGTTGACGATCGCGCCCTCGACCACGAGGACGGCGACGCCGCCCTCCTCGAGGCGCTTGGACGTGACCCCCTCGAACTGCAGGCCGAGCTGGACGTCGATCGGCAGCCCCAACTTCTGGTAGATGGCAGCGCTTGCCGGAAAGCCCGCGACAATCTCGTTGCGACCGATGACCGCACTCGTCAGGATCAGCAGCACCAGCACCCCGACCAGCCAGCCGACCAGGCTCACCGAGCCGCCGGTCCGCACCTTGTCGGGCGCCGCCACCGGCCACATCCGCGGGGTTGGGGCGGCCGGCGCCGGGGTCAGCTCGACGACTTTCGGCGCGTCGGCCGGCGGCTGCGCCAGCCAGCGGTGGCCGCAGTGGGCGCAGCGCACCGTGCGACCGCTCGCGCCGACCGATGCCGGATCGACGTGGTAGCGAGTTCGAGCACTGTGGACAGGTCAGGATCATGCTATGCTAGTCTTACAAGCCTGCTCTCGCGCTAGTTGAGCAATGACTGGACTAAAATGCGTGCCTGTGCAATCTTTAAAATTTGATAGAATTGCCCCAGGAACCACTGCGCCGCATCATGCTCCGACTCGACCAGGTTGCCCTGCGCTACGGTGACGGCCCGGAGGTTCTGCACGATCTGAACCTCGCGCTGCCGCGCGGCGACTTCGTGTTCCTGATGGGCCCGACCGGCGCCGGCAAGACCTCGCTGCTGCGCCTGCTCGGGCTCGCGCACACGCCCTGCCGCGGCCGCCTCACCCTGTTCGAGCGCGACGTCGCGACCCTGCCGCGCGACGAGCTGACGGCACTCCGGCGCCGCATCGGCATGGTGTTTCAGGACGTTCGACTGCTCGATCATCTGTCGGCGTTCGACAACGTCGCCCTACCGCTGCGGATCAACGGCGGCCAGGATGATCAGATCGGCGGCTTCGTCTCGGAGATGCTGGCCTGGCTCGGACTTGCGGCCGCCATTGACGCCAAACCGCCGGCCCTGTCAATGGGTCAGCGCCAGTTGATCGCGGTCGCCCGCGCGGTCATCATCCGGCCCAACCTTTTGCTCTGCGACGAGCCGACCAGCAACCTCGACAGCAGGCTCGCGCGCCGGCTCATGCACCTGTTCACCCAACTGCGCAAGCTCGGCACCACGATCGTGCTGGCGACCCACAGCGAGGATCTGGTCGACCGCTATCCGCATCCGGTGGTACGGCTCGCCGAAGGTCGCCTCAAGGGGCCGTTGCCGCCGCCGGCGACGATGGCCGCGGCCGACTGAGCGGCGCCGCTGCCATGAACCTGAAGCGTCTCGATCTGCCGCTCTACCAGACCGCGGTCGGCCGTTTCCTGCCCTGGACGATCGCCGGGCTGGTCTATCTCGCGGTGCTGGCGCTGGCGATGGCCGCGGTCGCCGACGGGGCGCTGCGCATCTACAACCTGCGCGCCAAGCTGGTGACCGTGACCTTGCCCTCGGTCGAGGACGCCGGCCAGAGTGCCCAGCAGATCAAGGCCGCGCTCGACGTTTTGCAGCAGACCCGTGGTGTCACCTCGGCCACCCCGGTGCCGCCCGAGGAACTGGAGCGGCTGATCGAGCCCTGGCTCGGCAATGTCAAGGAGGCGACCGACCTGCCGCTGCCGCGCCTGATCGACGTGACCCTGGACCCGCAGGCCAAGCCCGATCTGCCGGCGTTGCAGGACAAGCTCCAGCAGATCGTGGCCGGGGCGACGATCGGGGTTGAGGCCCTCTCGCGCGATCGCGCCGAGCGCATGGCGGCGTTCTTCCGCATCTGGGCCAGCGGCGCCGGCATCCTGACGCTCGCAGGCGTGCTCCTGGCGGTCGCCGTGGTCACCCAGGTCAGCTTGCGGGCGCAGACCCCGATCGTCGAGCTGCTGCGCAGCATGGGCGCGCCCGACAGCTACCTCGCCCGCCAGTTCGAGCGCTATGCCCTGCTGTGCGGTCTGCGCGGCGGCCTGCTCGGCTTCGTTCTCGCCGTGATCACGATCCTGGCCATGCTCTACAGCAGCCAGCAGATGGAGCTCGCCGGCTCGATCCAGCTGAACCTGCGCCCGCTCGACTGGCTGCTGCTCGCCTGCGTGCCGGTGGTCTGCACGCTCCTGATCACCGCGATCGCCCGGATGACCGCGATGCGCGGCCTCGCGCATATGCCCTGAGACCCGAGCCGGGGCGATCGGGGAGCCAACCATGGGACGCGCAATCCTCGCGGTCTTCATGTCGGGCCTGGTGACCGTGGCCTGTGCGCCGCCGCCGCTCGCAGCCGACGATCTGGCCGACCGGGTGCTGATCCGCAACGGCTTCGAGGTTCCGCCCGGAAAGCTGCTGCTGATCGACGACATGTCGGTCGACTGCGTCCTCGCGAGCGAGGTCTATGACGACGCCGAGTTCAAGAAGATCGGCGTCGAAGCGACCGCGTACCTGCGCATCGTGTATCCGGATGACGCCTGTCCGGAAGCGCTCGATTCGGAGAACGAGTGTCCGGTCCAGGACTACGTGGTCGGCACTGGCGCCGCCCGCGGGCTGGCAGCTTTGTTCATCCAGCCCGACCAGCCCGACCGGCGCGTCCTGCGGGTCGGGGCCGGGCGCGAGATGAACGTGGTCGCAAGCGCCGGCGCAAAGCTGTTCGGCATCTGTCAGGGCGGCGTTCTGGTCAACATGATCAACACCGCCATCAGCGCCGGCAGCGGCCGGCTGGTGAGCGTCGGGCCATGACAATGGGGATCTTCGCCGGCGCGCACGTCCTCGCCCGGGGACTGCCCGAGGTCTGCGCGCCGCGGCGCCCGTGACGGCGGCCGGGCGGACCGCGCCCGAGAAGCCGCCAGAACGGCGCTTGCCATGACCGGCGCGCTCGGCTTTACCTCTGGGCGCGATGTCCGAGCCGGTTCCGTTCAGCGTCACCGCCGGGTCAGCGGCCCCGAGCCCGGCCCTGGTCGTGCGCTCGCTGCTGTTCAATGTCGCGTTCTGGTTCTGGACCGGGGTGATGGCGGTCCTGGTGCTGCCGCTGCTGCTGTGGCCGCGCCGCACCATGATGGCGGCCGCGCGGTTCTGGGAGCGGGGCGTCCGGGCCCTGCTGGCGGCGCTCACGGGCCTCACCTACGAGGTCCGCGGCCGCGAGCGGATCCCGCCCGAGCCCGCGCTGTTCGCGGTCAAGCACCAATCGACCTGGGAGACCCTGACGATCCATCTCGTGCTCGCCGATCCGGCGATCGTGCTCAAGCAGGAGCTGACCCGGATTCCGCTGTTCGGCCGTTATCTTCTGCACGCCGGCATGATCCGGATCGACCGCGGCGGCGGGGCGAAGGCGCTCCGCTCGCTGATCGAGGGTGCCCGGGCGGCGCTCGCGAGGGGCTCTGAGGTCGTGGTCTTTCCCGAGGGCACGCGCGCGCCGCCGGGCGGCCGCAACCCCTATCATCCGGGGATCGCGGCGCTCTATCTCCAGCTCGGCTGCAAGGTGGTGCCGGTGGCGCTCAATTCCGGCCTGTTCTGGGGCCGGCGCAGCTTCGTCAAGCGGCCCGGGCGGATCATCATCGAGTTTCTGGCGCCGATCGAGCCGGGGCTGGACCGCAAGGCCTTCATGGCCGAGCTCGAGCGGCGGATCGAAGGCGCGAGCGCCGAGCTGATCGCCGAGGCCAGCCGCGCGCCGCGGCCCGCTCCGGGCTGACCACCGTCCTTCTATCCCGACCCCCCTTGGTGACAACGAGGGCGAAAGCGCTCAATCTGCCATCGTCGTGATGCCCGGGAGCATCCGCCATGGACCAGACGATCGTCCGCAAGCTGACCACGATCTTGGCCGCCGACGTCGAAGGCTACAGCCGCCTGATGGCGGCCGATGAGGGTGCCACTCTGCAGGCCCTGCGCGACAGCCGCGCCGTCTTCGGCCGCCTGATCGAGCGCCACGGCGGCCGCATCGTCAACACCGCGGGCGATGGCCTGCTGGCCGATTTCCCGTCGGTCGTCGAGGCGGTGCACTGCGCCGTCGAGGTCCAGCGCGAGCTGAGGGCGGCGGCGGCGGGCTTCGAGGCGGACCGCGCGATGCGCTTTCGGATCGGCATCCACCTCGGCGACGTGATGGTCGACGGCGGCGATCTGTTCGGCGAGGGCGTCAATCTGGCCGCGCGCCTGCAGTCGCTTGCCGCCGCCGGCGGCATCCTGATCTCCGAGCCGGTCTACCAGCAGGTCCGCACCAAGGTCGCGATCGGCTTCGACGATCTGGGCGCCAGGCGGCCCAAGAACTTTCCCGAGGAGGTGCGGGTCTATGGCGTCGTCCTCGACGAGGGCGCGGCGCCGGGCGATCGCCGGCGCTCGCAGCCGGACGCGATGCCGCCCCCGGAGCGGCCGGCCCCGGCGCCCGCCGGGCCGGTCGCGTCTCATCCGGCGCGCGCAACGATGCGCCCTGATCCTGCTCGGCCTCGCGGCCATCGATCTGAGCACCGGCGGCGGCCTCTGGGTGCAGTGGCCGGCGGTCGGCATCTCGATGGCGCTCGGGCTGGAGGCGGCGTCGCTGACCCCCGGGGGCTGGATCAATGTGCACTTGATGCGCATCTGCGTGATCTCGGCCGGCCTGCTGGCGATCAATCTGCTCACCTGGTCGGGTTACCTCTGGGCGCTCTGGCCGATCGGCGGCCTGGCACTCCTGGTCCTGCTCCGGGCGATCTCCAGGCGGCGGCCGACCGCCACGCCGGCGCCATGACGGTGCCCATGATGGACGGGGCGCGGGGTCGACGGCAGCGGCAGAGGGAGGCCTTTTTGATGCTCGAGTTCACCTATGAGACGCTGCCCGGGCGCGTGGTGTTCGGCGCGGGCAGCCGCGAGCGGTTGCCGGACGAAGTCGCAAGGCTCGGGGTGGAGCGGGCGCTCGTGCTCTCGACGCCCGGCAAGCGCGGGCTCGCGGAGGACGCGGCCGCGCGGCTCGGGGCGCGGGCGGCCGGCGTCTACGACCAGGCGGTGATGCACACTCCGATCGAGGTCGCAAAGGCCGGCCTGGCGGCGGCCGAGCGGCTCGGGGCCGATGGCTATGTCGCGATCGGCGGCGGCACCACGATCGGTCTCGCCAAGGCGATCGCGCTCGAGACCGGACGGCCGATCGTGGCTTTGCCGACCACCTATTCGGGCTCCGAGATGACCCCGATCCAGGGGATCACGGCCGCCGGCGTCAAGCGCACGCGGCGGGACCCGAGGATGCTGCCCAAGGTCGTGATCTACGATCCCGAGCTCACCCTCGGTCTGCCGGCCGCGGTCTCCGGGCCTTCGGGCATGAATGCGATCGCCCATTGCGTCGAGGCGCTCTACGCCGCGAACGCCAACCCGATCACCTCGCTGATGGCCGAGGAGGGAATCCGGGCGCTCGGCGCCAGCCTGCCCGTGGTGGTCCGGGCACCCGCCGATCTCGAGGCGAGGTCGGAGGCGCTCTATGGCGCCTGGCTGGCGGGGGCGGCGCTCGGCGCGGTCGGCATGGCGCTGCACCACAAGCTGGCCCACGTGCTGGGCGGCAGCTTCAAGCTGCCGCACGCCGAGACCCACACGCTGATCCTGCCGCAGGCGGCCGCCTACAACCGGGAGGCGGCCAAGGGAGCGATGGTGCGGGTCGCGCGGGCACTCGGCGCCAAGGACGCGCCGGCGGCGCTGTTCGATCTGGCAACGGCGCTGGGCGCCGAGATGCGGCTTGCGGCCTTCGGGCTCGATGAAGCCGATCTCGATCGCGCGGCCGCGCTCGCGACCGAGGACCCGTACGACAATCCGCGCGAGGTGACCCGGGACGGCGTCCGGGCGCTGCTCCAGGACGCCTACGACGGCCGCCGGCCCGGGGACTGAGGAGCGAGCATGGCCGAGGCCTTCATCTGCGCCGCGCTGCGCACGCCGATCGGCCGCTACGGCGGGGCGCTCGCGACCGTGCGCGCCGACGATCTGGCGGCGGTGCCGATCCGGGCCCTGCTTTCCCGCCACCCTGGGCTCGACCCGGCGGCGATCGACGATCTGATCCTGGGCTGCGCCAACCAGGCGGGCGAGGACAACCGCAACGTCGCGCGCATGGCGGCGCTGCTGGCGGGTCTGCCGACGGCTGTGCCGGGGGTCACGGTCAACCGGCTGTGCGGCTCGGGCATGGAGGCGGTGGGCGGCGCTGCGCGAGCGATCCGGGCGGGCGAGGCCGAGCTCGTGATCGCGGGCGGCATCGAGAGCATGAGCCGGGCGCCCTTCGTCCTCGGCAAGGCCGAGAGCGCCTTTGCGCGCGCGGCCGAGCTCCACGACACGACGCTTGGCTGGCGCTTCGTCAACCCGCTGATCGAAGCGCAGTATGGGGTCCATTCGATGCCCGAGACGGCCGAGAACGTCGCCGCCGACTACCAGATCCGGCGCGCCGATCAGGACGCCTTTGCGCTGCGCTCGCAGCAGCGGGCAGCGGCGGCGATTGCAGCCGGGCGCCTGGCGCTCGAGATCGTGCCGGTCGCGGTGGGGCAGAAACGCGGCGCTTCGGGTCCGGTCGAGCACGACGAGCATCCGCGGCCGGAGACCACGCTCGAGAAGCTCGCAGGCCTGCCGACGCCTTTTCGCGAGGGCGGGACGGTCACCGCCGGCAACGCGTCCGGGAATCAACGACGGCGCCTGCGCGCTGATCGTGGCCTCGGAGGCGGCCGCCCGGGCGCAGGGGCTCGAGCCGATGGCGCGCGTGGTCGGCATGGCGAGCGCCGGCGTGCCGCCCCGGGTGATGGGCATCGGCCCGGTGCCGGCGACCCGCAAGCTCCTCGCGCGCACCGGGCTCAGTCTCCTGGACATGGGCGTGATCGAGCTCAACGAGGCGTTTGCGAGCCAGGCGCTGGCCGTGCTCCGCGAGCTCGGCCTCGCCGATGACGACGAACGCGTCAACCCGCACGGCGGTGCCATCGCGCTCGGCCATCCGCTCGGCATGAGCGGCGCCCGCCTGGTCGCGACGGCCAGCCACGAGCTCGGCCGGCGCCAGGCGCGCTACGGCCTTTGCACGATGTGCATCGGCGTCGGCCAGGGCATCGCTCTGATCATCGAGCGGGCGTGAGCGCGCAACCAGGAGTCGAGGAGAGAGCGGCCATGGCGCCGACCATCAACGGGCTCCACCACATCACCGCGATCAGCGCCGCGGCCCAGCGCAATCTCGACTTTTACGCCGGCGTGCTCGGTCTTCGGTTCATCAAGAAGACGGTCAACTTCGACGATCCGGGCACCTATCACCTCTACTACGGCAACGAGGTCGGGATGCCCGGCACGGTCCTGACCTTCTTTCCCTGGGAGGGCATGGGGCGCGGCAGGGCGGGCGTCGGCGAGGCATCGCTGACCCAGTTCGCGGTGCCGCCGGAGAGCCTGTCGTTCTGGCGCCAGCGCCTCGAGGCGAAGGATGTCGCGGTCGGCGCGCCGCGCCGGCGCTTCGGCGAGGACCTCCTGCTCGGGCGCGACCCGGACGGCATGGAGTTCGCCCTTGTGGTGCCGGCCGCGGGCGACGATCGCGCCCCCTGGACCACCCGGGAGATCGGCAGCGACGTCGCGATCCGCGGGTTCCATGGCGTCACGCTGAGCCTCGCCGAGGCTGCTCCGAGCGCGGCCTTGCTCGAGGGTCTGCTCGGCTACCAGGCGATCGGCCAGGAGGACGGCACGCGGCGCTACGCGACCCCGCACGCCCGCCAGGCGCAGATCGTCGACATCGACCTTAGGCCGGGCGGCACGCAGGCGCTCCAGGGCGCCGGCAGCGTCCACCACATCGCCTTTGCCGTGGTCAACCGGGCGGCGCAGATGGCAATGCGCGAGCGCCTGGTGGAGGCCGGCTACGCGGTCACGCCGCAGATCGACCGCAACTACTTCTACTCGATCTATTTCCGCTCGCCGGGCGGTGTGCTGTTCGAGATCGCGACCGCGGAGCCCGGGTTCACGGTCGACGAGCCGGCGGCCGAGCTCGGCAGCCATCTCAAGCTGCCCCGGCAGCACGAGCATCTGCGCGCCGAGCTCGAACGCCGTCTGCCGCCGCTCGCGCTCAAGGCCTAGGAGGCCGCTTCAGTCTTCGGTTTTGCCCGGCCGGATGTGGAGAGAGCAGCAGCCCTCGAGGCCCGGCCGCCAGGTCTCGGCCGCAAACGCGAAGCCCGCGGCCTCGAAGGTGCCGTTGTCGACCACGCCCGCGATCCGGCAAAGGGTCGCGATCCGCTCGTCGGCGAGCCCGGCCGCCTGCCAGGCCTCCTTGAGCGGGCAGGCCTGGAACTTGATGTCGAGCGCCTCATCGTCGGCGCGCAGGACCTCGGGCGCGAACAGGCGGCCGCGGTCCGGGACGAAGTCGAGGAAGGCCGCGCACAGGCCCTTAAGGTCGGCCGGGCCGTAGGCGGCAAAGCGCTTGCCGATCTCGCGGCCGCGCCGATAGATCGCGCGCTTCATCACCTCTTCGGCGGTCTCGGCGCCGAAGCGCTCGGCGAGCGCCTCGTAGAACGCGGCATAGACGAGCGCACGGCTCATGTGCGCTTCCTTGAGCTGGCGCCGCAGCTCCTGCTCCTCGCTCGGCATGCGATCGTCCTTCTCGCCCGTCCCGGTTGCCAGTCTTGCAGATCGCATGCCGCGATGCCATCCCGATGACAGCTGCGCGAGGGGCGGGCGATGCGCTTGGGGGTGATCGGCCAGGGTGCGATCGGCGGCGAGGTGGTGGCGGCGGCGCGCCGCGGCGATCTCGGCCCCGGGGTCGCGGTCGTGGGCGTGCTCGTGCGCCGGCCGCGCGCTGACCGGAAGTGACGTGCTCGTGACGCACGAGCCTGCCCGCTTTTTCGGCAGCCACCCGGAGGTGGTGCTGGAGTGCGCCGGCCATCAGGCGGTGCGTGATCACGCCGCGCGCTGCCTGGAGAGCGGCGCCGATTTGGTGCTGACCTCGATCGGGGCGCTGGTCGAGGACGGTCTGCGCGAGCGGCTCGAGGCCGCGGCGGCGGCCAACGGGCGCCGTCTGATCATCGCCTCCGCCGGCATCGGCGCGCTCGACATCCTGACCGGCGCCGCGACCGGCGGCCTGGACCGGGTCGCGATGACCGTGCGCAAGGATCCGTCCGCCTGGTATGGCACCGAGGCCGAGCGGCTGTGCGATCTCGGCCGGCTGAGCGCACCCTGCACGCTTTACGAGGGCAGCGTGCGCGAGGGCGCGGCGCGCTATCCCGAGAACGTCAACATCAGCGCGGCGGTAGCCCTCGCCGGCATCGGCCTCGACCGCACGGAGCTCAAGATCATCGCCGATCCGACCAGCCGCCGCCACGTCGTCGAGATCGAGGCAACCGGCGCCTTCGGCCGCTTTTTCTTCAGCGAGGAGGTCGAGCCGACCACAGCGAACCCCAAGACCGGCAAGCTGGTCGCGATGGCGCTGATCAAGACGCTGCGCCAGCTCGCGTCGCCGGTCGTGATCGGCGGCTGAGGTCGATGCCGACCCCGCGCAGCAGGTTGTCGAGCGCCAGCTTTCATGCAGCGCTCGCCGACTTGCGTGCCTGGCCCGTTCGCGACGGTCTCAAAGCCGCCATTCCGGCGACCGCGGGCCAGTCAACCCATGGGGCTCTCGGTTGCGGGTTCCTGACCCGGCTCCCTTGGCGCCCGCGTTCAGGGATTGAAGATGAGCACGACGAAAGCGGCGAACAGCAGCCGCCCAGCTGGCGATTTTGCGGGTGGCGCCGGCCGTCATCCCAAGAGCAGGCCGCCATCGATCACGATCAGGCTGCCGGTCATGTAGCGGGACGCCTCGGAGGCGAGCAGCAGGAGCGCGCCGTCGAGGTCCTGGGCCGTGCCGAAGCGCCGCTGCGGGACCTGCTTGCGCAGGCGCTGCCCGGCCTCGGAGGCGAGGAAGTCGCGGTTGATCTCGGTCTCGATGTAGCCGGGCGCCAGCGCGTTGACCCGGATGTCGTGACGCGCGAGCTCGAGCGCCATCGCCTTGGTGAGCTGGGCAAGACCGCTCTTGGCGGCGGCGTAGGGCGCCAGATGGCCCACCACCTTGAGCGCGATCAGCGAGGCGATGTTGACGATGTTGCCGCCCCAGGCGGGCTTCGGGGCGCGCGCCACCATGCGTCTGGCGACCGCCTGGGCGACAAAGAATGCGCCCTTGAGGTTGGTGTCGAGCACCCGGTCCCAGTCCGACTCGGTCTGCTCGAGGAGGCCCTTGGCGACCGCGACGCCGGCGTTGTTGATCAGGATGTCGATCGGTCCGAGAGCCGCCTCGACCGTGTCGAGCGCCCGCGCGAGCGCACCCCGATCGGTCACGTCCAGCTTCACGCTCGCGGCATGATGGCCCGCGGCCTCGAGCCCGGTCCGAACCTCCTCGAGCTTGTCGATCTGACGGGCCGCGAGGCCGACCGCAGCGCCATGCGCGGCCAGGACCTCGGCAAAGCGCCGGCCGAGGCCTTGCGAGGCGCCGGTGATCAGGGCGACGCGACCGGAGAGGTCGAACAGATCGCGCATCGTGACGCTACCTTGTTGTTGCGCCCGCGAACCTGCAACGCAGATAGCGGGCGAGCGATCGGATATCTACTAACACGATGATCCGGCCGGTAAATTTCGCGCTTATCGTCCGCCTGGTCTTGATCCGAGAGCGGATGGCGAGATATCGACTTTCAAGCAACCACAAGCGACCGACCGATGTCGAGAGCGCAGGGGGAGCGAGGATGCTCGATGCCGCAACGGGCGTGGGTGGCGGTCCATGGCCGCAGGAAACCACGGCGGTCGGGGTCGCGCGGCAGCTGGCGCTCCAGGCGGCCGGCCCGCGACGCTTGCCCCAAGGTCGGGTACTGCGAAGGTTCGGCCTGACCCTCGCCGCGGCCGCCTACGCCACACTCGCAACCGTGATCTGGGCTGCCCACGATCCGCTCGGGAGGCTTGAGCGCCCCCTGCTGGTCAAGGCGCCGCCGACGGCGCTCGTTCCGGGAGCGGCGGGCGCTGCCGGGTCGGTCGCCGACCTTGCGCCCGCGTTTGACGGCGAGCCCGTGCTGCGTGCGATGGCCGCTCTCGAGGCTTCGAGAGCGACATTCCGGAGCCTGCCGTCGGAAGCCCCGCCTGCGCTCTCGATGGTGCGCTTTCCAGCCGACCCCAGCGAGGATGCGGATGCCGGGCGACCGCCGACGACGACGGATCGCCAGCCCGCGCCGCCCACCCCGGCAAGGCAGCCGGAGCCGACAATCCCGGCTGCGCCGAGCTTGGCGATGGCATCGGTGCCGCTTCCGTCTTTCAAGCCGCTCGACGCCGCCGCGGTGGTCACGGCGGCGACGACGACGGCCGCACCGCCCGCGCCCGCCGTCAATGCGGCGGACCGAGGGCCGGACACCGCGGCTTCATTCATGCCAGCCTTAAAGCCGGTCGGCCGGAGCCGCCTGGCGACGGATCCCGCGGGCAGCGATGCCTGCGCCGTCGCCACGATGGTCGGGCGCCGTGGCGCCTTGCCGGACGGTTGCGGAGTGCGTCTCGCCGAAGCGCGCGACCAGGGCGTTCTCCGGTCCTTCTGGTCCAGCTTGAAGGACTTCTTGGCCTCGGGCGCCCGATCGACGTTGGTTGCCGCCAACGACGGCGGCCGCGACCGGAGCCGTTCCGGCGTCGGGTCCGACCGTTCCGGCGAGGCCGGGGAGGTTGCCGATCAGAGCGGCGCGGGCGCGGCCGACGGCAACAGCGCGGGCGGCGGCGCGGCCGGCGGCAGCAGCGCGGGTGGCGGCGCGGCCGGCGGCAACAGCGCGGGTGGCGGCGCGGCCGGCGGCGGCAGCGCGGGTGGCGGCGCGGCCGGCGGCAGGGGGGCGGCCGGCCGGCGGCGGCAGCGCGGGTGGCGGCGCGGCCGGCGGCACCGCCGCGGGTGACGGCGCGACGGGCGGCGGCGCCGGTGTCGGCGGCGGCAGCATCGGGGGCGCGGTCGGCAGCGTCGGTACCGGGCTCGGCGGCGGCGTCGCTGCCGGCGATCGGGGTGGCAGGGGACAGGGCGGCGGCGGTAGAGGACACGGCGGTCGCGGGGCATGGCGGCGGCCATGGCGGCGGTCATGGCGGTGGCCGTGGCGGCGGTGGTGGCGGCGGCCATGGGGGTGGCCATGGCAACGGCCACAGGTGAATGACCGGCCCCAGGTCGGACGCGGCCGGTGACACGGTCTATGCCAAGTAGGAACCGCCGTTGACCGGCAGGATGACGCCGTTGGTGTAGCTCGCGGCCGGGCTCGCGAGATAGCGGATCGCGGCCACCACCTCGTCGATCCGGCCGAGCCGGCGAAGCGGGTTGGCCGCGGCGAGCTGCGCCCGCTGGCGGTCCGAGAACCGGCGGCCCATCGACCCCTCGAGCACCGAGGGTGCAACCGCGTTGCACAGCACGCCGTGCCTGGCGCCCTCGAGCGCATAGGTCCTGGTCAGCGCGTGCACGCCCGCCTTGGAAGCGCCGTAGGCCGGATGGATGCCGGTGCCGCCGACCTGGCCCGACAGCGAGCCGAGATTGACGATCCGCCCGAAGCCCTGCCGGCGCATGACCTGGAGCGCAGCCGCGCAGCCGTGGAAGCTGCCGGTGAGGTTGACCGCGATGATCCGGTCCCACTCTTCGGGGGTGGCGTCCGCGACCTTGACCACGCCCACGATGCCGGCGCCGTTGACCCAGAGCTGCAAGGGCCCCGCCTCGGTCGCGGCGCGCTCGGCGAGCGCGAACACGGCCGCCCGATCGGTGACGTCGAGCTCGACCGGCGTCAGGCCGGCGCCCGCTTCGATTGGGACGATATCCGCGGCAAACACGGCGAACCCGTCGGCGAGGAAGCTCGCCGCCAGCGCCTTGCCGAGGTCGCCGGCAGCCCCGGTGATCACGACTGCCGGCATCAGCTGGCCGCCTCGCGGGCGGCGCGTTCGCGCAGCAGGCTCTTGACCAACTTGCCATTGGCGTTGCGCGGCAGGGGCTCGGCGCCGACGGTGATCACGTCCGGGACCTTGTAGTCGGCGAGCGCCTCGGCGCAGAATGCGCGCAGGTCCTCGGGCGCAACGCCGGCCGCGGGCGCCGTCGACGTAGGCCTGGACCTTCTCGCCGAGGACCGGATCGGGCCGCGCCACCACCGCCGCCTCGAGCACGCCCGGATGCTGGCAGAGCCGGTTCTCGACCTCGGCGCTGTAGACCTTGTAGCCGGCGCGATTGATCATGTCCTTGAGGCGATCGAAGACCCGCAGATAGCCGCCCTCGTCGAGCGCGCCGAGGTCGCCCGAGCGCCAGAAGCCGCCGCTGAAGGCCGCGGCAGTCCGCTCGGGCTCCCGCCAGTAGCCGGGCACGACCATCGGTCCGCCGATCCAGACCTCGCCCGGGACGCCGCGCGGCACCTCGCGGTCGGCCGGGTCCATGATCCTGAGCTCGCCGCAGGGCACGGCGAGGCCCACCGAATCGGTGCGGCCGGCGGTGTGGTGCGCCGGCATCATGGTGGCGGGCGAGGTGGTCTCGGTCGCACCATAGAGGTTCATGAGCCGGAGGCCCGGCAACAGCCCGGCGAGCCTCGCGATCGTGGCTTCCGGCATGGGCGCGCCGCCATAGCCGCCGATCCGCCAGGCGCCGAGGTCGAACCCGGAAAACTCCGGCTCGAGCAGGCAGAGGTTGTACATCGCCGGCACCAGGACCGCGTGCGTGATCCGCTCGCGCGCCGCGAGCTCGAGGAAGTGCCTCGCCTTGAAGGCCGGCAGCAGGACCGTGCAGCCGCCGGCCTGGAGCATCGCGAGCAGGACCGCGACCAGGCCCGTCACGTGGGTCGCGGGCACCGCCAGCAACGAGCGGTCGCGCGCGCCAAGCTCCATCGCGAGCGCATAGTGGAGGACCGAGTGGACGATGTTCAGATGCGTGAGCATCGCCCCCTTGGGCCGCCCGGTCGTGCCCGAGGTGTAGAGGATGACCGCGGTGTCCTCCTCGTCCGGAGCGTGCCGGGGGGGCGCCGGCGCGCCGCTCGCGATCAGCTCGTCGAACGTGATCCGCTCGCCGATCGCGATGCGGTGCGCGAGCTGCGGCAGCTCGGCCGCTGCGGGCAGACGGTCCGCGAGCCCCGCCTCGTGGACCAGGGCGCCAGCGCCGCTCTGCGCCAGCATGTAGCGCAGGCCGGGCGTCTGCTCGCGAGTGCTGAGCGGCACCGCGATCGCGCCGATCCTTTGCGCTGCCAGCACGGTGACCAGGAACTCCGGCCGGTTGCCGAGCAGGATGGCGACCCGGTCGCCGGCGCCGATGCCGAGCGCTGCGAACCCGGCCGCGGTGCGCAGGACCAGCTCGAAGAGCTCGCGGTAGGAGAGCCGCAGATCGCCCGCGACCAGCGCTTCGCCCTCGGGATTGCGCTCGAGCGCGGCCTCGAGGATCGCCGTCACGTGCGGCGGTCGATCGGCAAAGCAGCGCACCCGCCGGCCCTCGAAGTGCAGCTCCTCGCGGATCGGCGGCAGCGGATCGTCGGGCCAGGCCATCGCGCTCAGCCGCGGTGCGGCCGGACCGGCAGGATGGCCAGAAATGCGCCAAAGAGGGCGTGCCCGATGGCACCGATGGTGACTGCGACGGTCATGGCGTCATCCCGGCCGCTCGCCGGCGCAATACGTCCTTTTGCAACTTGCCGAGGGAGCTGCGCGGCAGCGGCTCGGTGCCGATGGTGACCAACTCCGGCACCTTGTAGTCGGCAAGGCGGGGCCGGCAGAACGCGCGCACGTCCTCTTCGTTCAACTCTTCGCCGCGCGCGACGACGAAAGCGTGCACCTTCTCGCCGAGCACCGGATCCGGGTGCGCGACGACGGCAGCCTCGACGATCTGCAGGATGGTGGCAGAGCACGTTCTCGACCTCGGCGCTGAAGATCTTGTAGCCGGCGCGGTTGATCATGTCCTTGAGGCGATCGAATACTCTGAGGTCGCCCGCCCGGTCGAGCGCGCCTATGTCGCCAGAGCGCCAGAAGCCGGCTACGAACGCCTCGCGGGTCGCGGCATCGTTGGCGAAATAGCCCGGCACCACGGTCGGCCCCTTGACCCAGATCTCGCCCGCCTCGCCGGGCGCCACCTCGTGGCCGGCGGCGTCCATGATCCGGACCTCGGCGCAGGGCACCACGCGGCCGACGCTGGCCCGCTGGCCCGCCGTGTCGCCCTGCGGGGTCAGGGCCACGGCCGCGGCGGTCTCGGTGGCGCCGTAGCCGTTGCTCAGCTGCAGATGCGGCAGGCGCCCGGCGAGCCGCGTGATCGCGGCCTCGGCCATCGGGGCGCCGCCATAGCCGCCGGTCCGCCAGGACGACAGATCGAATCCCGCCAGATCCGGCTCCAGCAGGCAGAGATGGTACATCGCCGGCACCAGGTTCGCGACCGTGACCCGCTCGGCGGCCATCAGCTCGAGGCACCGCCGCGCCTGGAACGCCCGCATCAGGACCGTGCTGCCGCCGACATGGATCATCGCCAGCAGGGTCGCGACCAGTCCGATGACGTGGTTCGCGGGCACGGCGAGCAGCGCCCGATCCTCGCGCGTAAGGCCGCGGCAAAGGGCCCGGTGCGTGACGGCGTGGGCAATGTTGAGGTGGGTCAGCATCGCGCCCTTGGGGCGGCCCGTGGTCCCGGACGTATAGAGGATGACGGCCGTGTCCTCCTCGTCGGGGCGATGGAGCGGCGGCGCGTTGCCGCGCTCGTCCACCAGAGTCGAGAACCCGGCGCCGGGCGGCTCGTCGATTGCGACGCCCCGCTGCCGCCGCCAGTCGTCGGGCACCCGGTCGGCCAGCCCGGCCTCGTAAAGTAAAAGCTTGGCGCCGGCATTCTCGAGCATGGCGTGCAGCCCCGGCGCCTGCTCCCGGACGCTGAGCGGCACCGCGATCGCGCCGAGGCGGGCCGCGCCGAACAGCGTGACCACGAACTCCGGCCGGTTGCCGATCAGGAAGGCGACCCGATCCCGCGGCGCCACGCCCCGGGCGGCCAGACCAGCGGCGAGCCGTTCGACCTGGCACGCGAGGTCACGATAGGTCAGGCGCGCGTCGCCCTCGACCAGAGCGAGCGCCTCGGGATCACGGAGGGCGGCCGCCTCGAGCAGGCCGTAGAGGCTGCGCGGCCGTTCGACGAAGCAGCGCAGCAGCCGGTCTCCGAAGTGCAGCTCGTGGCGGATCGGAGGCAGCGGATCGTCGGGCCAAGCCATCGGGCTCAGCCCCGGTGCAGGGCCTCGGGCGGGGTGAGGTAGTCGGCGGCGCGGGCGTGGTTCGCCTCCTGGGCGCGCATCTCGTGGCGCGCGATCGTGCGCAGGTGGACCTCGTCCGGGCCGTCGACGAACTGCAAGGCACGGCCCCACGTCCAGAGCAGCGCGAGCGGCGTGTCCGGCGTCAGGCCCATGGCGCCATAGACCTGCATCGCGCGCGAGAGCACCGTCGTCTGCAAGCGCGGCACCACGACCTTGATCATCGCGACGTCGTTGCGGGCGCTTCGGTTGCCCTCGCGGTCGATCCGCCACGCGGCGCGCAGGACCAGGAGCCGCGCCTGGTCGATCTCCTGGCGCGAGAGCGCGATCCACTCGGCGACCGGCCCGTGCTCGAAAAGCTTCCTGCCGAACGTCTCGCGCTCGCGGGCGCGCGCGCACATCAGCTCGAGCGCGAGCTCGCACTGGCCGATCGAGCGCATGCAGTGGTGGATCCGGCCGGGGCCGAGCCGCGCCTGGGCGAGGGCAAAGCCGCGCCCCTGCTCGCCCAAAAGGTTGTCCGCGGGCACCTTGACCCCGGAAAAGCGCATCTCGCAATGGCCCTCGGGCGCCGTGTGCTGCATGACCGGCAGGTTGCGCACGACCTCGACGCCCTCCGTGTCCATCGGCACCAGCACCATGCTGTGGCGGGCGTGCGGCTCGGCATCGGGATCGGTCACGCCCATCAGGATGCAGATCTTGCAGCGCGGGTCGGCGGCGTTGGTGATGAACCATTTGCGGCCGTCGATCACGTAATGCTCGCCGTCGCGCCGGATGCGGGTCCGGATGTTGGTCGCATCCGAACTCGCGACGTCGGGCTCGGTCATCGCGAAGCAGGAGCGGATTTTTCCGTCCAGGAGGGGCAGGAGCCACTGCTCGCGCTGGGCAGGCGTCGCGGACAGGTGCAAGAGTTCCATGTTGCCGGTGTCGGGGGCGGAGCAGTTGAAGACCTCGGACGCCCAGACCACCCGGCCCATGATCTCGGCGAGCGGCGCGTACTCGAGGTTGGCAAGCCGCCTGCCCGGCTCGTCGTCCCGAAGTCCCGGCAGGAACAGGTTCCAGAGGCCATCCGCGCGGGCCGCCTCCTTGAGCGGCTCGATCATCGATGGCGGCCAGGCCCCGGCCTCGACCTCGCGCTGCCAGGCGCCGATCTGCGGCACGACGCGCTGGTCCATGAAGGCCTGCAGCTCGGCCCTCAGCGCCTCGACCTTGGGCGAATAGGCGAAGTCCATGGCCTGCCCTCCCCGAGCTCACGGGAGCGCAGACTGGCATAGGCCGCGCGGCCTGGCCAGCGCCGAGCCGGCTGATCGGCGGCCGCGGGAAGCTCAGGCGGCTCGGCGGAGTGCGGCGAGGCCGGCGGCGACCTGGCGCTCGGCGTGGCCGGCGAGCGCCTTGCGCGAGGCGAAGGCCCGGCTCGACAGGGGATCGTGGAAGCGGAGCTCGACCTCGGCGCCGGGCAGCCCGAGCGCCCGCCAGAGGTGGGGGGCCAGCGCCATGTCGCCGTACCAGGCGTAGCAGGGGCGCAGCCCATGGTCGATCGCGAGGCCGCCGCGAAAGCGCGTGTAGGCGATCGTCACCGGCTGGATCGTGACCTGGGCCGCGAGGCCCGGCCGATCGAGCACCCCGAACAGCGCGCTCTTGAATGGCCGCACGCGGGCGCCGTCGGTACTGGTCCCCTCGGCGAACAGGATCAGGCTGCCGCCCGCGCCAAGGCGCTCCGCGAGCGCGTCGCACTGGCGGGCGCTCTGCAGGGCGCGCCGCTGCACGAAGACGGTCCGCCCGAGCCTGCCGAGCAGCCCGATCAGCGGCCAGCGCGCGACCTCGCTCTTGGCGATGAAGGCCGCGTCCAGCACGCCGCCCAGCACGATGATGTCGAGGTAGGACAGATGATTGGCCACGAACAGGGTCGGCGCTCCGGTCGCCGGCCGGCCGAGCATCCGGACTTCGAGGCCCGTGATGGCGCAGCAGCCCCGGCACCAGAGCCTGGCCAGGCGGCGTGGCACCTGCCGCTGCAGGCGCCAGAGGAGCAGCGCGGGCAGCAGCAGGCTGCCGGTCCAGACCAGCAGCGCCGCTGGCCCGGAGGCTGGCGAGCAGACGGTCGTGCATCGCGATGTCGCCTTCGAGGTATGCCACCCGGGTCAGGCCGCCTCGTGGGCGTCGAACCGACCGAAGTAGCGGTGCAGATATCGGGCCGTGACGCGCTCGGTCCTGAGCACGACGCAGACGTCGGTCGTGTTGAACTGCTGATCGACGACGGCGCCGTCGCCGATCTTGGCGCCGAGCCGGAGATAGCCCTTGAGGAGCGGCGGCAGCGCAGCCCAGGCGGCGCGCGGATCGACCTGGTCCGCCGGCAATCGCCGCATGTCGACGTAGCGCGCCGCCACCGCCCGCGGCCGGCAGTCGGGGGGCGCCAGGTGGTGGTGGTAGAGATAGGCGAGCAGGGGCGCCAGATCGTCCGCCGGACGCCCGCAGGCTGGCGCAACCGAACATCAGGCCGATGCCGTAGCCACGCACATAGTCGGCAATCCCGCTCCAGAGGCGATCGATGACCGCCCGCGAGCGGTAGTCGGGATCGACGCAGGCGCGGCCGAGCTCGAGGCATTCGCCCGGCTGCGCGAGCAGCGGCCGGAGGTCGAACTCGCCCTCCGAGTAGAAGCCGCCCTGGCGGTCGGCGACCGCGCGGCGGATAAGCCGGCAGGTGCCGACCACCTGGCCGAAGATCATCGGCGGCATCCTGCGGCGGGCCCGGTCGATCACCAGGAGGTGGTCGCAGGCGCGATCGAACCGGTCGATGTCGCGCCGCCAGACCTTGATCCTGAGGTTCGCGGCCGCCCCCATCTCGCGATAGAAGACACGGTAGCGCAGCGCCTGCGCCGAAGCGACGTCGCGCCGCTTGTGCGCGAGGCGGACGATCAGATCGCCGCTCGAAGCCATGGTCATGGCCACCTCACCGAGCCAGTGTCGCGCGCCACCCCGCCCCGGAGCGTCGGTCGGGATGGTTGGCCCAATTCAACTAATCAGGGATCGCGACGGCCGCGTGACAGTTCGGTGCGGGTCCTGCGGCAAGCCCGATTCCGGGTTCTCCCGCGAGGTGACCCTCGGCCCGTGGCGGAGGAGAACGATCGCGTCGGTTGAGCCGACGAGCCTTCGTGCCGGTGCGAAAGCCGGTGCTGGTCTCAGGCCCTCGAAGGCGGTCCGATCGGCTTCAAGTCGGAGGCGGGCTCGGCCCAGAACGCGAACACGGCGGCGCTCAGCGCGTCGATGTAGGCGCGGGCCCGGGGCCCGGTCGCGGGCCCGTCGTAGCTGCCGTCCAACCAGGCACCGTGAAAGAAGCCGTCGCCCGGCAGGCGGTCGGATTTGCGGACCACGAGGACGGCGAGCTCGGGCTCGCCGCGCGCAAGGTTGCGCTCGCTGACGGTGCCGAGGTCGCGGCAGAGGCCGTAGACCCGGCGCGGCGTGATCCGAATCCCGAAGTGGGCCAGCACCTCGGCGTAGGTGAGGGAGCGCCGGCCCCGCGCCGCCTCGATCAGCAGCGCCTCGAGGCGGTCGACGTCGACCAGGCCCGCCCGCGGCCGGCGGCTCGAAGCCCGATCGTCCGGCGCGGTTTCGATCGCGGCGCCCATCTTGCGCATCAGCAGGTCGCTCCGATGCCAGAACAGTCCTCGACCCGAGTTTAGGCCGATCGGGTCCGGGCGGTCGATCGCGGGCGGGAGGACCAGGCCGACCACGGGCCCGAGGCCAGATTTGACCGTTAACTGATCGTTAACGGGGGCGCGTTAGCCTTTTCTTCGGGTGGTCCATGCGACCGTGGGAATCCGTTCGGGGCATGGATCCCGGGCGGGACGCTGGCGGCGGACGGGGCAGCGACCGGCCAGGGTCGGCGCGCTGCGGTCGGTGGGCGGCGCCGCCGAAGGAGGTCGTGGACGGCACGGCCCGGACGACGGCCCGAAGGGGCTGCATGGCCACTCAGCAGCGCCAGCGGAGCCCGGCTGTGTGGACCGGGGCGTCCCAGAGCCCGATCAGCTCGTCGTCGAGGCGGGTCAAGGTCAGCGAGCAGCCGGCCATCTCGAGCGAGGTCGTGAAGTTGCCGACCAGCGAGCGCGCGATCTCGAAGCCCCGCGCCGCGCATTGCTTCCTTGCGGCTTCGTACATGAGGTACAGCTCCATCAAGGGCGTGCCGCCGAAGCCGTTGACGAGCAGCAGGACCGGCGCGCCGCGCTTCGGCTGGACGGACTGGCAGATCGCGCCGATCATTTCCTCGGCGATCGCATCGGCCGCTGCGAGCCTGACGCGCTTGCGGCCCGGCTCGCCGTGGATGCCGACCCCCATCTCCATCTCGTCCTCGCCGAGCTCGAAGGTGGGCCTGCCGGCGGCCGGCACCGTGCAGCTGCTGAGCGCCACGCCCATCGAGCCGGTCGCCTGGTTGACCCGGTCGCCCAGCGCCTTGCAGGCGGCGAGGTCGGCCCCGGCCTCGGCGGCGGCGCCGACGATCTTCTCGACGATCACCGTGCCGGCGACGCCGCGGCGGCCCGTGGTCCAGGTCGAACCCTCGACCGCGACGTCGTCATTGATGAGCACGGTCGCCGGCGGGCCCGGGAGCAGCTCGACGGCCATCTCGAAGTTCATGACGTCGCCCGAGTAGTTCTTGACGATGAACAGGACGCCGGCGCCGCCGTCTGCCGCCTCGGCGGCCGCGACCATCTGATCCGGCGTCGGCGAGGTGAACACTTCGCCCGGGCAGGCGGCATCCAGCATGCCGCGGCCGACGAAGCCCGCGTGCAACGGCTCGTGGCCCGAGCCGCCGCCCGAGATCAGGGCGACCTTGCCCGCGACGGGGGCATCGGCGCGCACGACGTAGGTCGGCGCGTGCACCACCCTGACGAGATCGGGATGGGCCGCGCCGAACCCGTCCAGGCTTTCGCGCAGCACGGCGTCGACCGCGTTGATCAGTTTTTTCATGCCATCCCTCCCTGGCCCATGGTGGTCGTTCATCGCCTGGTGAGCAGCGCGATGATGCGGCTCGCCGTATGCCGGATCGTCTCTTCGAGCTCGCGTTGGAGCCGCGGATCGCCGAGGTTCGGGACCCGGATCTGGATCACGTGGTCGCCCTCCTGGGCGGGCTCGAGCGCGATCGTCTGGCTGCGGATCGGATGCGCGGCCCGATAGGCGGCAAGGAAGGCGCCGCGCTCCTCGGGCGCCAGATGGCAGATCTCGAGGATCGTGCCGAGATGGCGTGCCGGCACCGGCGCCGAGTAGGCGGGGTTGGTGATCTGGGTGACGAAGCTCTTGTTCTTGCCGAGCGCGAGGGCGATTTTCTGGCGGGTGCCCGACGGCCGCCGGTCGAGATAGGTCTGCAGGAGGCGCTTGTAGGCGCGGACCGCCTCCTCGCGGGATGCGACCGGTGGCGCCGGCTCATCCATCGGGGCCGCTTCCGGATGCCCCTGGCCGCCAGGCGGCGATCGCCGCCTTGACCGGGCCGATCGCGGCCGGCGCCACCGAGAGGCAACGCAGGCCCGCCTCGAGCAGGACCGGCACGAGCGCTGCCTCGGAGGCCATCTCGCCGCAGAGGCTCACCTCTTTGCCCTGGGCGGCGCCCACGTCCACGACCCGGCGGATCAGCTCGAGTACGGCCGGATCGCGAGGGCGGTAGAGGCCGGCGACCGCCGGCTCGTCGCGGCTCGCCGCCATCACGTACTGGATCAGATCGTTGCTGCCGATCGAGACGAACTCGGCCGCGAAGGCGGCG
Organism: uncultured Alphaproteobacteria bacterium; assembly: GCA_963798075.1. Taxonomy (GTDB): domain Bacteria; phylum Pseudomonadota; class Alphaproteobacteria; order Geminicoccales; family Geminicoccaceae; genus DATAOG01. Next base: position 195,333 of record CAWCRU010000018.1, on the reverse strand, counting down.
ATGTTCAGGGCCGCGGCCGGCACCTCGACCATCATGCCGAGCGCCGGCCGGGCGGTCGCGATGCCTTCGGCCGCGAGCTCCGCGAGCACGTCCTCGAACAGCTGCCGGAAGGCCTCGAACTCGTCGGAAGCGCTGACCATCGGCGCCATGACCTTGAGCGGCCCGAGCCGCGCGGCGCGCGCGAGCGCCCTGAGCTGGTTGCGGAAGATGTCCGGCCTGGCGAGCGAGAGCCGGAGCCCGCGCAGGCCGAGGAACGGGTTGCGCTCGCCCTCGGGGGTCAGGCCGGCGATCGGCTTGTCGCCGCCGGCATCGAGGGTGCGGATCACGACCGGACGGCCCGCTGCCCAGCGCAGCACGTCCGCGTAGGCGGCGAGCTGGCGGTCCTCGTCCGGGAGCAGGGGGCCCTGGAACAGGAACTCGGTCCGGGTCAGGCCGATGCCGTCGAAGTGGCGCGGATCGAGCGTCGCCAGCAGCGCCGGATCGTCGACATTGACGAGCACGGCCACCCGCTCGCCGTCCGCCGTGGTCGCCGGCCGGCCGAGCAGCCCCGCCTCGGATGCGCGCTGTGCCGTGGACCGGCGCAGGCGCGTCTCCATGCCGGCGACCGTCGCGGCATCCGGGTTCACGATCAGCCGCCCGGCGTCGGCGTCCAGGACCGCGGGCGCGCCGTCGCAAAGGCGCGCGCAAGCTGGCCCGAGGCCCACCACGAGCGGGGTGCCGCGGGCGCGCGCGAGCAGCGCCACATGCCCGGCGAGGCTGCCGCGCTCGAGCGCGGCGCCGAGGTAGCGGGTCCAGTCGGTCTCGAGGAAGCGGGACGGGGTCAGGTCCGGGGCGACCAGGATCGCCCGCTCGGCGCCGTTGCCGGCGGGCCGGGGCGAAACCGGCGCGAGCGCTGCCTCGACGCGGTCGCGCAGATCGGCGAGATCACCGGCACGCGCGCCGAGGGTCTCGTCACCCGTCGCGTAGTCGGCGATCTCGCGCTCGAGCGCCGCCGTCCAGGCGCGATCGGCGGGCGCGCCCAGGGCGATTTCGGCGAAGACCGGCTCGATCAGATCGTCGTCCTCGAGCAGGGCGATCTGAAATTCGAGGATCTCGGCCGCCATCCGCTCGGCGCTCGCCGCCAGCGCCTCGAGGTGCGCTGCCGCTTTGGCCATCGCCGTCTGCAGCGCCGCCCGCTCTTCGGCGGGCGTGCCCTTGATCCGGGCGAGGGCGAGGTCGCGATGACGGAGCGCGATCCGGCCGACCGCGACCCCGCGCGATGCCGAAATCCCGTCCAGGATCATCGGCGGCGCCTCACTCATCGAAGTTGCGCTCGACCAGCGCCACCAGCGCGACGACGGCCTGGGCAGCATCGGCGCCTTCGGCCTCGAACGAGACGGTCTCGCCGTGGCGGGCCTTGAGCTTCATGACCCGGTTCGGCGACTTGGCATTGACCCAGTCGTCGCTGCTGCCGGCGCGGACCCTGACCGCCGCCTCGAACTGCTTGGCGAGCTTGGTGAGCTTGACCGCGGGGCGCGCGTGCAGGCCGGTCGGGTCGCGCACGACCGCGCCGCCGCTGGCGCGCGCCGCCTCCGGCTCGGTCGGGTCAGCGATGTCCATCTCGGTGCCTCATGGGGAAAGCTCTTCGGCGGTGGCGCGCACCTCGGCGAGCGGGCTGCCGCCCGCGGCCTCGGTCGCGGCCATGACGGCACCCTCGACGATCGGCGCGTTGCAGATGACGATCCGCTCCTGCCAGTCCGCGGGCAACAGCTCGATCGCCATCTCGCTGTTGGTCTCGGCGCCGCCGAGATCGACCAGCATGGCGACGCCCGCCGGCCCGTAGACCTGCTCGATCGCGGCCTTGATCTGTGCGACGTCGGTGCCGAGGCCGCCCTCGGGGTTGCCGCCGCAGTGGGCGACCTTGACCTCGAGGCCCACCATCTCGCGCACCATGTCGGCGGCCCCCTCGGCGACCTTTGGCGAATGCGAGACGATCACGATCGCGACCCGGTCGGCCATGGCTCAGATCTCGCCCGCCAGCACGTCGCAGGCCGCCCCGATCAGAAGCGCGCTCGATGCGGCGCCGGGGTCGAGGTGCCCGATCGAGCGCGCGCCGAGGTAGGACGCGCGGCCGGCGGTCGCCTGCATCGGGCCGGTCGCGGCGAGGGCGTCCTCGGCCGCAGCGCGCACCCGTTCGAGCAGCTCAGCCGGCGCGACGCCGCCGGCCTCCTCGAGCGCCCGCAGGGTCGGCACCAGGACGTCGAGCATGGTCTTCTGACCGACGTCGGCTTTGCCGCGCCGCTTCACCGCCTCGACGCCGGCGCGCAGCATCGCCTTGACCTCCTGCGGCTCGGCTTTGCCCATCGCCATCAGCAGGCTGCCGTAGAGCGGGCCGGAGGCGCCGCCAACCTTCATCACGAGCGCCATCCCGGCCTTCTGCAGCGCCTGACCGAGCGGCAGGGCGATCAGCTCCGCGCGCGCGGCCGCGATCGCATCGAAGCCGCGGCGCATGTTGAGGCCGTGATCGCCATCGCCGATCGCCTGATCGAGCGCCGTCAGCCGCTCGGCATTGGCGCCGATCGCCGCGACCGCGGCGTCGATCAGCCGGCCGACGAGGTCAGCCGCCATGGACCCTCTCCCGCACCGTCGGCGCCGGCAGCCGGCGGCCATCGGCCGCGAAGAACAAAGCCGTCTCGAGGGCCGGATCGACCGTGGTCGTAGCACCCGGCCGGATCTCGAGACCCGGGGCCGCTAGCGCGTGCATCTGAAAGCTCGCGACCTCGAGCAGGATCACGGTCTCGGCGCCGAGGTGCTCGACCTGGCGCACGGTCGCGGCGCGGCCGCCGCGGCCGATCAGGACCTCCTCCGGCCGGATGCCGATGGTGGTCGTCCCGGCCGGTGCGACGACCGGTCCGAAAGCATCGGCCGGCAGAAGGTTGATGGGCGGCGAGCCGAGCCGGCGCGCCACCTCGACGTCGGCGGGCGCCTGGTAGATCTCCCTGGGGGCTCCGATCTGCGCGAGCTGGCCGCGGTCGAGCACGCCGATCCGGTCGGCAAGCGTCATGGCCTCGATCTGGTCGTGGGTGACGTAGACGATCGTCGCACCGAGGTCGACCTGGATGCGCTTGAGCTCGATCCGCAGGTCCTCGCGCAGCTTGGCATCGAGCGAGGACAGGGGCTCGTCCATCAGATAGAGCGCGGGCTTGCGCACCAGCGCCCGGCCGATCGCCACCCGCTGCATCTCGCCGCCCGAGAGCTGGGTCGCGCGGTTGGCGAGCTTGGCCTCGATCCGCAGCAGGCGGGCGATCTCCTCGACGCGGGCGCGGATCTGGTCCTCCGGCCAGCGCCGGGCGGGCGCACGCAGCGGGAAGGCGAGGTTGTCGTAGACGCTCATGTGCGGATAGAGCGAATACTGCTGGAAGACGAGCGCTGTGTCGCGGGCGGCGGGCGGCGCTCTGGTGACATCGACGCCGCCGATCGCGAGCCGGCCCTGATCGGGCTCCTCGAGGCCGGCGATCAGGCGCAAGGTCGTGGTCTTGCCGGCGCCGGTCGGGCCGAGCAGGACCAGGAACTCGCCATCCCTGACCTCGAGGCTGAGGTCGCGGACGGCGGCCCGGCGTCCGAAGTGCTTGGTCACGGCGGCGAGCACGACCTCAGCCATGGGCGGGCTCGTCGAAGAGGTCGCTCATCAGCGCGCGCTCCGAACGGCCGTCGAACACGACCAGCGCCTCGGTCCAAAAGTCGAGACCGATGGTCTCGCCGAAGCGCGCGCGGACCGTGTTCGGGGCACGGATCTTGAGGCGGCCGGCGCTGGTGTCGACGGTGATCAGCTGGCGGGCGCCCATGTATTCGACGCCGAACACGCGCCCGCGCAACTGCCCGTCGTCGGCGACCCTGATGTGCTCCGGGCGGACGCCGAGGACCGCCTCCTCGTGGCCGAGCGGCTCGTGCAGCCGCGGTACTGCGATCTCGCTGCCGTTGACCCTGAGCGCGGTCGCCCCCGCGGCAACCGGGCCCACGGCCGGCAAAAAGTTCATCGCCGGGCTGCCGATGAAGCCGGCGACGAAGCGGGTCCGCGGCCGGGCGTAGATCTCGGACGGTGCTGCCAGCTGCTGGACCTCGCCCGCGTTCATGACCGCGATCTTGTCGGCCATCGCCATGGCCTCGATCTGATCGTGAGTGACGTAGACCGTGGTGGCACCGATCCGGTCGTGCAGCCGGCGCAGCTCCTCGCACATGACCTCGCGCAGCGCGGCGTCGAGGGCGCCGAGCGGCTCGTCCATGAGAAAGGCCTTGGGCCGGCGGATGATCGCGCGGCCGAGCGCCACGCGCTGGCGGTCGCCGCCGGCCAGACCCGAGACCGGCTGATCCAGGATGTCCTCGATGCGCAAGAGCCTTGCGACCTCGGCGACCCGCTCGCGGACCTCGGCCCGCGGCCGGCCCTCGGCCTTGAGCGGGAAAGCGAGGTTCTTGCGCACGTTCATGTGCGGGTAGAGCGCGAACAACTGGAACACGAAGGCGATGTCGCGCTGCCCCGCGCGCTTGCTGGTGACGTCCTCGCCGTCCAAAAGGATACGGCCGGCGCTCGGCAGCTCGAGACCCGCGATCATGCGCAAGGTCGTGGTCTTGCCGCAGCCCGACGGCCCGAGCAGCACGAAGAACTGGCCGTGTTCGATCACAAAGCTGCTGTCACGCACGGCTGTGAACTCGTCGAAGCGCTTGGCCACGTGCTCGAGGCGGATCTCGGCCATCAGTCCACCATCAGTCCTCTGGGAAGTGGCTCACGATCACGAAGCCGATCGTGCCGACAAGGATGACCGCAAAGGAGTGGCTGAAGAGCGCCAGCGAGAGCGGCTGCATGAGCATGACGACGCCGGCGCCGATCAGGAGCGTCGCCGCGTTCTCCCAGGGGCCGCGGCGGAACAGGCGGCGCAGCCGGCTGCTCATTTGCGCACCGCCCCGAACGTGATGCCGCGCAACAGGTGCTGGCGCAGCAGCACGGTGAAGATCACGACCGGCAGCAGGAACAAGGTGGTGCCGGCCGCGACCGCCGGCCAGTCGAGGCCGCCCTCGCCGATGATGATCGGGATGAAGGGTGGTGCGGTCTGCGCCTGGCCGCTGGTCAGGAGCAGCGCGAACGCATACTCGTTCCAGCTGAAGATCAGGCAGAAGATCGCGGTCGCGGCGATGCCGGTGGTCGCCTGCGGCAGGACGACTTTGTAGAATGCCTGGAAGCGCGTGTAGCCGTCGGTCATCGCGGCTTCCTCGTATTCGCGCGGGATCTCGTCCATGAAGCCCTTGAGCAGCCAGACCGACAGGCTGAGGTTGACCGCGGTATAGAGGATGATCATGCCGAGGTGGGTGTCGGAGAGGCCGAGCGCCCGGTACATCAGATAGATCGGGATCGCGACCGCGACCGGGGGCATCATCCGGGTCGAGAGGATGAAGAACAAAAGGTCGTCCTTGAGCGGCACCTTGAAGCGCGAGAAGGCGTAGGCCGAAAGCGTGCCGAGGAAGACCGCAAGGAAGGTCGAGCCGAAGCCGATGATCAAGGAGTTGAGGTAGCGGCCGGCAAAGCGCGAGGGACCGGTGATCACCATGTTGCGCGAGCGCACGAGCTTGTCGTACCAGGTCGCGGGCGGCGGCAGGCTCGCCATGTATTCGGGCGTCTGACGGGTGCGGTCGGTGAACAGGTTGACGTAGCCCTCGAGCGAGGGCTCGAAGATCACCTTGGGCGGGTAGGCGATCGCCTCAGACGGCGTCTTGAAGCCCGTGAAGAAGATCCAGACGAGCGGGATCAGCGCGACCAGCGCGTAGGCGATCACGAGGCCGGCCGCGATCATCCGCGAGCGGGCGGACGGCGCGATCACCGAGCGGGCGGCGTCGGCGGCAGCGCTCATCGCTGCTTCACCCGGTTGAGCGCCTTGACGTAGATGTTGGCGGCGCCGAACACGGTCACGAACAGGATGATCGCGAACGCCGAGGAGTAGCCGGTCCGCCAGTTCTCGAACGCCTCGCGCTTCAGGTTGATCGAGGCGAGCTCGGTGATCGAGCCCGGACCGCCCGAGGTCAGCTCGACCACCATGTCGAACATCTTGAAGTTCTCGATGGCGCGGAACAGCACGGCCAGCATCAAGAACGGCAGCACCATCGGCAAGGTGATGCTCCAGAACGTCCGCCAGGGCGAGGCGCGGTCGACCTCGGCGGCCTCGTAGATGTAGTCCGGGATCGAGCGCAGGCCGGCGAGGCAGATCAGCATCACGTACGGCGTCCACATCCAGGTATCGACCAGCACGATCGCCCAGGGCGACAGGCGCACATCGCCGATCATCGTGAAGTCGCCCGCGCCGATGAAGAAATTGACGATGTAGTTGAAGATCCCGGCCTGCGGCTGGAACAGATAGCGCCAGAACACGCCGACCACTGCCGGCGACAGCATCATCGGAAGCAGGATCAGGGTGGTCCAGAAGCCGTGGCTCTTGAACTGTCGATTGATCAGGAGGGCGAGGCCGAGGCCGAGCAGCACCTGTAGCAAGATCGACCAGCAGACGAAATGCGCCGTGACTTGCAGATAACCCCAGATGTCCTCGCTCTGGAGGAGCCGCTCGAAATTCTTGAGGCCGATCCACTTGACCTCGCGACCCGGCTGGTTCGCCCGGTAGTCGGTGAAGCTGAGATAGATCGTCCAGAGTAGGGGAAAGATGTTGATCGCCAGGAGCAAAAGGATGGTCGGGGCGATGAACCACCAGGCGATCAGCCGGTCGGACAGTCCGCGCACCGGCCGGACGATCGGGCCGGCGACCGACGCGCCGACGCGGCGGTTCAGGGCGGTGGCTGTCGTCTCGGTCATTACAGCTCGACCAGGCTCGGGGGCGGCGGCGGCCGGCCGGGCGCGCTGCCGGCCGGCCGCGTCGGGCGCCATCCAGCTCAGTTGTTATACTTGCCGTCGTCCTCGAACACCTGGGTCCAGTCCTGGATCAGCTTGTCGAGCGCCTCCTGGGCCGTGCCCTGGTCGGCCACCACGTAGTCGTGGACGCGCTTTTGCATCGACTGCAGCAGCTCGGCGTAGGTCGGCTCCTGCCAGAAGTCCTTGACGTTGCTCATCGCCTTCAGGAAGTCGGCGGCGAACGGCGCCGTATTCGGGAAGTTCGGGTCCTCGAGGACTGCCTTGGAGCAGGAATAGCCGCCGAGCGCCCACCACTTCTTCTGGACCGCGGGCTGCGCGAACCACTTGATGTACTCGAGCGCCAGGTCCTTCTTGTCGGAATAGGAGACGACCGAGATGCCCTGGCCGCCGAGCACCGAGGCCTCGACCTTCTCCGGCGGATTGACGAAGAAGCCGGACTTGTCGCCGCCGACGTCGGCGTCCTTGAGGATGCCGGGCATGAAGGCGAACCAGTTCATCTGCATCGCGACCTGGCCCGACTTATAGGCATCGAGATTGGCGGTCATGTAGGCATCGGTGTGCCCGGGCGGCGTGCAGCATTTGAACAGGTCCTTGTAGAACTCGAGCGCCTTGACCGCGTCCGGACTGTTGACGAAGCCCTCCATGTGATACGGCTTCTTGGGGTCCTCGTACTGGAAGCCCCAGGTATAGAGCGCCGCGGTCACCCCCATCGTGATGCCCTCGGAGCCGCGCTCGGTATAGATCGCCATGCCATAGACGGTCTTGCCGTCGATCTCTCGGCCCTGGAAGAACTTGCCGACCTCCATCAGCTCGTCCCAGTTCTTGGGCACGCCGAGCTCGCGGCCGTACTGGGCCTTGAAGGCTTCGCGGATCTCGGGCCGCGCGAACCAGTTCTTGCGGTAGATCCAGCCGAGCGCGTCGCCCATTGCCGGCAGCGCCCAGTAATTGGGCGTGCCCTTCGGCCAGGTCGAATAGGCGTAGACGGTCGCCGGCAGGAAAGCGTCCATCGAGATGCCGTTGGCGTCGAAAAAGTCGTTGAGCTTGACGTAGTGGCCATAGGTGGCGCCACCGCCGATCCACTGGCTGTCGCCGATCAGCAGGTCGCACAGCTTGCCATGAGAGTTGAGCTCGTTGATGAAGCGGTCGGCGAAGCCGGTCCAGGGCACGAACTCGAAGTTCATCTTGATGCCGCTCGCGGCGGGTGAAGTCCTTGGACAGCTCGGCCAGCGCGTTGGCCGGGTCCCAGGCGGCCCAGCAGAGCGTCAGCTGCTTGTCCTGCGCCTGTGCCGCCGTAGCGCCGAAGGCCAGGGCGCCGCCGCCACGATCAGGGCAAGTTTAGTTCGGATCATCGCTGTGCTCCCATCTTGCACCCTTGCGGATGCGCCCTCCCCGCCGACGCCGTATCGGATCGGGGCGCAGGTTTAGTGAACTTACTGAACTAAACTAAACCGGTGTCAAGCGGGTTTGGAAGGCTCGGGCCTCCCAGCTTGCCGCCTCCAGCCGTGGTCCCTATCATCGCTCAACCGCGTTTCCAGGGAGGACCGCCATGCTTCACCTGACCCGCCGGGGCGCCGCGCTGTCCGTTGCCGCCCTCGCGACCGTGCTCCTGACGTCCCCCGGCCACGCCGCATCCACCGATGTGCCGGCGCCGGGCCAGAGTCCCAAGATCGATGCCATCAAGGAACGCGGCAGCCTGCGGGTCGCCGCGATCGGCGAGTTCCCGTGGCTGCCCGAGAACACGACCGGCAGCGGCGAGCAGTTCTCGGGCCCGGCCTGGGTGCTGGCCAAGGAGTACGCCAAGCGCCTAGGCGTGCCCCTCGAGGTCGTGCCGGTCAGCCACGAGACCAAGGTTCCGATCCTTGCGACTGGCGATGCCGACATCTCGATCGCGCCGCTCGCGGTCACGCCCAAGCGCCTCGAGGTCGTCAATTTCGTCGTCTACTCGCGCTCCTCGCTCTGCTTCTTCGGCCTTGCGAGCAATCCCAAGCTCCAGGAAGCCAAGAGCGTCGACGATCTGAACCGGGACGACCTCACCATGGCGTATTTCACCGGCACGCCGCCCGAGGCCTGGGCGCCGACCCGTTTCCCCAAGGTCAAGTTCCGCGCGGTCTCAGGCTCGGGCGCCAACGCGCCGGTCGAGGAGGTGATGTCCAAGCGCGCCGACTTCGCCTCGATCGACAACGTCGCCTGGCCGCAGCTCGACAAGCAGGTCCCCGGCCTCGTGGTGTTTCCCGCCGGGGACGATTGCCTGCAAAGCAACGAGATGGCGACCGGCGTGGGCCTCGCCGTGGACAAGAAGGACACCGTGTTCCGCGACTGGCTGCAGGCGGTCTACGAGGAGGTCAAGGACCAGGTCACGGCGGCCGAATTGGAGCTGCTCAAGGGCAGCTGATCGCCGAACGGCCTGACCTCGCGCCCATGGCCGAGGGCGCCGCCTGGCGCCGATGACCATCGACCTGTCGCCGATCGTCGCCGCTTGGCCATTCCTCGCCAAGGCGCTCGGCACGACGGTGCTGGTCAGCCTCGCCTCGATGCTGGTCGGCACGGTCCTCGGCCTTCTCGTCGGCGCCGGCCGGGTCTACGGCGGCCGGGCACTCGAGCTGGTCCTCGGCTTCTACGTCGATACCATGCGGGCGATCCCGGTCCTGGTGGTCTTGGTCTGGACCTACTTCTCCTTCCCGCTGCTGGTCGGCCATTCGCTGAACGCGGTGACCGCCGGGATCACGGCGCTTGGCCTGCATCTTGCGGCCTACGTCGCAGAAGTCATCCGCGCCGGCCTCACCTCGGTGCGGCCCGGCCAGATGCGGGCGGCGCTCGCGCTCGGCATGAGCCGGACGCAGGCGGTCCGCTCGATCATCCTGCCGCAGGCCTTGATCCGGATGCTGCCGGCGCTCGGCTCGCTCCTGGTGATCGCGATCAAGGACAGCGCGATCGCCTCGGTGATCGCCGTCCCGGAGCTGATGCGCCAGTCGCAGATCGTCGCCGGCAAGACCTTTCGGCCGTTCGAGATCTACAGCTGCGCCATGCTGGTCTACTTCGCGCTGTGCTATCCGGTGGCGCGCGGGGTCGATCGTCTGTATCGGCGCGTCGCCCATCTGGGCTCGTCGTGACCTTCGAGTGGGCGGTCGTCTGGGCCAACCTGCCGCTGCTGCTGCAAGGAGCGGCCGTCACGATCATGCTGACCGTGATCACGATGACGCTCGCGATCCCGGGCGGCCTGATCCTGGCCGCGCTGCGCATGGCGCCCGTCGCACCGGTCCGGCTGCTCGCGACCGCTTTCGTCGAGTTCTTCCGCGCGACGCCCTTGATCCTCCAGCTCTACTGGGCGTTCTACGTCCTGCCGGCCTTCTTCGACATCCGGTTCTCGGAATGGACGACCGCCCTGGTGGGCCTGATCTGCAACATCTCGTCCTTCAACTCCGAGACCTTCCGCGCCGGCATCACATCGATCCGGGCGGGCCAGTGGAACGCGGGCCTGGCACTCGGCATGAGCACGCCGCAGGTGTTCTTCAAGATCGTCCTGCCCCAGGCCGTGATGCGCGTCCTGCCGGCGCTCGCCTCGACCTGGGTCTCCTTGTTTAAGGACACGTCGCTCGTGTCGGTGATCGCGGTCGCCGACCTTTCCTACGTCGCGCTCAAGCTGCGGGCCGAGACCTATCGGATCCTCGAGATCCTGAGTGCCATGGCGGCGCTCTACTGGCTGATGGGCTATCCGCAGGCGAAGCTCGTCGACTGGATCCACCGCCGCTTCCGGGTGATCGAATGAGCCGCGCGGCGCCGATCCTTCTCGCCGAGGGCGTGGTCAAGCGGTTCGGCGTCCAGCTCGCTCTCGAGGGCGTCTCCTTGAGCGTCGCCCGGGGCGAAGTCGTCTGCCTGATCGGGCCCTCGGGCTCCGGCAAATCGACGTTCCTTCGCTGCCTGAATGCGCTCGAGCAGCCGGACGGCGGGCGCATCCGGTTCGATGGCGAGGAGGTCCGGCCGGGGCAGCGTGATGTGCGCCAGATCCGCCGGCGCATGGGCATGGTGTTCCAGAACTTCGAGCTCTTTCCTCACCTCACGGCCCTGCGCAACGTCGCGATCGGGCCGCGGATGGTGCTTGGCCTGAAGCCCGCGGCGGCGGAGGCGCGGGCGATGGCGCTGCTGGTCAAGGTCGGCCTTGCCGATCACGCCGCAAAGCACCCGGCGCAGCTCTCGGGCGGCCAGCAGCAGCGGGTCGCGATCGCCCGCGCGCTCGCCATGCAGCCCGACCTCATGCTGTTCGACGAGCCGACCTCGGCCCTCGACCCGGAGACCGTGGGCGAAGTGCTGGCGGTCATGAAGGCGCTCGCCGACGAGGGCATGACCATGGTCGTGGTCACCCACGAGATGGACTTCGCGCGCCGGGTCGGCGACCGGGTGGTGGTGTTCGACCGCGGCCGGGTGATCGAGGAAGGCACGCCCGCGGTGATTTTCGAGAACCCGCGCGTCGCCCGCACGCGCGAGTTCCTCAGCCATCTCGGCTGGCATGGCGAGAGTGCCGTGGGCGGTACACCCTGAAGCGGAGGAATGAGCGATGCGCGATCTTGCAATCGAGCGCGCCGAGGTCTGGGTCGTCGGGCCCGAGACCGAGCGCTACGCCTGGGCGCAGGGGATGCCCGAGCAATACATGGCCAACACGATCCTGAAGCTCACGACCAAAGGTGGCCTCGAGGGTATCGCAGGGGCGGCGATGTGCTCCTCGCACTCGTTCGACCGCTCGGTCGCCGAGACCCTGCGCTACCTGTTGCCGGAGGTCATCGGCCGGAGCGCGCTCGAGCGGGAGGCGCTCTGGTTCCGCCTGCGCTCGCTCAACACGCCGCTCGTGCCGCAGGCGGGCGCGCTCGTCGACATCGCGCTCTGGGACATGGCCGCCAAGCTCGCCGATCTGCCGCTCCACCAGCTGCTGGGCGGCGCCCGCGACCGCGTCCCGGCCTACGCCAGTACCCCGCTGCTCGCCGACGCCCAGGCCTACGTCGACTACTGCGCCGCGCGCCAAGCGGAGGGGTTCACGGCGGTCAAGTTCCATTGCTGGTGCGAGCCGTCGCGCGATCTGCCGATGGTCGAGACGGTGCACCGCGCGCTCGCTGACCAGGGTCTCGCCCTGATGCTCGACGTCGAGCAGCGCTACACGCGCGATCAGGCGCTGAGCGCTGCCAGGCGGCTCGAGCCCTTCGGGCTGACCTGGTTCGAGGCGCCCTTGCTCGACACCGATCTCGAAGGCTACGCCCTGCTCCGCCGCCACAGCGCCGTGCCGATCCTGCCGGGCGGCAACACGGTCCTCGACCTCGCCGGCGTCGAGCGGGGCCTCGCGGCGGGCGCCTGGAGCGCCGCCCGGGTCGACGTCACGATCGCGGGCGGCATCACGCCGGCGCGCAAGATCATGGCGCTCGCCGAGGCCCACAATACCACCTGCGAACTGCAGTGCTGGGGCTATACCCTGACCCAGGCCGCCAACCTGCACGTCATGCTCGCGCACACCAACTGCCGCTACTTCGAGCAGCCGGCACCCTATCCCGCATTCGAACATGGCGCCCTGGACGTGATCCGGCCCGACGCCCAGGGCGACGTCCGGGTGCCCGACGCGCCCGGCCTCGGCATCGGCATCGACTGGCCGGCGGTCGAAGCCGCGACCATCCACCGCCTCGAAATCAGGGCCTAAGCAATCGGCACACCGGGCTCCGCAGAGGAGATCCATGATGAAGATCGCGGTCATCGGAGCGGGGGTCATCGGTTCGGCGGTTGCCTGGCGCCTCGCCGAGGCCGGAGCCTCGGTCGTCATCCTCGAGGCCAACCGGGTGGGCGGCGGCACCTCCGGGACCAGCTTCGCCTGGACCAACGCCAACTGCAAGCCGCCCAAGTCCTATCACGACCTCAACTGCGCCGGCATGGCGGCGCACAAGGCGGTGCACGAAGCCTTCGGTTCGCCCGGCTGGTGGCACCCGAGCGGCATGATCGAGTGGGGCGACCGGGCCGGACGCCCGGCCCTGCTCGACAAGATCAGGATGCTCGAGGCCTGGGACTATCCGGTCGAGCTGATCGGCAAGGCGAGGCTCAAGGAGCTCGAGCCCGACATCGACCCCGATCGCATCGACGACGACGAGCCGATCTCCTTCTTCTGCGAGGACGGCTGGCTCGATCCGGTCCCCTACGCCAACGCCATGGTGAAAGCGGCGATCGCGCACGGCGCCGAGCTACGCTGCGGTGCCAGAGTGACGGCGATCGAGACTGCCGGCAGCCGGGTCAAAGGGGTCCGGACCTCCGACGGCAAGAGCATTGCAGCGGACGCGGTCGTGAGCTGCGCCGGAAGCTGGGCCGACAGCTTCCCCGACGGTGATGGCGCCAAGCTGCCGCTCGCGCCGACCGTGGGCTTCCTCGTGTTCACGCCGCCGGTCGCGACCAGCACCCGGCACGTGGTGCTCTCGCCGCAGGTCCACTACCGCCCGGACGGCGCCGGGCGCCTGATGATGCGGACCAGCGAAGCGGACCAGCTGGTCTCGATCGAGATGACGCCGACGCCCTCGATGCCGGCCGCGCTCGCGGTCATGGAAGGCGCCCGAAGGCTGCTCCCCTGCCTGCGGGGGGTCGTCCCCGAGGCGGCGAGGATCGCCCTGCGGCCGATGCCGAAGGACGGGCTCTCGGCGGTCGGCCCGATGCCGAGGCTGGATGGCTACTACCTCGCCGTGACCCACAGCGGCGTCACGCTGTCGCCCTTCCTGGCGCAGGCGATCGCCGACGAAGTCGTGCGCGAGCGCCCGCGCCCCGAGCTCGACGACTTCAGGCCGAGCCGGTTCTTCAACTGATCGAATCGGCGCCGCGATTGACGGCCTGAACGGTCATTTCCGCGAGAGCGCCGACCCGCCGGCGCAGCCAGTCGAGCCAGGAATCGAGGCCCTGCCCGGTGGTCGCCGAAAGCTGCAGGCATTCGATCCCGGGGTTGACCCGACGGGCGTAGGCGAGGCAGCGCCCGACGTCGAAATCGACATGCGGCAAAAGGTCGATCTTGTTCAGGATCATGAGGTCGGCGGCGCGGAACATGTGCGGGTACTTGATCGGCTTGTCCTCGCCCTCGGTGACCGACAGGATCACGACCCTGGCGCGCTCGCCGAGATCGAACAGGGCGGGGCAGACGAGGTTGCCGACGTTCTCGATCATGAGCAGCGAGTTCAAAGGCGGCGCGAGCTGCTTCAAGGCGTCGGCCAGCATCTCCGCCTCGAGATGGCAGCCGGCGCCGGTGTTGACCTGGAGGGTCCGGCAGCCGGTGGCGGCGATGCGCTCGGCATCGAGCATGGTCTCCTGATCGCCCTCGACCACGCTGACCGGCAGCTCGTCGCCCAGCGCCCGGATGGTCCGCTCGAGCAGCGTGGTCTTGCCGGCGCCGGGCGCGCTCATCAGGTTCAGCGCCAGGATACCGCGGCCCTCCAGCCAGCCGCGATTGCGCTCGGCGTAGCGCTCGTTCTTGGCCAGGATCCTCTGCTCGAGCGCAACCGTGGTGCCGTGGACGTGGTCATGGTGGACGTGGTCATGAATGTGGTCGTGGGCGTGCGCGTGGCCGTGCTCATGACCATGGTCGTGGTGATGGTGATGCCCGTGCGCCCCGATGGGCCTGCTTTGACCGCTGTTCGGGTCGGTGAGCGTGGCCTCGGCGTGATCCGAGCAGCCGCAGGTCGTGCACACTACATCACCTCCATCTCTTTGATCCTGAGATCCTCGCCGGCGATCAGCTCGAGGTCGTGGGAGCCGCAGCCGCAAGGGGTCAGCAGGTCGTCCAGCTCGAGCTCCTCGCCGCAGGCGCGGCAGCGGGCGCGGCCCCGGATCTCGATGATCTCCAGCTCGGAGCCCGCAAGGCTCGTGCCTTCGGTGCAGACGTCGTAGCAAAAGCGCAGGGCATCGGGCTGCACGCAGGTCAGCCGGCCGATCTCCACGCGCACGCGGTTGACGCGGGCGCCCTCTGCCCGTTCGGCGCAGGCGTCGACGATGCTCTGCGTGATGCTGAGCTCATGCATGGCCGGCCGGCTCGCGTCCCCGGCGCGCCATCAGCAGATCCTCGGCAGCTGCTCGCCGACCAGCATGTCGACGATCCGGGCGCCGCCGAAGACGGTGTCCAGCAGCACGGTGCCGGCGGGCGCCTCGTGCACCTCGCCGATGCGCGCCGCGTCCCGGCCGGCCGGATGCCCGCGCAGCGCCGCGAGCGCGGTCGTGGCGGAGCGGGGGGGCACCACCGCCACGAGCTTACCCTCGTTGGCGAGGTACAAGGGGTCGAGGCCCAGGAGCTCGCACATGCCCTTGACCTCGTCCCGGATCGGCAGGGCGCGCTCGTCGATCCGCATGCCGACGTCTGCGGCCTGGGCAAACTCGTTGAGGACGGTGGCCAGGCCCCCGCGGGTCGCATCGCGCAGGCAACGGACCTCGGGGCACGCATCGAGAAGGGCCTCGATCAGCCCGTTCAGCGGCTGGCAGTCGCTCTCGATCGAGGTCTCGAGCGCGAGGTCGCCGCGGGCGTTGAGAACGGCCGCGCCATGGTCGCCGAGGTGCCCGTTGACGAGGACGACATCGCCCGCCCGCGCCGCGCTGGCGTGCAGCTCCAACCCCTCGCGGATCACGCCGAGGCCTGCGGTATTGATGAACAGCTTGTCGGCGGCGCCGCGCTGCACGACCTTGGTGTCGCCGGTGATCACCCTGACGCCGGCCGCCTCGGCGGCCGCCCGCATCGAGGCCACGACGCGGCGGAGCGTCGCCACGTCCAGCCCCTCTTCGAGGATCACCGCACAGCTGAGAAAGAGCGGCCGCGCCCCGCCGACCGCGAGATCGTTGACGGTGCCGTTGACCGCGAGCTTGCCGATGTCGGCGCCCGGAAAGAATAGAGGATCGACCACGTAGGAGTCGGTGGTGAAGGCCAGGCGATCGCCCGCGCCCAGCAGGTCGGCGAGCGGGATCCGGGCCTGGTCCTCCATGGTCGCCAGAACCTCGTTGGCGAAGCTCGCGACGAAGACGTCGTCGATCAGGTCGCGCATCGCCTTGCCGCCGCCGCCGTGCGAGAGGGTGATGCGGGTATCGCGCAGCTTGCCGCTGCGCCGGCGGATGCCGCCCGCCTGCGCGCCCGAAGCGACCGGCAGCCCGCGCGCGCTCATCCGATCGCCCGCTCCGGTTCTCGCTCCGGTTTCGGGCCGGCCCGCGCGCGCAGCAGCTCGGCAAGCTGCACGCCACCATAGTTGTAGTAGGCCGCGCAGGCGCCCTCCGAGGACACCATGAGCGCGCCGAGCGGCGTCTCCGGCGTGCACGCCGTGCCGAACACCTTGCACTGCCAGGGTTTGATCACGCCCTTGAGGACCTCGCCGCACTGGCAGGACTTGGGATCGGCGATCTTGAGGTTGGGCACCGAGAATTTGCGCTCGGCATCGAAGGCCGCATAGGCCTCGCGGATGCGGACGCCCGAATGATCGATCGAGCCGAGGCCGCGCCACTCGAAGAACTCGCGCAGCTCGAAGACCAGGGCTACCGCCTCGAGCGCCGGCCGATTGCCCGCCTCGGGCACGACCCGCTGGTACTGGTTCTCGACCTCGCAGCGGCCCTCCCTGATCTGCTTCAGGAGCATCCAGACCGACTGCAGGATGTCGAGCGGCTCGAAGCCCGCCACCACCAGCGGCTTCTTATAGTGGCGCGAGATGAAGTCGTAGGGTGCCGTCCCGATCACCGTGCTGACATGCCCTGGGCCCACGAAGCCATCGAGGGTGAGCTCGGGCGAATCCAGGATCGCCTTGATCGTCGGGATGATCGTGATGTGATTGCAAAACAAGGAAAAATTCCGGATGCCCTGGCGCTCGGCCTCGAGCACGGTGAGTGCCGTGCTCGGCATCGTGGTCTCGAAGCCAAGCCCGAAAAAGACGATCTCCTTGTCCGGATTGGCCCCGGCGATCCTGAGCGCGTCCATCGGCGAATAGACCATGCGCACGTCGGCGCCGTCGGCCTTGGCCTGGAGCAGGCTTTTTTTCGAGCCGGGCACGCGCATGGCGTCACCGAAGGTCGTGAAGATGACGCTCGGGTGCTCGGCCAGCGCCACGCAGTCGTCGACCCGGCCCATCGGCAGCACGCAGACCGGGCAGCCCGGCCCGTGCACGAGCTCGATCTCAGCCGGCAGCATGGTCTCGAGGCCGTATTTGAAGATCGAGTGGGTGTGGCCGCCGCAGACCTCCATCAGCTGCAAAGGCCGCCTGCGGCAGGTCTCGATCTCGCCGACCAGACGCTCGATCTGCCGCAGCAGAGCGCGCGCCTTGTCCGGGTCGCGGAACTCGTCGACGTATTTCATGCCGGCCCCCTCGCCAGGTTGCCCCGGTCGTCCGCGAGCAGCGTGTGCACCAGGTCCCAGATGACGTGATAGATCGCGACGTGGGTCTCCTGGACGCGATGGATGCTGTCGGTCGGCACCACCAGGCAATGATCGAGATCGGGGCTCGCCGCCATCTTGCCGCCATCGCCGCCGGCAAGCCCGATGGTGGTGAGCCCGATCATCTTCGCCCGGGCGTAGGCCGCGAGCAGGTTGGCCGAGTTGCCGCTGGTGGAAAAACCGATCAGGCCGTCGCCGGCGCGCGCGTGCGCGATCACCTGGCGGACGAAGATGTGCTCGAAGCTCGACGTCGTTGCCGACCGCGGTCAGCATGGCGACGTCGGTCGTGAGGTTGATCGCGGCGAGCGCCGGCCGGCCGGCGGTGATCGGGTGCAGGAACTCGACCGCGAAGTGCGCCGCATCGCAGCTCGATCCGCCGTTGCCCATCGCGAACATGCGGCCCTTTTGCCGATAGACCGCGGCGATCGCGTGCGCGGCGTCCACCACGCCCTGCGCGTTATCCTCGAAGAAACCCCGCTTGACCTCGACGCTGTGGCCGGCCTTCTGGCGCACCGATTCCAGCAGCGCCGCGTTCTCCTTCGCGGGGTCCTTGTGGCCGCCGTGCAGGAATGGATAGAGCGAGCGCAGCTCGTCTCGTTCGTCGGCCATGATCAGCCCTCCGCGGCCTGCATCGCCTCCAGCTCCGCCTGCATCTCGCCGAGCTCGGCCAGCACGGCCAGCGTCCTCGCGGCTTCGTCCTCGTCGATCCGGCTCATGGCGAAGCCGACGTGCACCAGCACCCAGTCCCCGACGCAGGCCTCGACCGGGTGCTGCTCGTCGATCACGCAGTGCAGGTTGATCTCGCGCCGGACGCCGGAGATGCTGACGATGCCGCGGCTGTTGCCGGCATCGCTGATCGCGACGATCTGGCCGGGGATCCCTAGACACATACCGCCACCTCACGATCGGTTCGGGTTGCGAGCACGCGCGCCGCGGCGACCGCCGCCTGGCCAAGCGCGAGGCCGCCGTCGTTGGCCGGCACGCGGCGGTGGCTGAGGAGGGTGAAGCCTCTTTCGCGCAGCCCGGCGCTCACCCGCTCGAACAGGATGCGATTCTGGAAGACCCCGCCCGACAACGCGACCGTCTCGAAGCGCCCGTCCCGCAGAGCGTCCAGGAGGTCGACGATCGCGTCGGCGAAGCCGAGATGGAAGCGCGCCGCGATGACCGAGCGCGGCGTGGCCGCCGCCAGATCGCCAAGCAGGGCCAGCCACATCGGCGCGCCGTCGAGGACGGTCTGCCCGGCCGCGCGCTCGAGCGCGAACGGGTAGCCCGCGCCCGCGGCCGCGAGCGCTGCGTCGTCGATCGAGGCCTCCAGCTCGATCGCGGCCTGGCCCTCGTAGCCCGCCCGGTCGCGGCAGATGCCGAGCGCTGCGGCCACGGCATCGAACAGCCGGCCGCAGGAGCTCGAGAGCGGGCAGTTCAGGTTCCGGGCCAGCATCGCCTCCATCGTGGCGAGCGGCCGGCCCTGCAGATCGGCGCACAGCTCCAGCTGCGCATGCTCGCGGGCGAACCGCTCCCAGCCCAGAGCCGCGCGGATCTGGGCATAGGCGTTGCGCCAGGGCTCGCGGACGGCTCTGGGCGCCGCCCAACATCGGCACCGGCCGGAGATGGGCGAGCCGCGTGAAGCCGCGGTAGTCCGCGCGCAGGACCTCGCCGCCCCAGATCGTGCCGTCCTCGCCGTAGCCCAAGCCGTCGAGCGCCACGCCCAGCACCGGGTCGGCATCAAGCGGCACGCCGTTCTCGGCCAGGCAGCTCGCGATATGGGCGTGATGGTGCTGCACCGCGATCACCTCGAGCCCGAGCTCGCGGCCGAGCTTGGTCGAGAGGTAGTCGGGATGCCGGTCGAGAGCGACGACCTCGGGCTCGTGCCCCAGCAGCGAGCGGTAGAGCGCGAGGCTGGCGCGGTAGTCGGCAAAGGTCGCCGCGTCTTCGAGATCGCCGATGTGCTGGGAAAGGGTCGCCCGGCCGTCCTGGAGCAGGCAGAACGTGTTCTTGAGCTCGGCCCCCATCGCGAGTATCGGCGGTGCACTCGCAAATCCGTCGGGCAGAGGCAGCGGCGCCGGGGCGTAGCCGCGCGCGCGGCGCAGCAGGCGCGGCGCGCCGTCCATGACCCGAACCACCGAATCGTCGACGCGGTTGAGGATGGCGCGATCGTGCATCAGCAGGTGGCCCGTGATCCCCGACAGCCTGGCGCGCGCGGCCTCGTTGCCCGTGCATTGCGGCTCCTCGGAAGGATTGCCGCTGGTCAGCACGATCGGCCGCTCCAGACCCTCGAGCAGGAGGTGGTGCAGCGGCGTGTAGGGCAGCATGACGCCCAAGCTGCGCTGGCCCGGTGCCACCCCGGGTGCCACGCGCTCGCGCCCGGCGGCCGCGAGGATCACGATCGGGGCGGCCGGACTGGTCAGCAGCGCCTGCTCGTCCGCGCTCAGCGCGCAGTAGCGCCGCACGACGTCGATGTCGCTCGCCATCAGAGCGAACGGCTTGTCGTACCGGCGCTTGCGCGTCCGCAGGCGCTGCACGGCGTCGGCATCGGTCGCATCGACCGCGAGGTGAAAGCCGCCGATCCCTTTGATCGCGACGATCTCGCCGGCGGCGAGCCGTTCGCGCGTCGCCGCGATCGGGTCGGCATTGGCCTCGCGCGCGCTTTCCAGCCAGAGGCGCGGCCCGCATCGGGGGCAGGCGTTGGGCTGGGCGTGGAACCGGCGATCGCCCGGGTCGTCGTACTCGGCCTGGCAGGCGGCGCACATCGTGAAGCCGGCCATGCTGGTGCGGGCGCGATCGTAGGGAATGCCGCCCACGATCGAGAGCCTGGGCCCGCAATCGGTGCAGTTGGTGAAGGGATAGCGATGGCGCCGGTCGTCCGGATCGCGGACCTCGGCGAGGCACGCCGGGCAGGTCGCGGCATCGGGGGCGACGCCGGTCCGGACGGCGCCGGCGTGACTGGCGAGGATGCGAAAGGCCCGCTGCGGCGGCGCCCCGCCGAGCGGCAGGGTTTCCAGGGCGTCGATGCGCGCGAGCGGCGGCGCCTCGGTGCGCAGGCGCCGGAGGAAAAGCCGGCGCGCGGCGGCCGGGCCCCAGATCCGGACGATCACGCCCTCGGCATCGTTCCAGACCTCGCCTGCAAGACCGCACTCGGTCGCGAGCCGGAAGGCGTGTGGCCGGAAGCCCACGCCCTGCACCAGGCCGCGCACGCGGACCCGCTCGCCGGCGATCCGGGCGGCTGCCGGAGCCTGGTCCGGCCAGTGCTCGAGGGCGATCGCCAAGTCCTGTCCCCGGCGCCGCCGCTCACATGTTCCGGATCTTGTAGTAACGCTGGATGTCCTTGGCGTTCGCGCCGATCGCGAAGACGATCAACGCCAACACCACGATCCAGAAGATCAGCCAGCCGTGCATCTCATGCCTCCCGCAAAGTCAGTGCCCGGGTCCGGACCGAGCAGGTCCGCCACCACGCGCGCGATGACGTGCACGGCCTCGTCCGCGGCCGCCGCCACCGGCGCGCTCAAGCCCATCTTGCCCTCGAGCTCGTCCCCGAAGGTTTCCGGCTCGCAGCCCACCAGCACGATCCGCCGGCAGCGCCCGCACATGGCGGTCACCATGCGCAAGACCCTGGTCGGGTCGAGGTCGTGGGGGGCGAGGATCAGCTCGCCGTCCGCCGCGTCGCCGGGCTCCGGCTCGATCACGTAGAGCGTCCCCGGCGAACCGCCCTGCTGCGTGGCATCGACCAGCACCGCGCTGTCGTAGCGATCGAGCAGGGCGTAGGTGAGATCGATGCCCCTGATGCCAAAATCGACGAGATCCACGCCCGGCGGCAGCGCGCGCCCGGCGAGGCGCCGCGCCACCTCGACGCCGAAGGCGTCATCGCCCTTGAAGATATTGCCGACGCAGGCGATCAGGAGCGCGCTCATGATGCCGGCCTCGGACCGGCCAGAACTTCGATCTCCTCGGGCGAGAAGAAGAAGCGGTGGCCCGGCATGCGCGCGAGACCGAACTCGCGGCCCGGATCGTCGTCGATCGCGACGGCCACGTGCAGCCGGTCCTCGAAATCCCGCTCGATCGCCTCGATCACGGCGGTCTTGCCCGCGAGCACGAGGTCCATGATGTCGGCGCCGCCCTTGGGGTGCAGGCGGACGCGATCGCCGACCCTGAGCTCGCGCCCGCCGTCTTGAACGCAGGCGAGCCGCGGTCCGTCGACCGAGCTGCGCAAGGTGCCGTGCATGGCCTGCCACTGCTCCGGCGTGAGCGTTTCGGTGCGCTCGAGAAGCGCCCGGGCGCGCTCGTCGACCGCCGCCATCTCGCGCTTCTCCGAATCTGCCATGGCGAGGATACGCAGGCTCAGGATCTCGTCGATCTCGGTGCCGTCGTAGAGGTCGCCCGGGCTCTCCGGCGCCACCTGCGGATGGTCGTAGAGGATGATCGGCGAGGACAGGAGCGTGTCGCAGGCGCCGGGCGGCCCCACCAGCACGGGCCAGGTGCCCTGGTTGGCGCAGGCCGCCGCGGCCCCGGCGAGCGCCTCGGGCGGATCGAGCAGGGAGACGAACGCGCCGTCGGTGCCAAGGATCGTGTGGGTCGAGGCGAGCGCGGAGAGCTGCGCCTCGCTCCGCCCCAGCGCCTCGGCAAGCGGCGTCGTATTGAGGATCTCAACGGTCAGCCGGAAGACCGCGTCGGTGACGCGCTCGGCCGCCAGGCTGACCTCGCCCGCCACGGGCATGCGCGTGCGCAGCAGCACCCCCGCGATGCCGCCGCCAGCCACGCGAAGCGGCGTCAGCTCGCGGGCGCCGGGGAAGCCGAACGTCAGGCGCTCGGGCGCAGCCAGAAGCGAGCCGATGCCGGCGATGCTGACCTCGACCTCGCGCTCGATCGCCTCCTGCCAGGTGAGGTGCTGCTCGCCGTCGAGCTCGAGCGCCTCGACCGCGGTGAAGGCCGGTTCGCCGTCCTCCGGCAGCGCGCCGAGAGGCTCCGCCAGCCGGCCCACCTGGCGGTGCATGATGTGGAGGAAATGCACCCGCACCTCGACCCGGGTCTTGGAATTGCCGCGCAGCAGGCATTGGGTTTGCATCCGGCAGGCATCGCCCGTGCCGCCCGCGCGTGCGTAGGCTGCGGGAAACAGGCCGCCGAAGGTCCAGCGCTGGCGGTTCTTGATCGAGGACGCCCGGTAGGGATAGAGGATGTAGCCCTCGTAGAGCACGGCGCGGACGATCGTCTCGGCCGAGGCGAGGTTCATGCGACCGTCTCGGTCTGCCGGTCGAGCAGGCTTTCCAGCGCCTGCTCGAAGGTCAAAAAGCCGTGGGCGCGCTTGTAGCCGTAGATGCGCTCGAACACGGCGCGCGAGAGGCAAAGCCACGTCCCGTCCGGGTAGTAGTGCGCCGTCATCTCCTGCCAGAGGCTGACCGGCAGCCGGAAATTCGCCTCCTTGCTCCAGGCGATCTGGTCCAATTGCAGGGCGCCAGCCGCGTTGTCGTAGAACACCGTGCCACTGAACAGGAGCAGCAGCGGCACCTCGCCGGCATCAAGACCGTAGAAGTACTTGGCGATGGCGAGGTTGAAGTCGTAGCTGCAGGGCACCGGCAGGTCGACGATGCACTCGCCGGCAAAGGCTGGCACGGTGACGTTGACGTGGGTCCAGAGCAGGCTGCGCAGGGTATGACTCCAGTCCTTCGGCTCGCCGAACAGCTCGCGCAGGCGCGATTGCTCCGCCGAACCATAGAACCGGCGGGTCGCCTCGATCCGGATCTGGCACTGCAGCAAGACATTGCGGATGCGCACCGCCGGCTCGACGTTGGTCACGTGCAATCGAAGCCGGATCAGGGGTGCGGCCGCAAAGCGCTCGACTTCGGCGCCTTCGACCCTGAAGGCGAGCTCAGGCATGGCCCCGGCCCCGAAGGCTGTCGGGCTCGGCCTGCAGCCAGGCGAAGAAGTCGCCGATCGCCTGCCACGCCTCGCTGCCGCCGGACAGACCCCGCCAATGGCGGCGGATCAGGCCGACCAGCGCATAGCAGTGATCGATCGGGACCCGGTAGTATTCGCGGACGCCATTGACCCGGTTGACGAGCAGGGCCTCGACGTCGGGCGCGAGCTCGGCCAGCACCGGGTTGCTGGTGGCCAGTCGTTGCCATGCGGACAGGTCGAGCAGCGACTGGGTAGCGCCGGCCGGGCCCGGGTACATCGCCACCACGTGGCCGTCTTTGCTGCTGTGGTAGAAGAAGGCCATGTCGATCGGCAGCCGGAGCGCTTCCCATTCGGCATCGGGGATCTCGACGCGGTCGAGACGCCGGACGCCCCGCGGCACGGTCCGGTAGCGGCCGTCCGGGCGATCCGCGAACAAAAGAGCGCAGGCCTGGCAGGCGCACAGCAGCCGGTGCGTATCCGGCTCGATCAGATGGGCGTGGTCGGCGGCGATCGGCTGGTCACAGAGCTCACAGTGCTCGATCGCGACCGGCTTCTGTGCGAAGCGGCGCAGCGCCGCCACCCAGTTGCCCGCTCCGGCGCCGGCCGCCATCTTCTGCCCTCAGGCTCGACGACCGGTCGCCCCGGGCTGGTCCCGGGACCAGCTCCAGACGACCGCGCGCGCCGCCTCGGCTGCCGGCACCGGCAGGCCCTCGACCGTGACGCCGGCGACGTCCGGGGCGGCTTCGAAGACGGCGTCCTCGATCTCGCGGCGCAACGCGTCCGCCCGCAGCGGGCCGTGGCCGTGGCCGTCGCAGCGCAGCTCGAGACGCAGCCCGCTGCCCTCGATGACGGCCGCCTGCACGCTGAGGCCGATCACCGCGAGATGCGGGCGCAGCCGCTCGACCGCCCTATGGACGCGGATCTCGAGAGACACTGGATGCAGCCCATGCAGCAGCAGCAGGCCCTTGATTCGCTCGTCGATCGCGAGCCGCTCGAGCAGGGCGCCGCCGTTGTCGGCGTCGGCGACGATCTCGAGCACCCGCGCCAGCCCGCCGCCGTGCAGGTCGAGCACCAGCTGCACGAGCTCGCGCGCGGGTGCTGCGAGCGCGGGGTCGGAAAGCCCATCGAGCGCGGCGATCAGCTCCTGGACGCGCTCCAGCTCCTGCCGCTCGAGCGCGTCCGGACCTTTGCCGGTCATGAATGATCGCCCTTGCCGACGCCGAACGTCGGCGAGTGCATGGTCTTGAGCGTCTTGCCGCCGCCCAGGTACATGTGCACGCCGCAGGGCAGGCAGGGATCGAAGCTGCGCACCGTGCGCATGATGTCGATCCCCTTGAACTTGTCCGGCCCGTTCTCCTCGAAGATCGGCGTACCTTGGACGGCGTCCTCGTACGGGCCGGGGGTGCCGTAGATGTCGCGCGGGTTGGCGTTCCAGGGCGTCGGCGGATAGGGGTGGTAGTTGGCGATCTTGCCGCCCCGGATCACCAGGTGGTGCGAAAGCACGCCGCGGACCGCCTCATGGAAACCGCATCCGATCGCCTCGTCCGGGACCTTGAAGTCGGTCCAGGTCCGGGTGCGTCCGGCCTGGATCTCCGCCAGCGCCTTCTCGACGAAATAGAGTGCTGCCGCCGCGGAATAGGCCTGGAAATAGGTGCGGGCGCGATCGCGCTCGAGCGCGTTGCTCCACTTCGGGATCTTCCACTCCAGCTCCATCTCCGGCTTGAGCGCGGTCCGGGGCAGGTAGATCCTGACGCTGTCGCCGGTCGCCTGGACGTAGCCGATGTTGACCAGGCCCGCCAACGCCGTCGCCCAGAGCCGGGCGATCGGCCCGCCGCCGGTATCGAGCGCCAGATGGTCGCCGGTGCGCTTGTCGAGCCAGCGCGGCGACATGACCCACGAGTATTTGCCGGCGAAGTCGCGCTTTTGCGGTCGCGGCGTGGTGGTCTGATTCCAGGGATGCTTGGGGTCGACGTCATTGCCGAGCGGGTCCTTGCGGACGAAGATCTCCTGGTTGTCCCAGTCTTCGTAGTAGCTGCTGCCCAACAGGATCCGGATCTGCAGGTTGATGTCGACCAGATTGTTGGTCACGAGCTCGCCGTCGACCACGACGCCGGGGGTGACGAACATCGCCCGGCCCCACTCGGGCATCGTCTTGTAGTCGTAGTCGCAGACGTCCGGGTCCTGGTACGAGCCCCAGCAGCCCAGAAGGATGCGCCGCCGGCCGACCTCCTCGTAGCCCGGCAGCGCCTCGTAGAAGAAGTCGAACAGGTCGTCATGCAGCGGCACGCACTTCTTCATGAACTCGATGTAGCGCATCAGCCGCGTGAGGTAGTCGGTGAACAGCTGCGGCGTCGCCACCGTCCCCACCCCGCCCGGGTAGAGGGTCGACGGATGGACGTGGCGGCCCTCCATCAGGCAGAACATCTCGCGGGTGTAGCGGCTGACCTGCAGGGTTTCGCGGTAGAACTCGCCCTCGAAGGGGTTCAGCGCGCGCATGATTTCGCCGATGGTGCGGTAGCCGTGGTGCTGCGCGTTGGGCGCTTCGGTGCGCTGCGCCTGCTCCCAGACGCCCGGATTGGTTTCCCTGACCATCCGCTCGCAGAAGTCGACGCCGACCAGATTGTCCTGGAAGATGTTGTGGTCGAACATGTACTCGGCGGCCTCGCCGAGATTGATGATCCACTCGGCGAGCGGCGGCGGCTTGATGCCATAGGCCATGTTCTGGGCGTAGACCGAGCAGGTCGCGTGATTGTCGCCGCAGATCCCGCAGATCCGACTGGTGATGAAATGCGCGTCGCGCGGATCCTTGCCCTTCATGAAGATGCTGTAGCCGCGGAAGATCGACGAGGTGCTGTGACACTCCACGACCTCGCGGTTGTCAAAGTCGATCTTGGTGAAGATGCCGAGACTGCCGACGATCCGGGTGATCGGATCCCAGTTCATCTCGACGATGTTGCCGCGCGCTGGCTTCCGGGTGCGGGCGCGCTCGGGTGCAATGGTCGCCATGGCAGGCCTCTCCTGGAAGAAGGATCAGTGGGGCTGATAGCCGGTGGTCAGCTGCGGCCGGTTATGGCGCCACTTCGGCTCCTCGTTGAGCGTCTTGTTGGTGAAGCCGCGCAGCCAGTAGACCAGGCGCCCGTACGGCTTGACCAGGGACGACGACAGGACGCCGCCCGGCGGCTCGTCCATGAACGGCATGAACTTGTCGGGAAAGCCCGGCATGGTGCAGCCGATGCAGATGCCGCCGACGTTGGGGCAGCCGCCGACCCCGTCCATCCAGCCGCGCTTGGGCACGTTGCACTGCACCGCCGGGCCCCAGCAGCCGATCTTCACCAGGCATTCGGGCTGGCCGTACTCCTTGGCGAACTGCCCCTGCTCGTAGTAGCCGGCGCGATCGCAGCCCTCGTGGACCGTCTTGCCGAACAGCCACCTGGGCCGGCCGGCATCGTCGAGCGGGATCATCGGCGCGAGGCCGGCCAGCTGGCGCAGCAGATAGAGCACGGTCTCCATGAAGTTGTCGGGCTGCACAGGGCATCCCGGGACGTTGACGACCGGCAGGCCCGCCTTGGATTTCCAGTCCCAGCCCAGGTAGTCGTTCAGGCCCATGCAGCCCGTGGGATTGCCCTGCATGGCGTGGATACCGCCGTAGGTCGCGCAGGTGCCGGCGCCGATCACCGCCAGCGCCTTGGGCGCCAGGCGGTCGATCCACTCGTTGGTGGTGATCGGCTGCCCGGTTTCCGGGTTGGTGCCCATCGCCGCCCAGTAGCCGTCGCCGCTCAGCTTCTCGTTGGGGATCGAGCCCTCGACCACCAGCACGAAGTTCTCGATGTCGCCACGCTCCGCCTGATACCAGTACTGCATGAACTCGGCGCCGTTCTCGTAGGCGAGGACCGGGTTGTGCAGATGCACCTTGGGCAGGCCCGGAATGGCGCCGAGCACCACGTCCTCGACGCTCGGCAGGCTGGCGGCGGTGATCGAGACCGAATCGCCATCGCAGCCGAGCCCGGCGGTGATCCAGATGATGTGGACCTCCTCGACCGCCGGTGTGTGCACGTTGGCGCGCCCGAACGGCACGGTCTCAGGCATGGAACGCCTCCCCTGCGAGTGCTCGGCCAGCGTCGGGCGAGCCTGCGCCGGCTGCGCCGACAGTTTAGAATTCTATCTATGGAGGCTGGGCGGCGGAATGGAAATGGGGATCGATCCCCAGATTCCGACCCTACAGGTGCGGCTCGTGCAGGCCGCCGACCACCGCCATGATGAACAGATCGCGCCAGGACGCCGCGCCCATCTTGGCCATCACATGCTCGCGATGGTGCTCGACCGTGCGCGGACTGAGGTGGAGTTGGGCGGCGATCTGCTTGGCGGACCTGTCCGCGACCACCGCCGCCAGCACCTCGCGCTCGCGCGGCGTCAGCTGCGCCAGGCGCTCCATGATCGTGGCACGGTCCGCCTCGAGGTTGCGGACCCTGCCATCGTGCGCGAGCGCGCTCTCGACGCTGTCGAGCAGCGCCTGCTCGGAAAAGGGCTTTTCCAGGAAGTCGACGGCGCCCCTCTTCAGCGCGGTCACCGCCATGGCCACGTCGCCATGCCCGGTGATGAACACGATCGGGATATGCAGCCGGCGCTCCGCCAGGGTTTCCTGCAGCTCGAGGCCGCTCATCCGCGGCAGCCGGATGTCCGCCACCAGGCAGCCAGCCTGTGCCGGCTGGTAAGCCTCCAGGAACGCCTCCGCCGCCCGGAAGCTCGCGACCTTCAAGCCGGCCCCTTGCAGGGAGCGCACCATGGCGTCGAGAAACGCCTGGTCATCGTCGATCACGAAGATGGTGCGATCCGGGTCCACGGGCGGGCTCATTGCGGCACGGCGGGCAGCGTGAAGTGCAGAGCCGCGCCGGCCCCGGCGGACGACCCGAGCCAGAGCTTGCCCCCATGCGCCTCGATGATGGAACGGCAGACCGACAGCCCGAGGCCCATCCCGTCGTCCTTGGTCGTGTAGAACGGCTGGAACGCCCATGCGGCACAGCTGCCGTTCATCCCGGGCCCTGTGTCCCGCACGCAGACCTGGACCTGGGCGGTCTTGCGCCGCTGCGCCAGGATCGCGACCCGGCGCACGGCGCTCTCCGCGTTGCGCATGGCCTCGATACTGTTCGAGACGAGGTTGACCAGCACCTGCTCGATGTGGACCGGCTCCACCAGCACCGCCGGCAGACCCTGAGCGCACTCCACCTCGATGCTGACGTCGTGGTCGCGCGCCTCGGCCTCGACCAACCGGATCGCTTCCGAGATCAGGGCGGGCAGCGCGACGGCGAGCACCCCGTCGCCGTCCTTGCGCAGGAACCGCCGCAAATGGCGGGTGATCTCGCCGGCGTAGGCGGCCGCCGCCGAGGCGTGCACCAGCGCTTCGGCGAGCTGTTCGCGATCGCCCGAGGTCGTGCGAACCAGCCGTAGGGCGGCATCGCAGTTCAGCGTGATCGTGCCCAGCGGCTGGCTCAGATCGTGCGCCAGGCAGGAGGCCATCGCGCCGACGGCGCTCACCCTGGCCGCATGCGCCAGCCGGCTCTGCATCAACCGCGCCTGGCGCTCGGCGAACCGGTGCGTGGACACGTCGACCATGATGGTGCGCAAGAGGGTGCTGCCGTTCCCCTCGCTCGCGCTGCGGGTGCTGTCCAACCGGACCTGCAGGGGCCAGCCGCTGCGGGTCTTGATCCTCAGTTCCTGGGTCAGCCGCCCGCCCGGCTCCTGCAACTCGCGCAGATGCCGGGCAAACAGCGGCCGGTCCTCGCGCATCACCCAGCGGGCGAAGGGCTTGCCCACCAGCCAGTCCGGGACCCAACCCAGGATCGCGGCACCGGTCCGGTTGATGTCCTCGATGCCGCCCTCGGCGTCCAGCAGCAGGTAGCCGACCGGGGCGGCATCGTAGAGGTCGCGGTAGTAGGCCAGCGCCTGCTCGAGCGGTCGCTGCCGCGCGCTGTCGGAAGGGAAACCCTGCGCGTCCCGGCTCGCGGCGATCGCGGCGACCGGATCGGACGGCGCCGCCGGCCGCTTGCCACCTGGCTCTTTCGCTCCCGCCTCGGCGCTCGCCCGACCCATGAAGCTGCTCGCCCCGGTAGGATGGTCGCGCCCCAAGATTGATACCAGCGGGCGCGCCGGGGTCAAGCCGCGGCCGCCACGTCGAAGTCGGGCGGCGCCGGATCGACCTCGGCTGCAGTCCGTTCCGCGACGCCGCGCGCGCCGACGTCCAGGGCTTCTCTCAGGAGCCGACCGGCCGCTTCAGGCTCGCGAACACCGACCTCGTGAAGGGGCGGCGCGTGTGGCTCGCCGATCAGTGCGCCGATTCGGCACGGCGAGTTGCGCGGCGGAGGCGCCCGAAGGCCTTGCGGAACGGCGTCGCGTACAGCTGCCAGATCGTGCTCAGTTGCTTGTGGTCCTTCTCCTCGAGCCCGAACTCCAGCTCCTCCTTCTGCTTCGGGATGTAGAGCGTGCCGGCAAGGCGGTCCCAGAAGGTAAAAATCCGGGCGAAGTTCTTGTCGAAATGCTTCGGGCTCTTGCTGTGATGGATGTGGTGCAGAGCTGGGCTGCTGATAGGGTCGCGGATTCCGCGCGGGAACATGATCCAGATGTGCGAGTGGCGCAGGTGGTAGCCGCCGACGAAGAACAGGAAGGTCAACGCATTGGCCCCCACCACGGTGACTTCGCTGACCGGGGCGCTGTAGATGTACAGGAACACGGCATTGGCGGCGCCGAGCAGGGCCGCCTGGGTCAATGCATTCAGGATCATGTCCACCGGGTGCATGCGCAAGACCGTGATCGGCGTCAGCACCTCGGCGGAATGGTGCACCGTGTGAAACTCCCACAGTGTCGGGATCTTGTGCTGCAGCCAGTGGGCTACGAACAGGCCGCCGTCGAGGGCGAGTACCATGCAGAGCGTGAAGATGACGCTCGCCACCGGGCCGGGCGTGGCATTCGTGCCTTCACCGCCCAAGGCGAAGCGGAGAAACGCCAGGAACCCTCCAGTCATCGTTGCGGTGTTGACGATCAGGGCGCCGAGAATCACGACCTGCAGAACGTGGTTGATCAAGACGTAGCGGTAATCGAGGAGGGCTGACCGGTGCAGGAAGATGCGGCGCGGAAAAGCCGCGCGAAGAGCCGCCGGAATCGAGCGGCCTTCGCCGGTCGACTGCCGGAAGTAGCAGATGACCAGCGCAATGCCGATCGCGGAGCACAAGTAGAACCAGAAGAATCTGTGCTGTGGCAAGAACAGGTAGAAAGCCGGCTCGATCAGATGGACCGCGATCTCGTGCAGCATGGGGAGACGATCCGGCACATTGCTGATGCTCGGCAGCCAAGAGGGCGGATGCTACCCGGCCTCAGTTGAGGAAAAATGAACAGCTGGGGACAGCCGCTGGTAGATCTCGAAGCCGTCGATCTCGTCGATCCTCTGGTAACCGGCCCATAAAGCCGCGAACCGGGGATTCACCGAGAAGTGCTCGATGAAATCGAAGCCGGGCCTGGCGTACCAGGGCTTTTCCGAGCGGGCGTCGACAAAGACGAGGTCGGGCGGGCGCGCCGAGAGGTCGGTGATCACCGCCTCCGTCAGGAAGCGGTCGATCTCGGCCAGGGCTCCAGGATCCCGGTCCGGTTCGGCGTTGACGATCCCGGGCAACAGCCAGAGCGCCGGAAAGCGCGACGCCCACTCGACGTTGGCATAGACCGTCATCGGGAAGCCGGTCCAGGTGTTGGACGAAAAGAAATAGATGACCTTCGCGCCCTGCGCGCTGATCACCGGCAGCAGCCGGTCCATCAGCGGGTAGCGGTTGTCGGCCAGGATCGCGGCCTTGGTCACGAACAGGCCAACGAGCGCGGCGCCGACCAGCCGCAGCGGCGGCCCCAGCGCGGGCGTTGCCAGGGCGAGATTGCCGGCGACCAGGACCAGCATCGCGCTCGTTGGGTAGATCTGGTAGTTCCAGCCCTTCATCTGGATCAGATAGACCACGAACAGCGCCAGCCCCGCGGCGGTGAAGACATCGCCCATCGCCGCCTGCGGCGCAGCCAGTTGGCGCCGGGTTCGCAGGTGCAGGAGCGCCGCCATTGGCACCAGCAGCGTCTCCGGCCGGGCCAGCACGAAGCGCCAGCCGTTGCGATACGCGCTGCTGTAGACCTCGAGTGCGTAGGGGATCACGCGCGTCGGGTATTCGGGTGTGAACACGAGGATCGCCGCAGCATAGGACGCGAGCACGGCGCCGAGCGCCAGCGTCTCGGCGCGCAGCAGCGCCGACGCCGGGCGCCGCGACCGCCACCACAGCACGAGTTCGAGGGTCGCCGGCAGCAGCAGGTAGTGGGGCTTGATTGCAAACCCGAGGCCGGCAGCGGCCCCCACGGCCGCGGCCAGCAGCGCCACTGGGGGCCCGTCGGCGCCCAGGCGAGCGCTGGTCAGCAGCAGGTAGGGAAGGATCAGGGCCATCATCAGGTGGGAGCGCTGCCCAAAATCCGCCGCCGGCAGGACCGTCAGGACCAGAAACAGGAGGATGAGGGTACCGACGCTCGCCCGGGCGGAAAGGACCGCCGCGCTGAGGGACAGCGAGAGGGCGATGACGGCGAAGACCGAGAGCACATACCCCGGGACCAGCCCGATCCCGGTCAGCCGGGCGAGGGCGACGCCCGGTACCGTGAGGTAGAGCATGAGCGGCGGATTGACCTCGAAGAAGATGTCGTCGTAGAGCCGGCCGCCGTCCAGGAAGGCGTTCGCGGAATAGATATACCACGCGACGTCGTTGTTGATCGTGCCGCCGAGCCGAACGGCGAGCGCCAGCGCCATCAGGATCGCAAGCAGTGCCGCGATCGGGCGCCAGCCAGCCCCGGGCCGCGCCGATCGCAAGGATGACGGCCAGAGCGCGCCGGCCGCCGCATGGTGCAGCCCGTGGTCGCTTTGCCCCGCGCTCATGCCGATTGATCCCCGCTGCCACTTCCGCCGTTCCCACTTTCTCTTCGGGTCGGTGAACAAACCCTTGAGCGCGTCTCAGCCCGCCCGCGTGCCGGCTGCAATCATCGCGGTCCGGGCCCGGCCGGGATCTGCTGCCGGGCTTGGGGGGCGATCAGCGGTCGGCCCGGCGCCGGCGCAGCAGGACGTAGAGCGCGCCCGCGCCGCCGTCGTGCGGCTGCGCCGGGGTGAAGGCGATGACCCGGGCGCGGTTGGGCTCCTCGTTCAGCCAGCGCGGCACCATGTGGCGGAGCGTGCCGCCGGTCTCGAGGCCCTTGCCGGTGACGACGAGGACGCAGCGAGAGCCCCTGACGATCGCGTCGGCAACGAACGCCTGCAGGCGCTGGTGCGCCTGCGCCTGGGTCTGGCCGTGCAGGTCGAGGCGCTGCTCGACCTCGACCCGACCGCGCTTCAGGCGCAGCCAGGTCCGGCGGTCGAGGTCGACCGGCCGCTGCGGATCGAGCGCCCGCGCGTGGGGTCGCGGCACGGCGGTCGGGCGCCGGCGCACGGTCGTAGATGGCGTTGTCTCGGTCGCCCGCGGCGGTGACGGCTCCCGCCGCTCGCCCGACGGCAGCGTCTCGGCCATGACGCTCTGCCAGAGCGCCAGCTCGGCCGCGGTCGGTCGCCGATGTCGGCTCATTCAACCTTTCACTGGCCTGGTACTTGGCGCGCTTGTCCCGTGCCGCCGTCGTGATCGCCAGTGTTGCTCGCCCTTCGAGGGCCCGCGTGAGAGCTGCGGAGCGGCGGCGGCCGGGAGTCCGCGACGGGCTACAGGAAGATGCGCCGTGGGTTGCCGCCCAGAGCGCCGGTCAATGAGCATCCCGCCAGGGCTCCCGGCAATCGGGATCATACGCCAGACGGAGGAGACGAGCCTATGGGGATCTGGGTCGGCGTCGATTGGGGCTCCGGCGCCCACGCCGTCTGCGTGATCGACGCCAAGGGCATGGTGCTCGACCGGTTCGAGGTCAGCCACGACCGGGCCGGGCTGGCGGTGCTCGTGACGCGCCTGCAAGAGCACGGCGCGCCGGGCGTGATCCCGATCGCCATCGAGCGGCCCTCCGGCCTCCTGGTCGATGCCCTCGTCGAGGCCGGCTTCGTCGTCACCCCGATCCATCCCAATGCCGTCAAGGCCTGCCGACCCCGCTACCGCGCCGTCGCCGCCAAGAGCGACCCCGGCGACGCCTTCATCCTGGCCGACATCCTGCGCACCGACGGCCATCGCCTGCGCCCGCTCGCGCCCCAGTCCGACGCCATCAAAGCCCTGCGCGCCCTGGTGCGCGGCCGCGACGACCTCGTCGCCACCAACGTCGCCCTCGCCCACCAGCTCAGCGCCCTGCTGGAGAGCTTCTGGCCCGGCGCCGCCCGCATCTTCACCGATCTCGCCAGCCCGATCGCGCTCGCCTTCCTCGAGCGCTACCCGACGCCCGAAGCGGCCGTGCGCCTCGGACCCAAGCGCCTGGCCGCCTTCCTCGCCCAGCACCGCTACAGCGGGCGCCGCTCCCCTGAGGCCTTGCTCGAACGCTTGCGCAGCGCCCCCGGGGGGCGCCGGCGAAGCCGAAGGCCAAGCCAAGGGCGAACTCGTCCGCGCGCTCGCGCGCACGCTCCAAGCCTTCGTCGCCGAGATCGCCAAGCTCTCCCGCCGCATCGAGCACGCCATCGCCGCGCTGCCCGACGGCCGCATCGTCATGTCGTTCCCCCGAGCCGGCACGATCTGCGCCGCCCAGATCCTGGCCGAGCTCGGCGACGTGCGCGCCCGCTTCCCGAGCGAGCACCAGCTCGCCGCCGAGGCCGGCGTCGCTCCCGTCACCTATCAGAGCGGCAAGTCCCGAGGCGTCGGCTGGCGCTGGGCCTGCAACCAGCGCCTGCGCGCCGCGCTCACCTGCTTGGCCGACAACTCCCGCCATCCCAGCCCCTGGGCCGCCGACGTCTACCGCCGCGCCCGGGCCCGCGGCTGCGACCACCCGCACGCCATCCGCATCCTCGCCCGCGCCTGGGTGCGCGTCCTCTGGCGCGCCTGGACCGACCGCGTCCCTTACGACCCGGGCCAACACCGGGGCGCGCAAGCATTCGCCGCCTGAGACCACGCCAGCCTTCCCAGACCGCCCTGCGCCCGTCCCGATCTGCGCGCCGATCGGCAGGGGCTGGAGGACGCTCTCAAGGATCGCCGCAGGCGACCGGCGCCGCCGGCGCGAAGCGTCCTTGATGGCGCCCTCCAACCCCTGCCACCCTTGCAACCAGAGGGAGGTTGACACAGGAAGTCTCACGGCCGGCGTCCGGCCCCGACCGCGGCGACCAGCTCGTCGACCAGCAGGATCTGCAGCCGCTTCGGACCGTGGGCGCCGAGCTGCAGGGTCTGCTCGATGTCGCCGGAGCGCGACGGGCCGGTGATGAAGTTGATCGAGCGCGGCAAGGCCCCGCGTTCCTCGCGCAGCAGCCGCCAGGCGTCCTCATAGGCGCGCAGCACCCGCGCCGCCGGCAGGACGACGATCGAGGTCTCCGGCAAAAACGCGAGCGTGGTCGGCGTCTCGGGCGCCGAGCACAGCATCAAGGTGCCGGTCTCGGCGACGCCCGCGAACGCGACCGTGAGACCGACCGCGTCCTCGTCGACTGCCCGCCCCGCGCGCAGGGTCAAAAGGGTCCGTGACCAGCCGATCTGGCCGAGCAGCGGATCGCTCGCCGCGACCAGACGCATCGGCAGGTTGCGCTCGCGCAGATAGCGCTCGATCGCCTCTGCGATCTCATCGTAGCGGCGAAGGCGCCGAACCGTGGCCTGGACCGCCTCGGCCTGGGCGGTGAACAGTTGGATCCGGCCCTCGAGATTGAGCTCGGCCCTGGTCGGGATCAGGCCAGGCGGCGGCTCGGCCAGGCGCGCCTGCACGGCGTTGCGCGCCGCGGTCGCGCCCGGTCCGCGCCGGCCCAGGGTGCGGCGCAGGCGCTCGAGCACCGCATCGCGCGCCGCCTCGCTCACGAACGACCACCCCGCGCCCGCCAGAGTGCCTGGAAGGTGCGTCCTTCCGGCGCCGGCAGGTCGCGCGATCCGGTCCAGCCGCCGGCCAGCGGCAGGCTGCGAAAGCGCCCGCGCCGGCCGCCCAAGAGGCCGAGCACGCGCATGCCGATGCGCGCCGCGAGGTGGTAGAGCGCCGGCCGGCTGGCGGCGAACCCCCAGAGCCTGGTGCCGTAGCGCGCGACGGGGGGTGCCAGGCGCTTGCTGAACTCCTGCTCGCGCCAGTAGCGCATCAGCTTGGGCAACGGGATCCGGACCGGGCAGACCGCCTCGCAGCGGCCGCAGAAGCTGGAAGCGCTCGGCAGGTGATGGGCCTCTTCGATGCCGATGAACTGCGGCGTCAGGACCGCGCCCATGGGCCCGGGATAGACCCAGCCGTAGGCGTGACCGCCGGTGGTCAGATAGACCGGGCAGTGGTTCATGCAGGCGCCGCAGCGGATGCAGCGCAGGATGTCCTGGAACTCGGTGCCGACGACCCGGCTGCGGCCGTTGTCGACCAGCACGACGTGGAAGTGGCTCGGGCCGTCGAGATCCGCAGGCCGCTTCGGCCCGGTCAGGATCGTGGTGTAGGCCGAGAACTCCTGGCCGGTCGCCGAGCGCGCCAGCACGCGCAGCAGGGTGCAGGCGTCCTCGAAGGTCGGGACCACCTTCTCGAGGCTCGCGACCACGATGTGGGTCTTGGGCAGGCCCTGGGTGAGCTCGGCGTTGCCTTCGTTGGTCACCACGACCACCGAGCCGGTCTCGGCGATCAGGAAGTTGGCGCCGGTGATCCCGACGTCGGCGGTGAAGTAGCGCTGGCGCAAGGCGCTTCTGGCCTCGGCGAGCAGCTCGTCCGGCGCGTCGACGCGCGGCCGCTGGTGATGCTCTGCGAACAGGTCGGCGACCCGCTGCCTCGTCATGTGGATCGCGGGCGCCAGGATGTGGCTCGGCGTCTCGCCCGCGAGCTGGACGATGTACTCGCCAAGATCGGTCTCGACCCGCGCGACGCCGTTGGCCTCGAGCGCCTCGTTGAGACCGATCTCCTCGCAGATCATGCTCTTGCTCTTGGTCACCGAGCGCGCGCCCGCGCCCTTGCAGAGCCGCAGGACGACCGCGCGCGCCTCGGCGGCATCGCCCGCCCAGTGAACCTTGCCGCCCTGCTCGAGCACGCGGCGCTCGAAGGCCTCGAGGTAGAGGTCGAGGTGGGCGAGCGTGTGGTCCTTGATCGCCTTGGCGGCATCGCGCAGCGCCTCGAATTCGGGCAGGCGGTCGGCAGCCGCCCGGCGCTTGTCCTGAAAGCCGCCGCGGGCAAAGCCCAGCGCCGCCTGCAGCACCGGGTCGCCGAGCGCCCGGTGAGCGTTGGCCTTGAACGTGAGCGAGGTCGGCTGCATGCGGTCCTCGCCCGGCT
Organism: uncultured Alphaproteobacteria bacterium; assembly: GCA_963798075.1. Lineage (GTDB taxonomy): Bacteria > Pseudomonadota > Alphaproteobacteria > Geminicoccales > Geminicoccaceae > DATAOG01. Next base: position 158,797 of record CAWCRU010000018.1, on the reverse strand, counting down.
CAGGCGCCGGCGGCGCCGATCGGCGGCCCGAGCGGCGGGCCCGCCAGGACCTCGGCGACGTGCCGGGCCTCGACGTTGGAGCCCAGCCGCTTCAGGCGGCCGGCGATGTTCATCAGGCAGCCGAGGTCGCCCGCCAGCACCAGCTCGGCCCCAGTCGCCTCGATCGCGACCACCTTGTCGTCGACCATCTTGGTCGAGATCTCGGGATATTTGACGCAGAAGGTGCCGCCGAAGCCGCAGCAGACCTCGGCGTCGGCGAGCTCCGCGAGCTTTAGGCCCGAAATGCCGGCCAGGAGCTGGCGGGGCTGGTCGCGGACGCCGAGTTCACGCAGGCTCGAGCAGGAATTGTGATAGGTCGCCCGGACCGGCAGCTCCGCGGTACTCGACCCGACGTCCAGGATGTCGACCAGAAAGCCGGTCAGCTCGAAGGTGCGCTCCGCGAGCTCCCGGGCGCGCTCGGCGTCGGCCGAGCCGGGCTGGAACAGCTCCGGATAGTGCTTCTTCAGCATGCCGGCGCAGGAGCCGGACGGCGCCACCACGTAGTCGTAGCCCGCGAACGCCTCGATCATGCCCCGGGCAATGGCGATCGTGTCGGCGCGATCGCCCTGATTGTAAGCGGGCTGGCCGCAGCAGGTCTGGCGCCGCGGGACCTCGACCCGGCAGCCGGCCGCCTCGAGCAGCCTGACCGCGGCGAAGCCGACCGCCGGCCGGAACAGATCGACCAGGCAGGTCACGAACAGGGCGACGCGGGGCTCAGGCTTGGCGGGCATGGCGTCCAGCGGATCGAGTAGGGTGCGCGACCTTAGCCGATGACCCCTACGCCGGCAAATGATCGGACGCGGGCGTCCGCTCGGGTTGCGTCGGCGCCCGGCTCAGCCGGTCGGGATCAGGGCCCGCGGCAGCAACAGCACGAGGCCGCCCTGGCTCTGCATGCGCCCGGCGATCGCCTCCGCCGGCTCGCCGGCGCCCCAGAAGACATCGCCGCGGACCACACCCTTGATCGCGCCGCCGGTGTCCTGAGCGACCATCAGCCGCTGGAGCGGCACCTCCGCCTCCGGGCTGTCCGGGCGCGGCGCGCTGGTGTCCAGCCATAGCGGCGCCCCGAGCGGCAGGAAGCGGCGATCGACCGCCAGCGAGCGCCCGGCGGTGAGCGGCACGCCCTCGGTGCCGAGCGGCCCGTCCGCGGCCGCGAGCTCGGGATGCTCCTCGAAGAAGATGTAGGAGGGGTTGCGCTCCATGATCGTCGCCGCGTCGGCGGGATGGGCGCTCAGCCAGATCCGGATCGTCTGCAGGGTCACCTGCCCGCGATGCAGCGCTCCGATCTCGATCAGATCGCGGCCGATCGCGCGGTATGGTCGGCCGTTCTGCGCCGCATAGCCGACCCGGACCACCGAGCCATCGTCGAGACGAACCTGTCCCGAGCCCTGAATTTGGAGAAAGAACTTGGCGATCGGATCGTCGACCCAGAGCAGCTCCAGGTTCTGCCCTGCAAGAGCGCCGTCGTCGATCTCGGCGCGCGTGTAGTAGGGCGCAAACTCGCCGTGCTCGACCCGGCCCCAGATCGCGTAGCCGGCGAGCTCCGGATTGAACCGGCTGAGGTCGATCCGCAGCAGATCCGAAGGCGCCGCATGCAGCGGCACGCGATAGCGCCCGCCCGGGTGCCGGGAGCCGTGCAGCACAGGTTCGTAGTAGCCGGTGAACAGGCCGACCGACTGGCCCCGGTCGCTTACCCGGTAGGGCTGGAACCAGGTCTCGAAGAACTCGCGCGCCGCCTCTGCCGACGCCGAGCCGCGCCCGCGTCGGCGGCCGCGCAAGCCGGCAGCCAGTCGCCGACCTTGCCAAACGCCGGGTCCGGTCCGATGGGATCGATCCCGGCGTGACCCCGCAGCGCGGTGCAGGAGCGCCGGAACGCGAGCAGGGCATCGCTCGGATCGTCGGCGCTCCAGCCCGCCAGCCCGTCGAAGCCCACCGGCTCCAGCTCCAGCTTGGGTGCCTCGGGTGGCACGGGTGCCGGCGGGGCGCAGCTCACCAACCCCAGGACCCAAACGAGCCCCAGCATAGGCCTCAGGAGGCGGAGGCGCCCGGCCGGCGGCCGCAACCGACGATGCATCAGGAGGGCGTACGCGTCTCGACCAGCATCCAGTTGGGGTCGACGCTCTGGAGGTCGCGCTCGAAGGTCCAGATGTCGATCACGTCTTCGGCGACGCCGGGATCGCCATCGACGACGGTACCATCGCGGTCGCGCAGGACGTTGACCTGCTCGCTCGTGAAGCGGACGCCGATCCGCGCATCCGAGCCCTGCACCCCCGCCTCGACCACGTCGGCGCTGCGAATCGCGATCAGCTGGGTGTCGAGCGTCTGACCCGCGGCCCGGCGCTGATCGATGGCGGCAGCGAAGCCGTCGAACACCCCGTCGGCGAGCAGCGGCCGGAGCACGTTCTTGTCGCCCGCGCCATAGGCCTCGACGATCATCTCGAACGCGCCCCGCGCGCCCCGCGAGAACTGCCGCAGGTCGAAGCGGGTATCGGCCAGCCGGATCTGGGTCAGGCCCGCCTTGACGCTGGCGTCAGTCAGATCGGCCACCCCGGCCTCGCTTTCGGCAGCACCGGTTCGGTCCGGCAGAGCGACCACGTTGTCCGCCGCGCCATTGACGCGGGGGGCGCCAAAGTCGGCCGGACGTCGCCGTTCCTGGCCGGTCCGCCGGCCCAGCACGCTGCGCAGCCGAAGCGCGATGAACGCCGCAACCATGGCGAAAAACAGGATATCGATGTAGGCAAAGCCCTCAGACATTCCGGCTCCATCGACGCCCGGGTTGCAGCGGCGGGCGATTTCGCGGATGGTGCCCGCAGGAGCAGCTGGCGCAAGCTAAGGACGCGGTCCTAAACAATCATATAATGCGGAGTTTCGAAAGACAAACCACCCGCCGGATTCGGCTCGGCCCGATTTTGCTCGTGGCGTTGGTGATCGTGCCGATCGCCGAAATCGCGCTGCTGATCCGGGTCGGCGGCTGGCTCGGCCTGGCGCCGACCCTGGCGCTGATCGTGCTGACCGCGGTCGTCGGCACCTGGATGTTGCGCCGCCAGGGCTTTGGCGTCCTGATGCGGGCGCAGCGGCAGCTGGAAAAGGGTGTGATGCCGGTGGCCGAGGTGTTCGAGGGCCTCTGCCTGGTGCTCGCAGGCGCTCTCTTGCTGACGCCGGGCTTCCTGACCGACGCGGCCGGCGCCCTGTTGCTGCTGCCGCCGGTCCGCGCCCTGCTCTATCGGCACCTCGGCCACTACCTCGAGCGCCACGTCGTGCGGCCGGCCGGCGCCCGGCCGGGCGCGCCGAACGGGGCCGGACCGGTCGTCGATGCCGAGTTCGAGGAGATCGCGACCGATGAGGTGCCGCCACCACGCGGCGGCTGGGACCGGCGGTCGTGATCCTTGTCCGGCACGCCGAGTCGGAGTGGAACCGGCACTACTCGCAGACCCGGATCGATCCCGGGATTCCCGATCCGGCGCTGACCGCGGACGGCCGGCGCCAGGCCGAGGAGCTGGCGCTCCGGCTGGCCGCGGCCGGGATCGACCGGCTGCTGGCCAGCCCCTATCGGCGCGCCCTCGAGACCGCGACGATCGTCGCCCGGGCGCTCGAGCTCAGCATCGTGATCGAGCCCCTGGTGCGCGAGCGCTGCGTGTTCTCCTGCGATCTCGGCACGCCGAGAAGCCAGCTCACGACGCTCTGGCCGGCGCTCGACTTCGCCCACCTGGAGGAGCTCTGGTGGGGCCAGGCGGCTGAGACCGAGGCGAGCCTTGCCGAGCGCTGCGCCCGGTTTCGCGCCGCGACCGACCCGCTGCCCGATCGCCACCGGGTGGCGGTCATCACCCATTGGGGTTTCATCCGGGCGCTGACCGGCCAGGAGGTGGGCAACGCCACCCTGGTGCGCCTCGGTTGAGGCCCCCGGCGAATCCCTGCCAAGCCCGAAAAGCAGTCCGAGGAAGAGCGCAGCATGGCCGACACCCCGGAGACGCCGCCGAACGACGTCACCAACCAGGCAAATCAGCCGCGGCTGATGATTCAGACCCAGTACGTCAAGGACCTGTCCTTCGAGAATCCGCGCGGCCCCTTGAGCCTGAAGCCCGAGCGGCAGCTCCAGGTCCAGATCCGCGATCTCCAGGTGCAGCGCGAGCGCCTGGCCGTCGATCAATACGAGATCACCCTGGATCTGCAGCTCGAAGGCCGGGCCGGCGAGGACACGATGTTCGTGCTCGAGCTGGTCTACGCCGGGGTGTTCGTCGTCCTCAACGTGCCCGAGAGCAGCCTCGAGCCCTTCCTGCTGATCGAATGCCCGCGCCTGCTGTTCCCCTTTGCCCGGCGGATCATCGCCGACGCGACGCGCGATGGCGGCTTTCCGCCCCTGCTGCTCGACCCGATCGACTTCGTCGGGCTTTACCGCCGGCGGCAGCAGCAGGACGCCGAGCGCGGTGGCCAGGCGGTGCCGAACCCGGTGGTCGGCGACGGCGCGGACGCCTGAGGAAGGGCCTCAGCCGGCCTCGGCGGCGCGCAGGCGCGGCGCCGGCCGGCCGACCCCGAGCGCCGGCAGCACGGCCTCGACGGTGTCGACCACGCACAGCAGGCCGCGGGCGCCTTGAGCCGCGAACTGCTGCTCGATCACCCGATCGACGAGCGCCAGCAAGGGGTCCCAGTAGCCGGCGAGGTTGAGGAGCACGATCGGCTTGTCGTGATAGCCGAGCTGGCGCAGCGTCACGACCTCGAGCAGCTCGTCGAGGGTGCCGAGCCCGCCCGGCAGGACGACGAAGGCGTCGGCCCGGTCGATCATCTGCTGCTTGCGTTCGCACATGTCGCGGGTGACCACGAGCTCAGTGATCGCCCGGTGACCCACCTCGCGCTCGAGCAGGCGGGTCGGGATCAGGCCGATGACCTCGCCGCCCGCGGCCATCGCGGCATCGGCGACCGCGCCCATCAGACCGACGTGGCCGCCGCCATAGATCAACCTCGCGCGGCCTGCACCCGCGAGCTCGCCAAAGCGCGTCGCTGCGGCCCGAAACCGCGGCTCGGCCCCGTATTGCGAGCCACAGAAGACGCAGATGCTGATCGTCATGCACAAATCTCCACGCAGAGGCGGGGCTCAGTCTGCGGTTTCCCGTCGGCGGGTTCAAGGCCGAACGGGCGCAGCGGGAGGCAGCTTTCGGGGCGTCGGGCGGCGCGATTCGGGCGGCTGGCGGGGGTTTGCGGGGCGGTCGCCGCCCGATGCGAGCCAAAGCTTTGCAAACGCGCGCGATTCGACCTATGGTCGCGGCTCAAGGTTACATAAATGTTCACGGTCATGGCCCATCGCCCGATCGTCTGGTTGCTTACGGCTCTGGCGCTGCTCGGCGCCGGCTGGGCCGCCTATGGGCCGGTGCGCCACGCGCTGCAGCCGACCATCGGCACGGCCGATCGCAGCCCGGAGGCCGGCCCGGCAACCCTTCCCGAACCGGCAGCCCTCCCCGAACCCGGCGCCGAGCCCGCGCCCCCCCACACTGCCATCCGAGCCACCGGCCGCCGAGCCCGCGCGCGCCGGCGAGGTCGTCAAGCCCGTGGCCCCGGCCCCGCCACCGGCAGCCGTCGCAGCGGGCACCACGCTGCCATCCGAGGCGCGCCGGCCCCAGGCGCCGTCGGCTGAAGCCGCTGCCAAGGCGGCTGGACAGGCGGCCGCGCCGCCGCCGGTCGCGGCGCTCGCCGAGCCGGAACCGCCCTCGGCGGTGGCTCCGGAGGCCGCGCCAGGCGCCGCAGGCCCCGAGCCGAGCCCTACGGGGGTCGCGGCGCCGCGGCTGAGCGAGCTGGCGCCGGCCGCTGGCCCGGTGACGCCGCCAGCACCTCCGGCGGAGCCGACGACACCCTTGCAGCCGACCCTTGAGGGCCGGATCGCAGCCGTCCCGCCCGAGGCGGCGCCCGCACTGCCGGCGTCGCCGCCGGTGGTCGAACCATCGGGCGCGCCGGCCGCGACCCTGCCCGCGCCGTCCGAGGCCCGCCCCGAAGCCCGCAGCCGTCGCCGACCCCGCCCGCTCGTCCGGCCGCCGCGCCCGAGGCCGCCCCCCAGACCGCCAGAGCCACATCCCTGCCGGCGACCGCGCCGGCGTTGCCCGAGCCCGGCGCCGCGGCCGTCGAGCCGCCGCCGCGATCGCTGAGCCTGGATACGATCCGCCGCGCGCTCGCGGCGCTGCTCGGCGGCGCGCCCGAGCCCACGGACCTGGCCGCGCGCAAGGTCGAGAAGCCCGAGCCGAAGCCGCAAGCCGTCGAGCCCGACCAGGCCCGCGAGCTCGCCAAGGTCGCCGAGCCCGCAGCCGGTCCGCCGGCGGTCGTGCGCCCGAGCTTCGACATCGTCCGGGTCGAGCCCGGCGGCCGGGCGGTGATTGCCGGGCGGGCGGCGCCGGGCGCCGAGGTCGAACTGCTCGCCGGCGAGCGGGTGCTCGACCGGGTGCGGGCGGACCGGCAGGGCGAATGGGTCGCGACGCCGGCCGAGCCCCTCGCGCCGGGCGGCCTGGAGCTGAGCTTGCGGGCGACCAGCGAGGGAGCGCCGGCGGTCGCGGCCGAGCAGGTCGTGGTGGTCGTCGTGCCCGAGCCGCCGCCGCCCCAGCCGGCGCCGGTCGCGGTCGCCGAAGGCCCGCCGCCGCAGCCGGCGGAGGTCAGGCTGGCGGAGGCGGCAACCGGGCCGCTCGCCGTGCTGCTCGCCGGCGACGGCCAGGCACCAGGCCGGATCCTGCAGGCGCCGGGCCGGATCAGCAGCGACGGTCAGCTGGCCCTTCTGGTGCTCGACTACGACGACAGCGGCCGGACCCGACTGGCCGGCGAGGCGCCGCCGGGTGCGCCGCTTCGGATCTACGTCGACAACGAACCCGCCGCCGAGGCGGTCGCCGAGCCGAGTGGCCGCTGGACCGCGGTGCTGGGCCACGATCTGGCTCCCGGCGACTACACGCTGCGCCTCGACCAGCTCGGCAGTCAGGGCCGACCAGTGGCGCGCCTGGAAACCCCCTTCACCCGTGCCAGCCAGCCGCCGATCCAGGGCAAGACCCAGGTCGACTACGTGATCGTGCAGCCCGGCAACTCGCTCTGGCGGATCGCCCGCCGCCTGTTCGGCAGCGGCATGGAGTACGTCCAGATCTACGACGCCAATCAGGCGCAGATCCGCGACCCGGACCTGATCTATCCGGGCCAGGTGATCGAGATCCCGCCGGGCGTCGGGTCCGCCGGCTGACCCTGGGACCGGGCCCCTGCCGCTCAGACCGCCTGCTGGTGCGCCGGCTCGCGGGTGAGCGCGTCGAAGTCGGCGACCAGCTGACGGGTGATCCGGCCGACCTCGAAACGGTGCTCGTCGACCTCGCGCACCGGCGTCACCTCGACCGCGGTGCCGGACAGGAAGGCCTCGCTGGCGCGCGCCAGCTCGTCCGGAAGGATGTGGCGCTCGACCACCTCGAGGCCGCGCGCCCTGGCGAGCTCGATCACGGTCCGGCGCGTGATGCCGTCGAGGAAGCAGTCGGGGGTCGGCGTGTGCAGCTTGCCGTCGAACACCAGGAACAGATTGGCGCCGGTCCCCTCCGCCAGGTAGCCGCGGTAGTCGAGCATCAAGGCGTCGTCGTAGCCCGCGGCCTCGGCCTTGTGCTTGGACAGGGTGCAGATCATGTACAGGCCCGCGGCCTTGCTCTGGGTCGGGGCCGTGTCCGGCGCCGGCCGGCGGTAGACGGCGCGGGTCATTCGGATGCCCTTGAGCCTGGCCTCGGGCGTGAAGTAGGCGGGCCAGGTCCAGGCGGCGATCGCGACATGGATCCTGGTCTTCTGGGCCGACACGCCCATCATCTCGGCGCCGCGCCAGGCAAGCGGCCGGACGTAGCCGTCGCCGATGCCGTTGGCGGCGACCACCTGCCTGCATGCCTGATCGATCGCGGCGACCGGGTAGGGCAGCGCGAAACCCATCACCTCGGCCGAGTGCGCCAGCCGCTGGCTGTGCGGGGTCAGCTTGAAGATCCGGCCGTCGTAGACCCGCTCGCCCTCGAACACGCAGCTCGCGTAGTGCAGGGCATGGGTCAGCACGTGCACCTTCGCGTCCCGCCACGGCACCAGGCTGCCGTCCATCCAGATGAAGCCGTCGCGATCATCGTACGGGACGAGAGACATGAGACGCTGCCTTTCGCAATTGCCTGTGGTAAGAGACAGCGCGTAGCATCGAGCGCTCGTGAGTGTCAATGTGACCGAGCCGAAGGTCGCCCGTAAGCTGCCGTTTGGCGCGCCCAATCCGCTGTTCCTGCGCGACGAGGAGCTGAGTCGCGGGATCGAGCTCCTGGATGCCGCCTGGCAGGCGCTGATCGCCCGGCCCGACCGCCTGCTGACCGAGCGGGGCTTCGCTCGCAACCACCAGCGGGTGCTCTATTGGATCGGCCGCCAGCCGGGCATCACCATGGTCGAGCTGCAGGGCCGGGTGCAGCTCACCAAGCAGACCCTCTCGCGTCTGCTCAAGGAGTTGGAGGGCGCCCGCCTGACCGCCAGGAGCCAGAGCCAGCGCGACCGCCGCCAGTGGCTGCTCGAGCTGACCGCGGCCGGCCGCGAGCTCGACGAGCAGCTGAGCGGCCGCCTGCGCCGGCGGCTCGCGGACGCCTATCGGGTAGCGGGCGCCGAAGCGGTCGCGGGCTGCCACAAAGTGCTGCTGGGCCTGCTCGACGAGCCCGCCCGCCGGCAGCGCCGGCGCACCGGGTGAGCCGGCATTGACGCCCGGCACGGCGCCAGCGAGCGAGGCGGGACGCCACATCCTGGTGGTCGACGACGACGCCCGCCTGCGCCGCCTGCTGCAGCGCTATCTGACCGAGCACGGCTATCACGTGAGCGCCGCCGCCGATGCCGCCGAGGCCAAGGCCGCGCTCAAGAACTTCGCGTTCGACCTCATGGTCCTCGACGTCATGCTGCCCGGCCAGGACGGCATCAGCCTGGTCAGCGAGCTGCGGGCAGCGCTCGATCTGCCGATCCTGCTGCTGACCGCCCGCGGCGAGACCGAGGACCGGGTCAACGGCCTGTCGGCGGGCGCTGACGACTATCTGGCCAAACCGTTCGATCCGCGGGAGCTTCTGCTCCGGATCGCGACCATCCTGCGCCGGGTCGCGCCGGCGACGCCCGCCGACCAGCCGCTCCGGTTCGGGCCGTTCACCCTGGATGCCGGCGGTCAGGAGCTCTGGCGCGGCGACCAGCGCATCCATCTCACCGACGCCGAGTGGTCGCTGCTGCAGATCCTGGCCGCCCAGCCGGGGCTCGCGATCAGCCGCCAGGAGCTCGGCCAGCGCAGCCGCATCAGCGGCTCGGATCGGGCGATCGACACGCAGATCGCGCGCTTGCGGCGCAAGCTCGAGCCCGATCCGCGCCGGCCCCGTTATCTGTTGACCAAGCGTGGCGAAGGCTATGTTCTCCGGCCTGGCAATTAACCGCCCGAACGAGGCGGCACCCACGGTTGCGCGCCTGCCGCGGGTCGTACCGCGCAGCCTGTTCAGCCGTTCCCTCCTGATCGTCATCATGCCGCTCCTGATCCTGCAGGCGGTGCTCGCCTACGTGTTCTATGAGCGGCACTGGGATTCGGTGACCCGCTGGCTGGCGTCGGGCTTCGCGGGCGAGGTGGGCCTGGTGGTCGAGCTGCTCGAGGCCGCCCAGACCCCGCAGGCCAAGGGCCGCGTGCTCGATCTTGCCCGCGACCACCTGGATTTCACGGTCTCCCTGGAACCGGCCGGAGCCCTGCACCCGGAGGCCAGGACCTCCGGGCTGGCGTCCCGGAGCGCGCTCGATCTCCGGCTCGCGCAGACCTTTGCCAGCGCCCTCGACCGCCCGTTCGCGATCGACACCCGGCCGGTCGAGCTGCCGCGCCGGATCGCCGTCTACGTGCAGCTCAAAGACGGTCTCTTGCGCGTGCTGGCGCCGCGCAAGCGGGTCGACAGCACCACCACTCAGGTGTTCATCGGCTGGATGGTCGGCATGTCGCTTTTGCTGCTGGTTCTGGCGATCTACTTCATGAACCGCCAGGTGCAGCCGATCCTGCGGCTCGCCCGGGCGGTCGATCACTTCGGCAAGGGGCGCGACGTCGGCGACTTCAAGCTCGCCGGGCCGACCGAGATCCGACAGGCGGGCGCGGCCTTCAACCAGATGCGCAAACGCATCCACCGCTACATCGGCCAGCGCACCGAGCTGCTCGCGGCGGTCTCGCACGATCTCAGGACGCCCTTGACCCGGATGCGGCTCGAGCTCGAGATGCTGGCCGACGGCCAGGCGCAGCAGGGCGACCTCGCGGGCCTGCGCGCCGACGTCGACGAGATGGTCAACGTGGTCGACGGCTATCTGGCGTTCGCCCGCGGCGAAGGCCAGGAAGCGATCGCGGCGACCGATCTCGGACCCCTGCTGCAGGAGGTCGCGCAGCGCACGAGCGCGGGCCCGATCCCGGTCGAGGTCGAGCTCGAGAGCGCGATCACCCTGCCGTTGCGGCCGATCGCGATGCGCCGCTGCCTGACCAATCTGGTCCAGAATGCGGTCCGTCACGCGCGCTGGGTCGGCATCCGCGTCGCGGCGCAGGGCGATCACGTCTGGATCGCGATCGATGACGACGGCCCCGGCATTCCGGTCGACCAGCGCGAGGCCGTGTTCAAGGCGTTCTACCGGATCGAGGGCTCGCGCAACCCGAGCACCGGGGGGGTTGGGCTGGGCCTGACGATCGCTCGCGACATCGTGCTCGGCCATGGCGGCGACATCGAGCTGACCGAGGCGCCCGAGGGCGGGCTGCGCGTCCTGGTCCGGCTGCCCAGCTGACCGCCGGCGCCCCGATGACCTCGCGAGTGGAGGCCCTGCGATGCGCCGACGCGCCCCCGGTGATCCTGGCCTCGGCCAGCCCGGCGCGGGCGCGGCTGCTGCGGGCGGCCGGTGTCGAGGTGGAGCAGCGCCCGGCGGCGATCGACGAGGAAGCGGTCCGCGATGCGCTGCAGGGTGAGCAGGTCGGTCCCGGGGATGCGGCGGTCGCCCTCGCCGAGCTGAAGGCCGGGCGAGTCGCGAGCCGGGTGCCGGCCGAGGCGATCGTGCTCGGCGCCGATCAGATCCTCTGCTGCGACGACCGCTGGCTCGCCAAGCCTGCCGATCGGGCGCAGGCGCGCGCCCAGCTCGAGCAGCTTGCCGGCCGCGGGCATGAGCTCGCGACGGCCGTGGTCGCGTTCCGCAACGGCGCCCGGGTCTGGCACCGGCTCGCGATCGCCAGGCTCTGGCTCAGGCCCTGCTCGAGCCCCTTCCTCGACGCTTATCTGGAGGCGATCGGCGAGGCCGCGCTGACCTCGGTCGGCGCCTATCACATCGAGGGACTGGGGGCGCAGCTGCTCGCGCGGATCGAGGGCGATCCGTTCGCGATCCAGGGCCTGCCGCTCCTCGAGGTGCTGGAGTTCCTGCGCGGCCAGGGGGCCCTGGCGCGATGACCGGGGTGCCCTATCTCACCGGCCGCGCCAGGCTCGCCGGCATCATGGGCTGGCCGGTCGGCCATTCGCTGTCGCCGCGCCTGCACGGCCACTGGCTGCGCCGGCATGGCATCGACGGTGCCTATGTCCCGCTCGCGGTCCCGCCCGAGCGCCTGACGGAGGCCCTGCACGCACTGCCCGCGCTTGGCTTTCGCGGCTGCAACCTGACGATCCCGCACAAGGAAGCCGCACTCGCCCTGGTCGACCGCGCGACCCCGCTCGCGCACCGGATCGGCGCGGTCAACACCATCACGATCGAGGCCGACGGCAGCCTCGCCGGCGACAACAGCGACGGCTTTGGCTTTCTCGCCAGCCTTGCCGCCGGCTGGCCCGGTTGGCGGGCCGAGGCGGGCCCGGCGGTCCTGCTCGGGGCCGGCGGCGCGGCGCGGGCGGTGACCGTGGCGCTGCTCGATGCCGGCGCGCCCGAGGTGCGGCTGCTCAACCGGACGCCCGACAGGGCGCGCAAGCTCACGGCCGAGCTCGACGGGCCGGTCACCGCCGTGCCCTGGACCGAGCGCGCGGCCGCCCTCGAGGGCGCAGCCCTGCTGGTCAACACCACGAGTCTCGGCATGGCGGGACAACCGCCCCTGGTCCTGTCGCTCGACGCCCTGCCGCGCACAGCGCTGGTGGCCGACGTCGTCTACACGCCGCTGATCACGCCGCTCCTGGCCGTCGCCCGCGCCCACGGCCATCCGGTGGTCGACGGCCTTGGCATGCTGCTCCACCAGGCGCGGCCTGGCTTTCACGCCTGGTTCGGGGTCGAGCCCGTGGTCGACCCGGAGCTGCGCATCGCGGTCCTTGCGGGCCTTTGAGGCTGAGCCATGATCGTCCTTGGCCTCACCGGCTCGATCGCCATGGGCAAGTCGACCGCGGCCCAGACCTTTCGAAGCTTCGGTCTGCCGGTATTCGACGCCGATGCCGCCGTGTACCGCCTGCTCGGGCCGGGGGGCGCCGGCGTCGGGCCGGTCGGCGAGGCGTTTGCGGACTGCGCCGGCGCGCGGGCGATCGACCGGCAGGCGCTCGGCCGGCGGGTGTTCGGCGATCCGGCCGCGCTGCAGCGACTGGAGGCGATCCTGCACCCCCTGGTCCGGGCCGAGCAGGACCGCTTCCTTGGCCGCTGCCGCGCTCGCGGTGAGGGGCTCGCGGTCCTCGACATTCCGCTGCTCTACGAGACCGGCGGCGAGCGCCGGGTCGACGCCGTCGCGGTGGTGAGCGCGCCCGCCTTCATCCAGACCCAGCGCGTGCTTCGCCGCCCGGGCATGACCGCCGCCCGCCTGGCTGCAATCCGGGCCCGGCAGCTGCCCGACCGCGACAAACGCCGGCGCGCCGACTTCGTGATCCCGACTGGCCTCGACCGGCGCCGGGCGATCCAGGCGATCGGGGCGATCATCGACAGGCTGCGCGGCCGCCTCGCGGCCGGACGAGGAACGCCATGCGCGAGATCGTGATCGACACCGAGACCACCGGCCTGGAGCCGGGCGAGGGCCACCGCCTGGTCGAGATCGGCGCCATCGAGCTGGTCAACCACCTGCCGACCGGCCGCATCTTCCACAGCTACCTCAATCCCGAGCGCGACATCCCGGCCGACGCCCAGCTGGTGCACGGCCTGACCGCGGCCTTCCTCGGCGAGCAGCCGGTGTTCGCGGAGGTGGTCGAGGATTTCCTGACGTTTCTCCACCCGGGCGGCGCCGATGGCCTCGAGGCCGCCCAGCTCGTGGCGCACAACTCCGCCTTCGACATCGCCTTTCTCAACAGCGAGCTCGCCCGCTTCGGCCGGCCCCGGCTCGACGGCAGGCACCGCGTGATCGACACCCTCCAGCTGGCCCGCCAGCGTTTCCCCGGCGCGCCCGCGAGCCTGGACGCGCTCTGCCGGCGCTTCAACGTCGATGCCACGGCGCGCAGCCGCCACGGCGCCCTGCTCGACGCCGAGCTCCTGGCCGAGGTCTATCTGGCCCTGATCGGCGGCCGTCAGCCGGATCTGGGCCTGATCGTGGCACGCACCGAGCAGCTCACGGTCCTGGTCCGCGAACGGGTGCCCCGCGCACCCCGACCGCATGCGCCAACCCCGGGCGAGCTGGCCGCGCATCAGGCCTTCCTGGCGCAGATCAAGGACCCGATCTGGCTCTTGTGAGCCCATTGCGGCAGGTCTGCGACCCTGGCGCCGGGCGCGGGCGTCGGTTACAAACCCGCAGGCCGCAGACTCCTCAAGCCCCGAGAGATCGAGCATGGCGAAGATCAAGGTGCAAAAGCCGATCGTCGAGATCGACGGCGACGAGATGACCCGGATCATCTGGCGGATGATCAAGGAGCAGCTGATTTTCCCGTATCTCGACCTCGAGACCCTGTACTTCGACCTCAGCATCGAGAACCGGGATGCGACCGAGGACCGGGTCACGGTCGAGGCGGCCGAGGCGATCAAGATCCACAACGTCGGGGTCAAATGCGCGACCATCACGCCCGACGAGGCCCGCGTCAAAGAGTTCGGGCTCAAGAAGATGTGGCGCTCGCCCAACGGCACGATCCGCAACATCCTGGGCGGCACCGTGTTCCGCGAGCCGATCATCTGCAAGAACGTGCCGCGCCTGGTTCCGGGTTGGACATCGCCGATCGTGATTGGTCGCCACGCCTTCGGCGACCAGTATCGCGCCACTGACTTCAGGGTTCCTGGCGCCGGCACGCTCACCATGACCTTCACCCCGGACGACGGCTCGCCGCCGCAGCAGTACGAGATCTTCCGGTTTCCGGGCGGCGGGGTGGCGCTTGGCATGTACAACCTCGACGATTCGATCCGCGACTTCGCCCGCGCCTGCATGAACTACGCGCTGCTGCGCGGCTGGCCGCTCTACCTCTCGACCAAGAACACCATCCTCAAGGCCTACGACGGCCGCTTCAAGGATCTGTTCCAGGAAGTCTTCGACGGCGAGTTCAAAGATCGGTTTGCCGAACGGAAGCTGACCTACGAGCACCGCCTGATCGACGACATGGTCGCCGCGGCGCTCAAATGGAGCGGCAATTTCGTCTGGGCATGCAAGAATTATGATGGCGACGTGCAGAGCGACACCGTCGCCCAGGGCTTCGGCTCGCTCGGCCTCATGACCTCGGTGCTCATGACCCCGGACGGCAAGACGGTCGAGGCCGAGGCGGCGCACGGCACCGTGACCCGCCACTTTCGCCAGCACCAGCAGGGCAAGCCCACCTCGACCAACCCGATCGCCTCGATCTTCGCCTGGAGCCGCGGCCTCACCTACCGGGCCCGGATCGACAACACGCCCGAAGTCGAGGACTTCGCCGACACGCTGGAGCGGGTCTGCGTCGCGACCGTCGAAGGCGGCCAGATGACCAAGGACCTGGCGCTGCTAATCGGCCCCGACCAGCCCTGGCTCACGACCGAGCAGTTCCTGAATGCGCTCGCGGTCGGGCTGAAGGCCGCGCTCGCCGTCTGAGCGCGGGCCCGGGAGCGCGGCCCCTTGGATGCCCGGCTCACGATCCGGATCGATTTTGCCGGCGGCCGGCGGGTCGGCCCGGGCAAAGTCCGCCTGCTCGAGCTGATCGACGAGACCGGATCGATCTCGGCGGCCGGGCGCGCCATGGCGATGTCCTACCGCCGGGCATGGCTGCTGGTGGAAAGCCTGAACACGAGCTTCCGGGCGCCGCTGGTCGACGCCCGCGCCGGCGGCCGCCAGGGCGGCGGCGCGCAGCTGACGGCCTTCGGCCGCGAGCTCTTGCAGCGCTATCGGGCGATCGAGCAGGCGGCGGTCAGCGCTGCAGAGCCGCATCTCGGCGCGATCGAGAGCGAGCTGAAGACGGCCCGCGAGCCCTAGTTCCCGCTCATCGGAGGATGCATCCGGCCGAGCACGGATCGGCGCCGCGCCCGGTCGTCATCGACCAGGAGCCGGGTCCTGCCGATCGCGCAGCCCCGAGCCGTCGGTGCTACTCGCGCGATTTTTCTCTCGACTCCAGCGCGTCACCGCTCTAGGTTCACATCCGGCTTTAGACAGGCTGCCTAATCCAATCAAATTTAGCGATTTTTCAGCCGGCGAGTTGGGATGGTGCAGGGTGATGTCGAAATGGGCGGCCGTGCCGCCCCGAAAGGACCGGGCCGGGCGGGCTTGCCGACCGGCTCGTGCCCTTCGTTCCGCGGGCCCGGGTGGGCGCCCGCCGGCCCCTCACAGAATGAACTTGGTGAGATCGGCGCCCTCGAGCAGATGGCCGACGTTGGCGCGCACGTAATCGGGATCGATCACCAGCCGCTCGCCGGCCCTGTCGGAGGCGGTGAAGCTGATCTCCTCGACCAGCCGCTCCATCACGGTGTGCAGCCTGCGGGCGCCGATGTTCTCGACCCGCTCGTTGATCTCGGTCGCGAGCCGCGCAATCTCGGCGACCGCGCCGTCGGTGAACTCGAGCGTCACGCCTTCGGTCGCCAGCAGGGCGACATATTGCTTGATCAGGCTCGCCTCGGGCTCGACCAGGATGCGCGCGAGATCCGCCTCGGTCAGCGGATGCAGCTCGACCCGGATCGGCAGCCTGCCCTGGAGTTCCGGCAACAGGTCCGAGGGCTTGCTGTTGTGGAAGGCGCCGCTCGCGATGAACAGGATGTGCTCGGTGCGGACCGCGCCATGCTTGGTGGTGACGCTGGTGCCCTCGATCAGCGGCAAAAGGTCGCGTTGCACGCCCTCGCGCGAGACATCGGCGCCGCCCCGACCCTCGCCCCGGCTGATCTTGTCGATCTCGTCGAGGAACACGATGCCGTTCTGCTCGACCGCGCTCAGCGCCTCGCGCTTGACCTGCTCCTGGTCGAGCAGCTTGTCGGCCTCCTCCTCCATCAGCAGCGCATAGCTCGCGGCCACGGTCATGCGCCTGCGCTTGGTGCGCTCGCCGAACGCCTTGCCGAAGATGTCGCCGAGATTGAGCATGCCCATCTGGGCGCCCGGCATGCCCGGAATGTCGAAGGTCGGCAGCGACATGCCCGCCCGATCGGCGACCTCGAGCTCGATCTCCTTCTCAGCGAGCGCGCCTTCGCGCAGCAGCCGGCGGAACTTGTCGCGCGTCTCCGGGGTCGCGTTCGCGCCGACCAGGGCGCCCAGCACGCGCTCCTCGGCATTGAGCTCGGCCTTGGCCGTGACCTCCTTGCTCAGCCGCTCGCGGGTCATCATGAGAGCCACCTCGACCAGGTCGCGGATGATCGATTCGACATCCCGGCCGACGTAGCCGACCTCGGTGAACTTGGTCGCCTCGACCTTGAGGAACGGCGCCTGCGCGAGCTTGGCCAGGCGGCGCGCGATCTCGGTCTTGCCGCAGCCGGTCGGGCCGATCGTCAGGATGTTCTTGGGCAGGACCTCCTCGCGCAGGGTCTCGTCCAGCTTCAGGCGCCGCCAGCGGTTGCGCAGCGCGATCGCGACCGCGCGCTTGGCGGCCTGCTGGCCGACGATGAAGCGATCGAGCTCGGAAACGATCTCGCGCGGAGTGAGGCCGCTCATCCGGCAAGCTCGATCGTCTCGAGGGTCAGATGGCTGTTGGTGTAGACGCAGATCCCGGCCGCGATCGCCATCGCCTTCCTTGCGATCGTCTCGGCGCTCATGCCCTCGACGTCGATGAGTGCGCGCGCCGCGGCGAGCGCGAACGGCCCGCCCGAGCCGATGCCGATCAGACCGTCATCCGGCTCGAGCACGTCGCCGGTGCCGCTCAAGAGCAGCGAGACCTCGGCGTCGACGACCGCCATCATCGCCTCCAGACGGCGCAGATAACGGTCGGTGCGCCAATCCTTGGCGAGCTCGACCGCAGCCCGCATCAGCTGGCCCGGATGACGCTCCAGCTTGGCCTCGAGGCGCTCGAGCAGGGTGAAGGCGTCAGCGGTGCTGCCGGCGAAGCCGGCCAGGATCCTGCCGCCGGCGAGCCGACGCACCTTGCGGGCGCCCGCCTTGAGGACGGTGTTCTGCAGGCTGACCTGGCCGTCGCCGGCGATCACGACTTGGCGGTCCTTGCGGACCGACAGGATCGTCGTGCCGTGCCAGGCGGTGCTCGAAGAGGGGCTCATAGATCCACGTGCGGGCGGCCGAAGAGGGCTCGGCCCTTGATGGGCCGCCGCCAGGATGTGGTCAAGCCGCCCGCCCAGATCAAGCGCCGGCGCCGGTCGGGCCTCGCGCCGCTGACTGTCGCGGCTGATCTAGGCGGCCGCTTCGGAGCGCTGATCCTCGAACAGGCGGATCGCGCGCACCAAGAGGCGCAGCGCGCTCACCAAAGCGGCCTGGTCGCGCAGACGAAAGGCGGTCGCCACCAGCAGCGACGCGCTGATCACCGGCTGGACCTCGTCGAGCTCGGCGCGCAGCAGCGTGTTTTGTCGGTGCAGATCAACGATGGCCAAGTCTTCGTCGTCCAGCTGCTCGTTGCGAAGGGCGGCGATCGAGCTGGCTGCCTCAATCATGGTCGTGTCCTTGGAGCAAGTCTGCCGGGGATCTCCCATCTAGACCCCCTCCAAAAAAGTCGCCCCCGTCAGCCTGTGGCCGACGAGGGCAGTGGAGGGAGGGAGGCACCGTCTGACTTGACGATCCAGCTGTAACGCAAGCGAAAGGAGAAATCAACAAAAAAGTTAGTACGGAAAAACTTATAAAATCCTAGGTAGATGAAATGCGCCCTATCTTTGCGTTGATTTTGACGCAATTGGGCATGGTCTGCGGTTCGCCCGGGGACGCCGGACGGCCAAGGCCATTGCTGTGCCGAGACGCCGGCGGTTCGCTCGCGCCGGCGACCAGAACTTCGGCACGGCTCTGACGTCTGCGGGCAGAAACGCCGCTCGAGTGCCGGCGCGCGGGGAGCCGGATCGACGGGCCGGCCGCGACGCTCGATCGGGCCGATGCGCGACCGCGGCGATCCGTGCTAGACCACCTCCAGCATGCAGCAAGGCGGTGACTTGATCATGGCCGGCCATTCGCAGTTCAAGAACATCATGCACCGCAAGGGTCGCCAGGACGCCAAGCGCGCCCGGACCTTCACCCGGCTGGTGCGCGAGGTCCAGGTCGCGGCGCGCAGCGGCTTGCCCGATCCGGGCGCCAATCCGCGCCTGCGCTCGGCCCTGCAGGCGGCGCGCGCGGCCAACGTGCCCAAGGACAATATCGAGCGCGCGATCAAGCGCGCGTCCGGCGCCGACGGCGAGACCTACGAGGAGGTCCGCTACGAGGGCTATGGCCCCGGCGGGGTCGCCGTCATCGTCGAGACGCTCACCGACAACCGCAACCGGACCGCAGCCGACGTCCGCGCCGCGTTTACCAAGCTCGGCGGCGCGCTCGGCGAGACCGGCAGCGTCAGCTTCCAGTTCGACCGGGTCGGCGAAATCCGCTACGCCGCCGACGCGGCCGATGCCGACGCCATGCTCGAGGCCGCGATCGAGGCCGGCGCCGAGGATTGCCAGTCCTTCGAAGACGGCCACGAGATCACCTGCGCGCCGGACGCTCTGGGCACGGTCCGCGAAGCCCTCGAGGAGCGGCTCGGGCCGCCCGAGAGCGCACGGCTCGGCTGGCGGCCTCAGGTCAACGTGCCGCTCGGCCCGGACCAGGCCGAGACCCTGTTCAAGCTGCTCGAGACCCTCGACGAGAGCGACGACGTCCAACGGGTGACCGCCAACTTCGAGGTCGACGACGAGGTGCTCGAACGACTGTCCGCGTGATGCGCCTGCTGGGTCTCGATCCGGGCTTGCAGCGCACCGGCTGGGGCGTGATCGCGGTCCAGGGCAACCTGCTCCGCTTCCTCGCCGCGGGGGTGGTCGTCACCGATGCCGGCGACGATCTGGCCCTCCGCCTGGACACGCTCTACCGCGGCCTGAAGGAGGTCGTGGCCCGGCATGGCCCCGCGGTCGCGGCGGTCGAGGAGACGGTCGTCAACCGCAACGCCCAATCCTCGCTCAAGCTCGGCCAGGCGCGCGGCGTGGTGCTCCTGGCAGCCGCCCATGCCGGCCTGATCGTGACCGAATATGCGTCCAAGACGGTCAAGCGCGCGGTGGTCGGCACCGGCGCCGCCGACAAGCGCCAGGTCGCGATGATGGTGCGCACGCTGCTGCCGGCCAGCGGCGCGCGCGCGGGCGACGCCGCCGACGCGCTCGCCGTGGCGCTCTGTCACGCCCAGCATCAGGCGAGCCGCGACCGGCTGGCGCTGGCGCTCGCCGCGGCCGGGCCGCCCCGGTGATCGCGCGCCTGCGTGGCCGCCTCGACAGCCTCGCCGAGGACCACGCCGTGGTCGACGTCGGCGGCGTCGGCTATCTGATCGCCTGCTCGGCGCGCACGCTTGCGGCCCTGCCGTCCGCCGGCGAGGCGGTCGACCTGCACGTCGAAACCCAGGTCCGCGCCGAGAGCATCACGCTCTACGGCTTCAATGATCCGGGCGAGCGCGCCTGGTTCCGCCTCCTCCAGACGGTCCAGGGCGTCGGCGCACGGGTCGCGCTCGGGGTGCTCTCGGTGCTGCCCCCCGAGGCTCTGGCGCGCGCGATCGCCGCCCAGGACAAGGCGGCGCTGACCCGGGCAAGCGGCGTCGGCCCGCGCCTCGCGGCGCGGATCACGGCCGAGCTCAAGGACCGCCTGGTCGATTTTCCCGCCCTCGGCGGCGGGCTCGACGCCGGGCCGCACGCCATCGTCCCCGCCGGCGCCGCCGCCGACGCGGTCTCCGCCCTGATCAACCTCGGCTACGGCCGCAGCGAGGCCCACGCCGCGATCGCCAAAGCCGCCGCCGCGCTCGGCGACCGGGCCGCGCTCGACGCGCTGATCCGCGCCGGCCTCCAGGAGCTGACCGGCGCGTAGCCGGCCGAGCGCGCCCCCAACCTTCAATGCGCAGGCCAATCTTGGGCTCGATCAGGCAGCGTGCTTCCCCTGCGCCTTTCCGCTAAGACCATCGCATGGACGAGCGGCTGGTGAGCCCCGAGGCGGGGGCCGGGGAAGCGGAGCCGTCGCTGCGGCCGCAGCGGCTCGCCGAGTTCATCGGTCAGGCGCCGCTGCGTGCCAATCTCGGCGTCTTCATCGCGGCCGCGCGCCAGCGCCGCGAGGCGCTTGACCATGTGCTCCTCGCGGGGCCGCCGGGGCTGGGCAAAACCACGCTCGCCCAGATCATCGCGGCCGAATTGGGGGTCGGGTTCCGGCTGACCTCGGGGCCCGTGATCCTGCGCGCGGGCGACCTCGCCGCCCAGCTCACCAACCTGCAGCCGCGCGACGTCCTGTTCATCGACGAGATCCATCGGCTCAGCCCGGCCGTGGAAGAGATCCTCTATCCGGCGCTGGAAGAATTCCAGCTCGACCTGATGATTGGCGAGGGCCCGGCCGCGCGCTCGATCCGGATCGACCTTTCCCCATTTACCCTGATCGGGGCGACCACCCGCACGGGCCTCCTGACCACGCCCTTGCGAGATCGCTTCGGCATCCTCTCGCGGCTCAACTTTTACGACCACGGCGAGCTCGAGCAGATCGTGACCCGCGGCGCCGCCATCTTCGGCCTCGGCCTGACCGCCAGCGGCGCCGCCGAGATCGCCCGCCGGGCGCGCGGGACGCCCAGGGTCGCGATGCGCCTTTTGCGCCGGGTGCGCGACTTCGCCCTGGTCGCCGAGCGCGCCGAGGTCGACGCCCGGCTTGCCGATCAGGCATTGACCCGCCTGGAGGTCGACCAGCTCGGCCTGGATGCCCTCGACCGGCGCTATCTCGGCTGCATCGCCAGGAACTACGGCGGCGGCCCGGTCGGCGCCGACACGCTGGCGGCAGCGCTCTCCGAGCAGCGCGACACGCTCGAAGAGGTGGTCGAGCCCTTTCTCTTGCAGCAGGGTCTGCTGCAGCGGACCCCGCGCGGCCGCCTGCTGACCCGCCTTGCCTGGCAGCACCTCAAGCTCGAGCCGCCGCCGGGCCAGGACGCCCAGGCCGGACTGTTCGATGACCGCGACGGGTCCGATCCCTGAGAGCGGCCGGATCGAGGGCGGCATCCATCGCCTGCCGGTCCGGGTCTACTACGAGGACACCGATGCCGGCGGTATCGTCTACCACGCCAACCACCTGAAGTTCGCCGAACGGGCGCGGACCGAGATGCTGCGCTGCCTGGCGCTCGATCATGGGACCCTGCGCCGGCGTTTCGGCCTCGCGTTTGCGGTCCGACGCTGCGTGGTCGACTACCGCGCCCCGGCGCGCCTCGACGACAGCCTGGTGATCGAGACCCGGCTGGTCCGCCAGGGCGGCGCCTCGCTCGATCTGGATCAGCGGGTGACCCGGGCCGGCGGGCTGCTGGTGCGCCTGGAGCTGCGCCTGGCCCTCGTGTCGGCCGAGATGCGTGCCGCCCGCCTGCCGGCCGAGCTGCGCCGAGCCCTCAGCCCCCTGGTCCCGCGCCCGGCCGGGTATCGTGCTTGACAGGGCGAATCGAAGCGGCTTTCTGCTGCCGCGAGCGGCTCGTCCGGCGTCCGGGCGACGACGGCCGTTGGTCGGGGCCTCCTCATTGCCTATCTGATAGCGCAACCCGGCGCCGTCGGGCGGCCGTGGCTCTGACATAGGATTGCGCGATGGAAGACAATGCCGTCACCGCGCTGCGTCTTGCTGGCGATCAGGCGGTCGGCTTTGGCCTGTGGTCGCTGGTCAGCCAGGCGGACCCGGTGGTCAAGGTGGTCCTGGCCATCCTGGTGCTGGCCTCGATCTGGTCCTGGACCGTGATTTTCGACAAGGTCTTCCGGCTCGGGCGACTGCGCCGCAAGGCGCGTGCTTTCGAGCGGGCCTTCTGGTCGGGCGCCGCCCTCGACGATCTGTACCGGCGCCTCGGTCGCGAGGCCGATCACCCGATGGCGATGCTGTTCGCCGCCGCGATGGAGGAATGGCGCGACTTGCCGCGGCCGCCGGCCGGCTCGCGCGCGCTCCTGGAGCGGATCGGCAAGGTCATGACGCTCACCCTCGACCGCGAGCTCGAGGTCCTCGAGCGCTATCTGAGCTCGCTCGCGACGATCGGCTCGACCGCCCCCTTCGTCGGCCTGTTCGGCACCGTCTGGGGCATCATGAACAGCTTTCAGTCGATCGCGATGACCAAGAACACGACCTTGGCGGTGGTCGCGCCGGGGATCGCCGAGGCCCTGCTCGCGACCGCGCTCGGCCTGATCGCCGCCATCCCGGCGGTGGTCGCCTACAACAAGCTGTCCGGCGATTTCGAGCGCTACGCCAACCGGATCACGAGCTTCGCCGACGAGTTCACCGTGGTCCTGTCGCGCGAGCTCGAGAGCGGGCGCTCGCCGGGCCTCGACAGCAGCCGGGCGGCCTGACGCCCATGCAGGCTTAGTCCCATGCCGATCGGCAACCCGGACGAGGCCCCCAAGCGCGCCGCGCGCCGGCATCGCCGGCCGCCGATGGCGGCGATCAACGTCACGCCCTTCGTCGACGTGATGCTGGTGCTGCTGATCGTGTTCATGGTCACGGCCCCCCTTTTGACCGTCGGCGTCACGGTCGACCTGCCCAAGACCACGAGCTCGCCCCTGCCGGGCCAGGACGAGCCCTTGAGCGTGACCGTCGACCACGACGGCAAGGTCTATCTCCAGGACAGCGTGCTCACGGTCGAGGAGCTCGGGCCCCGGCTGCGCGCGATCAGCGAGCGCAAGCCCGACGCGCGCGTCTTCGTGCGCGGCGACAAGGTGATCGACTACGGCCGGGTCATGGAGGTGGTCGGCGCGATCCATGCCGCCGGCTTCAGCAAGGTCGCGCTGGTGACCGAGTTCGATGAGAAGGCGCCTTGAGGCGAGGGCGGACGCCACTGCGGCCGCGCGTATGACCCATCGGGTCTGAGCGATGGGTCGGGCGTGGCTGTTCTCCTCCCTCCTGCACGTGGCGCTGGCCGCGCTCCTGTACTTCGGCCTGCCGAGCCTGAGCCGGCCGCCGCCGGCGATGGAGCAGGCGATCACGGTCGAGCTGGTCAACGAGGCGCCCGAGGCCGAGGCGAAGCCGCCGGCGCCGGCGCCGGCGGCGACCGCGCCCGCCCCGGAGCAGAAGGCGGCGAGCCCGAACCCGACCCCGACGCCGCCGCCGCCCGAGCCGAAGGTCGAGCCCAAGCCGGCGCCGCCGCCCCAGCGGGCCGAGACCCCGGCGCCGGAGCCGGAGCCGACGCCGCCGCCGGCCCCCGCGGTGCCGCCGCCGCCCGAGCCGCAACCGCCGCCCAAGCCCGAGGTGGCCGCGGCCGAGCCGCCGCCCGCACTGCCGCCGGCACCCGAGCCGGAACCGGCCCCCAAGCCTGCGGTCGCGGAGCCGCAGCCGGCGCCGCCACCACCACCGCCCGAGCCCGAACCGGCGCCCACGCCGGACATCGCCAAAGCCGAGCCGCCGCCGGTGCCGCCGCCCTCGCCGCCGGAACTGCAGCCCGTGCCGAAACCGCAGCCGCCGCCCAAGCCGGAGGTCGCCGCGGTCCAGCCCGAGCCGCAGCCGGTGCCCAAGCCCGAACCGCCGCCCGCACCCCAGCCGCCGGCGCCGACTCCGCAGCTCAAGCCGGCGCCGCCCAAGATCGCCGCGGCGATCCCGCCGCAAGCCCCGAAACCGGCGCCGGCGCCGCCACATGAGGACGCCTTCGCAGCGCTCCTCAAGAGCGTCGAGCAGCTCGACCGGCGCGTCCCGAGCGATACCAAGCAGGCCGGCCAGGGCCGTGCTGCGACCGGCGAGGGTCAGGCCCGCAGCGCGCTCGGCGAGGCCGGGCTGAACCTTAGCGAGGTCGACGCGCTGCGCCGCCAGATCGGCAGCTGCTGGACCCTGCCGGTCGGCGTCGAGGGGATCGACGACATGGTGGTCCAGCTGCGCATCCAGGTCCGCCCGGATCGCACCGTGCAAAACGTCACGATCGAGGATCAGAGCCGGCTCGGCAGCGATCCGACCTTCCGCGCGGTGGCCGAAAGCGCGCGGCGGGCGGTTGACAAGTGCAGCCCGCTCATTCTACCGCCGGGAAAGTACGCCATCTGGCGGGACATCAACTTGAACTTCCGCCCCCAGGACGCAATTAACGGTTGATGCGCCTCATGCCCCGGAACTCGCTTGCTCGCCTGGCAGCCCTGGTCCTGTCGAGCCTGGTCCTGCTGCCGGCCTCACCGGCGCGCGCCGTGCTCGAGCTCGACATCACCTCGGGCATCGTCGAGCCGCTGCCGATCGCCATCAGCGAGTTCTACGGCCCCACCCCGGCGGCCCAGCAGCGCGGGCGCGACATCGCCGACGTGGTCAGCGCCGATCTCGAGCGCTCGGGGCTGTTCCGGCCGATCGACCGGCGCGCGTTCATCCAGTCGCCCGAGCAGCTGCGCGGCCTGCCGACGTTTGCCGACTGGCGGCAGATCAACGCCCAGGCCCTGGTCAGCGGCACGGTCGACGGCGGCGAGCCCAACGGCAACCTCGCGGTCGAGTTCCGGCTCTGGGACGTGTTCGCGGGCGTCCAGATGCGCGGCCTGCGCTTTGCGACCACGACCGAGAACTGGCGGCGCGTGGCGCACCAGATCGCGGATGCGGTCTATGAGCGGATCACCGGCGAGGGCGGCTATTTCGACACCAAGATCGTCTACATCAGCGAGAGCGGCCCGGCGACCGACCGGGTCAAGCGCGTGGCGGTCATGGACCAGGACGGCGCCAATCACCGCTTCCTGACCGACGGCGCCGATCTGGTCCTGACCCCGCGCTTCCGTCCCGACGCCAGGCGCATCGCCTTCATGGCCTACCGGGGCCGGGTGCCGCAGGTCTACGAGCTCGATCTGGCGTCGGGCCGGCAGCAGAAGCTCGGCGATTTCAGCGGCATGACCTTCGCCCCGCACTTCAGCCCCGACGGCCGCCTGGTGGTGATGTCGCTCGCCGAGCACGGCAATTCCGACATCTACACGCTCAATCTCGAGACCCGCGAGCAGCGGCGGTTGACCAGCCATCCCGCGATCGATACCTCGCCGTCCTTCGCGCCGGACGGCCGCCGCCTGGTGTTCAACTCCGATCGCGCCGGCACGCCTGAGCTCTATACGATGAATCTCGACGGCAGCGACGTGCAGCGGATCAGCTTCGGCCCGGGCCGCTACGGCAGCCCGGCCTGGTCGCCGCGGGGCGATCTGATCGCCTTCACCAAGATCAAGGACGGGCTGTTCCATATCGGCGTGATGCGCCCGGACGGCAGCGACGAGCGCCTGCTGACCGAGAGCACGCAGGACGAGAGCCCGACCTGGTCGCCCAACGGCCGGGTGATCCTGTTCAGCCGCCAGGACTACCGGACCGATCATTCGCGCCTGTTCAGCATCGACGTGACCGGCTACAACGAGCGTGAGGTGCCGACCCCGCTCGACGCCTCGGATCCCGACTGGTCGAACCTGGTACCCTGAGGCCTCGATCCGAGCGACGGAATTGATCTCGCGGTCGATCAAACCTAGGATGCCCGGTGGTCTCGCATGCCATCGCCCTCGCGACCCGGGATCGTGCCGGGTCGGGTTCGGCGCCGTCCTCACCGTCCAACGCGGCCGACCGCTTGGCGACATGGAGCCTTCGATGATCGCAACCGTAGTTCGGATGGGCGCCGTCCTGGGTATGTGCGCCTCGTTGGCGTGGCTGGCCGGTTGTACGTCGTCGGACGAGATGCCGCCGCCCGGCAGCGCCAACGGCGCCGGCGGTGCTGGCGGTGCTGGCGGCGGCGCCGGGATCGCGAGTTCGGAGCTGCAGGGGCAGGCGCAGCCCGGGACCCAGGAGGACCTCGAGGTCAGCGTTGGCGACCGCGTCTTCTTCGACTACGACAGCTCGGTGCTGAGCCCGACCGCGACCCAGACCCTGGACAAGCAGGGCGCCTGGCTGAAGCAGTATCCGGACGTGATCGTCACCGTCGAGGGTCACGCCGACGAGCGCGGCACCCGCGAGTACAACCTCGCCCTCGGCGATCGCCGCGCCAATGCGGTCAAGAACTACCTGGTGGCGCTCCAGGTCGGACCGGACCGCATCCTGACCATCTCCTATGGCGAGGAGCGGCCGGTCGACGCTGGCCATGACGAGGCGGCGTGGGCCAAGAACCGGCGCGCCGTCACCGTCGTCACCACCACCAACTGATGCCCGAGCCGCGCCCGATCGCCTGCCTGCCGACTGCTCTTGGGGCCGCTGCCGCGCTCGCTCTGCTGGCCGGCGTGCTGAGCCCGCCGGCGCGCGCCCAGCTGCCGGCGCTGTCGGGCGAGATCGCGGCGCTGCGCGTCCAGCTGGCGGGTCTGCAGCGGGTCGCACCGGCGCAGGCGACCGATCCCGGGCGCACGGCGCAGTACGAGGTCCGGCTCGGGCAGCTCGAGGAGGAGCTGCGCCGGCTGACCGGCCGGATCGAGCAGCTGGAGCACGAGCAGCGCGCCCTCGAGGGCCGCTTCGACCAGCTGCTCGGCGATCTGGACCGGCGGCTCCAGTCGGTGGAGAAGGGTGCGCCCGCCGGCCCGCCGTTGGCCGCCGTCGCCCCGACGCCGGCGCCCCCGAAGGCCGGCACGCCGCCCGCGGCGGTCCCGCAGGCGACCAATCAAGGCGCCCCGCCGCAAGACCTCGGGCAGATTCCGAAGAGTGCGGTGCTGGCCCTGCCGCGGCCGGCGCCATCGGCAGTAACGCCGCCGCCGAAGACCACCGCGCTGCCCGCCCAGCAGGAATACGATTCGGCGATGGAGCTGCTGCGCGCCGGCGACTACGCGGGCGCGGAGGCCGGGCTGCAGCGGTTCCTGGATCAAAATCCCGAGCACCCGCTCGCCGCCAACGCCGCCTATTGGCTGGCCGAGACCTACTACGTGCGCAAGAACTACGCCGCCGCCGCGGCTGCCTTCGCGCGCAACTACCGCACCTATGGCAAGAGCGCGGCGAAGGCGCCGGACAACCTTTTGAAGCTCGGCATGTCGCTCGAGGGCCTGGGCGAGAAGGACAAGGCGTGTCTGTCCTATACCGAGCTGGCCAAGGAGTTCCCCGACGCGCCCGCGCACATCCAGCAGGGGCTGGCCCGTGAGCGGGCGCGCTCCGAATGTGCCTGACCCCGCGGCGACGGGCGCTCTGCATCCGGGCCCTCTGGATGAGGTGCACTTTGCCGCGCTGATGGCGCCGTTCGGTCCCTTCGAGGCGAGACCGAGGCTCGCGGTCGCGGTCTCGGGCGGGCCGGACAGCCTGGCGCTCTGCCTGCTCGCCGACCGCTGGGCGCGACGGCGGGCCGGGGCGGTGGTCGGACTGATCGTCGATCACGGCCTGCGTCCGGAGGCCGCGCGCGAGGCCCGCCAGACCGCGGCCTGGCTCGCGGCGCGCAGGATCGGGGCGCAGGTCCTGACCTGGGAGGGCGACAAGCCCACCGCCGGCATCCAGGCCGCGGCTCGGCGCGCGCGCTATCGCCTGCTCGGCGACTGGTGCCGCGCCGCGGCGGTGCTCCACCTCCTGAGCGCGCATCACCAGGGCGATCAGGCGGAGACCGTGGCCCTTCGCCAGGCGCGCGCCAGTGGCCCGGATGGGCAGGCGGCCATGGCGGCGGTGCGCGAGCTGGCCGGGCTGCGTCTGCTGCGGCCGCTGCTCGGCGTGCCCAAGGCGGCGCTGCAGGCCGTGCTCGAGGCCGAGGGCCAGCCCTGGCTCGACGACCCCAGCAACCGGGCCCCCGGGTTCGCCCGCACGCGGCTGCGCGCCGATCCGGGCCTCGATGCCGCCCGCCTCGCCAGGCTGGCGGGCGAGCACGGCGCCGCGCGTGCCGCCTGGGACGCCGCGCTCGCCGCCTGGCTGGCGCGGCATGTGCGGATCTTTGCGGCCGGTTTCGTGCTCGTGGCGCAGGCCGATCTGGCGGCGGCGGCGCCGGCGATCGCCGGGCGGGCTCTGCAACGAATGTTGCTCGCGGTCGGCGGGCGGCCCTATCCGCCGCGCCGCGCCCGGCTCGAGCGGCTGCTCGACGAGCTCCGCGCCGACCGGCCCTCGGCCGGGCGCACGCTCGCCGGCTGCCGGCTCCTGCCGCGCGGCGACCGGCTGCTGATCTGCCGCGAGCCGGGCACGATCGCGCAGATTCTCGTGCCCGAGGCGGGCGTCTGGCAGCGCTGGGACGGTCGTTTCGCGGTCCGGATGACCGGCGAGGTGGCGGGTCTGTCGGTGCGCGCGCTCGGCACCCCCGGGCGGGGGCAGCGGGCGCAGCTCGCGCCGGCGGCGCCGGCACCGGCCCTGCCGGCCGCGGTCCGGCCGAGCCTGCCGGCGGTCTGGCAGGCCGAGCGGCTGCTCGCCGTGCCCGGGCTCGGTCTGCTCGCCCCCGACCGTGCCGGGCTGTTCGAGGTCTTGGCCCGTTATCGCCCGCGCCATCCGCTGGCCGGCGCATCGTTCGCTGCCCTTCCGGCGTAGAGCCTAGCCGCATGGCGGTGTGGCTGGCCGCGAGTAGACCTTTGCTTCGGGGGATGGATCGCTTATGTTAAGCTAATCGGAAATATGGCTCGCATGGCGCCTCAAAAGCCGGGTCGCTGGCGGGCGTGGCCAACGGGGCTCTACCGCGGCGAGGCAAGCTGGGTGAACAACTTTACCAAGAACTTGGCGCTCTGGGTCATCATCGGCCTGCTTCTGATCGCGCTGTTCAACCTGTTCCAGAACCCGTCCGGGCGGGGGCCGCAGGCCAATCTCGCCTTCTCCGATTTTCTCGCCGAGGTCGACAACGGCCGGGTGCGCGACGTCACCATTCAGGGCAGCACGGTCACCGGCCACTTCTCCGACGGCCGCTCGTTCAGCACCTACACGCCCGAGGACCCGAACCTGGTCAGCCGCCTGAGCGATCGCGGCGTGCGCATCACCGCGGCACCGGTCGACGACAGCATGCCGTCGCTGCTTGGGCGTGCTCGTGTCCTGGTTCCCGATGCTGCTCTTGATCGGCGTCTGGATCTTCTTCATGCGCCAGATGCAGTCCGGCGGCGGCAAGGCGATGGGCTTCGGCAAATCGCGCGCGCGGCTTTTGACCGAGAAGCACGGCCGCGTCACCTTCAACGACGTGGCCGGCATCGACGAGGCCAAGGAGGAGCTCCAGGAGGTCGTCGAGTTCCTCAAGAACCCGCAGAAATTCCAGCAGGTCGGCGGCCGGATCCCCAAGGGCGTGCTGCTCGTAGGCCCGCCCGGCACCGGCAAGACCCTGCTCGCGCGGGCGATCGCCGGCGAGGCGAATGTGCCCTTCTTCACGATCTCGGGCTCGGACTTCGTCGAGATGTTCGTGGGCGTCGGCGCGTCCCGCGTGCGCGACATGTTCGAGCAGGCGAAGAAGCACGCGCCCTGCATCGTCTTCATCGACGAGATCGACGCGGTCGGCCGCCACCGCGGCGCCGGCCTTGGCGGCGGCAACGACGAGCGCGAGCAGACCCTCAACCAGCTGCTGGTCGAGATGGACGGCTTCGAGGCCAACGAAGGCGTGATCCTGATCGCCGCGACCAACCGGCCGGACGTGCTCGACCCGGCGCTCCTGCGCCCGGGCCGCTTCGACCGCCAGGTGGTCGTGCCGAACCCGGACGTCCTCGGTCGCGAGAAAATCCTCCAGGTGCACATGAAGAAGGTGCGGGTCGGACCCGACGTCGATCCCAAGGTGATCGCGCGCGGCACGCCCGGCTTCTCGGGCGCCGATTTGGCCAACATCGTCAACGAGGCGGCGCTCCTCGCAGCCCGCGTCGGCAAGCGGATGGTCGGCATGTCCGACTTCGAATCGGCCAAGGACAAGGTCATGATGGGCGCCGAGCGGCGCTCGATGGTCATGACCGAGGAGGAGAAGCGGCTGACCGCCTACCACGAATTGGGCCATGCCCTGGTCGGCTTCTTCTCGCCCGCCTCGGACCCGATCCACAAGGCGACGATCATCCCGCGCGGCCGCGCGCTCGGCATGGTCATGCGGCTGCCGCTCGGCGACCGGATCTCGGTCTCGCGCGAGAAGCTCAACGCCGACATCGCGGTCGCGATGGGCGGCCGGGTCGCCGAGGAGACGATCTTCGGCCACGACAAGGTGACCGCCGGCGCCGCCTCCGACATCGAGCAGGCGACCAAGATCGCGCGCCACATGGTCACCCAGTGGGGCATGAGCGACAAGCTCGGGCCGATGGCCTACGGCGAGAACCAGCAGGAGGTCTTCCTCGGCCACTCGATCACCCAGACCAAGAACGTGTCGGAGTCGACCGCCCAACTGATCGATGCCGAGATCCGCCGCCTGGTCGAAGGCGGCTTCGATACCGCCAAGACGATCATCGGCCAGAACCTCGCCGGGCTGCACGATCTCGCCAATGCCTTGCTCGAGCACGAGACACTGACCGGTGAGGAGGTAGGCGCCGTGCTGCGCGGCGAGCCGATCCCGAAGTCGCCGCCGCATGAGCCCCCGAGCGCCGCGGCGCCGAGTGGCGGCAAGCGCGGCTCGGTCCCGACCACGGCACCACCCAAGGACGATACCGGCGGTCTCGAGCCGAGCCCGCAGCCGGGAGCCTGAGGGCAGGGCTGAACGTCGCGCCCGGCGAACCCTGCCGGGTCCGCGGGTCTGGCGGCATCGGAGGTGGGGGCCAGCCGATTCCCGCGCCAGCGTCGAGCGCCCACGTCTACCTGCAGCCGCTTGGCATCCTGCGCGCAGAGGCCGCCCGGCAGGCTGTCGAGACCGGCTTTGCCCTGCCGCTCGGCGGCCAGGACGCAGCCTTCGCGGCTGTCGAGATCTGGCTCCGGTCGGCCGACCGGGTCGCGCGGTCGGCCCTGCCGGTGACCGCGCTTGCCGGCTGGGCCCGGGAGCGCGGCGAGCCGCTCGCGGCCGCCCTGGAGCAGCGCCTCGCGGCGGTGACCGGGCCCGCTCCCGCGCCCCCGGGTCTGCCCGATCGACGACCCTTGATCATGGGCGTGGTCAACGTCACGCCGGACAGCTTCTCCGATGGCGGCCGCTTCCTCGAGCCGGCCGCGGCGATCGCCCATGGTCTGGAGCTGCACGCGGAGGGCGCCGACATCCTCGACGTCGGCGGCGAATCCACGCGTCCGGGCGCGGCGCCGGTCTCGGCTGGGGAGGAGATCGGCCGCGTCCTGCCGGTGGTCGAGGCGCTCGCGGCGAGCGGGGTCCTGGTCTCGATCGACAGCCGCAAGGCCGCCGTGATGCGCGCCGCGGTCGCCGCCGGCGCGGCCATGATCAACGACGTCACGGCCTTGCGTCACGACCCGGACAGCCTCGAGGTGGCCGGCGCGAGCGGTTGCCTTGTGGTCCTGATGCACAGCCAGGGCGAGCCCGCGACCATGCAGCGGCAGCCGACCTACCTCGCCGCCCCGCTCGATGTGTTCGACCATCTCGAGCAGCGGACGCTCGCCTGGACCGCGGCCGGCTTCGACCGGGAGCGCCTGCTGATCGATCCCGGCATCGGGTTCGGCAAGACGGTCGCGCACAACGTCGAGATTTTGAGCCGGCTCGGTCTCTACCTCGGGCTTGGTAGGCCGATCGTGCTCGGCGTATCGCGCAAGAGTTTCATCGCGCGGCTGGCCGAGGAGGTACCCTCCTGCGGCCGCCTGCCGGGATCGCTGGCGGCGGCGGTAGCCGGCGTCGCGCAGGGGGTGACGGTGCTCCGGGTGCACGATGTCGCGGCGACCCGACAATGCTTGCGGATTTGGCAAGCTTTGCTGTGCTAGGATGGCCGGGCGTTGGGATGCCGGCGAGTGCGATATTGAGAGCCGGGACCGAATGCTTGGTGGCGGCGTCGCTTACGGCTAACCTTTAGAGCGTAGAACCTCTGCTGGCGGGGATTGGCATGGCTCGTAAGCTGTTCGGCACGGATGGGATTCGCGGCACGGCCAACCAGCCGCCGATGACCGCGGAGATTGCGCTGCGGCTCGGGTTGGCGGCCGGCGCCTATTTCACGCGCGGCGAGCATCGCCACCGGGCGGTGATCGGCAAGGACACGCGGCTCTCGGGCTACATGCTGGAGCCGGCGCTGACCGCGGGCTTCATCGCCATGGGCATGGACGTCACCCTGCTCGGGCCGCTGCCGACGCCGGGCGTCGCGATGCTGACGCGCTCGCTCCGAGCCGATCTCGGGGTGATGATCTCGGCCTCGCATAACCCCTATCAGGACAATGGCATCAAGCTGTTCGGCCCCGATGGCTACAAGCTGTCGGACGAGATCGAGCTGGCGATCGAGGAGCGGATGCGCGGCTCGGCGGACGCCGGCCTGGCCGAGCCGAGCCGGCTCGGGCGGGCGGTACGCCTCGAGGGCGCCCGCGGCCGCTACATCGAAGCGCTCAAGGCCAGCCTGCCCCGGGGCATGACCTTGAACGGCCTCAAGATCGTGATCGATTGCGCCCATGGCGCCGCCTACGGCGTTGCCCCGAAGGTGCTCTGGGAGCTTGGGGCCGACGTCATCGAACTGGGCACCACTCCCAACGGCTTCAACATCAACGCCCGCTGCGGCTCGACCCAGCCCCAGGCGATGTGCCAGGCGGTGCTCGAGCGGAGCGCCGATCTTGGCATCGCCCTCGACGGCGATGCGGATCGCATCGTGCTTGCCGATGAGCGCGGGGAGCTGATCGACGGCGATCAGATCCTGGCCCTGCTCGCCCAGAGCTGGCAGGCCGATGCGTCGCTGCGGGGCGGCGGCGTGGTCGGCACCGCGATGTCCAACCTCGGCCTCGAGCGTCACCTGCGCAGCCGGGGACTGAGCCTCCATCGGAGCCAGGTGGGCGATCGCTACGTGGTCGAGCACATGCGCGCCTCGGGCCACAATCTCGGCGGCGAGCAGTCCGGCCACATCATCATGACCGACTTCGCCACGACCGGCGACGGCCTGCTGGCCGGCTTGCAGATCCTGGCCGTGATGCGCCGTCAGGACCGGCCGATGAGCGAGTTCGGCCGCGCCTTCGAGCCCTTGCCGCAACGCCTGCACAACTGCCGTCTGAACGGCGGCCGGCCCCTCGAGGAGGCCGCGGTCCGGCAGTGCATCGAGATGGCTGAGGAGCGCCTCCGCGGCCACGGCCGCATCCTGGTGCGGCCGTCCGGCACCGAGCCTTTGATCCGCGTCATGGTCGAGGCCGACGACGAGACGCTGCTCCAGGGCGTCCTCGACGAGGTCGCCGGCACCATCGAGCGCTACGCCTGAACTTCCCGCCCGTGACCCTTGTCCGGGCCACCGGGCGCCGACGGCAAGCACCGCGCGCAAGCCCGGGGCGCGGCCGCGGCAGACACGTCAGCTATCCGGTGGGGCCCGGCCCGGCGCAAACATCGGACTTTCCCCGTCCGTTGCCGGGATGCCGCGCCGTCGGCGCGGACGCTCTGATCGACCGCTCGCATGGCCGCGACGCCGCCCACGGGGGCATCCCCTGGCGGGCTCCTTTTCATTAGGTTGAATTACTGATGATGATATATTAATCTACAGGAGAAATGGCTCACGATCGGTTGACCGGGCCGGAGAGGCTCGAACCATGATGAAGAGCGCTCCGCTCGGGCTGGTCGGCGTCTGGCTGGTTGGGCTTCTCACGGCTTGCCAGACAACGGTCTTGGAGCCCGAAGCCGCCGCCGCCGGCTGCACCCGCCGCCGCGGCCGAGGCGCCCTCGAGCGAGACGTGGCCGAAAATCGACTGGGCGGCGGCGCCGGATTGTCGGGCCAAGCTCGGGCTCCTGGCCGCAAGCGACGCAGGCCGGCCATTGGCGGGCCGACGAGCGGCCGCCGATCGCGGTCGTCCTGCCGGGGCGTGCCGACCAGGTCGACTGGCTGGCAGCGCCGAGCGTGGCCGTGACTGCCGATTTGCCGCTCGAGATCCATGAGCGGACCGATCCCGCGAACCTCGACCCGCCCTGCCTGCTCCTGGTGGAGGCGGCTCGGGATCAGCGGGTCGGCCAGCGCCTGATCAGCCGCGAGACCGTGCGCTCGCTCTACGAGAGCGGGGTCCAGAGCGAGCGCAATCCGGAGTATGATGCTGCCCAGGTCCGCGTCCGCCAGGCCGAGCGCGCCACCAAGGAGAAGACGCCGGGCATCCTGACCGTCGGCGATCCGCTCCTCGATCTGGTCGGGCTGCTGGTCGGCGGCATCATCTCGGGCTTCAGCCAGGGCAGCCGCGAACGCGAGCTCGACCAGGCGACGACCGCGCTGGCGGCGACCCCGCGCTCGCTCAATCAGCCCGTATACCGGCCCTATCAGTTCGAGCGACAGACCTTCCTGGCCGGCAAGGAGGCGACGATTCCGGTCGCGCTGGTCGACCGGGCAAACCGGCGCCTGTGGCGGGCGCAGCTGCACCGGCGCGAGCGGCGCCAGTTCGAGATCCTGGACGGTCTGGATCCGCGCGATCGAGACTATGAGAAGCTCAACGCGGCGAGCGTGACCCGACATGACTTCGAGCGCTGGCAGCGCGAGCCGCCGCAACTCCAGCTGTCGGCGATCGTCACCGCCTTGCGCGAGGCCGGCCCGGCACCGGCGACCGACACCATGACTGCCGCGATCGACCAACTCGAGGCCGCACCGCCCGCTTCGGAGGCGGGGCCGAGCGGACCGGTCGGCCCGCCGCCGGGGCCCGCTCTCGCAGATCTCGACGACTTTCCTCCGGGTCGCCCGGACAGCCTTCTCACGGCCGCCGCGGGCGATGGGCCGCTCGCCCGGCCGGTCGGCGCCGACCGGCGGCTCGTCATGCGGTTCGCAGATGACGGCGGCACGGCGCCGGGCGCGCTGCCGCGGCTCCGGTCGAGGCGCGCCGGCCGACCGGCCAGCCCCGACTTCGACCGTGGCCTTGACGAAGGCGCTCCGCGGGCGGCCGGCGACCTTGAGCTTGCACCGGCGGCGGGCCCGGCGGTGACGTCTGGCGGCGACCCGCGCACCGCGAGCGTGGTTCGCGTCAATGCCGGCGCTCGCGCCGGTAGCGGCGTCTACGTCCGCTCCGATCTGGTCCTGACCACGGCGCAGCTGGTCGAAGGCAGCTCGGTCGTCGATATCGCCACCGCCGATGGCGCGCGCGTGCTCGGGCTCGTCGCGCGTGCCGACCGGGCGCGCAATCTGGCCCTGGTTCAGGTGGCGCGACCCGGGCCGCCGGTCGCGTTGTACGATGGCCCTCCGGTCGCGGCCGGTCGTCCGGTCGAGGCGATCGCGCTGGCCGAGAACGCGGGCGCGGTCCTGACGCCGGGCCGCTATCGCAGTGCCGGCGCGACGTCGGTCCTCATCGGCGGGGCAGCGGGCCTCGCGCAGGTCGACGTGGGCTCGCCGCCCGTCGAGAGCGAAGGCCTGCCGTGGTTTCTCGGCGACCGGGTGGTCGGGGTCGGCACCGGCACCGCCGCCGGAGCGACCGAGGGGTCGCTCGGCACGGTGCCCGCGCGCGACGCGCTCGACTTCCTGTACGGCGCCGGAGGCGCCCTCTCGAAGCTACCCTGAATTTCTGAGGTCTCGGGTGCGCGCGTGCTCGTCAGGCCGGCGGTTTGGTGCTAGGGCGGACATGCGGACCCGTGCACCTTCGCCAAGGACCAGTCCTGTGGTGACCACGCCATGTCGTCGCCGATGACCCTCGAGGCCTTCCGCCAGTCGCTCCGCTTGGCCGCGCCGCCCGCCGGGCTGGGCCCGGCGCTCGGGGCCCTGTGGCACGAGGCCAACGGCGACTGGCCGGCCGCCCATCGCCTGGCCCAGGCTCAGGACGACGCGGCCGGCGCCTGGGTGCACGCCTACCTGCACCGGGTCGAGGGCGATCTCGCCAATGCCGGCTATTGGTACCGGCGCGCCCGCCAGCCGGTCTGCGCCGCGCCTTTGCCGGAGGAATGGGCGGCGATCGCCGCGGCGCTGCTGGCGGGCTCGCCACGACCCTGAGGCCGCGACTTCTTTACGAATTACTTACCCTGATGCTGCCGCCGCCGGCTGCGTGCTGACCCGAATCGAGCGACTATGGCCTTGGGTCCGCCGCTGAGCGGACCGCGCCGCCGCCGGGTGCGAGGATGCCATGTCGCTCAGTCATGCGAGTTTGCGATCCCTGATCGCCCAGCTGGAGCGCGAGCACGGCCAGGAGCAGGGCGTGTGGTCGGCCGAGCGGTTCGTGTTCCGCGTCTGGTTCGACGACGGCGCCGAATACCGGCTGCGCTGGCCACGCGGCGTCCGCAACCCCGCCTGGGAGGTCGTCCGCGAGCACTGAGACCGGCCGCAAGCGGATCCGGCTTTCGCGCCCGATCGTGATCGCCCAGGAGCTCACAGCGCCTGCGCGCGCTCGCGCAAGAGATTCTTTTGGACCTTCCCCGTCGAGGTCTTGGGCAGCTCGGCGAAGATCACCGTCCGCGGGCATTTGAAGTGAGCGAGCACCGAGCGGCAATGGTCGATCAGCTCCTGCTCCGAAGCATTCATGCCTTGCTTGACAACAACGAAGGCGCAAGGTGTCTCACCCCACCTATCGTCTGGGCGCGCGACTACGGCCGCTTCAAGTACTGCCGGATGCCGATACAGTGCTCCTTCGATTTCGATTGAGGAAATATTCTCGCCGCCGGAGATGATGATGTCCTTGGAGCGATCCTTGATCTCGATGTAGCCGTCGGCGTGGAGCACGCCGAGATCGCCCGTGTGGAACCAGCCGCCGGCGAACGCCGCCTCTGTCGCCTCGGGGTTCTTGAGGTAGCCCTTCATGACGTCGTGGCCGCGCATCATGACCTCGCCGATCGTCTGGCCGTCGGCTGCCACCGCCTGCATGGTCGCGGGGTCCATGACCGTGAGGCCTTCGAGCACCGGATAGCGCACCCCCTGGCGGGCCTGCAACCTCGCCTGCTCCTGTGCGGGCAGCGCATCCCATGCGCCCTGCCAGGCGCAGACGGTCGCGGGGCCGTAGACCTCGGTCAGGCCGTAGGCGTGAGTGACCTTGATGTTGAGCCCGGCCATCGCCTGCAGCACGGCGGCCGGCGGCGCCGAGGCCGCGGTCATCATGTTGACCCGGTGCCCGAAGGCGCGCCGCTGCTCGGGCGGGGCATTGATGATCATGCCCATGACCACCGGCGCGCCGCACAGATGGGTCACCCGATGCTCCGCGATCGCGGCATAGATCGCCGCGGGCTCGACCCGGCGCAGGCAGACCTGGGTCCCGCCCTGCAAGGCCACCGCCCAGGGGAAGCACCAGCCATTGCAATGGAACATCGGCAGCGTCCAGAGATAGACCGGGTTCAGGCCCATCTCCCAGACCAGGATGTCGCCGATCGCGTTCAGATAGGCGCCGCGATGGTGGGTCACGACGCCTTTGGGGCGGCCGGTCGTGCCCGAGGTGTAGCCGAGGGCGATCGCCTGCCATTCGTCGGCGGGATAGGCGGGCTCGAAGGCCGGATCGCCCTCGCTGAGCAGCTCCTCGTAGGTGAGCTCGCCCAATCGTTCTCCCGCGACCTCGAACTCGGCCTCGATGACGTCCACGACCAGGGGCCGCCGCTCGGCGAGGGCCAGCGCCTCCTTGATCACGGCCGCGTATTCGGGGTCGGTCAGCAGAACCCTGGCCTCGCCGTGGTCGAGGATGTAGGCGATGGTCTCGGCCTCGAGACGGACGTTGAGCGCATTGATCACCGCCCCCGCCATCGGGATGCCGTAGTGCGCATCGAGCATGGCCGGCACGTTCGGCAGCATCAAGGCGACCGTGTCGCCCGGCCGGACGCCGCGGCCCGCGAGCGCCGAGGCGAGCCGGCGGCAGCGCTGCCGCAGCAGGGCATAGTCGGCCCGCCAGCGCCCGTGGATCACCGCGGTCCGGTCGGGGTAGACGTCGGCCGCCCGTTCCAGGAAGCTGATCGGGGTCAGCGGCGCATAGTTGGCCGGGTTCCGGTCGAGGTTCTGCTGGTAGGGGCTGGTCTCGGGATGGCGGGCGAAGCGCACGGGCCCTGCCTCCGTTCGGGGTTGTCCAACGAGCACGCCGGCGCTCACAAGCGCGCGAGCTTAGCATCCTGCGCTGCCGCTGCCAGCCCCGCAAGCCGCAGGCGTTTGGGCGCCCTCGCGCATCAATCCGGATCAACCGGGCCGGCAATTGCCGCCGGCCAGCCGCCCGTTCGCGATTCCGGTGGGCAAGACGAGCCTAAGAAAAGTCTGGTCTCCTACCACCCCAGACTGGTCCTCCATGAGGCTGAACAACGCTCCGGCATCGACCGTCCAGGTGCCTTTTTCCGGTCTGTCCGAAAGATAAGGCTGCCGTATTCGGTCGACGATAGATTGCGATTGTTCGGCGAATGACGCAGAAGTGACGCATCGACTGATCTTGAGTGACGCATGATTTTCTGGATTCGCGGCATCGGTCCGGAAGTCGAGATGGGGATGGAGGCGGGTTGATGCAACGCTGATGTCGCTGGAGTCGGTCCGAAATGGCGGAAATCGGCCGAATTTGACCGCCGCGCCGCGAGGCGCGCCCGCTGCCCATTTTTTGGTCAAAATCCAAAAGCCTATGCTTGATCAACAGGTTGACCGGATGCGTCAGAAGTGACGCATGGGCGTGCCATCAGCGTGCCATTGATGCTTCGCGCTGGCTGGCCGCGCGGCGTCGCCGGGCGTGCCCTTGTCAACGTCCGGTAAGGCAGGCACATCGGTTGCGACCAACCGGAGGAATCGCACGTGAATGTCGCTGCTGACGGTATCTGGGCGCCGCGCATGCTGGCGGTGCTGCGCATCATGACGGCGCTGTTGTTCATCGAGCATGGCTGCCAGAAGCTGCTCGGCTTTCCGCCGCCGCCCGGCGGCGAAGGCCCGCCGCTGGTCTCGCTGCTCGGCCTCGCGGGCGTGCTCGAGCTGTTCGGCGGCCTCTTGATCCTGATCGGCCTGTTCACGCGGCCGGTCGCCTTCCTGCTCGCCGGCGAGATGGCGTTCGCCTACTTCCTCGGCCATGCCCCCAAGAGCTTCTTCCCCGCGCTCAACGGCGGCGATGCCGCGATCCTGTTCTGTTTTCTGTTCTTGTACCTGTGCGTGGCCGGGGCCGGCGCCTGGAGCATCGATGCCATGCGCGCCGAGGCCCGCTCCGGCTGACCGACCCCCGGCCGGGCGCTGCCCGAGCCGCTCCGGAAGGAGCTGATCCGATGCGGGTTTTGATCTGCGGCGGCGGCGTGATCGGCGCCTCGATCGCCTATTTCCTGAGTTTGCGGCAGGTCGAGGCGGTGGTCATCGAGCGGACGGCGGTCGCCGGCGCCGCCTCCGGCAAGTCGGGCGGGTTTCTGGCGCTCGACTGGTGCGACGGCTCGGCGCTGGCGCCGCTGGCGCGGCGGAGCTTCGAGCTGCATGCCGAACTCGCGCAGACATTGGGCCGCTCCTGGGGCTATCGCCGGCTCGAGACCCTGAGCATCGCGGCGGGCGCGCGCCACCGTCCGGGCGCCTTTGACCCGGCCGGCCTGCCAGACTGGGTCGCGCGCGGGGCGCGGCTCCGGCAGCGGCTCGGCAGCCGGGCGACCACGGCGCAGATCGACCCCGCCGCCTTCACGCGCGCCATGCTGGCGGCGGCGATCGAGCGCGGTGCCAGGCTCCGGATCGGGAGCGTGACCGGTCTCGTGCGCGCGTCCGGCGACGGCCGCGTCACCGGCGTCCTGGTCGACGGCCAGGCGGTCCCTGGCGATGCGGTGGTCGTGGCCATGGGCCCGTGGTCGGTGCTGGCGGCGCGCTGGCTGCCGCTGCCGGCGGTCTATGGGCTGAAGGGCCACAGCCTGATCCTGCGCAGCCGCCAGCCGATCTCGGCGCACGCCCTGTTCGTCGACTACGAGGGCGAGGACGGCAGCGCCGAGGCGCCCGAGGTCTTTCCGCGCCCGGATGGCACGACCTACGTCTGCGGCCTCTCGAGCACGGCGCCGCTGCCCGTCGATCCGGCCGCGGTCGAGCCCGAGCAGGGCGCTCTGGAGCGCCTGCGGGCGATGACCGCGAGCTTCGCCCCGGCCCTCGGCGAGGCCGAGATCCTGGCAGCGCAGGCCTGCTACCGGCCGGTGACCCTGGACGGGCTGCCCCTGATCGGGCCGGTGGCCGGGGTCGAGGGCGCCTATGTCGCGACCGGCCACAGCGTCTGGGGGATGCTGAACGCGCCCGCGACCGGCGAGGCCGTGGCCGAGCTCATCCTCGACGGGGCGGCGCGGGCCGTGGATCTGGCCGCCTTCGATCCGGCGCGGTTGCCGCCGCTGCCCCCTGATGCGCTGGGGACCTGACCTTGGCCTCGCGGCCGGGCGCGTGCCGGCGCTCGGCCTGCTCCTGGCCCTGCTGCTCGGGCAGGGCGCCCGCGCGGCGGATCTGGCAACCGCGCAGGCGCTCTACGAACGG
The DNA here is from genome assembly GCA_963798075.1 of uncultured Alphaproteobacteria bacterium. Lineage (GTDB taxonomy): Bacteria > Pseudomonadota > Alphaproteobacteria > Geminicoccales > Geminicoccaceae > DATAOG01. The sequence continues at coordinate 118,171 of CAWCRU010000018.1, read as the reverse complement.
GGCGAGATGGGCGCGGCCGCCAGCCTCGCGCGCTCGGTCGGGGGCGCCGAGGGCCTGACGCTCGCCGCCCGCGCGACCCTGGTCGAGGCCCTCTATCTCGCGGCCGCAGCGGACCAGTCGGCGCTGCTGGAGCATGCCGCCTCGGATGCGCGCCAGGCGCTGGCCCTCGATCCCGGCTACGAGCCCGCCTACGTCCAGCTCGCGCTCGCGCTCGGCCAGGTTGCGGAGCTTGCGGGACCCATCACCGCGCACCTCGAGGGCTATGCCCACGAGGGCCGCGACCTGCTCGACCGGGCGCGCGCGCTGGCGCCGGACGATCCCTGGCCGGACGGCCTGCTCGGCATCTGGCACCTGCAGCTGGTCCGGCAGGGCTCGGCGGTGCTCGCAGCCGAGCTCTATGGCGCGAGCGAGGCCGAAGGCCTCCGGCTCTGCCGGCAGGCTGCCCGGCGGGCGCCGGCGGCGATCGCGCTCCGCTATGGCTGCGCCGTCTCGATGCTCGAGCTGGATCCCGGGCGCCTCGGCCGCGAGGCGTTGCGGACGCTGGTCGCGATCACCCAGCTGCCGGCCGCGGACGCCGCCGAGCGGCTGGTGCAGCAGGCGGCCGGGCGCCAGATCGCGGCGTCCAGGCGGAAAGCGGCCCGGTGATCCGCTCCAGCCGGCGCAGGACCCGGCCGAGCTGCCCGGCATGCCGGGAATAGGATTATATGCCATAGGACCCGCGCGGGGAACAGCGGTAGAAGTGGGACCGTTGATAGATTGGTGGCGTTGACCCTCCAGAATCCGGCCTCCAAGGTCCACCGGCAGCCGGGGAGATAGCGAAAATGAGCAAGCCTCTAGAGAAGGAGATTGCCGTTTACGACCGAGAACGCGAACGGCTCGAACGGGAGCACCGGGGTAAATTCGTCCTGATTAGGGGTGCGAGTATCGTCGGCACGTTCGACACGTTCGAAGCCGCCGCTGACGAGGCTGTCAGGCGATTCGGTCGTGGGCCTTATCTCATTCGGCACGTCGCGGATGAGAAGCTCGGGCTATCCCCGGCGGTTCTGTTCGGACTAACGCATGCCTATCCATAAAGGAACGTACCAGAGCAATGACGGTTCGGTAGCGCCAGCACAGGCACTCGCCCGAAGTGGGCCAATGATCCCGGTGGTGATCAGGCAAATTGGAACCGCAGACGGTCCCGATCCGACCGTGGCGCCTTCCGATCGAAATGTGATGGCACTGATAGACACGGGCGCGTCTGGGTGCTGCGTCGATGAAAGCCTCGCGAGCGAGCTCGGGCTTCCTGTCATCGACCGGCTGATGATGGGTGGAGTCGCTGGCCAGCAAGAACACAACGTCTATCTAGCTGAAATGGTTGTGCCGAATCTTAACGTAATCATGAAAGGACGGCTTGTTGGAGTTAACATAGAGATAATGAAAAATGTTGTACTAGAGGCGCCATCGCAAGTTATCTTGGGTAGAGATTTTCTCGCGATGACCGTTATGATTTATGACGGGGCCAACGGTACCGTTACAATGTGTCGCTAAGGCGTTTCATTCGACCGGATCGGCAATATCCTCGATCGACCAGAGCCAATCCGTCACGCCAGCTGCCATCGCGGGGGGATCCACTACCGGGAAGCCGCTGCCGTTGTCGGTGGCAGGCGGGGAGGCCTATAATTGCTCCCCGGATCTCAGCGGGCGGGCGGGCATGGCCGGCAGCTATCAGGAGACCTACGCGCGCGCGGGCAGCGATCCCGAAGGCTTCTGGGCCGAGGCGGCCGAGGCGCTCGCCTGGCAGCGGCGCTGGGACCGGGTGCTCGACGACCGGCGGCCGCCGTTCTATCGCTGGTTCGCGGGCGGCCGGCTTAACACCTGCCAGAACGCGGTCGACCGGCACGTCGACGCCGGCCGCGGCGAGCAGCTCGCGATCATCCACGACAGCCCGGTCACGAACACCGTCCGGACGCTCACCTTCAAGGAGCTGCAGGACCGGGTCGCCCGCTTTGCCGGCGCCTTGCGCGCCCAGGGCGTGGGCTATGGCGATCGGGTGATCATCTACCTGCCGATGGTGCCCGAGGCCTTGATCGCGATGCTGGGCTGCGCCCGGATCGGCGCCGTGCATTCGGTCGTGTTCGGCGGCTTTGCGGCCCATGAGCTGGCGGCCCGGATCGACGACGCCAGGCCCAGGCTCGTGGTTTCGGCCAGCTGCGGCATCGAGGCGGGCCGGGTCATCGCCTACAAGCCCTTGCTCGACGGCGCGATCGCGGCCGCCGCCCACAAGCCCGAGCGCTGCATCATCCTCGCGCGGCCGCAGGCGAGAGCGGAGCTGGTCCCGGGCCGCGATCTCGACTGGGACGAATGCCTCGACCGGGCAGAGGCCGTGGGCTGCGCCGAGGTCGCCGCGACCGACCCGCTCTACATCCTCTACACCTCGGGCACGACCGGCCAGCCCAAAGGCATCGTGCGCGACCACGGCGGCCACGCGGTGGCGCTGCATTGGAGCATGAAGAACGTCTATGACGTCGAGCCGGGCGAGGTCTACTGGGCGGCCTCGGACGTCGGCTGGGTGGTCGGCCACAGCTACATCTGCTACGGGCCGCTCCTGCACGGCAACACCACGATCGTCTACGAGGGCAAGCCCGTCGGCACGCCCGATCCGGGGGCGTTCTGGCGGGTGATCGCGCAGCACGGCGTGGCCGCGCTGTTCACCGCCCCGACCGCGTTCCGGGCGATCAAGAAGGAGGACCCGAACGGCGCCGAGATCGGCAAGTACGATCTCGCCCGCTTCCGGACCCTGTTCCTGGCGGGCGAGCGCTGCGATCCCGACACCTTGCACTGGGCCGAGGAAAAGCTCGGAGCGGCCGGTGATCGATCACTGGTGGCAGACCGAGACCGGCTGGGCGATCGCCGCCAACTGCTGGGGGCTCGAGCGCCTGCCGGTCAAGGCGGGCTCGCCGACCAAGGCGGTGCCGGGCTATGACGTGCGCGTGCTGGACGAGGCCGGCCGCGAGCAGGGGCCCGGCGAGATCGGCAGCATCGTGGTCAGGCTGCCGCTGCCGCCGGGCACGCTGGCGACGCTCTGGCAGGCGGACCAGCGCTACCTCGATGCCTATCTGGCGCGCTACCCGGGCTATTATCTGACCGGCGATGCCGGCTACCGGGACGAGGACGACTATCTGTACGTCATGAGCCGGATCGACGACGTCATCAACGTCGCCGGCCATCGGCTCTCGACCGGGGCGATGGAGGAGATTCTGGCCGCCCATCCGGATGTCGCCGAATGCGCCGTGTTCGGGGTCGAAGACGCGCTCAAGGGCGAGCTGCCGCTCGGCCTCGTGGTGCTCAAGGCGGGCGCGCGCCGCGCCGAGGCCGAGCTCCAGAAGGAGCTGATCCTGCGCGTGCGGGAGGCGATCGGCCCGGTCGCGGCGTTCAGGCTGGTGGCCGTGATCCAGCGCCTGCCCAAGACCCGCTCGGGCAAGATCCTGCGCGCGACCATGAAGGCGATCGCCGACGGCCAGCCCTACAAGGTGCCGGCGACCATCGACGACCCGGCGATCCTGGCCGAGATCGAGGCGACCCTGAAGCGCCTGGGCTACGCCCGAGCCTCCTAGAGCCAAGGCTCGCGGGGCCGCCCGCCCGCGGCCCCCGCCGCCTCAGTTCAGGTGGGCGGGGCTCAGGAGGAGGAGGCGGACCAGCTCGACCTGGCGCTTGGTCCCGGTCTTGCCGAGGATGCGCTTGATATAGCTGCGGGCGGTCTGGCGCGTGATGCTGAGCATGGCGGCCGCCTCCTCGAGCGACCTGCCCTCGGCGATCCTGGCCGCGAGCCGGCTTTCGGCCCGCGTCAGCCCGTAGAGCTGCAGCAGCCGCGCCTCGTTGGTGCAGGTGACCGATTCCGGATCGCCGATGAACAGCGCCGCGGCGATCCGGCGGTGGCCGGGGACCGCGCTCGGCGCCCGCATCGGCGAGACCAGCACGGACAGCGGGCGCGCGCCCGGAGGCGCGGGAGACCGACAGCGTGCCGCCGGCGCTGTCGCCTGCGCCGCGGGCAGCACCGGCGGCGCCCGCGATCAGCTCCTCGAGGGCGTTGGTCTCGAGCGGCCTTTGCGCCGCGAGCTTGCCGCCGCGCACGACCAGCCCGTCGCCGCCGGCCAGGATCTCGTGCGCCGCGCCGTTGACGATGACGGGCGTGCCGCTCTGGTCGCAGAGCACGACCGCCGTGGGCAGCCGGTCGAGAGCCTCGACGACGGCGTTGCGCTCCACCTCCAGCGTCTGGAGCTGGCGGCGCATCTGCACAGCACTGCGCAGATGCGGTGCGAGGCTCCGACAGAGGCGGATCTCGTCCTCCCCGAAGCGGCTGTCCTGGCGGCCGCGCAGGGTCGCGAAATAGCACAGATGCGCTTCTTCCCGGATCAGCACCGCGCTCAGGCGATAGAGCAGATCCTGCGGTTTCAGCCATTCTTGGTAGAACTCGCTCGCGATCAGCTCGGACTCGGGCACGAGGTCCTGACCGACGTGGACGGTGCCGGGCACCCGGTATGGCTCTTCATGACGCAACCACGGATCGTGGCGGGAATAGTAATCACGGTAAGAATCCAGGAACTCGGAATAGTAGCCGCTGCTCGAATCCACGGCTCCTTCCCGCAGTGTGAAATTAAACATCGCCACACCACAGGCACGCGCCGCGAACAGCCGCTGCAGAGCCCCGCTCAGTTCGGACACCGCGGCGGCCGAGGTGGTGGTCTCATAGATCAGAGGTATTACCGTAAGTAAGGCGCTTTCAACCGACATATGCGCTCCAGGTCATCGAGGCGCCGCATCGCCGTCGCCGTTCTGCACGTTAATAGTCGTCTATAGCACAAATTTGATTCGAATCACCCTCATCTGGGGGTATGCACCTCTCCTTTCTGAATGCCATGGTACTTGCGTGCATCGCACCGCCAATAGGAGGATGACGGAATTAGGAACGCATGAGTAGAGGCAGGCTCGATGAGCGAATAGTGCTGACGAAGTTTACGCCGTGGAAAGCCTAAGACAGGCACATTAAGAGAGCGCCAAGACATGGAAACGAGCGAGCGGATGAACTCGGATAGCGGCTGGAATGACCTCAGGTCGCGGATCGGCGGCGAGGTCGGGGCATCGTCTATGGACGGCTTCGAGCTGCCGGCGACCGGCCGCGACGGCGGCCGCCGGGCAACCGAGGTCGCGTTCTCGCGGCCACGGAGCCACGTCCCGGAGGTGAGCGCGACCTTGGTCTACCTCGACCCGCGGACCTTCACGCGGGACTGCATCGGACGCTGGCTGCAGGGCCACCTCAACGGGTTCAGCGTCTGCGCCCTGTCGGAGCCCGAGGAGATGGCGACCGCAGCCGCCGGCAGCGACAAGGCCCGGGCGGTGATCATCAACGCCGGTCCGGAGCGCATGTCGTCGCCCGGGTTCGCGAGCCTGATGGCGCGGGTCGGCCAGGCGATGCCCGGGGTGCCGGTGGCGGTGCTGTCCGACTACGAGGATTCCGAGAACATCCGCGCGGCCTTCGAACTCGGGGTGCGCGGCTACATCACCACGAGCCTGGCCTCCCTGGTGGCCGTGCAGGCGGTGCACCTGGTCTGCGCCGGCGGCACCTTCGCGCCGGCGGCCGCCCTGCTGTCGTCGGCGGCCGCTCGCAGCGGATCCGACGGCGCGCCGGCGATCGAGGGCTTCACGCAGCGCCAGGCGCAGATCCTCGACTGCCTGCGCCGGGGCATGGCCAACAAGCTGATCGCCTACGAGCTCGACATGTGTGAGAGCACCGTCAAGGTCCACATCCGCAACATCATGAAGAAGCTGAACGCGACCAATCGCACCCAGGTCGTCTACCTCACCAACAGCCTGTTCGACGCCAACAGCCAGTATCGCCGCGCGGACTGAGGCTGCATGTCCCGGCCGAGCATCGACGCGCGCGCGCGCCCTCACTGTGGCGCCGGGGCAGCGCCAGAGCCGCCCGGGCAGGCGGGCGGCTGCGACCTGCCGGATCGGGGCCGGGGCGCGCGCGGCCCGCATCCCGCCGGCGGAGCTTTGCCTCTTCCGGATGACGGCGGCGGTAGGCGACCGCTCGCAAGGGCCCGGCTACGCCTTTCTTTGGCGGCGGTCGTCCGGATTGGCGACAGGGCATGGCCCCGGACTTGCGCTAGCCTCTTGAGACCGGCGCATCACCGGCAGGCCCAGCGGCGAAGCGCCGGCCCAACACAAATCAGGTCTCAGCCCCGGACATGGTCCCCGATCCGCGATCCCGCGCCTGCGGCTCGCAACCATTCCGGCGGCGGCCTGCGAACGCACAGCGAACCTTCGAGGACGGCGGCATGCCCCTGAACGGTCATCACTATCGCCCCTCCGGATCGCGGCCGGCGCAGGCCGCAGCATCCCTGCAGCTGCGCGCCCATGACCTGATCCCGGGCGGCTGCCACACCTATGCCAAGGGCGACGACCAGTATCCGATCCTCGCTCCGGAGTTCATCGCCCGCGGCTCCGGCTGCCGGGTCTGGGACGGCAACGGCCGCCAGTACATCGAGTACGGCATGGGCAACCGGGCGGTCGGTCTCGGCCATGCCTATCCCGCCGTGGTCGAGGCCGTGCAGCGCGAACTGCTCCGCGGCAGCAACTTCACCCGCCCGTCGCCGATCGAGGTCGCGTGCGCGGAGACGTTCCTGGAGCTGATCGACGGCGCCGAGATGGTGAAGTTCTGCAGCGACGGCTCGGACGCGACCTCGGCTGCGGTCCGCCTCGCCCGCGCCCATACCGGCCGCGACCTGATCGCCTGCTGCGCCGACCACCCCTTCTTCTCGACCGACGACTGGTTCATCGGCACCACGCTCATGAACGCGGGGGTTCCCGAGACGATCCGGCAGCTGACCCTGACCTTCCGCTACAACGACATCGCCGGCGTGGAGGCGCTGTTCGCCCAGCATCCCGGCAAGATCGCGGCGCTGATCCTGGAGCCCGCGCGCACCGAGGACCCGCCGGAGGGCTATCTGCCGGCCCTGCAGCGGCTGTGCCACGCCAACGGGGCGCTCCTGATCCTCGACGAGATGATCACGGGCTTTCGCTGGCACAACGGCGGCGCGCAGAAGCTCTATGGCATCCGCCCCGACCTTACCACCTTCGGCAAGGCGCTCTCGAACGGCTTCTCGGTCTCGGCGCTCGCCGGCCGGCGCGAGTTCATGCGCCTCGGCGGCCTCGACCACCACGACCGGCCGCGCGTCTTTTTGCTCTCGACCACCCACGGCGCCGAGACCCACGCGCTGGCGGCGGCGATCGCGACCATGCAGGTCTACCAGCGCGAAGGCGTGATCGAGCACCTGTACCGGCAAGGGGCGCGTCTGCGCCAGCAGGCCGAGGAGGTCATCCGCGGGCAGGGGCTGACCGACTTCGTCCAGATCCTGGGCAAGCCCTGCTGCCTGTCCTATGCGACCCTGGGCCTGGACGGCCTCCCCTCGCAGGCGTTCCGGACCCTGTTCCTGCAGGAGACGATCCGGCGCGGCGTGCTGATGCCCTCGCTGGTCGTGAGCTACTCCCATACCGATCAGGACATCGATCTCACGGTGGCCGCGATCGAGGGCGCGCTCGCGGTCTATCGCCAGGCCCTCGACCAGGGCGTCGAACGCTATCTCGTCGGCCGGCCGTCGCAGACCGTCTACCGGCGCTACAACGAGGCCGCAGGACCGCTTGCGGCCCCGCCGGTCGCCGCGAGCGCGATGGCGGCGGGCGGCTGATGATTGCCCGGGAGGCAGATTTGGACAGGACCCGTCAAGGCCGCGACCGGATGGGCCCGCCGGATCGGGGCCCGCGCGCCGTCGCGTTGCTGCTCGCGGTCCTGGGCTATGGCGTGGCCGGGGTCGCGCTTGCCGGCACCGGTGCTGCCCCACTGCCGGCCAGGTCCGCGAGCGCGCCCGTCTTCCCGCTCACCGTCGAGCCGGGCAAGCGCTACCTGGTCGATGCCGCCGGCAAGCCGTTCCTCATCCAGGGGGAGGCCGCCTGGTCGCTGATCGCCGATCTGACCCGCGAGGAGGTCGACATCTATCTCGACGACCGGCGCGCCCGCGGGTTCAACACGCTCCTGGTCAACCTGATCGAGCATCGCTACGCCGTCAACGCGCCGGCCAACGCCTACGACGAACCGCCGTTTCTCGGTCAGGCGTTCGCGCTGGCGAACACGCTGACCGATTGGGTCCCGCGCTACGGCATCAGCATCGCCAGCCTCTTCGCCAACTACGCGACGCCCAATGACGCTTACTTCGCCCACGTCGACTGGGTCTTGCGGCGCGCCGCCGACAAGGGCTTTCTGGTCCTGCTGGTCCCGTCCTATGCCGGCTACCAGGGAGGCGTCGAAGGCTGGTACACGGCGATGGTCGCGAACGGGGCGGATCGCCTGCGCCGGTATGGAGAATATCTCGGGCGGCGCTATCGCGACTTCGACAACATCGTCTGGGTTATGGCCGGCGACTACGATCCTCCGGACAAGGACCTGGTGCGAGCGATCGCCGACGGCATCCGCGAATATGACCCGCGCGCCCTGCAGACCGTGCATGGCGGGCCTGAGACCTCGGTGCTCGACTATTGGGACGGGGCACCCTGGCTCCAGGTCGACACCGTCTACACCTACCAGCCGGTCTACATCGCCGCCCTCGAGCACCATGCCCGGCCCGAGCGCCGGCCCTTCTTTCTGATCGAGAGCCACTACGAGGACGAGCGCGACGTCACCGAACGGGACGTGCGCATGCAGGCCTACCAGGCCCTGCTTTGCGGCGCGGCCGGGCAGATCTTCGGCAACAATCCGATCTGGCATTTCAACGGCCCCGGCCTCTATCCGGCGCCGGTGAGCTGGCCGCAGGCGCTGGCCAGCCCCGGCTCGCAAAGCATGACCCATCTGGGCCAGCTCATGGCGACGGTCCCCTGGTGGCTGCTGCAGCCGGATGAGGACCACGCCCTGCTGACCGGGGGTCTCGGATCCGAGGACACGCATGCGGTGGCGGCGCGCGCCTCGGATGGCTCGTTCGCGCTCGTCTACCTGCCCACGACCCGCGAGATCACCCTCGACCTCGGCGAGCTCGCCGGTCCGCAGGTCGTCGCGCGTTGGTACGATCCGGTCGACGGGCGGTTCCTTGCCGTCAGCGGCTCGCCGTTCCCGGCAACCGGGTCGCGGCGGCTGCGGCCGGAGCGCGCCCGCAATCGGGCGGGCGACGAGGACTGGGCCCTGATCCTGGAATCCAGCTCGGATCCGGCGAGGCTCGATTGAAACGCAGCCAGCCGGATGAGGCAGCCCCGCTTGCCCGAAAGACGGGGGCAAAGCGCCCGCGGCTTCGGTCGTCGGAAGGGGGCTCGCCAGGATTGGCGGGGCGCGTTCCCCGATCGGGTCTCTGGCGCAACGGCGCCTTGGGGCCCTAGCCTTCCGCCAGCCAAGTCCGAACCTCGAGCGGGTCGGCCGCCGGCCGATCTCTCCCCATTCCACCCATCCCTGCCAAGACCAAAGGAGCGCCTTGGATGCGAGTTCTGGTAACCGGCCATCGCGGCTACATCGGGACCGTGATGGTGCCGATGCTGCTGCAAGCGGGCCATGACGTCACCGGCTACGACAGCGATCTCTACGAGCGCTGCAGCCTTCCGATCGGTGGCTCGATCGCGGCGGTGCCGAGCCTTCGCAAGGACGTGCGCGATGCGACGCTGAGCGATCTCGCTGGCTTCGAGGCGATCATCCACCTCGCGGCGCTCTCGAACGATCCCTTGGGCGACCTCAATCCCGACATCACCTACGACATCAATCACCGGGCGAGCGTCCGTCTGGCAAAGCTGGCGAAACGCGCCGGGGTCGAGCGCTTCCTGTTCGCGTCGTCCTGCAGCAACTACGGCCTCGCCGGCGACGACATGGTCGACGAGACCTCGGCGCTCAACCCGGTGACGGCCTATGGCCGCTCGAAGGTGCAATCGGAGCGCGACATCGCCCCCCTCGCCGGCGACGGCTTCTGCCCGACCTATTTCCGCCCCGCCACCGCCTATGGGCTCTCGCCCCGCCTGCGGGTCGACATCGTGCTCAACAACCTGGTCGCCTCGGCGGTGACCACCGGCTCGATCTACCTCAAGTCCGACGGCTCGCCCTGGCGGCCGATCGTGCACATCGAGGACATCTCGCGGGCCTTCATTGCCGGCCTTGCGGCGCCGGTCGCGACCGTCTGCAACGAGGCGTTCAACGTCGGCCGGACCGAGCACAACTATCGGATCCGCGAGATCGCCGAAGTCGTGGCCGCGGTCGTTCCGGGCTGCCGCCTGGAGATCGCCCCCGACGCCGGCCCCGATCAGCGCTCCTATCGGGTGAGCTTCGCCAAGATCGCCCGCGTCCTGCCCGCCTTCGAGCCGCGCTGGGACGTGCGCATGGGCGCCGAGCAGCTCTACGCCGCCTACGCCTCTGCGGGTCTCACGCTCGAGCAGATCGAGGGCCGCTATCAGCGGATCAATCACATCAAGATGGCGATGCGCGAGGGCCGCCTCGGCGACGATCTCCGCCGCCTGGACCTTGCGGCGGCGACGAGCGCGGCGGCGGTGCCGGCGAGCGTGTGATTTTGGCCGGCGCCGGTTTTCTGGAGCGGTCGATGGCAGGGTTCGCGCCGGTAAGCGGCCTTCTCGATGACGCCGGCATCGGTGATGAGATCTTCGCGCTCGCGGCCGAGATCTTTCCGATCTGTCGCAGCATCACCGGTGACGGCGTCCGCCGCACGCTCGGCCACCTCGGCCGCCACATCGACCTCGAGGTCCACGAGGTGCCGAGCGGCACGCGGCTGTTCGACTGGACGGTGCCGCCCGAATGGACGATTCGCGACGCCTATATCAAGAATGCCGCGGGCGAGCGGATCGTCGACTTCCGCAACTGCAATCTGCACGTCCTGAACTACAGCCTGCCGGTGCATGCGCGGCTGCCGCTCGAGGAGTTGAAGAAGCACGTCTTCACGCTGCCCGAGCAGCCCGGCCTGATCCCCTACCGGACCTCCTACTACGCCGAGCGCTGGGGCTTCTGCATGGCCCACGAGCAGCTGGCAGCGCTTCCGGATGGCCTCTACGAGGTGCTGATCGATGCCGACCTCGCCGCCGGCGCCCTGACCTACGGCGAGTATCTGCACCCTGGCGCCAGCGATGAGGAGTTCCTGCTCTCCGCCCATATCTGCCATCCCTCGCTCGCCAACGACAATTGCTCGGCGCTGGCGCTGCTGACCCATCTGGCGGCCCGTCTGGCACCCATGCGGACCCGCTACAGCTATCGTTTCGTGTTTGCGCCCGGCACGATCGGCGCGATCGCGTGGCTCGCGCGCAACGAGCATCGGGCGGCGCGCATCCGGCACGGCCTCGTGCTTTCCTGCGTCGGCGATGCCGGCGGCCCGACCTACAAGAAGAGCCGGCAGGGCGATGCCTTCATCGACCGCGCCATGACGCATGTCCTGCAACACGCCGGGCCGCCGCCGACCATCCTCGACTTCTTCCCCTACGGCTATGACGAGCGCCAGTACTGCTCGCCGGGCTTCAATCTGCCGGTCGGCCTGTTTCAGCGCAGCCAGTTCGGCACCTTCCCGCAATACCATACCTCTGCCGACAATCTCGACTTCATCCGGCCGCAGCATCTGGCCTCCTCCTATCGGATGATCGCGAGCCTGCTCGAGGTCGTCGAGCACGACTGGCGGCCGCGGAGCACGACGCCCAAATGCGAGGCGCAGCTCGGTCGCCGCGGTCTCTACGACGCCCTCGGCGGCGACCGCGAGGGGGCGGCCAAGAGCATGGCCTTCCTTTGGATTCTCAATCTGGCCGACGGTCGGCACTCGCTGCTCGACATTGCCGAGCGGGCCAAGCTGCCGTTCGCCGTGGTCGCAGGCGCCGCGCGCCTGCTCGAGGAAAGCGGGCTGCTCGTCGACGACGGCGCCGCTGCCCGGGTCTCCGCGCCCGAGCTTGCCCCCTGCTGAGGAGGGACAAGGAGCACCGCTTGCCCGCCCGGCTACCCCTTTTGCCCGGCTTGGCGGCGCGCCTGCAACAGCGGAACCTTGAGGTCCTAGGCAACCGGCCGCGCGCTGCCGCTCGCAGGGCCCGGGTTGGACGGATGTTTGGATCGCATGGACGCGCCCGCAGACCGCCTTCTCGAGCTTTTGAACTCGCTGACGAGGAGCCTGCCCATGGGCTTTGAGACGACCGACTTCGCCGGGGCCTGGCTGATCGAGCTCGATCCGGCGCGCGATCATCGCGGCTTCTTCGCGCGCACGTTCTGCGTTCAGGCCTATGCCGATCACGGGCTGACGACGGGCTTCGTTCAGCACAGCACCTCCCAGTCGGTGGCGCGGGGAACCCTGCGCGGCATGCATTTCCAGCGGCCGCCGCACAGCGAGGTCAAGGTGGTGCGCTGCCTGAAGGGCGGCATCTGGGACGTCATCATCGATCTGCGGCCGGACTCCCCCACCTATCGCCGCTGGCAGGGGTTCGAGCTCACCGCGGACAATCAGCGCCAGCTCTACGTGCCCGCGGGCTTCGCGCACGGCTTCCAGACGCTCTGCGACGACACCCAGGTGGGCTATCTGATCTCGGCGTTCTACGCGCCGCTGGCGGCGGGCGGGGTCCGCCACGACGACCCGGCGTTCGCGATCGACTGGCCCCTGCCGCTCAGCGAGATCTCGGACAAGGACAGGAATTGGCCCGATTTCCGCGAGCCGGTGTTCTGAGAACGCGATCCCGGACCCGATGCCCGCCCCCGCACCGCAGGAGTTCGTCTCCGGCCGCGCGCAACCCGTCACCCCGGTCGGACGGCTGCCGGTTTGCGCCTTGCGGACGGATCCCGCTTTGAGCTCGAGAAAGTCGGACCCCTGGCCTTGCTTCGGGGCCGGGCTTGGTGTCGATTGCAGCGTCCGGCAGCCGCACGGCATGGAATCCCCGAGGTGTTGAGCTACAGCTCCACGACCTATCGCGAGATGACCGAGAGCCGGCTCGGCAGCTATCTCGCGAGCCTGCCCGAGATCGCCGCCCGGCTCGGCAGCCGGCCGATGCTGTGGCAGATCCACAAGGTCGCCGCGAGCGAGCTCGGCGCCGTGTTCACCGCCGAAGGGCCGGCCGGCGAGGTCTGCATCAAGCAGGCGCTGCCCTGCACCCAGGATCTCGGCGGCCGCTGGCAGCTGCCGCTCGAGCGCACCGGCTTCGAGGAGGCGGCGCTGACGCTCTACGCCCGCTTCGCCTCAGGCCTCGTGCCGCGCGTCCTGCACTACGATTCCGAGCAGTCGCTGCTGATCCTGGAGCGCCTGCGTCCGCACATCACGCTGCGGCGCGGCATCATCAAGGCCGGCGTCTATCCCCGCTTCGCCGAGCAGATCGGCAGGTTTCTGGGCGAGACCCTGTTTCGGACCTCCGATCTCGCGATGCCCGCGGCCGAGAAGAAGGAGCGGATCGCGTTTTTCTGCGCCAACGCCGAGATCGGCCATGTGACCGAGTATCTGGCGTTCACCGAGCCCTATCTGGAGGCGCCCCAGAACCGCTGGACCACGCCCGAGCTCGACGATCTCGCGCGCACGATCCGCGCCGACGATGCGCTCAAGCGGGCGGTCGCGGTGCTCAAGCAGACTTTCCTTGCCCTGCCGCAGGCGCTGATCCACGGCAATCTGCACACCGGCTCGGTGCTGGTCACCGAGACCGACACCAAGGTGATCGACCCGGTCTGCGCGAGCTTCGGCCCGATCGGCTTCGATCTCGGGACCCTGATCGGGCATCTGCTGATCGGCTATTTCAGCCAGCCGGGCCACGCCCCGAGCCACGCGCCGCGGACTGCCTACGAGCGCTGGCTGGCGGGCACCGTGCAGCAGGTCTGGCACGGCTTCCACGACCGCTTCCTCGATCTCTGGCGGAGCGCGCACGCGGGCGACGCCTATCCTTTGGGGCTGTTCGCGGGCGCCAGCGGCGCGGACTCCCTGCGCACCGCCCAGAGCGAGTACATGCGCAAGATCTTCGAGGACACGCTGCGCTTCGCGGCGGCGACGATCATCCGCGCGACCCTCGGCCGCGGCCACGCCGCCGATTTCGAGCAGATCGAGGATCGCGGGCGGCGGGCCGCCTGCGAGCGACCGGCCCTGCTGCTGGCGCGCGAGCTGCTCAAGGATGCCCACTTCGTGAGCGACATCGCCGAGGTCATGGACGTTGCCCGCGACCTGCGGGACGGCACGCCGACGCCGGGCTGAGCCGGTCCGAGGCCTGGCGCCGCCGCTCTCAGTCGTCGGCGTGGATCGTGACCTCCGTCCACGGCTGCGCGACGGTCGCCAGATCCGGATTGGCGGCGACGAACAGACTGAAGTCCTTGTCGCCGCCATGGTCGCCGGCAGCGACCGCGGTCCGGATCTCGCTGCGGACAGCGCCCGCCGGCAGGGTCAGGATGCCTTGCAGGGCGGTGTAGTCGGTGCCGGCGTGGGCGCCGCCGTCGACGGTCGAGTAGATCAGGACCAAAAGGTCGTCGATCGGCCGCGACAGCTCGACGGTGAACACGATCTCGCCGCTCTTGCCGGTGACGTCGTCCGGTCGGGTCTTGACCGTCACGACCGGCAGGTCGCGCGCCGGCAACGCTCCGGACGCCGCGGCCGGCTGTGGCCCGGCCGCGGGCGCGGCAGCAGCCGGCGCCGCGGGCGCGGGCGGGGCCGAAGCGGGCGGGCCGTCTTGGACCAGAACGGGCGGGGCCAGAACGGGCGGGGCCAGAGCGGGCCGTGACCGAGGGTGGCCGCGCCAGCAGCCGGTCATGCTCGATCCAGACCACCTCGGAGCCGAGCGCGATCGCGGTGCGCCCGTCCTGCCAGCCGCGGAACGCGCCGGCGAGGGTCTCGCCATCGGCGGTCGTGATCCGGACCCGCTGCAGCCGGGCGAGCGGGATCTGGCGCATGCCGCCCGCGTCGCGGCGGATGATGATGGTATTGCGGTTCGCCTCGACGATCGCGCCCTCGATCGTCTCGCCGCCCTCGAGCACGAAGCTCGCGGCCAGCGCCGGCAGCGCGAAGCCCCAGCCGGCCAGCGCGAGGGCGACGACGAGAGCGAGCCTGGACATGGCGGTCATCGGGCCGGGGCTAGCGCTTCTCGAGCTGATCGAGGTCGGTGCTTGCCGCGGCCAGGCGGTGCCAGCCCGGCAGCGGCGCCCGGATGTCGACCTCCTGCCATTTGGGGTGGTAGGGCGCCTGCTTGAGGCGGTCGAAGTCGGCGAAGAAGTGGTCGACGAAGCGCTTGACGTTGGCGCTGCGCGGGTTGGCCGCGGGCCAGTCGTAGGCCGCCATCACCGCCCCGACCGCAAGCGTCGGCACGGTTTGCCCGGGCGCGATCAGATGCGGATAGGAGGCGGCCGACAGCGTGCCGGCGAGATAGCTGCCGTGCACGCGGTCCTTGGGGATCGGCAGCAGCTTGAGGCCGGAATCGGCCTCGATCTGGGCCACCAGCGCGAGCGGCTGACCGCCCACGAACACCAGCGCGTCGATCTCGCCGGCGCGCAGCTTGGCCAGCGCCTCGGGCTCGGGGAAGGTCGTCGCCTGGACGTCGACCCCGAGCTCGTCGAAGATGATGCCCGCGGTCATGAAGGTGCCGCTGCCCTCGGTGCCGAAATTCACCCGGCGGCCGCGCAGGTCGTCGACCGCGGCGAAGGGCGCCCGCGCCAGCAGATGGACCTCCTCGTCATAGAGCCTGGCGATGTAGGCGACCTTGTCCTCGATGCCCGGATAGAGGTTCGCGCGCTTGTAGAAGTCGAGGACATCGGACTGGACGATCGCGATGTCGATCCCGCGCAGCAGCAGGAGGTCCTCGATGTTGCGCACCGAACCCTTGCCGATCACCGGCACGACGCGGAGCTGGTAGCCCTCGTCGAAGGCGTCGGCCAAATCGGAGGCGATGCGCACATAGGTGCCGGTGATGCCGCCCGAGATGATGCCCACGGTCGCGCCGTTGACGAGCTGGCGCTGCTTGGGAATGTCGGCCGCCTGGCCGGCGACCGACCCCTGGAGGGCCGCCGCCAGCAACGACAGAAGCAGAAGAATGCGTGCCAATGTCCTCACTCCGCGCGATGCTGCGAGCGCGTATTCTACCTACAGTAGATGCTGGCGGCCAACCTAAATCGTATCTTGATCACCGCCAACCCATGAAGTGCTTGATCTTGGCGTCGGTCAGCAGCCGTAGCGAGGCAAGCTCGGCCTCCAGCGCCGCCTGGCCGGCCCGTGTCGATTGCAGGTTCTCCTCGAGTTCGGCGATCTTGAGCTGGGCAAGCGCGAGCTCGGCCCGCACCTGCAGATCGGCGCTGCCGTCGGCAGTGGCCGCTGCGGGAGGTTGCGCGGGCGCGGCCACCTTGAGGACCGACCCGCGCGCCGGCCGCGGATCGAGCTCGGCGGCCGCGGCGGTCTCGATCGGCGAGGCCGGCGCGGGCCGGGCGAGGTCGGCCACCACCTCGCTGGTGCGCGCCTGCCTGATCGCCGCCTCGAGCTCGGCGATCCGGCCCTCGAGCGTCGCCCGCTCGCTGCGCAGCCGTGCCACCTCGCGGGCCGCCGCCTCGCCCGCGCCCGGCAACTCGGCCGGCGCCGCCGCGCAACGAGCCTCCGGCGCCGGCAGAGCGCCCTCTGCAGGGGTTGCCCGCATCGCTTCGAGATCCCGGCGCATGCTGCTCAGGCTGAGCTTGAGATCAGCGAGCGTGGTCGACAGCTGATCCAGCGATGCGGTCTGATCCGCCGCCGCGCCCGGCACCGCCAGGCCCGCCACCCACAACGCCAAGGCCAAACCCGCGCCGCGCCTTGATGTCGTCCGCGCGGTTGCCGACCGATCCCCGATCGCCACAACAAACATGGACCACCCGCCTGATCGCAACTACATTGCAATTGACGACAACTATGAAATATAGAAGCTTGGACCGATCAAAGAAACCCGAATCGGCCGCCAGCCCATCGAATATTGTGGATTATCAAATACGCATGACAATACTTGCGATTTATTCGCGAATTTAGGGAAATCTCCAGACGCGCGAGCGATACCGGCAGGCTCGCGGAGTGCGGGAAGGGGTGGCGGCGGCCCGCCAAAGGTGCAGCGCTGCCGCCCGGGCATCGGGACGCCGCTCGCGACGCTAGATGGCCGGGCGGCCGCGGGCTATATCTGAGCGGGGCGGGCTTGCGCCTGCCTGCCGGAGCGAGGAGCCCGAGCCGCCGTGCGCGCCCAACTGACGATCGCGATCGCCCAGACCAACCCCACCGTCGGCGACGTCGAGAACAACCTCGAGCGGCTCCGGGAGTATCGCCGGCAGGCGGCGGCCGCGGGCGCCGATCTGGTGGTGTTCTCGGAGCTCGTGCTGGTCGGCTATCCGCCCGAGGACCTCGTGCTCAAGCCAGCACTGCAGGATGCCGCGCGCGCCGCCGCGCTCGCCCTGGCCGCGGACACCGGCGACGGCGGGCCGGCCGTGATCCTGGGCACGCCCTGGGTCGATCAGGGCAAGCTCTACAACGCCATGCTGCTGCTGATGGGCGGGCAGCTCGCGACAGCGCGCTACAAATACGATCTGCCCAACTATGGCGTTTTCGACGAGAAACGCGTGTTCGCCCAGGGCCCGGTCCCCGGGCCGATGGCGTTTCCGCTGCCGGGCCTGGGCCAGCTCCGGATCGGCGGCATGGTCTGCGAGGACATGTGGACTGAGGAGGTCGCCGAGGCGCTCCAGGAGTCCGGCGCCGAGATCCTGATCGTGCCCAACGGCTCGCCGTTCGAGCACGACAAGCCGGACGTCCGCCTCAACCTCGCGGTCGCCCGCGTGACCGAGACCGGCCTGCCGCTGATCTACTGCAACCAGGTCGGCGGTCAGGACGAGCTGGTGTTCGATGGCGCCTCCTTCGTGCTCAATGCCGACCGCCACCTCGCCGCCCAGGCGCGGGCGTTCGAGGAGCAGCTGCTGCTCACGCGCTGGCAGCGGGCCGAGGACGAGGTCTGGCGCTGCGTCGAGGGCGAGATCGCGCCGCCCTTGGCCGAGCTCGAGGCGATCTACCGCGCGATGTGCCTGGGGCTTGCCGACTACGTCGACAAGAACCGTTTTCCGGGGGTCGTGCTCGGGCTCTCGGGCGGCATCGATTCGGCGCTCTCGGCCGCGGTCGCGGTCGATGCGCTGGGGCCGGCGCGGGTGCAGGCGGTGATGATGCCGTCGCGCTACACCTCGTCGGTCAGCACCGAGGATGCCGCGGCGGTCGCGGACGCGCTCGGCATCCGCCTCGATCGCGTGCCGATCGAGCCCGCGGTCGCGGGCTTTTCCACCATGCTCGAGCCGCTGTTCGCCGGCCGCGCGCCGGACATCACCGAGGAGAACCTGCAGGCGCGGATTCGCGGCGTGATCTTGATGGCGATCTCGAACAAGCTCGGCTCCATGGTGCTGACGACGGGCAACAAGTCCGAGATGTCGGTCGGCTACGCCACCCTCTACGGCGACATGTGCGGCGGCTACTCGGTGCTCAAGGACGTCTACAAGACCATGGTGTTCGCGCTCTCCAACTGGCGCAACCAGCAGCATCCGGTCTGGGCCCGGGGGCCAGCCGGCCGGGTGATCCCGGAGCGGATCATCACCAAGCCGCCGTCGGCCGAATTGCGCGCCAACCAGACCGACCAGGACAGCCTGCCGCCTTACGATGTGCTCGACCAGATCCTGCAGGGCCTGGTCGAGCAGGATCTCGCGGCGCGCGACCTGGTCGCCAAAGGCTACGACCCGGCCGTGGTCCGCAAGGTATCGGACTTGCTCGACCTCGCCGAGTACAAGCGCCGCCAGGCGCCGCCAGGCGTCAAGATCACGCGCAAGGCGTTCGGCCGCGACCGCCGCTACCCGATCACCAACGCGTTCCGCAAGCTGCGCCTCGCCGAGGCGCTGGCGGCGCGCACCGACCCCCGCCCGCCACCGAGTGAGGGCGGATTGTCAACCGGCGCGTAGATAGCCATAATAGCTCAAATCGCTTCGGGAGAACCGCGCATGAAGACGATCGCTGCCAAGGAGGCCAAGAACGGCTTCGGCAAGATGCTGGACACGGTCCAGCGCGAGCCGGTCACGATCGAGAAGCATGGTCGCGCGGTTGCCGTGATCCTGTCGCTTGAGGAGTATCAGCGGTTGGAAGCGCTGGATGATGCCTGGTGGGCGGCGCGCGCCCAGGAGGTGGTCGACAAGGGCGAGTGGCTCGGGCCGGACGAGAGCGAAAGGCTGACCAGGCAGCTGCTCGATGCTGAAGATTGAGTATTCGAGGCAGTCCGAGAAAATCCTCCGTCGACTTCCGCCGAAACACGGTCGCCAGGTGGCGACCAAGATCACCGAACTGAGCCGAAACGCGTACCCAGCCGATTCGGCTTCCCTTGTGGGCGCCCCCTTTCGGCGTGCTGATGTGGGGGAATATCGGATCATCTACGATGTCCAGGGTGAGATCCTGCAAATTGTGCTGGTGGGTAAGCGCAATGACTCGGAGGTCTACCGCAGGCTGAGGCGTCTGTTGCGATAGGCTTGGTCCGGATGCTCGAACGGCTGTCGCCGTCCGCAGACGTGGACCTCGGCGCGGGCATCTGCTACCGGTCGGGCTAACGGAGCAGACGGCGCCGCGGCGCGAGCCATGACCGAGCGGATCTATCTCTACGACACGACCTTGCGCGACGGCGGCCAGACCCAGGGGGTCGACTTCGCGGTCGCCGACAAGGTCGCGATCGCGCAGATGCTCGACCGGCTGGGCATCGACTACGTCGAGGGCGGCTGGCCGGGCGCCAACCCGACCGACGACGGTTTCTTCCAGCAGGCCCCGAAGCTCGGGCATGCGAAGCTCGCGGCCTTCGGCATGACGCGGCGGCCGGGGCGGAGTGCGGCCAACGATCCGGGGCTCGCGACGCTGTTCCAGGCGCAGACCGACGTGATCACGCTGGTCGGCAAGAGCGCGCCCCGTCAGGTGGAGCTGCTCGGCGCCGAGCTCGACGAGAATTTGCTGCATGATCGAGGACAGCATCGCCGAAGCGGGGCGGCGGGCGTCCGAGGTCATGTTTGATGCCGAGCATTTCTTCGACGGCTACGCGGCCGACCCCGACTATGCGCTGGCCTGCCTCGAGGCGGCGGCTGCAGGCGGAGCGCGCTGGCTCGTGCTCTGCGACACCAATGGTGGCCGGCTGCCGCACGAGGTGGCGCGCACGGTCGAGCGGGTGTCTGGGAACATCCCGCCCGAGCGGCTCGGCATCCATACCCACAACGACACCGAGAACGCGGTCGCGAACAGCCTGGCCGCGATCCGGGCCGGCTGCCGCCAGGTCCAGGGCACGCTGAACGGGCTCGGCGAGCGTTGCGGCAACGCCAATCTGGTGGCGCTGATCCCGACGCTGATGCTGAAGCTCGGCTATGCGACCGGGGTCGGCGAGGCCGGGCTCCGCCAGCTGACCGAGTTTTCGCGCTCGCTCGACGAGCGCCTCAACCGGACGCCCGACCGGCATGCCGCCTATGTCGGCGCCAGCGCCTTCACCCACAAGGCGGGCCTGCACGCCGCGGCGGTGGTCAAGGACCCGAGCAGCTACGAGCACGTCCCGCCCGAGGTGGTCGGCAACCAGCGCCACATCGTGGTCTCGGACCAGGCGGGCCGCGCGAGCCTGGTCAAGCGGCTCGAGGAGATCGACCTCGAGGCGCCGCCCGGCGAGGCCGAGGTCCGGGCACTGCTGCGCGAGGTCAAGGAGCGCGAGGCCAACGGCTACGCCTACGAGGGCGCCGATGCGAGCTTCGAGCTCCTGGCGCGGCGGACGCTGGGCCAGGTGCCGGACTACTTCCGCCTGCAGAGCTTCCGGATCATCGACGAGCGCCGGTTCAACGCCCGCAACGAGCTGGTCACGCTCTCCGAGGCGACCATCAAGGTCGAGGTCGGCGGTGCCGTGCGCATGATCGTGGCCGAAGGCAACGGCCCCGTGCACGCGCTCGATACGGCCTTGCGCCAGGCGCTGTCGGCGACCTATCCGGGGCTCGAGCACATGCATCTGGCCGACTACAAGGTGCGCATCCTGACGCCCGAGGCCGGCACGGCGGCGGTCACCCGCGTGATCATCGAGAGCGCCGACGATCTCGGCCGGCGCTGGTCGACGGTCGGCGTCTCGACCAACGTCATCGACGCCTCCTACAATGCGCTCCACGACGGCATCACCTACAAGCTGTTCGTCGACCGCGCCGAAGCCGCGCACTGAATGGCCGCGGCGCCGCCCACGACCGGCCCCGCCATCATCCTGGTCCGCCCGCAGCTCGGCGAGAACGTCGGCACCGCGGCGCGCGCGATGCTGAATTTCGGCCTCACCGATCTGCGCCTGGTGCGCCCGCAATGCGGCTGGCCGAACGTCAAGGCGGTCAATGCCGCCTCGGGTGCGACCCTGGTCCTGAACCGCCTGCGGCTGTTCGAGACGGTCGAAGAGGCGAGCGCCGATCTGCATCGCCTCTACGCCACGACCGCGCGCCTGCGCGATCTGCCCAAGCGCGAGATCGACGCCGCCCGGGCCGCAGGCGAAGTCCGCGCCGCGCTCGCCCAGGGGCAGGCTGCGGGCATCCTGTTCGGCCCGGAGCGGACCGGGCTCACCAACGACGAGCTGATCCAGGCCGACGCGGTGCTGCGCGTGCCGGTCAATCCGGACTTTTTCTCGCTCAACCTCGCGCAGGCGGTCCTGCTGATTGGCTATGAGTGGTGGCAGTCGGCGGCGGCCGCGCCGATGCGGCCGCGGCGCGCGCGCGTCGGCCCGCCGGCGACCAAGGGTGAGCTCGCCGGCCTGCTCGACCACCTGGTGGCCGAACTCGATGCGGCGGACTTCTTCCGCACCCCCGACCGGCGCCAGAGCATGGTGCGCGCGCTCAAGGCGATCTTCGCGCGCGCCGAGCTCGGGACCCCCGACGTCCATCTCCTGCGCGGCACGATCAAGCAGCTGGCGCAGGGCCGCCGGGCGCGCCGCCAGGTCCCCTGAGCGGCTCGCGATCCGCGTCGACAAGGGCTCGGCCGGCCTCGGCGCTGCGGCTCCGCGCGGGCGATCTGGCGCGGATTAACGCATCCGAAACGGCATTTGCGTCAGAGTCCTGTCCGACTGCGGCGGCATCGGGTCGCCAAGCATGTTCGGGAGCCTGAGCTTGGACCAGGCAGCAGGGCTCGCGCGTGGACTGAGGTCGAGCCGGCCCGCCCATGGGCGCGACCAGGCGGTCCCGAGCACGGCCGACCAGACCCAGCGGGCCGAGCTGGGCTCGGAGGGCGCGCAGCTCGGTCGGGTCATGTCGGTCGCCGGCGCGATCATCTGGGCCCTGCTCGAGCCCGAAGCCGCCAGCATTGCCGAGATCGGCCACGTGGTCCGGCTGCAGGGTGCGACCGGACGCAGCTTCGGCGTCATCACCACGCTCAAGAACGACGGCCGCCGCGCCGGCGACGACGACCGCCGGCTGGTCGAGATCCGGCTGATCGGTGAGATCCTGAACGGCAACTCGAACCGCTGGCGCTTCCAGCGCGGCGTCTCCAGCTACCCGCCCCTCGACAGCCCGATCCATGTCAGCACGCGCGAGGAGCTGTGCGCGATCTACGCCCGGCCGGAGGTCTCGACCGTCCGGCTCGGCACCTTGCGCAACGCCGCCGACCTTCCGGCCTTCGCGATGACCGACAATCTGCTCGGAAAGCATTTCGCCGTGCTCGGGACCACCGGCGCCGGCAAGTCCTGCGCGGTGACCGTGATCCTGCGCGCGATCCTCGATGCCCATCCCTACGGCCACGTCATCATGCTCGACCCGCACAACGAGTACGCGCCCGCCTTCGAGGGCCGCGCCGAGCTGCTCAACCCGAGCAACCTGAAGCTGCCGTACTGGCTCCTGAACTTCGAGGAGGTGGCCGCGATCCTGGTCAACCAGGAATCGCCGGAGGGGGCCTATGCCGAAGGTGCCATCCTGCGGCGCGCGATCCTGCGGGCCAGGCGCAGCTTCACGGGCGAGGGCGAAAGCCAGGACCACGTCACGGTCGACACGCCGGTGCCCTACCGCCTGTCCGAGCTGATCCAGGTCCTCAAGGACGAGATGGGCGCCTTCAACAAGGCCGACAACGCGGTCTACTACCAGCACCTGATCAATCGGGCCGAGAGCGTGAGCAGCGACAAGCGCTATGATTTCATGTTCTCGAGCTTCAGCGTCCGCGACAACATGCGCCAGATCCTGTCCCGGATCCTGCGGATTCCGGTCGAGGGCAAGCCGATCACGATCATCGACATCTCGGGCGTGCCGTCCGAGATCGTCGACGTCGTGGTCTCGGTGCTCTGCCGGCTGATCTTCGAGTTCGCGCTCTGGAGCGATCGCGACCGGGCGCCGCCGCTGCTGCTGGTCTGCGAGGAGGCGCATCGCTACGTGCCGCGCGACGATCAGGCGGGGTTCGCGCCGACCAGGCGCGCGATCTCGCGGATCGCCAAGGAAGGCCGCAAATACGGCCTCTCCTTGTGCCTCGTGACCCAGCGCCCGGCCGATCTCTCGGTCAGCAGCCTCTCGCAGTGCAACACGATCTTCGCGCTCCGGCTCGGCAACGAGCACGATCTCGAGTTCGTCCGCCACGCCGTGCCCGACAGCTCGCGCTGGCTCGCCGACGCCCTGCCGGCGCTCAACACCCAGGAGGCGCTCGTGCTGGGCGACGCCGTGCCGGTGCCGCTGCACATCCGCTTTTTGGACCTCGCCCCCCACGAGCGGCCCGCCAGCACGACGCCGCCGTTCGCCGCCGCCTGGCAGAACGAGCAGCACGACGAGAACCTGATCAGCGAGACCATCGACCGCTGGCGCCACCAGGTGCGGGCGCCGATCCCCTAGCACGCCCTCGCCCCGCCAGCTCGCCGCCTCACCACCGGCCAAGCGGCGCCGGTCGACCGCGCCGAACGCGCCTGGACCTCTCGCCAATCTCGTCCGCAGGGCGACGTCCTCCTCGAGATCTTTCTCGCCAACTCCCTCGACAATTCAAGAGTGCCGACCCCTTTTCTCGCCCGGCTTTGCCTGCCTTGCCCGGGGAATCCCGCCCCAGGGCTCCTGGGGGAGACGATGATGACGACCCCGCGGCTCGGGGCCGCAAGCCCGTTCGTGAGTGCGAGCTCGACCGACGGGTTCGCGTTCAATCTGAAGCGCAGCAACGCGATCTGTCAGGCCGAGCTCGGTGCCAAGGCGTTTCACGCGGCCCGGTCAGCCGGGCATCTGGTCTGTGCCGACGACTACGGTTGTCGAGTGACCCCGAACAGCAGCCGGGCGAACGTGATCCGCCACGTCGCGGCGGCTTCGCCGCGGCCAATGCCCGGATCGGCAGCTACCAGGGCGGTGAGCGCATGGTCGGCCTAGTCTACGTGACAGCGCTGGAGCGGTGACGATGGGACTGTTCGTGAGGTGGCCGGAAGGCCTGTCGTGGGACCCGGTGACCGGCGAGCTTAAGGTCGCCGCCTGGGCGGACGCCGGCCTCGAGATCGAAGTTGGCGCGGATCGCGGGCGGCTGGCTGATCGTCGTGTCGGCGGAGGTCGATGAGCGGTTCCTGATCCGGGTGACCGGCAAGGCCTGCGGCCGCAGTCGGTTCGTCGGCGACGACCGCCGGCTCAACCCCTGGCGGTCCTACGCGCTGCAGTTCGAGGACCGCGCCACTGCCAGGGCCTGCCTCAAAACCCTGGTGTTCGAGCCCGGCCAGAAGGCCAAGGTTGTGCGCTGGCGGCACGCGTACCGGGCTGTGCGACCGCTCGACTACTGGAAGAAGCTGCCGCAAATCGACGTGGCGCCGGCGGGAGGGGATTGAAAATGCTCGTTTGGCCGCGAGCGCAAAGCCTTTGACATCGCGCGGCCGGGCGCTATAACCGGCGCGGTTCGAAGACCGCCGCCTGGCGGTCTTTTGTTCGTGCCGAAATGTCAGAACCCCCGCCGGAATGCCAGCAAGTCCGTCATGACCAAACGCGTCGAAGCCAAGAACAAGATCTGTCGCCGCCTCGGGGTCAATCTCTGGGGCCGCGCCCGCAATCCGATCGTCAAGCGCGACTATCCGCCCGGCGAGCACGGCTCCAAGCGGCGCAAGATCTCGGGCTACGGTCAGCAGCTGGCGGCCAAGCAGAAGCTCAAGGGCTACTACGGCAACATCACCGAGCGGCAGTTCCGGCGCGTCTACGAGGAGGCCTCGCGGCGGCGCGGCGACACTGCCGAGGCCATGGTCGGGCTGCTGGAGCGCCGCCTCGACATGGTGGTCTACCGCCTGAACTTCGTGCCGACCGTGTTCGCGGCGCGCCAGTTCGTCAATCACGGCCACGTCACCGTCAACGGCCGCCGGGTGACGATCTCGAGCTATCTGGTCCGCGAGGGCGACGTGGTCGAGGTGCGCGAGAAGTCCAAGGCGCTGGCGATCGTGCTCGGCACGCTGCAGCAGCCCGAGCGCGACGTGCCCGACTACCTCTCGCTCGACCTCAAGGCCGTCAAGGGCACGCTGGTGCGGGTGCCCAAGCTCGCCGACGTCCCCTATCCGGTGCAGATGGAGCCGAACCTCGTGATCGAGTACTACTCGCGCTGAGCCGCCCTGGCCGCGCCCCGCACCCGGACAGCTTGCGCGCAGATCGTCGCACCCGACCACCGCACCCGTTGCGGACCGGCACCGCCGCGGCCACATCGGCGGCGGCGGTTCACCTGTCGTTCAACTGGCTCGTGCTTTGGTAGGGCCGGTGTCGGGCTGGTGGGGCGGAGTTGCAACAGCCCGGCGAAAAATGCCGGTCCAACCGCCGATCCGGGTCGCCCCGCCCGCGCCCTGAAGATTAGGATGCCGGCGCTGGCCGGCCGCGGCGCGAAAGGGCGTCGCGGGCGGCGGGCTTTTTGGAGGAGCGATCCGAACGTGGCCAGCCGTCTCGGTCGAGCGACCACCCTCCTGATCAGCGGGCTGATCGCGCTCACCTTCGCCGCCTCGCCGCTGTGGGCCGATCCGGACGAGCCCCTCAGCCTGCGCTATGGCGTCTATTGGATGGGCTTCCAGATCGCCACGCTCGACCTCGACCACCGTGTCGAATCGACCCGGTACCGCTCGGAGCTGCTGGTCAGGACCGTGGGCCTGGTCGAGAAGCTGGCGCGCTATCGCTCCAAGACGCTTGCGATCGGTCAGCTCGGGGCGGACGAGACCATGACCCCGCTGACCTTCAGCTCCGAATACAGCTCGCGCAAGAAGGACCGGACCTCGATCGTGCGCTTCGATCGCGACAGCGGCGACGTGGTCGACCTCGAGATCACCAAGCGCGGCAAGCCGGATACCAGCAAGGTGCCGGAGGCGCTGCGCAAGAACGTCATCGACCCGTTGACCGCGTTCTTCGAGCTGCGCGACTACGTCGCCACCGCCGACGCGACGGCGCCGTTCAGCGCGGCGATCTTCGACGGCCGCCGGCGCTATGACCTCGAGGCGGCGGTGACGGGCCATGAGCGCAGCTGGGTCGCCGGCCGCGAGCGCCCGGTCGTGCGGGTCGGCCTGACCTTGACGCTGCTCGCCGGCTCCGACCTCGACGATGTCGAGCTCGACGACAACCGGATCGGCGTCGAGCTGCTGCTGAGCGACGATCAGCGCCTGCTGCCGCTCAAGATGCGGCTGTTGGATGCGACGCTCGGCGCCAGCATCGAGCTGCTCCAGGACTGCTCCGGCGAAGCCGGCTGTCAGCTGGCGGCGCGCTGAGCGCGGGCGCCGTCCCGGGCCGGAGCGCCGGTCAGGCCGCGACCTCGGTCTCGACGCCCTTCTCTTGCAGCAAGGTGGCCAGCTCGCCGCTCTGATACATCTCGCGGATGATGTCGCAGCCGCCGACGAACTCGCCCTTGACGTAGAGCTGAGGGATGGTCGGCCAGCTGCTGAATTCCTTGATGCCCTGGCGCAGCTCGTCGTCCGAGAGGACGTCGAAGGCCTTGAACTTGACGCCTGTGAGCGAGAGCACCTGGACCACCTGGGCCGAGAAGCCGCACTGCGGGAAGACGGGCGTGCCCTTCATGTAGAGCACGACCGGGTTGGTCTCGATGTCGTTCTGGATGCGGGCACGCACGTCGGTCATGGTCGGCTCCTTGGGGAGACGCGTTCTGTTCAATCCGGGGCAGCCGTGGTCAAGGCCAGGGCGTGCAGCTCGCCACCCATGCGCGCGCCGAGCGCCCGGTAGACCATCTGGTGCTGCTGGACCCGGCTCTTGCCGCGAAAGGCGGGTGCGATCACGTGCGCCCGGTAGTGATTGCCGTCGCCCGCGAGATCCTCGACGGTCACCTGCGCCTGCGGCAGACCCTCGCGAATGAGGGCGCTGATCTCGTCCGCGGTCATCGCCATCGCGTGCCGTCCATCCCTCACGCCAGCCCGGTCTCTCGAGGATCGGCGCCCATCAGCGCCGGCAGCCAGCCCTCGTTCACCCGGGCAAGCTCGTGCAAGCATATGGCATCGCCGCCCGCCAGCGTCAACGCGCCGCCGCCGGTGGTCCCGACCCGGCGCGCCAGCACCCCCTCGCGTGCGGCCGCCGCGAGCAGCGCCTCGAGGCCCTCGGGCGGAGCCGCGAGCAGGTAGCGGCCCTGGTCCTCGCCGAACAGCCAGCCGTGGTCGCCGTCCGGCGGCAGCTCGAGATCGGCGCCGATCCCGGATGCCAGCACCATCTCGGCAAGCGCCACCGCGAGGCCGCCGTCGGCGAGGTCATGGCAGGCCACGACCTCGCCCGCCTCGATCCACGCCCGCACCAGCGCGCCGTTGCGGCGCTCGGTCGCGAGATCGACCGGCGGCGGCGCCCCCTCCTCGCGGCCGCAGATCTCGCGCAGATAGAGCGATGCCCCGAGCCAGCCGAAGGTCTCGCCGATCAGGATCAGCGCCAGGCCTTCCCGACGCCAGGCGGGGGTCGCGATGCGGGTGAGGTCCTCGATCAGGCCGAGACCGCCGATCACGGGCGTCGGCAGGATCGCCTGGCCGTCGGTCTCGTTGTAGAAGGAGACGTTGCCGGACACGATTGGGAAGTCGAGCGCCCGGCAGGCGTCCGCCATGCCCGCAAGGCAGCCCGTGAACTGGCCCATGACGACCGGGTTCTCGGGGCTGCCGAAGTTGAGGCAGTCGGTGACCGCGAGCGGGCGGGCGCCGACCGCGCAGAGATTGCGCCAGGCTTCGGCCACCGCCTGGCGGCCGCCGGTCCGGGGGTCGGCCAGGCAGTAGCGGGGCGTGCAGTCGGTGGTGAGCGCGAGCGCCCGGTTGCTGCCGTGGATCCGGACCACCGCCGCGTCGGTCCCAGGCCGCTGCACCGTATCGCCCATGACCATGTGGTCGTACTGCTCGAAGATCCAGCGCTTGGAGGCGAGATCCGGACAGCCGAGCAGATGCAGCAGGGCGTCCCGGTACCCGAGCGGCGGATGAACGTCGCGGGCGATCACCGGCGGCGGCACCGGGCTTTGGACGTGGGGTCGGCGGTAGACGGGCGATGTGCCGCTGACCGGGGCGATCGGGATGCGCGCGACCTCTTCGCCCGCAAAGCGCAGCACCATGGCGCCGGTATCGGTCACCCGCCCGACCGTGACGCAGTCGAGGTCCCACTTCGCGAACACCGCGGCGGCTTCGGCCTCGGCCCCCTGGCGCAGCACGAGCAGCATCCGCTCCTGGCTTTCCGAGAGCAGGATCTCGTAGGGCGTCATACCGGTCTCGCGGGTCGGCACCCGGTCGAGGTCCATCTCGATGCCGGTCTGACCGCGCGCCGCCATCTCGAACGACGACGAGGTGAGGCCCGCGGCCCCCATGTCCTGGATCGCGACGATCGCATCGGTCTGCATGAGCTCCAGGCAGGCTTCCAGGAGCAGCTTCTCGGTGAACGGATCGCCGACCTGGACGGTCGGACGTCGCGCCTCGGCAGCCTCGCTGAACTCGGCGGATGCCATGGTGGCGCCATGGATGCCGTCGCGGCCGGTCTTGGCGCCGACGTAGACCACGGGGTTCCCGTCGCCCGACGGCGCGGGCATAGAAGATCTGGTCCTTCGCGACCAGGCCGACGCACATGGCGTTGACCAGGATGTTGCCGTTGTAGGCGGGATGGAACGTGGTCTCGCCGCCGACGGTGGGCACGCCGATGCAGTTGCCGTAGCCGGCGATGCCGGCGACCACGCCGTCGACGAGGTGCCGGGTCCTCGGGTGGTCCGGCGCGCCGAAGCGCAGCGAATCGAGCAGCGCCACGGGTCGGGCGCCCATCGTGAAGACATCCCGGAGAATGCCGCCGACCCCGGTCGCCGCCCCCTGGTAGGGCTCGATGAAGCTCGGGTGGTTGTGGCTCTCGATCTTGAAGACCGCGGCCATCCCCTCACCGAGATCGACCACGCCGGCGTTCTCGCCCGGCCCGCAGATCACCCAAGGCGCCTCGGTCGGCAGCTGCTTCAGCCAGTGCTTCGACGACTTGTAGGAACAGTGCTCGCTCCACATGACCGAGAAGATGCCGAGCTCGACCAGGTTCGGCGCGCGGCCCGAGGATCTCGACGATCCGCGCGTACTCGGCTTCGGAGAGGCCGTGCTCGGCGGCCAGCTCGGGCGTCACCTCGGGCTTCATCCCAGCGCCTCGACCAGGGTGCGGAGCAGGGTCCGGCCGTCGGTGCCGCCGGTCCGGGGGTCGGCCGCGCGCTCGGGGTGGGGCATCATGCCGAGGACGTTGCGGCCGGGGCCGAGCACGCCC
Organism: uncultured Alphaproteobacteria bacterium; assembly: GCA_963798075.1. GTDB lineage: Bacteria > Pseudomonadota > Alphaproteobacteria > Geminicoccales > Geminicoccaceae > DATAOG01. The sequence goes on along the minus strand of CAWCRU010000018.1, from coordinate 88,521 downwards.
GCGACGTTGGCGAGTGAGCCGTTCGGGTTGTCCTGGTAGCGGAACGCGATCCGGTCCTCGTCCTCGAGGCGCCTGAGGTCATCCGGCGCGCAGACGTAGCAGCCGTCGTGATGGGCGATCGGGATCGAAAGGGTCTGGCCGGCGGCGTAGCCGGCGGTGAACAGGGAGGCGGTGCTCGCGACCTCGAGCCCGACCGGTCTGCAGATGAACTTGAGCCCCGCGTTGCTCAGCACCGCCCCTGGCAGCAGTCCGGCCTCGGTCAGGATCTGAAAGCCGTTGCAGATGCCGAGCACGGCGACCCCTGCGGCTGCGCGCCGGATCACCTCGGGCATGACCGGGGCGCGCGCCGCGATCGCGCCGCAGCGCAGGTAGTCGCCATAGCTGAAGCCGCCCGGCAGCACGATCAGGTCGAGCTTCGGCAGCTCGCTCGCGGCGTGCCAGAGGCGCTGCGACCTTCGCGCCGGCGGCGGCGAGCGCCACCGCGATGTCGCGATCGCAGTTGGAGCCCGGGAAGGTGATCACGCCCGCCTGCATGGCTCCCCCCTCGACGTCGGAAGGTCAGTCCTCGAAGGTCACGGACCAGGTCTCGATCACCGGATTGGCCAGCAGCTGCTCGCACATCGAGCGGACCTCGGCCTCGGCCGCGGCGCGGTCGGACCGGTCGAGCTCGAGCTCGATCAGCTTGCCCTGGCGGACGCTGCCGACGCCCGCAAAGCCGAGCTGCGAGAGCGCGCGGCCGATCGCGGCCCCCTGCGGGTCGAGCACGCCGTCCTTGAGGCGGACGTGGACCCGCGCCTTCATCGTCGCGTCATTGGACGGTTTCGGGGCCCTTGAGGTCGCGGGGGCCGGCCTCGGGCAGGATGCCGAGGCGGCGGGCGACCTCCTGGTAGCCCTCCTCGACCCGGCCCATGTCGCGCCGGAAGCGGTCCTTGTCGTATTTCTCGTTGGTCGCGGCATCCCACAGGCGGCAGCCGTCCGGGCTGATCTCGTCGGCCAGCACGATCCGCATCTCGTCGTCCTCCCACAGCCGGCCGAACTCGAGCTTGAAGTCGATCAGGCGCAGGCTGACGCCGGCGAACAGGCCGGTCAGGAAGTCGTTGATGCGCAGGGACAGATTCAGGATCTCGTCGATGTCCTGATAGCCCGCCCAGCCGAACGCCGTGATGTGCTCTTCGCTCACCATCGGATCGCCGAGCTCGTCGGACTTGTAGTAGTACTCGACGATCGAGCGCGGCAGCGGCGAGCCCTCCTCCATGTGGAAGCGCTGGGCGAGCGAGCCCGCGACCACGTTGCGCACGACCACCTCGATCGGGATGATCTCGACCTCCTTGATCAGCTGCTCGCGCATGTTGAGGCGGCGGACGAAGTGGGTCGGGATGCCGATCGCCGCCAGGCGCAGCATCAGGTGCTCGGAGATCCGGTTGTTGAGGACGCCCTTGCCGGTGATCACGCCCTGCTTCTGGTTGTTGAAGGCGGTGGCGTCGTCCTTGAAATACTGGATGAGCGTGCCAGGCTCCGGGCCCTCGAACAGGACCTTGGCCTTGCCTTCGTAGACTTTCCGGCGGCGGCTCATACGACGGTCCATGCAACGGGGCCTCGAACGACGGCGGGTGACATGCGGCGCGCCGTCTATAGCGCAGGCGCGTGGCGAACACAACCGAAGCGGCCTCACCAGTGGCCGGGCGGGCGACGGGCTTGGAACGAGGACGCATTCGGATAAGCGGATGCGGGCGGCTGCGGGCGGCACTCGGACCGGATGCCAGCAAGCGGTTCGGCCTTGCGCCCGGCGGCGCCAGGCCATAACACCGCGGCCATGTCGCCCGCATCGTCCAGGCCCGCGGCAACCGCCGTGCTCGACGTCGGCAGGACCAGCGTCAAGCTGCTGGCGATCGGCCCCGACGGCGCGATCCGGTCGTCGCGCCAGGCGCCCAATGCGTGGCGCACGGGCGAGCCCTATCCGCACTGCGACACGGAGCACCTCTGGCGCTGGCTGATGGCGGCGCTGGCCGATCTCGGCGAGCGCTTCCGGATCGAGGCGATCGTGCCGACCAGCTATGGGGCGAGTGCTGCTCTGGTGGGCGATGCCGAGCTGGTGCTGCCGATCCTCGACCCCGAGGCGGAGCCGCCGGCCGCGATCGCCGCCCTCTACGCCGAGGTGGCGCCCTGGTTCGAGGAATGCTGCTGCGCGATCGGCCCGGCCGGGCGCACGCTCGGCCGCCAGCTGTTCTGGCAGAGCCGCCGGTTCGCGGGCGACTTCGCGCGGGTGCGCTGGATTCTGCCCCTGGCGCAATATTGGGCCTGGGGCCTGTGCGGCGTGCCGGCCTGCGAGGTGACCTCGCTCGGCGCCGAAACCCAGCTCTGGAACCCGCGCGCGCGCGCCTTCTCGAGCCTGGTCGAGCGCGAGGGCTGGCGCGAGAGGCTGCCGCCGCTGCGCCATGGCCTGGGAGGTGCTGGGGCCCTTGCAGTTCGAGGTCGCGGCCAAGACCGGCCTGCCGGCCGCGACGCCGGTGCTGTGCGGGATCCAGGACGACAACGCCAATCTCGCCCGCTACCTCGCGGCCGGCATCGAGGACTTCGCCCTGATCGCGATCGGCGCGCGACCGTTCGTCTGCAACCCCTGCCTGCCGCTCGACCGGCTGGACCCGCTCCGCGACACGGCCGCGCGCCCCGATCTTCTGGGCCGGCCGGTCGCCTGCGCGGGGTTCGTGGGCGGCGGGGAGCGTGCCGCGATCGCGGGGCCGCGGGGGCTGGCGGCGCGCCCGAGCGCGGCCGCAATCGAGGCGCTGATCGCGGCGCGGGTCATGGCGCTGCCGTCGTTCGCCCGCAGCGGCGGGCCCTATCCCGGCACCGGCGGCAAGGGTCGGATCAGCGGCCCCAAGCCGCGCTCGCCCGAGGCCCGGGCAGCACTCGCCAGCCTCTACGTCGCTCTGATGGCAAGCGTCGGGCTCGACCTCCTCGAGGCCCGGGGTCAGGTCATCGTCGATGGCAGCTTCGCGGACGACCCGCTGTTCGCGGCCCTGCTCGCGGCCCTGCGGCCCGGCCAGCCGGTCGCGGTCTCGCGCGAGCCCGACGGCCGGGCGCGGGGCGCGGCCCTGCTGGTCGGCTGGGCGGAGCGCAGGACGCCGGCCAAGCTCGACCTTTGGCCGGTCGAGCCGGCCGCGATCCGAGGGCTCGAGGCCTACGCTTCGGACTGGCGGGCGGCGGTCGATGCGATCGAGCGCGACCCGCCGCCTGCGCTCAGGGCGTCGGCGCGTCCTGGCGCAGCAGGCCCTCCTGCTTGAGCTCGGCCCAGAAGTCTTCCGGCACCTCGGGCGCGAAGATCTCGAGGTTCTGGGCCACCTCGGCCGGCGTGCGGGTGCCGGGGATGACCGTCGCGACCGCCGGATGGCCGAGCGGGAACTGCAGCGCCGCGGTCGGCAGGCGGACGCGATGGCGGGCGCAGACCGCCTCGATCCGGCGCACCCGCTCGAGGATGGCGGGCGGCGCCGGGGAGTACTGGAAGTAGGCGCCCGGGATGGCGCCGGTCGCGAGGATGCCCGTGTTGTAGGCGCCGCCGATGATCAGCGCGATCCGGCGCCGTTCGCAGAGCGGCAGGAGGGCATCGAGCGGCGCCTGCTCGAGCAGGGTATAGCGCCCGGCCAAGAGGAAGCAGTCGAAGTCGCCGCGTTCAGCCAGGTCCTGACAGGCAGCCGTCTCGTTGATGCCGGCGCCGATCGCGCGGACAGCACCCTGCTCGCGCAGCTCCACCATCGCCTTGTAGCCGCCGGCCATGAACTCCGCGACCCGCGCCTGGCGCGCCGCCTCGGAGCCGTGGGTCCAGACGTCGAGATCGTGCGCCAGCAGGATGTCGATCCGGTGCATGCCGAGGCGCTGCAGGCTGTCCTCGACCGAGCGCATGACGCCGTCGTGGGAGTAGTCGTAGACCTCGGCGAACGGCAGCGCGTCCTTGAACTGGCCGTGCGCGAGCGTCTTCGGATCGCCGGGCCTCGAGCAGGCGGCCGACCTTGGTCGAGAGCACGAAGCTGTCCCGGTCGCGGCCGCGCAGCGCCTCGCCGACCCGATGCTCGCTGAGGCCGTAGCCGTAGAGCGGGGCGGTGTCGAAATAGCGGATCCCGGCGTCGTAGCAGGCGCGGACCGTGGCCCAGGCGTCGGCATCGGAGAGCGCCTGGTACATGTTGCCGAGCGGCGCCCCGCCGAAGCCCATGATCGTGACCTCGACCCCGGACTTGCCGAGCGCCCGCGTCCCGCTCGCCTGCATCGCCTGCCTCCCCTCGCGCTCCCGCCAAGCATATGCCATCGTTGACGCCTCGACCACTTGCGAACTGCTGGTAAGACGGTGCGCAGTCGCGATAGGATGAGGCCCGAGATGCCGACAATAGACTGGCGCAAGCAAATCGCAATCGATCCGAAGGTCTTGGCTGGCAAGCCGGTGGTCAAGGGTACCCGGCTGTCGGTCGAGTTCGTCGTCGCGCTACTGGCGGAGGGCTGGACGGAGCGGCAGCTGCTCGCCCACTACCCGACGCTCAGCGTCGAGGATGTCCGCGCCTGCCTGGCCTACGCGGCCGAGATCCTGCGCGACGAGACGACCTATGCCATTCCGGCCTGAACTGTGCGCTTCCTTGCCGATGAGAACATCCCGCGCGCAGTGGTGCAGGCATTGGCAAAACAAGGCCATGACGTAGCGACGATCGGCGACGTCGATCGTGGCGCTGGCGATCGTCGGATCATTGCCAGGGCCGAGCGTGAGGGCCGGGTACTTCTGACTTTCGACAAGGACTTTGGAGAGATCGCGTTTCGCGGAGCGCGGTCGCCGACATGCGGGATCATCTTGCTGCGGTTCGTGCCCCGTGATCCGGAAGATGCGGTTACGGTGGTCGCGGCGGCGATCGCCATGCGCGATGACTGGACCGGCCAGTTTGCGGTCGTCGAGCGTCATCGGCTGCGCGTCCGACGGCTTCGACGACTCACTCGGTAACGGGGATGGTGGCGGCGGGCGTGAAGAAGACCTGGGGGGCGGTGGCGATCAGGCGGCGTTCGGCGCCGGCCTGCGGCTGGCGGTGGCAGTCGGGGTCGGCGATCGTGCGGTAGCAGTAGACCAGACCGGGCTCGGCCAGCCAGGGCAGCGAGCGCGGCGCGGCCGGCGCGGCGCAGCCGGCGAGCAGCAGGAGGGCGATGCAGGCGCGAGCGATCCGCATGCGCTGAGCCTCGCGCGCAGAGCGACGGCGCGCAAGCCCGCTCGCGCATGCGGCTGCACCCCGGTAGGTCTCGACAGGCTCCGGCCCCGCCGGCGCCAGTTGATCTCCGGGTGGCCGCGCGCTACCAAACTCAAGTGGCCCGCTCGCCAGATGCGGCCGAGCGCGGAGCCAGCCATGGGAGGCAAGCAAGATGACAGCAGGGACTCGCAGCCTGGCCGGAGCTAGCGCTCTGGTGCTGGCGCTCGCGGGCGTCGCCCTCGGCTCGACATCGGCGCAGGCGCAGATGAAGCACGAGGGTGTCACCGCGACCGTGATGACCTTCACCGGGCCGCAGATCGCCGAGCCCTTGCAGCGGCGCGCGCCCGACTTCAAAAAGCTGACCGGCGCCACGATCAACGTCGTGACCGTGCCGTTCTCCGACCTCTACAGCAAGCTGCTCACCGATTTCGCCACCGGCACCAACAGCATCGATGGCATGGTCTTTGCGCCGCAGTGGATGGTCGACTACATCGAGCCCGGCTATCTCGAGGACCTGACCGATCGGATCAAGGCCGACAGCGCGCTGCAATGGGACGACGTGGCGCCCTTCTTCCGCAATTTCAGCGCCACCTACAACGGCAAGATCTACACGATCCCCCTGGATGGCGACTTCCAGATGGTCTACTACCGGAGCGATCTGCTCGAAAAGGCGGGCCTCCACCCGCCCAAGACCTGGGACGACTACCTCGAGATCGCCAAGACCTTTCACGGCCAGGACCTTAATGGTGACGGCAAGGCGGACTACGGCTCCTGCATCGCCAAGAAGCGCAACGCCCAGTCCTACTGGATGATCATCTCGGTCGCCGCCGGCTTTCTGCAGTCGCAAGGCACCGCCCAGGGCGCATTCTTCAACACCGACGACATGCGCCCCTTGTTCAACAACGAGGCGTTCGCGAAGGCGCTCGACATCTATGCCGAGACCACCAAATACGGGCCGCCCGACGAGATCAACCTCGACGTCGGCGATACGCGCGGCCTGTTCACGACCGGGCGCTGCGCGCTCTCGGTCGACTGGGGCGACATCGGCACGCTCGCGATCGATCCCGCGACCTCCAAGGTCCAGGACAAGGTCGGCGCGGTGATCCTGCCGGGCTCCAGCCAGGTGCTCGATCGCGCCAGCGGCAAGCTCGCCGACTGCAATGCCGAACGCTGCCCCTATGCGATCGATGGCATCAACCACGCGCCGTTCGCGGCCTTCGGCGGCTGGTCGGGCGCGGTCAATGCCGGCAGCTCCGACGAGGTCAAGGCCGCGGTCTACGACTTCTTCTCCTACATGAGCCAGCCCGAGCAGGCGAACGAGGACGTGACGATCGGCATCACGGGCTTCAACCCGTACCGGGTCTCGCAGTTCAAGAACCTCGATCTCTGGCTCAAGGCCGGCATGAGCGAGGCCGCCGCCAAGAACTATCTGGGCGCGATCGCCGACAGCCTGAACAGCCCCAACATGGTGCTCGATCTGCGCGTGCCGCAGAACCAGCGCTACGAGCAGATCGTGCTCGACACCGCGATCAGCCGCATGCTCGCGGGCGAGATCGACCGCGACCAGGCGATGGCCGACATCGAGACGGGCTGGAACGAGATCACCGACGAATTGGGCAAGGACGAGCAGCTCGCGGCCTACAAGGCGACGCTCGGCATCAAGACCGAGTAAGCGCTCCGGCGGCCAGCGATGCCGGCGCGGGGCCAGGGTTGGTCTGACCGGGCTCCGTGCCGGGGGCTGCGCTCTTGGAGGGTCTGACCCGACGCCTCGATCAGCACGCGCCGGCGGTGTTCGTGATGCCGGCGGTGCTGGTCGTGCTTGCGATGTCGATCTTCCCCTTGATCGTCTCGCTCTATCTGTCGCTCGCCCGCTTCCGGTTCGTCAAAGGCGGCTTCGAGCTCAAGTTCATTGGTCTGCTCAACTACAAGAAGCTGCTGCTCGGCAGCGAGCAGTTCCATTTTCTCGGCGATTTCGGCAAGCTCGGGAGCGGCGCCGTCGTCGTCCTGGGCCTGGCCGCCCTGGTCCTGATCCTGCTCCTGGCGCGTCATGCGCGCAGCGTCGGGGTCACCGTCTGGGGGCTGCTGCGGCGCGCGCTGGTGGCAGCACTCGCCTGGCTCGTCCTCTTGCTGATCGTGGCGACCAACACCGGCGGCGGCCATCCCGGCAGCCTGGTCGTGACGCTCTTCTACGTCGGCATCGGGGTCGCGGTGCAATATGTGATCGGCCTCGGCCTTGCGCTCCTTTGCACCTTGAACCTGCCCGGGCGAAAATTCTTCCGGGTGGTGTTCTTCCTGCCGATGATGATCACGCCGGTCGGCATCGCCTACACCTTCCGCATGCTGACCGACACGACCAAGGGCCCGTTCACGCCGATCTGGCAGTATTTCGGCTGGGGCGAGACCTCCTGGGTGGTCGATCCCTGGGGCGCGCGCATGGCGGTCATGATCGGCGACGCCTGGCAGTGGATCCCCTTCATGTTCATCGTGCTCCTGGTCGCGATCGAGAGCCAGCCGCAGGACCAGCGCGAGGCGGCGCTGGTCGACGGCGCCTCGCGCCTGCAGACCTTCCGCTACGTGACCTGGCCCGCGATCCTGCCGGTCTCGATCACGGTCGTGATCATCCGGGTGATCGAGGCCTTCAAGATCGTCGACCTGCCGAACGTGCTCACCAACGGCGGCCCCGGCATCGCCTCGGAATCGATGACCTTGCATGCCTATGTCGCCTGGCGCGCGCTCGACCTCGGCGGTTCGGCCGCGATCGCCTACATGCTCCTGTTCGTGGTCGCCTTCGTCTGCCTGTCGCTGCTGGCGTTCCTGCGGCCACCCGAAGCCGCGTTGCCGCCGTGAGCGGGCGGCGATCAGCGCGCGGGCTCGCCTGGCTGATCCGGCCGCGCGCCGCCCTCGATCCCGCGCCGCTCAGCATGGCGCTCGCCTATCTGGTGCTGGGCTTTTGGGCGTTCGTTGTGCTGTTCCCGCTCTATTGGGTGTTCATCACCTCGTTCAAGATCCCGCTGGCGGTCAACGACGGCCCGTTCTATCTGATGTGGGTCGATTTCCAGCCCTCGCTCCACGCCTGGAAGTATATCTTCGTCGATCTCGGCTCCGACACCTTCCGGCCCTATCTGCACTCGGTGATCGTGGCGCTCGCGAGCTCGGTCCTGGCGCTCGTGCTCGGCAGCATGGCGGGCTACGGCCTCGCGCGCATGACCTACCGGCCGCGGCTCGGCAACATCGGCCTGTTCGTGCTCGCAGTAGCCCTCGCGATCACGGCCGTGGTCGGCTTCGGGGTGGCCTGGGAAGTGGCCCTGGCGCTGGCGCTGGCGATCTTTTTGCTGCTGGTCCAGACCCTGGGCCGCCGCTTCAAGCGCGCGCTCGGCAACGACGACATCGCGTTCTGGATGATCTCCCAGCGCATCCTGCCGCCCGTCGCGGTGGTGATCCCGGTCTACGTCCTGTTCCAGCAGATGGGCCTGCGCGATTCGCTGGCCGCGCTGATCATCACCTACGTCGCGGTCAACCTGCCGATCGTGGTCTGGCTGATGCGCGACTTCTTCCAGACCGTGCCGCTCGAGCTCGAGGAGTCGGCGATGATCGACGGCGCCTCGCGCTTTCGGATCTTCTGGTCGATCGTGCTGCCGATCGCGCGCGCGGCGCTTGCTTCTGCTTTCCTCTTGATGCTGATCCTGACCTGGAACGAGTATCTTTTGGCGCTGATGCTCTCGACCGCCGACACCCAGACCCTGCCGCTCCTGATCGCGGCCCAGAACGCGACGCGCGGGCCGCAGTGGTGGTACATGTCGGTCTTGATCCTGATCATGGTGGTGCCGGTCGTGCTGATGGCGGTGGCCCTCGAGCGCTTCATCCGCCGCGGCATGCTGATCGGCGCGGTCAAGGGCTGAGATTACTCCCAGCCGACCGGGTCGTAGCCGCGCTCGCGCAGGCATTGATCGACGAAGTTGCGGTAGGCCGGGCTCGGGCCGCCGCCGCCGCTGAACATCGAGCGCAGCAGGCCGGCGGTGGCGCCGGTCGCGGCGCCGACCGCGGCCCCGGTCCCAGGGGCGCCGAGGATCGCGCCGCCGACCGCGCCGGTCGCCCCGCCGAGCGCACCGCCGGCCGCGGTATTGCCGGCCGCCTGCCTGGCCTTGCCGGAGCCCTCCGAGGCGCCGGCGTTGGCGGCCATCTCGCGGCACTCGGCGATGTCCTGGTCGGCCTGCGCCTGGCCGACCGCCTTCAGCCGCTCGTTCGGGTAGAGCACAGGCTTCGGCCCGGACGCGCAGCCCGCCAGCGTCCCCATGGCAAGCAGGACCAGGGCCATCGGCCTCAGTACGCGTGCGCGCGGTTCACGAAGGAAGGGAGTGATCGCCGCCTGCGCCATGCCCGGTTCCCGACTTGAGCCCATCGTTATGACGATAGGTCACAAGCCGCGGCCGGCGAGTCGATTTCGAGCCGGGCGATTGAGGGCGGACGCTTACCGGCAGGCTTCGCGACGGTGGCGGACAGAGACCGCGACGACCACCAGACGGCGATCCTCAATCATACAGATGATCCGGTAGTCGCCCACCCGGTAAGACCAGAGGTCACCCTTGTCGCCGTGCAAGGGCTTGCCGAGCTGGCGCGGATCACCGATCGCGATCACCCGCTGTTCGAGAAACTGGATGATCCGACGTCGAACGGGTCGGTCAAGACGCCGCAGATCGTGGCGGGCGTTGGGGCGGAACTCAATCGTCCAGGCCAAGCTCTTTCTTGGCCTGCTCGAGGGTAAGGTTGGGCTGCCCCCGCTCGCGCTCGAGGACGGCCATGGCATGCAGGTAGTCAGCACGGTCCTCGAGGAACTCGATGATCGCCTGCCGGGCATAGTAGCTCTTGCTCCGCCCGGTCTCGCGGGCGAGCTCGTCGAGTTCGTCGGCCAGCTCTTTGGGCAGCCTTACCGCGAGCGTCGCTTCTGACATTGCCATCGCGCAGCGTCCCTGTCACACATGTATTACAAAAATGCTGCCATTCACCCCTTCGGTCAATCCACTTTGTCGAAGTCTCATTTCTTCCGCCAGTGGCCGTCGGTCTCGAGGACGTATTCGCCCTTGGGGGTGCGCTCGATCAGCTTCCTGCCGGCGATCTCGGCGACGGCGGCGACCGGCGCCTTCTGCTTGTCGGCGATCTGCTTGTACTTCGCCAGGCGCTCGGCGTTGATCTCGTCGACCAGGGCGTGCACGGCGGCGGGCGCCTTGGCGTCGACGAGGCCGAGAAAACCGTCGATCCGCTCGCCGACCTGGCCCGCCGCCTTGGCCTGATCGAGCGCGTCCGCGAACGCCGGTGCGGCCAGCAGGCCAAGCGCCAGGGACATGACCGCGAGGATGCGCAGAACCGAGATCATGGGAGCGGGCTCCTAGAAAAGGTCCGGATTGTCTTTGAGAAGGTCATCGACGTCCTTGTCGACCTTGACCCTGACCTCCTGCTCGATCCTGACGTTGAGATTGATCACGATCGGCTCCTTGGGCGCCTCGACCCGCACGGTCGGCGTGCAGGCGCCGAGCAGCGGGGTCAGCGCCAGCACCAGCAGCCCCGCGCTAGCGCTGAAAGCCCCGCATCTGCTCGCGGATGCGCTGGGGGATCTGGTAGGTGGCAAGCCCGCTGCGCAGGATGTTGGCGAGCTCGCCCTCGAGGTTGAGGTTGAACTCGATCGGATAGCCGCCATAGAGGGCGGGATTGGCGCCGCGGACGTGCAAGCCGATGGTGATCGCGGCATCGGTGCGGCCATCGAGCGTGATCCTGAGCGCCTCATAGCGGAAATTCTCCAATGCCTGCAGCAGCAGACTGACGTTGGCGCCGCCGGCTTGCAAGGCGGAAGGTGGCGTCGCGGGGCGATAGCGCAGCCAGCCCGGCCGGTCGCTCGCGAGCTCGCCACCCTCGATCACGGCGACGCCGTCCTTGATGTGGACCGGCAGCGAGCCATGGATCCGGCCGTCGCCGCTCAGGGCGTCGAGGCGCGTCAGCGCCAACAGCTGGCCGAGATCGAGCCCGTCTGCGGTCAGCGTCACCTTTATATCAGAAGCCACTGAACCGACCCTGAACGGACGGGCGCTGACCGTGCCGCCCGCGAAGCTCCAGCGCAGCTGCTCGACCGCGAGGCTCTGATCGGGGTCGACCCGAAAACCGATCAGCCCCGCGGTCAGCGGCAGGCCGAAGTCGAGCAGGCCGATCGCGAGCTGCTGCCCGGGCGGCGTCGTCAAGGGCCAGAGGCGGTCGAGGTGCACGACGCCGTTGACCTGCTCGAAGCGGGCGGGGCCGGCCGTGAAGCCCAGGCTGTCGAGCAGAAGGTCCAGATCGGCCCGGATCTGGTCGCCCTTGCCCCAGGCGAGCGTGCCGTCGAGCGCCACCTTGCCCGCGAAGTCCCTGAGACGGTCGCCCAACCTCGGCGCCAGCCGCCTGGGTTGCCGCCCGCCGCGTACGAAGGTCAGCGGTGCCACGCTCAGCCGCGCCTGGCCCTCGCCCTTGGCGAGATCCTGACGGCCGCGCAGGGTCAGAACGAACTCGTCCGCGGACCGGCTGAGCCGGGCTTCGAAATCGACCCCGCCGGCATTCGGGCGGAGCGTGCCGGCGAGCGCCAGGGGCGCGAACCAGGCGGGCCCGCCGCCCTGGCTGATGCTCGCGACCGCGACCGGGATCACCTGGCCGGGCGCCAGGCCGTCCGCGGCCAGCGCGAGGCTGGTTGCGATGCCCTCGAGGGTGATCTGCTGCTCCGGCAGCTGCAGCCGGCCGCCCGCGATCTCGAGCCTGGCGTCGTTCAGGCGATGCTCGTCGCCGCTCGCAGCGAGCGTAAGCTCGGCAATGGTCGCGCGCCCTTTGAACGGCGGCCGGGGGACGGCGAGATCGAACGCCTCGCTCGCGGCGCGCAGCGTCTGCTGCCAGGTGATCTCGCCATCCGGCCCCAAGGTCGCGACCAGCAGCGGCGGATCGCCCGGCTCGAGCCGGATGGCGAGCGGTCCGGCGCGGCCGCCCTCCGGCCAGGTCAGCCGCTCCAGCGTCAGGCGGCCGGGCTCGCTGGCGGCGAGCGTCAGCCGATCGTCTGCGAAGGTGAGGGCGAGCTTCTGGCTGAGGCGGGCAGCATCGATGGCGATTGCGGGCGTCGGGGCGCCGCCGCCCGCGAGGTCGAGGTCCGCGCCGCCATGCCATTGCACGCGGCTGCCTTCGACCTGCAGCCCGAGCCGGCCGCTCGCGAGCTCGAGGCCCCGCCAGCGGATCTCGCCGAGGTTCAAGGTTGCCTTGGCTTCGCCGGCCGGGAGCCCGCCCGGGGCGCCGGTCCGCAGGCTCGCGTCCAGGTCCGCTTCGACCCGTGCCCGACCGGCCGCGAGGTCCAGCCCGCCCGCGATCGCGAAGTCGCCGGCATCGGGATCGAGCGGTCCTGTGATCCGGATCGCTCTGGGCCCGGCATCGGGTCGGATCCGCCAGGGCGTCGGCAGTGCTTCCTCGAGCCCGGCGAGCGGCGCTGCGAGCGCTCCGACGTTCACCTCGGCGGCGCCGACCCGGGCGTCGATCCGGCCGCCCTCGAGCGTGAAGGTGATCTCGCCCCGACCTTCGATCGCCGCGGCCAGACCGGGGGCGGCGAAGTCCTCGGCCGCGAGATCGACGTGCCCGCGGGCGCTGACCGCAGCCAGGGTGAGGTTCGCGTCCAGCGGCAGATGGCCCTCGAGGTCGAGGTTGGCGTGAAGGCGGCCCGCGCCGCTGGTCAGCTGCCCGCCCGCCACGCTGATGCTGAACTCGGCCTCGGGCCGGCCGGGCCGGAGCGTGCCGGCGACCGGCAGCGTCAGCGTACCCCAGGGCGTCTCGAGCTGGACTTCGGCGGTCCGCAGCACCACCTCCTGCGGCCAGGCGGGCAGGCCGAAGCCGCCGCCCGGTCCGCCGGGGCTCCCTCCCTCGAGCCCGGCGATCTCGAGCCGGCCCTCGGCGATCCGGCCGTGCAGCTTCAAGCCTTCGGCCTCGATACTGGCGATCCGCCCGTGCAGGAGATCGCTCAGCCGGTAGCGGATTCGCAAGCTTTCGAGCCGATCACCGGGCGGCGGGCCGATCCGCAGGCCGGTGAGCTCGAGGGTGGTGGGTCCGATGTGCACCGCCTCGAACGCCACCGTCGCGACCCCGGCCGCCCGCAGTCCGGCGCGCAGGAGCGGGCCGGGGAACCAGAGCAGCGCGCCGATCAGGCCGGCGATCAGCACGAGGACGATCAGCGCGAAGGCCGCAAGGGCGCGGATCACGGGCAGGTCTCGGCCAAGGCGGATCGTAGCCAGAGGCTTTGCGGTGACATTTCCCCGATGTCAATCAGTTACGTCAGTATCTTGACAGACGACCCTAGGTTTGGCTAACTTGCCCCCATCGAGGCCTCGACCAACTCAGCCACGACCATTTGGGCGGCCAGCGAGCAGGAGGAGCAAAGAGCATGATCCGATCGGCCAAGCGCATCATGGCGCTCCTGGCTTTGGCGCTCATGGCCGGCATGGCACCCATCATGGGGCCGGGCATGGGACCGACGGCCGCGGCCGCGAGCAAGACCGACGGCCAGCAGCGGGTCGTCGAGCGGGCGCGCCTCGCGCTCGACGCCTTCCAGGACGACCCCAATTTCGAGGAGATGCGGGTCTATGTCCAGAACGCCTACGCCGTCTTGATCGTCCCCGAGCTGCTCAAGGGCAGCTTCTTCTTCGGCGGCGAGTACGGCATCGGCATCCTGCTGGTGCGCGATCCGCAGACCGGCAGCTGGGGCCAGCCGGCATTCTACTCGCTCTATGGCGGCAGCTTCGGCCTGCAGTTCGGCGGCCAGAGCTCCGATGTCGTGTTCACGATCATGAACGAGGGCGCGGTCGACAAGCTGCTCGACCACGGCATCAAGCTCGGCGCCGATGCCGGCGTCGCGGCGGGCCGCCTCGGGGCATCGGTCGGCGCCGCGACCACGACCCATTTCGGTGAGGACATCTACGCCTTCGCGAAGAGCAAGGGCCTGTTCGGCGGCTTCTGGGTGGACGGCACCTACGTTCACGCCAACGACGCGTGGAACGAGGCCTACTACGGCCACAAGGTCGACCCGCGCCAGATCGTCCGCCAGCAGACGGTCGTGGCAAGCGCCGAAGTCGACGCCCTGCACCAGTCGCTGACCCGCTTCTGAGCCGGCGCCGGCTACGGGCGCCAGCCGGTCCGACCGCGCGCCGCCGGGCGAGGCGGGCGCACGCGGCGTCGTGGGCGACGCCGTCGGCCTCAAGCTGACCGGCCGGCTCGGCGCGGCCGCAGGTCGTCGTCAGGCTCGCCGGAGCCGAAGATCGGACGGGTGCTGCTCGTGAAGCCGGAGGTGCCAGACGACCTCGGCAACGGTCTGTTAACGCCGGCCGCGCAGACTGCCCTCGCTCACGCGGCGGCGAGGGGCGGGTCATGGCGCGCAGCAATCCGGAGCTCTGGCGACGGCTGGCGGACTTCGAGGTCAGCCCCCAAGGAGCCGTGTTCGGCTTCGTCACGCGGCTTGCCCGCGAGAACGGCTGGCCGCACGAGTTCGCGCGCCGCGTGTTCGACGAATACCGGCGATTTCTCTATCTCAGCATCGTCGCCGGGCAGCCGCCGACCCCGGCACCGGCGATCGAGCAGGCCTGGCGGTTGCACGTGAGCTACCCGGCTTCCTACGGGCAGGCGCTCTGCCGGGGCGTGCTCGGGCGGCGGCTGCCCTGCCGGCTGCAGGAAAGCCCGCTGCCCACGCACGAGGCCAGCTATCGCGCCACGCTCGCGGCCTACGAGCAGGAGTTCGGCGGTCCGCCGCCGGCCGAGATCTGGCCCGATCCCGAGCGCCGGTTCGCGAGCGCCGCCGCCGCCGGACGGCCGCCGGCGCCGCGGCCCCGGCGGGCCGCTCGCAAGGGGCGCAAGCAGCCGGCCGCGCCGCTCATGACCGCCGCAGGTCCAGCATGACGATCGAGACGTTGTCGAGGCCGCCCTCGCTCATCGCGGCCCCGAACAGCGCCTCGATCGAGGCGCCGTCGTCGTCGCGAAGACAGGCCTCGAGCGCCGCCCGGGGCAGGAAATCGGACAGGCCGTCGCTGCAGATCAGGTAGCGCTCGCGCGCTGCCGGCGGGGGGGCCAGCAGATGCGGCTCGATCGCGGTCGCGAGGTGGGCGCCGCCCAGCGTCTGGGTGATCAGGTGGCTGGTCATGGCCGCGGTACGACCGTCGGCGAGCTTGGGCCCGGGCGTGTCGTCGGTGCTGAGCTGCTCGAGCCTGCCGTCCTCGATCCGATAGACCCGGCTGTCGCCGACGTTGAACACCAGGCTGCCGGCCGGACCGACCGCGACGCCCGCAACCGTGGTGCCCATGCCGGCGAGCGCCGGGCGCCGGCGCATGAGCTCGAACAGCCCGGCATTGGCCTCCGCCAGGCGCCCGGCCAGAAAGGCCTCGTCGATCGCCCGGCCCGCCGGCTCCGCCAGGCGCTCGGCGACCACCCGGCTGGCGACGTCGCCGGCGGCATGGCCGCCCATGCCGTCGGCGACCAGGCAGATCACGGGCAGCGCAACCTCCAGCCGGAAGCATGCCGGCGCCGCCATCGGCTGGCTCATCACCCAGTCGCCGACCGCGATCGTGTCCTCGTTGGTGGCGCGCACCGCGCCCTGATGGGTGAAGGCGCTGGCCGCAAGCCGCGGGACCGCGGGAAACGGGGCCGCCATCGTGCGCCTGCGGCCGCTAGCCGTCGATAATCGCGACCGCGCGGGTCCAGCCGGCCGAGGCGGCCGCGATCTTGACCGGCAGGCAGCAGACCTGAAAGCCCGTTGCCGGCAGCTGGTCGAGGTTGGCGAGCTTCTCCAGGTGGCAGTAGCCGATCTCGCGGCCGGCCTTGTGGCCCTCCCAGATCAGGCCGGCATCGCGGCTGCGGGCGTAGGCCTCGGCGGTCTTGGAGAACGGCGCGTCCCAGCTCCAGCCATCGGTGCCGGTGACCCGCACGCCCCGCTCGAGCAGCCAGAGGGTGCCCGCGCGGCCGCAGCCGCAGCCCCGGTCGATGTAGTCGTCGGCACCGTAGCGGGCGCCGGCCGCGGTGTTCATGAGCACGATGTCGAGCGGGCGAAGTTCGTGGCCGATGCGGGCGAGCTCCGCCTCGAGGTCGGCGGCCGTCACGACATAGCCGTCCTCGAAATGGCGAAAGTCGAGCTTGACGCCCGGCTGCAGGCACCACTCCAGCGGCACCTCGTCGATGGTGGCGGCGCGCTCGCCCCGGTTCATGGTCGAGGCATAGTGCCAGGGCGCATCCAGGTGGGTCCCGCTGTGGGTCGTGATCGCGACCCGCTCGAGCGCCCAGGCCTCGCCGTCCGGCAGGTCCGCGGCCGCCAGCCCCGGGAAGCAGGCGAGCAGGTCGGGCAGCGTCTGCCGGTGATCGAGATAGGTGATCTGTGGCAGCATGAAGGGCGGATCGGAGCGGATCCCGGACTGCAGGGCGACCGAGATGTCGATGATCTTGCGGGCCATGCCGCCTCCTTCCCGTCCGCGCGCTCAAGGCCCGGCGCGCCGCCTGACCGTCGCCCGGCTGCGCCAGATGGTCGCGCAGCGGCGCCAAGGTCAATCGATCGCAGGCTCGGGCGGGCGGCTTCGTTTGATCCGCCGCCCGCGCTCTCCTCGAGAGCGGGCCTGAGCGCCTCGATCGCCTTCCCTTACACCGCAAGGCGACCCGGCACCACCGTCAGCGCGCCGGGCGCCGGGTCCGATCCCCCCTCGCGGGGGGCGGGCCTTGGCGAGCCGGGGCGGCCTGTGCTTTGCTGAGGCCCGGCCGGCATCGACCCCGACCCGCGGTCGGGCCGGTGCCGCGCGACCGCCAAGGAACGCTCATGACGGCTCGATGGGTCCTTTTCGGGTGCCTCTTGGCGCTGGCTTTGCCCGGCCAGAGCAGCGCCAAGAGCTATGACTACCCGTTCGTCGACCCCTATGCGGCGACGGTGGTCGGGACGCCCACGATCTACAGGGCGGACCTGCCCGAGCAGCTGCCGCTCGAAGAGCGACAGCTCGTGGTCTTCAGGGATCGCAAGGTGCCCGACATCTTCTGGTACAACGATCGCCTGCGCTTCGGCTTCCTGCCCCAGCGCCACAAGGCGCCGCTCGCCTTCGTGATCGGGGGCACCGGCGCCGACTATGATTCCACCAAGAGCCTGATCCTGATCTCGATGTTCCACAAGATCGGCTTCCACGTCATCTCCCTGCCGTCGCCGATCCATCCCGACTTCATCGTCACCGCCTCGACCACCAGCGTGCCCGGGCTGATCACCGAGGACGCCCGGGACCTCTACCGGGTGATGCGCCTTGCCTACCAGCAGGTGAAAGATCGGATCGAGGTGTCGGGGTTCGATCTCGCGGGCTACAGCCTCGGCGGCGCGCAGGCCGCCTTCGTCGCCAAGCTCGACGACGAACAGCATGCGTTCGACTTCGAGCGCGTCCTTTTGATCAACCCGCCGGTCAACCTCGCGCAGTCGGCCGGAATTCTGGACGACCTGCTCGAGCAGAACACGCCGCAGGGCGTCGGTGCGTTCGTCAACCAGATGATGGCCCTGTTCATCGGCGTCGTGCAGCAGGATTCCCCGAATTTCACCGAAGATTTCCTCTATACCATCTACAAGCGGCGCGAGCCCAAAGACGAAAGCCTGGCGGCCGCCATCGGCCTCGTGTTTCGGGTCGTGTCGGCCAACATGATCTTCACGACCGACGTGATGACCAAAAGTGGCTACATCACCCCACCCCGGCCGCCCCTGACGACGACGGATTCCCTGACGCCCTACGCCGAGGTCGCGCTGCGCACCAGTTTCGACGACTACATCAACGATCTGTTCCTGCCGTTCTTCCGCCAGCGCGAGCCGGGCGTCAGCCGCGCCGATCTGATCTACCGCACCAGCCTCAAGAGCATCGCCGGCTATCTCGCCGGCGCCAAAAAGATCGGGCTGATGCACAATGAAGATGATATCACCCTGGCCGACGGCGACATCGATTACCTGAAGAATCTGTTCGGAGACCGCGCTACGATCTATAACAAAGGCGGTCATGTCGGCAATATGGACTATCGGGACAACGTCGCTGACATGATCAATTTCTTCACCAGATAGGCGCCGGCCGATCACCCCGATGCACAGTCGATTGAGGGCAGCCCTGGCACTGTCGGCCGGCCTGTATCTGTGCGCTTGCGCCGGCACGCCGGCCGCGCCGCCGGTCCCGCCGCACCGCCAGCTCAAAGACGTGGCCCGGCCCGGCGAGGTCTTTGCGATCGAGGTCTTTGATCCGATCGAGGGTTGGAACCGCGGCGTCTATACCTTCAACGCGCGCCTCGATCGGGCCGTGATCCTGCCCGTGGTCAACGCCTATCGCTTCATCACGCCGGCGTTCGTCCGGCGTCGCATCGCCGATTTCTTTTCCAATCTGACCGAGATCCCGACCTTCGCCAATGCCGTGCTCCAGCTCAGGCCCGCGACGGCCGGCCGGGCGGCGCTCCGGTTCATCAACAACGTCCTGCTCGGGGTCGGCGGTCTCTACGACATCGCGGGCGCCGAGGGCGACGTGCCGCAGGTCAGGGAGGACTTCGGCCAGACGCTCGGCCGCTGGGGGGTCGGCAACGGGCCCTATCTGGTGCTGCCGCTGTTCGGCCCTTCGAACCTGCGCGACGCCAGCGGCCTCGCCGTCGACAGCATCGGCTTCACCCTTTTGTTCCCGCCCGGGGTCAGGGACAGTATCCCCTTTCTCGCTGACCGCCTATCTTCTGCGCCCGATCGATCTGCGCAACAGCGTCCCGTTCCGCTACTACCGGACCGGATCGCCGTTCGAGTACGACTTGATCCGCCTGCTCTACACGCGCACCCGGGAAGCCGAGATCGCGAGGTAGCCGGCCCTGGGCCGCCTCACAGGGTCTTCGTGACCTTGTGCAGGCTGGGCGGCCGGTCCGGATCGCGGCCGCGGGCCTCGGCGAGCGCGGCGGCGAACGGGTAGAAGGCCTGGATCGCGACGATCGGATCGAGCATGGGATGGAGCGGCGGTGGCAGCGGCAGGTGGCGGCCGCCGGTGGCCCTTGCGGACGCGATCAGGCAGGTCTGGCCGGCCGCGACCAGGGTCTCGGCGAGTGCTGCGGCATCCGCCGAGGCGACATCCTCGAGGGCATAGATCAGGACCGGGAAACCCGGCTCGAGCACCGCGCGGGGCCCGTGGCTGAGCTCGGCGGCGCTCAGCGCCTCGGCGTGCAGGGCCGAGGTCTCCTTGAGCTTGAGGGCGCTCTCGGCGGCGACCCCGAGGCCGAGGCCGCGGCCGACGACGTAGAGGCTGGCGGCCGGCGCCAGGACCGCGAGCCCCGCCGACCAGTCCAGAGCCGCGGCCGCCTCGAGCCGCTCGGGCAGACGCTCGAGGGCGGCCTGCAGCTTGGCATCCCGTCGCCAGGTCGCGATCAGGCGGGCGGCCGCGACCAGCGAGGCGATGAAGCTCTTGGTCGCGGCGACGCTGCGCTCGGGCCGGGCGTGCTGATCGAGCACGAAGGCCGCCGCCCCGGCGAGCGGTGAGGCCAGATCGTTGACGATCGCGACGCTCAGGGCGCCCGCGTCGGCCGCGGCCGCGAGGGTCATGACGATGTCCGGGCTGGCCCCCGACTGCGAGATCGCGAGCGCCAGCGCGCCGTTCAGCCGGAGCTTGGCCCGGTAGCGGGTGATCGTCGAGGGCGGCAGCGAGGCGGTGACGATGCCAGCCAGCATCGCCAGCAACGTCGCGGCATAGCTCGCCGCGTGGTCGGAGCTGCCGCGCGCCACGGTCACCGCGAACGGCGGCGGCGCTTCGCGAAGGCGCGCGGCCAGCGCCTCGTAGCGTTCGCCATCGGCCGCGAGCAGGGCCGCGACCCGGGCCGGCGCCTCACGCGCCTCCGCGAGCATCCGCGAGCTCAATCGCCTCTCCTTCGATCAGGACCTCGAGCAGCTGCCCGGCGCCGTCGACCACGACCAGATCGGCCCGGGCACCCGGCACGATCCGGCCGCAGTCCTGGAGCCCGAGATAGGCCGCCGGCACGCTCGAGAGGCGCCGCGCCGCGTCCGCGAGCTCGAGGCCCAGCGCCATAAAATTGCGGAGCGCCCGGTCCATGGTCAAGACGCTGCCGGCGAGCGTGCCGTCGGCCAGGTGGACCGCGTCCGCCTGCTTGATGACCCGATGCCGGCCCACCGGATAGTCGCCATCCGGCATGCCGGCGGCGGCGACGGCATCGGTGATGCCGTAGAGGCCTTCGATGGCGCGCAGCGCTGCCCGCGCGGCGGCGGGCGCCACGTGCTGGAAATCGAGGATGAGCTCGGCGTGGCCGGCGAGAGCCAGCGCCGCCCCGACCATCCCGGGCCGGCGATGATGCATCCCGGTCATCGCGTTGAAGAGGTGGGTGAAGCCCGCGGCGCCGGCGGCGAGCGCGGCTTCCGCCTCCTCGCAGCTGGCGCAGCTGTGGCCGAGCTGGACGCGCACGCCACGCTGCAGCAGGTGCCGCAGGAGCACATGCTCGGGGTCGATCTCGGGCGCGATCGTCACGACCCTGATCGGCGCCAGCGCGCAGAGCTCGTCGACCAGGGCGAGGTCGGGCGGGATCGCGAACGGCGGCTGGGCGCCCAGCGCCTGCGGGCTGATGAAGGGGCCCTCGAGGTGGCAGCCGAGCACGCGCGCCTCGCCCGCCCGCCGCGAGGCCGTGACGCTGCCGATGCCTTGCAGCGCCAGGCGGAGATCGCCCCTGGGCGCGGTCACGGTGGTCGCGAGCAGGCTCGTCGTACCGTGGCGGGCGTGGAAGCGGGCCATGGTGCGCAGCGCGTCCTCGCCGGCCATGCCGTCGCCGCCGCCGCCGCCATGGACGTGCAGGTCGACGAAGCCCGGCAGCACGAAGCGGTCCTCGGGGACGGCTGCCCGCACTGCTACCGCCTCGATCGTGCCGGTGAACCTGAGCCGGCCCGGGCACCAGCCGTCCGGGGTCAGAATCCGGCCGTCCAGAGAGGTCGTGGTCATACCCTTCGTCCAACGCCGCCGCCGGTCTCTAGCACCCGCGCCCGGGGCGACCAAGGGGTCCTTCGCGGGACCCGCGCGTCTCCGTTGTGGATCAGGCGCCTCACTAGTGCCAGAAACGAGGGTCGAGGAGCCGGCACCACGAGTGGACCCGTGCCGGCGGAGGATCAGGATGCCGCTTCAGAACCGGGTCACGCCGTTCGGCGAGATCGTGAGCAGCCCCGCGCGCGGCCTGCTGATGGGCAACCGCGGCATCCTCCACAACGACGAGCGCCGGCTCGGGGCGGCGCGCTGGCAGCATCCGCACTGGGTCGCCTGCCGGCTCGAGTTCAAGGGCCGGCGCCAGGAGGTGATGCGGCCGGGCGCCTATACCCAGCTGTTCTTCCTCGACGAGGCGGTGGCGCTGGCGGCCGGCCATCGGCCCTGCGCGCTGTGCCGGCGCGCCGCCTACGAGGCCTTCGTCAGCGCCTGGGTGGCGGCGACCGGGCGGGCGGACCGGCCGCGGGCGGTCGAGATCGACTGGCAGCTGCATCGCGAGCGGGTCGAGGCGCAGACCCGCCGCCAGATCACCCACCCGGCCGCGATCGACGAGCTGCCCGACGGTACTTTCATCACGCTGCCGGGCAAGCCCGGCGTGCCCTACCTCTTGCTCGACGAGCGGCTGTTGCCGTGGGTCCCCGAAGGCTACCGCCCGGCGCGCGAGCGGCCGACCCGCCTCGAAGTGACCGTGCTCACCCCGCGCGCCACGGTGGCCGCGCTGCGCGCCGGCTTCCGGCCCGAGCTGCATCCTTCCGCCACCGAGCCGTGAGCGCGATCGCTCCGGAACCGGCGGTCTCCTGCCGGCGTTGACCAGGGTAGGCGTCGATCCGGCGCCGACGAGCGCTCCGCTGATCAACGGCGACGGGGAACCCTCAGATGGTGCCTGCGTGGCTCCATGTCCTGGCGATCGCCGCGCTGGCACTCGGCGCCGGCTGCGCCCTGCTGATCGCGATCGACGTGAGCCGCCGGCCGCAGCACATGTGGATCATGAACATCGTCTGGCCGGTGACCGCCCTGTTCGGCGGCGCGCTCGTGGTCTGGGCGTATTTCGGCTATGGCCGGCTCGCGACCGACGCCAAGGCGCAGGCGGCGATGGCGCGCCACCAGCCGATGCCGAGCATGGCGCTGACGCCGTTTGCGGTGATGGTCGGCAAGGGGACGCTGCACTGCGGCAGCGGCTGCACCCTCGGCGACATCTGCGCCGAGTGGCTGGGCTTCTTCGTGCCCGTGGTCGCCACCTGGTTCGGCTGGCACTGGCTGTTCCAGGAGAAGATGTTTGCGGTCTGGGTTTTGGACTTCATCTTCGCGTTCGGCTTCGGCGTCGCCTTCCAATACTTCACGATCGTGCCGATGCGCGGTCTGTCGCCGGGTCAGGGGCTCCTCGCAGCCCTCAAGGCCGACACCCTGTCGCTGACCGCCTGGCAGGTCGGGATGTACGGCTTCATGGCGATCGCCAGCTTCGTTCTCTGGCGGCGCCTGCTGGGCGCCGAGCTGCGGGTGAACTCGCCCGAGTTCTGGTTCATGATGCAGATCGCGATGTGGGCGGGATTTGCGACCTCCTACCCGGTCAACTGGTGGCTGGTGCGCGCGGGCATCAAGGAGAAGATGTGACGTGCGGCGCCCGCCGGCGCTCAATCCGCAGGCGCCCGGTCGGTGGCGTCCGGCAGCAGCTGGATCTGCTCGGGGTGGGACAATTCGATCAGCGGGCCGCCGGCCTCGAGCACGAGGCCGCGCACCTCGATGCGCCGGCCGCCGAGCGCCAGGACGTCGAGCCCGGCCTGTGCGAAGCGGCCGTCGAGCTCGGCCCGGCGCAGGCGCACCGTGAAGTCGGAGCGCCAGTCGGTGCCGAAGTTGAGATAGACGTAGTCGTCGGTCGGGGCGACCCGCAGGACGCGGCCCCGGACGATCTCGAAGCTGCCGATCGCATCCGCCACGCGCAGGGCGTTGCGCGGCGCGAAGGCGGGGTCGGCCCAGAGCCCCCGCCCGGCGGCGCGCGCCTTGCCCTCGAGCGCCAGCATCGCCCGGGCGCGCGCGATCTCGCCCGGCCGGGTCTGGACCAGGGCCAGCCCCTGCTCGAGCAGGGCGCCCTGCAGCCAGATGCCATCGGCGCGCTCGACCTGGGCGACCAGATCGCCGTAGCGATCGAGCGGGGCTGCCGCCGGGCCGAGCCGGACCGCTTGGTCCGCCAGCAGGCCCGCAAGGCTCGCTCGCGCCTGCTCGCGCAAGGGACCGTTGCCGGCCGCCAGCCGGATGCCGGCGAGGCGGACGGGGCGGGCATCGGCCAGCTCCAGCCGGTCGCCGGCCAGCACCCGGGCGACCGCGAGCGGCGCGCTCCAGTCGAGCTCCTCGGCCCCGGCGCCCGGCGCGCCAAGGAGCAGGCCGAGGACGATCAGCCTGAGCGCCCGCGGACATCGCTCCATCTGCTACGCTGCCCTGCTCATTTGCGCTAGCATGACCGGAGCACGCGGCGACGGCAATCGCGGCCGGGCCAGGAGGAGGAGACGAGCTTGCAGGGGCATCGAAGCTGGCGGGGCCTTTTCGTCGCGATCGCGACGCCGATCGGTGCCGGCGAGGCGCCGGATCCGGAGCGGCTTGCCGCCCGCGCGGCGGCGCTGCTGGCGCAGGGCTGCGACGGCATCGCGCTGTTCGGGACCACCGGCGAAGGCCCGGCGTTCCCGGTCGCCGACCGGTGCCTTGGGCTCGAAGCCCTGCTCGCGGCCGGCATCCCGCCCGCCCGGCTGGTCGTGTCCGCGAGCGCCATCGCACCCGCCGACGCTTTGGAGCTCGCCCGTCATGCGCAGGCCTCGGGCGTCCAGGACGTCCTGCTGACGCCCGCCTTCTTCCACAAAGGCGTCGACGATGAGGGGCTGTTCCGCTTCTATGCCGGGCTGATCGAGCGGGCCGGCGGCAAACCCCTGCGCCTCATCCTCTACCACATCCCCTCGGTCACCGGCATCGGCCTCGGCCTCGAGCTGATCGGGCGTCTGGCCGCCGACTTTCCGGGCGTGGTGATCGGGGTCAAGGACAGCGGCTTCGACTGGGCCTTTACGCAAAGCCTCCTCGAGCGCTTCCCCGAGCTCGAGATCCTGACGGGCGAGGAGAGCCACCTGCCGCAGGCGCTGGCCCAGGGCGGCGCCGGCACGATCTGCGGCATGGCGAACTTCATCCCCGGACCGCTGCGCCGCCTGATCGACACCGAGGATGCCCGCGAGTGCCAGGGCCTGCTCGACCTGGTGGTCGCTCTCGGCCGCGCGATCGACCATGCCGGCTCGTTCCACCAGGCGCTGCGCGCGCTGGTCGCGGAGCTGACCGCCGAGCCCGCCTGGCTCCGCTGCCTGCCGCCGATGTCACCCCTGCCCGAGGACCGCCGGCGCGCCCTCATCGCCGAGTTCCACCGGCTCGAGACCGCCCTCGTGCCGGCCCTGCAGGCGTAGGCATGGCGCCGCCACCCGAGGCCCGGCCGGCCGGGCTCAGCCTTGCGGCCGACATCGGCGGCACCTTCACCGACCTCGCGCTCAGCGACGGCGCGGGCAGGCTCTACGTGCACAAAGTGTCCTCGACGCCCTCAGCGCCGGAGCAGGCAGTCGTCCGCGGCATTGCCGAGATCCTGAAGGCAGCGGGCGGCGCGCCCGAGCAGGTGGTCGAGGTGCTGCATGGCACGACCGTCGGCTCCAACGCGATCCTGGAGCGCAAGGGGGCTGCGACCGGCCTCTTGACCACGGCCGGCTTTCGCGACGTGCTCGAGATCGGCCGGCTGCGCACGCCCGAGCTCTACGATCTCGGCTGGGACAAGCCCGAGCCTTTGATCCCGCGCCGCCACCGCCTCGAGGTCGCGGAGCGGATCGGCGGCGAGGGCCAGCTGATCCGGGCCCTCGAGCCCGCGAGCGTGATCGCGGCGGCCGAACGGCTGCGCGCGGCCGGCATCGAGAGCCTCGCCATCTGCTTCATCAACAGCTACCGCAATCCCGCCCACGAGCAGCAGGCGGCGGCCCTGCTGCGCGAGCGTTTTCCCGAGCTCGACGTCAGCGCGTCGTGCGAGATCCTGCCCCAGATCAAGGAGTACGAGCGGACGAGCACGGTCGCGGTCAATGCCTACCTGCGGCCGGTGCTGCGCCGCTACCTCGAACGGCTGGCCGAGGGTCTGGCCGGCCTCGGCATCGCCGCGCCCCTGCTGGTCGTGACCTCGAACGGCGGCATGGCCGGGGTGCGTACGGCTGTGGAAAAGCCGGTGTTCTTCGTCGGCTCCGGGCCGGCCGCCGGGGTCACCGGCGCTGCCGGGCTCGGCCGCAGCCTGGGTGAGAAGGACCTGATCGCGTTCGACATGGGCGGTACCACCGCCAAGGCCTCGCTGATCGAGGCGGGCCAGATCACGCGCGTCCAGGAGTATGAGTTCCGGGACGGGATCAGCAGCCCGAGCCGGTTCATCAAGGCCGGCGGCTACATGCTCAAGGTGCCGGCGATCGACATCGCCGAGGTCGGCGCCGGCGGCGGCTCGATCGCGGCGGTCGATGCGGGCGGCCTGCTCAGGGTCGGGCCGGTCTCCGCCGGCGCCGACCCCGGGCCCGCCTGCTACGGCCAGGGCGGTGAGCGGCCGACGGTGACCGATGCCAACGTCGTGCTCGGCTATCTCAATCCCGACGCGCTGGCCGGCGGCTCGCTCGCCCTCGACCCGGGCCGGGCCGAAGGGGCGATCCTACGCGAGCTGGCGCAACCGCTCGGCCTGTCGGTGCTCGAGGCCGCCTTCGGGGTGCGCGCCGTGGTCAACGCCAACATGGCGCGCGCGATCCGCGCGGTCACGGTCGAGCGCGGCCTCGATCCGCGCGCCTTTACGCTGGTCGCCTTCGGCGGCGGCGGCCCGGTGCATGCCGCCGATCTCGCCGCCATGCTCGGCATCCGACGGGTCCTGCTGCCGAGCTTTGCGGGCGTGTTCACGGCGCTCGGCATGCTGACCAGCGACGTTCGGCTCGAGTTCGTCCAGGTCTTGGCGGCACCGCTGGACGGGCTCGATCTGGAGCAGGCAGCGGTCGTCATCGAGGAGCTGCGTCGGCGGGCGACGAAAGCGCTCGCGGCCGAGGGCTACGCAAAAGGCCGCCAGAGGATCACCTTCGAGGCGGATCTCCGGTTCGCCGGCCAGGACAGCGAGCTCGCGATCCCGTTCCAGGGAACCCCGCCCGACCTCGCCTACCTGCGCGCCCAGTTCCTCGCAGCCTACGAGAAGCTGTTCCAATACACCGCCGATGACCCGCTCGAAGTGGTCAATCTGCGCGCGATCGGCCGCGGCCTCCGGAGCGGCCGGCTCGACCTCGGACGGCCCTCGATGGCGCGCAGCAGGCCGTCTTGCGAGCGGGCGGTCCTGTTCGAGCGCGCGCAGGGACCCGTCCGGACGCCGGTCATCGATCGCGGCGCGCTCGGCTGCGGCAGGCTCTCGGGCCCGCTGATCATCGAGAGCCTCGATACCACGATCGCGGTGCCGCCCGCCGCGACGCTCGCGGCCGATGCCGCGGGCAACCTCGTGATGGAGCTTTCGGCATGACGCGCGCGCTCGACCCGATCACCTTCGCGGTGGTCAAGAGTGCGCTCGATTCGGTCGTCGACGACATGGCCTACACGATCATGCGCACCGCGCGCTCCGAGATCGTGCGCGACGTCCTCGACTATTCGGCGACCCTTTGCAACGCCAGGGGCGAGCTGATCGCTCAGGCCAAGACCGTGGCGCTGCACCTGGGCGCCGTGCCGGACGCGATCGCGCGCGTGCTCGAGGAGTATGGCGAAGACCTCGAGCCGGGCGATGCCATTATCCTGAACGACCCCTACAGCGGCGGCATGCATCTGCCGGACGTGTTCATGTTCCGGCCGATCTTTCTCGAGCGCGTGCTGCAGGGCTTTGCCGTGGTCGTGATCCATCACAGCGACATGGGCGGCCGCGTCCCGGGCTCGAACGCCAGCGATTCGACCGAGATCTTCCAGGAGGGGCTGCGGATCCCGCCGACCAAGCTCTACGAGGGCGGCCGACCCAATCGCACCTTGTTCCGGCTGATCGCGCAGAACGTCCGCCTGCCCGAGACGGTGCTGGCCGACCTCGGCGCCCAGCTCGCCGCCTGTCGCATGGGCGAGCGCGGCTATCTGCGCCTGCTCGAGCGCCATGGCGCGGCAGCCATGGAGCGTTACCAGGCGGCGCTGATCGACTACGCCGAGCGCCTGACCCGGGCCGCGATCAAGAGCTGGCCGGATGGCACCTACCGCTTCGAGGACCACGTCGACGACGACGGCTTTTCGGACGACCCGATCCCGATCCGGGTCGCGATAACGGTCGCGGGCGAGCATCTCGTGGTCGACTTCGCCGGGTCCTCGCCGCAGGTGCGGGGCGCCATCAACAGCACGCTCTCCTTCGTCAAGTCGGCCGCCTACCTCAGCGTCCGCTGCGTCCTCGATCACGACGTGCCGAACAATTCGGGCGTGTTCCGCTGCATCGAGGTGAAGGCACCCGCGGGCTCGATCCTGAATGCGCAGATGCCGGCACCGGTCGCGGCCCGGGCGCTCACCGGCTACCGGGTGGTCGATGCCATGCTCGGTTGTCTCGCCCAGATCGTCCCGGGCAAGGTGCCGGCCGCGGGTGAGGGTGGCAATACGGTCGTCTGCATCGGCGGCTATCGCGAGGGCGGGCGGCCGTTCGTCATGGTCGACATGATCAACGGCGCCTGGGGCGGCCGGCCGCACAAGGACGGCATCGAGGCGATCACCAACCCCTCGCAGAACATGTCGAACACGCCGGTCGAGGTGCTGGAGGCGCGGCTGCCGGTCGTGATCGAGGACTACGCCCTGGTCCCGGACAGCTGCGGTGCCGGCCGCTTTCGGGGCGGCCTCGGCCTGGTCCGGAGCTATCGGCTGACCGCCCGGGAAGCGGTGCTCCAGCTGCGCTCCGACCGCCGCCGGTTCCGGCCCTATGGGCTCGCGGGCGGCGGACCGGCGGCGCCGAGCCTGAACCTCCTCAACCCGGACGGCGAGGCGCGGGTGCTGCCGAGCAAGGTCACGATGGCGATCCGTGCTGGCGACGTGGTCCGCCACGTCCAAAGCGGCGGCGGCGGCCACGGCGATCCGCTGGCGCGGGATCTGGCCCTGATCGCGCGCGATCTCGCCGACGGCAAGATCAGCCGGGACTACGCAGAACGCGAGCATGGCGTTATCCTGAATGAGGCGACGCTCGCGATCGACCCTGCCGGCTCCGAGCGGCAACGGTGCGAGCGGCGACGACAGAAGACCGGCCAGGGGCTCTAAAAGGGGCAGTCGCTCCTAGCCGGACAATGACGAAACAACCGCCCAGGGAGACGAACCCATGCAGATCCGCGGCCTCGACCGGCGCCTGATCCTGGCGCTTGGCACGTTCGCGCTGACCTTGCCGATGCTCTGCCAGGCGAGCCTTGCGCAGGAGAAGAAGGCGATCCGGATCTCCACCCCCTCGGTGCCCGAGGAGTGGAACGCGCAGATGCTCGACGTCTTCAAGGACTGGCTGGAGCGCTCGGCGCCGGGCCAGTTCGACGTCCAGATCCACCTCAATGCGACCCTGTTCGCGCAGGGCACCGAGGTCGCGGCGATGCAGCGCGGCAACCTCGAGGTCGGCCTGATCTCGGCCCAGGACATCGCGCGCCAGCTGCCCGAGTGGTCGATCTTCACCGCGGGCTACCTGCTGCGCGACGTGCCGCATCAAAAGGCCGTCTTCTACGGGCCGATCGGCGACGAGCTGTTCAAGAAGGTCGCCTCCGACATGGACGTCGAGATCCTGGCGGTCTCCTATCTCGGCACCCGCGAGCTCAATCTGCGCAAGAAGCGCAAGGTCGAGACGCCGGCCGACCTCGCCGGCGTCAACCTGCGCATGCCGGGCTCCGACACCTGGCAGTTCCTCGGCAAGGCGCTCGGCGCCAACCCGACGCCGATGGCCTTCAACGAGGTCTATCTGGGGCTGCAGACCGGCACCATCGACGGCCAGGACAATCCTTTGCCGACCGTGCGCGCCGCCAAGTTCTACGAGGTGACCCAAGAGATCGTGCTGACCAACCACCTGGTCGACAGCCTGTTCTTCGCGATGGCCAAGCCGTTTTGGGACGGCCTGACCCCCGGCCAGCAGACCCGGGTCAGGAATGCCGCCCGGGCGGCGGTCGATTTCAACGATCAGAACGTGCTGCTCGAGGAGCAGGACGACGTCGCCTTCTTCAAGGAGCAGGGTCTCGAGGTCACGACCCCGGATGTGGACGCGTTCCGCGAGCGCGTCCAGAAGATGTATCTGGAGTCCGAGTTCTCCAAGGACTGGCCCCCCGGCCTGCTCGACCGGATCAACGCCACCAAGTCCGAGTGAGCGCTGATCTTCCCTCGCCGGGTCGGATGGCCGCGCCTTTTGGCCATCTGACCCGGCGCCTCAAGCGGAGCGCCGAGCTGATCGCGGCGGCCATGTTCGCCGCCATGTTCGCAGCCTTCCTGATCCAGATCGTGACCCGCTACGTGCTCGACAGCCCGGCCGGCTGGACGCTGGAGTTCTGCACGCTCGCCTACGTCTGGATCGTGTTCTTCACGAGCGCCTTCGTGCTGCGCGAGCGCGAGCACATCACGTTCGATCTGCTCTATCAGGCGGCACCACCCGGCCGCCGCCGGCTGCTGGCGCTCGCCCAGAGCGCCGTTCTCGCGGTGACCTTCCTGATCGCCTTGCCCGGCGCCTTCGACTACGTGAGCTTCATGCGCCGGGAGAAGACCTGGGTTTTGCACATCCCGTTCGATCTGGCGTTCGCCTGCTTCCTCGTGTTCATGGTCATGGTGATCCTGCGCTCGGGCCTGCGGATCTGGCTGCTGCTCCGCCCCGGCTGGCGGGACGAGCTCGGATGAGCTTCCTGCTCGCGCTGATGTTCGGGCTGTTCTTCGGCTTCTGCGCGATCGGCCTGCCGATCGGCTTTGCGATGATCTCGTCCGGCATCGTCTTTTTGGCGCTCGGCCACCAGGACCTGGGCCTTTTGGCCGATCAGATCATGAACAACATGTACCGGAGCTTCGTGCTGCTGGCGGTGCCCTTGTTCATCTTCGCGGCCGACGTCATGAACGTGGGCTCGATCAGCGACCGCCTGCTCGCGTTCGCGGTCCTGCTGGTCGGCCGGATCCGCGGCGGGCTCGCGCATGTCAACATCGTGCTGAGCGTGATCTTCTCGGGCATGAGCGGCAGTGCGATTGCCGATGCCGCCGGACCCGGCAAGCTGATGATTCAGCTGATGCTGCGGGAGCAGCGCTATCAGCCGGGCTTCGCCGGTGCCATCACCGCGGCGTCGGCCACCATCGGCCCGATCGTGCCGCCCTCGATCCCGATGGTGCTCTACGCGCTGGTCGCCAACACCTCGGTCGGCTACCTGTTCCTGGGCGGCGTGATCCCAGGCCTCCTGATGGCCGCCTGCCTGATGGTCGCGGTCGCGGTGATCGCGCATCGGCGCGGCTTTCCGGTCGAGGCGCCGGTGCCGGCGGCCGCGCGCCTGCCGATCGTCCGCGATGCCTTCCCCGCGCTGTTGCTGCCGGTGATCCTTTTGGGCGGCATCTATTCCGGCGCGGTCACCCCGACCGAGGCCGCCGCGGTCGCCGCCGCCTACGCGCTGCTGCTGGCCGTGGGCTTCTATCGGGCGCTTTCGCTCGAGGCCCTGGTCGAGGTCCTGATCGGCTCGGCGCGCTCAACCGCGGTGGTCGCCATGGTGATCGCCGGCGCCTTTTTGTTCAACTACATCGTCTCGGCCGAGCAGCTGCCGCTGCGCCTTGGCGGCTGGCTTGCCACCCTCGAGGTGCCGCCGCTTGCCTTCCTGCTCGCGATCAACCTTCTGTTCCTCGTGCTCGGCTGCTTCGTCGATACGCTCCTGATGCTGCTGGTGATCGTGCCGATCCTGATGCCCTCGGTGCGGGCGCTGCACATCGACACCGTCCATTTCGGCGTCGTGATCATCGTCAACATGATGATCGGCCTGATCACCCCGCCCTACGGCGAGCTCCTGTTCGTGATCAGCGGCGTCACGGGCATCCGGCTGCAGGCGATGATTCGCGAGATCTGGCCGTTCCTGCTCATGCTGATCCTGGCTCTGCTGCTGATGGTGCTGCTGCCCGAGACGGTGCTCTGGCTGCCCCGCGAGTTCGGCTACCAGTGAGGGGGCTCCTGCCGCCTGCGGGCCTGATCGCGCTCGCCTGCGGGATCGAGGTCCTGAGCATGACCCCGCTCTCGGCCTTCCCCTCGCTGATCCCGGTCTTCCGTACCGTCTGGGACATCAGCAATACCGAGGCGGGCTGGATCAGCGGCGTCTTCTTTGCCGGCATGCTGGGCGCGGTCGCGGTCGGCACCGCGCTGACCGACCGGGTCGATGCCAAGCTCGTCCTGCTGGGCGGCCTTGCGGTCAGCGGTCTGGCCGCGCTCGGGTTCGCCGGCACGGCGGCCGGCGCCTGGTCGGCCGGCGGCTGGCGACTGCTGCAAGGCGTCGGCCTCGGCGCGACCTACATGCCGGGGCTGAAGCTTTTGACCGACCTGCTGCCGGTGGCGGGCGCCAGCCGTGCCACCTCCTTCTACACCGCGACCTACTATCTGGCTGCAGGCCTCTCCTACCTGATCGCGATCGAGCTCGAGGCCGCGCTCGGCTGGCGCTGGGCCTTCGCCCTGGCGGCAGGGGGCCCGCTGATCGGCCTGCTCCTGGCGCTCCTGATTCCGACGCCGCCCAAGCCCGCGCACAGGCTCGCAACCCGGCTGCTCGACTACCGGCCGGTCCTGACCAGCCGCCGGGCGCTGGGCTTCGCCCTGATCTACGGCCTCCACAACGTCGAGGTGTTCGCGTTCAGCAGCTGGCTGGTGCCGCTCCTGGTCTTCAGCCGCCGGCTGCAGGAGCCCGCAGCGCTCGGGGTCGACTGGAGCCTCGGCACGATCGCGGCCCTGGTCTCGGTGGTCGGCCTGCCGGCCAGCATCGCCGGCAACGAGGTCGCCCAGCGGATCGGACGCCAGCGCGTGATCATCTTCGTGATGGCCGGCTCGGCGGCGCTCGGCGTTGCCCTGGGCGCGCTGGCGAGCGCCGCCTACGCGCTGGTCGTCGCGCTCACCTTCGCCTACAGCGCCGCGATCGCGGCCGATTCGGCGACCACCACCGCCGGCATCGTCCAGGTCGCCGAGCCCCGCTACAAGGGCACCACGATGTCGCTCTACGCGATCATCGGCTTCAGCGGCGCCTTCGCCGGGCCGGTGATCTTCGGCACGACCCTCGACCTCGCCGGCGGCGACCAGGCGGTCCGCGCCTGGCTCGCGGCCTTCGGCGCGATCGCGCTGCTGATGCTGCTCGGGCCTCTGGTCGTCCGCCGGCTGATCGGCATGGAGCGGATCAGGCGCTGAGCCCGCGGTCGACCGCCCGCGGGCTCACTTGGGCGCGGCCGCCGCCGGCTCGATGTCCAGGCGTTGCGGCCGCCCGGCACGTCCGCCACGCTGCTCTCGGCCGCGGCCGGCCCCGTCAGGGCCTCGAGCACGCCGCGCGAGCGCGCGTCGGCCTGATAGGCGCGGATCGCGCGGCGAGTGCGCAGCCCGAGCTGGCCATCGATCGGGCCGGGATCGAAGCCGCGCAGCATCAGGAGCCGCTGGGCGTCGGCCACGAGGTCCGGGTAGGACGCGTCGTCCAGCTCGGGCGCGTCGCCGATCTCGGCATCTGCCGGTGCCGCCGTCGCCGGCGGCGATGCCTTGCCCGCCGAAGCGGCCAGTGCCGGGCCGGCCGCGAGCGCTCCGATCAGGCAACCGAGCAGCGTTGCTGCCTCGACGGTGACGACCGGGCCGGGCGCTCGCAACATGGCGGCCTCCGAGACGTGGAGCAGACGAGCATCGACGTTCACTCCATTATAGGTGCGGCGGCCGGCCTGGGCAAACCCAGGGGATGATTTCATGCGCAGCGCCGCCGCCTTTTGGTGGAACCCTGGCCCGGCCGGCCAGGGCCGCTGTGCGGTCTCGAGGAGGGCCGCGTCGATGATCGCAAGCGCGCGCTCGATGTCCGCCTCGGTGACGGTGAGCGGCGGGGTCAGGCTCAGAACGTTGCCGAGCGTGGTCTTGAAGCTGAGGCCGCGTTCCAGGCAGCGGTAGAGCACCGCGTCCGCCTCGTCGGTGGCCGGCTCCTTGGTCGCCGGGTCGCGGACCAGCTCGATCCCGAGCAGCAGGCCGAGGCCGCGCACGTCGCCGATCAAGGGGTGTTTTGCCTGCAGCTCCTCGAGCCGGCCGAGCGCGTAGGCGCCGACCCGGGCGGCGTTCTCGACCAGGCGCTCGTCTTCGATGATCTCGAGGGTGGTGAGCGCGGCGCGGGCGAGCACCGGGTTCTTCTCGTGGGTGTAGTGGCCGAGCGCGTAGTCGCCGAGGACGTCGAGCTCGGGCCGGGTCAGAAGGGCAGCGACCGGCAGCAC
The DNA here is from genome assembly GCA_963798075.1 of uncultured Alphaproteobacteria bacterium. GTDB lineage: Bacteria > Pseudomonadota > Alphaproteobacteria > Geminicoccales > Geminicoccaceae > DATAOG01. Next base: position 54,857 of record CAWCRU010000018.1, on the reverse strand, counting down.
GCCGCCGCCGAGCGCCTTGCCGAGCACCAGGATGTCCGGGACCACGTCGAAATGCTCGCAGACGAACATGCGCCCGGTCTTGCCGAGCCCGCGAGGGGATCTCATCGAAGATCAGGAGCGCGCCATGCTCGTCGCAGGCTTGGCGGACCTCGGCCCAAAAGCCGGGCGGCGGCAGATAGGGCACGGCGCGGACCGGCTCGGCGATCACCGCCGCGACGTCCTGTTCCTTCTCGAGCACGTAGCGGATGAAGCTCGCGCAGCGCATGCCGCAAAGCTCGAGCTGGGGTTGGCCGCCGCGGTCCGGATAGCCGTAGGGGCAGCGATAGCAGGCGAACGGTGCCACGTGCTCGGTGCCGGCGAGCAGCGGTCCGGCCGGGCCGGAGCGGAACAGCGCCTCGCCGCCGACGCTGGCAGAGCCGAAGCCCGCGCCGTGGAAGCTGTCCCAGAACGAGATCGTCTTGTGCCGGCCCGGTGACCGCGCGAGCGAGCCTGAGGGCCATCTCGATCGCCTCGGAGCCGCCCGGCGCGAGCAGCACCTTGTCGAGCTTGCCGGGCGCGATGTCCGCGAGCTTCCGGGCGAGCGCCACCGCCGGCCGGTTGGTGAAGCGGCGGGGCGCGAACGGCAGCTCGTCGAGCTGCGCCTTGATCGCGGCAATCAGTCGCGGATGACCATGGCCCAGATGATGCACATTATTGCCGTGGAAATCGAGGTAGCGGCGCCCGGCGAGGTCCTCGAGCCACAGGCCCTCGGCGCGACCGACCGCCGAGAGACAAGGCGACGACAGGGCCTGGTGCAAAAAATGGGTGGCGTCGGCCTCGACCAGGGCCCGCACGGTCGGATCCAGGCGTTGCGCGAAGGCTGCGCGATGCGGCGAGCGGTTGGAATCGCCCTCGACGAGCGGCGCTCGTCCGATCCTGGTCATGGCTGGCGCGCTCGGTCTGGCTGGGCCTGCGACAAAAGCTAGCACCGCGCGGGCCGCGGGCGCGAGCCAGGAGTGGCAAAGCCGGAGCAGAGGGAGTGGGAAATCCCGCGGACACGCCGCGGTGCTAGGTGCGGTTGAATGATAGCGGCGTTCTGAAACCATAAGATAACAGATCCGGCGCGCCCGCCGGGCTGCCTCGGTGGTCGTCGGGCCTCGGGTCGCTGGAACGAAATGGCCCTTCGCGTGTTAACTGAGGCGAAGAGCCCGGGACCGATCCGAACCCGACCTGCCGGCGGCGTGCATTGCCGAAGGCTCGGATAGCGCAGGGGTAGCGAGCGAGCCGGTTGGCCTGCAGAAGGTTGGGGGTAACGTTGCATCGGGTCCGGATTGCTGAGGGAGGCGGCGACTTGACGGAGCGGGGCGGGGGCTTGGCAGTGGTGGCGCTGCCGGAACGGGACGACTCGGCGTCTGGCGAGCCAAGCCGGACGGCTTCGGTACGGTGGACGGGCCCCGGGGGGACGGCGGCTCTGGGCGGAGCCGAGCCCGAGCCGATCGAGCAATGGCTGGTCATGCGGCGGATCGAGCGTCTCCTCGAGGGGCTCGGCATGGCGCGGGGCCGGCGCCGTGAGCTCGTCATTCAAAATTGCATGACGCGCGCCGTCGGCCGCTGGCGGGAGGAGCCGGGGGCCGACCTCAGCGCGCTCGCGCTGGAGCAGATCGAGGATGCGCTCGGGCGCTGGTTCTCGTTCGTCCTCGAAGCCGAGAGCCTGGGCGAGCGGCCGCCCTTGCTGGTCGGTCAGGCCGCGCTCGAGGCCTGCCAGTCGGCGCAGCGATGGCCGGACGTGCTCTTGACCTACGATCATCTACCGGCGGAGTTCGTCGAGGCGATGCGCGCGGCCACGATCGAGCCCCTCCCGGCCGAGCTGCCGGGCAGCATGCTCGCGCAGCCCCTGGAGTACTGGTCGCTGCGGGAGCTCCTGATGCGCGCTCTGGGTCGCTGGAGCCGGGGTCTGGCCGGACCGGCCGCTCCGGCCGCCTGAACGCCGAGCGCATGATCGACGATCCCGGGCTCCGCCGTCGGCTGGTTCTGGCGCTGCTGGTCCTCGGCGGCAGCGCCGCCGCGACCCGCTTCATGGCGGGCGTGCTCGCCGTCGACGGCCTCTCGATCCCGGAGGCCGGGATCTTGCTGCTGTTCTGTGTGACCTTTGGCTGGCTCGCCTACGGTTTCTGGACCGCGCTGGCGGGGTTCCTGGTCACGCTTGCCGGCGGCAGCGGGGCGCACGCCCTGGCCGAGCCGCCGCCGGAGCTGCCCGCGAGCGCGCGCACCGCGCTCGTGGTGCCGGTCTATCATGAGGATCCGCAACGGGTCGCGGCGCGGCTGCGGGTCATCATCCGCTCGCTCGAGCGCACCGGCCGGCTGGCGCTGTTCGACCTCTTCATCTTGAGCGACAGTCGCGAGCCCGACCGGATCCGGGCCGAGCAGGCGGCCTGGGCGCGGCTCTGCAACGAGCCCGGCGCCCGCGACCGGGTGTTCTATCGCAACCGGATCGAGAACCTCGGCCGCAAAGCCGGCAACATCGCCGAGTTCTGCCGGCGCTGGGGACGCCATTACGCCTATTTCGTGGTCCTCGACGCCGACAGCATCATGGCCGGCGACACGCTCGTGCGCCTGGTCGGGCTGATGGAGGCGAATCCGGGCGCCGGGCTGATCCAGACGGTCCCGCAACCGGTCGGCGGCGAGACCTTGTTCGCCCGCGGGCTGCAGTTCGCCGCCAGCCTTTACGGCCCCGTCTATGCCGCCGGGCTCGCCTACTGGTTTCCGGGTCGCGGCAACTACTGGGGCCACAACGCGATCATCCGGACCCAGGCTTTCATGGCCGCCGCCGGGTTGCCGACCCTGTCCGGCAAGCCGCCGCTCGGCGGCGAGATCCTGAGCCACGACTTCGTCGAGGCAGCGCTTCTCCAGCGCGCCGGCTGGTCGGTCTGGCTGGTGCCCGGCCTGGGTGGCAGCTACGAGGAGCTGCCATCGACCTTGCGCGGCTATCTGGCGCGCGACCGGCGCTGGTGCCAGGGCAATCTGCAGCACGTGCGTCTGCTCGCGGCCAAGGGGCTGGCTGCGGTCAGCCGTCTGCATCTGGCGCTCGGCGCCATGTCCTATGTGGTCTCCCTGCTCTGGCTGCTGCTGCTCGTGCTGACCACGGTCGAGGCGGTGCGGACCCACATCTGGGCCAAGTTCGCGGTGCACGAGGCCAGCCTGTTCTTTCAGCCCTGGCCGGTCGCCGATCCGCGGCAGCTGATCGGGCTGGCCTGGATCACGGTCGCCATGCTGCTGCTGCCCAAGCTTTTGTCGCTGGGATTGGCGCTGGCGCAGCGCGCCCGCCGGCGGGCATTCGGCGGCGGCCTGCGTCTGCTGCGGGCGGCGGCTGCCGAGCTCGCGCTGTCGGTGCTGCTGGCCCCGGTCCTGATGATCCAGCACAGCAAGGCGGTGCTCGGCATCCTGCTCGGCCGGGGCGTCGCCTGGACCGCCCAGCAGCGGGACTGCCAGACCGAGAGCTGGACGGCGGTCACCGTGTGCTTCGGCGACATCACGCTGCTCGGCTGCCTCTGGGCGGGCGTCGCCTGGCTGGTCGCGCCCGGACTGCTGCTCTGGCTCGGCCCGGTGCTCGCCGGCTGCGCGCTCGCGATCCCGTTGGCGGCGCTTTCCAGCCGGTCCGATCTCGGAGCGGCGATGCGTCGGGGCGGCTGGTTCCTGACGCCCGAGGAGTGTGCGCCACCGCCCGAGCTCGCCGACCTGTCCAGCGCTCCGGCCGGGGTCGCCGCAAGCGCGGATCGGCGGGCGGCCGCGCTCGGCGGCAGCGGCCGCGTGAGCGTGGCCTGACCCTCTCCGACCATCGCCCATGGCGAATTTTGATGACTTGCTTGACGATCATCAGTTGATAGGATAAAAGTCCTGTTCCAGCTCAGAGGAACGGGAAGAGATGGCCAGCGCGATCGATCCGACCAAACCCACCGATGGTGTTCCCTCCGTCAAGCTCGATCTTCGGAACAATCTCCAGGCCGCCAAAAACGAGGTCGAGGCGTTGCAGGCGGGCAAAGCCGACACCGCCCATCAACACCTGCTCGGCGATCTGATCGACGCCGGGGCGCTGTCAGCCAAGGACCTGGTCGAGGCCGGAGACATCGCCGCCGGCGCGGTCGGCGCCGCTCAGTTGCAGGATGGTATTCCCATCAGCATGCAGGACGCGCTGCTGACCAGGCCGCAGCTGAAGGACGTCTCCGAGACCACCACGACGCCCGCGGTCAGTGCTGGAACTCTGACCCTCGACCTCGAGACGGGCAACGTGTTCGAGGTCACCCTGGGCCAGCACGTGACGACCCTCATCCTCGCCAATCCGCCCGCATCCGGGCGCGCCGGCGCCTGCACCCTGATCCTCAGGCAGGATGCGACCGGCGGCTGGACGTTTGCCTGGCCCGGTTCGGTGCGTTGGGCGAGCGGCATCCTGCCGGTCGTAAGTCCGGCCGCTGGAGCGGTCGACGTGTGGGCGTTCGTCACCCGGGATGCGGGAGCGACCTGGTACGGCTTTGCCGGCGGCCAGGATTTTCGCTGAGGCTCTGCGCGGCGCCGGCGGCGATCGGCGGGTCGCTGCCGGCAGCTTGCGCTGCCCGCCCGAGCCTCGAACCGCCGCCGGCTGCCCGAAGGCGTCCCGAGGTCACCGCCTGGCGAGGACGCTCGGCACGATCTTGAGCGTCTTCCAGACCAGCGCCGCCATCGCCAGGTTCGACAAGCTCAGCGAGAGCGCGTTGGCGACGGCCGCGCCGTCGGCGCCGAAGCGGGGGATCAGGAGCAGGCTCAACCCGATCTGGCCGATCGCGGCGGACCCCGCCACGACGGCCGCCTGGCGCTCATGGCCGGTCATGGTCAACATCGCGCCGACCGACCCGGTCGCGGCATTGACGAGCTGACCCAGCAACAGGATCCGGAGCGCGACCGATCCCGACGTGAAGGCATCGCCGAACAGCGACAGCACGAGCCCGGCCAGGGCAAAGAGGGGCAGTGCCACGACCAGGGCCGAGAGCGTCGACCACCAGGCGGTGGCGGTGACCATGGCCTGCAGGCCGGAGCGGTCGCCGCGCGCATGCAACGCCGCGATGTCGGGGGCGAAGAGGATGTTGATCGCCGCCAGCGCGAAGACCACGAGGTCGGCGATCCGGCAGGCCACCGCGTACACCCCGACCGCGGCGGGATCGGCCAGCAGGCCGAGGATCAGCAGGTCGGCCCGGCTCAGCAGCGCCCGCAGCACCGCCATCGCCAGCAGGACCGCGACCGCCCGCCGCCACCGCGGCGCCTCGTACGCGACGGTTGCGCTCGCCAGTTCCGGCCGGTCGAAGCCTCTTTTGCGACCACCCGATGGCGCCGAGACCGACGACCGTGGCCAGCAGCATCGCGGCCATCGCCGCCTGCGGGCCGATCGCCCACCCCAAGGCCAGCCCCCAGATCGCGAGCGTCGGCAACAGCACGCCGTGGCGCACCAGGGTCAGCGGCGCCAGCGCCGCCACGATGCCGCCGTACGCCCGCACGACCGACCCCTCCACCTGGAGCAGGGCGAGGACCGGCACCATGGCGCAACCGATCAGGAAGGTGTGTGCCAGATCGGGCGCCAGGCGGTCGCCGAGCGCGACCACGACGACGGCGGCGAGGCCGCCGATCGCAGCGCCTGCCAGAGTTACCCGCCACCTGGCGTAGCGCAGCAGGCCGCGCAGCAGCGGCCATTGCTCGCGCGCCCGGTAGGCGGCGACGAACCGCAGCATGCCGGTCTGGAAGCCAACCGTAGCGCAGAGCGCAAGGATCGTGATCCAAGCCGTGACGTAGGCGTAGATGCCGTAGCCGGCGGCGCCCAAAAGGCGCGCCAGCACGATCTGGCTGAGCAAGGCAAGGCCGGTGCCGGCGGCATTGATGACGAACGCGCGCACCGCCCCGCGGGCCAGGCGGGCCTTGGCGCTCCGCAGGGGGGACGCCTCGGCATCGCCGATCACGGCGCGCGCCGGCCGCGGCCCCGAGCGCTCGGGAGCTCCCGCGCGGCGCAGCGGGTCCAAAAGGTCGGTCGCGGCCGGCTCACGCCCCGAACTTGGCGAGCCGGCCGGCGTGGGCGAGCGCGAGGGGCAGCAGATGTTTCGCCTCGAGCTGACCGAGACCGCCCGCCAGGCAAGGCCGCTCGCCGAAGCTTTCGACCAGATCCGGGCGGCAGGCGGCGGACGCCAGGAGCACCGGCACCGGATGCCAGCTGTGGCCCTTGAGCCTGGCGGGCGTGCTGTGATCACCGGTCACGATCAGGACATCGGGTGCCAGTGCCACGATCTTGGAGATCTCGGCGTCGAACTCCTGAATGCGCTCGACCTTGCGCCCGAAGTCGCCGTCCTCGCCGGCGGCATCGGTATACTTGTAGTGCAGGAAGAAGAAGTCGAAGTCCTGCCAGTGCCGGCGCAACGCGTCGCACTGCGCGGCCCAGCTGCGGCCGGGCTCGAGCACCGTCATGCCGACCAGCCGGGCGAGGCCCCGATACATCGGATAGACCGCGATCGCGGCGGCCTCGAGGCCGTAGACCTCGGCCATTGACGGCACGGGCGGCCGGCGGGCGATCCCGCGCAGCGTCACCATGTTGGCCTGCGGCTCGTCCTTGAGGATCGCCGCCGCCTGGGCGATGAACTGCCCGATCAGGCGCGCGGTCGGCTCGGACGCCGGGTCCTCTGCCTTCGGCGCCAGCGGGAGGACCCCCTCCCGGCCGGGATCGGTATCGGCAACGTCCGCGCCGCCGGCATCGCCGCGCAGGACCACGACGAAGCGATATTCGCGGACGTGCTCGACGAACACCTCGACGCCGGGTATCCGGATCTCCTTGAGCTTGGCGACGACCGCGCGCGCGGGCTCGCTGGCGATCCGTCCGGCGCGCCGGTCGGTGATCCGGCCCAGGGCATCGACCGTGCAGAAGTTGCCGCGCGCCGCGACGTCGTTCGGCTGCAGATCGAAGTCGATGCCGAGCGCCTCGAGCACCCCGCGGCCGATCTGATGCTCGACCGGGTCGTAACCGAACAGGCCGAGATGGCCGGGCCCGCTGCCGGGCGTGATGCCGGGGAGGACCGGCAGCGAGAGGCCGCAGACGTTGTCCTTGACCAGGGCATCGAGGTTGGGCGTCGCGGCCGCTTCGAGCTCGGTCGGGCCCCCCGGCTCGAGCGGCAGCCCGCCCAGGCCATCGGCGATCGCGAGCACGATCTTGCTCGCGTTGCGGACCACGAGCGGCTTGATCAGATCGAGCATGGTCGCTGTTCCAGACTGGACCCGCGGGCGGACCCCGGCAACCGTCGTGGGCCGGACCCAACTTTAGAAGCTCGCGCCCTCCGGTCAAGCCGAGGCCACCCTTCTCGACGGCTACTGCCCGCGCCGCCCTGCCTGGCGCGGGGCCGCCCTTGCCGGCCTTGGCGACGCGTTTATCTTCTGCCACCAGAGCCGAAAAAAACCGGGAGGTCGTTGGCCGTGGGACGGGCGAGGCGATGCTTGCAACGGATCCTGCCGCCGGCCGCGCCGGATCGGCCATGACCATCCCAGCCCGCCCGCTTGCGCGCCCGCTCCTGGGGCCGTTGCTGGTGATCGCGATCGTTCTGCTCGCCGGCTACGCGGCGACCTTGGCCTCGAAGGCGCATGGCGGCGGGCCGGCGCCGGGCGTGATCGACGGCGACACCCTCGAGGTCGACGGCGCGCCGATCCGGCTGTACGGGATCGACGCCCCCGAGCTCGGGCAGCTCTGCGAGAGCGACGGCAGCCGGTCGCCCTGCGGCGTCGAGGCGGCGCTGGCGCTGCGCAAGCTCGTGACCGTGGGCGACCAGGAGCTGCATTGCTCGCCCTGGGGCGGCGGGCCGCCGAAGCGCACCGCCGACGGCGCCTTGATCGAGGTCTGTCAGGTGGGCGACGAGGACCTGGCCGAGGTCATGCTGCACAGCGGCTACGGGGTCGCCACGCCGGGCAGCTACCCGGGCTACGCCGAAGCCGAGAAGAGCGCGAAGGCCGCCCGCCTCGGCATCTGGCACAGCCATTTCCGGCTGCCCTGGGTCTGGCGCGCCGCCGAGGCCGATCCCGGCGGCAAGCCAGCCACGGATCGCGACTGCAACGTCAAGGGTGCGCTCAGCGCCGACGGCCGCAAGATCTACTACGTGCCGACCGATCCGGAGTACCAGAAGATCCACATCGACCCCAACCGCGGCGAGCGCATGTTCTGCGGCGACGAGGAGGCCCGGCTGGCCGGCTGGACCCGCCTGGCCGCGACGCGGTAGCCGGCGGTCGTCACAGATAGCAGCGGCGGATCGCGGTGTTGATGCTGTCCGGCAGGACCGCAAGCAGCATCAGCCCGCCCCGGATCACCTGCATGCAGCAGGCGGCAAGCCCCATCACGTTGATCGCGGTGTCGATCGCCTCTCGCTGTCCGAGCCGGGTCGAGGCTTAGCGACAGGCACCCGGTTCGCCGAGCCACCGTCGAGCGCGACGACCCCGCTCAGCGGGTCGTGATCGGCCGGCGTGCGCCAGGCCGGATGCAGCCAGGGGCGCTCGCCGAACCCCCGCAGGCCCGAACGCTGCTCGCGGATCTCAGCCGCCCCGCCGCCAGTCCAGTCACCGAATTCCGGGTCCATCGCTCTGCTTCCCCTGCAGCCGCCGACGATCCTCGGTCCTTCGGGATAGCTTGGCCTTGGGCAGCCACCCGCGCTCGTGGCGCGCGTCACGAGCGCACGCCACGGATGGCCGGACGGCGTCCGGCCGCGGGCCGATCGCGCCCCGCCGCGGCGAGGCGCGTTTCGGTCTTTGCTACTGCTTCTCGCGGAAGGTCTGGTGGCAGCCGCCGCAGCCCTGCTTGCCGAGCGCGCCCAGGGCCGGGCCGATCGCCGCCATGTCGCCGCCCTGCGCCACCTCGGCGAACTTGGCGCTCTCCTCGGCGAACTTCTGCGCCGCCGCCTCGAAGTCGCTCCACTTCTCCCAGATCACCGGCAGGGCCGCCGACTTCTCACTGGTCTCGCCCTTGCCGCTGCCTTGGGGAAAGAGGAGCTTCAGATTGGCGGTCAGGAGCTTGCCCTGCTCGGCCAGCGCCTGGGCGTTCGCGGCGACGTCGTCGGTGAAGCTCACATCGCCCTTGACCACCGCCGCGACCATCGAGATATGGGCGCCGTTGGCGTCCATGAAGGCCTTGCGATATTTGACGACATTGGCCGGCTCGTCGGCGGCGAGGGCAACCGCGGCGCCGAGCCCGGTCGCGAGCACGAGCGCGGCGGCGAAGATCCGACCCCAAAAGCGCACCATCAATCGATCCTCCCTGTCAGGCATCCCAGCGGCATGGTTGCAGAGTTCCGGCGTCCTGGGAACCGCATCGATGCTTCCCCTGCTAGACGGCCCGGTTGCAAGAATTATTCCCGCGGGCTAAGGCGAAGCCGGCCGGGGCCGCCGCCGACAGAGCGCGCGGCCCGCGGCTGCCGGCGCAGCCACGCGCGAGGACCTCACGCATTGGTGAACCGAAGGCAGGCGAACCGAAAGCCGCGCGGCCGCGCGAGGCCGCTGCTGAGCGGCGCGCTGGCGCTGCTGGCGGCCCTGCCGGCGGCGGCCGGGGGCGTCGTTGCGGGCGACGATCGTCGGGCGGCGGCTTTCGATCGCTTCATGGACACCGCCAAGCCCATCTGCCAGCAGCGGCCGGCCGAGGAATGCGTCGCGATCGGCTGGCGGTTCGCCGACGCCGATGGCGACCAGGGCCTCTCGGTCGCCGAGCTGAGCGCGGTCCGAGCGGCGCTCGAGGACTGGGCGCTGCGCCACCAGGACGAGCTCAGCCAGCCCGAGCGCTCGAGCCTGGTGTTCGGCCTGCTGCTGGTCAATTCGATCGGCATCGAGCAGCTGCTGGGCCTCTACGACCAGGACGGCGACGGCCGGATCAGCCGCAGCGAGCTGCTGGCCGACGTCCGCCTCGACCGGCGGCCGCTGGGCGAGGTCCTGCTCGACCCGGTCGCGGTCGATCGCCTTGCGATCGCGCGCCGTCTCGGCCTGCCCGCAGCGCTCCTGGACCACATCCAACCCTGACACTTCAAGCGGCGGCGGGATCGGCAGGCGATCGCCGCCAGACGGTGACCAGCCAGGGTTGCTGCCGGCGGGGTTTGCCGGGCGGCCGGAAGTAGTGATCGAGCAGCTCGAAGCCAGCGGCCTCGACCAGGCGGCGCCAGGTGGCAAAATCGTAGAAGCAGGCGTAACGGCCGTCGGCGAAGCCTTCCTCGTTGGCGCCGCGCGGGTTGGAGGTCAGCAGTACGCCCGCGGGTTTGAGCGCCGCCCGCAGGTCCGCGAGCACGCGCGGCAGCGCCTGGCTCGGGACGTGGAACAGGACCGCGTTGGCGAACACGCCATCGAACCGGCCGGCGGGCAGCTCGAGCGCCAGCAGGTCCTGCAGCCAGACGTCACAGCCCGAGGCGGCGCTGGCCATGCGCACGAACTCGGCGCAGCCGTCGAGCCCGACGGGCGCATGGCCGAGACCCCGCATCGCGATCAGGTCGCGCCCCGGGCCGCAGCCGAGATCAAGCAGCCGCAGCGGCGGCGCGCCGCCGATCGCCTCGAGCAGGGCCGCGATGTTCTGGCTCACGTCATGGTCCCGGGTGCCCAGGCGATAGGCTTCGGCAAAGCGCCGGTAGTGGGCGAGCGTGCGCTCGCTGATCTGCCGCAGCTGGTTCGGCGCGAGGCGTGGGGCCGGCCCGTGCATGCGCCGAGCTTACCCGATCCGGCCCCGATCGCCAGCGGCACCGACGATCGGCCGCGCCTTCCGGCGCGCCGCTTGGCAATTGACAAGTCGGGGCGGTTCCCTGCCTAGTAGCGGTAAGCGGCCACCCCCGGTGGCCCCGCCACATCAAATAGCCGACAGGGAGTGACATCAATGTTTGATCGTTGGGTCGTCGGGAGCCTGGGGCTGGCACTCGCCGCCGCGCTCACGACGCAGGTCGAGGCCAAGACCCTGGTCTTCTGCTCGGAAGGCAGCCCGGAGGGCTTCAACCCGCAGCTCTATACCTCCGGCACCACCTTCGATGCCTCCTCGAAGCCGATCTACAACCGGCTGGTCGAGTTCGAGCGCGGCACCACCAAGATCGTGCCGGCGCTCGCCCAGAGTTGGGACATCTCGGACGACGGCCTCGAATATACCTTCCATTTGCGCCCGGACGTCAAGTTCCAGACGACCAAGTCCTTCACGCCGTCGCGCAACTTCAATGCCGACGATGTGGTCTGGACCTTCGAGCGCGAGCTCGACCCGAACCACCCCTTCCACCAGGTGTCCGGCGGCACTTACGAATACTTCGACAGCATGGACATGCCGAAGCTGCTCAAAGGCGTCGAAAAGGTCGACGACCTGACCGTCAAGTTCGTCCTCAACCAGCCGGAGGCGCCGTTTCTCGCCAATCTCGGCATGGACTTCGCCTCGATCTTCTCGGCTGAATACGCGCAGAAGATGCTCGACGCCGGCACCCCCGAGCAGGTCGACCTGGATCCGGTCGGTACCGGGCCCTTCCAGCTGGTCGCCTATCAGAAGGACGCGGTGATCCGCTACAAGGCGAACCCCGACTACTGGGCCGGCAAGGCCGCGATCGACGATCTGGTGTTCGCGATCACGCCCGATCCCTCGGTCCGCTGGCAGAAGCTGCAGGCGGGCGAGTGCCACGTCATCCCCTATCCGAACCCGGCCGACCTGGACGCGATCCGCGCCAATCCGGACGTGGACGTGCTCGAGCAGGAGGGCCTGAACATCGGCTATCTGGCGTTCAACACCGAGAAGAAGCCGTTCGACGACAAGCGGGTGCGCCAGGCGCTCAACATGGCGATCAACAAGCAGGCGATCCTGGACGCGGTGTTCCAGGGCTCGGGCAAGGTCGCCAAGGACCCGATCCCGCCGACCATCTGGTCGTACAACGACGCCGTCAAGGACTACCCCTACGATCCCGAGGCCGCCAAGAAGCTGCTCGCCGAGGCGGGCTTCGCGGACGGCTTCAAGACCAACATCTGGGCGATGCCGGTCCAGCGGCCCTACAACCCGAACGCCAGGCGGATGGCCGAGCTGATCCAGGCCGACTGGGCCAAGGTCGGCGTCCAGGCCGAGATCGTGACCTACGAATGGGGCGAATATCTGAAGCGCTCCAAGGAAGGTGAGCACCAGACGGTGCTGCTGGGCTGGACCGGCGACAACGGCGATCCCGACAACTTCCTCTACGTGCTGCTGGGCTGCGCCGCCGCCAAGGACGGCACCAACCGGGCGCGCTGGTGCTACAAGCCGTTCGACGACCTTTTGGTCGAGGCCAAGAAGACCAGCGATGTCGCCGAGCGCACCCGGCTCTACGAGCAGGCCCAGGTGATCTTCAAGGAGGAGGCGCCCTGGGTCACGATCGCCCATTCGGTGGTCTACGTGCCGCTGAGCAAGCAGGTGGTCGGCTACAAGATCGACCCGCTCGGCAGCCACATCTTCTACGGCGTCGACCTCAAGAGCTGAGGCCGGCGGCGCCGACCGGCCCAACTTCGTGATCGGGGGCGACCAGCGCGGTCGCCCCCGTCCTGCCAGCTTTGCGTGGGGAGCGGTCGAGATTGTGGTATTGGCCCTCCTGGCGCATCGGGTGAAGTGATGCCGGCCTCGCCTTCCGGAGCCCGCAGGGCAGACTGGCGACGTCGCAGCCGATCGGACCGAGCGCTTCCCGGATGGGTTCATCCGCGTCACGCGAGCAGGGGTCGATCTCGACCCGGCACTCGACGAGAACCGCACGCCGCACGAGGGCGTAGAGTTTTGATCCTGCTTGATGCCCTGACCGCCGGGCGCGAGATCATCGACCTTTGGCGGCGCAAGGATGGTCGGAGGCCAGCCCGGTTCTGACATCGCGTTCGGCCGGCAATCCATACGCAAGGGGGAGACCATGGCAGCGAAGGAACTCGAGGGCAGGACGGCGCTGGTGACCGGCGGCGCGCGCGGGATCGGGCGGGCGACCTGCGTGCGCCTGGCCCAGGAGGGCGCCAGGGTCGCGATCAACTATGCGAGCAACGAGACGGCGGCCAGGGAGGCGCAGCGCCTGGTCGAGGCCGAAGGTGCCGAGGCTTTGACCGTGCAGGCGGACGTCTCCGATCCCGCTGCGGTCGCGGCGATGGTGGCCAAGGCGGAAAGAGGGCTCGGGCCGGTCGATCTGCTGGTCACCTGCGCCGGCATCGCGCCGACCGAGACCCGCGGCGAGGTGACGTTCGAGACCTGGCGGCGGGTCATGGCGGTCAATCTCGACGGCACGTTCCTTTCGATCATGGCGCTCAAGGACGGCATGATCGCGCGCGGCTTCGGGCGGATCGTCTGCTTTGCCTCGATCGCCGGGCTCCGGCCGCGGGCGGCGATGCTCGCCTACGGCACGTCCAAGGCGGGCGTGGTCGCGTTCGCGCGCAACTGCTCCGAGGCGTTCGCGCCCCAGATCCGGATCAACACGATCGCGCCTGGCCTGATCGACACCGAGATGCCGGCCAACTCGCTCTCGCCCGAGACCCGCCAGCGGATGATCGAGGCGACGCCGCTCAAGCGGATCGGCCGCGCCGAGGAGATGGCCGAGCTCGCGCTGTTCCTTCTATCCGAGCGCTCGAGCTACACGACGGGCCAGGTCTACGTCGCCGACGGCGGCCGCGCGACCTTGCCTTAGCGCCGGCGCCGCCCCGGAGCGGGTCGCGCACCGGGCATTGACGCGGCGCCATGGTCGCAGTCTGATGTCCGGATCATGTTCCGGTTCGTGGTCGCGAGACTGGCCGTCCTGATCCCGACCTTCCTCGGGATGACGGTCGCCGCCTTCGCGCTGATCCGGCTGATCCCGGGCGATCCGATCGAGCTTCTGGTCGGCGAGCGCGGGATCACGCCCGAGCGCCACGCCGTGCTGATGGCCCAGCTCGGCCTCGACAAGCCGCTCTGGCAGCAATACGTGGGCTACCTCGGCGATCTCGCGCACGGCGACCTCGGCCGTTCGATCAGCACCCGCCAGCCGGTGCTGTCCGAGTTCCTGACCCTGTTCCCGGCGACCGTCGAGCTCTCGGTCTGCGCGCTCACGCTCGCCGTGGTGATCGGCCTGCCGGCCGGGATCATCGCCGGCGTCCGTCGCGGCTCGGCCTTCGACCAGACCCTGATGGGCATCTCGCTGACCGGCTATTCGATGCCGATCTTCTGGTGGGGCCTGCTCGCGATCATCCTGTTCTCCGGCACGCTGCACTGGACCCCGGTCTCGGGGCGGATCGACGTCCTGTACTTCTTCCCGCCGGTCACCGGCTTCATGCTGATCGACAGCCTGCTCTCGGACCAGGAGGGAGCGTTCCGCTCGACGCTCAGCCACCTGATCCTGCCGGCGGTGGTGCTGGGCACGGTGCCGCTCGCGGTGATCGCGCGTCAGACCCGCTCGGCGATGCTCGAGGTTCTCAACGAAGACTATGTGCGCACGGCGCGCGCCAAGGGCCTGCCGCCCTGGCGGGTCGTCGGCCTGCATGCGCTCCGCAACGCGCTGATCCCGGTGGTGACGGTGATCGGGCTCCAGGTCGGCCTCCTGTTCTCGGGCGCGATCCTGACCGAGACCATCTTCGCCTGGCCCGGGATCGGCAAATGGCTGATCGATTCGATCGGGCGGCGGGACTATCCCTCGGTCCAGGGCGGCGTGCTGCTGATCGCGACCATGATCATGATCGTCAATCTGCTGGTCGATCTGCTCTATGGCCTGATCAACCCGCGCATCCGGCACGCGCGCTGAGCCGCCATGGCGATCCGGCTCGATGCCGTCACCCCGCCCGCCGCCGCCGCGGCCGGCCGAGACGCCGCCCGGGCCGCTGCGCGAGTTCTGGCACTATTTCAGCGAGAACCGGGGCGCGGTCGGCGGCCTGGCCGTGATCGTCGTCATCGTCCTCGCCGCCCTGTTCGCCGACCAGATCGCGCCGCACCCGCCGGCCGAGCAGTATCGCGAGCATTTCCTCGCGCCGCCGGTCTGGATGCCGGGGGGCTCCACCGATTTCCTGCTCGGCACCGATGCGGTCGGCCGCGACATCCTCTCGCGGATCATCCACGGCGCCCGCTATTCGCTGATGATCGGCCTGATCGCGGTCACGCTTTCGCTCTCCGCCGGGGTCGGCCTCGGGCTGGTCGCGGGCTTCTGGCGCGGCGCCGTCGAGACGCTGATCATGCGCTTCATGGACATCCTGCTGGCGCTGCCGAGCCTTTTGCTGGCGATCGTGGTCGTGGCGATCCTGGGGCCCGGCCTCACCAACGTCATGATCGCGGTCGCGATCGTCTATCTGCCGCACTACACGCGCCTGACCCGGGCCGCGGTGATCGCCGAGCAGTCGAAGGACTACGTCACCGCGAGCCGCGTGAGCGGCGCCGGCATGCTTCGTCTGATGTTCGCGACCGTCTTGCCGAACTGCATGGCGCCTTTGATCGTGCAGGCGACGCTCGGCTTTTCGAACGCGATCCTGGACGCCTCGGCGCTGGGTTTTCTGGGCCTGGGCGCCCAGCCGCCGACCCCGGAATGGGGCACCATGCTGGCCGACGCGCGCGAGTTCGTGCTGCGCGCCTGGTGGGTCGTGACCTTTCCGGGCCTCGCGATCCTGATCACGGTGCTCGCCTTCAACCTCATGGGCGACGGCCTGCGCGATGCCCTCGACCCAAAGCTCAAGCGAAGCTGAGCCGATGGCCGCGACCCGAAGCTCACGCGAAGCCGAGCCGATGGCCGCGACCCGAAGCTCGAGCGAAGCCGAGCCGATGGCCGCGACCCGAAGCTCGGGTGGGAGCTAAACTGATGGCGGCGACCCGAAGCTCGAGCGGAACCTAGCCGATGGCCGCGGACCATCCCCTGGAGCTCATGCCCGGACGCGGCCCGGGCACCGGACCGGACGCCAGCCTCGGCATGGACAGCTGTCTCGGCCGAGGGACTGCCCCGTTAACCATGGATCAACTCCTGGCCCCTAGCTTTGCCTGGTCCGATGGTCCATGCGACCGTGGGAATCGGTGCCTTGGGATCGCTTCCGGCGCGGACGGATTCCCAGGGTCGCATGGACCATCCGAAGCCGACGTTAACGAGCGATCGTTAACGAGGGTTACCGCCCCGGCGCCTGTCCTTGCCATCCGCCTGCGGACGATCGGGCCTGCCATGAGGGGATCGACGATCCGTCTCGCCGGGATCGGGCTGACCCGCCCTTGCGCCGGGATCGGGCTGACCCGCCCTTGCGCCGTGATCGGGCCGACCCGCCCTTGCGCCGTGATCGGGCCGACCCGCCCTTGCGCCGTGATCGAGCCGGCCCGGCCTGCCGCCGTGATCGGCCCGACCGGGCGTCCTGGCGCCGCGCCTGGCCGCCAGGGCCTTGCCGCTCGCGCTCGGGCAGCCCGGCCGGCGGCAGGCCCGGCGATCGCGGGTAAGAGCGGTGGCGCTGCTCGAAATCCTCAACCTCACGGTCGAGTTCCCGACCTTCAGCGGGCTGTTCAAGGCGGTCGACGGGGTCGATCTCGAGGTCGACCAGGGCGACCTCGTGGCGATCGTCGGCGAGTCCGGCTCGGGCAAGAGCGTGCTCATGCTCGCGGTCATGGGCCTCTTGCCCTGGACCGCCCGGGTCAGCGCCGACCGTCTGACCTTCGGCGGGCAGAATCTGCTGGGCCTGTCGGCGGGCGACCGGCGCCGGATCATCGGCAAGGACATGGCGATGATCTTCCAGGAGCCGATGACCTCGCTCAATCCCTGCTTCACGGTCGGCTTCCAGCTGACCGAGGCGATCAAGGTGCACGAGGGCGGCACCCGCGCCGGACGCCGGCGGCGGGCGCTCGAGCTGCTCGATCAGGTCGGCATCCCGGCAGCCGCGGAACGTCTCGGCGCCTTTCCGCACCAGCTCTCGGGCGGCATGAGCCAAAGGGTCATGATCGCGATGGCGATCGCCTGCAACCCGCGCATGCTGATCGCCGACGAGCCGACCACCGCCCTCGACGTCACGATCCAGGCGCAGATCCTGGACCTCCTGCTCGAGCTGCAGCAAAAGCGGGGCATGGCGCTGATCCTGATCACCCACGACATGGCGGTGGTCGCCGAGACGGCGCAGCGCGTGGTCGTGCAGTACGCGGGCCAGCAGGCCGAGATGCAGGACGTCCAAGGCCTGTTTGCCGATCCCCAGCACCCCTACACGGCGGCCCTCCTGGATGCCCTGCCCGAGCGCTGCCACGAGCGCATCCTGCCGACCATCGCGGGCCTCGTGCCCGGCGCCGGCGATCGCCCGTCCGGCTGCCTGTTCCACCCGCGCTGCGAATTCGCGACCGCGCGCTGCACGGCCGAGGAGCCCGCCTTCGCCAAAGGCCCGCGCGGCCTGGTCCGCTGCCACTATCCGCTGACCGGCGAGCGCCCGGCCGGCCATCCCCGCTATGCGCAGTGAGCCGCCCGTGGACCCTCTAGGCCGCGCTCCGCACCGTCACCTCGAGCTGCACGCCGAGCTCCGCCAAGGCGCGCTCGAGCTGACCGAGATAGGTGCGCCGCTTGAGGTCGAGAAGCGCCGCCACGACTTTCTCGCCGACCCCGAGCCGCCGTGCCAGCTCTGCCTGGCTGACGCCCTGCTCGCGCATCGCGCCGTACAATGCGAGCTTCGCCGCGACCAACGGCGGCACCCGGATCATCGGCCGCCCTTTGGCCGGGCCCGGCCTCGGAAGCGACTTGCCCGCCCTGACGTACCGGTTAAGGGCAGTTACCAGGCAGTCCTCGGCAAGGACCAACGCCTCGGCCTCATTGTCTCCCCAGGTCAATGCTTCCGGAACATCGGGAAAAGACACGTTGATGGCGCATCCGTCGGCTTCTGGATCCAGCACGGCGGGATAGACGTAGCGCATCGGAGCGGCTCCCTTCAAAGGTCTCGCGGATCGACGCCGAGCTGGGAGAGCATGTTGCGAAGGGTTCCTTTCGGGATCTCCTTTTGGCGTGACGATCGCAGCGTCGTTTCACGCTCGCCGAATTTGATCACTCCATGGCCGCCTTTGCCGCCGGTGAAATCGAATGCGAAGTCCACATGCCGTCGACCGGCCAGTTTTCGGAGTTTGCGCAGCAACTCGTTACCGCTCACCCTGAACACATCTCAGCTCCGCCGGCACGCGTCAAGCCGGCGCCAGCACACACAGTCGCGGGTGCGAGCGCGATGAGCGACATCGTCCTGCAGGCGCGGGATCTGGAGCGCCACTACGCGATCCGGCGCGGCCTGTTCAAGGGCTGGGCGGTGCTGCAGGCACTGCGCGGCGCGAGCTTCGAGCTCGCGGCCGGCCGCACGCTGGCCGTGGTCGGCGAGAGCGGCTGCGGCAAGAGCACGCTCGCCCGCCTCGCCACCCTGATCGAGCCCCCGAGCGCCGGCGCGCTCACGATCGACGGCATCGAGGTCGCAACCGCCACCGCCCAGCAGCGGCGCCAGCTCCGGCATACCGTCCAGATCGTGTTCCAGGATCCCTACGGCTCGCTCAACCCGAGGAAGAAAGTCGGGAGCATCGTCGAGGAGCCGCTCAAGGTGAACGGCGCCATGAGCGCGGCCGAGCGCAGGCGCGCGGTGGAGGACATGCTGGCGCGCGTGGGCCTGCGGCCCGAGCACCGCGACCGCTATCCGCACATGTTCTCGGGCGGCCAGCGCCAGCGGATCGCGGTCGCGCGCGCGCTGATGCTGAGGCCCAAGATCGTCGTGCTCGACGAGCCGGTCTCGGCGCTCGACGTCTCGATCCAGGCCCAGGTCCTGAACCTTTTGCTCGAGCTGCAAGCCGAGTTCAAGCTCGCCTATCTCTTCATCTCGCACGACCTCGCGGTGGTCCGCCACGTCGCCGACGAGGTGATCGTGATGTACCTCGGCCGGCCGATCGAGCATGGGACCCGCGCCGCCATCTTCGAGCGGCCGCTGCATCCCTATACGCGGGCGCTGCAGGCGAGCAGCCCGTCGACCGATCCCAAGCGGCGCTCCAAGCGGCTCGCGATCCGGGGCGAGCTGCCATCGCCGCTCGATCCGCCGCAGGGCTGCGCCTTTCACCCGCGCTGCCCGTTCGCCGACCAGCGCTGCCGGAGCGAGGTGCCGAAGCTGCAGCCCTACCCCGGCAGCCATCATCTGCACGCCTGCCATGCGGTCGAGGAGCGCCGCCTGCCCGACCTGCCGCGGCCGCTCCCCCGCGCCGCTTCGGGCTGATCCGCGCCCT
This sequence comes from uncultured Alphaproteobacteria bacterium, assembly GCA_963798075.1. GTDB lineage: Bacteria > Pseudomonadota > Alphaproteobacteria > Geminicoccales > Geminicoccaceae > DATAOG01. Next base: position 35,698 of record CAWCRU010000018.1, on the reverse strand, counting down.
TCTGCTGCGCCCATCGTCGAGGCGCCGCGGTCGCGCAGACAAACGCGAAAGTTGGTCAAGCCCGCCTTCAAACTGGACTGATCCGTCAGCGCGGTGCATAGTCGACGGCAAAAGCAGCGTCGTGGTCTGCAAGCTCAGTCGGGCTCGGGGGGAGGCGGATATGTCACGGACGCAGGCGGGCGCCGTTCTTCTGATCGCCTTGCTGGAAATCGCATCCTGCCAGGGCTCCGGGTCGTATCCGGCGCCGGCGGCGGCCCCCGGGACCGACCAGGGCTGGGACGCCCAGACGACGCGCAGCTGGTACCACGCGGACCAGGGCACGGCGTTTTTCCCCTACGCCTGGCTGCTGGCGCTCGAGCAGGCTGACAACGGGGCGCTGTTCACCGCACCGGACAACATGCGGCGGTTCGGCTTTCTGACCGACCCGCCGCACGCGGGCGACAATCCCGACGGCCTGCCGGTCGGGTTCTCGCGCACCACGCTCAGGCTCGACCGGCCGCCCTTCAGCTGTTGGCAGGGCGACTGGGTGGGCCTGACCTGCGCTGCCTGCCACACGGGCGAGCTTCACTATCGGGGCACGGCGATCCGGATCGACGGCGGCCCGGCCCAGAACGACATCGAGCATTTTCGGACCAGCCTCGCGCAGGCTGTGGCCGCGATCTCCGCGGATCCGGCCAAGGGGCTGCGCTTCGTCGCCCGCGTGCTGGCCAGGCCCGGCAATCCGACCCTCGACGTCCCCGCCAGCCTGCAGTGCTTCGGACAAGCCGCCGCCGCGCGCCAGCGCATCATCAGCGAGGGTCTCGCTGCCGCCGGCGAGCCGCCCACCGATGCGGGCTTCGCGCGCCTCGACGCGCTCGGGCGCGGCGGCAACTTCCTGTTCGCGGAGAGCACCGGCATCGTCGCCAACTACAAGCCGACGACCGCGCCGGTCAGCTTCCCGCCGCTGTGGGACACGCCCTACTTCGACTGGGTGCTCTACAACAATTCGGTCCGCGAGCCGCTTTCGCGCAGCATCGTCGAGGCGCTCGGCGTCGGCGCGCCCATCGATCTCAAGACGCTGAACGCGCCCGTCCTCCAAAACAATCTCCAGCTCGGCACCATCGTCGACATCCAGCTCTGGCTGCAGGATCTGCGGTCGCCGCAGTGGCCGGAGCCCATTCTCGGCGCGATCGATCAGGGTCTGGCGGCCCAGGGGGCAGAGGTCTACCGCGCCAACTGCATCGGCTGCCACCAGGTCATCGACCGGCAGGCGCGCCAGGCGAGCTGCGCGGGACGGACCGAGTTCAGGATTCCCGCCTTCCCGATCGATCAGATCGGCACCGACCCGCGCCAGGCGGTCAACTTCGCCACCCGCCAGATCAAGCTCGGCGACCAGGTCCAGCCGCTCGGCGCCTGGGTCAAGCTGGTCACCGACAAGATCGTCGGCCAATACACGGCGGATCCGAAGAATGCGGCCCGCGCCGAGCTCATCGACTGCGGCGCGCCGAACGACTTTCAGGCGATCGAGGCCTATCGGGCGCGGCCGCTGAACGGCATCTGGGCGACCGCACCCTACCTGCACAACGGCTCGGTGCCCGACCTGGTCGAGCTGCTGAAGCCGCCTGCCGAGCGCCCCGCAACCTTCTATGTCGGCAATTGGGACTTCGACCCCGAGCGCCTCGGCTTCGCATGGCGCAGCCAGTCCCCGAACACGTTCCTTTTCGACACCGGCAAGACCGGCAATGCCAATACCGGCCACGACTATGGCACCGGTCTCAGCGACCCGGAGCAGCGCGCCCTGATCGAGTATTTAAAGACACTGTGAGGTGAAGGCGGAGGACCCGGGAATACCATGCTGCGGATCGCCCTGCGCCTTAGCGCTTCGTTGCTGGTCGTGGCGAGCTGCTCGAGCAACCCGCCGGTCGCAGGAGCTGCCGCCGATCGGCATCCGCTCGAAGCCTACGAGGGCGGATCGAAGGCGGTCGAGGACCAGTATATCCTGGCGCTGGCCCGGTTTTTCGGCCGACCGGCCGCCCCCGGCGAGCCCTTGCTGCGCGGGACCCATGCGGTCGGCACCTGCACCGCGGCAAAGTTCGCGATCGCCGACATCGCGGCCGACCCCGAAGTGCCGGACGATCTCGCGGTCGGCGTATTTGCCGAGCCGCAAAGCTTCGACGCCCGCGTGCGTTTTTCCAATGGCCTGGGGGCGCCCGCCGATCCCCGCAAAGGGTTCGACGACCGCGACTACGACGCGCGCGCCATGGCCATTCAGATCGTCGACCGGGACGGGGCTCGACAGGATTTCGTCTTGCAGAACTCGCCGATCTTTCCGATCTGGCCGGTCCAGGGCTTCCTGCTGGCCGTGCAGCTCGGTATCGCCAAAAGCCAGGGCCAGACCGCGGAGCAATTCATCGGACAACTGCCGGCTGATCAGCGGGCGATCCTGCTGAACCTGCTTGGCCACGTCCGTGAATACCAGCGTTATCCCGGCATCGTGACCCCGACCTTCACCCCGCGTCCGGATGCCTATCGTCTCGAAACCTACTGGAGTGGCAAGGCCCATCGATTGGCCGCCAGTCCTCCCGTCAAGTATATCGTCAAGCCCTGCGACAGTAACGGTGTCTACGTACCGACCAAGGCCGTCGACTTTGCCGCCAGAAGCCGGGATTTTCTGCAACTCGAGCTCAAGCGACATCTGGACAGTCCGGTGCCGGCCGAGGTGCCGGCGTGTTTCGATTTTTATCTGCAACCGCTGCATGCGGAAACCATGACCGGTCCGGACGGCCGGGTGCTTCCGAGCGACGAAACCTGGCGGTGGATCGAGGACACGACTTTGGAGTGGAAGGAGACGGAAGCGCCGTCCTACCCGGTCGGCAGGATCACCCTGGCCGGGCCCGCGCTGCCGCCCGCGGTCTGCGATGATCCCGCCAACTTCATCAATTCCTCGATCAACACTTTGCCGGAGCACGAGGGCCTGGGTCGGATCAGCCGGGCAGAGAAAGTCGCCGCGCCCGCCAGCATCGCGCGGCGCACGCGCGAGTGAGCGACCGCCTGCCGGCGCGGCGGGCCGACCGCTGACCGGCTCAAAAATCGTCGTCGGGCGCCGACACGATCAAGAGCCAGGCGCAAAGAATGGCCGCGCAGCCGCCGGCCAGGACCGCCATGAAGACCTCGAGCGACCATGCCGACCAGAGCACGACCGGAGTGATCAGGGCGACCAGGCCCGAGATCGTGATCAGGGTCTCGCGCAGCAGGGGCGCCGCGTCGCGACCGGCGATCACGGGCGGCCGCCTTTCAGGGCGCGACGCCGCCCCGCAGCCATATTCAGACCTTGAACTGGCCGGTATCGATCCATTCGCCCTTGACCAGACACCACCAGTCGTCAGCCAGTCCCTGCAGCACGTACTCGTAGGGCAGCCAGCCGTAGCCGCCATCGCCCCACCCGGTGCCCCAGGAGTTGCGGATCAGCAGCGCCCCGGTGGTGTCCGAAGCACCCGGCGCGAGATTCCTGATCTTGACGCGGTCGTCGTAGCCGACCGCATCGATCGCATGGCCGCCCGCGACCTTGTCGGCCTTGACCGGGAAGGGGATCTTGCCGGTGGCGCCCGCCTGCTCGATCGACTTGAACACCGTGAACCCGAACATCATCGGCAGGCCGGCGGTCAGGTGGGATTTGATCTGCTTGAGCAGGGCATCCGGGGTGGTGCCCGGCGGATCCAGACGGTAATAGGAAATCGCCTGGTAGTTCTGCCCGAAAGCATAGCAGAAGGCCGGCGGCTCGTTGTCGAAATCGGCGATCACGTATTCGTAGTACTCTTCAGGAGGGACGCCGAACAAGGTAAGCGCGCCCATCGTGGTGCGCAGGAAGGCGCCGCTGTCGCCCTTCACCCGCATCAGGTTGCGCGTCACCTTATAGAGAAAGAGGCGGGAGGCATCGGTGTGCTTGCCGAACGCCCGCCGCTCGAAGTATTCGACAAGTCCAACGCCGGCGTGAGCGGTACAGGCACCCAGGTTCGACTGATCCTCGATCGGCGAGCACCAGGCCCTGAGGTCGACGGACGCCGGCGGCGACTTCAGCGCCTTGGCCACTCCGGCTTTCTTGAGGGCGACTTTGACCTCGTCGTTGTCGACCGTATAGTCGCGGAAATCCGGAAAATCCGGAATCCAGCCCATCGCCATCGTGTGCTGCGTCTCGGCCATGACGGCTCCTCCTGCCTTGGTGCGGCCGCATTGGCTTGGCGCTGCCGGCGACGACTCGCTCCAGCGGGCTCGGCCGGGCGCCGCGTCCGCTTGACGGAAAGTTGACTTGACCGTCGTCGGCCACCGTGCTGCGGTTTAGGCCAGTATCCTCAGATTCGCTCAAACCACAAGCGCCTTACTCGCGCACGCGCAAGGTCACGGCAAATCTCTCGGCGACCGCCGCGTCGCCCTCCCATGGCCGCCGCAGCTCGAGCCGGATGGTGGCACTGCCGGCCTTGCCGGCTTTGAAGGTGAAGACCCGCTCACCGGCGCCGCCGACCGCCGCGTCGGACGGGCGGACCGAGTCGGACCCCTGCAGCGCCAGCACGGCGTCGCCGGCCGGCTCCAGAACCCATTGATACCCGGTGGTCGGGTTCTCCGCGAGCCGCACCGTGACCGTGTCGCCTCGGCGCAGCTCGACGGTCCTGCCGTCGTCGGCGCGGGTCAGCGTGATCGTCGACATCTGTTCGCTCTCCTTGCCAGCCCCTTGCACAGCCGTCGCCGGATCGCCGGCGAGCACCAGCAGCCCACCGAGAAGGAAGCCAAGGACGCGAGCAGCGGCAGCGCCCGGGCGTGGCACCATGGCGCCCTGCTCAATCCCTCGGCCGGCCGGAAAGCCGGCGCATCGCCGGCCCTCGCGAGCCGGCGCCGGACACTCCCCGGGCCAGAACCGGGGCCATTCCAGGATCGAGGCAGAACTCGATGGCGACCGCCGGGAAAGTATGGATGGGTGCGGCCGCAGCCTGCGGACGCCGCGCCCGGCCGACCGTCGCAACCCGCCTCCCGAGCATGACGCCCCCCGCGTTGCTCGCGCTCCCGCAGCCGATGCCGGCGTCGGAGATTGGATCGAAGCGTACCGCGTTCGATCTGCGCGCGCAAACCCGGAGCCAGGATCGGGCGCCGACGGCGCGCAGATGATGGCCGGCGCCGCATGTGCGATAGTGCATCGCCGCGCCGGCGCCTAGGACCGCGCGACCCCGGGGGGAAGACCTCGAATGTATGCAGTGCGTCTCTGGTCGGTCCGGCACGCCCGGCTGCTCGGCGCGGTCTACGAGCGCTTCGAGCGCCTGCTGCTGGCGGCCGATCCCTGGTTGCGCCGGATCGGCTACGAGCGGCTCGAGCGGCCGGTCGCGGCGATCGAGCGCGGCGTCAAGGGTGTCCTGTTCGACTGCCGCATGTGCGGTCAGTGCGCGCTCGGCTCGAGCGGCCTCTCATGCCCGATGAACTGCCCCAAGAGCCTGCGCAACGGTCCCTGCGGCGGCGTCCGCCCGGATGGCCGGTGCGAGGTCCTGCCGGCGATGCGCTGCGTCTGGGTCGAGGCCTTCGAGGGCAGCCGCCGGCTGCCGGAGGGCGATGCCATCCTGAAGGTGCAAAAGCCGGTCGACCATCGCCTCTGGGGCCGCTCAGCCTGGCTCGGCGTGCTGCGCGCACGCGCGGCGGGCGCCAGGAACCGGCCCCTCGCGCCATGACCGAGCGCCAGGACGATCGCCCGCACGGCCCGCTCAACTTAGGTGCCGCCTATCCGCAGATGGTGAGCCCCGGGCCTCTCGACCCGGGCGCGCCGCTCGACCCCTTGCCCGGCCATTCCTCGCGCGGTCGCCTGGAACGGGTCCTGCGGGCCGGCGAGTTCGCGGTCACGGCCGAGCTGTCGCCGCCGGACTCGGCCGATCCCAAGGACGTCTACGAGCGGGCCCGGGTCTTCGACGGCTGGGTCGACGGCATCAACGCGACCGACGGCTCGGGCGCCAACTGCCACATGTCGAGCGTCGGCGTCTGCGCGCTCCTGACCCGGGTCGGCTATGCGCCGGTGATGCAGATCTCCTGTCGCGACCGGAACCGGATCGCAATCCAGGGCGACGTGCTCGGCGGCGCCGCGATGGGCGTCGGCAACGTGCTCTGCCTGACCGGCGACGGCGTCCAGTGCGGCGATCAGCCCGAGGCCAAGCCCGTCTTCGACCTCGACAGCGTCGCGCTGATCGAGACCATCAAGATCATGCGCGACGAACGCCGCCTGTTGTCCGGGCGACCGCTCTCGCACCCGCCCGAGCTGTTCATCGGCGCGGCCGAGAACCCGTTCGCGCCGCCCTACGACTTCCGCCCGCTGCGCCTCGCCAAGAAAGTCGCCGCGGGTGCCCAGTTCATCCAGACCCAGTACTGCTACGACGTGCCGATGCTCGAGCGCTTCATGACGCGCGTGCGCGACCTCGGGCTTGCCGAGCGCTGCTTCATCCTGGTCGGCGTCGGCCCGCTCGCCTCGGCCCGCGCGGCGCGCTGGATCCGCGCCCACGTGCCGGGGGTGCACATCCCGGACCCGGTCGTGGCGCGGCTCGAGCGGACGACCGATCAGCGCGAGGAAGGCAAGCGCGTCTGCATCGAGCTGATCCAGCAGATCCGCGAGATCGAGGGCGTCGCCGGCATCCACCTGATGGCCTATCGCCAGGAGGAGGCGGTGGCCCAGATCATCGAGCGCTCCGACGTGCTGCGCGGCCGCCGGCCGCACAACGTGATCGCCCGCTGGGCCGCCTTCCAGCGCCGCCGGGCGGCGCTGGCGGCGCCAGCCTGAAACCCGTTTAGGGTCGCGGAGCTACTGGGTCTCCTCTTTCATCTTGTCCTCGGTCTTCTGCGCCCCGCTCGAGACCGCCGAGCCGGCCGCCTGGACGTCTTCGCCCGCTCCCCGCATCGTGTTGCAGCCGGAGGTCAGGAGCGCCAGGCCGAACAGCGCTGGCATCAGGAGCAGACCGAGACTGGCCTTCGTGCGTTTGGACATGTGGCTTCCTCCACTCGGGTCATTGGCGCAACCGTCCGGGCTCTTCCCGTAAAGGAAGGCACGCGCCCGTCGGTAGTCTGAGAAGTGACGGGCGACGGCTTCGTCGCAACCGGCTAAAGATCAGCACCACCGGTGGGAAAAACGACGCCGAAGCTTTTCGGTTCCACAGTCACGATCAGCTCACCGCCGAGCTGGTCGACGAGCCGGCGCACGAGGTTCAGCCCGATCCCCTCGGCCGGCTCGCTCTCGAAGCCGGCCGGCAGCGGCACGCCGTCGTCGGCGACCGAAAGCGCCACCCGGTCAGTGCCGGTTCGGCCAAGTCCAACCGTGACCGTGCCGCCGGCGCGGTCGCAAAAGCCGTGCTTGAGCGCATTGGTGAGGAGCTCATTGACGATCAGAGCCACGACGGCCGCCTTGTGCGCCGGCACGACCACGCTCTCGGCTTCGAGCTTGAGAGCAAACCGCGTCCCGGTCCCGACCAGATCGGCGCCCACGCTCTCGATCACCTGCGCGAGGTCGCCGCGGGCAGCACCGGCGCCGATCCCGTGCATCCGGCCCAGAGCCAGCACCCGCTGACTTGCGGTCTCGATGGCCGTGCGCGCGGCCGGATCGGCGACCCCGCCCAGCTGCAGCCGAAGCAGGCTCGAGGTCATCTGCAGGGTGTTGCGGACCCGATGATCGAGCTCCTGGAACAGGAGCTTCTGCTCGGCCGCCTCGGCGCGGGCGTTGTCGACCACCTCCGCCATCTGAAGGGCCGCGGCCGCGAAGATCGCGATCCGCTGCATCACGCGCGCATCCTCGCCGTCGAACTTGCGCTTGGGGTTGTGGGCGACGATCCAGATCGTACCCTCGAGCCGGCTGCCCTTTTCGCCCAGCGGAATCAACAGGACGTCGTAAAAGGGCGGGCCGACATCCAGGTAGGTGTAGACCAGCTCCGGCCGCCGCATCAGCAACGGCACGCCGGTGTCGACCGTGATGCCGCAAGGCGAGAACCGTCGTGGCGTCGTGCCATGCAGGTGCTGCTGCAGTTGCCCGGCCATGGCGATCCAACGAAAAATGTCCTCGCCGGCAGCCGTGCGTTCATAGAGGCTGATGCCGCTGGTGTCGGCGCGGCAGAGCTCGACCGCCATGTCGACGCAGAGCTGGAAAATCTTGGAGGGATCGGTCGCCATTGTATCGGCGAGGCGGCGAATCGCCGCCGCCTCGGCTTCGAGGTTGGCCGGACGCGCCGGTCGGGTCCAAAGGTCAGGAGTGATGGTGATGTCGGCGATGCTGAGCGCCGTCTCGCCCGACTCGCGCACTCTCACCTCAGGCTCGCTGGCCATACCGTTCGTCCCTTGCATGCCTCCCTCAGGCTTCGCCCGAGTCTGCCGCAATTGGCGCTCAAAGTCCACTACCGTACACCGGCGCGGGCCGCCACGGCCGCGCCAGGCGAGCTTTCAGGCGGTGGCCTGGCGCCGACGGATGCCCTTCTTGGCGAGCTCCCGCACCGCGGCCTCGCTCTTGTCGACCCGGTCGAGCCCCATGGCGGCCAGCACCTCGGGCGCCTTGGTGAACTGGATGTCCCGGTACTCGACCACCTGGATGTGGTTGCCCCAGGGGTCGATGAAGTCGAGCCCGCGGCCGGGCAGGATCTCGGCGCCGGCCGCCTGGAGGGCCTCGCGCAGCGGCGCCCGGTCGTCGACCACCAGACCGAAGTGGCGCTCCCGGTCCTTGGGCTGGCTGCGGCCCGTCGCGAGCGCGATGAACTGATCGCCCATGTCGATGAAGGCCATGGTTTCGCTCCGGCCGCGCAGCTCGAACGCGAACAGCCGGCCGTAGAAGGCCAGCGCCTCGTCGAGGTCGCCGACCTCGAGCGCCACGTGGTTGATGCCGACCAGACGCGGCCTGGCGAGCTCCCGGTCCAAAGCCATGGCGTAGCCCCTCCTCCAACACTTTCGGGGTCGGCGACCCTGACCGATCAGGCGTCGACCACGACCCTGCCGATCATGTAGGCCGGCTCGCGGCAGCGGCCAGGACCAGCGCATCGAGGGTGGCATCCGGCTGCTCGACCATCAGCATGTGGCCGGCTGCCGGGATCGCGACGAAGCGCGCGCCCTTGATCGCCTCGGCGAGCCGGGCGCCCTGGCGGGCGGGCGCCATGCGGTCGACCTCGCCGGCCAGGACCAGGGTCGGGCAGCGCACCTTCGCGGCCGCGGCGAGGCCGTCCTGATAGGCGTTGCAGGCGGCGAGATCGGTCGCCAGCACCGGTCCGACCGAGCGCTCGAGCAGCCGCATGGCGTGGCCCATCATCCAGCTGCCGGGCGCCTTGTGGCCGCCGAGGTGGCCGCCCGGCCCGAAGCCCCAGTCGCAGATCAGCCATGCGGCGCGCGGCCCGGGCCCGCCGGCGGCCGCGAGCAGGTCCGGATGGACCGGCATCCGCGCCGCCGCGCCGAGCAGCGCCAGCCCCGCGATCCGCGGGCGACGGCGCGAGCCCAGCTCGAGCCCGACCAGAGCGCCCATCGAATGGCCCACCAGCGTGACCGCCGGCGCGCCCAGAGCCTGGATCAGCTCCCCCAGCCAGTCGGCCAGCGCCGCGATCGAGGGGCGCGGCTCGCCGCCGCTCCGGCCATGGCCCGGCAGATCGAGCGCCAGCGCGTTCCAGCCGCGATAGGCGAAGTGGCGCGCCTGCAGCGGCCACACCGAGTGGTCCATGCCGGCGCCGTGCACGAACAGGAGGGTCGGCCGCGCCGGATCGAAGCCCTTGCCGTGGTCCGCAAGAAAGACCGGCGCGCCCGCGAGGCTCACCTCCATCGGCCGCCCCTCACGCCTTCTGGGCGCGCCGGAGCGCCTGGTCGAGGTCCGAGATGATGTCGCTCGGGTCCTCGAGCCCGACCGAGAGCCGGATCATGTCTTCGCCGACGCCGGCGGCCGCGAGCGCCTCCGCACCGACCTGCAGATGCGTGGTCGAGGCGGGGTGGATCACCAGCGTCTTGGCATCGCCGACGTTGGCGAGGTGCGAGGCGAGCCCGCAGGGCCTCGATGAAGCGCCGGCCGGCGGCACGGCCGCCCTTGACCCCGAAGCTCACCATCGAGCCCGCGCCCTTGGGCAACACCCGCCCGGCGAGCCGGTGGTCCGGGTGGGTCGCGAGCGAGGGATGCAGCACCCAGGCGACCGCGTCATGGGTCGCAAGGAACTTCACCACCGCATGCGTATTGGCCATGTGGCGCTCGATCCGGAGCGGCAGGGTCTCGACGCCTTGGAGGATGTAGAAGGCGTTTTGCGGGCTCATGCAGGCGCCGAAGTCGCGCAGGCCCTCGGTCCGCGCGCGCATGTGAAAGGCCGACGGGCCGAAGGTCTCGGCGTAGACCAGGCCGTCGTAGCCGGGATAGGGCTCGCTCAGCGTCGGGAATTTTTCCGAGCTCTGCCAGTCGAAGCGGCCGCCGTCGACCAGCACGCCGCCGATCGCGATGCCGTGGCCGCCCAGCCACTTGGTCGCCGAATGCAGCACCAGATCGGCGCCCGCTTCGAACGGCCGGCAAAGGCAGGGCGTGGCGAAGGTGTTGTCGATCAGGAGCGGCAGGCCGTGCTCGTGCGCGACCTCGGCGATCCTCGCGATGTCCAGGACCTCGAGCCCCGGATTGCCGATCGTCTCGCCGAACAGAAGCCGCGTCTCGGGCCGGATCGCGGCCGCGAAGGCGTCGGGATCCCTCGGGTCGACGAAGCTCGTCTCGATGCCGAAGCGCGGCAGGGTGAGCTTCAAAAGGTTGGTCGAGCCGCCATAGAGCGATTTCGACGCGACGATGTGGCCGCCCGCCCCCATCAAGGTCGCGATCGCGAGGTGCAGCGCCGCCTGGCCGCTCGCGGTCGCGACCGCGCCGACCCCGCCTTCGAGCGCCGCGATCCGCTCCTCGAGCACCGCGGTCGGTCGGGTTCGAGATCCGCGAATAGATGTGGCCGGCGCGCTCGAGATTGAACAAGGACGCGGCCTGATCGGCGTCGGTGAACACGTAGGACGTGGTCTGATAGATCGGCACCGCGCGCGCCCCGGTCGCGGGATCGGGCCGCTGGCCGGCATGCAGGGCGAGCGTGTCGGGCTGCAAAAGCTTGGGCTCGGTCATCGGGGGCCTCGTCGATGATGCAGGGGCTTGTTAGACCAAGCCCGCGCGTCTGCCCAGGGTGTCCGCACGCCTCCTCAACCAAGCCTTAAGGCCGTTTGCCTAGAATGGCCCGTGCCGCGTCAACGGGAGAAGGCGCCATGGCTGGTCGATTGCCGGACGCTCTGGCCGCGCTCGAGGCCGAGATCCACGAGAAGGGCTGGATCAACGTCGATCAGGTGCTCCGCCTGCGGCGCATCGTCTACAAGGACGGCGCGATCGGTCGCGACGAGGCGGCCTGCCTGTTCCGCCTCAATCGCCGGGTCCTGGCGAGCGATCCGGCCTGGGCGGAGTTCTATGTCGAGGCGCTGACCGACTTCTTCTACTGGCGCAACGGCACCGACAGCGCTGCTCACCGAGGACGCCGAGCGGATGCTGTTCGAATGGCTGGGTTCGCGCCCGAGCATCGACGATGCGAGCGAGCTTCGCCTCCTGCTGAACCTGATCTTCCGCAGCAACGGCTGCTCGGAGCGCTTCCGGAGCTTCGTTCTCAAGGCGGTCGAGCACAGCGTGCTGTCGAGCGACCATGCCCTGTTCGGCTACGCCGACCGCCGCGCCGGCGCGATCGACAAGGCCGACGTCGAGGTGATCCGGCGCCTGATCTACGGCAGCGGCAGCCAGAAGGGGATGGCGATCAGCCGGGCCGAGGCCGAGTTCCTGTTCGCCCTCAACCACGCGACCGCCGGTGCCGACAACGACCCCGCCTGGCGCGATCTGTTCGTGAAGGCGATCACCATGCACATCCTGCACGGCGGCAATTCGCCGGACCGGGTGGACGAGCAGGAGGCCGTCTGGCTGAGCGGCCAGATCGCCGGCGAGCGGAACGACCGTGCCAACGAGCGGGCGCTGCTCGCCTACCTGAAGCAGGAGGCCGCGAGCCTGCATCCGCTGCTCGACCCGCTCTACCAGCGCCTCGCCGGCTGATCGGCCTCGCCGCAAGCTCGCGGGCGCGGCCGGCAGACCGCGACTTGCCGGGCCGGCGTCCGGGTATCGTCGTCGCTTCGAGCGACCGGGGGTCGCGCCGATCCGAGGCGGTTCGAACTCGTGCCCACGCGCCGCGCCATACTGTGCCAGCGTGACAGACGCGGTCAGCGGGGCGACGGATCATGGCGCAAACGGCTACCCTCACCGGCCAGCCTGGCGGGCGCCGCGAGCGCGTCGAGCGGTTGGTCTCGAAGCGTCTGGAGGACGCCTTTCGCGCCGAGCGGCTGGCGGCGCTCAGGCTCGCGACCCGGGCGCTACTGATCGCCCTCGCGGTGACCGCGCTCTGGCTCTTCGTTTGGGTCAGTGCGCCCCGGATCTATTTCCTCGAGGCCCTGCTGGCGCTATTCGCGGTCTGCGCCATCGCCCAGTACCGGCTGGGCGCCCGCGATCGACCCTGGCTGCACTACGCCCTGGTCGCGCTCTACATGATCCTGCTGAGCTTCTCGATGGTCGGTTACGACCTCCTGTTCGGCGATGTGTGGCCGCCGCAGATGATGCTGCGCAACGGCACCTTCGTCTATTTCTTCATGTTCGTCGCGGTCGTGGCGCTGAGCTACTCCCCGTCGCTGGTCGCCTGGGCCGGCGTCGCCGGCGCTCTGGCCTGGTGGGCAGGCGTCCGCCTTGTCAGCGCCCAGCCCGGCACGCTGACGGGCCAGGACCACCTGACACCCGAACAGATGCTTGCGGTGCATCTGGATGCCCGCTTCGTCGACCTCGACGTCATCACCCAGGACGTGGTCGTGCTCCTGATCGTCTGCGGCATTCTCGCTGCCGGGGCGTGGCGCACCCGGCGTCTGGTCCTGCGGCAGGCGGTCGCGGCGCGCGAGCGGGCCAACCTCGCCCGCTATTTCTCGCCCCGGATCGTCGACCGCCTGGCCGAGGCCGACGAGCCGCTGAACCAGGTGCGCGTCCAGCCGGTCGCCGTGCTGTTCGCCGACATCGTCGGCTTCACGCACCGCTCCGAGCACGAGTCGCCTGAACGCATCGTAGCCTTGCTGCGCGCCTTCCACGCCCGGCTCGAGCAGGCGGTATTCGAGCACGACGGCACCCTCGACAAGTATCTCGGCGACGGCATCATGGCGACTTTCGGCACCCCGGAGGCCGGCGCCGATGACGCGCAGAACGCGCTCGCGGCGGCGCGCGCCATGCTGGCCAGCATCGACGCCTGGAACCGTGAGCGTGGCGGCCCCGGCGGACCCGATCCGGCTGTCGATCGGCATTCACTACGGCGAGGTCGTGCTGGGCGACGTCGGCTCCGAACGCCGGCTCGAATTCGCGGTGCTGGGCGACGTGGTCAACGTCGCGAGCCGGCTCGAGGAGCTGACCCGCAGGCTCGGCAGCCCGCTGGTGGTGAGCGATGCGCTGGTTCAGGCCGTCCGGGGGCGACCCGCGGGCGCGCCGATGCTGGTCGGGCTCTGTCCGGCCCACGCCCAGCAATTGCGCGGTCGCGACCAGCCGGTCGCGGTCTGGCGGCTCGACCCGGCTGCTCTCCCGCCTCAGGCCGGCTGACCAAGCGCCTGCAGCGCCTCCCAGGCCTCGCCGACCGCGAGCACGCAGGTCGGCCGCTTCGGGTAGGTGACCAGGATCGTCCAGCCGCCCTCGGGCGAGACCAGGATCTCGAGCACGCCGCCATCCGCGGAGAGTCCGAGCGCGCTCGGCTTCTCGTGGTGCAGCTGGGCCAGCTGGTCCAGGATCTGGTCGCGGTCGCCGCACAAGGGGGCCGCGGTTGCCGGGGCGCTCGCCAGGCCGCCGCCGAGCAGCACCAGAGCGATACAGCCGCCCAGACCTTGCGCCCTCACCTGGGTGATCATGTCGTCGTCCTCCATCCCGAGCCGGCCGGACGGGCCGGCCGTGGCTGCCGGTAGCAACCCGGGAGGGGCGCTTTCTGTTCCCGGCCGCGCCGATCAGGCGGGCTCGCCGGCCAGCTGCAGCGACTGCCAGGCCTCGCCGACCGCGATCACGCAGGTCGGACGCTTGGGATAGGTCACCAGCATGGTCCAGCCGCCCTGGGGCGAGACCAGGATCTCGAGCACGCCGCCGTCGGCCGAGAGCCCGAGCGCGCGCCGCGTCTCCGCATGCCCCTGCTCGAGCTGCTTGAGGATCTGGCCGCGGTCGCCGCAGACCTGCGCCGCCTGCGCGGGCGCGCTCGCCAAGCTGCCGCCGAACAGCGCCAGCGCCGTGACGGCGATCGCTCCGAACAGCGGCGCGACCGGACGGCCCCGGCTGACCCGCCTCGCGCCGGAACCCTGCGACCTGAGACGCGTGACCATGACGACCTCTCCTTCCCGCTTGGCCGGCCGGGCGCACGGCACCGGCCCTGACCCAACGGTTCGGGATAACCACGAAGCGCCGATCCTCGCGCGCGGCCGCGGCCGATCGGGCGAGAGACCCGGCCACGATCACCCGGAGCACAATGCTTGAAGCCGATGGCCCGCATACCATATGATCCGCCAAAGCGCGTCGCCGCCTGTTGGCAGAGCCGGCGCCGTGTGTGGCCAGTGGAGTCAGAGAAAGGAAGCACCCCGATGGCATTCGGTCCCGATCCCCGTGTCGTCACGGGCCAGGTCGCCGTCGATCGCGTCGACGAGGGCCTGCGCGCCTATATGCTCTCCGTCTACAATTACATGGGCCTCGGGCTGGCGATCACGGGCGTGATCGCGTTCCTGGTGGCGTCGTCGCCGGCGATCTACGTGCCGATCTTCACGACGCCCTTGAAGTGGGTGGTGATGCTCGCCCCGCTCGGCTTCGTGTTCTTCCTCAGCGCCAAGATCCGGACCATGAGCCCGGGCGCCGCCCAGCTGACCTTCTGGGCGTTCGCGGCGGTCATGGGCCTGTCGATGGCCAGCATCTTCCTGGTCTATACCGGCGCCAGCATCGCCCGCGTGTTCTTCATCACGGGCGGCATGTTCGGCGCGATGAGCCTTTACGGCTACACCACCAAGCGCGACCTCGCGGCCTGGGGCTCGTTCCTGTTCATGGGCCTGATCGGGATCATCATCGCGAGCCTGGTCAACCTGTTCATCACGAGCTCGGCGCTGCAGTTCGCGATCAGCGTGATCGGCGTCCTGGTGTTCACGGGGCTCACCGCCTTCGACACGCAGCGCATCAAGGAGATGTACTACGAGCTCGACAGCTCCGACGTCGTCGCGCGCAAGGCGATCATGGGCGCGCTCAGCCTCTATCTGAACTTCATCAACATGTTCGTGATGCTGATCCAGCTGTTCGGCTCGACGCGCAACTGACCCCACTTCCCCGGCCCTGGCACCGGCGTAAAGGCCCGCGAGATCGCTCTCGCGGGCCTTTTGGCACGGCCGGCCGGCGCCCCTGCGGCAGAAGCTCAGCTCGTGAGAGCCTTGGCCAGGAACGCGGTCGTGCGCGACCAGGCGAGGGCCGCGTCGGCCTGGTCGTAGCTCGCCCCGGTCGGATTGGCGAAGGCGTGATTGGCGTCGTAGAAATAGATCTCGGCCGGCTTGCCGGCCTCCGCCAGCGCCTTCTTGAAGCCCTCGACCATGGCGACCGTGATGAACTGGTCCTGGGTCCCGAAGTGACCGAGCACCGGCCCCTTGAGCGCCGCCAGCTCGGCTGCCGACTGGGTGCAGCGGCCGTAGTAGATCACGGTCGCATCGACCGGTTCGGCGAGCGAGAGCGCGAGCGACCAGCCGCCGCCGAAGCACCAGCCGATCACCCCGAGCCTGCCGGTCGAGTCCGGGTTGGTCTTGAGCCAGCGGGCCCAGGTCACAAGCGTATCGGTCGCGACCGCGGGGTCGACCGTCTTGGTCAGCGCCTGCGCCTGTTCCGGCGCCCTCGCGACCTTGCCGCCATAGAGATCGATCGCGAGGCCCAGATAGCCCTGGGCCGCGAACTCGGCGGCGACCGACTTGATCTGGTCGTTCAGGCCCCACCACTCGTGGATCAGGAGCACCGCCGGCGCCGGGCTGGCAGCCGGCCGGGCGAGTGCCGCCTGCACCGTGCCGTGCGGCGTCTCGCGTCTGCACGGTCTCGAGCGTCGCGGCCGCGGCCGCGGCCAGCTCGGGATCGGCCAGCACGGTCGCGAGCGGCGCCAGGCCGGTCGCGCCGACGCTCTGGATGAAACGACGTCGTTGCAGCATGCCGTCCTCCCCTGACAGCCGTGGTTCCGGCGCCAGCTATGGCGGCCGCTGCGGCGCCCGTCCAGCCTCGGTCGGGCGGCGGTCTCGCCAACGTGATCGGACCGCGCCCGCTCTGCTGCTGGCGGCCCTGATCGCGCTCGCCGGTTGTGCGACGCGCGACCGGCGCCGCCGGGCCGCCCGTGGTCCAGGCCAGCCGGATCACGCTCGGCGACGGGCCCTTGGAACGGGCGATGCTCGGCCCGCTGCGCTTCGAGGCGGGTTTCGTGCTCGGCGCCGCCGACCCACGCTTTGGCGGCCTGTCCGGGCTCTGGCTGGCGCCGGACGGCAGCCGGCTGATCGCGCTCAGCGATCACGGCAGCCTCTGGCTGGCAACGCTCCTGCACGCCGCCGACGGCCGCCTGAGCGGCTTTGCGCAGCTGGCAGGCGGTCGAGCCGGGGGCGGCGCCGGGCGATCCCCTGGGTCGCGACGCCGAGGCGCTGGCGAGCGCCGGCCCGGCCGGCCTGATCATCGCCTACGAGGGCAGGCATCGCCTGCGTCGCCTGGCGCTCGCGGATCTGACCGGGCCGGCGACCCCGCTGCCGACGCCCCCGGGCGTGGGCCCGCCCGGCAACATCGGCATCGAGGCGCTGACCGAGGTGGGCGACCACGCGTGGCTCGCCCTCTCCGAGGGGACCCGGACGCCGGCGGGCGATCTCGCCGGCTGGCGGATCGAGGGCGATCGGACGCTGCCGCTCAGCTACGCCGCGAGCCGGGGCTTCGTGCCGACCGGCGCCGATCGCCTGGACGACACGGTCTATGTGCTCGAGCGCAGCTTCTCGCTGCTGGGCGGCTTTGAGAGCCGGATCGTGACCCTGCCCGCGGCCGCGATCCGCCCCGGCGCGCGCCTGGTCGGGCAGGCCCTGGCCGAGCTGCGGCCGCCGCTGGTCGGCGAGAACTTCGAAGGCATCGCGGTGCGGCGCGGCCCGGACGGGCGGGTGCTGGTCTACCTGGTCTCGGACGACAATTTCTTCGCCCTGCAGCGCACGCTTCTGCTGCAGTTCGCGCTGCCGCGCGCCGGACCGCATGGCTCAGCGCGCGGGGGCGGCGAGCACGTCGAGCTGACCCATCAGCGCCCGGAACGGGGCGAGCAGCAGGAGCGCCATCGCCGCCTTGGCGCCGAGATCGCCGATCCCCCAGCTGATCCAGGGCAGGCCGCTGCCGGCGAACGCGAGCGTGAAGAAGACGCCCGTATCCCAGATCGAGGCCAGCGCCGATGAGATGAGCGGCGCCCGCCACCAGCTCAGCCGGCGCAGCCGGTTGAAGACCGAGATGTCGAGCAGCTGCGAGGTCAGGAACGCGGTGCCGGAGGCGAGCGCGATCCGCGGTCCGGCGACCAGGACCGAGAGGACCACCCCGAGCGCGAAGCCGACAGCGGCGACCCTGCGCGCCGCCGCCGGCCCCTGCCTCCGGTTGGTCAGGTCGGTCACCAGGAAGGCGATCGGATAGGTGAACGCGCCCCAGGTCAGCCAGTCGTTGATCGGGTATTGGACCGCGAGGTTGGAGCTTGCGACCACGACCACCATCGCCGCCACCGGCGGCGCCAGGCGTCGCCAGCCGGCAGGCCGGCCGCGCGCCAAGGGGTCGCCGCCGGTCAGACGGCGTCGGCCTCGGCGGGGGCGCCTTGCGCCGGCGTCGCGGGCCGCGACCAGCCGCCGCTTGAGCCGCCGCAGATCGCCCGCCAGATCGCACTCCCGGCTGTCGAGCAGGAAGCCGTCGAGCCCGCCCCGATGCTCGACCGTGCGCAGCGCATGGGCGGTGATGCGCAGCCGGATGGTCTCGCCGAGCGTCTCGCTGTAGAGACGCTGCCGGCGCAGATTGGGCAAAAAGCGCCGCCTGGTCTTGTTGTTGGCGTGGCTGACGTTGTTGCCCGTCATCACGCCCTTGCCGGTCAACATGCAGCGTCTGCGCCATCGCTCGAACGTCCCCATCACGGTCGCATGCTCACCCGCGGCCTGGCGCCCCGGCGCCGGTGGTCTCCTTAAGGGGCGCCCGCGCAAAGGTCAAGCCCGCCGCGCCGCCCGGGCGCCGCCGCGGCCGCTCGCCGCCAGCCGACGCCGGCGTCAGCCCAGGACCCGGACGCGCGCGCTCAGCCAGCGGCCGATGTCGACGGCGCTCAGCGGACGGCCGACCACGTGGCCCTGGACCGCATCGCAGCCCAGGCGCCTCAGCGCCGCCAGCTGCACCTCGGTCTCGACCCCTTCGGCCACCACCCGCAGCTCGAGCCGGTGGCCGAGCTCGATCAGCGAGCGCACGATCGCGGCGTCCGGCGTCTCGGCGAGGTCGGCGACGAACGAGCGGTCGATCTTGAGCACGTGCAGCGGGAAGCGCTTGAGGTGGCTGAGGCTCGCATAGCCGGTGCCGAAGTCGTCGAGCGCGAGCGTCACGCCCATGTCGCGCAGCGCCTCCAGGGTGGCCTGGACCTGCTCGACCTCGTGCAGCATGCTGCTTTCGGTCAGCTCGAGCTCGAGCCGCTCCGCCGGCAGGCCGCTGGCGTCGAGGAGGCGGGCGACCTGCGCCGCCAGGTCCGGCTGCGTCAGCTGGCTCGCCGAGACGTTGACCGCGACCCGGATCGGCTCCGGACCGCTCTGCCAGCCGGTGGCGACCCGGCAGGCCTCGGCCAGCGCCCATTCGCCGATCGCCGCGATCTGGCCGCTGGATTCCGCCAGCTTGATCATGGTCTCCGGGTCGATGGGGCCGAAGTCCGGATGATGCCAGCGCAGCAGGGCCTCGATGCCCCGGACGCGCTCGGGTGCGAGATCCAGCTGCGGCTGATAGTCGAGGCTGAGCTGGCCGCGGGCGATGGCGCGGGCGAGCTCGTGCTTGAGGTTCTGCAGATGGTCGAAGTCGCGCTTGATCGTCGACCCGAAGCGCTGGTAGCCACCGCCCGCGGCCTTGGCCCGGTACATCGCCAGATCGGCATTCTGGAGGAGCTGCTCGGGGCTGTCGCCATCGTTCGGGAACAGCGCGATGCCCAGGCTGGCACCCGGCCGCCAGGCCCGCAGGTCGAGCCCGAAGGGACGATCGAGCTGGCCCGAGATCTTCTCGGCGATCAGGCTCGCGGCCTCGGCAGCGGGCAGATCCGGGAGGATCAGCGCGAACTCGTCGCCGCCGATCCGGGCCACGGTGTCGCTCTCGCGCAGCGCGGCGCGCAGGCGCTGGCCGGCCTGCTTGAGCACGCCGTCGCCGACCTGATGGCCGAAGGCGTCGTTGACCGCCTTGAACCTGTCCAGATCGACCAGGACGACCGCGAGCAGGCTCTGGTCGCGCCGGCACCGCGCCATCGCCTGCCGCAGGCGGTCGTGAAACAGCAGCCGGTTGGGCAGGCCGGTCAGCGGATCGTGCTGGGCCAGGTGCAGCATGCGGGCCTCGGCCCGTTTGCGTTCGGTGATGTCGGTCGAGGTGCTGACGAAGCCGCCGCCCGGCATCGTGCTGCGCTCGACCTCGAGCATCCGATGGTCGGCGCCCGGCTGCTCGAAGCGCGCGGGCGCCGGGCGCCTCGCGATCATCCGCAGCCGGTCCTCGCGCGCGGGTCCGGGCCCGCCGGACCGCGCCAGATCGTGCCGCAGAAACTCGCTCAGATGGCCGCCGCGGCGATACAGAGCGAGAGGATAGCCGTGCAGCTCCCGGTGACGCGGGTTCCAGGTCTCCAGCCGGCCGTCGCGGTCGAACACCGCCACGCCCTGATGGATGTGCTCGAAGGTCGCCTCGAGCTGGGCCGATTTGTCGCGCAACGCCGCCACCAGGTCCTGGTTCTCGACCGCCAGGCGGACCGAGGCGACCAGCGAAGCGTTGACCGAGCGGCCGAGCACGCCCATGCCGACCAGGTAGAGGACCACGAGCGTCGCCATCACCAGATGCGGCAGGTCGCCCTCGGCCAGCAGGCGCAGCGCGTAAGGCACCAAAGTGCAGACCGAGAACGCGACATAGGCCGGCATGTGTCCGGTCAGCGCGGTGACCGAGCCGCCGACCATGCCGGCCATGATGAACGGCAGGTAGACCTGCGCCGGCCACGCCTGGGGCGTGTACAGCAGGGCCGCCGCGAGGCCCCAGGCGGTGCCGGTCGCCGCCGCGCCGAGGGTGAAGCGCCGGGCCCAGGCCGCCGCCGTCGCCGGATCCGCCGGCGCGCGCCGGAAGGCCCGCCAGGACTGCAGGCGCAGCCCCAGGGTCAGGACCATGAGCAGGAGCCAGCCGCCCAGGACCGGCGCCGACCGGTGACCGGTGAACACGATCACCGTGCCGAGCGCGACCGCGAGGTTCAGGCCGGCGACGATCGGCAGTCGCTGGAACAGGCCGGCGAGCAACAGCGCTTCTGCCCGCCCGGTCGGAACCGGGCGCTCGAGCTCCGCTTCGCCACCCTGCTCTCTGGTCGCCACCGGGTTCCATGCGCGGTCGTGAGCCGATCGCGCAGCCTAGCTGGTTTGGCGCGGGGCAACCAACCAAATCGGCCGCTGCCGCAGGCGCGGGCGGGTCGCCATCGGCGCTTGGCCGGGGTCGCAATTTTTTGCTGCATTGCACAATTTTTTCCTTGAACCGCGCCCGGCGCTCCCCCATATGGGCAATTGTGCGATGCAACATATACGCGACGAGGAGCTAGCGATGCCGACCAAGACGACCACCAAGCCGTTGCCCTTCCCGATGCTCGACGCCGACCGGATGATGGCCGCGCAGCAGCGCAATCTCGACGCCTTTGCCAGCGCCAGCCAGATCGTGGTCGACGGCGTCAAGGCGATGGCGCAGCGCCACAACGAGATCCTCCAGTCTTCGGTCGAGCAGTGGATGGCCGCCGGCCAGGGCGCTTTGAACGGCAAGCCGGCCGAGTTCAAGCCCGCCGACCAGATCGCGACCGCGAAGTCGACCTACGAGACGGCGGTCAACAGCGCCAAGGAGCTGGCCGAGATCGCGATCAAGGCCCAGAGCGAGGCGGTCGACGTCCTGACCAAGTGCATGATGGCCAACATCGACGACCTGAAGTCGCTGGCCAAGGCTGCGTGACGCCCGCAGCCGCGCGGCGCGGGCAGCCTGCCCGCGGCCGCGCGCGGCACCGAAGACCGACGGCGGCCGGCGCGGGCCGCCGTCGGCGTCTCGAGGACCTTGGCCGCGCCCTGATCCTTGCCGGCCCGCGCCCGTAGCCCCCCAGTGCGTTGACGCTCTCCGGCCGCCACCTTACATAGCAGCGACCCGCAGGCACGAGGGAGGGAGCCAGGCCGGATCGACCGATGATCACCGCGCTCAGCGAACGCTCCAAACAGATTTTCCGCCAGATCGTCGATACCTACGTCGAGACCGGCGAGCCGATCGGGTCGCGGACGCTTGCGCGCCGGCCCGACCAGCATCTGTCGGCGGCGACCATCCGCAACGTCATGGCGGACCTCGAGGAGGCCGGCCTGCTGTTCGCGCCGCACACCTCGGCCGGGCGGGTGCCGACCGACCTCGGCTTTCGCATGTACGTCGACGGCCTGCTCGAGGTCGGCCATCTGAGCGAGGACGACCGCGCCGGCATCGACAGCCGCTGCGCCGGCGCCGGGCGCAGCGTCGAAGCGATGTTGAGCGACGCCAGCGGCGCGCTTGCCGGCCTGTCGCACTATGCCGGCCTGGTGCTGGCGCCCAAGAGCGAGCACCCCTTCAAGCAGGTCGAGTTCATCCCGCTCAGCCCCGGCCGCGCCCTGGTCGTGGTGGTCGCCAGCAACGGCATGGTCGAGAACCGGCTGATCGAGGTGCCGGTCGGGATCGGCGCCTCGAGCCTGATCGAGGCCGGCAACTATCTCACCGCGCGCCTGACCGGGCGCTCGCTCGCCGAAGCCCGCGAGATCGTCGAGCGCGAGATCGGCGAGCGGCGCGGCGAGCTCGACGCGCTGACCCGCAAGGTGGTCGAGACCGGGCTCGCGACCTGGTCCGGCGGGCCGTCGGCCGACCAGGGCGTGCTGATCGTGCGCGGCCAGGCAAAGCTCCTCGACGACGTCACCAACCTCGCCGATCTGGAGCGGATCCGCACCCTGTTCGACCTGCTCGAGACCAAGAGCAACCTGATCCGCCTGATCGAGCTCGTGCAGCGGGCGGAGGGCGTCCAGATCTTCCTCGGGGCCCAGAACGACCTGTTCGCGATGACCGGCTGCTCGGTGGTCGCCGCCCCCTATACGGTCAGCGAAAAGGCGCCCGCTGGCGGGGCCAGGATCGTCGGCGCGATCGGCGTGATCGGTCCGATCCGCATGAACTATGCGCGGATCATTCCGATGGTCGACTACACCGCCCGGGTGGTATCGCGCCTCCTGGGCAGCTCAGATCAAGAGTTGAGGCGATGAACCAGAGACGATCCGAGGACTTCGAGGCGCAGGAAGCGGCCGACGAGCGCGAGAACGCCGCCCCGGCGAGCGATCAGGCAGCGGCCGAGGCCGCGCTCGAGCCCGATGCGGCGGCTGAGCTGTCGCCGCGCGAGGCGGAGCTCGCGGCCGAGCTGGCGACGACCAGGGAGCGCCTGCTGCGGGCGCTGGCCGAGACCGAGAACCTGCGCCGGCGCGCCGCCCGCGAGGTCGAGGAGGCGCACAAATATGCGATCACCGGCTTTGCCCGCGAGCTGCTCGAGGTCGCCGACAACCTGAACCGGGCGCTGGCGAGCATCCCGCCCCACGCCCGCGACCAGAGCGAGCTGGCCCGGAGCCTGGTCGACGGCGTGGCGCTGACCGAGAAGAGCCTGCAGACCGCCTTCGAGCGCCACCAGATCGCCAAGGTCATCCCCGAGCTCGGCTCGAAGTTCGACCACAACCGCCACCAGGCGATGCTCGAGCTCGAGACCGCCGACCATCCGCCCGGCACCATCGCGCAGGTCATGCAACCGGGCTACGTGATCGCCGACCGCCTGCTCCGCCCGGCCCTGGTCGCGGTCGCCAAAGCCCCGCGCGGGCAGCCCGGGCCGACCAACGGCGAGGGCCGCACGATCCCGATCAAGCCCGGCGACTGGCTCGACACCACGGCCTGACGCGGTCGGGGCGACGTGCAGCGCGTCGCCCTGATCATGGTCGCTACGCCTGGGGGCTGCTATGCCGCAGATATCATGCCGCCGGCGGAATGTTGAAGGCTTCGCCCTGTTCGACGTCGTGCACGTGCGCCAGGCTGTGCCGGAACCATCGGCTCGCTGGCGGCGAGGAGGGCACGATCGTGGAGATCCTGGATCGGCCCGCGCGGGCCTACCTGATCGACTTCTCCGGCGCCAGCGCCGACCCCGCCGATCCGGGCCTGCCCGTGGTCGCCCTTACCGCCGAGCAGCTCGCGCTGGTCTAGAATAGCTCGCGGCGCGAGTTTCAGCGGTCGTCAGCGAGGATCGGCGGACTTCACCTCGGTCGGACCGCGGGCCTTGGCCTGCTCGCCGATTCGGTCGCAAAAGCGCTGGAACTCCTCGACGTTCAGGGCCGTGAGGCGATCGAACTCCTGCATCGAGAGCACCACCGCAACGTTCCGCCGCTGGCGCCGGATCACCACGGGCTCTCGCTGCGCGGCGTCCAGGACCGCAGCCAGCGCCTGCTTCGCTTCCGTGGCCGAAACATACCGCATCGCGCCGCTCCTGGCTCAGTCATTGTCCAATATACCCCTTCGTCCAAAACGGACAGACCGCCCTTTCGCCCCTGCCCGTTGACAAGCCGGCGCCGCGGTTCACCATGCGGCCCGGCCACCGCGGGGCTTCCCCGGGGGCGCGGAGCTCGGAGGGCGATCATGGCAGACGGCGTCGACCCGGACGGCATCAGGAAAGTCGTGCTGGCCTATTCCGGGGGGCTCGATACCTCGGTCATCCTGCGCTGGCTGCAGGAGCAGTACCGCTGCCAGGTGGTGACCTTCACCGCCGACCTCGGCCAGGGCGAGGAGCTCGAGCCGGCGCGCGCCAAGGCCGAGATGCTGGGGGCGCAGCCGGTCTACATCGAGGATCTGCGCGAGACTTTCGTCGCCGACTACGTGTTTCCGATGTTCCGGGCGAACGCGCTCTATGAGGGCTGCTATCTGCTCGGCACCTCGATTGCGCGGCCGCTGATCGCCAGACGCCTGGTCGAGATCGCGCATGAGGTCGGCGCCGATGCCGTGGCCCATGGTGCCACCGGCAAGGGCAACGATCAGGTCCGCTTCGAGCTCAGCGCCTATGCGCTCGACCCCAAGATCAAGGTGATCGCACCCTGGCGCGAATGGGACCTCGGCTCGCGCGCCAGCCTGATCGAGTACGCCGAGCGCCATCAGATCCCGATCCCGCGCGGCAAAAGCGGCGAGCCGCCCTATTCGACCGACGCCAATCTCTTGCACATCTCCTACGAGGGCCGCGCGCTCGAGGACCCCTGGCAGGAGCCGGATCCCGCCATGTTCACCCGCACCTTGAAGCCCGAGGAGGCGCCCGACGCGGCCACCTACGTCGAGCTCGACTTCGAGCAGGGCGACCCGGTCGCGATCGACGGCCAGCGGCTGTCGCCCGCGAACCTGCTCGCGCGGCTGAACGAGCTGGCCGGCGCCAACGGCATCGGCCGGCTCGACCTCGTGGAGAACCGCTTCGTCGGCATGAAGTCGCGCGGCGTCTACGAGACCCCCGGCGGCACCGTCCTTTTGGCCGCGCACCGGGCGATCGAATCGATCACCCTCGATCGCGGTGCCGCCCACCTCAAGGACGAGCTCATGCCGCGCTACGCCGAGCTCATCTACAACGGCTTCTGGTTCAGCCCCGAACGAGCGATGCTCCAGGCCCTGATCGACCAGAGCCAGGCGAACGTCACCGGCACGGTCCGGCTCAAGCTCTACAAAGGCGGCGTCCAGGTGGTCGGGCGCAAGGCGCCAAGCAGCCTCTACGACGAGGCGCTCGCGACCTTCGAGGCGGATACCGTCTACGACCAGCGCGACGCCGAGGGCTTCATCAAGCTCAACGCGCTCCGCCTGCGCGTGCTCGGCCGAGCCCGCCAGTGAGCCCATCCGGCGCGCCCGAGCTCGACTTCTACTACGGGCTCGGCAGCCGATACTCCTATCTCGCCTCGACCCAGATCGCCGATCTCGAGGCGACGACCGGCTGCCGGGTGCGCTGGCGGCCGCTCTCGAGCGCGGACCTGTTCGCAGGCGCGCGGCGCCGATCCGTTTCAGGGCCGGCCGGTCTCCGGGCAGTACGAGTGGGCCTGGCGGCGCTTCGATGCCGGATGCTGGGCGGACTACTATGGCGTCCCGTTCCGCGAGCCGAAGGACGTCCGCTTCGAGCCCCGCCGGATCGCGCTTGCCGCCACCGCCGCCTGCCGCCTCGGTGCGGTCGAACGGTTCAGCCGGCGGCTGTTCCAGGCGATCTTCGTCGATGGCACCTCGCCCCTCGACGATGCGGCCTGCCTTCGGCTCGCGCGCGAGGTCGGCCTCGATCCGACCGCCTTCGCCGCGCTGCTCGACGAGCCCGCAACCGCCGCTGCCCTGGAGGCGACCGTCGCCGCGGCGCTGGCGGCCCGCGTCTTCGGCGTGCCGAGCTTCGTGCTCGACGGCCAGGCCTATTTCGGCAATGACCGCCTGCCGCTGGTCCGCCACGCGCTGGCGAGGCGGGCGGGCGCCCCTTAGCGCCAGCGAAAGCGCGGCAGCACCCAGTCGGGCCGGGCGCCATAGTCGGTGTGCAGCCGGTCGAGGGCGGCCGCGTTGGCGCTGAGGCCGCGCTCCAGATCGAACAGCGGCGCGTGGATGCCGGCCATGATCAGTGCGGTCGCGAGGCCCATGCCGGCACCGCCCGCGACGTCGTGGGCGACCGAATTGCCGATCGCCAGGATCTCGCATGGGGGCAGCGGCGCGAGGGCCTCGAGGCAGAGCCCATAGACCGGCCGCTGCGGCTTGCCGACGCAGATCACCCGGCCGCCCAGATCCTGGTAGTGCCGGGCGAGCGCGCCCGCAGCCATGCGCGAAGGCGCCGCAGGGCCGCACCGCGACCACGTCCGGGTTGGCGCAGATCATCGGCAGGTCGCGCGCCGCCGCCTGGCCGAGCGCGGTCGTGAACTGCTCGAGGCGGGCATCGTCCTCGATCCCGCCCAGCAGCAGGAAGTCGGCCTGCTCGAGGTCCGCTACCACCTCCAGCCCCTGACCCTCGACCAGCGAGCGATCGCCCGCGCGCGACCAGAGGATGCAGCGCCGCCCGAGACCGGCGAACAGGGGGTCGCTGCGGCCGGCCAGCGCCTGCCAGGCCGCCTCGCCGGAGGTCACCAGGGCATCGTACAGCTCGGCGGCAATGCCGAGGCCGGCCAGGCGCTGGCGGTCGCTCGCGGCGCGGCTGCCCGAATTGCTCAGCAGGACCACCCGCTTGCCGGCGGCGCGCAACTCCGCAAGGCCCTCGAGCGCCTCCGGGCAGGGCGCCTCGCCATCGTGCAGCACGCCCCCCGGATCGACGATGAAGCCCCGATAGCGCGAGACCAGGTCGGCGAGCCCGGAGCAAAAGATAGGCTCAACCATGGCAATCCCGTCGTTGCCCGCTCCGTCGGTCGAGGCAGGTCTTCCAATCCATGCGCACATCGCAGCGTCGCAGCTCGCCTGCAAGTTTAGTTCGCCGGCCCGAACGTTTCAATCTTCCTGCGCGCTTGGCTCCTGGCACCCGGCCCGGTACCCTCTCGCGCAGCCGTTTTCCGAGGGAGGCGGGATCATGACCGCAGGCGCATGCATCGGCCTCGACGTCGGTACCAGCGGGGTCAAGGGCATCGTCGTTGCCGCCGATGGCGAGGTGATCGCGACGGCCGGCTGTGACTATCCGCTGCTGACGCCGCGGCCGGGCTGGACCGAGCAGGCGCCCGAGGCCTGGTGGCAGGCGAGCTGCACGGTGCTGCAGACGCTCCAGGCCAAGGCCTCCGGAGCGGTCGCGGCGATCGGGCTCGCCGGCCAGATGCACGGCGCGGTCTTCCTCGATGCCGATGGCCAGGTGATCCGGCCGGCGATCTTGTGGAACGACCAGCGGACCGCGGCCGAATGCGCCCTGATCGAGCAGCGGGTCGGCGCGCAGCGGCTGCGTCGGATCGCCGGCAACCCGGCCCTGACCGGCTTTCAGGCACCCAAAGGTGCTCTGGCTCGAGCGCCACGAGCCGGCAGCCTATGCCCGGGTCCGCCATCTGCTGCTGCCCAAGGACTTCGTCCGCTACCGCCTGACCGGCGGGCTCGCGACCGACGCCTCGGATGCCGCCGGCACGCTCCTCCTCGATCTCGCGGCGCGCGACTGGTCGGACGAGATCCTGGCCGCGCTCACGATCCCGCGCGCCTGGCTGCCGCGGGTCCACGAGGGGCCGGAGGTGACCGGCAAAGTCTCCGCCGACGGGGCGTGGGCCACGGGCCTGCCCGAGGGGCTGCCGGTGGTCGCGGGCGGCGGCGACAATGCCGCGGCCGCGGTCGGCTGCGGCGTGGTCCGGCCGGGTACCGGCCTGGTTTCGCTCGGCACCTCGGGCGTCGTGTTCGCGCCCAGCGCCGGCCTCGAGATCGACCCGGACGGCGCCCTGCACGCTTTTTGTCACGCCGTCCCCGGCCAATACCATCTGATGGGCGTGGTCCTGTCCGCGGCCGGCAGCCTGCGCTGGTTTCGGGACGTGCTCGGCGCGCCCGCCGGAGCCGGTCGGGGCGATCCCTACGACGATCTGACGGCCGCGGCCGCCGAGGTCGCGCCCGGCGCCGAAGGCCTGTTCTTCCTGCCCTATCTGACCGGCGAGCGGAGCCCGCACATGGACCCCTATGCCCGTGCCGCCTGGATCGGGCTGACGCTCGCCCACGACCGGCGCCATCTCGTGCGCGCCCTGCTCGAGGGCGTGAGCTTCGCGCTCAAGGACTCGCTGGTCCTGATGCGGCGGCTCGGGGTCACGCCCGATCGGCTCCATGCCGTCGGTGGCGGCGCCCGCAGCCCCGTCTGGCGGCAGATCCTGGCAGCCGTGCTGGGCGTGCCCCTGCAGCGCCTGGCGGTCGAGGAGGGACCGGCGCTGGGCGCGGCCCTGCTCGCTGCGGTCGGCGCCGGTGTGCACGCCGACGTCGATGCCGCGGTCGCGGCCGTGGTCCGCACCGAGGGCGCAGCCGAGGCGCCGGATGCCGGCCTTTGCGCTCACTATGACGAGCTCTACCGAGACTTCAGCCGCCTCTATCCGGCGCTGAAGCAGACCGGCCTGTGGCGCGAACGGGCCTGAACCGGGCCCTGGGACAGGGATCAAGTGCCGATGTCGAACGCGCTGCGCAGACCGTCGAGCAGGTACTGCACGGCGAGGGCTGCCAGCAGGATGCCGAGCAGGCGCGAGACCACGTGGGTCAGCGTCGGGCCGAGCAGGCGCTCGAGCGGCTCGACCAGCAGCAGGATCAGGACGCAGAGCGCCAGCACCGCGAGCAGGACG
Source organism: uncultured Alphaproteobacteria bacterium (assembly GCA_963798075.1). Taxonomy (GTDB): domain Bacteria; phylum Pseudomonadota; class Alphaproteobacteria; order Geminicoccales; family Geminicoccaceae; genus DATAOG01. Next base: position 7,114 of record CAWCRU010000018.1, on the reverse strand, counting down.
GCGAGCACGAGGCCTTGGGCTGCGGGCTCGCCGTCGTAGCGCGCCATCAGCAGCATGATCGAGGCGATCGCGCCGGGCCCGGAGAGCAGCGGGATCGCGAGCGGGAAGACCGCGATGTCGTCGTGGCCGCCGACTTCGCGCAATTCGTCCGCCGCGCGCGAGCGGCGGTCTGTGCGGCGCTCGAAGACCATCTCGAGCGCGATCAGCAGCAGCATCAGGCCGCCCGCCGTCCGGAACGCGGCGAGCCCGATGCCGAGCAGGCCCAGCAGACGCTCGCCCACCAGCCCGAAGCCGAACAGGATCAGGCCCGCGATCAGCGTCCCCTTGAGCGCCATCCGGCGGCGGTCGGCGGCGGCCATGCCGGCGGTGAGCGCCAGCAGCACCGGCACCAGCCCGAGCGGGTCGATGACCACGAAGAGCGTCGTGAACGCGTGCAGGCCGACATCGAGCATGGCGCCTGGCGTCCCCCCGATCGCGAACCCCGGCGGCGGCCGCTTGCCAAGGTTAAGGTCCCGACTGAGTATTCTAGGTTAACTTTCTTGCATAAAAGGCAAAAATCATCTAGAATGCATTTTGACTGGACGCCCATGGCGGAGGAATTGTCGATGACCGGTGGCAGCTTCGAGCCCTACCGAGTTGCCGAGACCGGCTGGCAGGGCGGTTCGGATGCGTGGGCCTGGGAACCCTCCGGAAGTTGGGAGCACGCCGAAACCTGGGACTACGACGAGGGCCGGGCAACCCCTGAAGCCCATGACCAGCAGGGATTGCCTTTGCCGGACCGTCAAGAGAGCCCCCGGTTCGGCCGGTTCCGGGCCGCGGTCGCGGACGCGCCGCCGGCGATGCCGGCCCCGCGCGGGCCATCGCAGGTCTGTCCACCGGCCGATCTCACCTGGCGCGATGCGGCCAGGACCCTGCGCTTCTGGTCGAGCGTGGTCTGGCTGGTGAGCGCCGCCTGCGCCGGCGTGCTGGCGGGCATCGTCAGCACCGACATCGTGGCGCTGGCGCTCAATCCCGCCGCTCCGAGCGTGCTCGCGACCCAACTCGCGACGGCGTCGAGCGCCTCGCGTCCGGCGCGGCCGGCGGCCGCACCCGCGTCCGTGACCATGCTCGCCGAGGCGGCGGCGCGACCGACGCCGAGCCCCGAGCAGGCGGTCCCATCCAACACGACGGTCGCGGCCGTCGCCCGGCAACCCGAGCCGCTCGCCGCCGAGGACCAGCCCCCGTCGGCGGCGTCGCAGCCGGCGGCGTTGCAGCCGGCGGCATTGCCGGCGGTCGCGGTCGAGCCCGCCCCGGATCTGCCCGCCGCCGCGACCCAGCCTCCGGCTGCGGCGGCCGCGCCCGCCGCGGCTGCCGACCAGGCCGAGCCCGGGCCGACGCCGGCGCCGCCCCCGGCGGCCCCGGCAGCGCGGGTCGCAGCACCGGTTGCGCCGGCGAGCGCGAACGCGCCGAGCGCGGAGTATCGCGTGCAGCTCGCCATGCTGCGCGACAAGCAGAACGTCAAATACGTCTGGCACGATTTCGTGGCCCAGCTCGGTTCGGTCGCCCCCGAGCTCAAGCGCTACGTCCTGCCGACCCAGACCGCCCACGGCACCCGCCACCTGGTCCAGGTCGGCCCGTTCGCGGACCAGGACCACGCCGAGGCCATGTGCAGCAAGCTCAAGCGACGCGGCGGCGACTGCCTGGTGGTTCACCAGCCGTCCTAGCCGGCGCCGGGCCCCGACCTCGAGCTTGACCCAGGGCATGCTGCCGCAGGAGATCATCCGCCGCAAACGTGACGGGCAGGCGCTCGATGCCGCCGAGATCGCGTTCTTCGTCGAGGGCCTGACCGCCGGACGGATCACCGAGGGCCAGGTCGCGGCGCTCGCGATGGCGGTGTTCTTCAACGGCATGGCCCGCGCCGAGATCGTCGCGCTGACCCGCGCCATGACCGACTCCGGGCGGCGGCTGAGCTGGGACGACCTCGACGGACCCGTGGTCGACAAGCATTCGACCGGCGGGGTCGGCGACAAGGTGAGCCTGATCCTCGCCCCGGTCATGGCGGCCTGCGGCGCCTACGTGCCGATGATCTCGGGCCGCGGCCTCGGCCACACCGGCGGGACCCTCGACAAGCTCGACAGCATCCCGGGCTACGATACCGCCCCCGACGTCGACGGTCTGCGCCGGGTGGTGCGCGCGGCCGGCTGCGCGATCATCGGCCAGACCGGCGATCTGGCACCGGCCGACCGGCGCCTCTATGCGATCCGCGACGTGACCGCGACGGTCGAGACGATCCCGCTGCTGACCAGCTCGATCCTGTCGAAGAAGCTCGCGGCCGGCCTCGATGCCCTGGTCATGGACGTCAAGGTCGGCTCCGGGGCCTTCCTGCCGACCCTCGAGGCGACCCAAGATCTCGCGACCACGCTCGTCGAGGTCGCGAACGGCGCCGGGCTGCGCTGCTCGGCCCTGCTCACCGACATGGACCAATGCCTCGGGCGGACCGCCGGCAATGCGCTCGAGGTGCGCGAGGCGATCGATGCGCTGACCGGCCGCGGCTTCGAACCGCGGCTGCGCGAGGTGACGCTGGCGCTCGCGGCCGAGCTCCTGGCGCTCGCGGGCGACGCCGCGGACGCCCGCGCGCGGGTCGAGCGCGCCCTCGACAGCGGGGCGGCGGCCGAGCGCTTCGGGCGCATGGTGAGCGCGCTGGGCGGTCCGGGCGATCTTTTGGAGCGGCGGCCCGCCCGCTACCTGCCGGCGGCGCCGGTCCGGCGGCCGGTCGAGCTCGCGGCCGGCGGTTTCGTCGCCGCGATCGACGTCCGCGCCCTCGGCCTCGCCGTGGTCACGCTCGGCGGCGGCCGCCAGCGCCCGACCGACCCGATCGATCACGCGGTCGGCCTGACCGAGGTCAGGGGCCTGGGCGAGCCGGTCGGACGGGATCAGCCGTTCGCGGTCGTCCACGCCCGCAGCGATGCGGCGGCGGCGGCCGCGATCGCCCGGATTCAATCAGCAGTTATGGTGACGGACGCGCCGCCCGCGTCCCGACCGGAGGTGATCCGGGGCGCCGTCGCGGCTGTCGATTCTCGACCGCAAAGCCCTTGACGATCGACCTCGCCCACCTCACTATAGTAGTGTCCAAGCAAAGTTGGAGGACAGTTCGCAGTCGTTTGCGGTTTCGCGCAGACAACTCAGCAGCAGGGTGCGTAAACAGCATGACTCCACCGGACAATGCGTGACGCTCCGACAATCTGGTCATTCGACTGAAATCAGGCTCGGCTTGAAAGTCGGGCGACATGGGGTGCGCCCCATGCGAGAAACCCCGCCGACGGCACGGGTCCGGCGGGGTTTCTGCATCCGGAACAGGCGCCGCGCGCGAAGATGGCCGTCCCCGACTGAGGGCGAGCGACCGCCATCCGCGATGGCGAGCGGCGGGCTCAGTCGAGCACGAAGGTGACCTCGATCGTCACCCGATATTCGCTGATCTTGCCGTTCTCGACCTTGGCCTTCTGCGCCACCACCTCGAGGCCGGTGATCCCGTGCAGCGTGCTCGCCGCACGGGTCAGGCCCTCGGTGACCGCGTCCTGAAAACCGCGCGGCGAGGACGCGGTGATCTTGGTGACCCGAGCAACCGCCATGGTACCCTCCTCTGATGCAAGAGGGGCATCATACGCGCGCCCGGCGAGCGCGCCACCCCGTGCTGCCGTCGTGACGGCGAGGGCTAGCGCGACGGCACCGCCAGCACCGGGCAGGGGGCATGCCGGAGCACCCGCTCGGTGGTGCTGCCGCGGAGCGCGTCCATGAAGCCTTGATGGCCCGCGGTCGCCATCGCGATCATGTCGGCCGGCCCCTCGCTCGCGACCGCCAGGATCTGTTCGATCACGTCGCCGCTGCGCACGCTATGCTCGACCGTGCGCCAGGTCCCCGGCTCCACCTCGATGGCGGTCGGATCGGTGGCGGTGCCGACATGGAGCAGCTGCAGGACCGCGTCCTCGGCGCCGAGCACCCGGGCGATGTCCCAGGCCGCGCGCAGGGCATAGGTCGGCCGCGGCTGCCGATCGACCGGGACCAGCACCCGGCGAAGGCTGACCGCCCCGGTGTCGGGCGCCACGAAGCCGCGGGCGCTGCGCGGCATGAACAGCGTCAGGGCCTCGGCGGCGCGGGCGACCGGCTCGGCGACCGAACCGTGCAGCCAGCGCGGCAGGCCCTCGCGGCCTTCGGTCGCGAGCACGATGATGTCGCTCGGATGCCCGTCGAGGAAGCGCAGGATGCCCCGCACCGCATCGCGCTCGGGCATGCGGATCTTGGCGACCTGGACGCCCAGCTGCTCGAAGACCGCCGCCGGCGGGCTGCCTTCCTCGAGCAGGCCCCAGCTCGTCAGGGTCCGGCGCACGGCGGGATAGGCGCCCCAGTCGGTGTCGTCGTCGCGGTCGGGGTCGGTGTGCAGGACGTAGAGCTTCGATCGCCCCGAGGCGGCCAGGCGGAGCGCATGCGCAAAGGCGGGCAGGCCCGCCGTGGACAGGTCGGTAGGATGCAGCACCGAACGGATCGGGCGCGTCGTCGAAGCCGCGGCATCGCTCATCGTCTGGTTCTCCTGGAGGTCAGGGAAAGGGTGCCGGCCCGGTCGGCGAGCGCGAACCCGGCGCCTGTCGCCGGGCCTGGTCGGCCGCGCCCCGCAGCGCCAAAAATGCCGCCTCGAGAGCCTGCTCGAAGATCGGCAGCTGGTGAAGGCTGTTGTGGGCGGCATCCTCGAGCACCTGGTGATACACCAGATTCGACACGCGCTCAATCAGCGCCCGGGTGCGTTCCGGGCGCACCACCTGATCGCGCCCGGCCGCGATCACCGCAACCGGGGTCGAATTGCCGGCCATGAAGTCGACGGTTGCGAACCGATGCCGCAGCAGCAGGTCGACCGGCAGCCAGAAATAAGCCTCCTTGGCGATCGCCGCGACCGAATTGAAGGGCGTGACCAGGAGGATGCCGGCGAGCGCGCGCGCCTGCGACAGATAGGCCGCGACCGCCGAGCCCAGCGAGATGCCGATCGCAAAGCAGCGGGGCGGCCGCAGGCGCAGGGTCAAGGTATCGTGGATGGCGAGCGCGTCGGCCAGCAGCGCCGCCTCGCCGGGCCTGCCCGTGCTCGGGCCGTAGCCGCGATAGTGAAAGACCGCGACCTGCTGGTCGGGGAAATCGGCCGCCAGGTCCTGGGCCAGGATTTCGGCATCCTGGCCGTTGCCGCCAAACCCGATCACGAGATCGGCGCCGCCCTCGGCCGGCGCGCCGAACAGCATGCCGTGGAGGCGGGCGCGGCCGTCGCTGCTCGGCAGCACGAGCCGCTCGGGCGCGCGCGGATGCACGAGCGGCGAGCTCGGCCGGCCAGCGCCCGGAAACAGCAGCCAGGTCTGGGCGAGATAGAGCAGGGCGGCGATGCCCGCGTAGGCCATGACGAGGATGACCAGCAGCTTCATGGCAGCCGGGAGGCGGCGTGCCGGTCGCGGACCACGCTGCGCCCGCCGCGGCTCAGCGGAGGTCCTTCGGCCGCACGAGCTCCCGCAGGCGGCCGCCGCCGGCGGCGAGATCGGCCCAGTGCTCGGCCTCGAACGCGAGCACCGCGACGCCTGCGGTCGGGAACTTGGTCCGCAGGCGCTGCAGAGCCTTCTCCGGGCCGGCCCCGGCGAGGCTCTGCGCGAGCCCGCCGAGCGCCGGGTTGTGGCCGATCAGCAGCAGCGACCGGACCCCGTCGTCGACCCGGCGGAGGGTTCCGAGGAGCCGGCTCGGGGTCGCCTCGTAGAGGCCGCGCATGGTCTTGCAGACGAGCGCCTCGCCGAGCAGCGGCGCCATCAGCTGCCAGGTCTCGCGCACCCTCTGCGCGGGCGAGCCCAGCACCAGATCGGGGATCAGGCCGTGCCCGGCCAGGTAGCGCGCGACCAGCGGCGCCGCCTCCCGCCCACGGGCCGCGAGCGGTCGATCGAGGTCGGCGAGATCGGTCTGGTCCCAGCTCGACTTGGCATGGCGCATCAACAGGAGCGTTCGCATCTGGCTTTCCCGACCCCTTCGACGACATAGCCGGCCCAGCCACGATTGCCAAGAGCGCCTGGCATCGGCTCGATGCGCCCGTCGCGGCGAAGGGCGATCAGAGCGTTTCGCCTGCGGCCACGCCCGGGAGGGCGGCGCAATCGGCGGCTGCCCAGATCAGCTGGACCCGGTCGCCCGGTCGGACCGCGATGCCGCCCATGCGGCTCGTGACCTTGACCAGGAGCGTGCGGTCGGGGGCGGCCGGGCTGCTCACCCGGACCCGGCTGACCGGGCCGATGAAGTCGACCGATCGCACCACGACCGGCAGGCGGTTCAGGCCCGGCGTGCCGTCGGCGGTGCCGGGGCCGTCGATTGGCCCCTCGAGGCGGAGCGCCTCGGGCCGGACCGCGATCGTGACCGGCGCCGGCGCGGCCAGCTGCTCGAGGCGGGGATCGGCGCAGGCGAGCGCGCCGAACGGCGTCGCGATCGCGCCGCTTGCGGTCTTGCTCCCCGGCAGGAGATTGTTGTCGCCGAAGAAGGTCGCGACGAAGCGCGTCCGCGGCCGGTAGTAGATCTCGTCGGGGGCGCCGACCTGCTCGATCATGCCCCGGTTCATGACGCAGATCCGGTCCGACATGGCGATCGCCTCCTCCTGGTCGTGGGTGACGAACAGGAAGCTGATCCGGACCCGGCGCTGGAGCGACTTCAGGAACTCCTGCATCTGGCGGCGGAGCTCGGCATCGAGGGCGCCCAGCGGCTCGTCGAGCAGGATCAGCTGGGGCTCGCAGATCAGCGCGCGGGCGAGGGCGACGCGCTGGCGCTGGCCGCCCGAGAGCTGGTTCGGATAGCGGTCGGCAAAGCCCTCCAGCGCCACGACCTCGAGGGCGAGCGCGACCCGGGCGCGGATCGCGGCCCTGGCGATGCCCCGGACCATCAGGCCGTAGCCGACGTTCTGGCCGACCGTCATGTGCGGGAACAGGGCATAGTCCTGGAACACGGTGTTGAACGGCCGGCGGTGAATCGGCAGGCCGGCGATGTCGACGCCCTCGAACAGGATGCGGCCGGCGCTCGGCTCCGTGAAGCCGCCGATCAGGCGCAGGATCGTGGTCTTGCCGGAGCCGCTGGGGCCGAG
>CAWCRU010000017.1:0-214712 GCA_963798075.1 uncultured Alphaproteobacteria bacterium | reverse complement strand
GGCTTCGGTGAACTTGACCACGGCCTTTCGCGCGAGCTGATCGACAACGATCACGTCCGCCGCCTGTACCTCGGCGGCTGAGGCAGCTGACCGCAGGCGCGGCGGGGCCGGTCCGTTCGTTGATCGCTCGTACCTCGATCGCTAGGATAGGGGCGATGATCGGATCGCGTGGAGGGAGGCATGTTCGATCGGCGCAGGGTGCTCACCGGGATCGGGAGCGACTGGCGCTCGCCGGGTCGGGGCTGGTGCCGCGCTGGGCACTCTCGCAGCAGCAGCCCGCGCTGGCTCCAGGCCTCCCGGCGGGCGTTTACGACACGGCGGTGCTCGACGCGCTGCCCGGGAAAAAGCCGCTGATCAAGCTGACCTACCGGCCGCCCAATTACGAGACGCCGGCTGTCGTACTTCAAAACCGCGATCACGCCCAATGACGCGTTCTTCGTGCGCTATCACCTCGCGGCGATCCCCGAGGAGATCGACCCGAAGAACTGGCGCCTGCAGGTCGGCGGCGAGGCGGCGGCGACGCCGCTTCGAGCTCACTCTGCAGGAGCTGCAGACGGGGTTCGAGCAGGTCGAGATCACCGCCGTCTGCCAATGCTCCGGCAACCGGCGCGGGTGGTCGCAGCCGCATGTACCGGGGGTCGAGTGGGGCCCCGGCGCGATGGGCAACGCGGTCTGGCGCGGCGCGCGGCTCAAGGACGTGCTCGCGAAGGCCGGATTGCGCAAGGAGGCGATCGAGATCGTCGTCAATGGCGCCGATGGCCCGGTCATCGACAAGACGCCCGATTTCGTCAAGAGCATCCCGCTGTGGAAGGCGCTCGACGAGAACACGATCATCGCGCATCAGATGAACGGGCAGCCGCTGCCGCATTTCAACGGCTTTCCGGCACGGCTGATCATCCCGGGCTGGACCGCAACATACTGGATGAAGCACCTCGTCACGATCGAGGCGGTGGCGAAGCCGTTTGACGGTTTCTGGATGAAGAGCGCCTACCGGATCCCCAGCGGGAAATTTCCGGTAGTGCAGCACTTTCCTGGCCAGATGACCGCTACTAACGAGCCGATCACCGACATGGTGGTGAACTCGGTCATCGCCTCGCCCGCCAACGACCAGCAGGTGCAGGTCGGCCAGCCGGTAGAGATCACCGGCGTCGCCTGGGACGGCGGCTACGGTCTAAGCCGCGTCGAGGTGTCGGTCGACAATGGCAATGTCTGGCAGGCGGCCAAGCTCGGGCCGGATCTCGGCCGCTTCGCCTTTCGCAGCTGGACCTATCCCTTCACGCCGCAAACCCCGGGCAAGCACACGATCATGGCGAAAGCGAGCAACGTCATCGGCCAGACCCAGGCCGAGAGCCTCATCTTCAACCCGGCGGGCTATCACAACAATGTCGTGCGCCCGCTGACGATCACCGCCGCGTGATGCGAGGCTGACCATGAAGAGTATCTTTCTCGCAGCCGTGATCGTGCTCGCCGCTGCCGCTGCCTACGCCGAGGAGCAGGAGGTGACGCTCAAGGACGCTCCGGGTCGCGAAGTGGTCGAGGACAACTGCGCGGCCTGTCACAGCCTCGACTACCCTCGCATCAATTCGCCATTCATGGATCGCAAGATGTGGCAGGCCGAGGTCAACAAGATGATCAACGTCTTCGGCGCGCCGATCGAGCCGACCGACGCGGCCACGATCGTCGACTACCTGATCAAGAATTACGGCAGCGGCGGCTGATCGCGCGACCCTGCGGCAGCATTGGTCCGGCCGCTTCGGGTGCCTCAGCTGCCGAGGCAGGCGCTCTGCATGAAGGGCCTGATCTCGCGCCGCGGCCTGACCCAGGAGCGGATCGTGCTCGTGCTCGCGATCCTGCTGTTCGTGGCCGCCTCGCTGACCTTGCGCGGCTTCCTCACCGCCGGCAACCTGGTCGCGATCGTGCGCAGCGTCAGCGTGCTGGGCATCCTCGCGGTCGGCATGGCGGTGGTCGTGATCGGCCGCGGCATCGATCTGTCGGCGGTCGCGATCATGGCGATGTCGGTCGCCTGGTACCTGCAGATGCTGAACGAGGGCACCTCGGAGGGCGTGGCGCTTGCCATCGCGCTCGCCGGCGTCGTGGCGGTCGGCGGCCTCAACGGCTTCCTGATCGCCTACGCCGAAGTGCCGGCAATTTTCGCGACCCTCGCGATGGGCGCGTTCGTCTTCGGCGTCGTGCGCTCGCGCTTCATCGACCAGGACATGATTGCCGTGCCGAAAGACAACTGGATCGAACATCTCGGACAAGTGCGTCTCGCCTCGATTCCGATCGAGGTGTTCGTGTTCGCCGGGATGGCGTTGACTGTCTTTCTGCTGCTGCGCTTCACGAAATGGGGGCGCTACGTGTATTTCATGGGCGACAATTTCATAGCCGCGCGCAATATGGGCATTCCGGTGCGGCCGATGATCGTCCTGCGCTATGTCGTGTCGGCGCTGATCGCCTTCGTCGCCGGTATCCTCACGGCATCCGGGCTGCTGATCATCAACACGCGCGTCGTCAACTCGACGCTGCTCTACGACGTCGTGCTCGTCGTCGTGATCGGCGGCATCGGCCTCAGTGGCGGCAAGGGCGGCATGCGCAACGTCATCGTCGGGGCGACGTTGATCGGCATCCTGCTGAACGTCATGACGATCATCGACATCCAGGTGCTCTACCAGAACCTCATCAAGTCCACTATCCTGCTGTTCGCGATCATCGTCGACAGCCTGCTGAACCCGCGCGACGAACAGACCGCCCAGCAAGGAGACATCTGAGCTTCGTACCACCGACCGATACGAACTGGTCAAATGGAAAGGGATGGGAAGATGGCACTGATGAGAACGCTTCTGGCGGCAGCCGTCGTGGCGGCGAGCACGAGCCTTACCGCTCTGCCCGCGTCCTCTGCAATGGATCCGGCGCCTGCGGAATACGCAAAGGCCCTCAAGGGCAAGCGCATCGTCATGGTGCCGATGGCGATGGGCTTCGACCTTGCCCAGGGCTGGGCTGCGATCCTCCAGCGCGAGGTCAACGCCTTCGGCGGCAGCTTCGAGACGCGCGATCCGAACTGGAACGTCGAGGCCGGCGCCCAGGCGCTGACCGACGCGATCGCGTCCAACCCCAAGCCTGACGTGCTGATCGTCATGTCGTTCGACCTCAACTCCTACTCCAAGATCATGAAGAAGGCGCAGGAGGCGGGCATCTACGTGCTGCTGATCGACAATCCTGCCAACTTCAAGGCCGACGCCTATCTCGGCGGCGACTGGACGCAGCTCGGCCGGCTCGAAGCCGAAGCCGTGATCAAAGGCTGCGGCGAGGGCTCCTCGAAGAAGATCGGCCTGGTCCAGGGTGACGAGACCAACGCGACCAGCCTCTTCCAGTATGACGGGATCATGGACGTGCTCTCGAAGCACCCCGATTTCGAGGTCGTGGCCAAGCCCGATTCGAACTGGGATGCGACGACCTCGCGCAACGTGACGGCCACCATGCTCCAACAGCACCCGGACGTCTGCGGCATCATCGACTTCTGGGATGGTGACGCCACCGGGGCGGCGGCGGCGATCCGCGACGCCGGCCTGCAGGACAAGGTCTTCCTGGTCACCACCGGCGGCGGCGAAAAGACCGCAGATTGCGACGTGCTCGCGAACGGCACCTACAGCGCCGTGGTGATGACCGAGCTGGCTCAGGAAAGCTACAACATGGTCACCATGATCAAGTACCTGCTGCAGAGCGGGCAGCCGCCGGGCACCTCGTCGGCCTATATCTACACGCTGCTCAAGGCGACGACCAAGGACGACATGCGCCCCGACAGCTGCTGGGACCTGAAGGCGCTGCAGGCCATGGCCAAGACCAACTGAGCCCCGCCGAACGCGCGCGAACCGGGACGGCCGGAGATCTCTTCGGCCGTCCCCGTCTCTTGCTCCGATGGTTGCCCGATGACCTTCCCCGAGCGGCTGCGGGCCTCCCGCTACAATCTCATTCCAGATCACATCATCGGCGAGATCCTGACCAAGCGGTGGGCCGACAACGCCATCCCCTTCGTCGCTCTCGTCGTTACCGTCGTCACGTTCGGCAGCGTCATTCCGGGCTTCTTCGCGCTTTACTCGTTGCAGGAATCGACCCGCCAGCTCGGCGAGTTCAGCCTGGTCGTGACCGGCCTCGCGGTGGTGATGCTGGGCGGCGGGGTCGACCTGTCGGTCGGCTCGATCTTCGCCTTGTCCGCCTTTGCCGCGGTCGCGACCTTCTTCATCCTCGAGCAGCCGGTCTGGCTGGCCCTTGCCGCCTCGCTCGCCTCAGGCCTCCTCTTTGGCGCCCTCAACGGCTACCTGATCGGCTTTTTGCGCCTCAGGGCCTTCATCACGACGCTGGTGACCTTGATCATCGGCCGCGCCGCCTACGACATCCTCGTGGTGTCGTTCGGCTCGAAGATCCAGCTCTCGATGGCCTCCTCAAACGCCTGGGATTTCGTCGGCGACGGCACGCTTCTCGGCATCTCCATCCCCGTGCTGGCGGCGATCGCTCTCGCGATCGTCACCCATGTCGCGCTCACGCGCTCGCGCCCGGGCTGGCACGTGCTGGCGGTCGGAGGCTCGCGCCGATCCGCCTACAATTCGGGCATCCGGGTCCGCCAGACCGTGTTCCTCACCTATGTCTTCTCGGGCTTGTGCTCGTCTGCGGCGGGGTTTCTGATCGCCACCCGGCTGAGCGGCGTGGGACCCGGCACCGGGCAAGGCCTCGAGATCCTGGCGCTGACCGCGGCCGTGGTCGGCGGCAACAGCCTGGGCGGCGGCCGCGGCTCGATCGCCAAGGGCCTGATGGGCGCCGTCATCGTCCTGGTCATGACCAACGGCCTGATCCGGCTCGGCTACGGCTCGGGCACCAACCAGATGGTGCTCGGCATCATGCTGGCAGCGGCCGTGATCCTCGACATCCGCTGGCTCAAGAACCGCGGCAAGGTGCTGCACGAGGTCTACGTCGCCCCGGTCTACCACCGCCTGGCCGAGGCCCGTCCGGGTTCGGCCTCGACGCTCGACAACCGCCTCGCCGCCGCTGAGCCGATCGGCCTGGGCGAGCTCGAGGGCCCCGAGGACGTCATCCTCGACGAGGACGACCACCTCTACTGCGGCACCCGCCACGGCGAGATCATCCGCTTCCTCGCCCCCGATTACCTACGCTCCGAGGTCTTCGCCCACACCGGCGGCTTCCCGCTCGGCCTCGCCTTCGATCGCGACGGCGCGCTCAAGGTCTGCGTCGGCGCGATGGGCCTCTACTCGATCTCCAAGGCAGGCGTGGTCACCCGCCTTTCGGCCGAGACCAACCGCTCCTGGCGCTCGATCATCGACGATGCCCGCCTGCGCGACCCCAACGACTGCGACATCGCCCCCGACGGCCGCATCTTCTTCACCGATTCCACGACCCGCTACGACGCCCACGACTGGGCGCTCGATTCGATCGAGAGCCGCCCGACCGGCCGCCTCCTCGTCTACGATCCCAGCACCGGCAGGACCCGCACCGTGCTCGACGCCTACCGCTATCCGAACGGCGTCTGCATGGCGCACGACGGCCTCTCGCTGCTGTTCGCCGAATCCTGGGCCTGCCGCGTACATCGCTACTGGTTCGCAGGCCCCAGGGCCGGCAGCGTCGACTGCGTGCTCTCCGACATGCCGGGCTACCCCGACAACATCAACCGCGCCTCCGACGGCAACTATTGGATGGCCTGGCTCGGCATGCGCACGCCGACCTTCGACCTCGCGCTGCGCAAGCCCGGCATGCGCAAGCGCATGACCCGCCGCCTGCCGCAGGACGAATGGCTGTTCCCGAACATCAACACCGGCGGCGTCGTGAAGTTCGACGACACGGGCCGCATCCTCGACACGCTCGGCGACCTCAGCGGCACGAGCCACCCGATGGTCACCTCGATGCGCGAGCACAAAGGCTTTCTCTATGTGGGCGGCATCCTGAACAACCGGGTCGGCCGCTACCGGCTCGCCGACGCCGACCCGACCTGGACCGGCCCGCGCTCCTACTGGGGCCGGCACCCATGAGGTTCGATGCGCTCCTCGACCATCTGCGCGGCCAGGCGGTGACGATCCCGCCCATGGACGGCGCGCTCCGCCCCAATACCGGGCTCGACGAGGCGGAGGTCGTGCTCGAGGCCCCGGCCCCCGACAACCTCGTCCTCGACCGCGGCCGCCTCCTCTTCACGAGCGGCGCCCAGGTCCTGGCGCTGCCGGCCGCCAAAGGCCGCCCGCCCGAGCCGGTCGCGAGCTTCGAGGCCCCGGTCGCCTCGCTCGCGCTGGCCCTGGACGGCACGCTCGCGGCCGGGCTCGAGGACGGCCGCGTGGTCCTCGCGGATGGCCGGACCCTGGCACCGCCCGATGGCATCGGCTGCCCGACGGCGCTCGCCTTCGCCGATCCGCAGACCCTCTTCGTCTGCCACGGCTCGGCCGAGCACGGGCCTGCGGACTGGGTGGTCGACCTCATGGCCAAGGGCGCCAGCGGCTCGGTCTGGCGGATCGATCTTGCGAGCGGCGACCAGGTCTGCCTTGCCCGCAATCTCGCCTGGCCCTATGGCCTGCTGCCCGACGCGGCCGGCCGGCGCCTCGTGGTCGCGGAGAGCTGGCGCCACCGGCTGCTCGCGATCCGGAGCGAGGCGGGCTCGGCCCCCGAGGTCGTGCTGACCAAGCTCCCGGGCTATCCGGCACGGCTGGCGCCGGCGGCGGACGGCGGCGCCTGGCTCGCCTTGTTCGCGCCGCGCAACCGGCTGATCGAGTTCGTCCTGCTCGAGGACGACTACCGCTTCGAGATGCTGCGCGAGGTGCCGCGCGCCTTTTGGATCGCGCCGGCGCTGGCGTCCGGGACGAGCTTCCTCGAGCCGCTGCAGTGCGGCGCCGTCCGCAGCATGGGCATTCACAAGCCCTGGGCGCCCAGCCGCTCCTACGGCCTCGTCGTCCGCCTCGATCCGCTGCTGCGCCCGGTCGCGAGCCTGCACAGCCGCGCCAACGGCAGCCGCCACGGGATCACGAGCGTCCTCGAGGCGGGCGGCCGCCTGTTTGCGGCCGCCAAGGGCGGTGCTGCCATCCTTAGAGCCGATGCGAGCCTGACCTGAGCCATGGCCGCGATCCTCGAGACGCGCCAGCTCACCAAGGAATACCGGGGCGTGCCCGCGATCCGGGCGATCGACTTCGAGCTGCGCGAAGGCGAGATCCACGCGCTGCTCGGCGAGAACGGCGCCGGCAAGTCGACCTTGACGAAGATCATCGCGGGCGCCGTCGAGCCCACCAGCGGCGAGATCCTCTATCGCGGCGCCCCGGTCCGCTACGCGTCGCCCTCGGCAGCGCTCGCAGCCGGCATCGCGATGGTGTTCCAGGAGACGAGCCTCGTGCCGTCGATGACGGTCGCGCAGAACCTCTACCTCGGCGACGTCGGCTTTTTGAACCGGCTGCGCGGCATCTCGATCGCCGCCCAGCAGTTCCTCCAGTCGCTCAACTTCCCGGTCGACCCGGCGGCGACCGTGGCCAGCCTCGGCGCCGCCAAGCGCCAGATGGTCGAGATCGCCCGCGCCGTCCACCACAACGCCCTGGTCATCATCTTCGACGAGCCGACCGCCGCGCTGACGCCTGAGGAAAAACGCCACTTCTTCGCGCTGATGCGAAGGCTCAAGGCGCGCGGCGTCTCGATCATCTTCATCAGCCACGCGCTCGAGGAGGCGCTGGCCCACTCGGACCGGATCTCGATCCTGCGCGACGGCGAGCACGTGGTGACCGGCGAGACCGCGAGCTTCGATCGCGAGAGCGTGATCCGCGCCATGGTCGGCCGCACGCTCTCGAGCGAGCTCTACGACCGCAGGCGGCGCGCCAACCAGCTGCGGCCGGCCGGCGAAAAGGTGCTCTCGGTCCAGGACATCTCGATGGGCCAGCTCGTGCGCAACACCTCGTTCTCGATCTACGAGGGCCAGATCACGGGCGTCTTCGGGCTGATCGGCTCCGGCCGCACCGAGACCTTCAAGATCGTGGCCGGGATCGACAAGCGCGACTTCTTGCGCGGCGGCGAGATCGAGCTGCGCGGCCGGCCGGTGCGCTACCGGGTGCCGGGCAGCGCCGTCAAGGACGGCATCGTCTACGTCACCGAAGACCGCAAGACCGAGGGCTACTTCGAGACCATGTCGATCGCCGAGAACTTCTATGCCGGCCTGCTCGCGGCCGGGCTCGAGCGCCTGCCTTACGTGAGCCTGCGCGAAATGCGCGCGCTCGCCGCCGACTGGCGCGCGCGCCTCAACATCCGCGCCCTCGACAAAGACCCGCGCGTGGTCGAGCTCTCGGGCGGCAACCAGCAGAAGGTCGTGATCGGCAAGGGCCTGATCCAAAAGCCGCGCCTCGTCATCTTCGACGAGCCGACCCGCGGGGTCGACGTCGGCGCGATCGCCGAGATCCACCACTTCATCAGCGAGCTCGCCGACCAGGGTCTCGCGGTCGTGGTGATCTCCTCCTACCTGCCCGAGATCATGAACCTCAGCGACCGCATCCTGGTCTGCCGCCAGGGCCGGATCGTCGAAGAGCTGACGCCCGCGGACGCGACCGAGGAGCGGATCATGTACGCCGCGGTCCACTGACCCCCGTCAAAGCGTGACCGCGATCCGGCCGTCGCCCCGGCGGTCGAGGACGTTGAGCGCGACCTCGGTGCCGTAGCGGCGCAGCGTGACGTCGAACCGGCTGTCGCCGAGGGCGAGCTTGCGGATGATCACCTCGTCCAGGAACTCCGGCAGGTGCGGCCGGCGAAAGCGGATCTCCCGCTGCGCCGGGTCGAACTCGAGCCCGAGGCAGGCTTGCAGCAGGGCGAACGGGGTGGCACTCGCCCAGGCCTGCGGCGAGCAGGCGACCGGGTAGAAGGTGGGCCCCTTGCCGGGCAGCCGCCGAAAGCCGCAGAACAGCTCCGGCAGCCGGCGCAGATCCATGTACGCCGCGGCCTCGAACAGCCCCGAGAACATCCGCAAGGTCGGTGCGCTCAGGCCGTAGCGGGCAAAGCCCAGCGCGATCAGCGCGTTGTCGTGCGGCCAGACCGAGCCGTTGTGATAGGACATCGGATTGTAGCGCGCCTCCGAGGTCGCGACCGTCCGGATGCCCCAGCCCGAGAAGAAGGCGGGCTCGAGCAGCAGCCCCGCCACCTGCGCCGCCCGCTCCGGCGCCGCGATGCCCGAGAGCAGGACCTGGCCGGCGTTCGAGGCGCGCACCCGGCAGGGCTGCTTGTCGCCGTCGAGGGCGAGCGCGTAGGTGCCAAGATCCGCGCACCAGAACGCATCCTCGAACCGCCGCCGCAGATCGTCTGCCTGGGCCTCCAGAGCGGCGCTGCGGGACGGGTCGCCCAACGCCAGCGCCAGGCCCGCCGCCGCGCGCTTGGCGGCATAGACATAGCCCTGGACCTCCGCCAGCGCGATCGCGCCCTCGGCGAGCCTGCCGTCGGCGTGAAAGATCGAATCCTCCGAATCCTTCCAGCCCTGATTGCTGAGCCCGCGCTCGGAGCGCGCCCGGTATTCGACCAGCCCGTCGCCATCGCGGTCGCCGTGCGCGTCGATCCAGCCGAGCGCCGCCTCGAGGTTCGGCCACAGCGCCCGGATCGTCTCGAGATCGCCGGTCCGCTCGAAATACTGGCCCGCGAGCATCACGAACAAGGGCGTGCTGTCGATGCTGCCGTAGTAGAGGCCGAACGGGATCTCGCCGAGCCGCGCCATCTCGCCGGCCCTCGTCTCGTGCAGGATCTTGCCGGGCTCGGCATCGGCCTCGGCGGAGAACGCGGTCGCCTGGCGGGCGGCGAGGAAGCGCAGCACGCCCCGGGCGATCTTCGGGTCGAGCCAGAGCAGCTGCATGGCGGTGATGATGCCGTCGCGCCCGAACGCGGTGCTGAACCAGGGGATGCCGGCGTAGGGGTAGGGCCCCTGCGGGGTGTCGGTCATCAGCATCGAGAGGTCGGCGGCCGCGCGGCAGAGGACCTCGTTGAAGACCGCATTCGAGGTCGCGACGGTGGCGGCCCGCGCCGAGGCGGTGCGCAGCGCGCGGCGCGCATCGCGCAGACCGGTGAAGAAGGGTTCGGACCGGGCGGCCGGCTCCGGCGGGCGATCGCATTTGACGGTGAGGAACAGCGACAGCCGGCCCCCGGGCTCGAGCCGTTGCTCGAAGGCCGCGTGGTCGCCCGCGAGCCGGCCCGGCGCCGGCGCGAACTCGAGGGTCGCCCGGCGCAGCTGCCCGTCGAGGCCCCGATAGGAGAAGACCACGGCATGCGGCGGACGCACCTCGACCGTCGTCTCGCCGCGCCGGGGCCGCCGGTGGCCGCGCACCTCGAACAGATCGGCAAAGTCGCTCTGGAAGATGAACGACAGTGCCACCCGATGCGGCCGGGCGTCGAAATTGCGCACCGCCAGCCGCTCCCAGGCGGCGGCCTGCCAGATGAAGCGGGTCCGCACGAGGTGGAGCGTGTCGCGCGGCAGGACCAGCAGGCCGTCGGCGTAGAAATCGGGGTTGGTCAGATCGGCGGTCAGCAGCGCGTTGTTGTCGCCGACCGTCGAGCTGAGCAGAAGGGGCCGGCGGCGGTCGATCAGCAGTTGCAGGCCGGACAGAAAGCGCGTGTCCTCGTGATAGAGGCCGTCCGGACTACCCTCGCCCGGCACGATGTCGCCGTAGTGGTCGAACAAGCCGAAGGTGTCGCCGTGCTTGAGCGTGCGCGGCCGCCGTTCCTGCAGCGACGAGGTGGCCGGGATGTAGAACTGCACGGCCGGCGCGGGCGGCGGCGCAGGCATTCCCGCGGGCGGGTCGGAAACCGTCATGAACCCCCATCGTCAGGCGGCATCGACGGCTTCGAGAGGGTCGCCGTCGGGCGGCCGCGGCGGTCGGAACCCCTGGCCCGGCGCCGGGATGATCTGCGGCAGCTCGAGGCGGCTCGCCAGCGCATGATAGGCGGCCAGGTAGTCGTGCGCCATCCGCTCGGCCGTGAACCGCTGCTCGAAGCGGGCGCGGATCAGGCGGCGCTCGAGCCGGGGAAGCCTGGCGACCGCAGCCACCGCCTCCTCAATGTCGTCAACCAGGAAGCCGGTCAACCCGTCTTCGAGCACTTCGGTGACCGAGCCCCGGCGATAGGCGATCACGGGCGTGCCGCAGGCCATCGCCTCGATCATGACGAGGCCGAACGGCTCCGGCCAGTCGATCGGGAACAGGAGCGCCCGGGCGCCGCCAAGGAACGCTGCCTTGTCGCTTTCGCCGATCTCGCCCACGTACTCGACCAGGGGGTCACGCAGCAGCGGCCGGATCACCTGCTCGAAATAGGCCTGATCGACCCGGTCGACCTTGGCCGCGATCTTGAGCTCGATGCCCGCCCGGCGCGCGATCTCGATCGCGAGGTCGGGCCGCTTTTCCGGGCAGATCCGGCCCAGGAAGGCGAGATAGCCGCCAGCACCCTGGGCCGCGAACGGGTAGAGGTCCGTGGGCAGGCCGTGCGCGATCGTGCGCAGCCAGTGGGCGTGCGGCACGGGCCGCCGCTGATCGTTCGAGATCGAGATCAGCGGGAATTGCGCAAAGGCCGCATAGACGACCGCCAGGTCGGGCAGGTCCTGGCGGCCGTGGGCGGTGGTCAGGGTCCGCCCGGCGAGGTCGCGCAGCAGCGGAAAATGCAGATAGTCCATGTGAAAGTGGAGCACGTCGAACTCGGGGGCGCGAGCGCGCACCCGATCGAGCATGATCATGTAGTGGGGCAGGGGATCGCGGACCGTGGGATCCAGGCGCAGCGCCTGCGGGGTGCAGGCTACCAGCTCGGCCGTGGTCAGCGAATCGCCGCTCGCGAACAGCGTGACCTCGTGGCCCTGCCGGACCAGCTCCTCGGTGAGGTAAGAGACGATCCGCTCGGTGCCGCCATAGAAGCGGGGCGGGACGCTTTCGATCAGGGGCGCGATCTGCGCGATCTTCATGGCTGCTCGGCTCCGTGACGCTGTTCGTGACGCGCATCAACGTCCCGGATGCCAAAGCGCTCCTTTTGGCCTCGAATCGGCGTGAAATCCGCCAGCCAAGCCCCGCACCCGCCGCGCCGACCGGCAACGGGCTCGGATGGGGGCGCTCGGATGGGGGCGCGGGTGAGGCCTGCGCGGGCGGCCCCTGCTTCGATGACCCCCACCAGGCGACCGGCGGCCGGCGAAAGCGCAGAAGCGGCGCATGCCGCGCGTGGAGGCTGCGGATCAAGGGGCTGGAGTCTTGCCAGTTTGCGACATCGGTCGCCGATGATCATCGTTGGTAATATACTTCATTGTGGCAATGGGTTGAAAGTCATAATTGAAGCGTCAAGAGAGGATTGATCGAGCCTCCACCGCTGGAGTTTTCGGATCGACTTGCGGGCCGTAATCGAACTTGCGTCGTTTATGGCGCATTTCTCCGGGTCGATGCGCCGGTCGCAAGTCTTCGATGCGCCGTTGCCCTGTTGAGCTCGGATTTCTTCAGTCTCCCGAACGGCCCTCGTCTGAACCACGGGGGCCGGGCGGGCGCTCGTCATTCCCTATAGTTCGCGGATGCAAGGAGTCGAGCGAGAGCGCAGCGGCAATACTTGCGGGGATCAGTCATCCGGGGAGGCCGCGCCGGCGCGCCAGGGCGTAGAGGGCGATGCCGCAGGCGACCGAGACGTTGAGGCTCTCCATCGCCGCGGCGATCGGCAGCCGCGCCGCGAGGTCGCAATGCTCGCGCACCAGGCGGCGCAGGCCGCTGCCCTCGGCGCCGAGCACGAGGGCCAGGTTGTCGGCATCCGGCGCGTCGTCGATCGTCGCCTCGGCCTCGGCATCGAGGGCAAGCCGCCAGTAGCCGAGCTCGGCCAGCTGCTCGAGGGCGCGCGCGAGGTTGGTGACCTCGACCACCGGCACCAGATCGAGCGCGCCCGAGGCGGCCTTGGCCGCGACCCCGCCGAGCTCGGCGCTCCGCCGTTCGGGCAGGACCAGGGCCCGGACCTCGAAGGCGGCCGCCGAGCGCAGGATCGCCCCGACGTTGTGCGGGTCGTTCACCTGGTCGAGCACCAGCACGAGGTTGCGGCCGGGCTCGGGCGCCAGCGCGCGCCTCAGGTCGAGCCGGGCGAGCGGCGCGACCGACAGGGCCAGGCCCTGATGGACGGCGCCGGGCCCGAGCCGCCGGTCGATCTCCTCGCGCTCGACGCTCACCACCTCGAGCCCCGATCGGCCGGCCGCCGCGCCCAGCGCCGCCAGCGCCTCGGGCGTACCGAGCAGCCGGTGACAGCTGCGCTGGGCGTTGGCGAGCGCCGCCTCGACCGCGTGCCGGCCATAGAGCCAGAGGCCGCGCGCGGCGGCGGCCTTCGCAGACGCCCTGCGGACCGGTGCCGCCGGCCGCTCGCCGGCCTTCGGGCCCGCCGCGGCCGCAGGCTTCTTGGAGGTGGTCGCGGGCGCGGCCGGCCGCGCCTTGGCGGCCGGCGCCACCGCGCGACCTTTGGCGGTCGCGGCCGGCGCGGCCTTGCGCCATCGAGGTGCCGGCGCGCCGCGGCCCTTGGCGCTCGCCGCGGCCGCGGGTGCCTTGCGCCCGGAGCGTCCGGCGCCGCGCGGCGCGGGCCTGGTGCTGCGTTCACGCTTCATCGATGCCTCCCCGGCGGCTGGCCGCCCATCGCGGTTGACAAAGGACTTGCAATAACCATACTCCCGCCCACCTTTCCCCTCCGGGGCAATGGTTTGGGCCGCATTGTAGAGCGTCTTGGAGGGGTGGCCGAGTGGTTAAAGGCAGCAGACTGTAAATCTGCCCGCGTACGCGTACGTAGGTTCGAATCCTACCCCCTCCACCAAAGCCCGACCCCCGGGCAAGGCTGCCGGGAGCCGGAAAATCGAGCGTCACGTTTGCCGATGAGCGTGCGGTCCCGAGCGGGATAGCTGAAAGCGGGTGTAGCTCAATGGTAGAGCTCCAGCCTTCCAAGCTGGTGGTGTGGGTTCGATTCCCATCACCCGCTCCAATCCCCTCCAGCCCGGGCGCAACCGTCCTGTAGTCGAGGAATCGAGCGATGTCGAAGGCGAAGTTTGAGCGGACGAAGCCGCATGCGAATGTGGGCACGATCGGGCACGTGGACCACGGCAAGACGACGCTGACGGCGGCGATCACGAAGATACTGGCGGAGACCGGGGGGGCGACCTTCACGAGCTACGACCAGATCGACAAGGCGCCGGAGGAGAAGGCGCGCGGGATCACGATCAACACCGCGCACGTCGAGTATCAGACCGCGAACCGGCACTACGCGCATGTCGACTGCCCGGGGCACGCCGACTACGTCAAGAACATGATCACGGGCGCTGCCCAGATGGATGGCGCGATCCTGGTGGTGAGCGCTGCCGACGGGCCGATGCCGCAGACGCGCGAGCACATCCTTCTGGCGCGCCAGGTGGGCGTGCCGGCGATCGTGGTCTACCTGAACAAGGTCGACCAGGTGGACGATCCGGAGCTGTTGGAGTTGGTCGAGCTCGAGGTGCGCGAGCTCTTGTCGAAGTACGAGTTTCCGGGCGACGACATCCCGATCGTCAAGGGCTCGGCGCTGTTCGCGCTCGAGGGGCGGGGCGATGCGGAGCTGGGCAAGGGCTCGGTTCTGGAACTGATGAAGGCGGTGGACGCCTACATACCGCAGCCGGAGCGGGCGATGGACCGGCCGTTTTTGATGCCGATCGAGGACGTGTTCTCGATCTCGGGCCGGGGCACGGTGGTGACGGGCCGGGTCGAGCGCGGGATCATCAACGTCGGCGAGGAGGTCGAGATCGTCGGCATCAAGGACACCCAGAAGACGGTGTGCACGGGCGTCGAGATGTTCCGCAAGCTGCTTGGATCGGGGCGAGCCCGGGGACAACGTCGGGGTTTTGCTGCGGGGCGTGAAGCGGGACGATGTCGAGCGCGGGCAGGTGTTGTGCAAGCCCGGGTCGATCACGCCGCATACGCGCTTCAACGCCGAGACCTACGTGTTGACGAAGGAGGAGGGCGGGCGGCACACGCCGTTTTTCTCGAACTACCGGCCGCAGTTCTTTTTCCGGACGACGGACGTGACGGGGACGATCGAATTGCCGGACGGGACCGAGATGGTGATGCCGGGCGACAACGTGACGATGAAGGTCAACCTGATTGCGCCGATCGCGATGGAAGAGGGCCTGCGGTTCGCGATCCGCGAAGGCGGCCGCACCGTCGGCGCCGGCGTCGTCGCCTCGATCATCGAGTGAGTCGAGCCTCGAGTGAGGCCGGAGTCGGCGGTTTCGTGCCCTCTTGCTCAAAGGCGCGAAAGTGCGTAGCTACTGCGCCGGCGGCCGGGCAGGCGGCGGCGCCGGGGTTAGGAGTGTAGCTCAACTGGTAGAGCACCGGTCTCCAAAACCGGGGGTTGGGGGTTCGAGCCCCTCCACTCCTGCCAGGCGGCGGCCGCGCTGAGTCACGCGCTGAGTCAAGGGACAGGATCGACAGTCGGCATGGCAAGGACCTCACCGGCGCAGTTCGTGCGCGAAGTGCGCCAAGAGATGGCCAAGGTGACGTGGCCGACCCGCAAGGAGCTGGTGGTCACGACGGTCAGCGTGTTCGCGATGGCGATCGCGGCGGCCCTGTTCTTCTTCGTGGTCGATCAGATCATCGCGGTGGTCGTGGAGCTGATCTTGGGAATCGGGCGGTGATGGCGGCGCGCTGGTACATCATTCACGTGTACTCGGGGTTCGAGAAGAAGGTCATGAGCTCGATCCGCGAGCAGGCCCAGCAGCAGGGGCTGCAGGACCTGTTCGCGGAGATCATCGTGCCGATGGAGGAGGTGGTCGAGGTCAAGCGCGGCAAGAAGGTCAACGCCGAGCGCAAGTTCTTCCCGGGCTACGTGCTGGTCAAGATGGACCTCAACGACGAGACCTGGCATCTGGTCCGCAACACCGCCAAGGTCACGGGCTTCCTCGGCGCCAGCGGCAAGCCGATGCCGATCCCGGACGCCGAGGCCGAGCGGGTGCTGCATCAGATGCAGGAGGGGATCGAGCATCCGCGGCCGCTCGTCACCTTCATCTACGGCGACCAGGTGCGGGTCATCGACGGACCGTTCAGCTCGTTCAACGGCACGGTCGAGGAGGTCGACGAGTTCAAGGGCCGGCTCAAGGTCGCGGTCTCGATCTTCGGCCGCGCGACCCCGGTCGAGCTCGAGTACTCGCAGGTCGAGAAGCTCTAGGATCGAGCCTTGCGGGAGCGGTCCGGGCCGGGCCCGCCGCGCTGGCACCGCAGCAGCAGGGAAAGCCGCGCATGGCCAAGAAGATCATCGGCTACATCAAGCTCCAGGTGCCGGCCGGCAAGGCCAACCCGTCGCCGCCGATCGGCCCGGCGCTCGGCCAGCGCGGCCTCAACATCATGGAGTTCTGCAAGTCGTTCAACGCCCAGACCCAGAGCCTCGAGCCGGGAATGCCGATCCCGGTGGTGATCACCGCGTTCGCCGATCGGACCTTCACCTTCGTCGACCAAGACCCCGCCCGCGAGCTACCTGCTCAGGCGCGCGGCCGGGCTCGAGAAGGGCGACAAGACCCCCGGCCGCACGATCGCCGGCAAGGTCACGCTCGCCCAGGTCCGCGAGATCGCCGGCCAGAAGATGGCAGGATCTCAATGCCAACGACCTCGACGCCGCGGTCAGCATGATCAAGGGCTCGGCCCGGTCGATGGGCCTCGAGGTGGTGGAGTAGGAACGATGGCCAAGCCAGGCAAGCGGTTGAAGGCGGCGCTCGACGCGGGTCGACCGGGCTGCGGACCTATCCGCTCGACGAGGCGGTCGGGCTGCTCAAGGCCTGCGCCACGGCCAAGTTCGACGAGAGCGTCGAGGTCGCGCTCAACCTCGGCGTCGATCCCCGCCACGCCGATCAGATGGTGCGCGGCACCGCCGATCTGCCGCACGGCACCGGCAAGAGCGTCCGGGTCGCGGTGTTCGCGCGCGGCGACAAGGCCGAGGAGGCGCGGGCCGCGGGTGCCGACATCGTCGGCGCCGAGGATCTGGCGGCGACCATCCAGGGCGGCGAGATCGCCTTCGACCGCTGCATCGCGACCCCGGACCTGATGCCGGTGGTCGGCCGGCTCGGCCGGATTCTGGGGCCGCGCGGCCTGATGCCCAATCCCAAGCTCGGCACGGTGACGCCGAACGTCGCCCAGGCGGTCAGCGCCGCCAAGGCCGGGCAGGTCCAGTTCCGGGTCGAGAAGACCGGCATCGTCCACGCGGGCGTCGGCAAGGCGAGCTTCGGCCCGGAGCTGCTGGCCGACAACGTCAAGGCCTTCGTCGACGCGGTCAACCAGGCGAAGCCGTCCGGCGCCAAGGGGACCTATCTGAAGCGGGCGGCGATCAGCTCGACCATGGGCCCGGGGCTCAAGCTCGAGGTCGCGACCCTGGTCGGGTGACTTCGACGCCCGGCGCCGCTGGCAACGCGAAAAAGGACTTGCACCCGGCGTCCGGCACACTATGTTGCAGGCCTGTTCATGCGCGTTGAACGTCACCATCGAGCTGGAGCCTCCCTGCGACGGGCCGTCCGCGGGGCGGGTTTGCTGCGTTGGCAACAAGGCTGCTGAGCCTCGTGAGCCCGGGCCCTTCCGGGTGGTCGGAGTCGGATGCTGAGCCGGGCGCGGGTTGCGGCCTCGAGCGGCCCCTGGAGTTCAGTGTGCTTAGAGCGAAGAAGACCGAGATCGTCGACAGCTTGCGCGGCGTCTTCAACGATGCTGGCGTGATCGTCGTGACCCACTACCAGGGCCTGAGCGTGGCCGAGGTGACCGAGTTGCGGCGCGGCATGCGCGCGGCCGGCGCCCGCTTTCGGGTGACCAAGAACCGCCTGGCCAAGATCGCGCTTGCCGACACGCCCTATTCGTCGCTCGCGGACCTGTTCATCGGGCCGACCGCGATCGCCTTCTCGCGGGATCCGATCGCGGCGCCCAAGGCTGCGGTCGGCTACGCCAAGCGCAACGAGAAGCTCGCGATCATCGGCGGTGCGCTCGGCAGCAATCTCTTGAGCGCCGGAACAAGTGCGCGCGCTCGCCGATCTGCCCTCGATCGACGAGCTGCGCGCCAAGCTGGTCGGCCTGCTGGCCAGCCCGGCCGCGCGCCTGGTGAGCCTGCTGCAGGCCCCGGGCGCGCAGCTGGCGCGGGTGCTGGCGGCGCACGCGGACCAGTCCTGATCGTCTCGTTCTGATTGCATCGCTGCAGGGCGCTCGCGCGCGAGCTGCCGTAACCGGGAGCCAAGGAGAAACGCACCATGGCGAATCTACAACAGATCGTCGAGGACCTTTCGGCGCTGACCGTCCTCGAGGCGTCGGAGCTGTCCAAGATGCTCGAGGAGCGCTGGGGCGTCTCGGCCGCGGCGCCGGTCGCGGTGGCGGCGATGGCGGGCGCCGCGGCGCCGGTCGAGGAGGCCGAGGAGCAGACCGAGTTCGACGTCATCCTGGCCGCGTTCGGCGACAAGAAGATCAACGTGATCAAGGAGGTGCGCGCGATCACCGGGCTCGGCCTGAAGGAGGCCAAGGACCTGGTGGAGGCCGCGCCCAAGGCGGTCAAGGAAGGCGTCGGCAAGGACGAGGCCGCCAAGCTCAAGGCGCAGCTCGAGGGGGCCGGCGCGACCGTGGAGGTCAAGTAACCCTGATCCGGACTGCCTGGCTCCCGCCCGGCGCGGCGCGCGCGCAACCGGCGCGCCGCGGGCCGCGGGCGGGCAGCCGACCGCGAGCGCACGTCGACCGCCCTGCCGGCACCGGCACGGGATCGACTTCTGGCGGAATGAACCTGTTGGCTCACGCGCCCACCGCTGGCCGCACGCGACCTCTGGTCGCCGCGCCCGGCGTCGTGGGCCATCACGCGTCGGACGACGATCAGCCATGACACATTCGTTCACGGGCCGCAAGCGCATCCGCAAGAGCTTCGGGCACATCCCCGAGGTCACGATGATGCCGAACCTGATCGAGGTTCAGCGCACCTCCTACGAGAACTTCCTGCAGATGAACCTGCGCCCGGCGCAGCGCGATCTGGTCGGGCTCCAGGAGGTGTTCAAGTCGGTCTTCCCGATCCAGGACTTCGCCGAGCGGGCGGCGCTCGACTTCGTCCAGTACGAGCTCGAGGAGCCGAAGTACGACGTCGAGGAGTGCCATCAGCGCGGCATGACCTATGCCGCCCCGCTGCGGGTCACCTTGCGCCTGATCGTCTGGGACGTCGACGACGACACCGGCTCGCGCAGCGTCCGCGACATCAAGGAGCAGGACGTCTACATGGGCGACCTGCCGCTGATGACCGACAACGGCACCTTCGTGATCAACGGCACCGAGCGCGTGATCGTCTCGCAGATGCACCGCTCGCCGGGCGTGTTCTACGACCACGACAAGGGCAAGACCCACAGCTCGGGCAAGTTCCTGTTCTCGGCGCGGATCATCCCCTATCGCGGCTCCTGGCTCGACTTCGAGTTCGACGCCAAGGACCTGATCCACGTGCGCATCGACCGGCGGCGCAAGCTGCCGACGACCACGCTCCTGCTGGCGCTCGGGCTCAGCCAGGAGGAGATCCTCGGCTACTTCTACCACGCCCTGCTGTTCACGCGCGCCGGCCAGGGCTGGAAGCAGCCGTTCCGGCCCGAGCGTCTGCGCGGCCAGAAGCTGACCGCCGACCTGATCAACGCCGAGACCGGCGACGTGCTGGCCGAGGCCGGCACCAAGCTCACGCCGCGGCTGATCAAGCGGCTCGGCGAGCAGGGGCTGGAGCAGCTCTACGTCTCGGCCGAGGAGCTGGTCGGGCGCTACGTCGCCCAGGACCTGATCGACGAGCAGCACCGGCCTGGTCTACGCCGAGGCCGGCGACGAGCTGACGCCCGAGCTTCTGGCCCGGCTGATCGAGGCCAAGGTCCAGGACCTGCCGGTGCTCGACATCGACCACGTCACGGTCGGCCCCTACATGCGCAACACGCTCGCGGCCGAGCGCTGCCACAACCGCGAGGACGCGCTGCTCGACATCTACCGGGTGCTGCGCCCGGGCGAGCCGCCCAACCTCGATACCGCCGAGAACCTGTTCCACGGCCTGTTCTTCGACAGCGAGCGCTACGACCTGTCGCCGGTCGGCCGGGTCAAGATGAACGCGCGCCTCGAGCTCGACACCGACGACACGGTCCGGGTGCTGCGCAGCGAGGACATCCTCGCGGTGATCAAGCATCTGATCGAGATCAAGGACGGCCGCGGCGAGATCGACGACATCGACCACCTCGGCAACCGCCGGGTGCGCTCGGTCGGCGAGCTGATGGAGAACCAGTTCCGGGTCGGCCTTTTGCGCATGGAGCGGGCGGTGCGCGAGCGCATGAGCTCGGTCGAGATCGACGCCGCGATGCCGCACGATCTGATCAACGCCAAGCCCGTGGCGGCGGCGGTCCGCGAGTTCTTCGGCTCCTCGCAGCTCTCGCAGTTCATGGACCAGACCAACCCGCTCTCGGAGATCACCCACAAGCGGCGCCTCTCGGCGCTGGGCCCGGGCGGCCTGACCCGCGAGCGGGCGGGCTTCGAGGTGCGCGACGTGCATCCGACCCACTACGGCCGGATCTGCCCGATCGAGACCCCCGAAGGGCCCAACATCGGCCTGATCAACAGCCTTGCGACCTACGCCCGGATCAACAAGTACGGCTTCATCGAGAGCCCCTACCGGCGGATCGTCGACGGCCAGGTCAGCGACGAGGTGGTCTACCTCTCGGCGATGGAGGAGGGCCGCTACACGATCGCCCAGGCCAATGCCGAGCTGTCCGAGGACCGGCGCTTCGTGCTCGACCTGGTCAGCTGCCGCCAGAACGGCGACTTCGTGCTCGCGCGCCCGGAGACGATCGAGTTCATCGACGTCTCGCCCAAGCAGCTGGTCTCGGTCGCGGCCGCGCTGATCCCGTTCCTCGAGAACGACGACGCCAACCGGGCGCTGATGGGCTCCAACATGCAGCGCCAGGCGGTGCCGCTGATCCAGAGCGAGGCGCCCCTGGTCGGCACCGGCATGGAGGCGGTGGTGGCGCGCGATTCCGGCGCTGCGGTGGTGGCCCGGCGCGGCGGCGTGGTCGATCAGGTCGACGCGTCCCGGATCGTGATCCGGGTCACCGACCAGACCGAGCGCGCCGATTCGGTGGTCGACATCTATAACCTCAGGAAGTTCCAGCGCTCCAACCAGAACACCTGCATCAACCAGCGGCCGGTGGTGAAGGTCGGCGACCGGGTGGTCGCCGGCGACATCGTGGCCGACGGGCCCTCGACCAACCTGGGCGAGCTCGCTCTGGGCCGCAACGTGCTGGTCGCGTTCATGCCCTGGAACGGCTACAACTTCGAGGATTCGATCCTGATCTCGGAGCGGATCGTGCGCGACGACGTGTTCACCTCGATCCACATCGAGGAGTTCGAGGTCATGGCGCGCGACACCAAGCTCGGGCCGGAATCGATCACCCGCGACATCCCGAACGTCGGCGAGGAGAGCCTGCGCAACCTCGACGAGGCCGGGATCGTCTACATCGGCGCCGAGGTCCAGGCGGGCGACATCCTGGTCGGCAAGGTCACGCCCAAGGGCGAGACCCCGATGACCCCGGAAGAGAAGCTGCTGCGCGCGATCTTCGGCGAGAAGGCGGCCGATGTCCGCGACACCTCGCTCAAGGTGCCGCCCGGCGTCACGGGCACGGTCGTCGAGGTGCGGGTGTTCTCGCGCCGCGGCATCGAGAAGGACGAGCGCGCGATGGCGATCGAGCGCGCCGAGATCGAGCGCCTGGCCAAGGACCGCGACGACGAGCGCGCGATCCTCGAGCGCAACGTCTACGGCCGCCTGCGCGAGCTGCTGGAGGGCCAGCTGCCGACCAGCGGGCCGAAGGCGCTGGCGCGCGAACCGCTGACCGCGGAAGCGCTGGGCGAGCTTGCGCGGCGCCAATGGTGGGAGATCGGGGTCGACGACGCCCAGCGCATGGTCGAGATCGAGCAGCTCAAGCGCCAGCTCGAGGATGGCCTGAAGCGCCTGCAGGAGCGTTTCGACAACAAGGTCGAGAAGCTCCAGCGCGGGGACGAATTGCCGCCGGGCGTGCTCAAGATGGTCAAGGTGTTCGTGGCCGTGAAGCGCAAGCTGCAGCCGGGCGACAAGATGGCCGGCCGGCACGGCAACAAGGGCGTGATCTCGAAGATCGCGCCGATCGAGGACATGCCGCATCTCGAGGACGGGACCCAGGTCGACATCGTCCTCAACCCCCTGGGCGTGCCCTCGCGCATGAACGTCGGCCAGATCCTCGAGACCCATCTCGGGTGGGCCTGCAGCAACCTCGGCAGCGAGATCGGGCGCCTGGTCGACCGGCTCGGCAAGGACCGCGAGCTCGGGCAAGCTGCGCGCCCGGCTCCGCGAGCTGTACGGCGCCGACGAGCACGCTCGAGGAGTTCAGCCCCGACCAGCTGCTCGAGCTGGCCGGCAATCTGCGGCCCGGGATTCCGGTCGCGACGCCGGTGTTCGATGGCGCCCACGAGGGCGACATCGTGCGCCTGCTCGAGGAGGCCGGCTGCGATGTGTCCGGCCAGGTGACCCTGGTCGACGGCCGCACCGGCGACACCTTCGATCGCAAGGTCACGGTCGGCTACATCTACATGCTCAAGCTCGGCCATCTGGTCGACGACAAGATCCACGCCCGCTCGGTCGGGCCCTACAGCCTGGTCACCCAGCAGCCGCTCGGCGGCAAGGCGCAGTTCGGCGGCCAGCGCTTCGGCGAGATGGAATGCTGGGCGCTGCAGGCCTACGGCGCCGCCTACACGCTGCAGGAGATGCTGACCGTCAAGTCCGACGACGTCTCCGGGCGGACCAAGATCTACGAGGCGATCGTGCGCGGCGAGGACACCTTCGAGGCCGGCATCCCCGAGTCCTTCAACGTCCTCGTCAAGGAGCTGCAGGCGTTGGGCCTGAACGTCGAGCTGCAGCAGGAGCAGGAAGCGGGCGACGATTGACCGCCGGGCCGGCCCGGCCGCGACGGCCGGACAACCATCCGATCGGTCGAGAGGAGCGAGATATGAACGAGCTGATGTACTTCTTCGGGCAGCCGAGCGGCACGCTCAAGTTCGACCAGATCCAGATCGCGATCGCCAGCCCGGAGCAGATCCGCGCCTGGTCCTACGGCGAGGTCAAGAAGCCCGAGACGATCAACTACCGGACCTTCAAGCCGGAGCGGGACGGCCTGTTCTGCGCCCGGATCTTCGGGCCGATCAAGGACTACGAGTGCCTGTGCGGCAAGTACAAGCGGATGAAGTACCGCGGCATCGTCTGCGAGAAGTGCGGCGTCGAGGTCATCCAGAGCAAGGTCCGCCGCGAGCGCATCGGCCACATCGATCTGGCGGCGCCGGTCGCGCACATCTGGTTCCTGAAGTCGGTGCCGAGCCGGATCGGCATCATCCTGGACATGACGCTGCGCGATCTCGAGCGCATCCTCTACTTCGAGAACTTCGTGGTCGTCGAGCCCGGCCTGACCCCGCTCAAGCGCCATGAGCTCTTGACCGACGAGCAGGTCCAGCGCCATCGCGAGGAGTATGGCGAGGACAGCTTCACGGTCGGGATCGGCGCCGAGGCGGTGCGCGAGATGCTGGCCGCGCTCGATCTCCCGGAGGAGCGCGACGCGCTGCGCCTGGAGCTGGTCGAGACCAACTCCGAGGCCAAGCGCAAGAAGATCGTCAAGCGCCTCAAGCTGATCGAGACCTTCCTCGAGTCCGGCAACCGGCCGGAGTGGATGATCCTGACGATCATCCCGGTGATCCCGCCCGAGCTGCGGCCGCTGGTGCCGCTCGACGGCGGCCGCTTCGCGACCTCGGACCTGAACGACCTCTACCGCCGGGTGATCAACCGCAACAACCGGCTCAAGCGGCTGATCGAGCTGCGCGCGCCCGACATCATCGTGCGCAACGAGAAGCGCATGCTGCAGGAGTCGGTCGATGCGCTGTTCGACAACGGCCGCCGCGGCCGCGTGATCACCGGCGCCAACAAGCGGCCGCTGAAGTCGCTTGTCCGACATGCTCAAGGGCAAGCAGGGCCGCTTCCGCCAGAACCTGCTCGGCAAGCGGGTCGACTATTCCGGCCGCTCGGTGATCGTGGTCGGCCCCGAGCTCAAATTGCACCAGTGCGGCCTGCCCAAGAAGATGGCGCTCGAGCTGTTCAAGCCGTTCGTCTACTCCAAGCTCGAGCTCTACGGCATGGCGCAGACCATCAAGGCCGCCAAGCGCATGGTCGAGAAGGAGCGGCCCGAGGTCTGGGACATCCTCGAGCAGGTGATCCGCGAGCACCCGGTCCTGCTCAACCGGGCGCCGACCCTGCATCGGCTCGGCATCCAGGCGTTCGAGCCGATCCTGATCGAGGGCAAGGCGATCCAGCTGCACCCGCTGGTCTGCACGGCGTTCAACGCCGACTTCGACGGCGACCAGATGGCGGTCCACGTGCCCTTGTCGCTCGAGGCCCAGCTCGAGGCCCGGGTGCTGATGATGTCGACCAACAACATCCTGAGCCCGGCCAACGGCAAGCCGATCATCGTGCCGACCCAGGACATCGTGCTCGGTCTCTACTACCTGTCGCTGCAGCTCGACGGCGAGCCCGGCGAGGGCATGGTGTTCGGCGACCTCGACGAGGTCCAGCAGGCGCTCGAGGCCGGGCGTCGTGTCCCTGCACAGCAAGATCTGGTGCCGCCTGCCGGACGGCGTCGACGGCAACGGGGCGGCGGCCGTCAACGGCGCGCGCGCCCGGATCGAGACCACGCCGGGACGGATGCTGCTGTACGAGATCCTGCCCAGGAATCCGGCGATCAGCTTCGACCGGCTGCTCAATGTGCTGCTGACCAAGCGCGAGATCACCCAGGTGGTCGACGAGGTCTACCGCCACTGCGGTCAGAAGGAGACCGTGGTGTTCGCCGACCGGCTGATGAACCTCGGCTTCTCCTATGCCGCCCGCGCCGGCATCTCGTTCGGCAAGGACGACATGGTGGTGCCGGCGACCAAGGCGAAGTTCGTCGGCGAGACCCGCGAGCTGGTCAAGCAGTACGAGCAGCAGTATTCCGACGGCCTGATCACCAAGGGCGAGAAGTACAACAAGGTGGTCGACGCCTGGGCGCAGTGCACCGACCGGGTCGCCGACGAGATGATGGCCGAGATCCGCGCGACCGCGCGCGTCCGCAATCCCGAGACCGGCCGCTTCAACCAGCCGAACTCGATCTTCATGATGGCGGATTCCGGCGCCCGCGGCTCGGCCGCCCAGATCAAGCAGCTGGCCGGCATGCGCGGCCTGATGGCCAAGCCCTCGGGCGAGATCATCGAGACCCCGATCATCTCCAACTTCAAGGAGGGGCTCTCGGTCCTCGAGTACTTCAACTCGACCCACGGCGCCCGCAAGGGCCTGGCCGACACGGCGCTCAAGACCGCCAACTCGGGCTACCTGACCCGCCGGCTGGTCGACGTCGCCCAGGACTGCATCATCGTCGAGGACGACTGCGGCACGGTCAACTCGATCACGCTGGCCCCGGTCATCCAGGGCGGCGAGGTGATCGAGGAGCTGGCCGAGCGCATCCTCGGCCGCACGATCGCCGAGGACGTCCTGCATCCGGTCACCGGCGAGGTCCTGGCCGAGCGCAACGAGCTGCTCGACGAGGAGAAGGTCCGGATCCTCGACGAGGCCGTGGTCGAGAGCGTCCAGGTCCGCTCGGTCCTCACCTGCGAGAGCCTGGGCGGGGTCTGCAGCCTGTGCTACGGCCGCGATCTGGCGCGCGGCACGCCGGTCAACAGCGGCGAGGCGGTCGGCGTGATCGCCGCCCAGAGCATCGGCGAGCCCGGGACGCAGCTGACCATGCGCACCTTCCACATCGGTGGTGCTGCGCAGTCGCAGGCCGAGCGCTCGAGCGTCGAGGCGACGGTCAGCGGCACCATGCAGCTGACCAATCCGAACCTCGTGGTCGACAGCAAGCGGCGCTCGGTCGTCCTCGGCCGGACCACGGAGCTGGTGCTGCACGACGAGACCGGGCGCGAGAAGGCGCGCCACCGGCTGCCCTATGGCGCCCGCCTGCTGGTGGCGCCCGAAGGCAAGATCGAGAAGGGCCAGCGTCTGGTCGAGTGGGACCCGCACACGCTGCCGATCATCACCGAGGCCTCGGGGC
The DNA here is from genome assembly GCA_963798075.1 of uncultured Alphaproteobacteria bacterium. Taxonomy (GTDB): domain Bacteria; phylum Pseudomonadota; class Alphaproteobacteria; order Geminicoccales; family Geminicoccaceae; genus DATAOG01. The sequence goes on along the minus strand of CAWCRU010000017.1, from coordinate 188,602 downwards.
GGGCGGTGTTCATGGACATGGTCGAGGGCGTGACCTTCCGCGAGGTGGTCGACGAGGCGACCGGCCGGGCGAGCAAGGAATTGACCGACTGGCGCCAGCAGACCCGGGGCGGCAATTTGCGGCCGTCGGTTCTGATCCAGGACGACGAGGCGCAGCCGGTCAAGCTGCCGAGCGGCGCCGAGGCCCGCTACTACCTGCCGGTCGGCGCGATCCTCAATATCGAGAGCGCGGTCGAGGTCCACGCCGGCGACGTGATCGCCCGGCTGCCCAAGGAGGCGAGCAAGACCCGCGACATCACGGGCGGTCTGCCGCGGGTCGCCGAGCTGTTCGAGGCGAGGCGGCCCAAGGACCCGGCGATCATCGCCGAGAGCGCCGGCCGGGTCGAGTACGGCAAGGACTACAAGACCAAGCGCCGGCTGCGGATCATGCCGCTCGAGGAGGACGGCGAGGCGATCGAGTATCTGATCCCCAAGGGCCGCCACGTGGTCGTCCAGGAGGGCGACATCGTGCGCGAGGGCGATCTCCTGGTCGACGGCAATCCGGTGCCGCACGACATCCTGAGGGTCAAGGGCGTCGAGGCGCTGGCGGGTTTCCTCGTCAACGAGATCCAGGAGGTCTACCGCCTCCAGGGCGTCAAGATCAACGACAAGCACGTCGAGGTGATCGTGCGCCAGATGCTGCAGAAGGTCGAGATCAGCGATCCCGGCGAGACCACCTTCCTGATCGGCGAGCAGGTCGACCGGCTCGAGTTCGACGAGGCCAACGCAGCGCGCGGTCGAGGACGACCGCAAGCCGGCAGCCGCGATCGCGGTGCTGCAGGGGATCACCAAGGCGTCCCTGCAGACCCAGTCGTTCATCTCGGCGGCCTCGTTCCAGGAGACCACGCGGGTTCTGACCGACGCCGCCTTCGCCGGCAAGGTCGATCATCTGAGCGGGCTCAAGGAGAACGTGATCGTCGGCCGGCTGATCCCGGCCGGCAGCGGCGGCGTGATGAACCGGCTGAAGCGGCTGGCGGGGAGCAGCGAGCGGTTCGCGCCGCCCGAGGAGCTGCCGCCCGAGGAGACGGTGATGACCCTGCCGGAGATGAGCGAGCTGCCGCCCGCCGAGTAAGCCGGCCGGCTGGGCTCCTGCCGTCGCGGGCGGAGCCCCGCCGGCCCGGTGGAAGCGCTGCAGCGCTCCGGATTCAAGGCTTGACGCTCGCCTGGCGGGCCTCTAAAAGCAGCCGCACCTGTTCAGCTGGGTTGCTGGTGGTGAACCGACCGTTCAGACGCAGCATCCACGTTTAAGTCGACAACCAGCGCGACCCCACCTGCAGACCCTCCCGCCCGGGCGATCCGGGGCGGCGGGTCTTCTCGTTGTCGTGGCCTCGATGGAGCACGGAGCCTTGCCGACCATCAATCAGCTCGTCCGCAAGCCGCGGCAGGCGGAACCGGCGCGCAACAAGGTGCCGGCGCTCGAGGCCTGCCCGCAACGCCGCGGCGTCTGCACCCGGGTCTACACGACCACCCCGAAGAAGCCGAACTCGGCGCTGCGCAAGGTCGCGCGCGTGCGCCTGACCAACGGCTTCGAGGTCACGAGCTACATCCCGGGCGAAGGCCACAACCTGCAGGAGCATTCGGTGGTCCTGATCCGGGGCGGCCGGGTCAAGGACCTGCCGGGGGTCCGCTATCACATCATCCGCGGCACGCTCGACACCCAGGGCGTGTCGGGGCGCCGGCAGCGTCGCTCGAAATACGGCGCCAAGCGGCCGAAGTAGGAAGCAGCCCATGGCTCGTCGACGCGCCGCCGACAAACGCGATATCCTGCCGGATCCCAAATACGGCGATCTGGTGCTGTCCAAGTTCATGAACGCGATCATGCTCGCGGGCAAGAAGTCGGTCGCCGAGCGGATCGTGTACGGGGCTTTGGACAAGATGCAGAGCCGGGCGGGGCGCGACCCGCTCGAGATGTTCCACGGCGCGCTCGAGAACGTCAAGCCGATCCTCGAGGTGCGCTCGCGCCGGGTCGGCGGCGCCACCTACCAGGTGCCGGTCGAGGTACGGCCGTCGCGCCGCCAGGCGCTCGCGATCCGCTGGATCATCGACATCGCCCGCAAGCGCTCGGAGAAGACCATGGTCGACCGCCTGGCGAACGAGCTCCTCGACGCCGCCAACGGCCGCGGCGCCGCCTTCAAGAAGCGCGAGGACACGCTGCGCATGGCCGAAGCCAATCGCGCCTTCTCGCATTACCGCTGGTGAGCGAGCCGGGACGGACGAAGGCCATGGCCCGCACCACGCCTCTGGAGCGCTACCGCAACATCGGCATCATGGCGCACATCGATGCCGGCAAGACCACGACCACCGAGCGGGTCCTTTATTACACCGGCAAGTCGTATAAGCTCGGCGAGGTGCACGAAGGCACCGCGACCATGGACTGGATGGAGCAGGAGCAGGAGCGCGGCATCACGATCACCTCGGCGGCGACCACCGCCGAGTGGAAGGACCATCGGATCAACATCATCGACACGCCCGGCCACGTCGACTTCACGATCGAGGTCGAGCGCTCGCTCAGGGTGCTGGACGGCGCGGTCGCGGTGTTCGATTCGGTCGCCGGCGTCGAGCCCCAGTCCGAGACGGTCTGGCGCCAGGCGGACAAGTATCGGGTGCCGCGGATCTGCTTCGTCAACAAGATGGACCGGATCGGCGCCGACTTCTTCCGCTGCGTCCAGATGATCCGCGACCGGCTCGGCGCCACGCCGCTGGTCCTCACGCTGCCGGTCGGCGTCGAGGCGGACTATGTCGGCAACGTCGACCTGATCAACCGGCAGGCGGTGATCTGGAAGGACGACACGCTCGGCGCCGAGTTCGAGTCCCTGCCGATCCCGGCGGCTCTCGAGGCGCAGGCGGCCGAGTACCGGCATGCCCTGATCGAGACCGCGGTCGAGTTCGATGACGACGCGCTCGAGCGCTACCTCGGTGGCGAGGAGCCGGACGCGGCGACCCTCAGGCGCTGCATCCGCAAGGGCACGCTCGCCCACAAACTGGTGCCCGTGCTGTGCGGCTCGGCCTTCAAGAACAAGGGCGTCCAGCCGCTGCTCGACGCGGTGGTCGATTTTCTGCCCTCGCCGCTGGACGTGCCCCCGATCCAGGGCGTCCGGCCCGACTCCGACGAGGTCGTGGACCGGCGCACGGGCGACGACGAGCCGTTCGCGGCCCTCGCCTTCAAGATCATGTCCGACCCCTTCGTCGGCACGCTGTCCTTCATCCGGGTGTACTCGGGCGTGGTCGAGAGCGGCTCCTACATGATGAACACGGTCAAGGGGCAGCGCGAGCGCATCGGCCGCATCCTGCAGATGCATGCCAACACCCGCGAGGAGGTCAAGGACGCCCGCGCCGGCGACATCGTGGCCCTGGTGGGCCTCAAGAACACGACCACCGGCGACACCCTCTCGGATGTCAATCGCCAGGTCATCCTGGAGCGGATGGACTTTCCCGATCCGGTGATCGAGGTCGCGGTCGAGCCCAAGACCAAGGCCGATCAGGAGAAGCTGTCGACGGCGCTGGCCAAGCTCGCGGCCGAGGACCCGTCGTTCCGGGTCGGCGTCGACGCCGAGTCCGCGCAGACCGTGATCAAGGGCATGGGCGAGCTCCATCTCGAGATCATCGTCGATCGCCTCAAGCGCGAGTTCAAGGTCGACGCCAACGTCGGCGCGCCGCAGGTCGCCTACCGGGAGACCATCACGCGCGCGAGCGACGTCGACTACACCCACCGCAAGCAGACCGGCGGCGCCGGGCAGTTCGCGCGGGTCAAGCTGCGGTTCGAGCCGGGCGAGCGGGGCTCGGGCTTCGTGTTCACCAACAAGGTCGTCGGCGGCTCGGTCCCGCGCGAGTACGTGCCGGGGATCCAAAAGGGGCTGGCCTCGGCGATGCAGAGCGGGGTGCTCGCGGGCTTCCCGATGGTCGATCTCGCGGCCACGCTCATGGACGGCGCCTACCACGAGGTCGACAGCTCGGTCATGGCGTTCGAGATCGCGGCCCGCGCCGCCTTTCGCGAGGGCATCGCCAAGGCGGCGCCGGTCCTGCTCGAGCCGGTCATGGCGGTCGAGGCGGTGACGCCCGAGGACTACATGGGCGACATCATCGGCGACCTCAACAGCCGGCGCGGCCATATCACCGGCATGCAGCCGCGCGCCAATGCCCAGGTGATCACCGCCATGGTGCCGCTGGCGACCATGTTCGGCTATGTCAACACGCTGCGCTCGCTCTCCCAAGGCCGGGCGCAGTTCACCATGACGTTCGACCACTACGAGCCGGTGCCACAGGTCGTGGCCCACGAGATCCAGGCGAAATACGCCTGAGCCCTTGCGGCGGTAGCACGAGACGGAGACCGAGGAGCGATGTCGAAGGCGAAGTTTGAGCGGACGAAGCCGCATGCGAATGTGGGCACGATTGGACATGTGGATCACGGCAAGACGACGCTGACGGCGGCGATCACGAAGATACTGGCGGAGACCGGGGGGGCGACCTTCACGAGCTACGACCAGATCGACAAGGCGCCGGAGGAGAAGGCGCGCGGGATCACGATCAACACCGCGCACGTCGAGTATCAGACCGCGAACCGGCACTACGCGCATGTCGACTGCCCGGGGCACGCCGACTACGTCAAGAACATGATCACGGGCGCTGCCCAGATGGATGGCGCGATCCTGGTGGTGAGCGCTGCCGACGGGCCGATGCCGCAGACGCGCGAGCACATCCTTCTCGCGCGCCAGGTCGGCGTGCCGGCGATCGTGGTCTACCTGAACAAGGTCGACCAGGTGGACGATCCGGAGCTGTTGGAATTGGTCGAGCTCGAGGTGCGCGAGCTCTTGTCGCAGTACGAGTTTCCGGGCGACGACATCCCGATCGTCAAGGGCTCGGCGCTGTTCGCGCTCGAGGGGCGGGGCGATGCGGAGCTGGGCAAGGGCTCGGTTCTGGAACTGATGAAGGCGGTGGACGCCTACATACCGCAGCCGGAGCGGGCGATGGACCGGCCGTTTTTGATGCCGATCGAGGACGTGTTCTCGATCTCGGGCCGGGGGACGGTGGTGACGGGCCGGGTCGAGCGCGGGATCATCAACGTCGGCGAGGAGGTCGAGATCGTCGGCATCAAGGACACCCAGAAGACGGTGTGCACGGGCGTCGAGATGTTCCGCAAGCTGCTTGGATCGGGGCGAGCCCGGGGACAACGTCGGGGTTTTGCTGCGGGGCGTGAAGCGGGACGACGTCGAGCGCGGGCAGGTGTTGTGCAAGCCCGGGTCGATCACGCCGCATACGCGCTTCAACGCCGAGACCTACGTGTTGACGAAGGAGGAGGGCGGCCGGCACACGCCGTTCTTCTCGAACTACCGGCCGCAGTTCTTTTTCCGGACGACGGACGTGACGGGGACGATCGAATTGCCGGACGGGACCGAGATGGTGATGCCGGGCGACAACGTGACGATGAAGGTCAACCTGATTGCGCCGATCGCGATGGAAGAGGGCCTGCGGTTTGCGATCCGGGAAGGCGGCCGCACCGTCGGCGCCGGCGTCGTCGCCTCGATCATCGAATAGCGGCACGCAACGCGAGCATCGGACAGAGCGAACGCCATGGACACGCAGAACATACGGATACGCCTGAAGGCGTTCGATCACCGGGTGCTCGATCTGTCGGCGCGCGAGATCGTGAGCACGGCCAAGCGGACCGGGGCGCGGGTGCGCGGGCCGATCCCGCTGCCGACCCGGACCGAGCGGGTGACCGTGCTGCGCTCGCCGCACGTCGACAAGAAGTCGCGCGAGCAGTTCGAGATCCGCACCCACAAGCGGCTCCTGGACATCGTCGATCCGACGCCTCAGACGGTCGACGCGCTGATGAAGCTCGACCTCGCGGCCGGGGTCGACGTCGAGATCAAGGTCTGAGGTCAGGCAAGCGGGACGACCACCATGCGCACCGGATTGTTGGCGGAAAAGCTCGGCATGACCCGGCTGTTCGGCGAGGACGGCAGCCATAGCCCGGTCACCGTGCTGCGCGTCCAGGACTGCGAGGTGACGGCCGCGCGGCGGATCGAGCGGGAGGGCTATTGCGCGGTCCAGCTCGGCGTCGGCAAGGCCAAGGCCAAGAACGTGACCAAGCCCATGCGGGGCCATTTCGCCAAGGCGAACGTGGTGCCCAAGGCCAAGCTCGCCGAGTTCCGGGTCAGCGAGGACGCGCTCTTGGAGCCGGGAACGGGGCTCTCGGTCGAGCATTTCGTGGTCGGCCAGTACGTCGACGTCGCCGGCACCAGCATCGGCAAGGGCTTCGCCGGCGCGATGAAGCGCTGGGGTTTCCATGGCCTGAGGGCGAGCCACGGCGTGTCGATCTCGCATCGCTCGCACGGGTCGATCGGCCAGTGCCAGGACCCGGGCAAGGTGTTCAAGGGCAAGAAGATGGCCGGCCACATGGGCGACCGCCGGGTCACGGTGCAGAACCTCGAGGTGATGGGCGTCGACAGGGAACGTGGCCTCGTCCTGGTCAAGGGCGGGGTACCGGGCGCCAAAGGCGGCTATGTCCGGATCACCGATGCGATCAAGCGCGCCCTGCCCAAGGCCGCACCGCAGCCCGCCGGCGTGATCGGGGCCGCGAGCCCGGCCGCGGCCGAAGCGGGGGCCGGGGAGTAGCCGGATGGAGATCGCGGTCACCACCCTCGAGCAGGGCGACGCCGGCACGATCGAGCTGAGCCCGGCGGTGTTCGGCCAGGCGGTGCGCAGCGACGTGCTCCATCAGGTCGTGCGCTGGCAGCTGGCCAAGCGCCGTCAGGGCACCCACAAGGCCAAGACCCGCGGCGAGGTCAAGGCGACCACGCGCAAGATGTACAAGCAGAAAGGCACCGGCCGGGCCCGTCATGGCGCCGCCTCGGTGCCGCAGTTCCGGGGCGGCGGCAAGGCGTTCGGGCCGACGCCCCGCGACCACGCGATCGACCTGCCCAAGAAGGTGCGCAAGCTCGGGCTCAAGGTGGCCCTCTCGAGCAAGCTCGCCGACGGCAAGCTCGTGGTCCTCGACCGCGCGGCGCTGCCTGAGCCCAAGACCAAGCAGCTGGCGACCCGGCTCGACCGGCTCGGCTGGTCGTCGGTGCTGCTGATCGACGGCCCCGAGTTCGATCAGAATTTCTCGCGCGCGGCGCAGAATCTGGTCGGACTGCAGCTAATGGCGGTGGCCGGCGCCAACGTCTACGACATCCTGCGGCGCGACCTTCTGGTGCTGACCCGGGATGCCGTGCGCGAACTCGAGGAGCGCCTGGCATGAACCGCGAGCGGATGTACGAGATCATCCTGGGCCCCGTGATCACGGAGAAGTCGACCCAGGGCTCGGAGCACAATCAGGTCACCTTCCGGGTCCGCAAGGAGGCGACCAAGCCCGACATCAAGCTCGCGGTCGAGGGCCTGTTCGGGGTCAAGGTCAAGGCGGTCAATACCCTCAACCGCAAGGGCAAGGTCAAGAAGTTTAAGGGCCGGCCGGGCAGGCGCAGCGACGTCAAGAAGGCGATCGTGACGCTCGTCGAAGGCCAGAGCATCGACGTCACCACGGGCATCTGAGGGCGGGAACCTCGAAGATGGCATTGAAGAGCTACAAGCCGGTCACGCCGTCGCTGCGCCAGCTGGTGCTGGTCGACCGCTCGGAGCTGTGGCGAGGCAAGCCGGTCAAGCGCTTGACCGAGGGCCTGGCCAAGAGCGGCGGCCGCAACAACCGTGGCCGCATCACCGCCTGGCACCGCGGCGGCGGCCACAAGCGGACCTACCGGCTGATCGACTTCAAGCGGAAGAAGTTCGGGGTCGAAGGCACGGTCGAGCGGCTCGAGTACGACCCCAACCGCTCGGCGTTCATCGCGCTGATCCGCTACGCCGACGGCGAGGTCGCCTACATCCTGGCGCCGCAGCGCCTGGGCGTCGGCGACCCGGTGATCGCCGACGAGCGGGTCGACGTCAAGGCCGGCAACGCGGCGCCGCTCAAGAACATCCCGATGGGCACGATCATCCACAATGTCGAGCTCAAGCCCGGCAAGGGCGGCCAGCTCGCGCGCGCCGCCGGCACCTACGTGCAGCTGGTCGGCCGCGATGCCGACTACGCCCAGCTGCGCCTGGCCTCGGGCGAGATCCGCCGGGTGCGCGCCGAATGCATGGCCTCGATCGGCGCGGTCTCCAACCCCGACCACCAGAACGTCAACTACGGCAAGGCCGGACGCATGCGCTGGCTGGGCTGGCGGCCGCATGTGCGCGGCGTCGCCATGAACCCGGTCGACCACCCGCATGGCGGCGGCGAGGGCCGGACCTCGGGCGGTCGCCACCCGGTCACCCCCTGGGGCAAGCCGACCAAGGGAGCGCGTACGCGGCGGAACAAGAAGACCGGCGGCCTGATCCTGCGCTCGCGCCATCTGGCCAAGAAGAGGGGAGGCTGAGCCCCATGTCGCGCTCGGTCTGGAAGGGGCCCTTCGTCGACGGCTATCTGCTCGCCAAGGCGGAGAAGGCCAGGTCCTCAACGCGCAACGAGATCATCAAGACCTGGTCCCGGCGCTCCACCATCGTGCCGGAATTCGTGGGCCTCACCTTCGCGGTCTACAACGGCCACAAGTTTCTGCCGGTGTACGTCACCGAGAACATGGTCGGGCACAAGCTCGGCGAGTTCTCGCCGACCCGGACCTATCATGGCCACGGCGCCGACAAGAAGGCGCGCCGGCGGTGAGCGCGGGAGACGGCGATGGGCAAGCCTAAGCATGAGCGCGCGCTGCCCGACAACCAGGCGATGGCGATGGCGCGCCTGCTGCGCACGAGCCCGCGCAAGCTCAACCTGGTCGCGCAGCTGATCCGCGGCCTCAAGGCCGAGCGGGCGCTCCACCAGCTGACCTTCAGCCGCAAGCGGATCGCCCGCGACGTCAAGAAGGTGCTGATGTCGGCGATCGCGAATGCCGAGAACAACCACGACCTCGATGTCGACCGCCTCGTGGTGGCCGAAGCGAGCGTCGGCAAGTCGCTGGTCATGAAGCGCTTTCGCGCCCGGGCGCGCGGCCGGGTGGGCCGGATCGAGAAGCCGATCTCCCGCTTGCGGATCGTGGTCGAGGAACGCGAGGAGGCCGCCTGATGGGGCACAAGGTCAATCCGGTCGGGCTCCGGCTCGGCATCAACCGCACCTGGGACTCGCGCTGGTACGCGGGCCACCAGTATCGCGACCTCCTGAACGAGGATCTCGCGATCCGCAGCTACCTGCACAAGCGCCTGAAGCAGGCGGGCGTCAGCAAGATCGTGATCGAGCGGCCGGCGAAGAAGGCCAGGATCTCGATCCACACCGCCCGGCCGGGGGTCGTGATCGGCAAGAAGGGCCAGGAGATCGAGGCGCTCCGGCGCGAGCTCGCCAAGCGGTGCACGGGCGATGTCCATCTCAACATCGTCGAGATCCGCAAGCCCGAGATCGACGCCCGCCTGGTCGCCGAGAACATCGCCCAGCAGCTCGAGCGGCGGGTGACCTTTCGCCGCGCCATGAAGCGCGCGGTGCAATCGGCGATGCGGCTCGGCGCCCAGGGGATCAAGGTCGCCTGCCAGGGTCGCCTTGGCGGCGCCGAGATCGCTCGCGGCGAGTGGTATCGCGAGGGCCGCGTGCCGCTGCATACGCTGCGCGCCGACATCGACTTCGGCCGCGCCACGGCGTTCACGCCCTATGGCACCAACGGCGTCAAGGTCTGGGTGTTCAAGGGCGAGATCATGGAGCACGACCCGACCGCGCACGACCGGCGGCTCAGCGAGACCTCCTCGGTGCGGAGCTGATGGGGGGGGGAGCTGATGGGAGCGCCTAGGCCATGATGCAGCCCAAACGGACCAAGTACCGCAAGCGCCACAAGGAGCGCAACGACGGCCTGACCAAGGCCGGCGCGGAGCTCAACTTCGGCGCCTTCGGCATGAAGGCGACCACCAACGCCCGGGTCACCGCCCGCCAGATCGAGGCGGCGCGCCGCGCGATCACGCGCCATCTCAAGCGCGCCGGGCGGGTCTGGATCCGGATCTTCCCGGACCGGCCGGTGAGCAAGAAGCCGGCCGAGGTGCGCATGGGCAAGGGCAAGGGCTCGGTCGAGTATTGGGTGGCCCCGGTCAAGGCGGGTCGGATCATGTTCGAGATCGACGGCGTGCCGTCGGGGCTGGCCCAGGAGGCGATCCGCCGCGGGCGCCGCCAAGCTGCCGCTGCACACCCGCTTCGTGGCGCGGGTCGGCGAGGAGCTGGGCCTATGAAGGCGAGCGAGGTCCGCGCCAAGAGCGGCGACGAGCTGCGCGAGCAGCTGCTGCAGCTGAAGAAGGAGCAGTTCAACTTGCGTTTCCAGAAGGCGACCGGCCAGCTCGAGAACACCAGCCGGGTGCGCGCGGTCCGCCGCGACATCGCGCGCATCAAGACGATCCTTGGCACCCGCCCGGCGGCGGGTTGAGGAGCGCTGCCATGCCGCGTCGGGTTCTCCAGGGCACCGTGGTCAGTGACAAGGCCGACAAGACCGTCATCGTCCGGGTCGACCGCCGGGTGATGCATCCTCTGTACAAAAAGTACATCAATCGCTCGAAGCGCTACGCGGCGCACGACGAGACCAATCGCTACAAGGTCGGCGACCTGGTCCGGATTCAGGAATGCCGGCCGATCTCCAAGCTCAAGCGCTTCGAGGTGGTGTGGGAACCGCCGGCCGCGCCCGACGCGCCGGCGAGCTGAGGCTTTGAGACCATGATCCAGTCGGAGACCAACCTCGAGGTCGCGGACAACTCCGGTGCCCGCCGGGTGCAGTGCATCCGCGTGCTCGGCGGCTCGCGCCGCAGGTTCGCCAGCATCGGCGACGTGATCGTGGTCGCGGTCAAGGAGGCGATTCCGCGCGGCAAGGTCAAGAAGGGCGACGTCCACCGCGCCGTGATCGTGCGCACCGCCAAGGAGATCCACCGGGCGGACGGCAGCGCGATCCGCTTCGACAAGAACGCCGCGGTGCTGATCAACCCGCAGGGCGAGCCGATCGGCACCCGGATCTTCGGGCCGGTGACGCGCGAGCTGCGGGCCAAGCGCTTCATGAAGATCATCTCGCTGGCGCCGGAAGTCCTCTGAAGGCCTATGCGTTCGAGCAAGAAGACCGGGTGATGGCCAAGAAGTTCAAGATCAAGAAGGGCGACCGCGTGGTCGTGGTCACCGGCCGCGACCGCGGCAAGCAGGGCGAGGTGCTGCGCGTCCTGCGCCAGGAGGACCGGCTGGTGGTGCAAGGCGTCAACATGGTCAAGCGGCACCAGCGGCCGGCGGCCGGGCACGCCGGCGGCATCGTCGACAAGGAGGCCCCGATCCACATCTCGAACGTCGCCCATCTCGATCCGGCCGGCCATCAGGCGACCCGGGTCGGGTACAAGTTCCTCGATGACGGTCGCAAGGTGCGCTTCGCCAAGCGCTCCGGCGAAGTCATCGACCGCTAGGGGATGCCGGCATGGCCCGCTTGTATGACCACTATCGCGAGGTCGTCCGCGGCGAGCTGCAGACGCAGTTCAACTACAAGAACCCGATGCAGATCCCGAGGCTCGACAAGATCGTGCTCAACATGGGGGTCGGCGAAGCGACCCAGGACCAGAAGAAGCTGCAGGCGGCGATCAACGAGATGGCGCTGATCAGCGGCCAGAAGCCGGTGCCCCGGCGGGCCCGCAAGTCGGTCGCCAACTTCAAGCTGCGGGAAGGCATGGCGATCGGCTGCAAGGTGACCTTGCGCCGGCAGCGGATGTACGAGTTCCTCGACCGACTGATCAACATCGCCCTGCCGCGGGTCCGCGACTTCCGCGGGGTCTCGCCAAAAAGTTTCGACGGCAGAGGCAATTATGCCCTGGGCTTGAAGGAGCAGATCATCTTTCCCGAGATCAACTACGATGACGTCGACGAGACCCGCGGCATGGACGTGGTGATCTGCACGACCGCCGCGAACGATGCCGAGGCCCGGGCCTTGCTCGAGCATTTCCGCATGCCCTTTACGAGCTGAGAGGAATCTTCGCATGGCAAAGAAGAGCGCCATCGAGAAGAATCAGAGCCGGCGCCGGCTGGTCCTGCGTTACGCCGCCAAGCGTGCGGAGCTTCGGACCGTGGCCCGGGACCGCACGCGCGAGCCCGAGGAACGCTTCGAGGCCACCCTGGCGCTGGCGGCGTTGCCGCGCAACAGCGCCAAGATCCGGCTGCGCAACCGCTGCACCTTGACCGGACGACCGCGCGGCTATCATCGGAAGTTCGGCCTGTCGCGCATCGCCTTGCGCGACCTCGGCTCGGCCGGGCAGATCCCGGGCCTGGTCAAGGCCAGCTGGTAGTGGGGGCGAGCTGGCAATGCAGGCGGGCGCGGGACCGAGAACGGAGAGCTACGGATGGCGCTGACTGATCCTCTGGGCGATATGCTGACCCGTATCCGGAACGGCCAGGCGGCGCACAAGCCGGCGGTCAACAGTCCGGCCTCGCGGCTGCGCGTCAATGTCCTCGAAGTGCTCCAGCGCGAAGGCTACATCCGCGGCTATCGGCACGAGGAGATCGGCCATGGGGAGCTGTCGATCGAGCTCAAGTATCATAACGGCGAGCCTGTGATCCGTGAGCTGCGCCGGGTCTCCAAGCCGGGCCGGCGGATCTATTCCGGGGTCAAGGACCTGCCGCGGGTCTACAACGGTCTCGGGATCGCCATCCTGTCGACGCCGCGGGGCGTCATCTCCGACGCCGAGGCGCGCGCGGCGCACGTCGGCGGCGAAATCCTCTGCACGGTGTTCTGAGCATGTCACGGATTGGCAAACATCCCGTCGTCATCCCGGACGGCGTCACGGTCGCCCTGGACGGCCAGACGGTCAGCGTGAGCGGCAAGCTCGGTGAGCTGAGCCAGAGCCTGCCCGCCGAGGTCGAGGTCGCGCGCGAGAACGGCGGCATCACGGTGCGGCCGCGCGGCGACAGCAAGCGCGCCCGGGCGATGTGGGGGCTCGCTCGCACGCTCGTCGCCAACATGGTCGATGGCGTCTCGAAGGGCTTCACGCGCAAGCTCGTGATCAGCGGCGTCGGCTACCGGGCCGCCCTTGACGGCAAGATCCTGAACCTCCAACTCGGCTACAGTCACGACATCAAATACGCGATCCCGGCCGATATCGCGGTCGCCTGCGAGACCCCGACGGCGATCGCGATCACCGGCGCCGACCGCCAGCGGGTCGGCCAGATCGCGGCTGAGCTCAGGGCATTCCGCAAGCCCGAGCCCTACAAGGGCAAGGGCATCCGCTACGACGACGAGGTCATCCTGCGCAAGGAAGGCAAGAAGAAGTAGGACCATGGTCAAGCCAGCTGAGCGTTTCGTCAGGCGCCGTCGCCGGACCCGATCGGCGTTGCGCAAGAGCGGCCATGGTCGGCCGCGGCTCTCGGTGTTCCGCTCGAGCAAGCATATCTACGCCCAGGTGATCGACGACGAGGCGGGGCGGACGCTCGCGGCGGCCTCGAGCCTGGAGAAGACGTTGCGCGCCGAGCTCAAGACCGGCGCCGACCGCAGTGCCGCCGAGCAGGTCGGCCGCCTGCTGGCGGAACGCGCAAAATCGGCGGGCGTCGAGGCCGTGGTGTTCGACCGCGGCGGCTATCGCTACCATGGCCGGATCAAGGCCCTGGCCGACGCCGCCCGGGCGGTCGGGCTGGTGTTTTAGGGCGAGAAGGAAGCGTCATGGCAAGGATGGGCCACGAGGAGCGCCAGGACGGCGAGCTGGTCGACCGCCTGGTCAACATCAATCGGGTCGCCAAGGTGGTCAAGGGCGGCCGGCGCTTCGGCTTCTCGGCCCTGGTGATCGTCGGCGACGGCAAGGGCCGGGTCGGCTATGGCAGCGGCAAGGCGCGCGAAGTGCCGGAGGCGGTGCGCAAGGCGACCGAGCAGGCCAAGCGCAGCCTGATCCGGGTGCCGTTGCGCCAGGGGCGGACCCTGCATCACGACATCGAGGGCCATTTTGGCGCCGGGCACGTCGTGATGCGCGCGGCACCGGCCGGCACCGGGATCATCGCCGGCGGCCCGATGCGGGCGGTGTTCGAGGCGCTCGGCATCGGCGACGTGGTCGCCAAGTCGATCGGCAGCTCGAACCCGCACAACATGGTCAAGGCGACCTTCGACGCGCTCACCAAGATGATGTCGCCGCGGGCGGTGGCCGCCAAGCGCGGCAAGAAGGTCGGCGACATCGTCGGTCGACGCGACGCCGGGGGCGGCGAGGCGCGGGCGGAGCCGGCGTGATGACGGACCAGCTGCGCGTGACCCAGACCGGCAGCCCGATCGGCCGCCATCGGCGCCAGCGGGCCAACCTGGTCGGCCTCGGGCTGAACAAGATCGGTCGTTCGCGGATCCAGCCCGACACCCCGGCGGTGCGGGGCCGGATCAATCGGGTGCATCATCTCGTCCGCGTCGAACCGCTGGCCGGGGACGCGGCACCCGCGGCCGCTCCCGAGACCACCGCCGCGACCGGTGACGACCGCCGCCAAGGGACAGTGAAGGCAGGGTGATGAAGCTCAATCAACTGGCACCGGGCCGCGGCAGCCGGCAGGCGCCCAAACGGGTCGGCCGGGGCATCGGCTCGGGCACCGGCAAGACCGCCGGTCGCGGCCACAAGGGACAGCGCGCGCGCGCGGGCTCGGCGACCCGCGCCTTCGAGGGCGGCCAGATGCCGATCTATCGGCGCCTGCCCAAGCGCGGCTTCAAGAATCTGTTCCGGAAGGTCTATGTCCCGGTCAATCTGGACCGCCTGCAGGCCGCGGTCGACGCCGGACGGATCGATGCCACCCGACCGGTCGACCTGATGGCCCTGCGCGCCGCGGGCCTGGTCTCCAAGCGTCTGGACGGCGTCCGGCTGCTGGCGCGGGGCGAGCTGACCACGCCGCTCACGATCGAGGTCGACAGTGCGTCCAGGGCGGCGGTGGCTGCGGTCGCCAAGGCCGGCGGCAAGCTGACCCTGGCGCAGGTGCCGGCCGAGCCGCCGCCGGCCGCCGAGCCGCCGCCGGCCGCCGAGCCACCGGCCGACGGGCCGGCGAGCGCGTAAGCGGAGGCCGCCATGGCATCGATGGCCGAGCAGCTGGCCGCCAACATCAACCTTGGCGCGTTCAGCAAGGCGACCGAGCTCAAAAAGCGGCTCTGGTTCGCGCTCGGCTGCCTGATCGTCTACCGCTTCGGCACCTACATCCCGCTGCCGGGCATCGATTCGGGGGTCATGGCGCAGATCTTCGAGCAGAACTCCGGCGGCATCATGGGCATGTTCAACATGTTCGCCGGCGGCGCGCTCAAGCGCATGTCGATCTTCGCGCTCGGGATCCTGCCCTACATTTCGGCCTCGATCATCATGCAGCTGATGACCGCGGTCTCGCCGACCATCGAGCAGCTCAAGAAGGAAGGCGAGGTCGGGCGCAAGAAGATCAACCAGTACACCCGCTACCTGACCGTGGTGCTGTCGGCGTTTCAGGGCTATGGCCTGGCCGTCGGGCTCGAGGCGATGAGCGGTCCGTCCGGCAGTGCGGTGGTCGACCCCGGCTGGTATTTCCGGATCACGGCCGTGATCACGATCGTGGGCGGCACCCTGTTCCTGATGTGGCTCGGCGAGCAGATCACCGCGCGCGGGGTCGGCAACGGCATCTCGCTGATCATCTTCACCGGCATCATCGCCCAGCTGCCGGCGGCGCTCGCCAAAACCCTCGAGCTCGGCCGCACCGGTGCGCTCTCGACCTTGCTGATCATCTTTCTTTTGGTCATGTCGGTCGCCGTGGTCACCTTCATCGTGTTCATCGAGCGTGGCCAGCGTCGGATCCTGGTGCAGTATCCCAAGCGCCAGCAGGGCAATCGCATGTTCGGCGGCGAGAGCTCGCATCTGCCGCTCAAGATCAACGTCTCGGGCGTGATTCCGCCGATCTTCGCGAGTTCGCTGCTCCTGATGCCGGCGACCATGGCGAGCTTCGGCGGCGCCGGCGGGCCGGAATGGCTGGCAACCATCGCCGCCTTGCTGGGGCGGGGCCAGCCGCTGTTCATGCTGCTGTTCGTCGCTCTGATCGTCTTCTTCGCCTTCTTCTACACTTCTATCGTGTTTAACCCGCAGGATACCGCCGAGAACCTCAAGAAGCACGGCGGTTTCATCCCGGGCATCCGGCCGGGCCAGCGGACCGCCGAATATCTGGACTACGTCCTGACCCGCCTGACCGTGGTCGGCGCCGCCTATCTGTCGGCGGTCTGCCTGCTGCCCGAGATTCTGATCTCCCAGTACGCGGTGCCGTTCTATTTCGGCGGCACCAGCCTTTTGATCGTGGTCTCGGTCACCATGGACACGACCGCGCAGATCCAGTCGCACCTGATTGCCCATCAATACGAGGGCCTGATCAAGAAGGCGCGCCTGCGCGGGGCAAGGCGCTGATGAACCTGGTGCTGCTCGGCCCGCCGGGCGCCGGCAAGGGGACCCAGGCCCTGCGCCTCAAGGCCCGCTATGGCCTTGCCCATCTCTCGACCGGCGACATGCTGCGCGAGGCGGTCGCAGCCGGAACCGAGGTCGGACGCGAGGCCAAGGCGATCATGGATGCCGGGCGGCTGGTCCCGGACGACGTGATCAACCGCCTGGTCGCTTTGCGCATCGAGCAGCCGGACTGCGCCAAGGGCTTCATCCTCGACGGCTTTCCGCGCACGCTTGCCCAGGCCGAAGCGCTCGATCGGATGCTGGCGAGGCGCGCATCGGCGCTCACTGCGGTGGTCGAGTTCGAGGTCGACGACGAGGCGCTGGTCGAGCGGATCTCGGGCCGCTTCGCCTGCGCCGCGTGCGGTGCGGGCTATCACGACCGCTTCAAGCCGACCGCGAAGCCTGGCGTCTGCGACGGCTGCGGCAGCACCGAGTTCGTTCGCCGCAAGGACGATACCCCCGAGACCGTACGTGCCCGGCTCAAGGCTTACCACGACCAGACGGCGCCGCTCTTGCCCTACTACCGCGCCAAGGGGTTGCTGGTGACCGTGGATGGAATGGCCGAGATCGATCGGGTAACCGACGAGTTGTTCAGGAAAATCGACGGTCTGGCGGATTGACGGGGCGCGTTGACAGCGCGCGCGCGCGACCTATAATCGCGCCGCTTTCGCGCCCGGGCCTCGCTACCTATATGGGGGTTGTCTGGAAGCCGCGGGTGGCGCCGTCCGGAGCTGGTGGATCTGGACCCGAGCTGGAGGAGAGTTTCGCGTGGCGCGCATCGCCGGAGTGAACATCCCGAGCGGCAAGCCGGTCGGGATCGCGCTGACTTACATCTACGGCATCGGCCGGACCAGCGCCGAGAAGATCCTGGCGGTCGCCGACGTGCCCTTCGGTCGCCGGGTCAATGATCTTTCGGACGCCGAGGTCGGGCGCTTGCGCGAGACCATCGACCGCAACTACCGGGTCGAGGGCGATCTGCGGCGCGACGTCGCCATGAATATCAAGCGACTGATGGACCTCGGTTGCTACAAGGGCCTCCGGCATCGCCGCGGCTTGCCGGTCAACGGTCAGCGGACCCACACCAACGCGCGCACCCGCAAGGGTCCGGCGCGGCCGATCGCCGGCAAGAAGAAGGTGAAGAAGTAAGCTCATGGCCAAGGATACCAGCCCGCGCCTGCGCCGCCGCGAACGCAAGAACATCTCCTCGGGCGTCGCTCACGTCAGCGCCAGCTTCAACAACACCATGATCACCATCACCGACGCCCAGGGCAATGCGATCGCCTGGTCGTCGGCGGGCAGCCAGGGTTTCCGCGGCTCGCGCAAGTCGACCCCGTTCGCCGCCCAGGTCGCGGCCGAGCAGGCCGGACGCAAGGCCATGGAGCATGGCATGAAGATCCTGGAGGTCGAGGTCCGGGGACCGGGATCGGGTCGCGAATTGGCGCTGCGCGCCCTGCAGGGCGTCGGCTTCACGATCACGTCGATCCGGGACGTGACGCCGATCCCGCACAACGGCTGCCGGCCGCGCAAGCGGCGTCGGGTCTAGGCCGGCGCGCGCCCTCGGACGCAGCCCGGCCGACCCGCCGGCAGAGGCCGATCGAATTTTCGCCCACGCCTGTCACAGTCGAGGTAGCCCCGTGATCCAGAAGAACTGGCAGGAACTGATCAAGCCGCCCAAGCTCGAGGTGCAACCCGGGCTTCGGCCGGACCGCGAGGCCACGATCGTCGCCGAGCCGCTCGAGCGCGGCTTCGGGGTCACGCTCGGCAATGCGCTCCGGCGCGTGCTGCTGTCGTCGTTGCAGGGTGCTGCGATCACGGCTGCCCAGATCGACGGCGTGCTGCACGAGTTCTCGACCATCGCGGGCGTGCGCGAGGACGTGACCGACATCGTCCTCAACCTCAAGTCGCTCGCGCTCCGGCTGCACAGCGACACGCCCAAGCGCATGTATCTCAAGGTGCGCGGGCCGGCGGTGGTGACCGCCGGGATGATCGAGGCCGGCCACGACATCGAGATCATGGACCGCGACCACGTCATCTGCCATCTCGACGAGGAGGCCGAGCTCTCGATCGAGATGACGGCGCGCATCGGCCGCGGCTACGTTCCGGCGGCGCAGAACAAGTCCGAGGACGCGCCGATCGGCCTGATCGCCATCGACGCGATCTACAGCCCGGTGCGCAAGGTCGCCTACCGGGTCGATCACGCTCGCGTCGGCCAGGTCACGGACTACGACAAGCTCACCATGCAGGTCGAGACCAACGGCTCGGTGACGCCCGAGGACGCGGTGGCGCTTGCCGCCCGGATCCTGCAGGACCAGCTGCAGCTGTTCATCAACTTCGAGGAGCCGCGCACCGCGACCGGCGGCGAGAGCAAGCCCGAGCTGCCGTTCAACCCGCATCTGTTGCGCAAGGTCGACGAGCTCGAACTTTCGGTGCGCTCGGCCAACTGCCTGAAGAACGACAACATCGTCTACATCGGCGATCTGGTCCAGAAGACCGAGGCCGAGATGCTGCGCACCCCGAATTTCGGTCGCAAGTCGCTGAACGAGATCAAGGAGGTGCTGGCGCACATGGGCCTCGCCCTCGGCATGGAGGTCGCGGGCTGGCCGCCGGACAACATCGAGGACTTGGCGCGCCGGATCGAGGAGCCGTTCTGACGCGCGCGCCCGTCGGCAAAGGTCACTGAGGGAGAAGGGCGATGCGCCATCGTCTGGCCGGTCGCAAGCTGAATCGAACGTCGAGCCATCGCAAGGCGATGTTCGCCAACATGGCGGTAGCGCTGGTCAAGCACGAGCAGATCACGACCACGCTGGCCAAAGCCAAGGAGCTGCGCCGGATCGTCGAGAAGCTCGTGACGCTGGGCAAGCGGGGCGATCTGCATGCCCGCCGCCTGATCATCGCCAAGACCCGCGATCAGGTCACGGCGACCAAGCTGATCGACGTTCTCGGGCCCCGCTACGGGCAGCGGCCGGGTGGCTATGTGCGCGTCCTCAAGGCCGGCTTCCGCTATGGCGACGATGCGCCGCTGGCGGTGATCGAGTTCGTTGAGCGCGATCTCGCCGCCAAGGGGCTGGATTCCGGGCCGCCGCAGACCGGAGGCGACCAGGCCGCGGCCGAGGCTGCCTGAAAGCGCTGCAACCGGGGCGCAAGGCGGCCGCGGCGGCCGGTTCGCGCTCGCCGGCTGCCGCCGTTTGATGTTGGTCCGAGGTTGCCGCATGAGGGCGTGGCTGGCGTTGGCCTTGGCGACCCTCGCGGGCGCCTGCTCGCTTGGCGCCACGCGGCCGACGGCGGTCGTGGCGGCCGAGCAGGTGCCCGGGTCGCGGGCCGAGATCACGCTCTCCTTTGCGCCCGTCGTGCGCAAGGCGGCACCCGCGGTGGTCAACATCTACACCCACAAGCAGGTGCCGCAGGCGGCCCTGAACCCGTTCGCCGCCGATCCGTTCTTTCGCTACTTCTTCCAGGAGTTCGGCGAGCGCGAGGCCCAGCGCCAGCCTGAGAACTCGCTCGGCTCCGGCGTGATCGTGCGCGCCGACGGCCTAATCGTGACCAACTATCACGTGGTCGAGAATGCCGAGGAGATCATGGTCGTGACCTCCGACCGGCGCGAGTTCCGCGCCCGCCTGGTCGGCGGCGACCAGGCGGCCGACCTCGCTCTTCTGGACATCGAGGGCGATCATCTCCCGACCCTGCCGATGGGCGATTCCGATGTGCTCGAGGTCGGTGATCTGGTGCTCGCGATCGGCGACCCCTTCGGGATCGGCCAGACCGTGACCAGCGGCATCGTGTCGGCGCTCGCCCGGACCGCACCCGGCGACGGTCCCGACCTCTCGTTCATTCAGACCGATGCCGCGATCAATCCAGGCAATTCCGGCGGCCCGCTCGTGACTCTGGATGGTGCGCTGGTGGGCATCAACACCGCGATCTTCACCCGCGGCGGCGGCTCGATCGGAATTGGCTTTGCCATCCCGGTCAATCTGGTCAAGGCGCTGATCCGCTCGGTCGAGGGCGGTGGTCAGGGTCTGGCGCGCGCCTGGCTGGGTGCTGTCGTGCAGCCGGTCGACGCCGATCTTGCGACCTCGCTCGGCCTCGGCCGGCCGGAGGGCGTTCTGGTCAACCGGATCTATCCGGGCGGGCCGGCGGCGCGGGCGGGGATCGCCAAGGGCGA
The DNA here is from genome assembly GCA_963798075.1 of uncultured Alphaproteobacteria bacterium. GTDB lineage: Bacteria > Pseudomonadota > Alphaproteobacteria > Geminicoccales > Geminicoccaceae > DATAOG01. Next base: position 168,013 of record CAWCRU010000017.1, on the reverse strand, counting down.
CGTGATCCTCGCGGTCGACGGCCGCGAGGTCGAGGACCCCAAAGCGCTCAACTTTCGCCTCGCGATCGGCGCGCTCGGCAAGGACGCCAGGCTCGACATCTGGCGGCAGGGCCGCGAGGCCAGCCTCCGCCTGCCGCTCGAGACGCCGCCCTATCGTCCGAAGCCCGAGCAGACCACGCTTGCGGGCCGGGAAGTGCTCGCCGGCGCGACCGTCGCCAATCTCTCGCCCGGCCTGAACAAGGATTTGGACCTGGACCTTTTCGCGCGGGGCGTGGTCGTGCTCAAGGTCGAGCGGGGCAGCCCGGCGGCCGAGCTGCGCCTCAAGCGCGGCGACCTCGTGACCAAGGTCGCCGACCAGGCGATCGAGGACGTGGGGCAGCTGACCCGGGCGTTGCAGAACGCGCGCGCGCCCTGGCAGTTGGAGATCGAGCGCGATGGCGAGAGCCTCGCCGTGGTGATCGGCGGATGAGCGATCTGTTCGACAGTCCGGATCTGCCGGTCTTCCCGCCAAAGGCGCGCGCCCGGCAGCCGCTCGCCGACCGGCTGCGTCCGCAGACGCTGGACGAGCTGGTGGGCCAGGACCACCTGCTCGGGCAGGATACGCCGCTCGGGCGGATGTTCGCGCGCGGCCAGCTCGGCTCGATCATTCTCTGGGGGCCGCCCGGCAGCGGCAAGACGACCCTCGCCCGCCTGCTTGCGGGCCGGCTCGGGCAGTCGCTGGTTGCGCTTTCGGCGGTCATGTCCGGGGTCGCGGATCTGCGCAGGGTCTACGAGGAGGCCAAGGCGCACCGCCGCACCGGCCAGGCGACGCTCCTGTTCATCGACGAGATCCACCGCTTCAACCGCGCCCAGCAGGACGGCCTGCTCGCCCAGGTCGAGGACGGCACGGTCACCCTGATCGGCGCGACCACCGAGAATCCGTCCTTCGCGCTCACCGGCGCCCTGCTCTCGCGCTGTCAGGTCCTGGTCCTGAACCGGCTCGATCACGCCGCCCTCGACGCCCTGATCGCGCGTGCCGAGACCGCGCAGGGTCACGCGCTGCCGCTCGATGCCGAGGCGCGCGCGCGGCTGATCGAGCTCGCCGACGGCGACGGCCGCTATCTGCTCAACATGGTCGAGAACCTGGCTGACCTTTCGGCCGAGCCGGCGCTCGACCCGGCGAGCCTTGCCCACGTGCTGCAACGGCGGATGCCGCTCTACGACCGCCAGCAGGAAGCGCACTACAATCTGATCAGCGCGCTGCACAAGTCGGTGCGCGGCTCCGACCCGGACGCGGCGCTCTACTGGCTGGCACGCATGCTGCAGGGCGGCGAGGACCCTCGCTACCTCGCCCGCCGGCTGGTTCGGATGGCGGCCGAGGACATCGGCCTCGCCGATCCGCACGCCTTACCGCTCGCGCTCGCTGCGAGCCAGGCCTACGAGCAGCTGGGCAGCCCCGAGGGCGAGCTGGCGCTCGCGGAATGCACCCTCCACCTCGCGCTCGCGCCCAAGTCCAACGCGGTCTACCGCGCGTTCGGGGCCGCCATGCGGGCGGCCAAGGAGAGCGGCTCGCTGATGCCGCCCGCGCACATCCTGAACGCCCCGACGCGGCTGATGAAGGACCTCGGCTACGGTCGGGACTACGCTTACGATCACGAGGCGCCGGACCGGTTCTCCGGCCAGAACTATTTTCCCGACGGCATGGCGCGCCCGACCTTCTTCGAGCCGACCGCGGAGGGCGAAGAGGCGGCACTCAGGCGCAAGCTCGAGGGTTTGGCGAAGCTGCGCCGTACGCGCAACGCGGCCGAATGACGGGCGTCGAGCAGCGGGCGGTCGCCGCAGATGAGGCGGAGATCCGCCTCGATCGCTGGTTTCACCGGCATTTCCCGGAGCTCAGTCACGGCCGGCTGCAGAAGCTGCTGCGCAGCGGTCAGATCCGGGTCGATGGCCGGCGCGCGGCGGCCAACGCGCGTCTGCTCGCCGGGCAGAGCATCCGGATCCCGCCGCTTGCGCCGAGCGCGGACGGGCCGACCGGCCGGCGCCCCGCACCGGCGCCGGGGGCCGCGGACGTCGAGTGGCTGCGGTCTCGCATCCTGCACGAGGACGCAGCGCTCCTGGTGCTCAACAAGCCGGCCGGGCTCGCGGTCCAGGGCGGCACCGGGACCACGCGGCATCTGGATGGCATGCTCGCGGCTCTCGCGGCCGGCGGCGAGCGGCCGCGCCTCGTGCACCGGCTCGATCGCGACACCAGCGGGCTCCTGGTGGTCGCCAGGACCGCGGCCGCCGCGGCCAGCTTGACCGAGGCGTTCCGCCGCCATCGGATCGACAAGCTCTATTGGGCGCTGGTGGTCGGTCGGTCGCCGGCGGCCGATGGCCTCATCGACCGGCCGCTGGCCAAACAGGCGGGCGGGCGCCGGGAGCGGATGGCGGGCGCGGCCGACGGCCAGCCGGCGCGCACCCGCTACCGGGTCGTCGCCCGGGCCGGCAAGATCGCGAGCTGGCTCGCCCTCCAGCCGCTCACCGGCCGCACCCATCAGCTCCGCGTGCACTGCACCCTGCTCGGCACGCCGATCCAGGGCGATCGCAAATACGGCGGCCCCGCCGCCAGTCCCGCCGGCGCGCCCGCGGGGCTGATGCTGCATGCGCGCGAGATCCGCCTGCCGCATCCGGACGGCGGCAGCCTGACGCTCAGCGCGCCGCTCGACCCCGCCGTGCGCGCCGGCTTCCGATGGCTCGGCTTCGAGCCCGACCCGGACCTGCCGGGCGCGCGCCTCGCCGACTTCGACCCGATCTGACGGGCTGGCATGGTCCGCCTGATCGTGTTCGACTGTGACGGCACTCTGGTCGACAGCCAGCATGTGATCGTGGCCGCGGCCGAGCGCGCGTTTCGGGCCCGGGGCCTGGTGCCGCCGGCAGTTGCGGCGGTGCATGCGGTGATCGGCCTGTCGCTCGAACTCGCGATCGCCAGCTGGCGGCCGGAAGCCAATCTTGCCGAGCGCACGCTGCTGGTCGACGACTATCGCACCGCCTGGCGAGCGCTGCGCGAGGAGGACGGCGTGCACGAGGCGCTCTATCCCGGCGCGCTCGCGACGCTGATGGAACTCGACCGGCTGGGTCATCTGCTCGGCATCGCGACCGGCAAGTCGCGACCTGGGCTCCTGAATGTCCTCGAGCATCACGCCCTCGCGTCCCTGTTCGTCACCTTGCAGACCGCCGATCGCCACCCGAGCAAGCCGCACCCGAGCATGCTCGAGGCGGCGATGCACGAGACCGGCAGCGCGCCGGCCGAGACCCTGATGGTCGGCGACACCAGCTACGACATGGCTATGGCGCGGGCGGCAGGCGTCGGCGCGATCGGCGTCGCCTGGGGCTACCACCCGGCCGCGAGCCTGATCGCAGCCGGGGCGACCATCGTCCTCGAGCGCTTCGAGGACCTGCTCGACCTGGCGCTGGACGGCGCCTCGTGAAGCGCTTCTACGGGCAAGTCGATGTCGCCCCGGAGGGCCTGCACCATCACGTCCTGCTCGATGGCCGGCCGCTCCGCACCCCGGCCAGGACGGGTGCTCGCCCTGCCGTCGGCCGCGCTGGCGGCCGCCATCGCCGCCGAGTGGCGCGATCAGGCCGAGACCATCCAACCCGCCACCATGCCCTTGACCCGGCTGGCGAGCACCGCCCGGGATCGCCTGCCCGGTCTGCGCACCGCCGCAACCCTCGAGGTTCTCGCCTATGCCACGACCGACCTTCTCTGCTACCGCGCCGCCGCCCCGCCCGACCTGGTGGCGCGGCAGGAACAGGCCTGGCAGCCATTGCTGGACTGGGCCGCGAGCACCTTCGGCGCCCGCCTGACAGTGACCACCGCGATCCTGCCGATCGAGCAGCCGGAGGCCGCGGTGCAACGCCTGCGGGCGGCGGTCGAGGCGCTGGCCGACTGGCCCCTGGTGGGCCTGCATGCGGCGACCACGGCGCTCGGCTCGCTCGTCCTTGGCCTGGCTCTGGCGGCCGGCCGGATCGACGCCGGACAGGCCTTGACCGCGAGCCTCCTGGATGAGCTGTTCGAGATCGAGCGCTGGGGTCCGGATGCCGAGACCGAGCGCCGGCATGCGGCTCTCCTGCGCGATGTCGAGGCGGCAGCGGTCTTTCTCGCCGCGCTCGCGGCCGGATCGGACTAGGCCCGGACGATTGCCGGGCCAGGCTCAGGGATCGAGCGGCGTGGCCCCGGGTGCGATCGGGGCCGAGCCAGGCGGGAGACCGAGCGCGCTGCCCTGCCAGCCGCGGCGGCAATCGCCCGCAGCGCCATCGCTCAGCAAGGCGCCGCCCGGCGAGGTGCAACCGATCGACGCCGGCCCGCCCGCCGCGCCCGGCTCGGGCTGGGCCAGGGCGGGCTCGAGGGCGGCGAGCGTCCGGCCCGGCTCGGCTCGGGGAAGCCCCCAGATCTCCGGCAGCTGCGGCAGCACCATGCGCCCGTTGGCTGCCGCCTCGCTGACCTCGCCGCGGCGATCCTCCTTGACCGCGAGCGTGGCCTCGGCAGCGTAGCGGGTCTGCCGATCGGCGGTGGCCTGAAACGGCATCGAAGACCTGGGCGCGACCTGGAGGCAGGCACCCAGCAAGGCCAGCGGTGCCAGGATCACGAGGCTTGCAGAAGTCCGGCCCATGCGGTGCGATTCCCTCTCGTTCCCGGCGGCGACGTCGGGCCGGGGACTCATGGGCCGCTATGGTTAAGAAATCGTTGAACCTGCTTACGGGCGGCGGCGCGACTTCACGCATCAGTTGAAATCGCAGGCGATCTGCGCAAGCTTGCGGCCGGCCATTCAGAGGTTGGATCGATGCCGGCCCATTCGTCGAAGCTGGTCATCTATGCGGCGCTCGGCGCCAACGCGATGATCGCGCTCACCAAGTTCGTCGCCGCCGCGGTCACCGGCAGCTCGGCGATGCTGAGCGAGGCCGTCCATTCGCTGGTCGACACCGGCAATCAGGGCCTTCTCTTGTACGGGCTCCGGCGGTCGGCGCGGCCGCCCGACCAGCACCACCCCTTCGGCTACGGCCGGGAGCAGTATTTCTGGGCATTCGTCGTGGCGCTGCTGATCTTCGCCGGCGGCGCCGGGGTCTCGCTGTACGAGGGCCTGCAACGGCTGCGGGATCCGACCCCGGTCACCAACGCCTACGTCAACTACGCGGTGATCGGGCTTGCCATGCTGTTTGAGGGGATCGGCTGGACCTTCGCGTTCCGGGCGTTCCGGGCGACCAGGGGCGAGCGCAGCTATCTCGAGGCGGTGCGCCGGAGCAAGGACCCCGCCGTCTTCGCGGTGCTGTTCGAGGACAGCGCCGCCCTGCTCGGGCTGGTCGTGGCGCTCGCCGGCATCGCGCTCAGCGAGTGGCTCGAGACCCCGGCGCTCGACGGCGTCGCCTCGATCGGCATCGCGCTGATCCTGGGGGCGACCGCCGTCTGGCTCGCCTACGAGTGCAAGGGTCTCTTGATCGGCGAGGGCGTCCTGCCCGAGGTCCGCCGCGGCATCGAGCGGATCATCGCCGAGCAGCCCGGCATCCTGCGCGTCAACGAGCACCGCAGCGTCCACCTCGGACCCGACGAGGTGCTCTTGAACCTCAGCCTCGACTTCGCGGGCGATCTCTCGGCCGACGAGGTTGAAGCGGCCATCAGCGATCTCGAGCGCGGCATCAAGTCCGCCTATCCGGACGTCAAGCGGATATTCATCGAGGCCCAGAGCTGGCGCGCGCACCGCGCCGCCCTGGCCGAGCCATGACGACCCCGCCGCTCACCCCGCTGGAGGACAGCACGATGGCGCTCGAGGATGGCCTGATCTGCGCCTACGCTCTCGATGGCCGGGGTGGCGGGCGCGAGGTCGGCTGGCCGGAGATCCGCCGCTGGCGACCCGCGGACGGGCCCCTCTGGGTGCATCTGGATCGGACCGGGGAGGCGAGCCAGCGCTGGCTGCGCGAGGAAGGCGGCATCGACCCGGTGATCGCGGCCGGGCTGCTCGCGGAGGACGTCCGGCCGCGCGAAGTGCCGGTCGAGGATGCGCTCCTGGTCACGCTGCGCGGCGTCAATCTCAATCCCGGCGCCGATCCCGAGGACATGGTCGCGGTGCGCGTCTGGCTGGAGCCGGCCCGTATGGTCACCCTGCGCCACCGCCGGCTGGTCGCCGTCAACGACCTGCGCGAGGCGCTCGCCGACGGCCGCGGACCGCGCGGCGCCGGGTCCTTCCTGGCGATGCTGAGCGATCGCCTGATCGTCCGCATGGGGCCGGTGGTCGACGATCTGGTCGATCGCATCGACGACATCGAGGACGCGGTGCTCCACGAGCACAGCACCGAGCTCCGGCTCAAGATCGCCGCGCTGCGCCGCGAGGCGATCGCGCTCCGCCGCTACCTGGCGCCGCAACGCGAGGTCATGGCCAGGCTGATGGCCGGCCACGCGCCCTGGCTCGGCGCGGGCGACCGGGCGGTGCTCCGCGAGGTCACCGATCGCACCACCCGCTTCGTCGAGGATCTCGATGCCGCGCGCGAGCGCGCGTCCGTGGTCCAGGACGAGCTCAACACGCGGCTGTCCGACCAAATGAACCGCACGATGTACCTCCTCACCCTGGTCGCGACCGTGCTCCTACCCCCGAGCCTCATCACCGGTCTGCTCGGGATCAATGTCGGCGGCATGCCGGGCGCCGAGCAGCCCTGGGCGTTCCCGATCGTGATCCTTCTGTTGCTGGTTCTCGCTGTGGTAGAAATCATCGTGCTGCGTCGTCTGAAGTGGATCTAAGCCCGTGAGCGCCATCTGGCAGGACCTCGGGATCGGACAGCTGTTCGATCTCTCCTATCTGCAGGATCTCGTGAACCAATTGCACGTTTGGCTGTTCGGCGACGTTCTGGTCGCGAGCACGCTCGTGCAGCTGCTGATCATCGGGATCGCTTTTCTCGCCGCGCGCTTCGTCGCGCCTCGGGTGCGCGCCTGGATCGAGCAGCAGGCACGGCGGCGCAAACTCGAGGAGCGGCTCAAAACGGGCGCCCGCGCGCTCGCGCCGCTGACCCTGCCGGTCTGCTGGCTGACCCTTCAGTGGCTCTCGGTCTCGGTCGCGGCCGCCATGGGCTGGCCGCAGGCCCTGGTGCGCACCACGGTCAGCCTGCTCACCGCCTGGGTGGCGATCCGCCTCAGCTCGAGCCTGGTCCGCCACACGGTCTGGTCGAAGGCGGTCGCGATCACCGTCTGGACGATCGCCGCCCTCAACATCCTCAAGCTCCTGCAGCCGACGATCGTTCTCCTCGATCAGCTCGGGCTGACCCTGGGCGGGCTGCGCATCTCCGCGCTGACCGTGATCAAGGCCATGCTGGCGCTCGCCGTGCTGCTCTGGGTCGCGACCTTTGCCTCGCGTCTTCTCGAGAGCCGGATCAAGCGCGCGCCCAATCTCACCCCATCGGTCCAGGTCCTGTTCACCAAGCTGCTCAAGATCGTGCTGGTGACGATCGCGGTCGTCTCCGCGCTGGGCAGCGTCGGCATTGATCTCACCGCATTCGCGGTATTCAGCGGCGCGGTCGGTGTCGGCATCGGCTTCGGTCTGCAGAAGGTCGTCGCCAATCTGATCAGCGGCGTGATCCTGCTCCTCGACCGCTCGGTCAAGCCGGGCGACGTGATCGCGGTCGGCAACACCTACGGCTGGATCGACTCGCTCGGCGCCCGCTATGTTTCGGTGGTCACGCGCGACGGCATCGAGCATCTGATCCCGAACGAGGATCTGATCACGACCCGGGTCGAGAACTGGTCGTACAGCAACAATCTGGTACGGCTGCGCGCCCCGATCGGCATCAGCTACGGCTCGGACGTGCGCAAGGCGATGCGCTTGTGCCTGGATGCGGCGGCGGCGGCGGCGCGCGTGCTCAAGCGGCCGGAGCCGGTCTGCCTCGTGACCGGCTTCGGCGAGAGTTCGGTCGATCTGGAGCTGCGGTTCTGGATCAATGATCCGACCGGCGGTACATCGAACGTCAGGAGCGACGTGCTGGTCGGCGTTTGGGATCGTTTCCATGAGCATGGGGTCGAGATACCTTTCCCGCAGCGCGACCTGCACATTCGTACACCGGCCGATCTGCGGGTGCTCGGCTCGACCGCGGCAGAGGCTCCCAGGCGCAGGGGCAAGCCGGAGCCCGCGCCCGGCGAGCGGGTGCCGGTCGGACCCTGATCACCGGGAGACCGGCCCGGCCCGGTCCCGTCCGGCCCATGCTCCGCCACCAAAGTGCCATGCAGCTTGAGACCGAGCGCCTGTTGCTCCGGCCGCTCGCCGTCGACGACGCGCCAGCACTCGCGCGACTGTTCGCCCGCGACTGGGAGGCGATCAAGCAGACCGGCCGGATGCCCTGGCCGCCGACCGCAGCGGCGCTGCGCAAGTGGATCTCGGTCTACGTCCCGCCGGCCAGCCATCCGTTCCTGATCGCCAGACGCCGGGATGGCGTGGCGATCGGCGGCATCGGCTTCGGCGGCGAGGGCAGTACCGCCGAACTCGGCTACGTGCTCGGCCGGCGGTTCTGGGGGCGGGGCTATGCGACCGAGGGCGTCGGCGCGATGGTCGCGCACGCCGCCCTGGTCGGCTACCGCGCGCTCGAGGCGTTCAGCTTCATCGACAACCCGGCCTCCGTGCGGGTGCTCGAAAAGGCGGGGTTCACCGATCTCGGGGTGTTCGAGCGGCACTATCCGGAGCGCGGCGGCCTGCGCCAGGTACGCCGCTTCAGCCGCCGCCTGACCTTGGAGCGCCGGCGCGGCTGAGGGCAGCCGGCCCTTCGCGGCCGGCGATGATCCCGCTATGTTGACGCGCTCGAGGGAGAGAGGAACGAGATGATGGAGTACCGCAAGCTCGGCCGCAGCGGCCTCAAGGTGTCGCCGCTCTGCCTTGGCACGATGATGTTCGGCGGGCCGACCGACGAGCCGGCCTCGGCCCGGATCATCGCGCGCGCCAGGGACGCGGGGATCAACTTCATCGACACCGCGGATGCCTACGTCGAGGGCCGCTCGGAAGAGATCGTCGGCCGGGCGATCAAGGCCGAGCGGGACGATTGGGTGCTGGCGACCAAGATGTGCAACCCGATGGGCCCGGGACCCAACCAAGGCGGGCTGTCGCGGCGCTGGATGATGCTCTCCTGCGACGCCTCGCTCGCCCGTCTCGGCAGCGACTGGATCGACATTCTCTATCTGCACAAGGAGGACCACGCGACGCCGCTCGAGGAGACGGTGGGCGCGATCGCCGACCTGATCCGAAGCGGCAAGGTTCGCTATTTCGGGGTCTCCAACTATCGCAGCTGGCGCTTGGCTGAGATCTGCAACCTCTGCGACGGGCACGGCATCGACCGGCCGATCGTCAGCCAGCCCTACTACAATGCCATGAACCGCATGCCCGAGGTCGAGCATCTGCCGGCCTGCGGCTACTATGGGCTGGGGGTCGTGCCCTACAGCCCGCTCGCGCGCGGCGTGCTCACCGGCAAGTACGATCCGGATGTGCCGCCGCCCGCCGGCACCCGCGGCGGCCGCCAGGACAGGCGCATGATGCAGACCGAGTGGCGCCGCGAATCGCTCGTGATCGCGAGGGAGATCAAGGAGTACGCCGAGGCCAAAGGGGTCAGCCCGGTCCAGTTCGCGTTCGCGTGGGTGCTCAACAACCGGATCGTGACCGCGGCGATCGCCGGGCCGCGCACGCTCGAGCAGCTCGAGGCCTATCTGCCCGCGCTCGACTACCGCTTCGATGCCGAGGACGAGGCCCTGGTCGACAGCCTGGTCACGGCCGGCCACCCCTCGACGCCCGGCTTCAACGACCCGGCCTATCCGATCGAAGGCCGCCCGACCCGGACCGCGCCGACTGGGACCGCGCCGACTGGGACCGCGCCGACTGGGACCGCGCCGACTGGGACCGCGCCGACTGGGACCGCGCCGACCGCATGACCGGTGTTCGACTGCTCGCCCCGGCGGAGGCCGAGGCGCGCACCGCCGATCTCGTCCGGCTGCTGATCGACGCGGTCGAAGGCGGCGCCTCGATCGGCTTCGTCCTGCCGCTCGCGCCGGGCGAGGTCGAGGTCTACTGGCAGAGCGTCAGCGCCGCGATCCGCGAGGGCCGGCGCCGTCTGCTGGCGGCCTTCGAGGGCGACCGGCTGATCGGCGCGGTCCAGCTCGACCTGGAGCCCCGGGCGAACGGCCGCCACCGGGCCGAGGTCATGAAGCTGATGGTGCTCCGCAGCGACCGGCGCCGGGGCGTGGCGCGCGGGCTGCTGGCCGCCCTGCTCGATCTGGCCCGCGCCGAGGGCCGCAGCCTCCTGCTCCTCGACGTGCGCGCGGGCGATCCGGCCGAGGCGCTCTATCAGGCCGTGGGCTTCACCAGGTTCGGCCAGGTGCCGCGCCACGCCAGGAGCCCGGACGGCAGCTTCGCCGCCACCTCCTACCACTACCTCGAGCTCACCCTGCCGCGCGAGGCATGAGCGACCTTGGTCCCGATACGACTCGCTGCGCCAGCACTTCGCTATCGGAGCTCGTATCTGGAGGCGCTTAAGGAGGGCTTTCGCCGCGGTCTCCAGCCGGCGGCGGACGCTCGACGGATCGGCGAGATCGAGGGCGAGTTCACCGGCCATCTGCGGACCTTGACCGATCAAAGCGGGGTGATCAGGCTGCCGAACGGCGAGGTGGTGCCCAAGGTGCCGCACTCTTTGCTCTGGCTGGTCGAGGGCGATCAGTTCATCGGCGAGGTCAGCATCCGGCATGAGCTCGATGCCTACCTCAGGGAGGCGGGCGGCCACATCGGCTACGGCATCAGGCGGTCACGCCAGGGGCAGGGCTATGGCAAGCTGATCCTGGCGCTCGCGCTCGATGAGTGCCGGCGGCTCGAGATCGAACGCGTGCTGCTCACCTGCGTCGAAGACAATATCGCCTCGTTGCGCGTCATCGAGGCGAACGGCGGCCGGCTCGACAGCCTGATCGACGACCCGTCCGGCCGCGGGCGGTTGCGCCGCTACTGGATTTCGCTGTAGTCACTGCGTCCAGCGCATCGGCACCGACGCCTGCCAGCGGACTGTCCCATGAACCTCCTGCCCGTGATCCTGGCCCGCGCTCTCGAGAAGTCGTACGGCCAGGTCCAGGCCGTGCGCGGCATCGATTTCGAGGTCGAGCCTGGGCAGTGCGTCGGGCTGCTCGGGCCCAACGGTGCCGGCAAGACCACGACCATGCGCATGATCATGGGCCTGACCACGCCGTCTGCCGGCGAGCTCACGGTGTTCGGCGTGCCGGTCGAAGCCATCCGCCGCGAGCACAAGGCCAAGATCGGCCTCGTGCCCCAGGAGAACAATCTCGATCCGGACCTGTCGGTGCGCCAGAACCTCGAGGTCTATGGGCGCTACTTCAGCCTGCCGGCGGCCGCGATCGCCGAGCGCATCCCGGCGCTGCTCGCCTTCCTGCAGCTCGGCGACCGGGCGCAGAGCGGGGTCAACCAATTGTCCGGCGGCATGAAGCGCCGGCTCGTGATCGCCCGCGCGCTGATCAGCAATCCCGAGCTCGTGATCCTCGACGAGCCGACCACCGGCCTCGACCCGCAGGCCCGCGTCATGATCTGGAAGCGCCTGCTCGATCTGAGAAAACAGGGCAAGACACTGCTGCTCACCACCCACTACATGGAAGAGGCGGAGCGGCTCTGCGATGACATTATCGTCATCGACCAGGGTCGAATTCTCGATCGCGGCGCACCTCGGGATCTGGTCGACCGCCACGTCAAGGGCCACGTCTTCGAGGTCCAAAAGCCGCTGCCGACCGGCTTCCGCGACGGCCGCTTCGAGCAGGAGGACATCGGCGATGCCATCCTCTATTACGTCGAGACGCCCAAGAGCTTCATCGAGGACCTCCCCGAGGAGGTCGTCTACTGGCACCGCCAGGCCAACCTCGAGGACGTCTTTTTGCGCCTGACCGGCCGCCAGCTGCGAGAGAACTGATGTCGGAAGCGCTTGCGATCGCGACCCATTCGCTCGCGGTCTGCCGCCGCCAGTACCTGGTCTGGCGCAAGCTGATCTGGGCGTCGCTGACCACCAACGTCGCCAATCCGCTCCTGTTCCTGTTCGCGTTCGGCTTCGGCCTCGGCGCCGTGATCGGCGACATGGGAGGCTTGCGCTACCTCGCCTTCGTGGTCCCGGGCATGATGGCCTACTCGGCGATGTTCGCGGCCAGCTTCGAGACCACGATCGGCTCCTGGTCGCGCTTCAACATGCTCAAGACCTGGGACGCCGTGCTCGCGACCCCGGTGAGCCTGATGGAGCTCCTGCTCGGCGAGGCGGTATGGGCGGCGGCCAAGGCGCTGTTCTCGGCGGTCTGCGTGCTCGTGGTCGGCGCCATCTGGGGCGGTATCGGCTCGCTCGCGGGCGCCCTTTTGAGCCTGCCGCTGATCTTCATGGCCAGCTTCACCTTCGCCGCCTGCGGCCTCGCGGCCACCGCGCATGCCAAGACCTGGGAGTTCTTCAGCTACTTCTTCACCTTCTGGGTGACGCCCATGTTCGTGTTCTCGGGCGTCTTCTTCGGCGTCGACCGTTTTCCCGACTACGTGCGGCCGATCGCCTGGGTCCTGCCGATGACCCACCTGATCCAGGTCGTGCGGCCGCTGACCGCGGGCCAGGACCTGGACCTGTCCGCGAGCCTCGGCCACATCGGCTACCTGATCGCTCTCGGAGCCCTCGCCTTCGGCCTCGCCTACCGCCGCCTGCGCATCCGCCTGTTCGACTAGACCCCTCGGCCACCCGATCCTGCTCGGCGCCATGCCTTTGGCCTCGGCTACCACCGCCTGCGCCTCCGCCTGTTCGATGACCCCCGTAGCCCGAGCTACCGATCTCGGGCGCGGTTCCGGCGAACGGCCGAAACGACGCCACTGAGGCCGGCCAGATTCGGCGCTGACCGACCCCCCGGCGGGTGGGGCGTTAACCACGCGTTAATCTTTGAGCGTCAACTGTTGCTCCGGTCCATGCGACCGTGGCAATCCGTGTCGCACGGGGGTCTTCTCGCCGGGACGGATTCCCAGGATCTCATGGACCATCGGGCCATCAGAAATGGCGCTCGATCGTTGACGAAAGGTTAAAAGCTCGATCCGTTCAGGCATCGCCGTTCGGGTCGATCGGGACCGTGCAGGAGGCCGCGCGCAGAGGTTGCCGGGCGGTGCTGTCGTGCGGCGAGCGGTCGAGAAGAGCGCTGGCGGGCGCGACGATGATATGGCCGCAGCCGAGCGTTTCCGCCTCGCTCGCAATCTTCGCGGCCGCAGGTTCTCGATTGGCCGCGTTATTGGGCCGCACGCCCTGGGGGCGCGCGCCGAGCGTGCGGCTACTCGTGCTGTGCGCGCCCGCTCGGCTGCCATCCGCCCTCCCGGTGGACCAGGTAGAGCCCGGCGCCAGGGCCTTGGCGCAGAGCTTCGCCGCTGCAAGCAGTGGCGGCCGTCATTCCGCCATCTCGAGGGCGAGCGGATCGCCCGTCCTGCAGGCCGCGCGCGCATCGGGACCGCGCGATCGTCGGCCCGAAAGCCAATCGTCGCGGGGCGAAGGGAGAGTAGCGCCGGGCGACGACAGGGCGGCCAAAATCCCTATATAACCGGTCATGGGCATCCGGGGAGAGGAGCCGCCATGACCGCCTGCATCGTCGGCTGGAGCCATACGCCCTTCGGCAAGCATGAGGCCGAGGACGTCGAATTGCTGATCACGAAGGTCGCGACCGGGGCGGTGGCCGATGCCGGGCTCGGGCCCGAGGACATCGACGAGATCGTGCTCGGCCACTATGGCGGCGGCTTCAGCGCGCAGGGTTTCACGAGCTCGCTCGTGCTGCAGGCGGACGACGCCTGGCGCTTCAAGCCCGCGACCCGCGTCGAGAACGCCTGCGCCACCGGCTCGGCAGCGATCCATCAGGGCCTCAAGTCGATCGCCGCCCGCCAGGCGCGCTTCGTGCTCGTGGTCGGGGTCGAGAAGATGACCGATCTTCCCGCGCCCAAGGTCGCCGAGGCCCTGCTGAGCGCCGCCTATCTGAAGGAGGAAGGCGGGATCGCGGGCGGGTTCGCCGGCGTCTTCGGCCAGATCGCCCAGCGCTACTTCCAGCGCCACGGCGATCAGTCGGACGCGCTGGCCGTGATCGCCGCCAAGAACCACAAGAACGGCTGCGCCAACCCGCTGGCCCAGCTGAGGAAGGACCTGGGCTTCGAGTTCTGCCGCAACGTGTCGGAAAAAAACCCCCTGGTCGCGGGCCCGCTCAAGCGGACCGACTGCTCGCTGGTCTCGGACGGGGCGGCCGCGCTCGTGCTGACCGACCTCGAGACCGCGCTGCGCATGCCAAAGGCAGTGGTGTTCCGGGCCGCGGCCCAGGTCAACGACTTCCTGCCCATGAGCCGGCGCGACATCACGCTGTTCGAGGGCTGCGCCGAGGCCTGGCATCGGGCATTAGGCAATGCTGCCATCTCTTTGGAAGACATCGACTTTGTCGAGACCCACGACTGCTTTACGATCGCCGAGCTGCTGGAATACGAGGCGATGGGGCTGACGGCGCGCGGGCAGGGGGCCCGCGCCGCGCTCGAGGGCTGGACCCAAAAGGATGGCAGGCTGCCGGTCAACCTGTCGGGCGGGCTCAAGGCCAAGGGCCATCCGATCGGTGCGACCGGGGTCTCGATGCATGTGCTTTCTGCGATGCAGCTGACCGGCAGCGCGGGCGATATGCAGATCCCGAACGCCAGGCTCGGCGGCATCTTCAACATGGGCGGCGCCGCCGTCGCCAACTACGTCTCGATCCTCGAGCCGCTGCGCTAGGCCCTCGCCGGGCGCTCGCCGGATCGTGGAGGACTCCGATCGGGCAGCGCGCCTGTTCCGGGCGCGAGCGGGGGTGGCCGCGGTCTTTGGCCTCAACGGCTTCGGCTATGGCAGCTGGGTGCCGCGGATCGCCGAAATTCAAGAACGGCTCGGCTTGAGCACGGGGCGGCTCGGAATCGTGCTGTTCATGGCGGCGGTCGGAGCCCTGATCGCCATGCCGCTCGCCGGTGCGGCCGCGCATCGCTATGGCAGCCGGGCGGCGAGCGCGCTCACGGTCGCCTTTTACGGCCTGAGCTTGCCCGGCCTCGCGCTGGCCCCGGGGCCGCTCTGGCTCGGCGGTGCCTTGTTCTTCCTCGGGGCTTCGTCGGGTGCCCTCGATGTGTCGATGAACGCCCAGGGCGTGGCGGTGGAAAGGCACCACTGGCGGCCGATCATGGCCTCGCTGCACGGCATGTTCAGCCTCGGCGCCATGGCCGGCGCCGGGACGACCGGCCTGATCGCCGCGGCAGGCGTCGCGCTTTTGCCGCATCTGCTCGGCATCGGGCTTCTGAGTGCCGTCGTCGGCCTGATCGCCTGCCGGCCGATGCTGCCGCCGGCGGCCGAAGGCGGCGCGGCCGGCCCGGGCTTCGTGCGCCCCTCCCTCGCCCTGCTGCTGCCGGGCGTGGTGGCGCTCGCGGGCCTCTTGTCCGAGGGCGCCATGGGCGACTGGAGCGCCGTCTATCTCAAGGCCGGTCTCGGCGCCGGCACGACCATCGCGGCGGCGGCTTTCGCTGCCTTCTCGGTCAGCATGGCCGGCGGCCGCTTCCTCGGCGACCGCCTGGTCGCGCGCGTTGGCGGCGATCTCGTGGTGCGCGCCGGCGGCGGGCTTGCTGCCTGCGGCCTCGGGCTGACCCTTGTGATCGGTCACCCGGTGATCGCGGTCGCGGGCTTCGCGCTGGTCGGGGCCGGCCTGTCCTGCGTTTTTCCGGTCACATTGTCGTCGGCGGCGCGCACGCCAGGCGTGGCGCCAAGCGCCGCGATCGCCGCGGTCTGCACGATCGGCTATCTGGGCTTTCTGGTCGGCCCGCCGGCGATCGGCGGTCTGGCCGAGCTAATCGGCCTGCCGGGCGCGCTCGGCCTCGTGGTCCTGCTTTGCGCGCTGATCGCGGCGATCGGCAGCCGGGCCCCGGCCACCGGCTCAGGCTGAGCCGAGCCCAAGGTGCAGGTCCCGGTAGATCACCATCCGGCGCGGCACGTCGATCGTCAGCAGGTCCTCGCCGATCACCACCGGGCCGGCGTAGTCGGCGCGCACCTCGCGCATGAGGGCTTCGCGGTCGAAGTCGACGGGTACGAAGTGGTTGAGCAGCAACATGGCCGCGCCGGCCCGGCTCGCGACCTTGCCGACCTCGGAGGAGAGGGTGTGGTAGGCGGCGACGTTCTCGAGGCCCGGATCGGCCCGCCCGCCGCGCCTCGCCAGCATCGCGCCGTGGAGGAAGCATTCGTGGACCAGGAGGTCGACGCCCGCGGCCGCGCGCACGAGGTTGGCGCAGACCCTGGTGTCGCCCGAGAACGCGACCCGGCATCCCGCCGTCTCGAACAGGAAGCCGAACGCGGGCGCGACCGGCCGGTGGTCGACCTCGAAGGCGATGATGCGCATCCCCTCGGCGTCCCAGATCGTCCCGGCCTCGAACTCGACGATCCGGGGCTCGAGGGCCGCGGTCGAGTGCCGGCGCTCCCAGGCGATCCGCTGCGCCCGTTCGCTCTGCCAGAGCGCCATGGTCGCTTCGACGAAGCT
This sequence comes from uncultured Alphaproteobacteria bacterium, assembly GCA_963798075.1. GTDB lineage: Bacteria > Pseudomonadota > Alphaproteobacteria > Geminicoccales > Geminicoccaceae > DATAOG01. The sequence continues at coordinate 151,473 of CAWCRU010000017.1, read as the reverse complement.
GCCGGTGCCGCGTGGCCCGAAGATCAGCTGCGGCCGCTCGCGACCCTGATGCCAGCCGGAGACGATCAGCTGGTAGAGGTCGATCAGATGGTCGGAGTGCAGGTGGGTCAGCAACAGCGCGTCGGACCTGGCACCCGAGCTGCCGGCGGCCACCAGGCGCTGAGTGACACCCGAGCCGCAATCGACCAGAAATGTCCGCTCGCCCGCCTCGACCAGGCTCGCAGGCCCGAAGCGACGCGGGCTGACCTGGGGACAGCCGGTGCCGAGCAGCGTGATGACCATGCGCGCATCCTAGCATTGCCCGGCGGTGCGCCATATTGCCGACCACCGGCATCCCCCGCCGGCGTCAGAGGACTGGCGGCACTGGTCGGGGAGGCCAAGATGCGATCACTCGGTTTCCTCACCGTCATCCTCCTGGCGTTCGCAGCTCGAGCTGGCGAAGGGCCGCTCCGCCTGATCCAGACCATCCCGCTCCCGGACAGCCACGGCCGGATCGACCACATGGACCTCGACGCCTCGCGCCAGCGGTTGTTCGTCGCCGAGCTCGGCAACGATCAGGTCGCGGTGGTCGACCTCGAAGCCGGCAAGCTCGCCGGCCGGATCAAGGGCGTCGCCGAGCCGCAAGGGGTCGCCTTCGTGGCCGAATTCGACCGGCTGTACGTGACCAGTGGCGAGACCGGCACGGTCACCCTGTTCGACGGTCCCACGCTCGCAGCCGTGCAGGAGGTCTCCTTCGACGGCGATGCCGACAACATCCGCTACGACGCGGCTGAGCGAGAGCTATACGTGGGCTTTGGCAACGGCGGTCTCGGCCGGCTGGCCGCGGTCAGCGGCTCGCGCATCGACGACATCGGGCTTTCGGGGCACCCGGAGTCGTTCCAGCTCGAGACCGGCGGGCCGTTGATCTTCGTCAACGTGCCGGACGCCGGCGACATCGAGGTCGTCGATCGCGCCGCGGGCGCGAAGATTTCGAGCTGGCCGCTTTCCCGCTCCCGGGCGAACTTCCCGATGGCCCTGGACGAGCCGGACGGTCGGCTGATCGTCGCGACCCGGGACCCGCCGGCACTCCTCGTGCTCGACACCACGACCGGCAAGGAGATGGCGCGGACCGGGAGCTGCGGCGACGCGGACGATGTCTGGTACGACCCGAGGCGGCGGCAACTCTACGTCTCCTGCGGCGAGGGCGTGCTCGACGTGCTGGCGCTCGGCGATCCGACACCCAAGCGCATCGGGAGGATCGCGACCGCCGACGGCGCCAGGACCTCCCTGTTCCTGCCCCGGCAGGACCGGCTCTACGTCGCGGTCCCGCATCGGGGCGCCACAGAGGCCGAGATCCTGGTCTACCAGCCGAGGCCCTGAGGCCCCCGGCTTCCTTTCCCTGGCCGGGTCAGGCGGTGGCCAGCGACTCGAGCTTGGTCTTGATCGGCTCGAGCGTGGCTTTCAGGACCTCGCCTACGCCAGGCAACGCCATCACCTTGTCGATCAGCTGCCGAATGGTCGGCATCGAGCTGTCGACCATGCCGGTCAGCGCCTGCTTGCCCTCGGCCGGCAGCTGCCCGGCGAGCTCCTTGATCTGATCGAGATTGGTTCCGATCTCCTGGAGCTTGGGCCGCGCGGCCTCAGCCGAGGCGGCATCGGTCACCCCCTCCAGCGTCTTCTTGGTGTCGTCGAAGAACGCGGTGATCCGCTTGCCCAGATCGACGTCGCCGACCGTCAGGCTTGCCATGGACGGGGTGGCCTGCGTCGCGCTCTCGGTAGCCTGCTGGGTCGCCTGCGTCGCGGGCTTGGCGGCCTCTTGCGTCGCCTGCGACGTTGCACCGGTCGCTTCCTGGGTCGCAGGCGTCGCGGATCCGGTGGCCTGCTCCGCCATCTCCTGGCCCCGCTTGCCGCCGATGAAGTAGTAGGCGAGGCCGGCCACGATGACGATCGCGGCGACGATCCACGCCCAGCGCATCGAGGAACCGCCCGCCGCGGATGCTCGCGGCGCCGCCGGCGGTACGCTGCGGGCGGCGCTCCGCAGCTGCGTCGCCGTCGCTTCGGTTGCCCGAGCCGTCGCGGCACCGGTATCGCGCAACCGGTCCGAGACGCCCTCGAGCAGGCCGGTTCCGCCGAGCATGTTCGCAAGTCCGGACGGCAGCGCGGCGGCGATCGCGTCTTTCTGGCTGGTGAGCAGATTGGCGAGGCCCGTCGCATCGAGCCCGGCGTCTCTCTGCTGGCGGCCGAGCACGCCCATCACGAGCGGGGCCGCGATACCGAGCAGCGACTTCGCCTGGCCTTCGCCAGCGCCCGCGAACCGCCCCAGCGCGCCGGTCAGGCTGCCCAACGCATCGTTGCCGAGCAACGACGCCAATGAACCGGTGCCGTGGTCGACCAGCGCCTGCTGATCGTTGCTGCCGATCATGCTGGCGGCACGTTCCACTTGATCCGGCTCCTGCTGCCCCAGCATGGACGCGAGACGGCTCGCCCCGTCGGGCTTCGACACCAGGCCGACCAGCCCGGCGAGCAGCGCCGGCACCGCCGCGCTGATCGCCTTCTCCGTCGAGCCGCGATCGAGGCCCAGGGCACTGGCTATCCGACCGATGAGTTGGGGGCTCAACTGCTCCATGATCAGTTTGATAAGATTCATTTCCCTCATCCCTCCTAGCAACTGTCGGCTGTACGCGTGAGCGTCGCGTTTGGATTATACTGTGAACATTGCCGGAGTCCGGAAATTTCACCTGATCCGCTCTGAGCTCTTCGGTATCGCTTCCTGGATGCCTCACGGAACCCGCCGGAGAGTGCCTCGAGTCCCTGCTCGCCGCCGAAGCGGTGAGCCTTCAGGTCGCCGACGGCGCCCCTCTACAACATCCTGGCCCTCGGCGGCGGCCGCCTCTATTCTCGCGTTGAGGATGCGCGATCGCGCGTGGAGCGCCATGGGGGCCACCAAGATGGCAAGCAAAGTCGTCTTGATCAGTACCGGCGGGACGATCGCCTCGCGCTTCGATGCCCAATCCGGCCGGACCGTCGCCTCGGCGCGTGGCGAAGACTTGCTCGCGCAGGCGCCTGATCTCGCCGCCGTCGCAGACCTCGAGATCGACGACTTCGCAACCGTGTCGAGCTTCGACATGTCGGTCGAGTTCGCGTTCAGGCTCGCCCGGCGGATCAACGAGCAGCTCGCCCGTCCCGAGGTCGCGGGCGTGGTCGTCACCCATGGCACCGACACGATGGAGGAGAGCTGCTATCTGGCCGATCTCCTGCTGCAATCCGACAAGCCCGTGGTGTTCACGGGCGCCCAGCGGCCGCATGACGATCCGCTCCCGGACGGGCCCGGGAACCTCCTTGCCGCGGTCCGGACGGCCGTGGCGCCCGAGGCCGCCGGGCTCGGCGCCGTGATCTGCTTTGCCGATCAGATCCACGCGGCACGCGACGTCACCAAGGTCAGCGCGAGCGCGCTCGCCACCTTCCAATCCTACGACAAAGGCGCGCTCGGCCTGGTCGATGGCGCACGGGTGATCATGCACCGCCGCCCGGCGCGCCGGCGGACCTTCGAGCTCGATCGGATGCCAGAGCTGCAGGTGCCGCTGTTCCGGCTGACGCTCGGCTTCGATGTCCGGATCGTCGAGCTCGCACTTGATCTCGGCCTCGACGGGCTCGTGATCGAGGCGTTCGGGCGCGGCAACGGCCCCGCCGCGCTGGTGCCGGTGGTCGAGCGGGCGGTCGGGACCGGCCTGCCGGTGGTGATCACCTCGCGCTGCCCGACCGGACGGGTCGAGCCGATCTACGGCAAAGGCGGCGGCAAGGACCTGCTCGATGCCGGCGCGATCTTTGCGGGCGATCTCAAGGGGCCGAAAGCGCGCCTCCTGCTCATGGTGCTGCTCGCGGAGCCGGCGACCCGGGCGCAGATCGCCCCGATCTTCGCCGAGCTGGCGCCGTAGGATCCCTCTTTCGACGCTGACCATGAGACGCGCCGCGTGCGCAGGAGCTGGAGAACAAAGGCATGGCCGCGACCGCCGAGACCGCAAGCAAGCCGACGCAACCGCTCGATCCGAGTTTTCCCAAGGGTGCGTTCACGATCGCCAAGGCCAAGGGCGCGACCTGGCGCGTCGGTCTCAGGCCGCATTTCGAATACCGCGATCTCAGGATCGACCATGCGACCGAAGGCAAGGTGCTGGCCCAGGTGATCCGCGCCCGCCTGCCCAGCGAGGGGCCCGGCGACGAGCACGTGCACGAGCTCGATTTCCAGATGGTCTACATCTTGAAGGGTTGGATGAAGACCCGCTTCGAAGGCGTCGGCGAGCGCACGCTCGAGACCGGCGACTGCATGTACCAGCGCCCCGGCATCCACCATCGGGTCCTCGACTATTCCGACGATCTCGAGGTCCTCGAGATCACCATTCCGGCCGATTTCGAAACCGAGAGCCTGGAACCCTAGGTCGTCCTGGACGCATTTTGGCAGGGCCGCCGGGGCGATTGGCCCGGTGAGCGCGGGAGAGCGCGCGTTCGGCGCGGGCCGATGAGCGCTCGCCCTTGACCACTTTCGTCCTGTTCGTCTTCGGCGCCGTCTACGTCGGCATGGCGGTCGGCCGCTGGCCGGGGCTGAAGGTCGACCGCACCGGCATCGCCCTGCTGGGCGCGATCGTGCTCTACGCCTTCGATGCGGTCGACGGCCCGGCGGTCCTGAACGCGATCGACGTGCCGACGATCATCGTCCTGTTCGGGCTGATGATCCTCTCGGCCCAGTTCGCGGTCTGCGGCTTCTACGACTGGTGCTCGCAGCGGATCGCGACCGCGCAGGCGTCGCCCGCGGCCCTGCTCGCGGTCACGGTCGCAACCGCAGGCGCGCTCTCGGCGGTGCTGGCGAACGACGTCGTCGTCTTCGCCATGACGCCCATGCTCTGCGCCGGGCTCGGGCAGCGCGGCCTCGATGCGCGGCCGTTCGTGATCGGGCTCGCGGGCGGCGCCAATGCCGGCTCCGCCGCGACCCTGATCGGCAACCCGCAGAACATCCTGATCGGCGAGGTTGGCCGGCTCGATTTTTGGAAGTTTCTCGCCGCCTGCGGGCCACCGGCCCTGGTCGGGCTCGTCTGCGTCTACGTCGTCGTCTGGTGGCAGTGGCGCCAACGCTTCGAGGTGGGTCCGGACCGTTCCGACCACCCGCCGCCGCCCGGGCTCGACCGGCTGGGGCTCGCCAAAGCGACCTTCGCGACCGGCCTGCTGCTCGCCCTGTTTGCGACCGGGATCACGCATGTCACGGGGGTGCTCCTGGTCGCGGGCTATCTTTTGATCAGCCGCCGGCTCGCGACCCGGACCATGCTCGGCCTCGTCGACTGGCACCTGCTCGTGCTGTTCTGCGGCCTGTTCGTGGTCACCCACGCGCTCGACACGACGGGCCTGCCCGACCGGGCCGTGCTCTGGCTCGAGAGCCTGGGCCTCCATCCCGAGCGCCTGCTGGTGATGGCGCCCTTGACCCTGGATCGGCGCCAACACGATCGGCAACGTGCCGCTGGTCGTGCTCCTGCTCTCGGTCCCTGCACCGGCTGGGCGAAGGCGCCTTCTACGCGCTGGCCGTGCTCTCGACGCTCGCGGGCAACCTGCTCGTGATCGGCAGCCTCGCCAACATCATCGCGGTGGAGCGGGCGCGCGAAGCGGGCGTGCGCCTCTCCTTCCTCGAGCACGCGAGCGCCGGCGTGCCGATGACGCTCGCCTCCTGCCTGCTCGCCTTCGCCTGGCTCTGGCTGCTGCGCCACGCCCTGCCCTGAAGGCGTCGCGGCTTCACCTTCGCGCCCGCTCGCTCTATCGTCCGGGTCAGGGATCGAGCAGGGGGTGGGGACATGGCAACGCTGATCAAGGGCGGCCGGATCGTGACCGCGGCCGACGACTACCAGGGCGACGTCCTGATCGAGGACGGCAGGATCCGGATGCTGGGCCAGGACCTGCCGGCGCCCTCGGGCGCCGAGGTCCACGACGCGAGCGGCCTCCTGGTGATGCCGGGCGCGGTCGACGTCCACACCCACCTCGACTGGGAGTTCGGCAGCGCGCGCACCGTCGACACCTTCGGCACCGGCACCATGGCCGCGGCCTTCGGCGGCACCACCTCGGTGATCGACTTCGCCAATCAGAGCCAGGGCGCGAGCCCGCTTGCCGGCCTCGAGGACTGGCACCGGCGCTGCGCCAGCCGTTGCGTCGACGTCGGCGCCCACATGATCATCCTCGACCCGTTCCCGCAGGCGCTGGCCGACCTCAAGACCCTCGCGCGCGAGGAAGGCGTGACCAGCTTCAAGCTGTTCATGGCCTACCCGAACGTCTTGATGGTCGACGACGGCGTCTGCTTCTACGTCATGCGCGAGGCGGCCAAGCACGGGGCCGTGGTCTGCGTCCACGCCGAGAACGGCTACGCGATCAACGTCCTGGTGCAGGAAGCCGTGGCCGCCGGCAACCGCGCGCCGAAGTATCACTACCTGACCCGGCCGCCGGAGCTCGAAGGCGAGGCGACCGCGCGCGCGATCACGCTTGCGGAGTATGCCGGCGCCCCCCTCTACGTCGTCCACGTCACCTGCAGCCAGGCGCTTGCTGCGGTCGCTGCGGCCAAAGACCGCTCCGACCTGATCCACGGCGAGACCTGCACCCAGTATCTCTTTCTCACTCATGAGGAATTGGAGCGTCCGGGCTTCGAGGGCGCCAAATACGTCTTCACCCCGCCGCTGCGCAGCCAGGCGCACCAGGAGGAGCTCTGGCGCGGCCTCGCCCGCGGCGACCTTTCCGTCGTCTCGACCGACCACTGCCCGTTCTGCTTCGAGGAGGACCAGCCCTACGGCCTCAAATTCAGCAAACGCCAGGGCGAGAAAGATGGCTTCCACAAGATCCCCAACGGCGGCCCCGGCATCGAGCACCGGTTTTCGGTATTCTTCGACGGTGCCGTAAAAAAGCGCGGCATGTCCTTGAGCAAGTTCGTCGAACTGGTGGCAACCAACCCGGCCAGGCTGTTCGGCATCTTCCCGAAGAAGGGCACGATCGCGGTCGGCTCCGACGCCGACCTCGTGATCTTCGACCCCGAAGAGCGCTGGACGATCCGCGCCCGGGACCAGCACTCCCGCGTCGATTATTCCCTGTTCGAAGGCTTCGAGGTCCGGGGCCGCGTCAAAAAGACGTTCCTGCGCGGCCAGCTGATCGTCGATGGCGACCGCTTCCTCGGCCGCGAAGGCATGGGCGAGTTCCTCAAGCGCGGCGAGAGTGGACGGCTCTGACGAGCGGCGCCCTCCGCGCGCCGGCTCGCCTGCGCCAAAAAAGCTCTAGCCAGCCCGGCGTTGCCGTGGGAAATGTCCGCGCACAAGGGCGCGCGGGACTGTGCATGGTTGGAACCGGCCATGCCTGGCTGTCGACGCCGCCCGCTATCTGGGAGACATGAACGTGACCGAAATCCGTGACCCCTCATTGGACACGCGACGCTCGTTCCTGGGCATGACCGCGGCCGGCGCTGCGGGCGCCGTGCTCGGCGGGCTCGGCCTCGACCCGCTGATCGCGACCGCGATGGCGCAGGAATTGAAGAGCTCGGAGAAGCCCTTGAAGGCGGCGTTCTCGAACGCCGGCCTGCAGGCGACCTGGTGCGCCCAGGGCAAGCAGGCAGCCGAGGCCTGGGGCAAGCTGTTCAATGTCGAGGTGACCTGGTTCGACGGCGAGCTCAGCGCCACCAAGCAGCGCGCCGCGATCGACAACATGGCATCCCAGAAGTGGGACTTCGCCGCCATCCAGGCGTTCGGCATCGGCACCTTGACCGATCCGGTCAAGAAGATGATCGACGCCGGCATCCCGGTGATCGACATGGACACGCTGATCGCACCCCTCGATCAGATCGACGTCCACAGCTTCCTCGCCCCCGACAACGAGTTCATGGGCTCCTCGGTGACCCAGGCGCTGGTCGACGCGATCGGCGGCAAAGGCACCATGATCATGACCCAGGGGGCGCTCGGCCACACCGGCGCGCAAGGGCGCGCGCGCGGCTTCGAAGCGGTGATCAAGAAGTACCCCAACATCAAGGTCCTCGACACCCAGCCGGCCGATTGGGACGTGACCAAGACCGCCCGGATCTGGGAGTCCCTGCTGACCAAGTATTCCGACATCAGCGCCGCCTTCTTCCATAACGACGACATGGCGCTCGCGGCCTACAACGTGATGAAGGCGCACAACCGGACCAAGATCCTGATCGGCGGCGTCGACGCCATGCCGCCGGCGATCGAGGCGGTGCTGGATGGCCGGATGTACGCCACGGTCAGGAATCCTTCCTGCCGGATTCACGGCGGCTCGGTCGTGGCCGGGGTCGCAGCCGTGGTCGGCGGCGAGAAGACCGGTCCGGGCGGCATTCCCAAGCACGTGATCACCGACGGCCCGGTGGTCACCAAGGCGAATGCCGAGGGCATGCTCTGGATGCAGCGGCACTTCCTGATCTGAGCGATCGAGGGACAGAGCGTCTGGTGGCGGAAGCGGCCCGGCCGATCCTCGAGCTCGAGGGCATCGGCAAGAGCTTCGGCGGGGTGCTGGCGCTGGACGGCGTCGACTTCGCGCTCGCCCAAGGCGAGGTGCATGGCCTGATCGGCGAGAACGGCGCCGGCAAGAGCACGCTCATGAAGATCATCTCGGGCGTGCACACCGACTATAGCGGGGTCATGCGCCTGGCCGGTGCGCCGGTCCGCTTCCGCTCCACGCGCGACGCGCTGGCGGCGGGCATCGGCATGGTGCATCAGGAGCTGAGCATCGTGCCGAGCCTGTCGGTGGCCGAGAACGTGTTCCTCGGCGTGCAACCGGTCGGCCGGCTCGGCAACGTCCGCTGGCGGGCGATGGCGGCGGATGCGCGCGAGCACCTGGAACGGCTCGGCATCGAGGTCGACCCCGCCGCCGAGGCGGGCGCTCTGCCGCTCGGCCTGCAGCAGCTGGTCGAGATCAGCCGGGTCTTGTTCTCGGGCGCTCGGATCATCATCCTGGACGAGCCGACCTCGGCGCTCTCGCCGCCCGAGATCGAGCGCCTGTTCGCGGTCCTGCGCCGGCTCAAGGACGGCGGCACCAGCTTCGTCTTCATCTCGCATTTCATCGACGACGTGCTCGCGGTCTCGGACCGGGTGACGGTGTTCCGCAACGCCCGCCGGATCGCCACGGAGCCGGCGGCCGAGGTCGACAAGAAATGGCTGATCGAGCGCATGATCGGCCGCGGTCATGCCGAGCTCGAGGAGAGCTATACCGGCGAGATCCTGCTCGTGAGCGACCCTGGCGCGGCGGCCGTGCTCGAGGCCTCGGGCCTCGAGCGGCGCGGGCTCTACCGCGGCGTCTCGTTCGAGGTTCGGGCGGGCGAGGTGCTGGGCATCTATGGCTTCATGGGCTCGGGCCAGCTCGAGCTGGCGCGCGCCCTCGGCGGCAAGCTGCGGCCCGAGGCGGGCGAGGTGCGGGTCGACGGCAGGCGGGTGCGCCTGCGCAGCACGGCGGCCGCCAAGCGCGCCGGCGTGGTGCTCCTGCCCGAGAGCCGCCGCAGCATGTTGTTCGCCCACGAGCCGGTCTACAAGAACGTCTCGATCAGCATTCTCGAGCGGATCGGCGCGTTGCTGCTCAGGCCGCGCGAGGAGCGCCGGCTCGCGGGGCTGCAGGTCGAGCGCCTGCACATCCGGCCGGCCTCGGTCGAGCCCGAGCTGCGCACGCTTTCGGGCGGCAATCAGCAGAAGGTGGCGCTGGCCCGCTGGCTCGTGCACCTGCCGCGCGTGCTGGTCCTTGCCGAACCGACCCGCGGGATGGACGTCGGCGCCAAAGAGGACGTCGTCAAGATCGTCAAGGGGCTCAAGGAGCAGCAGATCGCGGTGGTCGTGGTCTCGACCGAGCCGGAGACGGTGCTGGCGCTCGCCGACCGGATCCTGGTCATGCGCAAGGGCGAGATCGCGCAGGAGTTCGCGGGCATGGCGGTGAGCAAGGACCGCCTGCTGGCGGCCGCGTGAGGGTGCGAGGCGGATGAAGGCGGAAGCGATCTCGGGGCGCGAGCCTTCGCTGTGGGCGAATGTGCGCGAGTGGCTCGCGCGGCAGCTGATCAACATCGCCCCGTTCGCGACGCTTCTGTTCCTGATCATCGTGTTCAGCGTGCTCAGCCCGTCGTTCGTCACGGTCGACAACCTCGGCAACATCCTGCGCCAGGTCTCGGTGACCGCGATCATCGCGACCGGCCTCACCTTCGTGATCCTGACCGCCGAGATCGACCTGTCGATTGCCGCGATCGCGAATGCCACGGGCATCGTGGTCGCGTTCTTCACGATGCAGGAGTCCTACGTCAACATCGCGAACCTGCCGCTGCCCGGCTTCGCCGCGATCCTGCTGGCGCTGCTTGCCGCCTTCGCGCTCGGCTGCATCAATGCGGCGGGCATCACGCTGATCGGCATCCCCTCCTTCATCATGACGCTGGCCATGCTGCAGATCGGCGCCGGCGTCTCGGCGATGCTGGTGCGCGGCCAGATCGCCTACAACGTGCCGGACCTGATCCACACGCTCGGCAGCGGCGCCTTGGGGCCGGTCTCCTGGATCGTGATCATCGCGGCGCTGTTCCTGCTGGCCGGCCACCTCGTGCTGACCTACACGCGCTTTGGCCGCTACGTCTACATGGTCGGCGGCAACCGCGAGGCGGCCGAATATTCGGGCGTCAACGTGCGCGCGATCATCGCGTCGGTCATGATCGTGAGCGCTGTCTGCTCGGGCGTCGCCGGCATGCTCGGCGTCGCCTATTTCGGCAGCGCGCAGCAGAACGAGTTCGACGACTTCCTGCTCGATGCGATCGCCGCGGTCGTGGTCGGCGGCACCAGCCTGTTCGGCGGCCGCGGCGGCATCCCGAACACGATCATCGGCCTGTTCGTCCTGGGCGTGCTCAACAACGGCCTCGACCACGTCGACATCGACAGCTTCCTCAAGATCCTGATCCGCGGCCTGATCCTCTTGATCGCGCTGATCATCAACGTCTACGCCCAGCGCCTGCGCTCGACCCGCCAGGCCGCCGCGGCCCAGGACCCCGCCCGGCGCGCCGCGGCGTCCTGAGGCGCCGGCGCCTTCGGTCCTCGTCGCCTGGCCCGACCTGGGGATGAAAAAAAAAGCTCGCCGCGGGACCCGAAGCCGAGCATCTGCCGGGGTTTTGGGTTCGTTTGGTAAATGAGGCGGGCGGCACCGCCAAAAGCCGGGAGGTCGTCACCCGGCCGGTTGCTCATACCAGGTCGTAGGAAAAGATGCAAGCACACCCACCCCTCCTGGACCCCCCGTACAGGGGTCGGCAGGATTCGATCGCGCGCCGTCGGGCAGCGCGCGGCGCCCCTCCGCGAGCGAGGGAAGCGATGGAGGTCAGGAGGTCTGCATCTCGTCGACCCGCAGGATCTCGACCTCGGGCGGGGCGCGGAGGATCTCGCTGAAGGCGCGCATCCAGTCGCCGGCATCCTGATCCGGGCCGCCGCGGTGGCGCACGCCTTCGAGCTGCTCGAGGCTGTTGAGCTCGACCTCGAACTGCAGCGCGGCGCCGCCCTGGCCGCGAGTGAGCGGCACCAGCAGCCGGGCCTCGAGACCGCTCTGGCGCGCGGCCTCGATCTCGCGCCGGATGAACCCGATCGCGCGCTCGCGATCCACCGGCAGCACATCGTACGAAAAACGGGCAAGATACATGGCGGGGCTCCGATGAGAGCGTCTCGACGCTGCCTTCAACAGGATCGCCGGCAAGCGGTTCCCACATACTCGACCGGCGCTCCGGATGGCGCGCGGCCGGATGGGACGGAGCATGCCAAATCGCGCATCCACTCGTCTCCCAAGGCTTCGAGTTTCACGCTCAGGAAACGGCGACGACGACGGCTTTCTCGGCCTTGCGCAACGTGCTCGAGTTCCCGGGAGGCGGATGACTGCAACGGCTTGCGGCCCATTCCGTTGCTCGACACCCGAGAGGTCAATAGGTAGGCTCACACATAGCAGCCGAGCGGATCGAGGCTATGACCAAGCTGGAGGTGCGACCAGAGGCGACGGGGCGCGCCGACTACGAGGCGGACTTCTTCGCCTGGACCCGGGAGCAGGCGCAGCTTTTGCGCGCGCGCGCCACGCCCGGGCTTGACTGGGACAATCTCGCCGAGGAGATCGAGTCCATGGGCCGGCGCGATCGGCGCAAGCTGGAGAGCCGGTTTCGCCGCATTCTCCATCATTTGTTGAAGTGGCAGGCCCAGCCCGGTCTGCGCGGGCCGAGCTGGCGGAGGACCCTCAGCGAGCAACGACGGCAGGCGGAGAAGCTGCTCGAGGAGAGTTTGAGCCTGCGGCCGCAAATCGCGGAGCTGATCGAGGCCGCCTACCCTGACGCGCTCACGGACGCCCTCGACGAGACCGGCCTGCGAGCCCAGACCTTTCCCGTCGCCTGCCCGTTCACACCCGACCAGGTCCTCGATCCGGGCTACTTCCCCGAGGAGGACGGTTGAACCGCGATCCCACCGACGCGCTGATCGGATGTTAGGACGAAATATGGTATTGAAATTTGGGTCTTGGGAAATTGTCAGAACTCACGAAGAACAATAAGATTCTCTCTCGCGCACTAACCGATCTGGTGCGCGAATTTGATATCGAACCGTTGGAGCGCGCCGTCAGACTGAAAGCCTGACATCGATAATTGGGGCGCTGCAGAGCCGTGGACCGGCTGACGCCGGCAAAGATTTAGCTGATAAGCTAAGGGAATTGCCCAGAGAACAGGCAAGGAGCAAAAAAATTTGAAAAATTATGCGAGGGACGCGCTCAAATTACTGGACTGCACCCCCGAAGTGAGACAGGGAAATCAGGGACAGGTTGGGTGGGACGACCTCAGAGGCCGCTGCGCAGCGGCCTCTGAGGTCGTCAGGTCGGCTTCGAACTCGATCGGCGAGCGGTAGGCGAGCGCCGAATGCAAACGTTGTCGATTGTACACCTCCTCGATGAAGGCGCCGATCGCCGCCTGCGCGGCGGCGAGGTCGCGGTAGGCGCGGCCGTCGACCTCCTCGGTCTTCAAGGTCTTCATGAAGCTCTCCGCCATGGCGTTGTCGTAGGGGCAGCCGACCCGGCTCATGCTCGGCTGAATGCCGGCCGCCGCGAGGCGCCCGATATAGTCGCCGCAGGCGTACTGCACGCCGCGATCGGAGTGATGGACGAGGCTGCCCGGCACGACCTCGCGGCTGCCCAGCGCCAACTCGAGCGCGGCCAGCGCCAGGCTCGCCTGGAGATGACTGGCCAACGCCCAGCCGACCGCGCGCCGGCTCCACGCGTCGAGCACCACCGCGAGATAGGCGAATTCCTCGTCGAGCCGCACATAGGTGATGTCGGCGACCCAGAGCTGATTGGCCGCGCTCGGCTGCAGGCGCCAGGCGAGGTTCGGGTAGATCCGCCAGCCATGGCGCGCGTCGGTGGTCGGCGGCACGAAGGTCCGCCGCCTCAGGCACAACAGATTGTCCTCACGCATCAGCCGCAGCACGCGCTTGTGGTTGACGCACCAGCCCGCGCGCCGCAGCAGCGCGCTGATCCGCCGGTGGCCGTAGTGCCGGTGCGCCAGTGCCAGGCGTTGCACGGCATCGCGCACCGCGGTCTCCTCCCGGCGCGGCGCCGAGGCCCGCCAGGACCGGTAATAGCTCGCGCGGCTGACGCCGGCGAGCGCGCACATCCGCTCGACCGGAAGCCTGGCTTCCGGGAGTTCGCCCTGCGGTCGCGTCATCGCCTGGATGAGGGCGTAGACGCCGTCCCGCCAGGTCCGTCGCTCGGCCGGCGTGACGCCTCGACCTGCCGCAAGGCGCGCGTGAAAAAATCGAGCTCCAGCTGCTGCTGCCCGACCTTGCGCTCGAGCGCGGCGATGCGCTCCTGCGCGCGCGCCAGCGGGTCCGTGCTGCGGCCCCCTGCCGGCAGCGAGCCCGACGCCAAGGGTGCCTTGCGGGGTCGCCCGACCCCGCGCAACGCCGCCGGTCCGCCACGCCGGAACGCATCGCGCCACTGGTTCAAGAGCTTCCGCCGCAGCCCCAGCTCACCCGCCAGCGCACTGGCGCTGGTGCCGGCCTCCAGGCGCCGCACCACATCGAGCTTGAACTCACGGCTGCACGCACGGGCAATGACCTTGGACATCTGTTCTCCTTCCGAGAACTGTCCCTCATTACCCGTGTCTCACTTTTGGGGTCCACTCCATTACTCTTTGGCAGAGAATTTGCTGGATGGACACCTCAGAGATCTGTTGATGGTGGATTTCAGTGGATTGATCTGGTAGCGCGACTGGTACCCCAACACGACTTCGGGAGTGGCAATCATCATCGCACGGAGCGGAGATAGCGACAGCGCGCGCCGAGCCGCGCGCGGAGCGCTTCGAGAGGCGGGCAACCTCTGCATCCGTCTCGACGAACTCACCGAAATGCCGGAGGCTCGAGACGTTGGGGACGATCCTAACAATCTATGAATTCGAAAGCTGGACGCAATCCTGATGGAAATTGCCCGCTGACGGAGTCAAGGTGAAGGCAGGTCGTCTCAAACACCACGGATGCAGTAACGCGTTGATGTGAGGTTCGGTGCCAGCGAAACCGAACTCTTGACTGTCACCCCTGGAGGAACGGGTTGCTGCGGCGTTCGGTGCCGAGGGTGGAGCCGGGGCCGTGGCCGCAGATGAAGGAGAAGTCGTCGCCGAGCGGCAGGAGCTTGTGCCGGATCGCAGCGATCAGGGCCTCGTGGTCGCCGTAGGGGAAGTCGGTGCGGCCGATCGAGCCGCGGAAGAGGACGTCGCCGACGAGCGCAAAGCGCGACGCGTGGTCGATGAAGACGAGGTGGCCGGGCGTGTGGCCCGGGCAGTGGAGGACGGCCAGCCTGTGGCTGCCGAGCCTGGATCTCGTCGCCCTCGGCGAGCCAGCGGTCAGGGAGGACGTTGCGCACGCCCGTCATGCCGAACCTTGCGGCCTGCGCCTCGAGGCCTTCGAGGATGAACTGGTCGCGCGGATCGGGGCCTTCGATCGGGATGGGCGCGCCCGCTTCGGCCGCGAGCGCTTCCTTGAGCTCGGCGGCGCCGCCCGCGTGGTCGATGTGGCCGTGGGTCAAAAGGATGCGCTCGGGGCTGACGCCGAGCTTCGTTGATGGCTTCCAGGATGCGCGGGACCTCGCCGCCCGGGTCGACCACCAGCGCGCGCTTGTCCGGCTCCTCCCAGAGGATCGTGCAGTTCTGCTGAAACGGCGTCACGGTGACGACCGCGGCCTTGAGCTCCGGCATGATCTGGTTCCCGGGGTCGGGTGGGCCCCTCCGACATCTACACCGAAGGGCGGCGTTTGCCACGGGTCTGCAGGTGAGCCCGGATCTCGGCCAGGGTGATCGGGCGGAAGTCCCAGCCATCGACGCCGACGTCGACCTGACGCGGCAAAGGCGCGAGGCGGCCGTGGCTGTGGCCGTGCAGGTTGAAGGCGCCGCGGGCCATCCGGTTCCAGCTCCGCAAGGGGTAATGGCAGAGCACGAGCTGGGTGCCGTCCAGCTCGAGCTCGACATAGGGCTGGACGCTCGTCCAGCCGGGAGCGCCGGTGGTCGAGGCGCCGTCGTTGTTGCCGGTGATCAGGTGCTTTTCCCCGTTCAGCGCCGCGAGCAGCTGGCCGACGCGCTGGGTGGACTGGCGGACCGCGAAGTCGCCGAGATGGAAGATCCCGTCGCCTGGGCCCACGACCTGGTTCCAGCGCGCCACCATGGCCGCGTCCATCAGGGCGGTCGAGGCGAATGGCCGCTTGAACAGGCCACGCGCCCCGCCGTGCCCGAAATGGTGGTCGCTCGTGAAGAACAGAGCCATCCAGCCGCCGCCGTTCGCAAAGCCAAGTCTACGCTCGCCCGGCCTGCATGGGGAGCTTTGCGCGAACGAGGGTCGGAGCGACCGCTTGACTCGCCCGCTCCGTCCCGCCTGACTGCGCCGGGGTCGAGGTGCGGATGGAACAGTCGTTGGGGAGCCCGGCGAGCGCGGTTGTGGCCGCTGACGGTCCGCCGGCGATGGTGGCGCTGAGCGGCGTCAGCAAGCGCTTTGGCGCGACGGTCGCGGTCGACCGGGTCAGCTTCAGCCTCGGGCGCGGCCGTTTCCTTACCATCCTCGGCCCGTCCGGCTCGGGCAAGACGACGCTTTTGCGCATGATCGCGGGCTTCATCGAGCCGTCCGCGGGCGCGATCGTGATCCATGGCCGGCCGGTCGCGGCGCTGCCGCCCTGGCGGCGGAGCATCGGCATGGTCTTCCAGCGCCTGGCCCTGTTCCCGCATCTCAACGCCATGCAGAACATCGCCTATCCCCTGAAGATGCGCGGCCACGATCCGGGCGCCATCCCGGAGCGGGTCGAGCGCTATCTCCGGCTGGTCCGGCTCGAAGGTTTGGGCGCACGCCGCATCCGGGAGCTCTCCGGCGGCCAGCAGCAGCGGGTCGCGATCGCGCGCGCTCTCGTGTTCGAGCCCGACCTGCTCCTGCTCGACGAGCCGCTCGCCTCGCTCGACCGGCAGCTGCGCGAGGACCTGCAGCTCGAGTTCCGGCGCATCCAGCAGGAGCTGGGCGTGACCACGATCAACGTCACCCACGACCAGCGCGAAGCCCTGGTCATGTCGGACGAGGTGATCGTGATGGATCGCGGCCGCCTGCAGCAGCACGCGAGCCCGATCGAGACCTATCGGCGACCGGCGAACCGGTTCGTGGCCGGCTTCATCGGGGTCACCAACTTCCTGCCGGCCCGGGTCGCGCAGGTGGCGAAGGCGCGGGTGACGCTCACCGTGGGCGGGCACAGCTGGCCGGCGCAGGGCCTGGGTCCGGTCGCGGCCGGCGCCGAGGTGCTGGCCGCGCTCCGGGCCGAGCGCATCCGGCTCGCGCCGACGCCGGCCGAACTCGGCCCGCTCGACGTCAGGATCGCCGCCCGGGTGCGGGATGCGATCTTCGAGGGCGACCGGACGGTCTACCTGCTGCGTCCCGAGGGTCTGGGCGATCTCGAGCTCCGGGTCTTCGATCATGCGCCCGGCCACGGCCAAAGGATCGGGGTTGGCGCCATGGTCACGATCGGTTGGAATGCGGAGGACCTGAGCGTGTTCCCCGCTTGATCCGTAGCCAGGCATGACGATCTTTTGTCGACAGGCACTCAACGGTCCAAAACGGAAGGAACCACGATGTCGGACGCGAGGCGGCGCGAGCTGACACGGCGTCGGCTGCTCGGGACGGGTGGCCGGCTGGTTTTGGGAGCGGCAACGGCGGCTTTGGCAGGCGAGCGCCTGCTCGGCGCGCGGCCCGCGTTTGCCGAGGCCGAGAAGCCCGCGGAGCTGATCGTGCGCGCCTGGGGCGGCGTCTGGGTCGAGGCCCTGGAGAATGGCGTCTCCAAGCCGTTCACCGAGGCGACCGGCATCGCCGTGCGCCACGATCTGACCGAGGACAACGAGATCCAGCCCAAGATCTGGGCCGCGGTCGATCAGGGCCGGGTGCCGCCCGTGCACGTCAATTGGGATACCACGACCAACGCCACGAAGTCGGCGCTGCGCGGGGTGTCCGAGGATCTGGGCGATCTCGAGAACCTGAAGGGTCTGCTGCCGTCGGCGCGCCCGATCGGCCTCGACGGCTGGCCGATCGTCAACGTCTACAGCTACGTCTACGTGCTCGCCTATCGCGACGAGGCCTTCCCGGCCGGGCCGCCGGACAGCTGGACGGTGATGCTCGACCCGAAGTTCAAGGGCCGGATAGCGCTCTACGACGATGGCATCGGCTTCACGCCGATCGCGCAGATCCTGGGCGGCGGCCGTCTCGAAGACATCCCCGACCACATGGAGCCGGCCTGGGAGGTCTATCAGAGGCTCAAGGCGCAGGAGCCGCTGCTGGGCGAAGATCCCGACTTCACGAGCTGGTTCCAAAAGGGCGAGATCGACGTCGCCTGCACGATCATCTCGAACGCCCGCGAGGCCAAGCAGGGCGGCGTGGCGGTATCCTGGACGGTGCCCAAGGAGGGGGCCGACCTCGAGACCGACGCGCTCTGGGTGCCTAAGGGCCTGCCCGCCAACGAGACCTTCTGGGCCAAGCGCTACGTCGACTTCGCGCTGACGCCGGCCGCGCAGGAGACCTGGTGCAACGCGCTCGGCCTGCCGCCGGTATGCCCGGGCCTGAAGGCGCCGGCAGACCTCGAGGGCGATCCCGCCTATCCGACCAGCCCGGACGACTTCGCGCGCCTGCTGCGGGTCCCGACCCCCATCATGGTCGAGCACGAGAAGGGCTGGTTCGCGCGGTTCAACGAGATCATGCAGGGCTGAACGAGCGCGCCCTTGGGCCCCCCGATCGACGGCGGCGCCGGGGTCGGCGCAAGGCCGCGCGGCCGGCCTTGAGCCCGGAGTCGCAAGCGTGACCCGATCGTTTGCCGGCGAGACCCTGCAGCGGCTGACCAAGGGCTCGGCGCGCCGCGAGTACGCCCTCGGCCAGATCGACGTCGCCTTCGTCCGCCTGATCTGGCTGGCGTCGGGGGCACTGCCGCTCGACCGGGCGTCGGCCTTCGGCAACCGCCTGGGCCGTTGGGTCGGCCCCCGCCTCGGGGAGCGCCATCGGCAGGTGCTCGACAACCTGAGGGTGGCGTTTGCGGACCGCGACGAGGCCTGGATCCACAGCACGGCGGCCGCGATCTGGGGCGAAATCGGCTGCGTCCTCGCGGAATACCCGCACCTGCCTGCGATCTGCGCCCGCGGTCCGGACCCGCGGGTCGAGCTGGTCGCCCATCTCGATCTCGGACCGGTCCGCGAGGGCAGGACGCCGATGATCTTCGTCGCCCCGCACCAGGCCAACTGGAATCTGCCGGCGGTGGCCGGCGTCATCGCGAATGTTCCGCTCAGCGTGCTCTTTCGCGGCCAGCGCCATGCCAAGCTCGAGGCGCTGATCGCCCGCTGGCGCAACACCCTGGGCCCGGACTTCATCGACACCGCCGCGGGCCCCCGGCAGATCATTGAGGAGCTCGGCGCCGGCCGGAGCATCGGCCTGCTGATGGACCAGCGCTTCAAGCCCGGGGAACTGGTGCCGTTCTTCGGGATCGAGGCACCGACCGTGACGATTCCGGCCCGGCTCGCCATCAAGCTCGGCGTCGGGCTGGTCCCGACCCGCACCGAACGCCTCGAGGGGGCGCGCTTCCGGATCACGCTCCACGAGCCGATCCGCGCCGATCCGGCGATCGCCGACCCCCGCCTCGCGGCCCGGCGCATGACCGAGCAGGTCAACGCCCATTTCGAGCGCTGGATCCGCGAGCGGCCCGAGCAGTGGATCTGTGCCAAGCGGCGCTGGCCGAAGGACACGATCCGCCGGGTCCATGCCGAGCGCCGCGCTCCGGGCGCGCCGGTCGGCACGGCCGCCTAGACCCCGCGGCGGCCGCCGGTCGAAGCTGCGACCACGGGTGGGCTTGCCAAGGCCGAGCTTGGGCCCATTATGTCCTGGTGTCGCTTCCTCAGCCCTCTTCGACCGCGATGGAGCGCCTCCCGGACATGAGATCCGAACGCCCGCCCAAGCTCCAGCTGCGCCAGCTGCTCGAGCACGAGGCTGCGAGCCACGAGCTGATCGGCTCGCGCGTGGTGCCGATCGAGGCGCCGTCCTCAGCCCACGCGCTGCTCGTCGCGCGCGTCCGGGACGTGCTCTGCCGTCAGCTCCTGGGCCGACCGTGGCGCGTGCTGCGCGATGCCCAGCTGCGCGCCGGCGATGCCCATGTTCTGCGACCCGACGTCATGGTCGCGTTCCAGGCGCCGGGTGACGCTCCCGGCGCGCTTCACGAGCCCGCGATCGTGGTCGAGGTGATGTCGCCGACCACGGCGGTGCGCGATCGCGGCGCCAAGCGGCTCGCCTATTTCCAGATCGCCGATCTGCAGCACTACGTGCTCGTCAGCAGCGGCCAGTATTGTCTCGAGATCTTCAGCCGGCGGGCGGCCAGCGAATGGTCGTACCGCAGCTATGCCGACGACCTCGGCCGCCTGGTGGAGCTCTCCGGGTTCGACATCTGCCTGCCCTTGATGGCGATCTACGAAGGCATCGATCTGGACGAGCAGGGGTGGCGGGACGAGTAAGCCTGCGGCGGGCGCTGAGCTGGCGCCCGCTCGACGTCCTCGAGATCGTCGCAGCCCGCCTCTGGCCCCGGCCGCTGCACCCGCTGACCGGCTGGCTGCTGCTGTTGCCGGCGCTCGTGCTGGTCGGCCTGCTGGCGGTCGGTCTCGCCCCTGTCGTGGACTTCAGCCTGCGCGAGCTCGATCCCGCCAGCTACCGGCTCGCCGACCGCTGGTCGCTCGCCAACTATGCCGAGGTCGCAAGGCGCAGCGTCTACCTCTGGATCACGGCGCGCTCGCTGCTCGCGGCCCTGATCGTGACCCTGCTGGCCCTCGCGCTCGGGCTGCCCTACGCCTATGCGATGGTCCGCACGAGCTCCCTCGTGCTGCGCAAGCTGCTGCTGATCGGCCTGTTCCTGCCGTTCTTCATCGGCCAGGTGGTGCGCGCCTACGGCTGGCTGATCGTGCTCGGCAACCAGGGCCTGATCAACCAGCTGCTGGGCCTGGCCGGCCTCGGCCCCGCAAAGCTGCTCTACCACTACCCGGCGGTGCTGGTCGGTCTTGTCCAATATATGCTGCCCTTCGCCGTGCTGCTGCTGGCGCCCGCGATCGTCGCGATCGACCCGGAGGTCGAGCTCGCTTCGGCCAGCCTCGGCGCCAGCTGGCCCCGGACCTTCTGGCACGTGCTCCTGCCGATGGCGCGGCCCGGCCTGGTCGGCGCCGGGGTCGTGGTGTTCACGATCACGCTCACCGACTATGCGCTGCCGGACATCCTGGGCGGCGGCACCAACGACTTCATCGCCAACGCGATCTACGACGCCTTCTTCGAGATCAGCGACGCCGGCCTCGGCTCGGCGCTGGCGGTGATCCTGGTCCTGCTCGGCTCGAGCATCGCGGCTTTGCTGTTCGCGCTGGCCGGCGCCGGCAGCATGGGCCTGCTGCGCGAGGACCGCGGCCGATGAGCGCGCGCAGCCAGGGCCTGATGATCTGGGGCGTGGTCGTCTTCGACCTGATCTTCCTCGCGCTGCCGACGCTTTTGGTGCTGATCGCCTCGTTCACCGCCGGCACGATCATCGACTTCCCGCCGGACGGCCTGTCGCTGCGCTGGTACCGGGCGCTGCTCGAGCAGCCGGCATTCGCCGGCGCCTTCTGGCGCAGCCTCGAGGTCGCGCTGGTCTGCACCCTGATCAGCCTGCCGGCCGGCACGCTCGCGGCCCTCGCACTCGCCCGCTACCCGCTGCGCTTTGCCCGCACGCTCCAGGTGTACCTTTTGCTGCCGTTCACGATCCCCTTGATCGTCTCCGGCCTTGGCCTGATGCTGCTGTTCGGCGATCTCGGGATCCTGGGCCGGCTCTGGCCGGTCGGGATCGCCGCCTGCGTGATCAACCTGCCCTTCATGATCTGGGCGGTCGGCGCCAGCGTCAACGCGCTCGACCCCGACCTCGAGCACGCCGCCTACAACTGCGGCGCGCCGCCGCTTGCGACCTTCTGCACGGTGACCCTGCCCGCGGTCATGCCGGGCGTGATCACGGGCTCGCTGATCATGTTCATCCTCGCGCTCAACGAGTTCATCGTCAGCCTGCTGTTGACCGACGCCCGGATCGTGACCCTGCCGGTTTTGATCTACAACTCGATCCGCAGCATCCTCACGCCGGACCTGGCCGCTGTCTCGGTGGTCTACATCGTGATCGCGCTGGCCGCGATCTGGCTGCTCGACCGGCTGGTCGGCCTGGACGTCTTCCTGCGGTCGAGGTGAGCGCGGCGGGCAGGCGTTCAGCGGCGATCGGCGCCGGCAAGAGCCGCGCGCTCGCTGGCCGGCGGCTGCGAGCGGCGAGCCTCGAAGCGAGGCTCGAGCGCGGCGCTCAGCCATAGCCGGGTAAAAATCGGCGCGAGCTCGCCGAGCAGCGCATGATCGACCGGGACGATCGCCTCGAGCTCCGCGAGCGTGCATCCCCGATCCTCTGCCTCGCGCCCGATCCAGCGCCGGAACTCCCGGCGTTTGGACCTGATGTCGTTGACGAGGTCCGACACCCGATCGGCGGGCAGGCGGAGCAGTCCGCGCGTCAGAAAGACCTTTTCCCCGATCGGCAGCAGCCGCGCCGCGATCCGGTCGGCAGGTTCGAGCGCGGCCGCTGCCGGCGGGGCTTCCACCGGGATCGGCCGACCGCCGCGGATCAGGTCGAAAAGCAGAGAGTCCGCTCCCGGCGCCGTTCGCCAGAACCCGGTAGACGCTCATCACCGAACGCTGCAGGGCTTGCAGGTAGGCCTTGGCCGCCGCGCTCTCCCTGAAACCCCGGCGCTTCAGATAGTCGGTGATGATGCTGCGCTGGTCCGGCCCGAAGTCACAGCTCAAAAAGTCCTCGAGGACACAGGCGAACAGGGGCGAGAACGCCTCGCCCAACAGCCCGGGCAAATCCCCGACCGGCAGATCGACCTCAGCGAGCACGGGGCCGAAATGGGCATCGATGATCACATCGAGCCGCTCGCGCCATTCGCCACGACGCGCCCATTTCGTGATGCCGACGATGGCCTGTTCGCTGCCCGGCGCCGCCATGGCCCGATCCCGCTGGAGAGGGTGGCCCAGCCCGAGACCAAGCCCGACTATGGCAAAAGGACGCCGCACCGGCTACCGTCGGGGCCAGGGTTATCCCCAGATAAATACAATTATCCCCAAATAAATACGGTGATGGATCGGATAAATGTGCTTATCCACAGCCGGGAGGTCGGGACGATGATCGGGGCCGAAGCCGTCAGCCGGTTCGAGCTGGCGGCGCTGAGTGCGGCCGAGCGGGCGCGGCTGTGCGAGCGCGCCGAGGCCGATCTGACGCCGTTCCTCGAGGCGGTGCGGCCGATCATCGAGGCGGTCCGGGCCGGCGGTCGACGCCGCGCTGCATCGCTTCGCGAGCGAGCTCGACCACGCGGATCTGACCGGCGGCCTGAGAGCTGGCGCCGACGATTTTGCCCGGGCGGAGCGCGATCTCGACCCGGAGGTCGTCCGCGCGATCGACTACGCGGCCGCGAACATCCGGCGCTTCCACGAAGCCCAGATGCCCGAGGAGATGTGGCTGAAGGAGGTCCGCCCGGGTGCCTTTGCGGGCGACCGCTACCGGCCGATCCCGTCGGTTGCCTGCTACGTGCCGCGCGGCAAGGGCGCGTTTCCGAGCGTGACCATGATGACCACGATCCCGGCGGCGATCGCGGGCGTGCCGAAGATCGTCGTGGTGACCCCGCCCGGGCCCGATGGCCGGGTCGACGCCGCGACCCTGGTCGCCGCCCGCAGGGCGGGCGTCACCGAGGTCTACAAATGCGGCGGCGCCCAAGGCGTGGCCGCGGTCGCGTTCGGCACCGAGACGGTGCCCAAGGTCGCGAAAATCGTCGGTCCCGGCAGCCCTTATGTGGTCGCCGCCAAGCGTCTGCTCGCGGACCGGATCGACACCGGGCCGCCGGCCGGCCCGAGCGAGGCGATCGTGCTCGCCGACGACGGTGCGAGCGGCCGCATCGCGGCGCTCGACCTCGTGATCGAATCCGAGCACGGGCCGGACAGCTCGGCCTTCCTGGTCACGCCGTCGGCGCGGGTCGCCGAAGCGGCGATCGCAGCCCTACCGGGGATCTGGGCGGCGCTCGGTCCGCAGCGGGCGGAGTTTTCCCGGAGCGTGCTCGGCGGGCCGCGCGGCGGCGTGGTGCTCGCCCGCGACATGGAAGACGCGATCGGCTTCGTCAACGACTACGCGCCCGAGCACCTCGAGCTCTTGTGCGAGGAGCCGTTCGCCTGGCTCGGCCGGATCGAGCACGCCGGCGAGATCCTGCTCGGGCGGCACACGCCGATCGTGCTCGGCAACTTCGTGCTCGGACCTGACTGCGTGCTGCCCACGGGCGGCGCCGCGCGCACCTGGTCACCGCTGTCGGTGTTCGATTTCCTCAAGCGCAGCTCGATCGGCTACGTCACCGCGGGCGCCTATCCCGAGCTCGCGCAGCATGCGCGCATCCTCGCGACCTACGAGGGCTTCGACGGCCACGCGCATGCGATCTCGGCGGCGCGGGACGAGCCCTAGCTCCTGGCCCGGCCGCCGCCCCGATCAGCGGCTGAGGTCGAGAGCGTCGCAGAAGTCCTTGGCCGGCAGCATCAGGCCGATGCCGGTATCCTTGTAGCGATCGTAGGCGGCGCTCGCGGGGTTGCGCTCGGCGAGGATCGCGAGCGTGATCCCGACCACCCGTCCGGCCTCGTCGAACACCGGGCCGCCCGAGGTGCCGAGCCCGATCGGGAAGCCGAGCGGCACCAGCTGGCCGGTGCCGATGCTGGCCGTGGTCGGCAGATGGCCGCCGACCGCCACCCAGCGCGATTGGGTCGGGTGGCCGATCGAGACCAGCTGCTCGCCGACGTGCAGATCGTCGCAGTCCAGCTCGATCGTCGGGTAGCCTTTCGGCACCTCGACGTCGACCAGGGCCAGATCGAGCTTTTCGTCGAACCAAGTGACCCGGCCGCCGAGCACGGGCCCGTTGAAGAAGGTGACCTCGAGCGGCGCTTCCTGGACGACGTGATAGGCGGTGAGCACCGCATGCGGGCTGACGATGGTCCCGGTGCCGTGGCCTTTGGCGTGCTCGATCAGCACCGTCGCCTGATCCAGGCTGTCCAGCGGCGAGGCCGGTGGCGTGCTGCAGGCGCCGAGCGCGGCAGCAAGGCCAGCGCCCAACAGCAAGCGCCCAGCATCACCCCGCAACATCACATCCCTCCAGAACCCGCGTCGATCCCGTTAACGTTCTGGTAAGGATAGCATTTGGCGATCGGGAGTTGCCAGCCTTTTGCCGAACCCGAGGAGTACCGTTGTGTTGCTCCGGTCGGATCCGTCGACCTGGCGCCGCGAGTGCCAAAAAAAAGCTGGCCTTGTGATCTGGTTCACACCCCGCCTGCCCGGCGTCGGGCATGGTGAGCCTGCCTCTCAGTTGAGCGAGCGACCGCACCCAGCGCAAGCTCGCTCTC
The DNA here is from genome assembly GCA_963798075.1 of uncultured Alphaproteobacteria bacterium. GTDB lineage: Bacteria > Pseudomonadota > Alphaproteobacteria > Geminicoccales > Geminicoccaceae > DATAOG01. The sequence continues at coordinate 126,496 of CAWCRU010000017.1, read as the reverse complement.
CCGGATCTCCCTGGTGAGACTTGCTTCGGCCCGGTTGGGCCGAAGCTCTCTTTTTTGGCGTCGGCGGCGCGCGGGGAGCCCGCCCGGCCGCGACCGCGGCGCAAGCCTCTTGAGAGCAGAGCGCTGCCCGGGCTAGGTTGCCGGCGCGGGACCATCCGCAGCCAGCGATCCTAAGAGGGGAAGCACCCACAACATGCGCTATGAAGCCCCGGAGTCACTCGATGCGGCGGTCGGCCTGCTCGCCGGCGCAACCGGTCTGGCCCGGGTCCTGGCCGGCGGCACCGACCTTCTGGTGCAGCTGCGCGCCGGGACCGTCGAGCCGGACCTCGTGGTCGACGTCAAGAAGATCCCCGAGATGCGGCGCATCACGCCCGAGGACGGCGGCTTTCGGATCGGGGCGGCGGTCAGCGGCGCCGAGCTCGGCGAGCATGCCGGCCTCAAACGTCTCTGGCCCGGCGTGGTCGAGGCGGTCGAGCTGATCGGCTCGACCCAGATCCAGGGCCGCGCGACCATGGTCGGCAACATGTGCAACGCCTCGCCCGCGGCCGACAGCGTGCCGGCGCTGATCGCCGCCGGTGCGAGCGCCAGCATCGTCGGGCCGGGCGGCCGGCGCGAGGTCCCGGTCGAGGCGATCTGCATCGCCCCCGGCAAGACCTCGCTCGCCAAGGGCGAGGTCGTGGTCTCGATCCTGCTGCCGGCGCGGCCGCCGCATTCGGGCGACGCCTATCTGCGCTTCATCCCGCGCACCGAGATGGACATCGCGGTCGTCGGCGCCGGCGTCTGTCTGACCCTCGACGATGCCGGCATCTGCCGGGCGGCGCGCTTCGCGCTGGGCGCGGTCGCGGCCCGCCCCTTGCTTGTGCCTGAGGGGGCTGCGGCGCTGATCGGCACCGCGGTCGACGACGCGGCGCTGGCCGGGTTGGCGGCGGCGGCCTCGGCCGCCTGCCGGCCGATCGACGACAAGCGCGGCACCATCGCATACCGCATCAAGGTCGCGGGCGTGCTGGCGCGGCGCGCGGCCGTGATCGCGCTCGAGCGGGCGAGGGCCAGCTGATGGCCAAGGTTCACGTCACCACCACGATCAACGGCGATGCGGTCGAGTTCCTGTGCGATCCCGAGCAGACGCTCTTGGACGTGCTGCGCGACGAGCTCGAGCTGACCGGCAGCAAGGAAGGCTGTGCGTCCGGCGACTGCGGCGCCTGCAGCGTGATGCTCGACGGCCGGCTGGTCTGCGCCTGCCTCGTGCTCGGCGCCGAGGCCGAGGGCCACGAGGTCGAGACCATCGAAGGCATGGCGAGCGGCGAGCGGCTGCATCCCCTCCAGCAGAAGTTCCTCGAGCATGCGGCCCTGCAATGCGGCATCTGCACGCCGGGCTTCCTGATCGCCGCCAAGGCGCTTTTGGACCGGCACCCGGATCCGAGCGAGACCGAGGTCCGCTATTGGCTCGCCGGCAATCTCTGCCGGTGCACCGGCTACGACAAGATCGTGCGCGCCGTGCTCGACGCGGCGACCGAAATGAGAGGAAGCTGATCCCATGGCAACCGTGCTCAAGACCGAGACCCCGGCGCCCGCGCCCAAGAGCCCGCATGAGCTCAAGTGGGTCGGCACGCGGCCGATCCGGCCGGACGGCGTCGACAAGGTCACGGGCCGCGCCAAGTTCGGCGCCGACCTGATCCTGCCCGGCATGCTGGTCGGCAAGGTCCTGCGCAGCCCGCACCCGCACGCCAGGATCAAGTCGATCGACACCGCCAGGGCCGAGGCGCTGCCGGGCGTCAAGGCGGTCGTGACCCGGGCCGACTTCCAGGACCTGCCGTCCGAGTTCGTGCCGGCGGGCGAGATGCTGGTCAACTACCGCGACATGGTGCGCAACGTCATGGCGCGCGAGAAGGTGCTCTACGAGGGCCATCCGGTGGCCGCGGTCGCCGCGACCAGCGCCAAGATCGCCAAGCAGGCGCTCAAGCTGATCGAGGTCGACTACGAGCCCTTGGCGCACGTCATCGATGCGGTCGAGGCGATGGCCGACGGCGCGCCCCTGCTGCACGACGACCTCTTCACGGCCGGCGTGGAGCCGGCGCCGACCACGCCCTCGAACGTCGCCAAGCGGGTCGAGTTCGCGATCGGCGACATCGAGGCGGGCTTTGCCGAGGCCGACCTCGTGGTCGAGCGCACGTTCGACACCAAGGCCGTGCACCAGGGCTACATCGAGCCGCACGCCTGCGTCGCCAGCGTCTCGGAGGACGGTCAGGCGGAGCTCTGGTGCTCGACCCAGGGGCACTACATCGTGCGCGGCCACTGCGCCAAGATGCTCGGCATGGACGTCTCCAAGCTGCGGGTGACCGCGTCCGAGATCGGCGGCGGCTTCGGCGGCAAGACCGTGGTCTACCTCGAGCCGCTGGCGCTCGCGCTGTCGCGCAAGTCGCATCATCCGGTCCGCATGGCGATGAGCCGCGAGGAGGTGTTCCAGGCCACCGGCCCGACCTCGGGCGCCAACGTCCGGGTCAAGATCGGGGTGACCCGGGACGGCCGCATCACGGCCGCCGAGGCGGTGCTCAAGTACCAGGCCGGCGCCTTTCAGGGCGGGCCGATCCAGCCGGGCTGCATGGCGGCGTTCGCCCCCTACGATCTCGCGAACGTCAAGGTGGTCGGCTTCGACGTCGTGACCAACCGGCCCAAGGTCGCGGCCTATCGGGCGCCGGGCGCCCCGATCTCGGAGTTCGCGGTCGAGTGCGTGATCGACGAGCTGGCCAAGGAGCTCGGCCTCGATCCGGTCGAGTTCCGGCTCAAGAACGCCGCCAAGGAGGGCACGCGCGCGGCCTATGGGCCCAAGTTCGGGCCGATCGGGCTGATCGAGACGCTGCGCCGGATCAAGGACAGCGAGCACTACCGGGCGCCGCTCAAGCCGAACCAGGGCCGCGGCGTCGCGTCCGGCTTCTGGTTCAACATCGGCGGCGAGACCTCGGCCTCGATCCTGGTCAACGAGGACGGCACGGTCACGCTGATGGCCGGCACGCCCGACATCGGCGGCTCGCGCGCGTCGTCCTGCCTGATGGCGGCCGAAGCGCTCGGGATCGACTACGAGAGGGTGCGCCCGATCATCGCGGATACCAGCTCGCTCGGCTACACCTTCCTCACCGGCGGCTCGCGGGCGACCTTCTCGAACGGGGTCGCGATCAGCGAGGCGGGCCACCAGGTGATCAAGGAGATGTGCGCGCGCGCGGCCAAGATCTGGGAGATCCCGGCGGATGCGGTGACCTGGGAGGACGGCATGGCCAAGCCCGCCGGCGCCAATGCCGGCGACTTCGAGCCGCTCTCGTTCGCCGAGCTCGCCAGGATGGCGGGCAAGACCGGCGGGCCGATCGCCGGCCATGCGCATCTGAATGCCCAGGGTGCGGCGCCGAGCTTCGGGACCCACCTCGTCGACCTCGAGGTCGACAAGGAGACCGGCCGGGTCACGATCCTGCGCTACACGGTCGCGCAGGATGCCGGCAAGGCGGTCCATCCGGCCTACGTCGAGGGCCAGTACCAGGGCGGGGCCGTGCAGGGGATCGGCTGGGCGCTCAACGAGGAGTACATCTATGGGCCCGACGGGCGCCTCCAGAACCCGGGGTTCCTCGACTACCGGATGCCGGTCGCCTCGGACGTGCCGATGATCGACACGGTGATCGTCGAGGTCGCCAACCCCCGCCATCCGTTCGGCGTGCGCGGCGTCGGCGAGACCCCGATCGTGCCGCCGATGGCGGCGATCGCGAATGCGATCGAGCAGGCGACCGGCATCCGCTTCACCGAGCTGCCGATGTCGCCGCCCAAGGTCTTGAAGGCGCTCGAGGCGGCCAACGGCGCAGGCTGAGGCGTCAGGAGGAAGCGTGAACGCGGCGAGATTGGCGAGGCGCTGGCAGGACGCTGGCGAAGATCGCCTGGCCATGGCCGAGGCGCTGGTCGACGAGATCGATCATCCCGATACCGGCTTGGTCAGTCGCGATTTCCTGCGTGCCGAGCTGCAGACCTTGCATGCGGATCTGATCGGCACGGTCTGGCGCGTGGTTTTGACGGTCTTTGGTATCCAGGTGGTCCTGGTGGGCGTGCTGGTCGCGATTCTTACTCATGTGCTCACAGGAGGCCCCAAGTGAAGGCCAGAAGTCATCGAGATGACTTCGCCGCTCGATCGCACGTCGCCGGGCTTTGATCTCATGGCGCACGTGGTGCTGACCCGCAATCTCAGCCAGTTCACCGGCGGCGAGAGCGAGCTCGAGCTGGAGGCTGCGAACATCCGCCAGCTGCTCGGTCAGCTGGCGGCGCGCTTTCCCCGGCTCGAGCCGCATCTGGGCGACGGGCTCGCGGTCGCGATCGACGGCGAGATCTTCCAGGATGCCTGGCTGGAGCCGATCCCGCCCGGCAGCGAGGTCCACCTGATCCCGCGCATCGCCGGCGGCTAGGGCGGCCGCCGCGTCAGGCTCGCATCCCAGCGGGTCGAGCGCGGCCGCAGGGCGGAGGGGGAGGCGGTCGGATGGGCCAGGTCATCGCCGCGGCGGCCTACAGCGCGGGTCGCAAGGTCGCCGACATCGCGATCGAGGAGGGCGGCGTCTGGGCCGCCAAGCCCGGGCATTTCGTCTGGATCGGCATCCACCAGCCCGACGAGCGCGAGCTACGCCAGCTCCAGGCGCAGTTTCACCTGCATGAGCTCGCGATCGAGGACGCCCGCGACGCGCACGAGCGGCCGAAGCTCGAGCAATACGGGGACACGACCTTCGTGGTCATGCGCACCGCTTTTGTGGTCGAGGGCCACATCCAGCTCGGCGAGACCGAGATCTTCGTCGGCCGCGGCTACATCATCTCGATCAGGCACGGCAGCTCGGCGTCCTACGCGCGCGTGCGCCAATGCGCCGAGGCGGCACCGCACCGGCTCGCCAACGGCGAGGACTACGTCCTCTACGCGATCGTCGATTTCATCGTCGACAACTATCTCACGGTCATCGGCCGACTGGCGGCGGAGGTCGAGGCGCTGGAGGAGAACATTCTGCTGCCGTCCCTGGACGAGACCACGGTCGCCCGGATCTACGGGCTCAGGCGCGAGCTGCAGAAGCTGCGGCAGGTCGTGGCGCCGACCGCCGAGGTCTGCCGGCGCCTCGAGCATGTCGATCTGCCGGGCATCGACCCCTCCTTCCATCCCTACTACCGGGACATCGTCGACCACGTGAACCGCGTCCTCGAGCAGATCGACACCCTGCGCGAAAGGTTGAGCTTCGCCTTCGAAGCGACGCTCCTGCTCGAGTCGTCCCGGCAGGGCACGACCGGCCGGCGGCTGGCGGGCTGGGCTGCGATCCTGGCGGTGCCGACCGCGGTCGCCGGCATTTACGGCATGAACTTTGCGAACATTCCGGAGCTGCACTGGCGCTATGGCTATTTCGCCGTGCTGGCGCTGATGGCCGCGGTCTCCGCCTACCTCTTCGTCCGCTTCCGCCGCGCCGGCTGGATCTAGCCCGCAGCCATCACCTGCCGCGTGCCGACGCGAACCGCAGGATTGCCTGCTCTAGCTCTCTGTTGATTGGGTTGGTGGAGCCGAGCGGAGTCGAACCGCCGACCTCTTGAATGCCATTCAAGCGCTCTCCCAACTGAGCTACGGCCCCCCAACTTTGGCGCCGGCGCTGCCGGCGGCGGGCGAGAGATAGGCAAAGCTCGCGGGGTTGGCAAGGTCTAAGTCGAGGCCGGCGTCGGCGCTCAGCGTTCCGCCTCGTCCTCGTCGAGGTCGGTCTCGATCACGTCGGCCATGTCGTCGTCGCCGAGCTCCGAGACGTCCTCGATCGCGCTCTCGCCATCCTCCTCGGCCTCGTCTTCTTCCTCCTCCTCGTCATCCCCGGCGGCGGCGACCACCACGACCTCCTCGTCCTCCTCGGCTTCGACCTCTTCGTCGGGCTCGACGACCACCACCTCCTCCTCGCGATCGACGACCGCGACCACCGCGGCCAGCTTGGGCGCCGCCCGCGACCGGCGCGGTCGGCTCTGGACCACGGGATCGAGCACCGTCGAGCAGGCCGGGCAGACGATTGGATCCCGGTTCATGTCATAGAACCGCGCGCCGCAATTGAGGCAGATCCGCTTGCCGCCCCATTCGGGTTTCGCCACGCCTTGCACTCCAAAAAAACTCGGGTCGGCCGAAGGGTGAAGCCAATTGCCATGATCGATCCAAGCTGTCAAAAGCAAATTCCGGGACAATCGGGCAAGCATTGGTCTGACCTTGACGATCGGCAAGCCGAGGCGGCGGGCAGAGCGCGCGGCGCGGCGCGCGACGGGGCGATGAGGCTGAGGGCTCATCCGGTCGCGGGCCTGCGCGGTCGGGCGCGCGTGCCGGGCGACAAGTCGATCTCGCACCGGGCCCTGCTGCTCGGCGCGCTCGCGGTCGGCGAGAGCCGGATCAGCGGCCTGCTCGAGGGCGAGGACGTGCTCGCGACCGCGGCGGCGCTCGGCGCGCTCGGGGTCGAGCTCGAGCGCGAGAGCGGAGGCTGCTGGCGGGTGCAGGGACGCGGTGTCGGCGGGCTCGTCGAGCCCGACCGGCCGCTCGATCTCGGCAACTCGGGGACCGCGGCGCGCCTGCTCCTGGGCGTGCTCGCGGGGCATCCGTTCACGAGCTTCGTGACCGGCGATCGGTCGCTGCGCTCGCGCCCGATGGGCCGGGTGATCCTGCCGCTCGGCCAGATGGGAGCGCAGTTCCTCAGCCGCAGCGGCCAGCGCCTGCCGCTCGCGATCACGGGCTCGAGCGAGCTCGTGCCGATCCGCTACCAGCAGCCGGTCGCCTCGGCCCAGGTCAAGTCCGCGGTCCTGCTCGCGGGCCTGCACGCCGCCGGCCGGACCACCGTGCTCGAGCCGCAGCCGTCGCGCGACCACACCGAGCGCCTGCTCGGCCGGCTCGGCGCCGAGCTCGAGATCGAAGCGCTGGCGGACGGCGGCCGGGCGGTCACGATCACCGGCCAGCCCGAGCTCGAGGCGACCAGCATCAGGGTCCCGGGCGACGTCTCCTCGGCCGCCTTCTTGCTGGTCGCCGCCGCGCTCGGCGACGGTTCGACGCTGCGCCTCGACGACGTCGGCATCAACCCCTTGCGCACGGGTCTTTTGGACTGCCTGGCCGAGATGGGCGCCGGTCTCCGCGAGGGCGCCGTGACCGACGAGGGCGGCGAGCCGGTGGCCTCGCTGGAGATCGCCGGGCGGCCGCTCACCGGGATCGACGTTGCCGCCGAGCGAGCGCCCCGGATGATCGACGAATATCCGATCCTCGCGGTCGCCGCCGCCTGCGCGCAGGGGCGCAGCCGGCTCATGGGCCTGGCCGAGCTCAGGGTCAAGGAGAGCGACCGGCTGGGTGCCATCGCCCGCGGGCTCGCGGCCTGCGGCGTCGAGGTCGAGGCCGGCGAGGACAGCCTGATCGTGCACGGCACGGGCGGCCGGCCGCCGGGTGGCGGCGTGATCGACGCCGATCACGATCACCGGATCGCGATGAGCTTCCTCGTGCTCGGCACGCTCGCGCGGGCACCGGTCACGGTCGCGGGCGCCGAGACCATCGAGACCAGCTTTCCGGGCTTCGCCGCGCTGATGAACGGTCTCGGCGCCCAGATCGAGATCCTCGAGCCATGAGCCTGCCGAGAGCCTGCATCGTCGCCGTCGACGGTCCGGCCGCGTCCGGCAAGACCACGCTCGCCAGGCGCCTCGCGTCCCATTTCAATCTCGAGTTTCTCGACACCGGTCTGCTCTACCGGGCGGTCGCCCGCGCCCTGCTCGATGGCGGCCACGCGCTCGACGACGTGCAGGCGGCGGCCGCCGCCGCAGCCGGGCTGCGCGCGGCCGACCTGACGGGCCCCGCCCTTCGCGACGAGAGCGTGAGCCAGGGCGCCTCCAAGGTCGCGGCGATCCCCGCCGTGCGCCAGGCGCTGCTCGCTTTCCAGCGTCGGTTCGGCGCCGGCCGCCGGGGGGCGGTCCTGGCCGGTCGCGACATCGGCACCGTGGTCCGGCCGGACGCCGCCCGCAAGATCTTCGTCACCGCCTCGACCGAAGAGCGCGCGCGGCGGCGCTGCAAGGAGTTGCAGGCGGAGAACGTCCCAATTATATATGAACGAGTTCTGGAGGATCTGCGGGAGCGCGACGCACGCGATCAATCGCGTGCGGTCGCGCCGTTGCTGCCGGCGGACGATGCATTCGTGATCGACACGACCGACAAGGACATCGAGACGGCGTTCGCGATCGCGTGCGCCTATGTCGCGGACGCCATCCCGGCGCCGGCTGCGCAAGATTCATGCCGCCCGGTATAGACCGCTGCGCCTCCAGCCGACTTCGTCCTCAACCCCAGCCGTCGGCCACGCCGCGGCCGACCCGCCCGTCCGCGGGCGCTGACATCTGGACCAGGGTATGACTGCTGCATCTGACATTGCCTCCCCATCGATGCCCTCGAGCGACGACTTCGCCGCCATGCTCGACGAGTCGTTCCTCGATCGCGACCGGATCGAAGGCTCCGTGATCACCGGCCGCGTGATCGCGATCGAGAACGACGAGGCGGTGGTCGACGTCGGGCTGAAATCCGAGGGCCGCATCGCCCTGAAGGAGTTCTCGACCCCCGGGCACCCGGCCGAGGTCCAGGTCGGCGATCCGGTCGAGGTCTACGTCGAGCGTTTCGAGACCCGCAGCGGCGAGGCTTTGCTGTCGCGCGAGAAGGCAAGGCGCGAGGAGAGCTGGAACAAGCTCGAGCAGGCGTTCAAGGACACAGCCAAGGTCACGGGCTCGATCTTCGGCCGGGTCAAGGGCGGGTTCGCGGTCGATCTCGGCGGTGCGGTCGCGTTTTTGCCCGGCAGCCAGGTCGACATCCGGCCGGTGCGCGACGTGACGCCTTTGCTCAACAAGGACGAGCCCTTCCAGATCCTGAAGATGGATCGCCGGCGCGGCAACATCGTGGTCTCGCGCCGGGCGGTGCTCGAGGAGTCGCGCGCCGAGCAGCGCAGCGAGCTGCTGGCTACCCTCAAGGAGGGCCAGGTGCTGAGCGGCGTGGTCAAGAACATCACCGACTACGGTGCCTTCGTCGACCTCGGCGGCCTCGATGGCCTGCTGCACGTCACCGACATCTCCTGGCGCCGGGTCAACCACCCGACCGAGGTTTTGAATGTCGGCCAGCAGGTCCAGGTCCAGGTGATCCGGTTCAATCGCGAGACCCAGCGCATCTCGCTCGGCATGAAGCAGCTCGAGGCCGATCCGTGGGAGGGCGTCGAGCTCAAATACCCGGTCGGGGCGAAGTTCACCGGCCGGGTCACCAACATCACCGACTACGGCGCCTTCGTCGAGCTCGAGCCGGGCGTCGAGGGTCTGGTCCACGTCTCCGAGATGAGCTGGACCAAGAAGAACATCCACCCGGGCAAGATCGTCTCGACCAGCCAGCAGGTCGAGGTCATGGTGCTCGAGGTCGATCCCGACAAGCGCCGCGTCTCGCTCGGCCTCAAGCAGTGCCTGGCCAATCCCTGGGAGAGCTTCCAGGAGAGCCATCCGCTGGGCTCCACGGTCGAGGGCGAGATCAAGAACATCACCGAGTTCGGCCTGTTCATCGGCCTCGATGCCGACATCGACGGCATGGTCCATCTGTCGGACCTCGACTGGCAGCTGGCGCAGGAAGAGGCGGTCGCCAAGTACAAGAAGGGCGACGTGGTCAAGGCGGTGGTGCTCGACGTCGACGTCGACAAGGAGCGGATCTCGCTCGGCATGAAGCAGCTGACCGAGGACCCGTTCCAGGGTGCGGTCAGCGGCCTGAAGCGGGGTGCCAGGGTCACCTGCACGGTCAGCCAGATCACGTCGTCGGGGATCGAGGTCACCACCACCGACGGTGCCACCGGCTTCATTCGCAAGGCCGAATTGTCGCGCGACCGGGTCGAGCAGCGCCCCGACCGGTTCGCGGTCGGCGAGAAGCTCGACGCCAAGGTGACCAACATCGACGCCGTCAACCGGCGCCTCACGCTGTCGATCAAGGCGCTCGAGATCGAGGACGAGAAGCAGGCGATGGCCGACTACGGCTCATCGGACAGCGGCGCCTCGCTCGGCGACATCCTCGGGCCGGCGATCAAGGGCCGGCAGCAGGAGCAGCAGGACCAGACCGAGACCCGAAATCAGGACGCCGACGCAAGCTAGCCTGTTGGCTGGCTTGCCTTTTCGGCCCCGATGTGGCTTTGGATGGGGTTGCTTCCGGAATGGTCCCGTTTGCTTGAGCCCCAGCCATGACGAAATCGGATCTGATCAAGCGTCTCGCCGACGCCAACCCGCACCTCTATCTGCGTGACATCGAGCGGATCGTCTCGACGGTGTTCGACGAGGTCACCGAGGCGCTGGTGCGCGGCGACCGGGTCGAGCTGCGCGGCTTCGGCGCGTTCTCGGTCAGGCAGCGAAGCTCGCGGGTCGGGCGCAATCCGCGCACCGGCGCCGAGGTCAGGGTGCCCGACAAGGTGGTGCCCTATTTCAAGACCGGCAAGGATCTGCGCGACCGGCTCAACGGCGACCGTTAGATGTCGGGAGCGCGCGCGCGCCGGTCGGTGGGGGAGGGGTGATGGCCAGAAGTCTCCGCCTGCTGCTGGGCCTGATCGCGCTGATCGTGATCGTGACCTTCGCGATCGCCAACCGCACCCCCGTGGACGTCAGCTTCGCGCCGCTGCCCCTGACGATCGAGCTGCCGCTCTACGGCGCCTTTCTGTTCGGCCTGATCGTCGGCGTCCTGGTCGGCGGCATCGGGGTCTGGCTCGGCGGGCTGGCCGGCCGCCAGCGCGCGCGGCGCCTGCGCAGGAAGGTCTGGGCGCTCGAGAACCAGCTGCGCCTTCTCAAGCAGCAGGAGGAGAAGGCGCAGGCCGAGCGTTACCGCGCGCCCAGGAGCCTGGCGCTCGAGGCCGCGGGCGACTGAGCTGGCCGATCCGATCGGCGGCGTTCTATGACCGCCTCGCGGCCGACTATCATCTGATCTATGCCGACTGGGATGCGGCGATCGCCCGCCAGGCGGCCGTGCTCGACCGGCTCATCCGCGCCCGCCTCGGCGCCGGCGCCGTCGATGTCCTGGACTGCGCCTGTGGGATCGGGACCCAGGCGCTTGGCCTCGCGGCGCTCGGTCACCGGGTGACCGGCAGCGATCTCAGCGCCGGTGCGATCGCGCGGGCTCGCAGGGAGGCCGGCCGGCGCGGCCTTGCGCCGACGTTCAGGGTGGCCGACCTGCGGGCGCTGGATCGCCTGGTGCCGGGCGCGTTCGACGTCGTGCTCGCCGCCGACAACGCCCTGCCGCATCTCCTCGAGCCGCAAGATCTCGCGCTGGCGCTGGGGGCGATGAAGGCCAAGCTTCGAGCGCGGGGCCTGTTCCTTGCCAGCATCCGCGACTACGACGAGGCGCTCCTCAGCCGGCCCCGGATCGGAGCGGTCCAACGCTTCGAGACCGCCGGCTGCCGCCGGAGCGTGCAGCAGGTCTGGGAGTGGTTGGACGAGCGCCGCTACCGCGTCCACATCCATATCGCGCGCGAGCTCGCCCACGGCTGGTGCTCGGATCACCATATCGGCCTCTATCGCGCGCTGCCGCGCGCCGAGCTGACCGCGGCGCTGCAGGCGGCGGGCCTCGCCGAGGTCCGCTGGCTGATGCCTGCAAAGACCGGCTATCATCAGCCGATCGTGCTCGCCCGCAAGCCTGGCAGCCGCGGTCGCGGGAGGATGCAGCGTTGCGGGTGATCGTGGTCGGCGCCGGCATCATGGGGCTCTGCACGGCCTGGGCGCTGCACCGCGGCGGCCACGAGGTGGTGGTCTACGAGCAGGGCGAAGAGATCCCGAACGCGCTTGCCTCCTCGACCGACCAGCACCGGCTGATCCGCTACACCTACGGCGCCATGACCGGCTACGCGCGCATGGTGCGGGACGCCTATGCCGCCTGGGATCGCCTGTTCGCCGATCTCGGCCGCGCTCACTACCGGCCGACCGGCACGCTCGTGGTGGCGCATGAGCAGGGCGGCTGGGTCGACGCCTCGGCCCGCGGCCTGGAGCAGCAGGGCCTGCCGTACGAGCGCTGGACGCCCGCCGAGATCGCGGCCCGTCTGCCCTTCCTCCGACTGGGCTCGGCCCGCTTCGCGCTGTTCACGCCGACCGGCGGCGTCCTGTTCGCGCAGCGCATCCTTCAAGACCTCGTCCGTCTCCTGAGCGAGCGCGGCGTTGCCCTGCTGAGCCATAGGCGGGTCGCCGAGGTCGACCCGATCCGGGCCATGATCCGGACCGCGGACGGACGCGAGGACCGGGCGGATGCGCTGGTGATCACCGCCGGACCCTGGACACCGGATCTGCTGCCGGCGCTGGCCGGCCGCGTCACGCCGTCCCGTCAGGTCGCCCTCTATCTCGAGCCGCCCGCCGAGCTGCGGGCCGCCTGGGCGGCGGCACCGATGCTGCTGGACCAGATCGAGTCGACGGCCGGCGGTTTCTACGCCGTGCCGCCGGTCGAGGGGACCGCCCTCAAGGTCGGCGACCACGGCTTCTCGCTCAAGGGCCATCCGGACCGCGAGCGCGCGCCCGGCGCCGCCGAGCTCGAGACCATCCTCGCGCTCGCCCGATCGCGCCTGCCCGGGCTGGACCGCTACCGGGTGCTCGAGGCCAGGACCTGCTTCTACAGCGTGACCGAGGGCGAACGGTTCATTGCTGAGCGTCGCGAGAACGCCTGGCTGTTGGCCGGCTTCTCCGGGCACGGCTTCAAGTTCGGGGCCTTGGTCGGGCTGCGGGTCGCAGCGGCGCTGGCGGGCGAGGGCGGGGCGAAGGAGCTCGCCGCCTGGGCGGCGGGCGAGCTCTGAGCGCTTTGCCGGGCCGGCCGGCTCTGCTATAAGCCCCGCAACTCCTGGACCGCGCCATGACCGAACCCTCACCCGTCTTTTGCGCGCTCGACCGGTCCGATCTCGAGGGCGCGCTCGGCCTTGGCCGCTCGCTGCTGGATCTGGTCGGCGGCCTCAAGGTCGGGCTCGAGTTCGTTACCGCCAACGGGCCGGACGGGGTCCGCCGCGTGGTGGCGCAGGGCCTGCCGGTGTTCCTCGACGGCAAATTCCACGACATCCCGAACACGGTCGCCCGGGCGGTGCGCGCCGCCGCCTCGCTCGGGGTCGCCATGATGACCCTGCACGTCGCGGGCGGGCGGGCCATGCTGCGCGCGGCGGTCGAGGCCGCGCATCTGCGGGAGCCCTGCCCGCAGCTGCTCGGCGTGACCGTGTTGACCAGCCTCGACGACGCCGATCTCGATGCCCTGGGCGTGCCCCACAAGGTGACCGATCAGGTCCTGCGGCTGGCCGAGCTCGCCTGGGACTCTGGCCTCGACGGGGTCGTCTGCTCGCCCCACGAGGTGGCCCCGCTGCGCCGGCGCTTCGGTCGGGAATTCAAGCTGGCCGTGCCCGGCATCCGCCCGAAGGCCCTCGCCCGGAGCGACCAGAAGCGGACCATGGGGCCGGCTGAAGCGATCGCGGCCGGGGCGGATCTTCTGGTGATCGGGCGGCCGATCACGGATGCTGCCGACCCGCGTGCTGCGGCAGCGGCGATCGCTGCCGAGATCCGGGCCCTGCGGGCTGCATGATGCTCGAGGTCAAGGTCTGCGGCCTGACCGATGCCAGTGCGCTCGCCGCCGCGGCCGCCGGCGGCGCCCGCTATCTGGGCTTCGTCTTCTATCCGCCATCGCCTCGCTCGTTGAGCCCGGAGCGCGCCGCGGGGCTGGCGAAGCAGGCGCCGGCTGGCTGCCGGACGGTGGGCGTCCTGGTCGACCCGAGCGATGCCGAGCTCGGCGAGCTCCTGGGTCTGGTGCCACTCGACGCCCTGCAACTGCACGGCGCCGAGACGCCGGCGCGGGTCGCGACGATCAAGGCAACGACCGGGCGGACCGTGATCAAGGCGCTCAAGATCGCGGGTCGCGGGGATCTGGCAGCGGTTCAGGCTTACGCCGAGGTCGCCGACCTGCTGCTGTTCGACGCCAAGCCGCTCAGGGCGCCGCTGCCGGGCGGCAACGGCGAGACCTTCGACTGGGAGCTCCTCAAGGGTCTGGAAGCCACCCGCCCCTGGCTGCTTTCGGGGGGGCTGTCGGCGGCCAATCTCGAGACCGCCGTCCGCGTGTCCGGCGCGCGCGCGGTCGACGTCTCGTCCGGGGTCGAGGACCGGCCAGGCCACAAGGATCCGGCCAGGATCCGGCGTTTTCTCGAGGTCGCCGCCATGCTCGGCGTGCCGGCCTGACCTCGCGCCCGACCCTGTGAGCCCGCCCTCATGACGCTCTTGAACACCTACCGCGGCGGCCCCGATGCGCGCGGCCGCTTCGGCATCTATGGCGGCCGGTTCGTCGCCGAGACCCTGATGCCCTTGATCCTCGAGCTCGAGGCGGCCTACGAGGCGGCCAAGGCCGACCCCGCCTTCCAGGTCGAGCTCGACGCCTGGCTCAAGGATTACGCCGGCCGGCCGAGCCCGCTCTACCTGGCCGAGCGCCTGACCGCAGAGCTCGGCGGGGCCAAGGTCTACTTCAAGCGCGACGAGCTCAACCACACCGGCGCCCACAAGATCAACAACACGATCGGCCAGATCCTGCTCGCGCGGCGCATGGGCAAGCGGCGGATCATCGCCGAGACCGGCGCCGGCCAGCATGGCGTCGCCACCGCGACCGTCGCCGCCCGCCTGGGCCTCGCCTGCGTCGTCTACATGGGCGCCCGCGACATCGAGCGCCAGAAGCCGAACGTCTTCCGGATGCGCCTCCTGGGCGCCGAGGTCCGCCCGGTGACCTCGGGCTCGGCGACGCTCAAGGACGCGATGAACGAGGCGCTGCGCGACTGGGTCACCAACGTCTCTGACACTTTTTACATCATCGGCAGCGTCGCCGGGCCGCATCCCTATCCGGCCATGGTGCGTGATTTCCAAGCGATCATCGGCCGGGAGGTACGGGAACAGATCACGGCCAAGGAGGGCCGCCTGCCGGATACGCTGGTGGCCTGCGTCGGCGGCGGCTCGAATGCGATCGGCCTGTTCCACCCGTTCCTGGACGACCGCGAGGTCGCCATGATCGGCGTCGAGGCGGCGGGCGAGGGCGTCGAGACCGGCCGTCACGCCGCCTCGATGACCGCCGGCCGGCCGGGCGTGCTGCACGGCTCGCGCTCCTACCTGCTCCAGGACGAGAACGGCCAGGTGATCGAGCCGCATTCGATCTCGGCCGGGCTCGACTACCCGGGCGTCGGCCCGGAGCATTCCTGGCTCAAGGACCAGGGCCGGGTCGCCTACGTGCCGATCCGGGACGACGAGGCGCTGGCGGCGTTCCGTCTGTGCAGCGAGCTCGAGGGCATCCTGCCGGCGCTCGAGCCCGCGCACGCGCTGGCTCACGTGGTCAAGATTGCGCCCGCCCTGCCGGCGGACCATCTGATCGTGATGAATCTCTGCGGGCGCGGCGACAAGGACATCTTCACGGTGGCCGATGCGATGGGCGTGAGCTTGTGAGCGGGCGGATCGAGCGGCGCTTCGCCGAGCTCGCGGCGGGCGGCCGGGCGGGGCTGATCACCTTCCTCTGCGCGGGGGATCCGGACGCGTCGACCAGCGCTGCGATCCTTGCGGGCCTGCCGGCGGCGGGCGCCGACCTGATCGAGATCGGCATGCCGTTCAGCGACCCGATGGCCGACGGGCCGGCGATCCAGGCCGGCAATCTGCGGGCGCTCAGGGCCGGCGTGACGCTCGCCCGGACGCTCGAGCTGGTGCGCGGTTTCCGCGCCGGGGACGGCGTGACGCCCGTGATCCTGATGGGCTACTACAACCCGATCTACAGCTACGGCTCCGAGCGCTTCCTCGACGATGCCAAGGCAGCCGGCGTCGACGGGCTGATCATCGTCGATCTGCCGCCCGAGGAGGACGATGAGCTCTGCCTGCCGGCGCTGGCGCGCGAGCTGTGCTTCATCCGCCTCGCGACGCCGACCACCGACGAGGCGAGGCTGCCCAAGGTGCTCGCGAACACCCGGGGCTTCATCTACTACGTCTCGATCACCGGCATCACCGGTGCGGGCGCGCCGGTTGCCTTGCAGGTGCAGGCCGCGGCGGAGCGCCTGCGCCGCCACACCGAGCTGCCGGTCGCGGTCGGCTTCGGCATCCGCACGCCCGAGCAGGCGCGCGAGATCGCCCGCGTCGCCGATGCGGTCGTGGTCGGCTCGGCGCTGGTCGATCGGATCGCGCGCGCAAAGGCCCTCGGCCGCGCCGGGCCCGGCCTGGTCGAGGATGTGCTGAGCCAGGTCCGCGAGCTGGCCCTGGGCGTCCACGCTGCCAAGAGGGCTGCCGCATGAACTGGCTCACCGACTATGTCCGACCCAAGATCAAGGCGCTGGTGCGCAGCAACCGGCCCGAGGTGCCGGAGAATCTCTGGGTCAATTGCCCCTCATGCGAGCGCATGATCTTCCACCGCGACCTCGAGACCAACCAGCGCGTCTGCTCGCATTGCAACCATCATTTCCGGGTCGGGCCGGACTATCGGTTCAAGACGCTGTTCGATGAGGAGAGCTGGACCAAGATCGAGCTGCCCAAGGTCGAGATCGATCCGCTCAAGTTCCGCGACCGCCGGCGCTACGTCGAGCGGCTCAAGGAGGCGCAGAGCAAGACCGGCAATTCCGACGCGATCGAGGCGGCGCATGGGCGGATCGGCGGTCTGCCGGCGGTGATCGCGGTCATGAACTTCGACTTCATGGCGGGCTCGATGGGTTGCGCGCTGGGCGAGGGGCTGCTCGCGGCGGCCCGCCTTGCGGTCCTGCAGGAGGCGGCGTTCATCGTGGTGACCGCCTCCGGCGGCGCCCGCATGCAGGAAGGCGCCTTGTCGCTGATGCAGATGCCGCGGACCACGATCGCGATCGAGGAGGTCAAGGAGGCGGGGCTGCCCTACCTCGTGCTGCTGACCGATCCCACCACCGGAGGGGTCACCGCGTCCTTCGCGATGCTCGGCGACATCGCGATCGCCGAGCCCGGCGCTCAGATCGGCTTTGCCGGCCGCCGCGTGATCGAGCAGACGATTCGCGAGAACCTGCCGGAGGGCTTCCAGAAGGCGGAATATCTGCTCGAGCACGGCATGATCGACATGGTCGTGCATCGCTTCGAGCTGCGGCCGACGATCGCCCGCATCATTGGCTTTCTGCTCCGGCCCAACCTCGATCCGGACGCCGAGCGGCCGGTCGAGAGGCAGCGAAGGCCATCCGAGGAGGCGCCGCTCGCCCTGATCGAGGCGGGCGACGGCAGCGAGGCGGCCGACCTCGCGCCGGTGACCGATGGCGGCGAGGACGGCGGTGACGAGCTACGGCAGTGATCTGATCCTCGCCCGCCTGCGCGGGCTGCATCCGCGCCGGATCGACCTTTCGCTCGGGCGGCTGGAGCGGCTGCTCGCCGGGTTGGGTCATCCCGAGCGGCGGCTCGCCCCGGTCGTGCACATCGCCGGCACCAACGGCAAGGGCTCGACGCTGGCCATGCTGGACGCCATGCTGCAGGCGGCCGGCCGCCGCGTGCAGCGCTACATCTCGCCGCACCTCGTGCGGTTCAACGAGCGCTTCCTGTTCGACGGCCAGCCGATCTCCGAGCCGGAGCTGGCCGACGCCCTCGACCTCTGCGAGCGCGTCAACCAGGGCCTGCCCATCACCGAGTTCGAGATCACGACGGCCGCCGCCTTCCTGGCGTTCGCGCGCCACCCCGCGGACGTCCTGCTGATCGAGACCGGCCTCGGCGGCAGGCTCGATGCGACCAATGTGATCGAGCGGCCGCGGCTGACCGCGATCGCGCCGGTGGCGCTCGATCATCAGGACTACCTGGGCCAGCGGCTGGAGCAGATCGCCTTCGAGAAGGCGGGCATCCTGAAGGCGGGCGTCGGGTGCGTCGTCGGGCCGCAGCCGCCGGCAGCGCTGGCGGTGATCCTCGCGCGCGCCGCCGAGCTCGATGTGCCGCTCAGCGTTCACGGCCGCGACTGGCAGGCCCGGCGCGCGGGCGAGGGGATCGAGGTGCGCGTGGGCGAGCGTCGGCTCGAGCTGCCCTCGCCGGTGCTGCCGGGCCGCCATCAGATCGACAATGCCGGGCTCGCCGTGGTGGCGGCGCTGGGGCTGGGCGACCTCCAGCCCGGTCTGGAGGCGATCGCCGCCGGGCTTCGGCAGGCGCGCTGGCCGGCCCGGTTGCAGCTGCTGCGCCGGGGTCCCCTGATCGAGCTTCTGCCCGCGGGCTGGCAACTCTGGCTCGACGGCGGCCACAACCCCGCAGCCGCCCAGGCGCTGGCCGCGAGCCTGAGCGGCCCCGATGCCGGCCTGATCGGCGGCTCGGGGCCCCTGCACCTGATCGTCGGCATGCTGACGACCAAGGACGAGCGCGGCTTTCTCGAGCCCCTGGGCCCGCTCGCCCGCTCGATCACGACCGTGCCGGTGCCGGATGAGCCGGCGAGCCGCGATCCGGTCGAGGCGGCGGGGTTGGCCGCGGCGCTCGGCTGGCCGGCGACGCCCGCGCGCGACCTCGAGAGCGCGCTTGGCGCCATCGTCGAGGCGGAGCGGGCGCCGGCGCGGGTGCTGATCTGCGGCTCGCTGTACCTCGCCGGCCACGTCCTGCGCAGCAACGGCTGAGCGCTCCGTCGGTCGTCCGCCGACGCGTGATCTTGCTTGGCGCGCCGCCGCAGATTACCGTACGGCTCTGCGGGACTCCGATGCGGTTGTGGAGGGGCTGATGATGACGGGCACCTCGATCCAGATCGGCGGGGCGGGCCTGCTGGCCCTCCTGTGGCTGTTCGCGCCGCCGAGCCAGGCGGCGCGGACGCCCGGCGAGTCGAGCCCGACGCAGGACCTGACCGGGCATCTGCTGGTCGCGACGCCCGAGCTCGACGATCCCAATTTCCGGCATACGGTCGTCTACATGATCCAGGACGACAGCTCCGGCGCCATGGGCCTGGTGGTCAACCGGGTCCTCGGCAAGGGGCCGGCTGCGGACCTTCTCAAGGGCCTCGGCCTCGATGCCAACCCGAAGGCCTCGGGCGAGATCGAGGTGCATTACGGCGGTCCGGTCGAGCGCGGCCGCGGCTTCGTCCTGCACAGCCCCGAGTATCACGGCGAGGACACGGTGGTGTTGTCCGATCGGGTCGCGCTCACCAGCTCGCCCGACATTCTGGAGGATCTGGCCGCCGGCAAAGGGCCGCGCCGCAGCCTGTTCGCGCTCGGCTACGCGGGCTGGGCGCCGGACCAGCTGGCGGCCGAGATCGCCGCCGGCGCCTGGGTCGTGATCGACGCCGACGAGAAGCTCCTGTTCGACGACCAGGAGGACTCGAAGTGGCAGCGGGCTCTGGACCGCCAGGGCATCGAGCTTTGAGCCGTCACACCGCGGCGAGATACCAGGCGTATTCGGCGGCCGTGACCAGATCGGCGAAGCGATCGCGCTCGGCTTCGCGGCAGACCCGGTAGAGGCGGCAGAACTCGGGGCCGAGGTAGTCGGGGAGCACGGTCGCCGACGCGAGCGCCTCGATCGCCTTGTCCCAGCTCAGCGGCAGGCTCGGCTCGACCTCGGCATAGGCGTTGCCCGCGACGGGCGCATCCGGCTCGAGCCCCTGCTCGAGGCCGTGGTGGATGCCGGCGAGCACCGCCGCCAGCGCCAGGTAGGGATTGGCGTCGGCGCCTGCGGTGCGGTGCTCGATCCGGCGCGCCGCCGGCGGCCCGAGCGGCACCCTCAGCGCCACGGTCCGGTTGTTGTGGCCCCAGGTCGGGGCGGTCGGCGCATAGCTCCGCGGCCGCAGACGCCGGTAGCTGTTGGCGTTCGGCGCGAACAGCAGCATCGCCTCGGCCATGGTCGTCTGCAGACCGCCGAGTGCCTGCCGGAGCGCCGCCGGGTCGGCCGCGAACCGGTTGGCGCCGTCGCGGTCGACCAGGCTGACGTGGACGTGCATGCCATTGGCCGCCCGCTCGGCGAAGGGCTTGGCCATGAAGGTCGCCCGCCGGCCGCCGGCGCGCGCCGCGGCCTTGATCGCACGCTTGAGCAGGAACGCCTGGTCCGCGGCCCGCACCGGATCGGCGACGTGGCCGAGGTTGACCTCGAGCTGGCCCGGCGCGTACTCCGATACCGCAGACTTGGCCGCCAGATCCTGGCTCGTGCACCAGCTCTGCAGGCGGTCCAGGAACTCGTCCTCGGCATCGAGCGGCTCGAGGCCGTAGACCGCGCCGGATTCCAGGTCCGGACGCAGGGCGGTACGCGGCCGGCCGTCGCGGCCAAGCCGGCCATCGACCAGGGTGAACTCGAGCTCGAGGGCGGCGACCGGGCGGAGGCCCAGGGGCTCGAAGCGGGTCGCGACCGCGGCCAGCACGGCGCGCGGATCGGCGAAGAACGGCCGTCCGTCCGCCTCGCCGAGCCCGGCCAGCACCTGCGCGCCGCCCGGCCGCCAGGGGACCGGCGCGAGCGTCGCGAGGTCGATCCGGCAGGGCCGGTCGGCATCGCCCTGCTCCCAGACCAGGCCCGAGGCATCGACGTTGGCGCCGGTCGTATCGAGGCCATAGATCGAGCCCGGCAGGCTCACCCCGTCGCCCAGCGCGGCCCCGAAGGCCTCCGCGGTCAGGCGCTTGCCACGGCCGATCCCGACCAGATCGGGCAGGATCAGATCGACCGTCCGGACCTCCGGACAGCGCTCGCGAAAGGCCCGCCAGACGGCCGCCGCCTCGTTGCGGGCGGCATCTCCAGGCATCGCTTTTCGTGTGGAGCTGGCCGGCCGGATCGCAGCGATCAGCCGGCGACCGGGACGACGGAGCGGCCGGTCAGATCGACTCCTCGACCCATTCGTAGAGCTTGGTCTTGGGCAGGGCTCCGACCTTGGTCGCGGCGATCTCGCCGTTCTTGAACAGCATCAGGGTCGGAATGCCGCGCACCCCGTATTTGGTCGGCGTCAGCGGGTTGTCGTCGATGTTGACCTTGGCGATCCGGACCTGCTCGCCCTTGTCGGTCGCGAGTTCCTCGAGGAACGGGGCCAGCATCTTGCACGGCCCGCACCACTCGGCCCAGAAGTCGACCACGACCGGCACGTCCGACTTCAGCACGTCCGCTTCGAACGATGCGTCGGAAGATTGGATGATGGTCATCGTCAAACCCCAGTTGGCTGCCTTGCAGCGGTTCGGCCCTTGGTGCGCTCGTGACACTAAGGGGATCGCGACGAGAGCGTCAAGCGGACTTGGGGAGACGGCGAGCCCTTGTCAAGCAGGGCCGGCGCCCGGCCGCCAGCGGGCGAGGATCGCATCGTCGAGCGCCATCAGGCTTGGGCCCTCGGTCCAGAGGAGCGCGCAGCGCACGGGCCGATCCGGATAGATCGCTTCCAGCAGGGCGCGGTAGGCCGCCATCTGGCGCAGATAGGCACGCGGCACGTCGGCGGCCGTCGCCGGTGGCGAGCGGTCGGTCTTATAGTCGAGCAGCAGCACTGCGCCCTCGGTCACGGCCAGCCGGTCGACCTGGCCAAAGATCGCCTGGCCGCCGACCAGGCCTGCGAGCGGCACCTCGGCGCGCGCCTCGGGGCCGAACAGCGACGCGAGCTCCGGCAATGCGAGCACCGCCAGGACCTCGGCCGCGATCTCCGCCCGCGCCGCCTCGGTGAGCCCGAGCGAGGGCACGGCCAGATAGCGCGCGAGCGCCGGCGCCCGTTCGGCGGGCGGCCGTTCCGGCAGGCTCTGCAAGAGGCGATGGATCAGGCGCCCGCGCCGGAAACGGCCGGCGGCGGCGCCGAGCAGCGGCGAGGTCGCGGCCGGCGCATCGTCCGCGAAGGCGCGGGACGGGCTCAGCGGCGCCGCGGTCAACGGCTCCGCCGGCGCCGGCTGCCGGAGCCAGGGCGGCGGCGGCGGGACCGGGGCCGGGGCCGCGAGCGCAAGGCGCAGCTGGGCCGCGCCCTGCGCCGGCAGGCTGCCGTGGCAAAGGCTGTCGCCCGCAATCTCGGGTGCGAGGCCCGCCGGCACGGCACGCGCGCCGAGCCGCGCCATGCCGCGGGCGACCAGGTCGTACCAGGTCGCCTCCGACTGGTTCCGGCGTTGCCAGCCGGTGACGATCAGGTGCTCCCGCGCCCGCGTCAGGGCGACGTAGAGCAGGCGGCGCTGCTCCTGCAGCTGGCGCAGCCGGGCGTCGGCGTGGGCCGCGTCGCTCAGAAGATCGCGGCTCTTTGCGCCCATCCGCCAGAGCGGCAGGCGCTCGGCCTCGAGCCAGAGCAAGCGATCCTTGAGCTCGGGCACGAAGCCGGCATCGGCGATGAACACGACCGGCGCCTCGAGGCCCTTGGCGCCGTGGCAGGTCAGGACGCGGACCTCGTCGCGCGGCCGGTCGGGGTCGCGGATCAGCTCGGTCGTGTCCGCCCGCAGCCACTGCAGGAACCCCTGCAACGAAGGCGGATGGCCCTGCTCGAAGGCGAGCGCCTGGGCGAGAAACGCCTCGACCGGCTCGATCGCCGCCGGCCCCAGGCGCTCGAGCAGGCGCCGGCGGCCACCGCCGGCGCCGAGCAGGCGGGCATAGAACTCGAAGGGCGGCGCGAAATCGGCCTGGCTCAGGAGTTCGGAAAAACGCTCCCAGGCCTCGCCCAAGCGCGCGCTCATGGGCCGGAAGGCGCGCAGGCGCTCGAACAGGGTCGCCTCGCCGCGCTCGTAGGCGAGCTCGAACAGCTCGTCTTCGGTCAGTCCGAACAGCGGGCTCCTGAGAACCGCGGCGAGGGTGAGATCGTCCTCGGGCAGCAGCAGCGCGTCGCCCAGCGCCATCAGGTCCATGACCGCGATCTCGTCGGTCAGCACCAGCCGGTCGGCGCCGGCGACCGGCACCTGCAGGTTCTTGAGCTCGCGGATCAGCAGGTCCTGGAGGATGCCGCGGCGCGGCAGCAGCACCATGACGTCGCCCGCCCGGATGGGCTGACCGGTCGAGGCCAGCGGCACCGCGTCGAGACGCCATTCGAAGATCCGCCGGGCGATCGCCTTGGCAACGCGCGTCTCGCCGCGCGGGCTCGCCTCGAGGCGGTCGGGCAGCTGCCAGCCGTCGGTCTTCACGGGCGGCTCGTCCTCGGCCAACGGCCAGAGTTCGACCAGGCCGGGCGCGCTCGTCCGGAAGCACTCGTGCGCGGGCCAGTCGGTGCCGCTGACCACGCCGTCGCGCGCCTGCGGGTCGGAAAAGACCGCATCGACGAGGTCGAGGATCGGCCTCGCCGAGCGGAACGAGCGGCCGAGCGGCTCCTGCCGCCAGGGCTGGCGGCCGGCCCGGGCGCGCGCCTCGAGGACCTCGCGGAAGCGGCGGTAGGTCGCAACATCGGCGCCCTGCACGCTCATGATCGACTGCTTCTCGTCGCCGACCACGAACAGGGTGCGCCGCAGCGCTCGCGCCCCTTCGCCGGCGAAGAAGTCCGCGCATAGCGCCAGGATGATCGCCCATTGCTCGGGGCTCGTGTCCTGGCCCTCGTCGACCAGCAGGTGATCGATCTGCTGATCGAGCTTGTACTGGACCCAGGACGCGATGCCGGGCTGATCGAGCAGGCGCCGGCTGGCAGCGATCAGGTCGTCGAAATCGAGTGCCGCGAGCTCGCTCTTGCGGCGGTCGTAGGCATTCAGCACCGCCGCCCCGACCCGGAGCAGAGCCGCGGTCCGCTCGGCGACCGTGGCCGACCTCTCGCGCTCCACCCAGGCGGACAGCCGCGCCTGCTCGGCGAGCAGAGCGGCCTCCGCAGCGGGCGTCGCGGCGGCGCACGCCTTGCTGATGATCGAACCCGCCTGCCGGCGCTTTTGCCCCTTGGTCAAAAAGACGGTCGCGTAGTCGTCCCAACTCCGCAGCCGCTCAGCGGTCTCGGCGGTCAGCCAGTTCGCGATGACCGGGGCGCGCGCCGCGTCCTTGTCGGTGCCGGCGGCGAGCCTGCGGGCGGCGTCCAGGAGGGCCGGCCGGTCGATCTCGGGATCGATGCAGGCCGCGCGCCGGATCTGCCCGGCATCCGCCCCGGGCGGCAGCCGGAGGCAGTCGTACAGCCGGGCGATCAAGGGCTCGACGCCCTGCTCGGTCATGACCTCGCCCAGTCGCAGCCGGTCCTCGCGCAGCGCCGCCAGGCCCTCTGCGAGGCTCATCTCGCCGAGCAGCACGGCCAGACGATCGAGAGCGGCTTTGATCCCGGCGCTTCGGCTCGCGAGCACCTCGGCCTGCGCCTCGCGCAGGAGGTCGGCGGCGCTGCGCGGGTCGAGCACGTCGAAATGCGGGACCACGCCCGCCTCGAGCGGGAAGCGCTTGAGCAGCGACTGGCAAAAGCCGTGGATGGTCATGATCGGCAGGCCGGCGGGAAGGTCGAGGACCAGGGCCAGCAACGTCCGGGCGCGCGCCCGCTCCTGGGCGCTCGAGGGCCGGCCGGCGAGCTGGCCGAGCTCGGCCGCGAGCTCCGCCTCGGGGAGGACGGCAAATCTGGAAAGATCCGCCTCGACCCGCTTGACCATCTCGGCGGCCGCGGCCTTGGTGAAGGTGAGGCAGAGGATCTGGCGCGGATCGGTGCCGGTCAGCAGCAGGCGCATCACGCGGTCGGCCAGCACCCTCGTCTTGCCGGTGCCGGCCGAGGCGGTGACCCAGATCGAGCCGGAGGGATCGGCCGCGCGCCGCTGCTCGGGCGTCGGCGACGGCCGCGACGCGGGTGCGGGGCTCAGCTGGTCCATTCGCCGCGCCGGGCCAGATGATCGTAGTCGCCCCGCCAGGCGACCTGGGGCTTGGGCCGGGCGGGATAGGTCGTCTCGGGCCGATCGTAGTGGGCAACCAGGCGGCGCAGGCCCGCGAGCGCCCCGGCTGCGAGTTCGGCGGGCGCAATCGCACTCGCCGCCCGCTCCTCGCCGCCGGTCTCGTCGCCCTTCAGCCGCCAGAACAGGAGCTCGGCGACTGCTGTGGGCCCGAGATCCCGGAACGCGCCGGCCTCGACCATGGCGGCCTCGAGCGGCAGCTGCGGGGCGAGGCCTGCGCGCAGCTCCACAGGCTTGGGCAGCGCCCCGGTCTTGTAGTCGATCACCGTGATCCGCCCGTCCGGCCGGCGTTCGAGGCGATCGGCGCGGGCCTTGAGGCGAAAGTTCAAGCCGTCGAGCTCGAGCCGAGCTTCGACCTCGGTCCCGATTTCGAGGCCCGGGCTGCGGCGTGCCCGCTCCTGTTCGATCACCCAGCGGGCGATCTGCTCGAAGCGCGGCCACCAGAGCGCTCGGACCTGCGGCCGGTGGCTGAAGTCCTCGAACAGCGTCCGGCCGAGATCGAGCAAACGACGCTCCGCGTCCGCCGGCAGGTCGCCCGGACAGGCCTTCACGAAGCGCTCGAGCACGCGGTGGATGATGATGCCGCGCTCGAGCGCGCCGGGGTCGGCCTCGAGCGCTTCGAGCGGCCTGAGGCTTGAGGATGCGCCTGGCGTAGAGGGCGTAGGGGTCGCCCATCCAGAGCGCCACGTCACTGACCGAGAGCTCGCGCGGGCGGGCGTGTACGGGCGGCTTCGGTGCCGGTCGTCGTTCCGGGCGCGGGACCGGCACCTCATCGACCGGCATCGGGGCGCTCGCGAGCTCGACGCCGCCGCTGCCGGCGAGCAGGGTCTTGAGGCGCACGAGCCAGCGCGAGGGCACCGTCGGACTGCCCTCGGCATCCTTCTCGGCGCGCGACAGCACGACCGCGCCGGCTGCGGCGGCGGCAGCGAAGTCGTGCGCGGCGAGCCCGATCCGGCGCTCGATCGGGGTAAGGCCGAGCGTCTGGCGCATGCTGCCGCTGAGCCAGGGGCCGGGGTCGACGAAGCGCGGCCAGACGCCCTCGTTGAGGCCGCCGAGCAGGAGCAGGTCGGCGTGCTGCAGGCGCGCCTCCAGCTGGCCCCAGATGTGCAGGCGCGGATGCTTGGGCGCATGCGGGCGGACCGGGCGCGCCGCCATCAGCTGGGCAAGCGCTGCGGGATAGGCGGCGGGCAGGATGGGCAGGGCGCCTTCGGCTGCCTCCAGCAGCTCGGCGAACAGAGACGCCGCGGCCTCGCCGGCCTCGCGTGCCCAGAGGCCCTCGGCCGGCTCAGCCAGCGCCTCGACGAAGCCGAGGTGGGCGCGGACCAGCGCTGCGAGCTCGACCGGATGTGGACCGGCGAGCTCGGCAAATGGCCGCGCGGCGCGCTCGATCCGGCGCACGAATGCGGCCAGACCGGCGAGGTGCTGCAGCCTCCTGGCGTCACTTCCGGCGCGCCGGCGGGCCCGCTCCAGCTCGACCTGGATACCGGCAAAGCCGCCGGCAAGCCGCGGCCCGCGCAGGCAGGTCTGCTCCAGTTCGCGGGCCAGCCGGCGCAGCTCGCTGCGCTCAAGGCCCGCTGTGGCCAGCGGATGCTTGAGGGTGGCGAGCAGGGTCACGGGATTGACGCCGCCCACGATCAGCTGCGCGCTCAGCAGCAAAAAGGCGCCGGGCGGGGTCTGGTCGAGGGGCGTGCCGGCGCTATCGTCGACCTCGATGTCCCAGCGCTCCAGCTCGACCGCGACCCGCCGCGCGAGATGGCGATCGGGCGTGACCAACGCCGCCGTCCGTCCCGGGATCTCGAGCGCGCCGCGCATCCGCAGCGCCAGTGCCAGAGCCTCGGCCGGCAGGTCCGCGTGCTCCTCGACGACGAGCTCCCGGATCGCGGCTGCGGGCGGTGGCGCCAGCGCCTGCCAGGCGCCGACCGTGGCGCTCGGCCGCATGACCTCCGACAGGAAGCGCGCGCGCGCCGGATCGCTGCCGCCAACTCCGGGTGCGGGCCACACCTCGACCGCGGCCCGATCGGTCGCAAGCGCCTCCAACAGCTGCTTCAGGCCGTATTGCGGATGGCTCGCCTCGAGCTGCTGCCAGCTGGCCTCGTCGAGCTCGGTGTCGAGGCCGGGCAGAACCACCGTCGCCCGCGGCAGGCGGGCGATCACCTGAAGCAGCGCGCGGGTCGCCGGGATGCTGCCGGTCGAGCCGGCGGCGACGATCCGGCCTTCGGGGCGCGCCCTGCGCCAGCGGTCGGCGAGGCTGGTGAGCAGCCGGTGCCGGCGTTCGGCGGGGTCGAGCGCGCCCTCGGCGGCCAGCACGCTGGGCCAGGCCTCGGCAAGGACCGCGAGCACCCTTTGGCTCTTTTGCCAGTGCTCGGCAAGGGCTTCGGGGACCAGGCGATCGAGCGCATCCAGCGGCACCCGCTCGGTCTGCAGCTCGTCCAGGAGGGCCGCGAGCTCGCCGGCGAGGCGCAGCGCATGCTCGAGCGGCCAGTCGAGGGGGGCCAGCAGGCGGGCGAGCAGCAGCTGGCGGCGCAAGGGCCCGATCGCGGGCGGCAGGGCGAGCTCCAGGGTGCCGTCCAGGAGCAGCTCGTCGGCCTCGATCTCGCCGATCGGCTGAATCCGCGGCAGGAGCAGGGCGCGACCCGCGGCGCGGCGCAGGAAGGCTTCGCCGAGGCTCCGGCAGGCCCGCCGGGTCGGCAGCAGGACCAGCACGTCGGCGAGTGCCAGGCGGTCGTCGCCCGCCTCCGCGAGCAGGCCGGCGGCGAGGGCGTCGACGAATGGCAGGCCGGCGGGAATGGTGGCGACGCTCATGATGCGTCAGTCTACCACAAATGGAGCCTCAGGCGCTGTCATCAGCTGCAGATGGCGCTCGAACCAGCGCCGCAGCGGCGCCAGAAGGGGGTGAGCGAGGTCGCGGCCGAGATGCGCGCGCACGCGCGGCAGCAAATCGAGATACTGAGGCTTGCCATCGCGTCTGGCGAGGCGGGCGAAGAGGCCCAGAATCTTGGCGTTGCGCTGGGCGCCGAGGAGGGCATAGGCGGCGCGAAAAGCGCTTGCATCGAGCTCCGGTCGGGCGTTCAGGTAGCGGCGCAGCATCGCCCGGGCGAGGCCGGGGGCGACGTCCCGACGCGCGTCCTCGAGGAGCGACACCAGGTCGTAGGCGGGCGGGCCGAGGCGCGCATCCTGGAAGTCGAGCAGGCCGATCCGGGCAAGGCCCGCGCGCGCCGGCAGCCAGAGCAGATTGTCGGCGTGATAGTCGACGTAGACGAAGCCATCGGCGCCGCCCCGGCCGGACGGCAGCAGGTCCCGCCAGATTGCGAGGTACTCGGCGGCGGCAGCCGCATTCACCTCGGGGGCGTACCAGTCGACCAGGAGCGCTGCCTCGCGGATCAACCAGGCGTCGTCGTAGCGCGGCAGGGCCAGATCGAGCGGCCTCCGGTGGAGGTCAGCCAAAAGGTCGACCGCGGTCTCGTAGAGCAAAGGCTCGAGGCCGGGGTTCGACAGCACCCGGCGGAACAGCTCGTCGCCCAGATCCTCCAAAAGCACGAGACCCGCGTCGGCATCGGCGGCGATGACCTCGGGCGCGCTCAGCCCCTGTCGTCGGAGCCACAGCCCCACCTCGAGGAACGGGCGGACATCGAGCGCCTCGGGGGGCACGGCCATCAGCACGGCGGGGCGGGGACCATCGGTGAGGCGCTCGTAGCGGCGGACCGAGGCATCGCCTGCTAGCGGCGCGCGGGTCGCCCCGCCAAAGCCATGCCCGGCGAGAAAGCGCCGGGTCGCCGCCTCACGCCCGGTCATCGCGGATGTCATCGCGGAACGCTGCCAGCCGTTCTGCCCAGCCGGGTCCCGCAGTCAGCTGCGCGATCCGGGCATCCGGCCGCGGTCCCTGCGCGAGCGCGATCTCGAGCCGGTCCTTTGGCAGCAGGCCAGGCGCGCGCTCCGGCCATTCGAGCAGCCAGACCTCGTCGGGGCCTGGCGCCTCGAGGCCGAGCTCGACCAGCTCCGCCGGATCCTCGACCCGATAGAGGTCGATGTGCCGGATCACGAGACCCGCGAGCGGATAGTCCTGGATCAGGGTGAAGCTCGGGCTCGGCACCTCGATCGGCGCGCCGGCGCGGGCGCGGATCAGGGCGCGCGCGAGCTCGGTCTTGCCGGCTCCGAGGGGCCCACTGAGCGCCACCACCTCGCCGCCCCGCAATCCGCGCGCCAGCCGCCGGCCAAGCGCATGGGTCGCGTCCAGATCCCGAAGCTGGAGCTCGGCCCGCCTCACCACGGCCGGGCCATCGCGCTCAGTAGCGATAGGCCTCGGGCTTGAAGGGGCCTGCCGGGTCGACCCCGATATACTGGGCCTGCTCCGGCGACAGCTGCGTGAGCTTGACGCCGAGCTTGTCGAGGTGCAGGCGCGCGACCTTCTCGTCCAGCGCCTTCGGCAGCACGTAGACCTTGTTCTCGTAGCGGTCGGCGTGCTGCCAGAGCTCGAGCTGGGCCAGCACCTGGTTGGTGAAGGACGCGCTCATCACGAAGCTCGGATGGCCGGTAGCGCAGCCCAGATTGACCAGCCGGCCCTTGGCGAGGACGATGATCTTCTTGCCGTCGGGAAACTCGACCTGGTCGACCTGGGGCTTGACCTCGTCCCATTTCATGTTGCGGAGCGCGCTGATCTCGATCTCGGTGTCGAAATGGCCGATGTTGCAGACGATGGCACCGTCCTTCATCGCGCGCATGTGGTCGAGCGTGATCACGCCCTTGTTGCCGGTCGCGGTGACGAAGATGTCGCCGATCGGCGCGGCATCCTCCATGGTCACGACCTGATAGCCTTCCATCGCCGCCTGGAGCGCGCAGATCGGGTCGATCTCGGTGACCATGACGCGGGCACCCTGGCTGCGCATCGATTCCGCCGAGCCCTTGCCGACGTCGCCGAAGCCCGCGACCACCGCGATCTTGCCGGCCATCATGACGTCGGTCGCGCGCTTGATGCCGTCGACCAGGCTCTCGCGCACGCCGTAGAGGTTGTCGAACTTGGATTTCGTCACCGAG
Organism: uncultured Alphaproteobacteria bacterium; assembly: GCA_963798075.1. Lineage (GTDB taxonomy): Bacteria > Pseudomonadota > Alphaproteobacteria > Geminicoccales > Geminicoccaceae > DATAOG01. The sequence continues at coordinate 96,746 of CAWCRU010000017.1, read as the reverse complement.
TCGTTGACGTTGAAGGCCGGCGCCTTGAGCGTGCCCGCGCGCTGCATCTCATAGAGCCGGTGGACGCCGGTCGTGGTCTCCTCCGAGAGGCCGCGCACGTCCTTCATCAGCTCGGGATAGTCGTCGTGCATGAGCTTGGTCAGATCGCCGCCGTCGTCGAGCAGCATGTTCGGGCGCCAGCCGTTCTCGGCCTCGATCGTCTGCTTGATGCACCAGTCATACTCCTCCTCGGTCTCGCCCTTCCAGGCGAACACCGGCACGCCTTCGTCCGCGATCGCCGCGGCGGCGTGGTCCTGGGTCGAGAAGATGTTGCAGGAGCTCCAGCGGATGGTCGCGCCGAGGTGGCGGAGCGTGCGGATCAGGACCGCGGTCTGCACGGTCATGTGCAGGCAGCCGGCGATGCGGGCACCCTTGAGCGGCTGGCGGGCGCCGTATTCCTCGCGCAGCGCCATGAGCCCCGGCATCTCCTTCTCGGCGATGGCGATCTCTTTGTGCCCCCACCCGGCGAGGCCGATGTCGGCAACCTTGTAGTCGGTGAAGCTGGTCATTGCGGCTCTTTTGCGTCCAGAGGGAAACTCATATGCGCCGAGAAAGGTAAACCGCAGGTGCACGCCAACGACGAAGGCTGCCCCTCGCTGCGGCCGCCCGCCTTTAACCACAAGCCGCCGCAGCCGGCAAGCGGGCCCCGCGCCGGGTCGGGCGTGACGGGGGGCAGATTCCGGTTGGCATCGAGCTTGCTGCCCTGGCCGGCGGGCAGATGCGCCTTATTCTCATTGCAAAGAGCGATGGGACCGACGCCATCATCAACCGCGGGACGGGGTCGATGCAGCTCCAGGTCAACGGGCAAACGCACGATGTCGAGGTCGAGCCGGACACGCCGCTCCTTTGGGTGCTGCGCGACACGCTGGGCCTGACCGGCACGAAATACGGCTGCGGGATCGCCCAGTGCGGCGCCTGCACCGTGCATATCGACGGCATGGCGATGCGCTCCTGCGTCGCGCGCGCGGCCGACTACGAGGGCAGCGAGATCACGACCATCGAGGGCGTCTCGGGCAAGACCGCAGAGGCGGTCCAGACCGCCTGGCAGCAGCTCGACGTCCCCCAGTGCGGCTACTGCCAGTCGGGCCAGATCATGACCACGATCGCGCTTCTGAGCGAGGTCGAGAAGCCGTCGGACGCGGACATCGACCAGGGCCTCGCCGGCAACATCTGTCGCTGCGCGACCTATCACCGGATCCGGGCTGCCGTGCACGAGGCGGCCCGGCTGATGGAGGTCTGAGCCATGCTCGCGATCAGGCATGACCAGCCGCGGCCGAGCCGGCGGCAGTTCCTTCTCGGCGCGGCCGCGGCCGGCGCCGGGCTCACGATCGGCTTCCATATCCCGCTCGGGCCCGCGGCGCGCGCGGCCGCAGCGGCGGACGCCGAGGTGATCAACCCGATCAACGCCTATCTCAGGATCGCGCCCGATGGCACCGTGACCGTCTTGTCGGCGCACATGGATGGCGGCCAGGGGATCTATACCGCGATCGCGACCTTGGTCGCCGAGGAGCTCGACGCCGACTGGTCCAAGCTCGCGGTCGAGGGGGCGGCGGGCAACCCGAAGCTCTATGGCAACCTGATGTTGGGCGGCAAGTTCCAGCTCACCGGGGGCTCGTCGAGCACGCCCAGCTCCTGGGAGCGTTACCGGCGGGCAGGCGCTCTCGCGCGCGCCATGCTGATCCAGGCGGCGGCCGAGGACTGGGGCGTGCCCGCGGCCGAGATCTGGATCACCAACGGCGTGCTGAGCCATGCCTCGGGCCATTCCGCACCCTTCGGCGAGCTCGCCGACCGGGCGGCACGGGTGGCGCCGCCAGAGGGCGTCAAGCTCAAGGACCCGTCGGCCTGGGTCTACATCGGCAACGAGAAGCTGCACCGGCTCGACTCGGTCGCCAAGACCACGGGCCGCCAGCGCTTCCCGATCGACGTCAGGCTGCCGGGCATGCTGACCGCCGTGCTCGCGCGGCCGCCGCTCTTCGGTGGCAAGGCCACGTCGTACGACGCCTCGGCAACCAAGGGCGTGAAGGGCGTGGTCGACGTCGTCGAGACCCCGCGCGGGATCGCGGTCGTGGCCAAGGACACCTGGTCGGCGCTCAAGGGCCGCGATCTCTTGACCGTCGAGTGGGACCAGAGCGAGGCCGAGACCCGCGGCACGGCCGAGATGATGGCCGACTACAAGCGCCTTGCAGAGGGTGATGCCGCGGTCGCGCGCAACGACGGCGATGCCAAGGGCGCCCTCGCGGGGGCGGCCAAGGTGGTCGAGGCCGAGTTCGAGTTTCCCTATCTCGCGCATGCCGCGATGGAGCCCCTCGATGCGATCGCGAGCTTCGATGGCGAGACGCTCGACCTCTGGGGCGGCCTGCAGATGCCGGACCTCTACCAGGCGGTCAGCGCCAAGATCATGGGCATCGATCCGTCCAAGGTGAGGATGCACGTGATGACGCCGGGCGGCTTCTTCGGGAGGCGCGCGGTCGCCGATGCGGATGTGATCGTCGAGGTCGTGAGCGTGCTCAAGGCAACCGGCGCCAAGGCGCCGATCAAGGTGCAGTGGACCCGCGAGGACGACATGGCGGGCGGCCGCTACCGGCCGATGTACTACCACAAGCTCGCGGCCGGCCTCGATGCCGGCGGCAAGCTCGTCGCCTGGCAGCAGCGGATCGTCGGCCAGTCGATCATGGCCGGCACGCCGTTCGAGGCCATGATGGTCAAGGACAGCGTCGATCCGACCTCGGTCGAGGGGGCCGCGACCCTGCCCTACGCCGTGCCCAACGTCCTGGTCGATCTGGTGACCACCCGATCCAAGGTGCCCGTGCTCTGGTGGCGCTCGGTCGGCTCGACCCATACCGCCTACTCGACCGAGGTGTTCATGGACGAGCTCGCGGACGCGGCCGGCCGCGACCCGGTCGAGTTCCGGCGCGAGCTGCTCAAGGACCATCCGCGCCATCTGGGCGTCCTGAACCTGGTCGCCGACAAGGCGGGCTGGGGACAGCCCTTGCCCGAGGGCCGCTTCCGCGGCATCGCGGTCCACGAATCGTTCAAGACCTACGTCGCGCAGGTGGCCGAGGTCTCGCTCACCGACGACGGCGGCATCAAGGTCGAACGCGTCGTCTGCGCGCTCGACTGCGGCATCGCGGTCAACCCCGACATCATCAAGGCGCAGATGGAGGGCGGCATCGGCTTCGGCCTCGGAGCGATCCTGAAGAGCGCCATCACGCTCGAGGGCGGCCAGGTCCAGGAGACCAACTTCGACCGCTATCCGATGCTGACGATCGGGGAGATGCCCAAGGTCGAGGTCCATATCGTGCCGTCCACCGAAGCGCCGACCGGGGTCGGCGAGCCGGGCGTGCCGCCGATCGGTCCGGCGCTGGCCAACGCGGTGTTCGCCGCGACCGGCAAGCGCGTGCGGGTGCTGCCCTTCAACCGCCACGACTTCACGACCGCCTGAGCGATGCGGGGCCCGCCCACGCGCCGGCGGGCCCTGCTCACCCTCGAGTCCAAGCTGGAGCCCTAGCATGCGAAGATGGGTGATCCTCGGGTCGGCCGGCGCCCTGGCCCTGCTGGCGGCCGCGTTGACCGGTGGCGCGCGGGCAGAGGATCTGAAGCCCGCGGGCGCCTTCGATGGCATCGCGGACCAGGCCGAGCGCTCGCGCGCCCTGTTCACCGAGGCCGAGAAGGTGATCCTCAATCCCCGCTGCGTGAATTGCCATCCCGCGGGCGACCGGCCGCGTCAGGGCGACGACGACCATCTGCACCTGCCCGCGGTCGCGCGCGGCGATGCCGATTTCGGCGCCGCCGGCTTGCACTGCAACACCTGCCATCAGGCGCAGAATAACGATCGGGCGCACCTGCCCGGCCATCCGGAGTGGCGCCTGGCACCACTCGAGATGGCCTGGTACGGCAAATCGCCGGCCGCGGTCTGCGCTCAGATCAAGGACCCCGAGCGCAACGGCGGCCGCACGCTCGCCCAGATCCACGAGCACATGGCCACGGATTTGCTGGTCGGCTGGGGCTGGCATCCGGACGCCGGCCGGACGCCGGTGCCCGGGACCCAGGCGCGCTTCGGCGAGCTGATCAAGGCCTGGATCGAAACCGGCGCCGAGTGTCCCGCCGGCTGACCCGGGCGGGCGCGACCCCTCAGTCCTCGTCGAAGCCGCGCCCGACCAGGGCCGCGAGCGCGTCGAGAGCGGGCGCCGCCTCACGCCCGCGGGCGCGGATCTCGAGGGTCGAGCCGGCCGCTGCGGCCAGCATCATCAGGCCGAGTATCGATGTGCCCCCGACCACGAGGTCATCCTTGGCGACCTCGATCTCGGCCACGAACTGCTCGGCGACTTTGACGAAGCGGGCGGCCGCCCGGGCGTGCAGGCCGCGGCGGTTGATGATCGTCACCCGGCGCCACAAGGCTCCCTCCGGCGCCGCTCCGCCGGCCGGATCGGGGCCTGCGGGCAGCGGGCTCATTTGCGGCCGGAACCCTTGCCGACCTTGAGCAGGGTACTCGCGACGTTGATGTACTTGCGGCCGGCCTCCTGGGCGCTGGTGACCGCGGTCTCCAGGGGCTCGCCTTCGCGCACGCTCGCGAGCTTGATCAGCATCGGCAGATTGACCCCGGCAATGACCTCGATCTTGCCCTTGTCCATGATCGAGATCGCCAGATTCGATGGGGTGCCGCCGAACATGTCGGTGAGCAGGATCACGCCGGCGCCGTCGTCGACCGCCTCGACCGCGGCCAGGATGTCCCGGCGGCGCTGCTCGATGTCGTCGTCGGGGCCGATCGAGATCGCGCGCATGTTGGCCTGGCTGCCGACCACGTGCTCGGTGGCGGCGATGAACTCCTCGGCGAGCCGGCCGTGAGTGACCAGGACCAGGCCGATCATGGACTGTCGCTCCGCAAGGCTGCAGACGAGGCCGGGAGGCTCGGCATCGGCGGTGACCTGGCCTCAGGAGGCATGGGTCGGGCTTCAGGAGGCATGGGCCGGGGCCTCGAGTGCTGCCGGGCTTTCGCGGCCGGCGTCCGGCGTGTCGCGGTGCTGCACCGCCACCTCCCGGCCGGCGTGCCGCAGGCGCGCGGCGAAGCTCTCCGCGACGACCACCGAGCGATGGCGGCCGCCGGTGCAGCCGAAGGCGATCGTGAGATAGCTCTTGCCCTCCTTCTGATAGAGCGGCAGCAGCGGCATCAGGAGCGCCTCGAGGTGCGCCATCAGCGGCGCGAAGGCGGGATCGGCCTCGACGTAGGCGCGCACCGGCAGGTCGGCGCCGGTGAGCGGGCGCAGCTCGTCGACGTAGTGCGGGTTGCCGAGGAAGCGCACGTCGAAGACCAGATCCGCCTCGCGCGGCACGCCGTTGCGATAGGCGAAGGAGATCACCGACAAGGTCGGCTGGACCGCGCTCGCCGGGCCGAAGTGGCCGGCGATCAGCTGCCGCAGGCCGGCGGTCGACAGCTGCGAGGTGTCGATCACGAGGTCGGCGCAGTCGCGCAGCGGCGCCATCAACTGCCGCTCGCGCTGAATGCCGTCGGTGACCGGGCGATCGGGGCCGAGCGGGTGGCGGCGTCGGGTCTCGGTGAACCGGCGCCTGAGGATCTCGTCGTCGCAGTCGAGGAACAGCAGGCTGAGGTTCGAGCCGGGGCTGCTCGCCCGCTCGGCCAGCTGCCGGGCGAGCCTTTGCGGATTGAACGCGCGGGTCCGGCAGTCGATGCCGATCGCGACGTCGCGCTCGACCGGGTTGCCGGGTCGGACCAGGCTGCCGAGCAGGGTCGCCGGCAGGTTGTCGACCGCCTCGAAGCCGAGATCTTCGAGATCCTTCAGCGCGGACGTCCGGCCCGCGCCGGACATGCCGGTCACCAGCAGGATGCGGCTCATCGCGGGCTCGAGGCAATGCGCCGGGCGGCGAGCGCGAGGCGGATCTTGGCGGCGGCCGACGGTGCGCGCGGATCGAGCCGCAGATGGGGCAAAAAGACGCCGAGCACCTCGTAGGGGTCGGCCGCCGGCAAGCGGGGCAGGGGCGCATCGGACAGGAGCTCGACGGCGAGTCCGAGCCGGGTCTCCGGGCACCAGGGCAGCTTCACGATGCCGAAGCCGCGCACCTCGAGCAGGCCGGCCAGAGCCGGCGCCGGCCGGCCGAACAGGCGGTCGCCCCGGCGCTCGATCGTCAACTGGTCGTCGGCGACCAGGCGCGCGCCGCCGTCGATCAGACGCAGTGCGAGGTCGGATTTGCCGCTGCCCGAGGGGCCGAGCAGGACGACACCGGTCCCGCCGAGCTCGATGCAGGTCGCGTGCAGCCGGGCCGATGCCGCGCCGGAGCTGGCACTGCTGGCTCGGCCCTGGGGTTCGACCAAGCCGATCTCCGCGGCATCACGCCGCATGACACTCCGGCTTCTGGGTCAGCAGCCGATAGACCGCGTCGCGGTCGGCCTCCTTGCGCAGCCGCTGCCGGAGCCCCGGGTCCCGGAGCAGCCGCGAGATCCGGGCAAGCGCCTTCAAGCTGTCGGCGTCGGCGGAATCGGGCGCCAGCAGGAGGAAGATCAGGTCGCTGGGCTGGTCGTCGAGGGACTCGAAATCGACCGGCTGCTCGAGGCGGGCGAACAGGCCGACCAGCCGGTCCAGCTCGGGAAGGCGGGCGTGGGGGATCGCGATGCCGTGGCCGATCCCGGTCGTGCCCAGGCGCTCGCGCTCCATCAAGGCGTCGAGCAGCCGCTGCGGATCGATCCCAAGCGCTGTGGCCGCCTGCTGCGAGAGCTCCTTCAGCACCTGTCGTTTGCTGCTGCAGTTTCTGAGATCGAGGACGATCCCATTGGGAGCGATGATGTCGGCGAGTTCGACCATGCGATGACCGATGTACTCGGCTCTAGCCCTCTGGAAGCCAGATCACCGGGGTATGACGCGGCACACCCGCTGGTGATCCGACCGGCCGGCCTCGGCGACAGCATGCCGGCGGCCGTCGGTCGACCCTGGCAACCTGGGCGCCAGCCTGATCCTGTCGGGGGCCAAACGGGTGCATCTCGGCAAAGTTCCCATTCGCCGGATCGCGGCCTCGCACTGGCAAAGATGGCCTCCCCGACACGTCTTCTGGCGCCCAACGTGCCACGGCCCGACCATGGGCGAGGATGAGCCCAAACGCGGCGTTAGGCAAGCCTTATTGCCTTCGTGCGGCGGCGATGCACCGACGACGGGATGCCCAGCGACTCGCGGTATTTGGCAACGGTCCGCCGCGCGATCGCAACGCCTGCGGCGCGCAGCACGGCCACCAGCTGGTCGTCGGACAGGATGTTGTCCGGATCCTCGCGCTCGATCATCGCCTTCATCTGCTGACGAATCGCCTCCGCGGAGTGGCTGGCATCGCCATTGGTGCCCGGCAGCGCATTGGAGAAGAAATATCTGAATGGAAAGTTGCCGCGCGGGGTGGCGACGTATTTGTCGGCTGTCGCGCGCGAGACCGTGCTCTCGTGGAGCTCGGTGGCGGCGGCGATGTCACGCAGCACCAGCGGCCGCAGATAGTGCACGCCGCGATGCAGGAACGGCAGCTGCCGGGCGACCACGGCCTCGGCCACGCGCAGCACGGTCCGGGCTCGCTGGTCCAGGGCCTTGACCAGCCAGTTGGCCGACTGAAAGCGCTCGCTGACATACTCGCGTACGCGCCTGTCCGTGGTGTGGCGCGCGAGCTCGGTGTGATACACGCGGTTGACCAGGACCTTGGGCAGGGTTGCGCCGTTGAGCTCGACGCGCCAGCCGCCGCCCGGGGTCGGCACGACGAAGATGTCGGGCACCACGGCCTCGATCGGGTCCTGGGCAAAGGCCAGGCCCGGCTTGGGATTGAGCGCCTTGATCTCGGCGATCATCTCGGGCAGATCGTCCGGCAGCACGCCGCAGGCCTTGATCAGCGCCGCGAACTCCGCCTGCGCCAGGAGGTGGAGGTGGTCGAGCAGCGTCGCCATCGCCGGATCGAGGCGGTCGCGGTCGCGCAGCTGCAGGGCCAGGCATTCCTTGAGCGAGCGTGCGAGTATGCCGGGCGGGTCGAACAGCTGCAGCCGCGCGAGCACCGCCTCGACCTGCGCGCTCGGGCAGCCGAGCCGGCCCGCCACCGCGTCGAGCTCCTCGCGCAGGTAGCCGGCGTCGTCGATCAGGTCGATCAGATGCAGCCCGATCAGCCGTTCCGCCCCGGCCGGAAAATCCAGCTGCAGCTGCTCGACCAGATGCTCGCGCAGGGTCTGCGGCCGGCTCAGGCGCGCCTCGAGGTCGATCGCCTGGTCGCCGAAATCGGCGCTGCCGCCGCGGCCGAAGGGAACCGGGTCGCTCACGTCCAGGCCCAAGATCGCGGGCGCCGGCACCGGCTCCGCCCAGCCGTCGTCGGTCGCTCCCGACCAGCCGTCGCCGGGCTCGCCGCCTCCCGCCAGCTCGAGGCTGCCGTTGAGCTCGGGATCGGCGGCGACGGTGCTTGCCAGCTCGACAGGTGCTGGCTCAGCCTCGGCCTCGGAGCCCGCCGGGTCCGGCTCCTCCTGGCGCTCGAGCAGCGGATTCTGCTCCAGCTCGCCCTCGACATAAGCCGAGAGCTCGAGATTCGAGAGCTGCAGCAGCTTGATCGCCTGCTGCAGCTGCGGCGTCATCACCAGGCTCTGGCTTTGACGCAGATCGAGACGCAGGGACAGTGACATGGGCGGCCGGCCTAGAGCGAGAACCGGTCTCCGAGGTAGACGCGCCGAACCCCCTCGTGGGCGACGATCTCGTCCGGCGCGCCCTCCATCAGCACCTGGCCATCGTGCAGGATGTAGGCGCGGTCGATGATGTCGAGGGTATCGCGCACGTTGTGGTCGGTGATCAGCACGCCGAGCCCGCGGTCCTTGAGGTGGGAGACGAGCGAGCGGATGTCGGCGACGTTGATCGGATCGATGCCGGCGAGCGGCTCGTCGAGCAGCATGAAGCCGGGCTCGGAGGCGAGCGCCCGGGCGATCTCGACCCGGCGGCGCTCGCCGCCCGACAGGGCGAGCGCCGGCGCGCGCCGCAGATGGGCGAGCGAGAATTCGGCCAGGAGCTCGTCGAGGCGGGCCTGGCGCTGGCTGCGCACCGGCTCCGAGACCTCGAGCACGGCGCGGATGTTGGCCTCGACCGAGAGGCCGCGAAAGATCGATGCCTCCTGCGGCAGATAGCCGATCCCAAGCCGCGCCCGGCGATACATCGGCAGCTGGGTGATGTCGGCGCCGTCCAGGCTGACCGTGCCGTAGTCGGCGCGCAACAGGCCGGTGATGATGTAGAAGCAGGTGGTCTTGCCGGCACCGTTGGGGCCGAGCAGGCCGACCGCCTCGCCGCGGTGGACCTGGAGGCTGACGTCGCGCACCACCTGGCGGCCCTTGAACTGCTTGCCGAGATTGTGCGCGGCCAGGCCGCCCGTGCCGGCGATCAGCTGCGGCCGCCCGCCCTCGCCGGGCTGCCTTGCCGGCTGGGCCGGCTCGGCCGATCGGGTGCGCTCGGCCATGGCCCGGGGCTACTGGCCCGCCGCCGGCTTGGCGGCCCCGGCATCAGCCTTGGCCGGACCGGCGGCGGGGGCGCTCCGTGGCATGAACAAGGCGCGCACGCGTTGCGGCGCGGCGCCGCCAGCGCCGCTCGGCGCCGCGGCCAGGACGCGCGAATGGCCGCTCGCCAGATCGACCTCGAGCCGGTCGCCGCGGATCACGTCGTCGCCCTGGGTCAGCACGACCGAGCCTTCGAGGGTCACCTGGCCACTCGCGACGTCGTAGACCCCGGTCTTGCCCTGCGCGGTCTGGGTCGGCGACGATAGGAACACGTTGCCCTCGGCCTCGATCCGGCGGATCGAGCCGCCGCCTGCCCCGGGCGGCGCGGCGTCCTGGCCGTCTTTGTTGTAGTGGACCCGGAGCTGATCGGCGCTCAGCACCATCTCGCCCTGGACCGCGTCGACGCTGCCGGTGAAGGTGGCGACCCGGTCCGGTTGGACGACCTCCAGGCGATCGGCGGTGATCTCGATCGGCAGGCTGTTGTCATGCGGCGCGGCCTGGGCGCGGGCGCCGCCCGGCGCCGCCACCGTCAACGCGGCGCCGAGGCTCAAGGCCAAGCCCAGGCGAAACGCCAAGCGCCAACCGCGATCCAGGCCCGTCCCGAAACCCCGATCAAAACCAGGCCGCAAGCGATCGCAGCGCACCGTCAGGACGCCTGGTCGCGCCGCGGATGGGGCGGCAGGGTCACCTTGACCCGGCCCTCGAAGCGCAGCAGGTCGCCCTTGTCGAGAATCTCGAAGCGATCGGCCGAGAGCGTGCCGCTCGGTCCGGAGCCCTGAATCGGCTGCTCGCCGACGACCTGACCTCTTTGCAGGTTCATGCGCGCGCTCTGGGTGTCGAATCGGTAGCCGTCGCTGGTGGTCAGCTCGACGCCGCCGTTCAGATCGAGCTTGTCGGCAGTGCGGTTGTAGATGCCGCTGCGCGCTGTCAGGTTCAGATCGCGAGGACTCCCCGTGAGCGTCCCGTCGGGGTGATCGAGATGCACCAGATTGGGCCGCTTCGGATCGGCATAGGCCGAGTCCGCGGTCAGCTCGTAGGGCTCGTTGTTCTGGGTCTGACCGGCGTAGCGCGGCTTATGCATCAGCATGACGTCCGCGCCATCGACCTTGGCATTGGCGAAGATCGGGATGATCAGCCCGCCGGCGCCACCGATCAGCTGCGGCCAGAGTGCGACCAGCGCGATCAGGCTCAAGGCGACCGCCGGCAGCAGGAAGCGCAGCAGCTCGACCGTCCGGCTGTACCGCCGATGCCCCGGCAGGCCGCGGCGCCCGCGAGCCGCTGCCGATCTCTAGGGTGCCGATCTCTCATGCGATACCCGCGCGCAGACAGTCGTGCATGTGCAGGGCGCCGACCGGCCGGCCGCCCTCGACCACGAAGATCACGGTGAACGGCCGCTCCGACTGGTTCATCACGGCGAGCGCCTCGGCGGCCAGCGCCTGCGGCCGGATCGTCCTGGGGCCCGGGGTCATGACCTCGACCGCGCGGCGCGCGAGCAGATCGGGGCTCATGTGGCGCCTGAGGTCGCCGTCGGTGATGATCCCGGCCAAGCCGCCGCGGCCGTTCAGCACGCCGACGCAGCCCAGCCGCTTGGTGGTCATCTCGATCAGCACCTCGGGCATGCGGGCCTCCATGCCGACCATCGGCAATTCGGCGCCCGAGTGCATCAGCTGGTCGACCCGCACCAGCCGCTTGCCGAGCTTGCCGCCCGGGTGCAGGAGGCTGAAATCCTGGCTGCCGAACCCCCGCCGCTCGAGCAGAGCGACCGCAAGCGCATCGCCCAGCGCCAGCATGGCCGTGCTCGAGGTGGTCGGCGCCAGGCCCATCGGGCAGGCCTCGGGCCGCTCGGGCAGGACCAGAACCAGATCGGCGGTCTCGGCCAGGCTGCTCGGGCTGCGACCGACGATCGCGAGCAGCGGGATCGCGAAGCGGCGGCTGTAGGCGACGATGTCGGCGAGCTCCGGCGTCTCGCCCGAGTTGGACAAAGCGAGGACCACGTCCTGGATCCGTGATCATGCCGAGATCGCCATGGCTGGCCTCGGCGGGGTGGACGTAGAGCGCAGGCGTGCCCGTCGAGGCGAGCGTGGAAGCGATCTTGCGCCCGATGTGGCCGCTCTTGCCCATGCCGGTGACCACCACCCGGCCACGCGCGGCGCCGAGCTGCTCGACGAAGCGCTCGAAGCCGTCGTCGAGCGCCTCGGCCAGGGCCGCGAGCGCCTCCGCCTCGGTCCGGAGCACCCGGCGGGCGCAGGCCAGCGCCGCGCTCGCGGGGGCGACGGTCAGGTTGGTCACTTGGCGTGCGGCAGCGGTCATTTCGGGCTCCTGGCTCACGCTGCTGGGCCGTCCGGTCGCAATCGCTCGGTTCGATCGCGCCTCGGCGGCGGCCCCGGGATGCCAAGACAGGTGCGCCGCCCCGGATTTAAGTGTCCATGGTTGTGGCGACAATATGGTCATGGCGACCATGGCGCGTCAACGCGACCGGCCACCGCAGGGCCGGGCAGGTCAATAGGCGAAGATGTCGTCATCGGCCCAGCCGGCGAGGTCGAGCTCGGCGCGATAGGGCAGGAAGTCGAAGCAGGCGCGCGCCAGCGCTTTGCGGCCGTCGCGCTCGAGCATGGCGGTCAGGCGCTCGCGCAGCCGATGCAGATAGAGGACGTCGTTGGCGGCGTAGCTCAGCTGCGCCTCGCTCAGCTCGGCCGCACCCCAGTCGGAGCTCTGCATCTGCTTCGAGAGGTCGATGTCGAGCAGCTCCTGGCAGAGCTCCTTCAAGCCATGCCGGTCGGTATAGGTACGGGCGAGCTTGGATGCGATCTTGGTGCAATAGACGGGGCGCGCGACCACGTCGAGATAGCGGCACAGGATCGCGAGATCGAAACGGGCGAAATGGAACAGCTTCTCGACCGCCGGATCGCCGAGCAGGCGCACGAGGTTGGGGGCGTCATAGTCGCCGCCGCGAAATCGGACCATGTGGCAGTCGCCATCGCCGGCCGAGAGCTGGACCAGGCAGAGCCGGTCGCGTGCCAGCTTCAGGCCCATCGTCTCGGTGTCGACGGCCACCACCGGCCCGAACTCGACGCCGGCCGGCAGATCGCGCTCATGTAAGCTGATCGACATCGCTTAATTGATCCATCCGACCCGGCGCTTTGCCACCTTTGCGCGCGACCGTAGCAGACCACGGCCGGCCCGGCGAGATCTAGCCCGCGGCTGGTAAACCCCGGCTTAATCGAGGGCTGACGAGCGGCCCGCCCGATCGAGGCCGACGGGCGGATGGTGCCCAGGAGAGGACTCGAACCTCCACGGCCTTGCGACCGCTAGCACCTGAAGCTAGTGCGTCTACCAATTCCGCCACCTGGGCCCGGAGGCGAGGGTCGATGTAAGCAGTCTGGCCGGCATCGTCAACCGCGCGATCCGGGCGGCGGCCAGATCGGCGGGCCCTCGGCCGCAGAGCGCGATCGCAGCTGTGTTCTTTTCCGCGCCGCGCCTTATAGTTCGGCCGCGAGGCCGCGCGCCCGGAACCGGCGCCTGGAGGCAGCATGCGCAACCGACTGGTCACGGTCTTCGGCGGCACCGGCTTCATCGGCCGCCACCTTGTGCGGCGGCTGGCCGCGCGCGGCGCCCGGATCCGGGTCATCAGCCGCGACCCGGCGCGCGGCACCTATCTGCAGCCGATGGGCGGGGTCGGCCAGATCGTGGTCGAGCGCGCCGACCTTGGCAGCGAGGCGGCGCTGGCGCGGGTGGTGCAGGGCGCGGTCGCGGTCGTCAACCTGATCGGCATCCTTCACGAGACCGGCCGGCAGACGTTCGCCCAGGTCCAGGGAGAGTTGCCGGGGCGGATCGGGCGCGCGGCCGCCGCCGCCGGGGTCGCGCGGCTGGTGCAGATCTCGGCCATCGGCGCCGATCCCCGATCGGCCAGCGCCTACGCCAGGAGCAAGGCCGAAGGCGAGCAGGCGGCGCGCGATGCCTTCCCGGCCGCCACGGTCATCCGGCCGAGCATCGTGATCGGCCCCGAGGACAGCTTCTTCAACCGGTTCGCGGCCATGGCGAGACTGCTGCCGGCGCTGCCACTGATCGGTGGCGGCCGGACCCGGTTCCAGCCGGTCTATGTCGGCGACTGCGCGGACGCGATCGTGGCCGCCCTCGAGCAGGACGACGCCCGCGGCGAGACCTTCGAGCTCGGCGGCCCCAGGGTCTACAGCTTCGAGGAGCTGATGCGCTACCTGCTGCAGGTGACCGGGCGGCGCCGGCTGCTCCTGCCGCTCTCGTTCGAGCTCGCGACGCTGCAGGCGCGCGCCCTGGAGTGGCTGCCGGTGCCGCCCCTGACCCGCGACCAGGTCGAGCTGTTGAAGACCGACAACGTGGTCGGCGCCGATGCCCGCACGCTCGCCGATCTCGGCGATCACGCCGACCCCGATCGAGCTGGTCGTGCCCGAGTATCTCGCCCGCTACCGGGCGCGGCCCATGCCCGCGGCGCGCTTTTGAGTGACCTGCGCCGATCAGGAATTAGTCCCACTGCAGGACAATATGGGCGCGGCTCCGCGCTCGAATCACGACTGTCTGCCCAAATGCTGAGCACCTCCAAAAACTAGTCCCATTTCGGGACTAATGCCGCGAAAACCGCTGGACTGCGGCCCTTCCGTGCCCCTATAAAGCAACCTCCTGCGGACCCTCCAGGCGGGCCAGAGAACGCGGACCGGCAGGCGCGCCGACCGGAGGCTGGGAGTCTGTCGCTCGTGACCACCACCATGATGCAGTTCCTGTCGGTGTCGCAGGCGATGCCCGACAAGCGGGCGATCGCCGAGCGCCGGCGCGACTTCCGGGAGATCTACGGCCGCTTCCAGCCGGAGCGGGCGGCCGAGCAGGCGGCGCGCTGCGAGCAGTGCGGCATCCCCTTCTGCCAGGTCCACTGCCCGCTCCACAACAACATCCCGGACTGGCTGCGGATGACCGCCGAGGGCCGCCTCGAGGAGGCCTACGAGCTCGCCTCGGCGACCAACAACATGCCCGAGATCTGCGGCCGGATCTGCCCTCAGGACCGGCTCTGCGAGGGCAACTGCGTGATCGAGAAGGGCTTCGAATCGGTCACCATCGGCGCGGTCGAGAAGCACATCACCGAGGTCGCCTTCGAGATGGGCTGGGTCAAGCCTGTGCGGCCGACCCGCCAGCGCCCCGAATCGATCGGCGTGATCGGCGCCGGCCCGGCCGGGCTCGCGGTTGCCGAGCAGCTGCGCAAGCGCGGCTACCAGATCCACGTCTACGACCGCTACGACCGGCTGGGCGGCCTCCTGATCTACGGCATCCCCAACTTCAAGCTGGAAAAAGCCGTGGTCGAGCGCCGCACCAGCATGCTCGCCGAGGGCGGCATCCAGTTTCACCTCAACGCCGAGGTCGGCCGCGAGGTCGGCTTCGACGAGCTGCGCGCGCGCCACGACGCGGTCTTCATCGGCACCGGGGTCTATCGCGCGCGCGACATCGCGATGCCGGGCGTCGGCCTCGCCAATGTCGTGCCGGCGCTCGACTATCTGGTGGCGAGCAACCGCCAGGGTCTGGGCGACCGGGTGCCGGCGTTCGCCTCGGGCGCCCTGGATGCCGCCGGCAAGCGGGTCGTGGTGATCGGCGGCGGCGACACCGCGATGGACTGCGTGCGCACCGCGGTCCGCCAGGGTGCGGTCTCGGTGCAGTGCCTCTACCGGCGCGACCGGACCAACATGCCGGGCTCGATGCGCGAGGTGAAGCACGCCGAGGAGGAGGGCGTCGAGTTCCTCTGGCAGGCGGCACCCGAGGCCTGCCTCGGCGACGATCGGGTGAGCGCGGTGCGGGCGGTCCGGATGCGCCTCGGCGCCTCCGACGCGACCGGGCGGCAGCAGCCCGAGCCGATCCCGGACTCGAGCTTCGTGATCGAGGCCGATCTGGTGGTCAAGGCGTTGGGCTTCGATCCCGAGGATCTGCCGGCGCTGTTCGGCGCGCCGGAGCTGCAGGTGACCCGCTGGGGCACCGTGCGGGTCGACTGGCAGACCATGATGACGCCTTTGGCTGGCGTCTTCGCCGGCGGCGACATCGTGCGCGGCGCGTCCCTCGTGGTCTGGGGGGTGCGCGACGGGCGCGACGCCGCCGAAGGCATGCACGACTATCTGCAGGCGCGCGCGCCGCAACTGGCCGCCGCGTCTTGAGGAGAGGCCGATCATGACGAACGATAGCGGCGAGTCCGGCCGGCGCTTCGTCGAGCGGTACCCCGTCAACGCCCGCCATCTGGCGATGCACGGCATGTACGATCCGGCCGACGAGCACGATGCCTGCGGGGTCGGCTTCGTCGCCGCGATCGACGGCCAGCCGCGCCGCCAGGTGGTCGAGGCCGCCATCGATGCGCTGCGCGCGGTCTGGCATCGGGGTGCGGTCGACGCCGACGGCAAGACCGGCGACGGTGCCGGCATCTATCTCGAGATCCCGCAGGACTTTCTGCGCGAGCAGATCCGCGGCAGCAAGCATACCTGCGGCCGGGTCGCGGTCGGCATGGTGTTCCTGCCGCGCACCGACTTCGCGGGCCAGGAGCGTTGCCGGACGATCGTCGAGACCGAGGTCCTGGGTTTCGGCTACTCGATCCTCGGCTGGCGCCAGGTGCCGGTCGACACCAGGGTGATCGGCGACAAGGCGATCGCCACCCGGCCCGAGATCGAGCAGATCATCCTCGGCAATCCCAAGGGCGGCAGCGACGACGAGTTCGAGCGCGAGCTGTTCCTGATCCGCCGGCGGATCGAGAACCAGGTGCTGGCCGAGCACATCAACGGCTTTTACATCTGCTCCTTGTCCTGCCGCTCGGTGATCTACAAGGGCCTGTTCCTGGCCGAGCAGCTGTCCGTGTTCTATCCCGACCTGCAGGATCCGCGCTTCGTCTCGAGCTTCGCGGTCTTCCACCAGCGCTACTCGACCAACACCTGGCCGTCCTGGCCGCTGGCCCAGCCGTTCCGGATGCTCGCCCACAACGGCGAGATCAACACCTTGCGCGGCAACCTCAACTGGATGAAGAGCCACGAGACGCGCATGGTGGCGCCCGCCTTCGGCGACTACAACGAGGACGTCAAGCCGATCGTCCAGGCCGGCTCCTCCGACAGCTCCGCCCTCGATGCCGTGATCGAGGCCCTGGTCCGGGCCGGCCGCTCGCTGCCGCTCGCCAAGACCCTGCTGATCCCGCCCGCCTGGGCCAAGAAGATGGCGATCCCGCAGGCGCACAAGGACCTGTTCAGCTACTGCAACTGCGTCATGGAGCCCTGGGACGGACCCGCGGGCGTCGTCGCCTGCGACGGCCAGTGGGTCATCGGCGGCATGGACCGCAATGGCCTGCGGCCGATGCGCTACACCCGGACCGCGGACGGCCTGCTCGTGGTCGGCTCCGAGACCGGCATGGTGCCGCTGGTCGAGGGCGACATCGTCGAGAAGGGCCGGGTCGGTCCCGGCGAGATGGTCGGCGTCGACCTCAAGGCGGGCAAGTTCTACCGCGACCGCGAGCTCAAGGATCTGCTGGCCGGCCAGAAGCCGTTCGGGCAGTGGGTGAAGTACATCACGCATCTGGACAACCTGGTCGCCAAGCGCACGTTCGAGCCGTACCAGCTGGAGCGCCCGGAGCTGCGTCGGCGGCAGAACCTGTTCGGCATCTCGATCGAAGAGCTCGAACTGCTGCTCGCGCCGATGGTTCAGGATGCCAAGGAGGCCGTGGGCTCCATGGGCGACGACACGCCGGTCGCCGTGCTTTCCGCCCACTACCGGGGCCTGCACCACTTCTTCCGGCAGCAGTTCAGCCAGGTCACCAACCCGCCGATCGACAGCCTGCGCGAGTACCGGGTCATGAGCCTCAAGACCCGCTACGGCAACCTCGGCAACGTCTACGACCAGGCGCCGAGCCAGACCCGGATCCTGCAGCTCGAGAGCCCGCTGCTGCTGACCACCGAGTTCCAGGCCCTGCTCGACCATTTCGGCCGCAAGCTCACCACGATCGACTGCACCTTCGACGTCGCCGCCGGCGCCGGCGCGCTGCGCGACGCGCTGGCCCGGATCCGCGCCGAGGCCGAGGATGCGGTGCGCGAGGGCTACGAGCAGATCGTGCTCAGCGACGAGGCGGTCTTCGAGGCGCGCGCGCCGATCCCGATGATCCTCGCCGCCGGTGCCGTGCACAGCCATCTGGTGCGCGAGGGCCTGCGCAGCTTCAGCTCGATCACGGTGCGCTCGAGCGAGTGCCTGGACGTGCACTATGTCGCGGTGCTGATCGGGGTTGGTGCCACGGCGGTCAATCCCTGCCTCGCCGAGGCGGCGATCGCCGACCGCCACGCCCGCGGGCTGTTCCCGGGCCTGACCCTCAAGGAGTGCCTGGCCCGCTACAAGGAGGCGGTCGACCAGGGGCTCCTGAAGGTCATGTCCAAGATGGGCATCTCGATCCTCAGCAGCTACCGGGGCGGCTACAACTTCGAGGCAGTCGGCCTCTCGCGCTCGCTGTGCGCCGAATATTTCCCGGGTCTGATCACGCGCATCTCGGGCATCGGGCTCGCCGGCATCCAGAACCAGGTCCTGGCGCTGCACCGGCGCGCCTACGACGAGGCCAACCCGCCGCTCGTGATCGGCGGTCTCTACCGCTACCGGCGGGGTGGCGAGCGCCACGCCCTCGAGGGGCCGGCGATCCACCAGCTGCAATACGCGGTCGCGACCGATTCCTACGCCGCCTACAAGAAATACGCCGAGATTCTGTACAAGCAGAAGCCGATCGCGCTCCGCGACCTGCTCGACTTCGACCGCCGCCAGGCGCCGATCCCGATGGACGAGGTCGAATCGATCACCGAGATCAGGAAGCGCTTCGTCACGCCCGGCATGTCGCTCGGCGCCCTCTCACCCGAGGCGCACGAGACGCTCACCATCGCGATGAACCGGATCGGCGCCAAATCCGACAGCGGCGAGGGCGGCGAGGCCAAGGAGCGCTACCTGCCGCGCGCCAACGGCGACAACGCCAACTCGCCGATCAAGCAGGTCGCGTCCGGCCGCTTCGGGGTCACGGCCGAGTATCTGAATGCCTGCCGTGAGCTCGAGATCAAGATCGCCCAGGGCGCCAAGCCCGGCGAGGGCGGCCAATTGCCGGGCTTCAAGGTGACGGTCGAGATCGCCAAGCTCCGGCACGCGACGCCTGGGGTCTCCCTGATCTCGCCGCCGCCGCACCACGACATCTACTCGATCGAGGACCTGGCCCAACTGATCTACGACCTCAAGCAGATCAACCCGGACGCCAAGGTCTGCGTCAAGCTGGTCTCGGAAGCCGGGATCGGCACGATCGCGGCTGGCGTCGCCAAGGCCAAGGCGGACGTGATCTTAGTGTCCGGGCACTCGGGCGGTACCGGGGCGAGCCCCCAGACCTCGATCAAATATGCCGGCACGCCCTGGGAGATGGGTCTCTCCGAGGTCAACCAGGTGCTGACCTTGAACCGGCTGCGGCATCGGGTCGTCCTGCGCACCGACGGTGGCATCAAGACCGGCCGGGACGTCCTGATCGCGGCCATGCTCGGCGCCGAGGAGTTCGGCGTCGGCACCGCCGGGCTGGTCGCGATGGGCTGCATCCTGGTCCGCCAGTGCCACTCCAACACCTGCCCGGTCGGGGTCTGCACCCAGCGGCCGGACCTGCGCGAAAAGTTCGAAGGAACGCCCGACAAGGTCGTCAATCTGTTCAGCTTCATCGCCGAGGAAGTCCGGGAAATCCTGGCCTCGCTCGGCCTGCGCTCGCTCGAGGAGGCGATCGGGCGCAGCGATCTGTTGCACCAGGTCTCGCGCGGCAGCGACGATCTGGACGACCTCGACCTCAACGCGATCCTGGCGCAGATCGACACCGGCGGGCATCCGCGCCATTTCGCGATCCAAGGCCGCAACGAGGTGCCGGATTCCCTCGATGCGCGCATGATCGACGATGCCAAGGCGGCGCTGCTCGAAGGCGAGAAGATGCAGCTCGCCTACAATGTCCGCAACGTCCACCGGGCGGTCGGCACGCGCCTCTCGGCCCACATCACGCGGCGTTACGGCATGGACCAGCTGCCGCCCGGCCAGATCACGGTCCGGCTGCGCGGCTCGGCCGGCCAGTCGCTCGGTGCCTTCGCCGTCCAGGGCCTTCGGCTCGAGGTGTTCGGCGACGCCAACGACTACGTCGGCAAGGGGCTCTCGGGCGGCACGATCGTGGTCCGGCCGCTGGTCTCGAGCCCGATGGTCGCGAGCGACAACGTGATCATCGGCAACACCTGCCTCTATGGTGCGACCGCGGGCAAGCTGTTCGCCTCGGGCCGCGCGGGCGAGCGCTTCGCGGTCCGCAACTCGGGTGCGATCACCGTGGTCGAGGGCTGCGGGGACAACGGCTGCGAGTACATGACCGGCGGCACAGCCGTGATTCTCGGACCGATCGGCGACAATTTCGCGGCCGGCATGAGCGGCGGCATGGCTTATGTCTACGATCCCGAGGACCATGGCGCCGAGCGCATCAACCGGGACATGGTGATCTATCAGCGGATCGAGGTCGATCACTACGAGGACGAGTTGAAGGCGCTCTTGACCCTGCACGTCAAGAGCACCCAGAGCCGGTTCGCGGAGCGGATTCTGGCCGAGTTCGACCGCGAGGTCGGCCATTTCTGGCAGATCCTGCCCAAGGAGATGCTGGACAAGCTGGAGGTCCCGGCGCTGCGCGAGCCGGCCGCCGCGCTCACCGCCTGAGCGCAGCGCCATCGCCGCGGCGCCAAAGCGAACGGGGTGACCGGCTCGATCACCCCGTCGCGGGTCCTCCCGACGGCCGCAGCCTGCGGCCGCAAGGGCTCTGTTGCGTTCTTATTGCTTGGTCGTCGTGTTGCCCTCGGACGCCGGCGCGGCGGGGGCCGGCTCGCTGTTGCCGGCAGCCGGCGCGACGGTGCCGGTGCCCTGGTCCGAAGACGACGATTGATCGGACGGCCCACAGGCGGCGAGCAGCAGCAAAAGCGCCGCGCTCAGACCGGCGGCCCGGCCGTTGAGGTGTTTCCCGGTTGCACGCATCAGATGACCTCCTGTTCCACACCGCTCCTGCGCGGCACGGCAGCGCGCCGGCGCCGGTGGGTTGGTTTGTGGCGGCCCTGCCGCCATCAGGTGAAAAAAATGGCCGGCGCATCCATACGATGGGGCGATGCGCCGGCCGATCGGTTCAGGTGATGCCCTGACTGGCTATCCGGGGTCCAACCATCTGCGGGTCCTCTCCGCTCGGCCTGCCCCGACACCCGATGTCGAGTGTCTGCACCTGAACCAGCGTTACGACGTTACGAGGGTGGCAATTCGACGAGCGCCTGATCGATCGCCTAAACCTCGGTCACGCCGAACCGTTCGAGTCCTGAGCCGGCAACCTCACCACCGTGGCGCTGGCACCGGTCAGCTTGCTGAGCATCCGAGACTTCTCACGGATGGTAACCGCGATCGCGCCTGGCTCAGCCCTCGGACAGTCACTGAGGCAAACAGGACGCTCCAGGGTTTATTCCGTGCCCGCGAATGCGGTCTGCCATCTCTGTCCGCGCCGGTCTGCCATACTCGTCCGCCATGTCGGACCGCGGGCTCGGGCCGCCTATTTGAACAGCTCGGCGCGCAGCTGCCTGAGGCTCGGCAGCTGGCCTTGGGTGAACGGCAGCGGCCGGCAGAGCTGCATGGCGGCGAGACCCAGTCGGGCCGCCAGCAGGCCGTTCATCACGCCCTGGCCGGCCTTGGCGGACAGGACGCCGAGCAAGGTCGCGCCGGTCGCTTCGACGGCGGCGTCGCTGAGCAGCTCACCGATGTCGGCAGCGAGGAGGTTGAGGAGCGCCTGGCGCAGCAGGCGCGCCGAGGTCGCCGCTCCGGGGCGGACGCCATAGAGCCGGGCGATTGCGCGCAGCATGGCCAGCGTCCGGGTCAGCACGAGCGCGCTGTCGAGCAGGCCGAGCGGGCTCAGCGCGGTCAGCGCGCCGATGTCGCGGGCACCGCGCCGGACCAGCTGGTAGGCGCGCTGGTCGAGCGGCCCGAGCACGGTCGCGGCGAACAGGCGGAGCTGCTCGCCGTCGTTCAGGGCATCGCTCGCCTGGGCGTGGAAACGCGCGACCGCCGCCCCGGTGTCGGCGCGATCGCGGTACAGGCGCTCGATCCGCTCGAGGAGGCCGCCCGCCTGGCCATGGACCTCCGAGGTCAGCAGGCGCTCGCTGTCCTGGCGCAGGTGCTCGGCCCGGGCCAGGCGAGCGAGGCTGATCACCTCGCGGCCAAACACCCCGAGGGCGCCCGCGGTGAGGCCGCCCAAAAGGAGCGCGAAGCCGCCGCCGAGCCAGGCCGAGCGCTCGAACAGCTCGACCAGCAGGTCATGGGCCTCGAGGCCCGTGAGACCGACCAGGAGCAGCCCGGCGCTCCAGAGCAACAGCCGGCGCCAGGGCCGCGCCGGCGCGCTCGGGGGCGACACCACCGGCACCAGGGGCGCCGGGGCGGGCTCCGGCTCGACCAGCTCCAGCCGGCCCGGCGCCAGGCTCCCCGGGTCGAGCTCGAAGGGGGCGATCGGCTCCCGCCCGGTCATCGCAGGCGGTCGCCCAGCAGCGCCTCGAGCGCCTGGTCGAGACGGATGTGCTGTGGCTTGTCGGCGCCGTGCAGGATCAGGCGGCGGGGCGCGAAGTCGCGAAACCGGAAGCGGCCCTCGCGCCAGTCCTCCTCGGCCGGCAGGTCGGGCGGGATCTCGCCCGGGAACAGGACCGTCGCCCGGTGCTCGCCCTTGAGCACGCCCTGCACGCAGGACAGCACCTGGCCCTGATGGTCGGTGCGGGCGACGTCGGTCGAGCGCAGCGCGGCGAGGCTCATGAAGGCGGGCTTCAGCCCCTCGAAGCGGGCGGCACCGGCGGCCTCGTAGACCATGCGCTCGAGCAGCAGGCGGAGGTTCGGGTGCTGGTTGTGGGCGACGTGGTCGGCCTTGCTGGCGGCAAACAGCAAGGTCTCGATGCGCGGCCGCAGCAGACGCGTGAGCCGGCCGCTCGGGCCATAGCGGAAGTTGGCGAGCACGAGCGCCAGCGCCGCCTCGCTGTCGGCGAAGGCAGCCCGGCCATGGTTGAGGACGCCGAGCAGGTCGACCAGGACGATCTGGCGATCGAAGCGGCTGAAATGGTCGCGATAGAAGGGCACGACCACGAGCCGGCGGTAGCGCTCGTAGCGGACGCGCATGAGCTGCGCGAGGCTGCCGCGCGGCGCCCCGCTCGCCGGCAGCGGGCAGAACTGCAGGAGCTCGTCGCCGGCGAGGTCGCCCGGCATGGTGAAGCGGCCCGGCTGCAGCAGGCCGAGCCCGGCCTCCTGGCAGCGGCGCAGGTATTCGGTGTACAGCATCGCCGCCCGGGCCGCCTGGCGGTCCCGCTCGGAGGCGGCCGGCGCGGCCGGATCGAGGGTCGCGACGAAACGCCGCCAATCCTCGGCGAGCGCGGCCCGCGGCCTGGTCTCGGCCGCCTGCAGGGTGGCGTCCGACCAGGCCTCGTAACTCTGGTCGAGCAGCGGCAGGTCGAGCAGCCACTCGCCCGGATAGTCGATGATCTGGACGGTCAGCAGGCGGCGCTCGCCGAGGCGGCGCCGGAGCATCCCCTTGGCCACGAAGCGGAGCTGGAGGCGAAGCCCGCTCAGGCGCTCGGTCGCGGGCGGCCAGTGCGGCGCGGGAGCGGCCAGCGCGGCGCGCGCCTGCTCGAACGGAAAAGCCGGCAGATCGCCCGGCCCGGGCGGCAGCAGGCGGACGCCGAGCAGGCGGCCCTCCTGCGCCGCGGCCAGGAAGGGCAGCTCCTCGGCCCGCAGCAGGTGATGCACCGCCATGGTGATGAAGACCGTCTTGCCGCTGCCGCGCAGGCCCGTGACCGCGAGCCGCAGCGTCCGGTCGCGGGCGAGGTCGGCCAGCTCCTCGAGGCCGCGCCGGAGGCGGGCCGGCGAGGGCAGGCTGGCGAGATCCTTGAGGCTGCGTCCAGGCTGACGGGCTCGCCATCAAGACCCGACCTTGCCGGCCAGCAGCGCCAGGCAGACCAAGAGTCCGAGTTCGCGATTGCTGCGGAAGCGGCGCAGGCAGGACGCCGGGTCGTCGAGCTCGAGGGTCGCGACCTGCCAGGCGAAATGGCCGGCGACCGCGACCAGCAGCAGATAGAAGCCGGCTCCGAGGCCGGCCGCCCGGCCGGCCGCCGCCAGCAGCACGAGCGTGATCCCGTAGAACCCCCAGAGCCAGCCTGGGGTGGCGGCGCCGAGCCGGCGCGCGCTCGAGCGGACGCCGATCAGCGCGTCGTCGACCTTGTCCTGATGGGCGTAGATGGTGTCGTAGCCCAGCGTCCAGAAGAAGCCCGCGGCGTAGAGCAGCAGCGCCGGTGCCGCGAGCGCGCCGGTCGCCGCCGCCCAACCGGCGAGCGCACCCCAGTTGAAGGTGATGCCGAGAAAGGCCTGCGGCCACCAGGTGATCCGCTTCATCAAGGGATAGATCACGATCAGCGGCACCGAGGCGAGCGCAACGCCGATCGCGAAGCGGTTGAAGGGGATCAGGACCAGAAGGCCGACCAGCAGCTGCAAGGCCAGAAAGCCCAGCGCCTGGGCGACGCTCAGCTGGCCGCTGGCCAGCGGCCGATGGCGGGTGCGCTCGACCCGCGCATCGAGGTCGCGATCGATCAGGTCGTTGACCACGCAGCCGGCGCCGCGCATGGCGACCGCGCCGATCGCGAACAGGGCGACCAGCAGGGGGTTCGGGCCGCCCGGCGCCAGCGCCAGCGCCCACCAGCCGGGCAGCAGCAGGAGCCAGCTGCCGATCGGGCGATCCCAGCGTGCCAGGACCGCGTAGGGCCGCAGGCGCTCAGGCAGGCGCTCGACCCAGCCGCGCTCGCGGTCCATGACGATCGGCGGAGCGTCTAATCCTTGCTTCGCCATGGCCATCCTTCTAGCGTTCGGCCCACCTCAGGACAAGCGAGCCTCCCATGGATGCAAACCCGTTGCGCGCGCCCCGATCTTCCGACCTTCGCCTGTTCGTCGACGTCCCCTTGACCCAGGGCGGCTTGCTGGAGCCGAGTGCGGCCCAGTCCCACTATCTCTTGACCGTGATGCGCCGCCAGGCCGGCGACTTTGCGGTATTGTTCAATGGCCGCGATGGCGAGTGGCTGGCGGCGATCGAGCCGAGCGAGCGGCGGCGCTGTCGCCTGGCGATCACCGAGCAGCTGCGGCCGCAGCAGCCGGAGCCCGGCCCGACGCTGCTGTTCGCGCCGCTCAAACGGATCCGGCAGGAGTTCATGATCGAGAAGGCGACCGAGCTCGGGGTCGCCCGCCTCGAGCCGGTGTTCACCCGGCGCTCGGTGGTCGATCGGATCAATCGGGCGCGGGTATTGAGCATCGCGATCGAGGCGGCCGAGCAGTCCGGACGGCTGACCGTGCCCGAGATCGATCAGCCGACCTCGCTCGACCAGCGGCTCGAGAGCTGGCCGGCCGACCGCCTGCTGTTTTTCGGCGACGAGACCGGCAACGGCGCGCCCCTGCTCGAAACCTTGCAGACGCGGGGCCCGGGCGATCTGCTGATCGGGCCCGAGGGCGGCTTCACCGACGAGGAGCTGGCCGACCTGCGCCGCCTCGACCAGGTGGTGGCGATCAGTCTCGGTCCGCGGGTGCTGCGCGCCGAGACCGCAGCGCTGGTAGCGCTCGCCTGCTGGCAGGCGGTCGACGGCGCCGAGGCATGAGCGACCCCGGGCGGCCGACCCCGCGGCTCCGGCGCGCATGGCCGCCGCCGCGGCCCGAAGGGCGGGCTCAGGTCGCGGTGCCGCCGACCGTCAGGCCCTCGATCAAGAGCGTCGGCTGACCGACCCCGACCGGCACCCACTGGCCGTCTTTGCCGCAGGTGCCGATCCCTTGGTCGAGCTCCAGGTCGTTGCCGATCGCGCCTACCTTGGTCAGGCAGTCCGGGCCGTTGCCGATCAGGGTCGCACCCTTGACCGGCGCGGTCAGCCGGCCGTCCTCGATCAGCCAGGCCTCGGCGGCGGTGAACACGAACTTGCCGGACGTGATGTCGACCTGGCCGCCCGCGAAATTGCGGGCATAGAGGCCGCGCCTGACGCCCGCAAGGATCTCGTCCGGGTCGCGATCGCCCGCGCGCATGTAGGTGTTGGTCATGCGCGGCATGGTCTGATGGGCGTAGCTCTGGCGGCGGCCGTTGCCGGTCGGCTGCATGCCCATCAGGCGGGCGTTCTGCCGGTCCTGCATGTAGCCGACCAGGACGCCGTCCTCGATCAGCACGTTGCAGGCGCTGGGTGTGCCTTCGTCGTCGATGGTGAGCGAGCCGCGCCGCTCGTCCAAGGTGCCGTCGTCGACCACCGTGACGCCCTTGGCCGCGACCCGCTCGCCGAGCAGGCCCGCGAACGCCGAGGTCTGCTTGCGGTTGAAGTCGCCCTCGAGGCCGTGGCCGACCGCCTCGTGCAGCATGACGCCCGGCCAGCCGGGGCCGAGCACGACAGTCATCTCGCCGGCCGGCGCCGCGACCGCTTCCAGGTTGACCAGGGCCTGACGGAGCGCCGCGTCGACGATCGAGCGCCATCTGGCCGGGGTCAGCAGCTCGCCGTAGCCGACCCGGCCGCCGGCGCCGAAGCTGCCGCTCTCCATGCGCTGGCCGTTCCCGACCACGACCTGGACGTTGAGCCGGACCAGCGGGCGGATG
Source organism: uncultured Alphaproteobacteria bacterium (assembly GCA_963798075.1). Classification (GTDB taxonomy): domain Bacteria; phylum Pseudomonadota; class Alphaproteobacteria; order Geminicoccales; family Geminicoccaceae; genus DATAOG01. The sequence goes on along the minus strand of CAWCRU010000017.1, from coordinate 70,539 downwards.
TCGGCGCTCTGCGAGCCGTCCGCGCGCAAGATCAGGACCTGCTGCCAGGAGCCGGCGAGGCTGGCGCTGACCTGCCTGACCCTCGGATCCCTGGCTCGCGCATAGGCGTCGATCTGCTCCAGGAGGCCCACCTTGGCGGCCTGCAGCTGGCCTTGGATCGGGTTGGCTTCGCCGTAGCGCTTGCGATTGGTCCCTTGTGGCGGCAGTGCCAAGCGGCCCCGATGGCCTGCCTTGACCGCGCCGACCGCGTCGATCGCGCGCTCGAGCGCTGCCATGCTGAGCTCGGGGCTGTGCGCGAGCCCGATCGCCTCCCCGGCGACCGCGCGCAGGCCAAGGCCGCGGCTGGTATCGAAGGCAGCGCTCTTGAGGCGGCCATCGTCGAAGGCGAAGCTCTCGGTCTCCTTGTATTCGAGGAACAGCTCGCCATCGTCGACGCCGGCCAGCCCGCGGCCGACCAGATCGGGCAGGCGCTCGAGGTCGAGTTCGGCGCTGGCGAAGGGGCTTTGATCGAGAACGCGCGGACTGGTCATGGGCCGGATCTCTCTTGCCTTTGGGGGCGCGACAGTTGGCGGCACCGCTTAGCGGATGCGGCGAGCGACCTGACCTGATATAGGCGCTCGGGAGAGGAGATGAGCCGCGGGCGCGGTATTTTTAGCGCGGCGGTAGCGCCAGGCCATGCCGACGTCGACGATCGGCCGGACGAGCGGCTTCTCGGGTCGAAGGTTGGCGCGCGGCCGAAGGGCCGGCGTTGCGACAATCTGCCACTTAGAGGGGTTGGAATGTGAAGCCGAATCATGACGTGAATTTTGCCGCGCATTGTCCTAAGGTCGCGCTGCTCACGCCTAGCGCCAGGCCGGTTTCGTCGCGTTCGAGCGAGAGGTTTGCATGCCAGTGATCCTGTTCAGCCTGTTGGCGCTGCTGGGGGTCGCCGCCGGCCCGGCGCAGGCGGCCGGCCCGCAGCCATGGCAGATGGGCTTCCAGCCGGCGGTCACGCCGGTGATGGTGCGGATGGAGTTGTTCAACAACTTCTTGTCCTGGATCATCGTGCTGATCGCGGGCTTCGTGCTGGTGCTCCTGATCTATGTCTGCTACCGCTTCGCCGCCTCGCGCCATCCGACCCCCTCGCGGCGCACCCATAACACCCTGCTCGAGATCGCCTGGACCACGGTGCCGGTCCTGATCCTGGTGGTGATCGCGATTCCCTCGTTCAAGCTGCTGTACTTCCAGGACGTGGTGCCGGACGCGCAGCTGACGGTCAAGGCGATCGGCCATCAGTGGTACTGGAGCTACGAATATCCGGACGACGGCGATTTCACCTTCGACGCCTACATGATCGCCGATGCCGACCTGCAGCCGGGGCAGCTGCGCCTGCTGACCACCGACAACGCGGTCGTGGTGCCGGTCGACACCGACGTCCGCCTGCTGACCACCGCGACCGACGTGATCCATTCCTGGGCGATGCCGCCGTTCGGGGTGAAGATCGATGCGGTGCCGGGGCGGATCAACGAGGCCTGGTTCCGGGTCGATGTGCCCGGCACCTACTACGGTCAGTGCTCGGAGCTCTGCGGCGACTATCACGGCTTCATGCCGATCATGGTCAAGGCGGTGCCCAAGGACGAGTTCGAGACCTGGGTCAAGCAGGCCAAGCAGCAGTACGCCCAGAGCGGCGCGATCGACCTGGCCAAGCGCTGAGCCCAGAGACGACAGGAGCCGAGGAGCGGATCATGGCTTATGGTGCTAGCGCCGTCGACGAGCGCGGCGCTCCGACGAACTTCCTTGTCCGGTGGGTCTACTCGACCAATCACAAGGACATCGGCACGCTCTATCTGGTGACCGCGTTCATCGCCGGCGTGCTCGGCATGCTGTTCTCGGTCATCTTCCGGCTCGAGCTGATGTCGCCGGGGCCCGGCATCCTCGGCGACAACCATCACCTCTTCAACATCCTGGTGACGGGCCACGGCCTGATCATGGTGTTCTTTTTCATCATGCCGGCGATGATCGGCGGCTTCGGCAACTGGATGATCCCGCTGATGATCGGGGCGCCCGACATGGCGTTCCCGCGCATGAACAACATCAGCTACTGGCTGCTGGTGCCCGCCTTCCTCTTGCTCCTGGGCTCGACCCTGGCCGGCGGCGCCGGCACCGGCTGGACCATCTATCCCCCGCTCTCATCCGCGATTGGCCATCCCGGCATGGCGGTCGACATGGTCATCTTCAGCCTGCATCTGGCGGGCGCTTCATCCTTGCTCGGCGCGATCAACTTCATCACCACGATCTTCAACATGCGCGCCCCCGGCATGACGATGCACAAGATGCCGCTGTTCGTCTGGGCCCTGCTGGTCACCGCCTTCCTGTTGCTGCTGGCGATCCCGGTACTGGCCGGCGCCATCACCATGCTGCTCACCGATCGCAACTTCGGCACCCACTTCTTCGATCCCGAGGGCGGCGGCGATCCGGTCCTGTTCCAGCATCTGTTCTGGTTCTTCGGCCATCCCGAGGTCTACATCCTGATCCTGCCGGGCTTCGGCATCACCAGCCAGGTGGTGTCGACCTTCTCCAAGAAGCCCGTGTTCGGCTATCTCGGCATGGCCTATGCCATGGTCGCGATCGGCTTCATCGGCTTCATCGTCTGGGCCCACCACATGTTCACGGTCGGCATGAGCGTCGACGTCAAGGCCTATTTCGTCGCCGCGACCATGGTGATCGCGGTGCCGACCGGCATCAAGATCTTCAGCTGGATCGCCACGATGTGGGGCGGCTCCCTCGACTTCAAGACGCCGATGCTGTGGGCGATCGGCTTCATCTTCCTGTTCACGGTCGGCGGCGTGACCGGGGTGGTCCTGGCCAATGCCGGCGTCGACGTCGCCCTCCAGGATACCTACTACGTCGTCGCCCATTTCCACTACGTGCTGAGCCTGGGCGCCATGTTCACGATCTTCGCCGGCTTCTACTACTGGATCGGGAAGATGTCGGGGCGGCAATATCCGGAGAAGCTGGGCCAGCTGCACTTCTGGCTGACCTTCATCGGCGTCAACCTGACCTTCTTCCCGATGCACTTTTTGGGCGTCGCCGGGATGCCGCGGCGGATCCCGGACTATCCGGACGCGTTTGCCGGCTGGAATATGGTGGCCTCGATCGGCGCGCTGATCTCGGCGGCGAGCGTCGTCGTGTTTTTCTACGTGATCTGGCGGACCTTCACCGCCGGCGAGAAATGCCCGGACAACCCGTGGGGCGAGGGGGCGACCACGCTCGAGTGGACGCTGCCGTCGCCGCCGCCGTTCCACACCTTCAACGAGCTGCCGCAGGTCAAGTAGGGTGGCGATGCGAGAGCAACTGGTCGGGCTCGAGCCGGCGGTCGCGGACGTCTCCGAGGTCCGCGACTACTGGCTGCTGCTGAAGCCCAACGTGATGTCGCTGGTGGTGTTCTCGGCGGCCGCCGGGCTGTATCTGGCGCCCGGCAGCCTGCACCCGGTGCTGGCGTTCGTCGCGATCTTGTGCATCGCGGTCGCGGCCGGTGCCGCCGCCGCGATCAACAACGGCTACGACGTCGACATCGACCGGATCATGGCGCGCACCCGCCTGCGGCCGACCGCGACCGGGCGGATCAGCCGGGACGACGCGCTCGCCTTCGGCGTGATCCTCGCGGTCATCTCGACCATGGTGATGGGGCTCGCGGTCAACTGGGTGGCGGCGGCGCTCCTGGTCCTGACCATCGCCTTCTACGTGTTCGTCTACACGCTCTGGCTGAAGCGGCGGACGCCCCAGAACATCGTGATCGGCGGCGCCGCCGGCGCCTTCCCGCCGATGGTCGGCTGGGCGGCCGTGACCGGCGACGTGAGCCTCGCCTCGAGCGTGCTCTTTTTGATCATCTTCGTCTGGACGCCGCCGCATTTCTGGGCCCTGTCGCTGTACCGGTGCCAGGACTACGCCCGGGTCGGCGTGCCGATGCTGCCGGTGGTCGCCGGCCCGGAGAAGACCCGCCGCCACATCCTGGGCTACGCGCTAGCACTCCTGCCGGTGAGCCTTTTGCCCTCGGCGCTCGGCTTCGCCGGCCCGCTCTACGGCCTCGCGGCGCTGGCGCTCGGCGGCGTCTTCGTCGGCTACGCGATCCGTCTCTGGCGCGATCGCAGCCAGCGCACCGCCAGCCGCATGTTCCGCTACTCGATCGTCTACCTGTTCGCGCTGTTCTTCGCCCTGATCGCGGACAAGGCACTCGGCTTTGCCGCGGCGGCCGGCAGCGCCGGAGGTGCGTGGTGATCGCGGCCCGGATGGATCGGCGCCAACGCAACAAGAACCTCGCCATCGCCCTGATCCTGGGCGCGCTGGCCCTGTTGTTCTATCTGATCACGATCGTCAAGATGACTGGCAACGGGTCATGAGCGGACCAGAGCGCGCCCCGGGCCGCCGCGCCAAAGCCCTGACCGCGCTGCTCGCCTGCGTCGCGATCGCGGCCATGCTGGGCCTGACCGCCGCCTCGGTACCGCTCTACCGGCTGTTCTGCGCGGCCACCGGCTACGGCGGCACGACCCGGGTCGCCGAGACCGCGCCGGCAGAAGCGGTCGAGCGGACCATCAAGGTCCGCTTCAACGCCGACGTCGATCCCAAGCTGCCCTGGCGCTTCGAGCCCGAGCAGCGCGAGGTCGAGGTCAGGCTCGGGGAGCAGCACCTGGCCTATTTTCGCGCCGAGAACCGCTCCGACCATGTGATCACCGGCCAGGCCGCCTACAATGTCACGCCCGACAAGGTCGGGGCCTACTTCGACAAGATCGCCTGCTTCTGCTTCAGCGAGCAGGTGTTGCAGCCGGGCCAGAAGGTCGACATGCCGGTGTCGTTCTTCGTCGACCCGGCCATCCTGGCCGATGCGAACGCGCGCGAGGTGACGACGATCACGCTGTCCTACACCTTCTTCATGGTCGAGGACGGGAACGGCGACGGGAACGGCGACCACCAGCCCGCCTCGTGACCAGGTTGACCGCAGCCCATGCCCCCCAGCAGCGCCCGGGCGGGCAGGAGAATTGAGGATGGCCACCCACGCTGACGCCGCCCACCACGGGCATCACGAGGTCCACCACCCCTACCACCTCGTGCAGCCGAGCCCCTGGCCGATCACGGGCTCGATCTCGGCGCTGATCCTGGTCAGCGGCGGCCTGATGTACATGCACGAGATCGCGGGCGGCCCCTGGGTCATGCTGCTGGCGGTGGCGGGCCTCGCCTACACCCTCGTCCACTGGTGGCGGGACGTGATCCGCGAGTCCCGCACCGGCGATCACACCGACCCGGTGTCCCGGGGCCTGCGGATCGGCATGGCGCTCTTCATCACCTCCGAGGTATTGTTCTTCTACGCCTTCTTCTGGGCCTTTTTCTGGGGTGCTCTGCATCATCCCGCGACCGTCGAGGGCTATACCTGGCTGCCCAAGGGCGTGGAGCCGGTCGAGGCCTGGGACATCCCGTTCCTCAATACCCTGATCCTGCTGCTCTCGGGCTGCACCGTGACCTGGGCGCACCACTGCGTGCGCGAGGGCGACAACAAGACCGCGACCAAGGCGCTGGCGCTGACCGTGCTGCTCGGCATCACCTTCACGAGCTTCCAGGCCTACGAGTACGTGCGCACCATCTACGGTCCGGACGGCTTTTCGCTGCACAACGGCATCTTCGGCTCCACCTTCTACATGGCGACCGGGTTCCACGGCTTCCACGTGATCATCGGCACGACCTTCCTGATCGTGTGCACGATGCGCGCCTGGTACGACCACTTCCGGCCCGACAAGCACGTCGGCCTGGAGGCTGCCGCCTGGTACTGGCACTTCGTCGACGTGGTCTGGCTGTTCCTGTTCAGCTGGGTCTACTGGTGGGGCGGCTACATGGCCGCCGCCAGCGCCGCCGGCCAGTGACGCCGGCGCCGCCGTCGGCGCTCTTTGCCGGGCTGCGCTGCCGCTGCCCCGCTTGCGGTCGAGGCCCGCTGTTCGCGGGCTTTCTCAAGCTCCGGCATCCGTGCCCGGCGTGCGGTGCCGATCTCTCCGCCCAGGACAGCGGCGACGGGCCGGTCGCCTTCATCGTCCTGATCGCCGGCGGCATCGTGGTCGGCCTCGCGCTGGTGACCGAGGTCAAATACCAGCCGCCGGTCTGGCTGCACCTCGTCGTCTGGCTGCCGCTCGCCGTGATCCTGGTGCTCGGCCTGATGCGGCCGTTCAAGGCGACCTTGATCGCCCTCCAATACAAGCACCGCCGCCAGGATTTCAGCCAACCGGCCAAATAATCCCGAAATTACCCGCACGCTTTGGACGTGTTGTCGATGATTTGTCATCGGCATGGTGCGCTTGTTAGCAGTTTGCGATAAGTTCGCGGATTAACATTTTCGACACGGCTTCTCGCGCAAAACTTGGCCAGCGCCGGACCCGACCGGTGCGACCGCCAACAGCGAAGCGAGACCGTTATGAATCTGGCCGACCTGCACGTCCTGAATTCCCCGGTCGCCTGGCTGCTGTGGTTCGTGGTCCTGGCGCTCGCGATGTATTTCGCGCGCCTGCCGGCGCACCGGATGCTGCTGTCGCTCGGCCGCGCCCTGCACCGGACCATGCGCCTCGCCGCGCGCTCGATCCTGCTCGCCGAGCAACGGCTCCAGGCGCGCAACCGCGAGGTCCTGCTGGCGGCCGGGCGCGAGGCCAAGGAGCGGATCATCGAGCGCGAGTTCGAGCGCATCGACGCCCAGGTCCGGCGCGACCTCGCCGAATGCCCGACCCTCAATCGCCGCCTCTCCGAGCAGGCGACGGCGCTCGAGGAGGACCATCAGCACTCCCAGGAGGTGCCGCCGGCGCCGCCCGGCTGGGTCAAGGCGGTCAAGGCGGTGGCCGAGATCGAGACGCCGCGCGACGACCCCATGGTCGGCAAGATCCTGGAAGCGGTGCACGCTTCGCTGCTCAAGGCGCAGGACCAGGCGCGCGCCGAGTTCCGGACCGCGACCCGGGCCCGGCACGAGCATCTCAAGCGCATGATCGGCCACTGGCGGCGCGCCCAGCAGCTGCTGGCAGGCGTCGAGGGCAAGGTCACGCTCCTGCTCCAGCGCACCCAGATCATCGACCGCCACATCGCCGAGTATCAGGACATCCTGCACCGGAGCGACCGCGCCGAGCGCATGCTGCACTCGTCGTCGCTGGTCCAGTTCTTCGTCGCCCTGTTCGTGCTCTGCATCGCGGTCGGCGGGGCCGTGATCAACTTCCACCTGATCGCGCGGCCGATGGCCGAGATGGTCGGCGGCAACACCTTCATCGGCAGCTGGAAGATCGCCGACATCGCGGCGCTGGTGATCATCCTGGTCGAGGTCTCGATGGGCCTCTTCCTGATGGAGAGCCTGCGCATCACGCGGCTGTTCCCGGTGATCGGCGCCTTGCCCGACAAGTGGCGCGTGATCATGATCTGGATCACGCTCGGCCTGCTGACCGCGCTCGCCAGCGTCGAGGCCGGGCTCGCGTATATGCGCGAGATCCTGCTCCAGGACGAGCTCGCGACCAGCGCCATCCTGCGCGGTCAGGACGGCGCCGCCTACGGCAACCAGTTCATCTGGATCACGACCGCCGCCCAGATGGGCATGGGCTTCATCCTGCCCTACGCGCTGACCTTCGTCGCGATCCCGCTCGAGAGCTTCATCCACGCGCTGCGCACCGTGCTCGGCATGATCCTGGCAGGCGCCCTGCGCGGCCTCGCGACCGGGCTCCGCCTCGCGGGCGACGGCTGCCGCTATCTCGGCCGCCTGCTGGTCGACCTCTATGATCTCGTGATCTTCCTGCCGCTCTGGCTGGAGCAGCAGGTCAAGGCCCATCTCGGTCATCCGATGCATCCCGCCTCGGAACCGGCGCCGATGGCGGCGGCCGGTCCGGTCTCGACCCCCAAGCGCGCCCCCAAGGTGAAGGAGCTGCTGTCATGAACCCCTGGCGCCCGATCGCTTCGGCCTGCCTCGTGCTGGCGCTTGCCGGCTGCTCCGGCGAGGCCGCCCCGACCTCGCGCGGGGTCTATCTGCTGATGGACACCTCGGGCACCTATACCCAGGAGCTCGACAAGGCCCAGGCGCTGATCAACGCGCTGCTGGCCAAGCTCGATGCCGGCGATTCCTTCGCGGTCGCCCGGATCGACACCGGCAGCTTCACCGAGAAGGACATCGTGGCCCGGGTGACCTTCGACGACCGGCCGAGCGTGACCAACCAGCAAAAGCGCAAGTTCCGCGACGAGGTCGATCATTTCGTCAGGCAGATCAAGCCGGCGGCCTACACCGACATCACCGGCGGCATCCTCCAGGCGGCCGAGTATCTGAACGAGAAGAACCCGGGCCGCAAGACCATCCTGATCTTCTCGGACCTCAAGGAAGACCTGAAGAAGGGCTATATGCGCGACATCCCGCTGACCGTCGACGGCTTCGAGGTGATCGCGATCAACGTCACCAAGCTTCGCTCGGACAACGTCGACCCGCGCGAGTACATGACCCGCCTCGAGGACTGGCAGCGCAAGGTCGAGTTGGGCGGCGGCACCTGGCGGGTGATCAACGACCTCGACCGCCTCGAGCGCGTCCTCGGCTGAGGCGCAAGGCCGGGCCCCGGATACGCGGCCCGGCGCCCGCCCAGGGACGATGGCAGCGAGCGGCAGGACCGCGCACCCCCCGGCCTTGCCGCCGCCCCCGGCTGATCCGCACCCTCAAATCGGGCCCCGGCCCGCCGGCGCTCCCGAGATGCCGCCGCCCGAGGCCGCGGCGAGCGGAGCAAGCCATTGTTTGCGCGAGCTTTCCCGGGTTCGTTTGGCTTCCGGCGGTGAGCCCGGGCCGCGGCACCGGGCGAACCCGCGAGCACGCAACCGTTGTGCCCGCCGGCGCGCGGTCCGGTGGCTCGACGGACGGTCCTGGTCATGCTTCGTGGTCTCCCGCCAAAGGATCGCCTGCCGCGACCGCTGCGGGCACGAGGCGGGTGCGAAAGTCGAGGCTTTCCACACTCGCTGATAGCAGATAATAGGAAGATATGCAAGGCCCGCAAGCGGCGCGCCTGGCTCGCTGACGCGGACCGCCAGGGGTCGGCCGCGAGCGGCGCGCCCGGCTCGGCAGCTCGACCGCCTCGGTCGCCTGCCTGCGGTCGCGCCTCGGTCCTGAGGCCCATCACCAAGGTCGCGCGACCCCTCCAGGGCAATCACCGAGATAGCCTTTGGAGGCGGTCGCGTGAGCAAGCCCGCGCAGAAATTCCGGATTTAAAGAATTAATTCTCTATCTATTCGGTGCCGGTCCAACAAAAGGCCCGCCCCGCGGCAGTTTTCCTGGGCGCCCGGCCTTCTCCGAGCGGGCGCGAAGGCCGGCCGAGCCCGGCTCGCCGACGCGCCGCAGGAGGAAATTCAGAAATTCGAGAAACGAATTGAGCCATTTCCGGCCGCCATCGCGAATTTCGATGCGCCCGATGCGTCACCATGCGTCACTTCTGCAGCATCATGCGCCAGGTGTGCGATGTGTGTAAGCCTTTGGGGGCAATGGTTTTTCACCCATACCAGCGACTTAGCCGCCGATTTGGACCCCAAAATACGCTGATTTCGGCCGCAAAACCGCTGATTTCGGGGGCAAAACTGCTGCTTAAGTGACGCATGGATGCGTCACTGTGGCGCATCAGTGGATTTTCGTCAATTTCAACGGGTTTTCGCGATTTTCCTGCGAATTTCCGAGGGGCCGCGATTTACTTCCACTTGACCGTCGACTTCGGGCGGAGACCGCGGATTTCGGACGCAAAGGTGACGCACAGATGCGTCGGCCGTGGCGCATCGGCCCATCGGCCCCCGGTCGATTATTTCCTGCATTTCCGAATTTTCATCGGGAATTCCCAGAATTTCATGCGCGCGCCCGAGCGTAGCCCCACAGCTCAAGCTGCAGTACCGGGCGTTCGAATCCCTTTCCCTCCGCCAACACGCCCAGTTGTAGCTGCCGGAGTGATCTTCCCCAGAAGTGCCGTTTGAATATTCCCCAGGCTCGTGGTGAGGGGCGACCTCCCGGGGCGAGCCCCGGGAGGTCGGGCGGCGGACCGATCACCGATGCTGTCTCCTCAGTCGGGAGGGGACGAGGCGGTGATCAAGCTTGGGGAAGTCGTCATGATCCTGGATCTGCATCGGCAAGGCCTGTCCGTCTCGGCGATCGCGCTTGAGCTCGGGATCGATCGCAAGACGGTGCGCAAGTACCTCGCACGCGGCCTCGAGGCGCCGGTTTACGGCCCGCGGCAGCCGCGCCCTCGGCACATCGACCCATTCGTCCGCTACCTGCGCGAGCGGGTTCAGGCTTGGCCGGGCCTGACCGGGCGACGCCTATTTCGGGAGCTCAGAGAACGTGGCTACCGCGGCGGCTACACCGCCGTCACCGACGCGCTCCGCGAGCTGCGGCCGCCGACCGGCCCCGCCTTCGAGGTCCGCTTCGAGACGCTACCCGGCGACCAGGCACAGGTCGACTTCGCCCAGTTCCAGGTGGCGTTCGCCGACGAGCCGGGGGTGACCCGGATCGTCTGGCTATTCTCCCTGGTGCTCGGCTGCAGCCGCCTGCTGTGGGCTCGCTTCGTCCTGCACCAGGACCTGCAGACCGTGCTACGCTGTCATCTCGCCGCCTTTGCGGCGCTCGACGGCGTGCCGCGCCAGATCCTCTATGACCGGATGAAGACCGCGGTCCTGGGCGAGGATGCCGAGGGCCACATCGTCTACAACCGGGCGCTGGTCGACTTCGCCCGCCATCACGGGTTCCACCCTAAGGCCTGCCGGCCCTACCGGGCCAAGACCAAGGGCAAGGTCGAGCGGCCGTACCGCTATATCCGCGAGGACTTCTTTCTCGCCCGATCGTTCCAGAACCTTGACGACCTGAACGCCCAGCTCCGCGATTGGCTCGATACGGTCGCCAACCCGCGGGTGCATGCGACCACCGGCCGGATCGTCGATGAGGCCTTCGTCGAGGAGAAGCCGCATCTCCAGCCGCTGCCGCTGGTGCCGTTCCGCTCCGTCCTCAGGCTCGAACGGCGCGTCTCCCACGAGGGCACGGTCAGCGTCGGCGGCAACTATTACAGCGTGCCCGACACCACCCGTCGACGTGTCCTCGAGGTGCATGCGCTCGCCGATGAGATCCAGATCTTCGAGGCCGGCCAGCTGATCGCCCGCCATCCCGTGCTCGAAGGCCGCAACCAGCGGCGCGTAGCGCCCGGTCATCGCAAGGCACCGGCATTGGCCGCCCGCAGGCACGCCGAGGGCGAGCAACCGATCCTGATCGGCCGTGCCGGCGAGGTCGTCGCCCGGCGCTCGCTCGACTTTTACGAGGCCGTCGCCCTGCGGCTCGCCGCTACCGAGCCGTCGTCATGACGGCCCGCGCCGATCCTGCTGGCTCGGTGCTCGACCGCATCAAGCAGACCCTGGTCGGCCTCAGGATGCCGCGCGCGCTCGAGATGATCGACGCCACCGTCCGTCAGCTCGAGCGCGGTGAGCTCAGCCCGCTCGAGGCGATCGAGGGACTGCTCGCCGAGGAGCTCTCGATCCGCGAGACCCAGCGCGTCAAGGCCGCGCTGGTGATGGCCAGGCTCTCGACCCTCAAGACGCTCGCCGGCTTCGACTTCGCCTTCCAGCCGTCGCTCGACCGCAACCGCGTCCTGGCCCTCGCCCAGCTCGGCTTCATCGACCGCCACGAGGTGCTCCATCTGCTCGGGCCGCCCGGCACCGGCAAGAGCCACCTTGCGGTCGCGCTCGGCATCGAGGCGGTCAGGGCCGGCCGCAGCGTCTACTTCGTCACCCTTGCCGACCTCGTCGGCGCGCTCGCCAAGGCGGAGCGCGAGGGCCGGCTGCGCGACAAGATCCGCTCCTTCTGCCGTGCCGCGCTCCTGATCGTCGACGAGATCGGCTACCTGCCGGTCGTCCCCGACGGCGGCAGCCTGTTCTTCCAGCTGGTCAACGCCCGCTACGAGAAGGGCGCGATGATCCTGACCTCCAACCGAGGCTTCGCCGAGTGGGGCGAGATCTTCGGCGACCCGGTGGTCGCCACCGCGCTCCTCGACCGGCTCCTGCACCACGCCGTGGTGATCCAGATCGAGGGCTCCAGCTACCGCCTGCGCCAGCACGCCGAGCTCGTCCCCGAGCACATCCGTTCCAAGGCCCTGATCACGCCGCCTCTGCCAGCACCGCCGACGCGGCGGCGCGGCCGGCCGCCCAAACCCAGAGACCCCGCTCACCCTGCGCGCTGATCACGCATCGGCCCCCACCTGCGGAAATTTACTTCGGCGCTTCTGAGGAAAGTTCAGTCGGCATTGACACCAGTCGGGACATTCTTTTTCGACGCTCGGCCGATAGCCAGAACGGCGCAGAATTTGGGCATTCTCGGCGATATTTCCGAACCACCGGCAGTGCCTCGAACGCCCGTTTCGGGCCGGTTTGGGCCTCTCTCCGGCCACTTTCTCTGAAGCAACTGAACCACGGCCATTTTGGTTAAGTTGTGCGAAGTCAGGAAATTCAACATGTTACGGGGGTGCGGAACCGCCACGTGTTTCGAACTTCTTCCGCTTGGGCGGAGTGAACCCGGACCGAACCCTCGGTTTGGGTCAGGTAGCACGGGCCGCGGGCGATCAACCAGACCGAACCGCTGTCGGCTTGGCGGGCATGTCCGCTCATCGAGGCTGAGCCGGCCTAGGTCATCGGCGCGAGCGCTACGGCCACGACTGGCGGAGTTGACCCAAAACTGACTTCGAGCACCTAGGACGCGCAGCCGATCGTGTCCTGCAATATCTTTCGTTTTTTTGCGCTTTGGCTCATAAGTTAAGATTGATGCGCAGGTGCGCCTGGGTTGTCCCGGTGGCGCGGGACGTGGCGGACGATCTGCAAAGCGGCCGGTGGCCTTGTGTAGGGTGCTGGCGCACGGCCGTCTGTGGTAGGAACGGAGTGTGCGAAGCAAAGGCGAATCAGCGCGGTCCAATGGCGGCAAGGTCGCCCCTGGTGCATCCGCGACAGCCAGACGCCGCCGGGGCGGCAATCTGCTTGCCGAAACGCGACGTCGGCGCATCCTCGAGTGGCTGCAGGAGGAAGGCAGCGCCCGCGTCAGCGCGTTGAGCGAGGCGTTCAGCGTCTCCGAGCCGACCATTCGCCAGGACCTCGAGCGGCTTGAGTCCGAAGGTCAAATCGTCCGCGAGCATGGCGGCGCGTTCCTCGCGACCGTGCCGCAACAGGTGCAGGCGCTCGCCCTTCATCATCTAGCCAACATGGACGCTAAGCGCGCCATCGGCCGCGTCGCTGCTGCGCTCGTCAACGATGGCGAGACGATCATTCTCGACGCTGGCTCGACGACCACGGAAGTGGCACGAAACCTGATGAAACGGCAGGATCTGCACGTCATCACCAACGCCCTCAACATCGCGCTGATCCTGGGTGCAAATCCCTCCTGCACCATCCACATGCCCGGGGGGCAGTTCAAGGCGCCGACGCTCTCTCTCAGCGGCGAGAAATCGGCCGGCTATTTCGAGAACATCTTCGCCGAGAAGCTGTTCCTGGCGACCGCCGGCGCATCGCTCGATGCCGGCCTGACGTTCCCGGCCTTTGCCGACCTCTACGTCAAACGCGCCATGATCAAAGCGGCACGCGAGATTATCCTCGTTGCCGATTCCACCAAGATCGGCCGCGTGTCCTTTGCGGTTCTCGGGCCCCTCTCGATGGTCAACCGCCTCATCACCGATGCCGCCATCCACGACGAGGATCGTCGCGCCATCGAGAAGATGGGCATAGAAATCGTCATCGCTCAGTAGGCTTCAGGCCGGTCGTCATGGGAATCGGGGCCAAACGTCTGCACCGGTGCACCGCCTATGACCCTGCTCGTGGCGCACGTCATGCATCCTTTTCTCAGATAATGCCGACCGTCCGCGCCGTCACGGCGGCGGCATGGTGAAGTCCCAGGAGCGCCGGCGCCTCAAGATCATCCCCAATGCCTTCGGCGAGAAGGTCGTCCTGAGCTGATGTTCGGGGCCCTGATTCGCGCAGCCGAGCGCTGGCGCAGCGTCACCGTCACCGACTTCGAGCGGCGCCAGATCTCGGCGGGTCTCAGCCCCAAGCCCGCACAGGCTGCATCCCACCCCGCAGTTTCCAGCCCATCTCGGACTTGATCGGCGGCATTCGATCTCGCGAACGAAAGCAATCGAAAACAAAGAAAAAAAACAGCTTGAAAATCCGCACCAAAATGCTAGGCTTGCGACTGCGCAGAAGAGCTGGCTCGTAGCGCAGGGCCATATTGGTTCCGGGAGGGTAACACATGCACTGGCTCGGCAAGGTCGCGACCGCGGCCGTGATCGCGTTTGCGGCACCGGCGGTTCCCGCAATGGCCGCGGGCAATGGCACGCTGATCGCCATCATTACTCCGTCGCACGACAACCCGTTCTTCGCCACCGAGGCCAATGCGGCCGAGGCCAAGGCGAAGGAGCTTGGCTACGACACCCTCATGCTCGTCCATGACGACGATGCGAACAAGCAAAACGAGCTGTTCGACACCGCGATCGCCCGTAAGGCTGCGGCGATCATCCTGGACAATGCTGGCGCCGACGCCTCGATCGCGGCCGTCCAGAAAGCGAAGGACGCCGGCATCCCGTCCTTCCTCATCGACCGTGAGATCAACAAGACCGGCGTTGCCGTCGCTCAGATCGTCTCGAACAACTACCAGGGTGCCACCCTCGGCGCTGAGGAGTTCGTCAAGCTGATGGGCGAGAAGGGCAAGTTCGCCGAGCTGGTGGGCAAGGAATCCGACACCAACGCCGGTATCCGCTCGAAGGGCTATCACGACATCATCGACCAGTACCCCGATCTGAAGATGGTTGCGCGCCAGAGCGCCAACTGGGATCAGACCGAGGCCTATTCGAAGATGGAGTCGATCCTTCAGGCCAATCCCGACATCAACGGCGTCATCTCCGGCAACGACACCATGGCGATGGGTGCTTCCGCCGCCCTCCAGGCCGCGGGGCGCAAGGACGTGATTGTCGTCGGCTTCGACGGAAGCAACGACGTGCGTGACCAGATCATCGCCGGCAACATCGCCGCCACCGTTCTCCAGCCGGCGTTCGAGATCGCCCAGCTCGCGGTCGTCCAGGCCGACCAGTACCTGAAGAACGGCAAGGCGTCCCAGCCCGAGAAGCAATCGATCGACTGCATCCTCATCACCAAGGACAACGCCTCCAAGCTCAACGACTTCACCCTCGCGAAGTAGTTGGACCGACACGAAGGATTCCACGCGCCGCCATGGCGCATGGAATCCTTGCGAAACGTTGTCTGACGGCGGGACGGCCGTCTGGGCAAGGGGGCATCTGCAGGTGTCATGAGGCTACGTCTCGTTCCGGTCGTCGCGATCCTGGCAATTGCCGTGTCAGGCGTGGCCGGCTGCAGGATCGAATACGACAGCGACAAGAGCGCCGGCGATGATGGCGGCGCCTTCAACGCTCAGACGTATGTCGACAAGATGTGGGATGCCAAGGTGCTCCCGCTGATGCAAACGGCTCCCGTCGAGGTCGCCACTGTGCTCGACGCGATCGCCAAGGACCCGGACGCCGCCGGCAAGCAATACGGCCACCGCGCCGGCGAGGGCCAGCCCTGGACCTATCTGGTGAAGGGAGAAGGTGCGGTCACGGCGGTGGACGTCGCCTCGCGCCACGGTACGGCCACGGTGGAGATGATGATCGACGGCAAGCCGACCCCCGTGGTGCTCCAGGTCGGGCCGGTCATCTTCGGCACAGCGCTGAGGGATGCCCTGCCGTTCATCGCCTTCGGCGATTTCGTCAACCAGATCGACTATGCCTCGGTCTCGCGGGCGCTGAACGACAAGGCGACAGCCGGTTTTGCCAAGGAGATGGCGGGCGCGGAGGGCAAGGTGGTCTCGTTCACCGGCGCTGCGACGGCGCCGTCTGGCAGCACGCCGCTTACCATCACGCCGGTGTTGCTCTCCATCGGAGGGACGACGCAATGACCGCCGCCGCGGCAGCCTCGCCCGCCGCCGACGTCATCATGCGGGCCGAGCAGATCACCAAGGTCTATCCCGGCACGACCGCACTCGACGGCGTCGATTTCAGCATCCGCACCGGCGCCGTCAACGTGCTCGTCGGCGAGAACGGGGCTGGCAAGTCGACACTGATGAAGATCATCGCCGGCGTCGAACAGCCCTCCGCCGGCCGCATTCTTCTCGAGGGCAAGCCGGTCAGCTTCCGCTCGGTGCGCGATGCCGCCCGCCACGGTATCGGCATCGTTTTTCAGGAGCTGAACCTCTGCCCGAACCTGTCGGTGGCGGAGAACCTGTCGCTGGTCGATGCGCCGACCCGCCTCGGCATCGACATCAACCGCGCCGGCCAGGCAAAACGGGCGCGTGAGCTGCTCGCCCGTCTCGACCACCCCATCGACCCGTGGAAGCTGGTCGACGACCTCAGGATCGGTGAGCAGCAGATCGTCGAGATCGCCAAGGCGTTGTCCGCCGAGGCGCGCGTGCTGATCATGGACGAGCCGAGCTCGGCACTCAGCAGCACCGAGGTCGAGACCCTTTTCCAGGTCATCAACGACCTCAAGCAGCGCGGCGTCGCCATCGTCTACATCTCCCACCGTCTCGAGGAGATCATGCGCATCGGCGACTACGTCACCGTTCTGCGCGACGGTCACTTCCGGGCCGAGGCGAGGGTGGCCGATATCGATGTGCCGTGGATCATCGGTCAGATGGTCGGCCCTATCGAGACCGCGCCGGGCACGGATCACGCGCCTGCCGGCCAGCCCTTGCTCGTTGTCGAGGATCTGGTGCTGCCGCGCCCCGGTGGCGGCTTCGTCCTCGATCATGTCTCGCTCACCGTGCACGCCGGCGAGATCGTCGCCATCTACGGATTGCTGGGGGCAGGGCGGTCGGAGCTGTTCGAGTGCCTCATCGGCTCCAGCGAGTTCACGGGCGGCCGCATCAAGCTGGCGGATACCGACATCACCAATGCAAGCATCGCGACCCGCATCGCGCGCGGCCTGGTGCTGGTGCCGGAAGACCGTCAGCGGGACGGCATCGTCCAGCTCCTCTCGGTGAGCGAGAACCTCACCATGGCGAGCATCACCCATTTCGCGCGGCGGTGGATCATCGATCGTGCCGCCGAGGCCGCGGCCGTCAAGCACTCGATCCGCGACCTCGCCATCAAGGTGTCCGCGCCAAGCGTACCCGTTTCCGCGCTCTCCGGTGGCAACCAGCAGAAGGTGGTGATCGGCAAGGGGCTCTTGACCGAACCGCGCGTCATCATGCTCGACGAACCGACACGCGGCATCGACGTCGGCGCCAAGGCCGAGGTCTTCCGCACCATGGGCGCGCTCGCCCGGGAGGGTATCGGCGTGGTCTATGCAACCTCCGACATCAAGGAGGTGATGACCGCGGCCGATCGTATTCTCGTCATGTCGGCTGGCCGGATCACCGGCGATTTCCGGCGCGCCGAAGCCAACGAAGCCGCTGTGGTCGCCGCCTCGACCGAGGGGCTGCGCAATCCCGCAGGCGAAAACAGGAAGCTAGCATCGTGACCGCGCCAGACGCCGCAGTGTTTAACCCCGCCCAGTCGCGCCATCGGCAGCATTCTTTCATGTTGCTCCTGATGAGCCTGCGCACGCTCATCGCGCTGGGCGTCGTGTTCGTCTATTTCAGCGTCACCACGCCGAACTTCCTCGATGTCGAGACGCTGCTGATCGTGGCCAAGCACGTCGCGATCTACGCCATCCTCGGTATCGGCATGACCTTCGTCATCCTCACGGCCGGCATCGACCTTTCGGTTGGTTCCATTGTCGGCGTCTCCGGCATGGTCGCCGGCGCGCTTCTCACCCACGGCATTCATATCGGCTGGTTCGGCTTCACCATCTGGCCGAGCGCTTTCGAGACGGTGCTCATCGCGCTTGCCGTCGGCGTCGGCATCGGCCTCATCAATGGCCTGCTGATCACCCAGTTGAGCGTCGCCCCGTTCATCGCCACCCTCGGTACGCTCTATGTCGCGCGCGGTGCCGCGCTGCTGATCTCCAACGGCCGCACCTTCCCGAACCTGGTCGGATCGCCGGATCGCGGCAATACCGGCTTCCCCATCCTCGGCGCCGGCGAATTTCTCAATATCCCGCTGTCGATCTACGCTATGGCGATCTTCGCGCTGGTCGCTGCCTATGTCGCGGCGCGCACGCCCTTCGGCCGATACGTCTACGCCGTCGGCGGCAATGAACGCGCTGCCGCGCTCTCCGGCGTGCGGGTCAACCTCATCAAGAGCGTCGCTTACATGATCTCCGGCTTCTGCGCCGCCTTTGCCGGCCTGATCATTGCCTCCGAGCTGGTTGCCTCGCACCCCGCCGCCGGTGAAACCTTCGAGCTCAACGCGATTGCCGCGGCGGTGCTCGGCGGTACCAGCCTCATGGGCGGCCGCGGCACGATCTGGGGCACCGTGGTCGGCGCCTTCGTAATCGGCGTGCTCGGCGACGGCCTGGTCATGCTCGGCGTGAGTTCCTTCTGGCAAATGGTCATCAAGGGCCTGGTCATCATCGCGGCCGTCGTCCTCGACCAGATCCAGCAGCGCATGCACCATCGGCTTGCGCTTCAGGCCCAAACGTAAGACAAGGAAAAAAATCGGCAACAATCGAAAGAAATGGTGTATCAGTCGGCCGCCGGCCTGTCGGCGCCGGCGCACGAGGAGGGTCGAACCGTGACCTCGCCGTTCAGCAAACCTCTGACTTTCGGCGTGATTATCGGCAGCCGCGCGATCTTCACTCCAGCCGTTGCCGTAGCGGCGCGCGAGCAGGTGCTCGCGCAACTCGCCAAGCTGAAGATCGAGGCGCTCATCCTGCCTGCCGGGGAGACTGCGAATGGCGCCGTGGAAACGCGCCAGGAAGCGCGGCGTTACGCCAATTTCTTTCGCCAGCACCGCGACGAGATCGACGGCATCGTTGTTCTCCTGCCGAATTTCGGCGACGAGATTGCCATCGCCGAGACGCTGCGCCTGAGCGAATTGCGTGCGCCGGTGCTCATCCAGGCCAGCAACGACGAGGTCGACAAGGTCGACGTCCACGGCCGCCGCGATGCCTTCTGCGGCAAGATCTCGGTGACCAACAACCTCTACCAGTACGGCATCCCGTTCACCGACACGACCAGCCACACGGTCGATGTCGACAGTGCGGAATTTGCGGCGGACCTCGACCGCTTCGGGCGCATCTGTCGAACGGTGCGCGGGCTGCGTCATGCTCGCATCGGCGCTATCGGTGCGCGCACGGGCCCGTTTCAGACCATGCGCTTCAGCGAGAAGCTGCTGCAGGCGTCCGGGCTCACCGTGGTCACCGTCGACCTGTCCGAGCTCATCGGTGCAGCTGCCGCACTCGAGGACGATGCGCCCGAGGTCAAGGCGACGCTCGAGGAGATCGCCGCCTACGGCAAGATTCCGGCCCATATCAAGCCGGCCAACGTCGCCAAGCAGGCGAAGTGGACCATCGCCGTCGATCGCTGGATCGCCGAGAACGAATGCGACGCCAGCGCGATCCAGTGCTGGCGGAGCCTGCAGGACAATTTCGGCTGCGCCACCTGTGTCACCATGAGCATGATGGGCGAGAAGCTCATGCCGAGCGCCTGCGAAGTGGATGTCATGGGCGCGGTGTCGATGTATGCCCTGGCGTTGGCCTCGGGTGCGCCGCCAGCCATCCTCGACTGGAACAACAACTACGCCGACGAGGTCGACAAGTGCGTCTGCACGCACTGCGGCAACTTCCCGAAGAGCTTTATCGGTTCCGATCCGGAGATCTCGGAGCTGGACGTGCTCGGCACTGTCATCCCCAGGGAGAAGTGCTTTGGCGCCGTCAAGGGCAAGGTGAAGGCCGGCCCGATGACCTTCTTCCGCGTCTCCTCCGACGACCGCAACGGCACGCTGAAGAGCTATGTTGGCGAGGGCGACTTTACCGACGATCCGTTCCCCATGGACGGCGGCATCGCGGTCACCAGGGTCGGCCGGCTGCGCGCTCTGCTCGGCTTCATCGCGCAGAACGGCTTCGAGCATCACGTTGCCATGGTGCGCGGCCATCACGCCGCGGTCCTCAACGAGGCGGTCACGCGTTACCTCGACTGGCCGACCTACCATCACCATGCCGATCCAGCGAACATCGGCTATCTCAATCCCGTATTCCGGATGTGATCATGGCGAGTAGCCCACCCCCCGTGACCGATTTGATGCGAGCGGCGACCGATCCGCGGATTGCGCTTGTGCGCGAAAAGGCGCTGAGCATCCGCCGCCGCGCGTTGACCATGGTCTTCGAGGCGCAGCTGGGCCACCCCGGCGGCGACATGTCGGTCGCGGACATCCTGGCGACGCTCTATTTCGGCGTGCTGCGCTACGATCCGCTCGATCCGCGTGATCCCGCCCGCGATCGCCTCATCCTCAGCAAGGGCCATTGCACCGGGGCGCTTTACGCCACGCTGGCCGAGGCGGGGTTCATCCCGTTCGACGCGCTTTCCACCTACATGAAGCCGCTGTCAAAGCTGAACGGCCACCCCAACCGCAACTACCTTCCGGGCATCGAGGCCAATACCGGGCCGCTCGGCCACGGCCTGCCGGTCGCCGTCGGCGTCGCCATAGCCGGACAGATCGATGACGCCGATTTCCGCACCTTCGCCGTCACCGGCGATGGCGAGTTGCAGGAGGGGAGCAACTGGGAGGCGGCGATGCTGGCCGGCCACCGCAAGCTCGCCAATCTGACGCTTGTCATCGACCGCAACCGCCTGCAGCAGGGTGCGCCCGTCGCCGAGACCAACACGCTGGAACCGCTGGCCGAGAAGTGGCGCGCCTTTGGCTGGCACGTGGCGGAGGTCGACGGTCATGATCACGCTGCGCTGCTTGATGCCCTCGGGCACGAACCCTCCCGCCAAAAGCCGCTGTGCGTCATTGCGCACACGATCAAGGGGCGCGGCGTGACTTTCATGGAAAACCAGGTGTCCTGGCACCACGGCGTCCTCAACCGCGCGCAATACGACCAAGCGATGAGCGAGCTTCAACAGGCATGAGCGCACCTCAGGCACTAGCGAAGGACCGGTTCGACTGCCGCGATGCGTTTGCCGCGGCGCTGGAGCAGGTGGCCGAGCGCGACCAGCGCATCGTCGCCGTCGTCAATGACAGCGTCGGCTCATCGAAGCTGGCGAGCTTCAAGAAGCGTTGGCCGGAGCGCACGGTGAACGTCGGCATCGCCGAACAGGACATGGTCGGCATCAGCGCGGGACTGGCCAATGGCGGGAAGATCCCCTTCGTCAGCGCTGCGGCCTGCTTCCTCACCGCCCGCGCACTCGAGCAGATCAAGGTCGATGTCGCCTATTCCAACACCAATGTGAAGCTGGTCGGTCAGTCGCCGGGCGTCGCCTATGGCGAGCTTGGCGCCACCCATCACTCCATCGAGGACATGGGCTGGCTGCGCCTGTTACCGAACCTCGCCATCGTGGTGCCCTCCGACCCTTGGGAGACGGCGCGTGCCGTGGAAGTCGCCGCCAGCATGGAGGGCCCGGTCTTCATCCGCGTCAGCCGCATGCCGGTGCCGGAACTGGCGCGCCCCGCCAATGCCGAATTCCGGCTCGGCCGCGTCGAAGTGCTGCGCGAGGGGGGCGATGCCGTGGTGATCGCCAACGGTGTCATGGTCCACCGCGCGCTCGCTGCTGCCGACACACTTGCCTCTACCGGGCTCTCCGTCCGTGTTGTCAACATGTCGTCGATCGCGCCGCTCGATCTCGACGCCATCCACGCGGCCGCCGAAGTGGGCGCCATCGTGACGGTGGAAGAGCATTCCGTCCGCGGCGGTCTCGGTGGCGCCGTGGCGGAAGTCGTCGCGACCCATCGCCCGGCGCATCTCCGCATGCTCGGCTTCCCGGGCTTCATGCCAACCGGCTCGGCCGCCTATCTCTTCGAGAAATTCGGACTGACAGCGGAGGGGATTGCGGAGGCTGTTCGCGAGGTCATCGCCGCAAGGGATGCTTGAGTGTCACGGTACATTCTTGCCATCGATCAGGGCACGACCAACAGCAAGGCGCTGCTGATTGACGAGAAAGGCGGCGTGGTCGCTTCCGCCGCTGTGCCAGTGCCGGTTGCCTATCCGCGACCAGGGTGGGTCGAGCAGTCGCCGCAAGATCTCTGGTCCACGCTGGTCAAGGCCGTCGCCGGCTGTCTTGAGCAGATGGACGATGGCGCCGAGGTCGCCACCATCGGCATCTCCAACCAGCGCGAATCGGTCCTCCTCTGGGACAGGGAGAGCGGTAAGCCGATCGGTCCCTGTGTGAGCTGGCAATGCCGCCGTTCGGCGGAGCGCATCGATCGCCTGCGCAGCCCCGAGGTCGAGGCGATGGCCGCCGAGAAAACCGGCCTCGCGCTCAATCCGATGTTTCCGGCGGCCAAGATCGGTTGGCTGTTCGAAGAATATCCACTCGCCAGCGCCCGCGCGGACGTCGGTCAATTGTGTGCTGGCACGGTCGACTCCTGGCTCCTGTTCAATCTGACCGGCGGCGCCGTCCACGCCACTGATTATGGCAACGCCTCGCGCACACAGCTTTTCGACATCGCCGCGGGGGCATGGGACGAGGATCTGTGCAGGCTGTTCGGCGTGCCTTCCGCCATCCTACCCAGCGCCAGGAGCTCCGATACGTGCTTCGGCTTGACCTCCGGCGCGGGCGGCCTGCCGAAGGGCATACCCGTCAACGCCATGATGGGCGATTCCCATGCCGCTCTCTTCGGTCACGCCATCCGCCAGCCCGGTGAGGTCAAGGCGACCTATGGAACCGGCTCCTCGCTGATGACGGTGACCGAGACGCCGGTGCGTTCCGCGAGCGGCCTGTCCACGACCATTGCATGGCGTCGCGGCGCACGCACCACTTACGCGCTCGAGGGCAATATCTCCGTCTCCGCGCAAGCCGCCGCGTGGATGGTCTCTTTCCTCGGCCTCAAGGATGTCGCAGAACTCACTGCGCTCGCCGAAACGGTCGACACCGACGGCGGCGTAACCGTCGTGCCGGCCTTTGCTGGCCTCGGCGCGCCCCATTGGAATGATCGCGCGCGGGCGGCCATTTCGGGACTGTCGCTGGCCACCTCCCGGGCGCATGTCGCGCGCGCCACGCTCGCGGCGATCACGCTCCAGATCCTCGATGTCTTCGCCGCCATGGAGGGCGATCTCGGCCATCGCCTTGATCGCTTGTCGGTGGATGGCGGCCCTACCCGCAACGACACGCTCATGCAGATGCAGTCGGACGTCCTCAACCGCCCGGTGCGCCGCCACGAGATCGCCGAGTTGAGCGCGGCTGGCGCCGGCGTCATGGCCGGCGTGGCCTGTGGCTTCTGGACAGAGGAGGAGGGGCTAGCGATCCTCTCGCCGCACGGGCGGATCTTCGAGCCCACACTCTCCGAGGCTGACCGCAACGATATTGTCAAACGCTGGCAGCACGCGGTGCGCACCGTTTCCGATAGCGCAAGTGCGCCTGTAGCCGCCACTCGCTAGCGCGGCAGCGTCGGCCTCTGGTTTCCGCAAGTCGGTGCATAGCGGCCGCCCTGACGAGCGCCGCCGCTGCTCCTCCCACACGAGCGGCCCGTTTCCCAGCATTTCGGCGAGCGTCAGCCCCTTCGGCTGGCGACCGTCCAGGATTGCCTCCACGATATCCGGCGCTAGGCAGGTGAGCGGCAGGAGCCGGCAGACGTAGGCGTCCGTGACGTCCTCCTGCTCTGCGAGGTCGGTTATCGACTTGGCCTGGCCGCTCTCGATCCGTCGCCGCCAGCGATGAGCACGCACGAGCGCCTTGACCAGCGTCTCGTCGCGGCTCGGCTTCGGCGCCCGTGCCGCCACGCCCTCCGGCGTCACGATCAGCTTTCGGCCACCCCGACGCTGCAGCCGAATCGGGATGCGGATGGTCAGGGTATCGAGTTCGAGAGGGGCGCGCCCGGCCATTACTCTGCGGCCTCCAGTAACGGGTCGGAAGCCGCCGGAGTAGGAGAATCCTGGTCCGCCAGTTCCGCGTGTCAATGCCGACTGAACTTTCCTCAGAAGCGCCGAAGTAAATTTCCGCAGGTGGGGGCCGATGCGTGATCAGCGCGCAGGGTGAGCGGGGTCTCTGGGTTTGGGCGGCCGGCCGCGCCGCCGCGTCGGCGGTGCTGGCAGAGGCGGCGTGATCAGGGCCTTGGAACGGATGTGCTCGGGGACGAGCTCGGCGTGCTGGCGCAGGCGGTAGCTGGAGCCCTCGATCTGGATCACCACGGCGTGGTGCAGGAGCCGGTCGAGGAGCGCGGTGGCGACCACCGGGTCGCCGAAGATCTCGCCCCACTCGGCGAAGCCTCGGTTGGAGGTCAGGATCATCGCGCCCTTCTCGTAGCGGGCGTTGACCAGCTGGAAGAACAGGCTGCCGCCGTCGGGGACGACCGGCAGGTAGCCGATCTCGTCGACGATCAGGAGCGCGGCACGGCAGAAGGAGCGGATCTTGTCGCGCAGCCGGCCCTCGCGCTCCGCCTTGGCGAGCGCGCCGACGAGGTCGGCAAGGGTGACGAAGTAGACGCTGCGGCCGGCCCTGACCGCCTCGATGCCGAGCGCGACCGCAAGGTGGCTCTTGCCGGTGCCGGGCGGCCCGAGCAGATGGAGCACCTCGTGGCGGTCGATGAAGCCGAGCTGGGCGAGGGCCAGGACGCGGTTGCGGTCGAGCGACGGCTGGAAGGCGAAGTCGAAGCCGGCGAGCGTCTTGAGGGTCGAGAGCCTGGCCATCACCAGCGCGGCCTTGACGCGCTGGGTCTCGCGGATCGAGAGCTCCTCGGCGAGCAGTCCCTCGATCGCCTCGAGCGGGCTGAGCTCACCGCGCTCGAGCTGACGGACGGTGGCGTCGATCATCTCGAGCGCGCGCGGCATCCTGAGGCCGACCAGGGTCTGCTTGATGCGGTCGAGCACCGAGCCAGCAGGATCGGCGCGGGCCGTCATGACGACGGCTCGGTAGCGGCGAGCCGCAGGGCGACGGCCTCGTAAAAGTCGAGCGAGCGCCGGGCGACGACCTCGCCGGCACGGCCGATCAGGATCGGTTGCTCGCCCTCGGCGTGCCTGCGGGCGGCCAATGCCGGTGCCTTGCGATGACCGGGCGCTACGCGCCGCTGGTTGCGGCCTTCGAGCACGGGATGGCGGGCGATCAGCTGGCCGGCCTCGAAGATCTGGATCTCATCGGCGAGCGCATGCACCTCGAGGACACGTCGACGGGTGGTGTCGGGCACGCTGTAATAGTTGCCGCCGACGCTGACCGTGCCCTCGTGGGAGACGCGCCGTTCGAGCCTGAGGACGGAGCGGAACGGCACCAGCGGCAGCGGCTGGAGATGCGGCTTCTCCTCGACGAAGGCCTCATCGACGATCCGGCCGGTGGTCGCATGCACCCGCGGGTTGGCGACCGTATCGAGCCAATCGCGGAGCTGGGCGTTCAGGTCGTCAAGGTTCTGGAACGATCGGGCGAGAAAGAAGTCCTCGCGGATATAGCGGTACGGCCGCTCGACCTTGCCCTTGGTCTTGGCCCGGTAGGGCCGGCAGGCCTTAGGGTGGAACCCGTGATGGCGGGCGAAGTCGACCAGCGCCCGGTTGTAGACGATGTGGCCCTCGGCATCCTCGCCCAGGACCGCGGTCTTCATCCGGTCATAGAGGATCTGGCGC
Source organism: uncultured Alphaproteobacteria bacterium (assembly GCA_963798075.1). Classification (GTDB taxonomy): domain Bacteria; phylum Pseudomonadota; class Alphaproteobacteria; order Geminicoccales; family Geminicoccaceae; genus DATAOG01. The sequence goes on along the minus strand of CAWCRU010000017.1, from coordinate 44,886 downwards.
GGCACGCCGTCGAGCGCCGCAAAGGCGGCGAGATGACAGCGTAGCACGGTCTGCAGGTCCTGGTGCAGGACGAAGCGAGCCCACAGCAGGCGGCTGCAGCCGAGCACCAGGGAGAATAGCCAGACGATCCGGGTCACCCCCGGCTCGTCGGCGAACGCCACCTGGAACTGGGCGAAGTCGACCTGTGCCTGGTCGCCGGGTAGCGTCTCGAAGCGGACCTCGAAGGCGGGGCCGGTCGGCGGCCGCAGCTCGCGGAGCGCGTCGGTGACGGCGGTGTAGCCGCCGCGGTAGCCACGTTCTCTGAGCTCCCGAAATAGGCGTCGCCCGGTCAGGCCCGGCCAAGCCTGAACCCGCTCGCGCAGGTAGCGGACGAATGGGTCGATGTGCCGAGGGCGCGGCTGCCGCGGGCCGTAAACCGGCGCCTCGAGGCCGCGTGCGAGGTACTTGCGCACCGTCTTGCGATCGATCCCGAGCTCAAGCGCGATCGCCGAGACGGACAGGCCTTGCCGATGCAGATCCAGGATCATGACGACTTCCCCAAGCTTGATCACCGCCTCGTCCCCTCCCGACTGAGGAGACAGCATCGGTGATCGGTCCGCCGCCCGACCTCCCGGGGCTCGCCCCGGGAGGTCGCCCCTCACCACGAGCCTGGGGAATATTCAAACGGCACTTCTGGGGAAGATCACTCCGGCAGCTACAGGCGCATCATTATTTTCTTAAATCTTAACTTTTCTCCGATTTTCCTGCGAATTTCCGAGGTCGCGATTTACTTCCAACCTGACCGTTGACTTCGGGCGGAGACGCGCTGATTTCGGCCGCATAGGTGACGCACAGAGGCGTCAGCCATGTGCGCATCGGCCCATCGGCCCCTAGTCGATCATTTCCTGCATTTCTGAATTTTCACCGGAAGCGGCCCGCGCTGCGGCGCCCGGGCGTTCAAATCTCTTCCGCTCCGGGTCTGATCAGCGGCTTCAGCCAGGACGCGCTGATCATAGGGCGCCGGCCGCGATGCCCACCGTCACCCTCCGAGATGAGCTTGCCGCCAACCAGAATGTCCATCGGCGTCTAACGGAATCGGGCCCCTCCAGTCCTGGCCTCGATTGAAGCCCTTCTGGACTGGCTGCAGACGGCGATCGACGAGCTCTGAGGGCCAGATCGAAGCCCGTCTCGCGTGTCATCCGGGTTTGGCGTCTAGCGCGCCGCGCTGCTGGCGTCCGCCGGGCGTCGGCAAGATCACCGTGGCTACCCTGCCGTGTCTTCTACCGGAGCTCGGCCAGCTCGACCGTTGCTCGATCGCGGCGGTGGCCGGGGTCGCTCCGTTCGTCTGCGACAGCGGCCTGATGAAGGGCCGGCGCAGGCCCCCCGGCAAGCGATCATCGGATTCGGGCGGAGAGCGGTGCAGACTCGCGCCCTTGCGATTGAGCGATCTCGTAGCGTGTCACGGCAAAGGCGAGCGCCACCTTGCGGTCAGCGACCACCGCTCCAGGCCAGACCCGCTCCAGGGAAAGCGCTTGACGGCAGTTGCGACGTATTCACAATGTAATTTTCGCACAACCTTCCTCAATCGAAGTTTCGAAAAGTGGAATGGCCGATTGGTAGGTGTCCAGTTATTGTCTTACTGATGTTCGTGCAGAAAATTCTTGACAAGTTCGTCGCAGGTCTGCAGGGTTCCTGTTGTAACGGGGATAGATCGGCCGACGAAAGCTTGTTCGCGGCCAAGGCTTATGGGCTGCGGCCGAAGCGCCGCGGCTAGAGACGACAAGCCAGGCACTGACTTGCATGGTCGATGCAGGGAGGCAACCATGGCAAACGGGGACACCTTCCCGGCTCTGATCCCGGGCAAGCGCCTCGATCCGAGCCTGATCAACGGCCTCAGCCAGGACGCGCTGACGATAGGCGCCCGCCGCGATGCCACGGTCACCTCCCAAGATGAGATTGCCGGCCAACCAGAATGTCCTCGGCTTCTATCTGATCGACGAGGACGGCACAATTCGCGATCCGAAGGTGGTAGTGTGGCCCGACCGGTCCGGCGGCGCGACCACTCCATCCGTCGAAAAGCTTCCCCGACACCTTTTCCCGAAAGGGATGAAACATGTCCAAGATCCTAGTCGAGGCCAAGCACGCGTTCGGTACCGATTTTGCTCATTCGTATTTGGTTTTCGTCGACGATGATGGAAAACGGTTCGTCACCTCACTAGTTGGCCAGCAACCGTCGGGGGGAGTATTTCCAAATTGGAAAATCAATCAGATCAACACCCCATGGATTCAAAATTTACCGAATACCACGACGAAGTTCGGGAGAATTTTCAGAGACGTGCGCGTCCAAGCAGTTGGACTTCGGAGATCGCAGCCCTGAAGACATCTGGGACATAATTACGCAAATCGCGACGCAGTTCAGCACAAGAGACGAAACCATACCTTACCAAGTCGTCAAAAGTAATTCGAATGCATTTGTATCTGCACTTCTGTATTCTGTAGGTATAGACTACATAAATAATCTTCCGGAATTCCTTCCTCATGTCTCAGGTCTAATCCATGGTACCGCAGATCGTGACATTCCCTATTTTCCCCTCGATGCATCTCTGAATGCGCTTGGTTACAACAAATTCACTGGCATATTTGGGGCCGAAAGTGCTCAATTGATCGTAGACTTACCCCGGCCCCTTCAATGTTACACTTAATCGAGAGCCCCAACCCCTGGGCGGCATTTTCCATCTTGATTTTGTCGCCTTCGGCACCCAAGGGGACGATATTATCCGCGGCGAGGGCGGGGATCGACGCGCTATTCGCGGGCGGAAATGAGCCAATTCTTCGGTCGCTCCGGTAACGACTTGCTCGTGGGTGGCGCGGGCGCAGACGAACTTTTCGGCAACGAAGGGACAGACACCCTGGTCGGCAACCGTGGGTTGGATCAACTACACGGGGGACCGGGTGATGATATCCTCATCGGCGGCCCGCGGGGGTGACACCCTCGATGGCGGCGACGGCATCGATACCGCCTCTTATCAAACGTCATCGAATGCGGTGACGGTCAGCGTCGACCCCAAGGAGCAGCAATTAGGCGTAAACGCTCGCGGCAACGCCCAAGGCGACACGTTGGCCAACATCGAGAACCTGGCGGGGTCCAACAACGCTGAGCAGCAGGATCGGCTTTTCGGCGACGACGGTCCCAACGTCATCTCCGGCCTGGACGGACCCGACGCGCTCTTCGGCCGTCCCGGCGATGACACGCTTTCCGGAGGCAACGGCAGCGATCAGCTCTTCGGCGAAGCGGACGATGACACGTTGATCGGAGGCGCTGGCGCTGACGTCCTCGATGGCGGCGACGGCGTCGATATGGCCTCTTATCGAACGTCGTCGGAGGCGGTGACGGTCAGCGTCGACCCCGAGGAGCAGCAATTAGGCGTAAACGCTCGCGGCGACGCCCAAGGCGACACTTTCGGCCAACATCGAGAACCTGGAGGGGTCCGACAACGCTGAGCAGCAGGACCGGCTTTTCGGCGACGACGGTCCCGACGTCATCTCCGGCCTGGACGGACCCGACGCTCTCTTCGGCCGTCCCGGCAATGACACGCTTTCCGGAGGCGACGGCAGTGATCTGCTCTTCGGCGAAGTAGGCAACGACACCCTGCTCGGTGGTGGCAACTGCCGACACCCTGATCGGCGGCCCCGGGGGTGACACCCTCGATGGGGGCGACGGTGTGAACGACACCGCAACTTATGGCGATCCCTCGGTGGGGGTGGAGATTTGCCAGTGGGAGTGATTGTCTTTTTGCGTGAGCACTTTGCCTCCCGCGGCGACGCCGAAGGCGACACGCTGTTCAATATCGAGAACCTGGAAGGATCGTCTCACGACGACAGGCTCTTCGGCGACGATGGCGCCAACACTGCTCGATGGTTTGGAGGGGTCGGACGCTCTTTTCGGCCGTCCTGGTAGGTGACATGCTCTTTGGCGGGGCGGTGACGATCACCTCTTTGGCGAAGAGGGCGATCGACACGCTGTTCGGCGGTCCCGGCGCCGACACGCTCGAAGGTGACGACGGTGCTGATACCTTCGTCTATTTCTCGTGGGGATGGCAAGGACATGATCGCGCGCATTCCGGAGGGCGGCGGCGCGCCGCAGCCGGACTTTGATCCTGGCAATGACAGGATCTATCGTGGTTGGCATCTCGCAAGCCAGCGTGAACACCAACGGTGACGACAAGATCGACGCTGGAGATTCTGCCGGCGGCGTCTCGCTCGATCAGAACGGCGACCTGACCATGCAGTTCGATACCGAGAACAGTCTCACGGTGGTTGGAGTAAAGGAGCTGACCATCGGTTCCGATGTCTTCTTCACCTTGGCTTAATCTTCCCGAAACGCGCGGGCGAAGCTGTCGAGGATCGGGCGGAGGAGGTAGTCGGCGAAGGTGCGCGCGCCGGTCTGGATCAGGACCTCGGCCGGCATGCCGGGGTAGAGGGAGATGTCCTTCAGCCGGGCGAGCTCGGCCGGGTCGATCTCGACCTCGGCCTTGTAGTAGGCGTGTGCCGGGCTTGTCGTCTGGCGAGGCGGTCGGCCGAGACCTGAAGCACGCGGCCGCCGAGGGTCGGGGTGCGGCGCTGCTTGAAGGCGGTGAGGCGGACCTGCGCCGGCAGGCCGGCGTGGACCACGTCGATGTCGAGCGGGCTGACCTGCGCCTCGACGATCAGCCGGTCGCCCGCGGGCACGATGTCGAGGATCGGGGCGCCGGGATCGATCACGCCGCCTTCGGTGAAGAAGCGCAGGCCCACGACGGTGCCGGCGATCGGGGCGCGTGATCTCGCTCCGGCGGAGCACGTCGGCGGCGGCGCCGAGGTTCTCTTCGGTCTCGGTCAGCTGGCCTGCACGTCTTTGAGCTGATCGGCGACCTCGGCCGCCTGGCGGTCCGCGAGGCTCAGCATCTGCAGCTTGGCCTCGCCGATCGTCTGCTCGGCGCGCGCGATCTCCGCCTGGTGCTCGCCGCGGCTGCCCTCGAGCAGAGCCGCCTGGCGGCTCAGCGCCAGCAGCCGGGACTTGCGCTCGAGCCCCTTTTCGACCAATGAGCGCGACGTCGGTCGTCTCCTCCGCGATCAGTTCGAGCTGCCGGTCCTCCGAGGCCACCTGCGCCGTCGAGGCCCTTGATCTGCGAGCCGAGCTGCTCGACCCGTTGCTTGAGGATCTCGATCTGGCCCTCGGTAGCTGCGGCGGCGGGTCTCGAAGATGCTCTCCTGGTCGGCCAGGATCTCGGCGACCGCGGGTCGTCGCTGGCGTCAAGCAGCTCGTCGCCGAAGTCGACGCCGCTCGCGCCGTCGCGCTCGGCGAGCAGCCGGGCCCGCGCCGCGCGCAGGGAGCGGTACCTGGTGGAGCAGGGCCTCGTGATGGGCGGCCGCCTGGGTGCGGTCGAGGCGGACCAGCACCTGGCCGGCCTTGACGCCGTCGCCCTCGCGCACGCGCATCTCCGCGATGATGCCGCCCTCGAGATGCTGCACGGTCTTGCGGTTGCTCTCGACCTTGACGGCGCCCGGTGGCGACGGCCGCGCTGGACAAGCGGCGCGAGCGCCGCCCAGCCGCCGAAGCCGAGGAAGAACACGAGCACGATCAGCAGGCCGGCGAGCACCGGCCCGCGGATCGGTGGAGCTGCGCGACGCGACCGGATCGGCCCGCGCCGGCGTGCCGGCCGCCGCCCGGGCTAGCGCGAGATCGGCGTCATCCCTGCGCTTCCTTCACGCGGCCCGGCGCGCTTCGAGCCGCTGCGGCCGGGGTCGGTCTTCGGGACCGCGCGCGGGCGGCTGATCAGCTTCATGATCTCGTTGCGGCTGCCGAACGCGTCGACCTGGCCGTTGCGCAGGACCAGGATCTTGTCGACGTGGGCCAGGACGCTCGGCCGGTGGGCGACGATCACGACGCGTCGCCGCCGCTCGCCTTGACCGTCGCGATCGCGTCCGCGAGGGCCTCTTCGCCGTCGCGTGTCGAGGTTCGAGTTCGGCTCGTCGAGGACCAGGAGGCGGGGCTGCCCGAGCAGGGCGCGGGCGAGCGCGATCCGCTGCCGCTGGCCGCCGGACAGGATCGCCGCCGCCCTCGCCGATCTCGGTCTCGTAGCCGTTGCGGCAGCTTCAGGATCATCTCGTGCACGCCGGCCATCTGCGCCGCCTGCACGATCGCCGCCGGCGGCGCGTCGGTGAGCCGTGCGATGTTGTCGCGCACCTGCCGGCGAACAGCTCGACGTCCTGCGGCAGATAGCCGACGTAGCGGCCGAAATCCTCGCGGTTCCAGCCGTGCACGTCGGCGCCGTCGAGCCGCACGGCGCCGGCGCTCGGCGGCCACACGCCGATCAGCAGGCGGGCAAGGGTCGACTTGCCGGCGGCGACTGGGCCGACGATCGCCAAAGCCTCGCCCGGTTCGAGCTCGAAGCTGATGCCCCTCAGCGTCGGGTGGTTGCTGCCCGGATAGGCGAAGGTCACCGTCTCGACCCGGAGCGTGACCGCGCGGCGCCGGCAGCGGCATGCCCTGGGCGCGCAGCAGCTTGGCGTCGCCGAAGTGGGCCCGCAGGCGGGCGTAGGCGGCGCGCGCGCTGATCACCTGCTTCCAGGTCCCGATCGCCTGCTCGACCGGCGCCAGCGCTCGTGAGGTCAGGATCGAGCCGGCGATCATGGCGCCGGCGGTCAGCTCGTGCCGGACCGCCAGCAGAGCGCCGGTTCCAAGCACCGCGATCTGCACCGCCAGGCGTAGGAATTTTGTCAGGGCGAGCACGCTGCCGGCGCGCTGACTGGCCACCACCTGCTGATCCAGGGCGCGGTCGTTGGCGGCCATCCAGCTCGCCACAACGCCTGGCATCATACCCATGGCGTCGATCGCCTCGGCATTGCGGACATTGGCCTCGGCCCGCTGCATGGCGTCGATCGCGGCCCGGTTCGCGAACTGCAGCGGCGTGCGGGTCAGCAGCTCGTTGACGACGGCGAACAAGAACAGGACTGCGGCGCCCGCCAGCGCGACCAGGCCAACCAGCGGATGCAGGAGGAAAGCCACGGCCAGATAGATCGGGACCCACGGGCGCATCAAACAGCGAGAAGATCGCCGAGCCGCCCAGGAACGAGCGCAGCTGTCCGAGGTCGCGCAAGGCCTGGGTGCGGTAGGGCCGGGCATAAAGGGCTGCGGCGATGCCCCGCTCGAAGGCTTCGGGCGCCAGCCTCTGCTCGAGCCAGACGCTGACCCCGACCAGAATCCGGGAGCGGACCAGTTCCAGGAGGCCCAGAACCAATACCGCTCCGATCGCGATGATCGTCAGGTAGATCAGGGTTTCTCGGCTTTGGCTGGCGATGACGTGATCGAAGATCTGCCAGGTGTAGAGCGAGACGGTCAGCATCAGCAGGTTGATGCAGAGGCTGAACAATCCCACCCAGCCGAAAGCCCGCCGGCCTCGGCCGATTGTTGCCGCGAAAATCCCCCCCGAGCTGCCCTGCATGTTTCATTACCTTATGGGGACCCTTCTAGTATGCCCTGCCCCTCAGACTTCTGCAAAACAAAAGAACTGCGGGCTTTCTCGCTATTCGAGACACCAAGTTAACTGCAAATCGCGCAGTAGTATAGTCCGGCGCTAGTCGTTAAGAACCGCGCGGGCTATGCTGCGGCGTCGTGGGAGCGCCTGTCCGGTGCTCGCCAACGCTCTTTTCCTGTCACTGCCGACTGTCCAGCGCATGGAGGCGAGCTGGGGGCCTGGTTCGCGGTCATGTCGATTCGCTGATGAAGCCGATCGCCGCTCCGGGTTGCGGCGCCGGAGCCCGGCAGCGGCACCTCGTGCCGGATGAGCAACTCGGTCTGGCGGCGCTCGAGGGCGGCGGGATCGAAGTCCGCGATCGGCTCCTCGAACAGGCGGTGGCAGTTGACCTTGGCCTGCAGGCGGAGAAAGACGGCGGGCAGGCGGGCAGGCGAGCGCGATCGACCCTGAGGGCCGCGGGGTCCGCCCGGCTGTGACAACCGGGCGGCGAGCTGCTTGCGGCTGGTGCGGGCGCTGGCGGTCGAGATGCACGAGAACTGGCTGGAAGCGCACCGCTACCTGAACATGGACGACCCACGCGAGCACAAGAAGGAGGCCCTGCGCATGGCGGCGTGAACCCACCACCCTGCCCCTATGGACCACGCTGCGCGTTGCCCACAAGGGCCAACCACCGCAGCCATGACCAAATTGCAGAACATTCCGGACACAACTTTTTCAGCCGTGGTCAGCGGCCGGAACGGCGCAGAATGCGGGCCTTCCGGGCCATTTCCGCGTCTCTCTCGGCCCCCTTTCTCTGACGCAACCGAACCACGCCCGTTTTGGTACGGATGTCAGAATCGCGCAATCTCAATGGTTTAGAGGAAGCCCATGGGGTGTGGGTTTGCAAGAGCCGCGCCCAGGCGGGGGGAACGGGGATCGAACCGTTTGGTTCGGTACGGACAACTTCCTACGCTCAGCTCACTCACTCGCTTGACGGAGGAACGACAAGTCCAAGCGCCGAGTGTTTCTCGCTTACGTCAGCGCCTCGAGCAGCGCCTCGGCGTCCTTCAGGTCGGCGGTGTCGAAGCCCTCGGTGAACCAGCCGTAGACCGGGGCAAGCAGATTGTATCCCTTTTGGCGCTTGCCCTGCTCGGCCCAGAGACGGGCGAGGCTGACAGCGGAGCGCAATTCCCAGGCTTTGGCGCCCTGCGCCCGTGCGACGTTTAACGCCTCCTCCAAAGACGCTTCCGCGTCGCAGGCCCGAGTGGCTCCTTCCCGATGAAGGTACTCACCTCTAAGACGACGCAGTTCCGGCTCGTACCAGCGCTCGGATCGGCTCTCGGCGAAGCTCAGGGCCTCGGACACCAAATGAAGAGCCTCCGCGCTCTGGCCGGCCCGGGCGTGGGCCTGGGCGAGCAGGCCGAGAAAGTACGAATGGTGGAACATGGTGCCGCTTGCCTGGCGGACGCTCATACCGCGGCGGATCAGGCCTATACCTTGCTCCGGCTCGCCTTCCTCCGACATCAGCCACCCTAGAAGCATACTGGCTTCGGCCTCATTGTTGGCGAGCGCTTGCTCGTGCGCCAGGGTCGCCGCACGCTCCGCCTGTTCATGAAGCTTCACCAGATCGCGGCGGAACTGGTGCAGGAACGCTGCCCAGGTGAAGGTATGGGCCAGCATCGGAGGATGGGGGTGCCGCTCTGCGAGCGCCAGGCCAGCCTCTTGCCACGCCAGGGCCTGATCGGGGAAGCCGAGCCGCCAGACGGCCCATGAGCCGATGTTGCGGCTGCACACCGCAGGGTCGTGTCCGCCGTAGACGAAGGCCTGGCTGCTGTGCACGTCATGGTCGTAGAGCGCCCAGCCGCGCTCGCAGGCGGCCCTCGCCTCGGCCGCTTCGCCCAGGAGGTTGTGGATGCTCCACGCCGCGTGGTGGGCCTGGAGGAGAAGTGCTGGGTCCGCTTCCCGCGCGGCCAGGACCAGGAGCCCGTCGGCCAGTTCTCTCGCGCGCAGGTGCTCAGCGCGGGCTAGGTAGACGTGGCAAAGCCCCCATTCGACCAGGAACAGCTGCCAGGGGTCGCCCACGCCCTCGCACAACTCCCGCGCCCGGTCGTAAGTTCGTTCCACGTCCTGAGAGGCGACCCCCTTCATGTGGATCAAGGCGCCACCCAAGGCGCTTTGCAAAGCGATCTCTTCCATGCGACGCTCTCGCGTTTCAGGCAAGGTCGCCAACAGCTCGAGCGTTTTTCGGAAATGCGCCGCGGCTTCCTTGTTTGCTGCCTGCGCCATCGCCAGCCGGCCGGCGCGCTGCCAGTACTCGATCGCCTGGGCGGCAAGGCCTGCCTCGGTGAGGTGGCGCGCCAGCACCTCGGGCTCGTGCACGATTGTCTGCGGGAACTGGACCTTAAGCGCTTCCGCGATCCGGGCGTGCAGCTGCTGGCGCCGCGACTTGAGGAGCGACTGGTAGGCCACGTCCTGAACCAGTGCATGCTTGAACGAGTAGGTCGCCGCTGGCGGGCTGCCGCGGCGAAAGACCAGCTCCGCGGCGGCGAGGTGATCGAGCGCATGGTTCAGCTGGTCCGCGGGGATCAAAGCGGCGGCGGCGAGCAATTCGTACGAGAAGTTCCGGCCGATGACCGCACCGATCTGAGCCACCTCGCGGACCGGGGCCAGCCGGTCGAGACGGGCCATCAGGGAGTCGTGCAAAGTCGCCGGGATCGCCAATGGCGGCAGTGGGCCCGACAGCTCGTAGCGATCGCCGACTTCGGTGAGCAGCCCCAATTCCAGCACCGTCTTGGTCAGCTCCTCGACGAACAGCGGGACGCCGTCGGTGCGCGCCACGATCTGCTCCAGGACCTCGCCCGGCAGCGCCTTGCCGCCGGTGACGCGTTCGACCATGGCCGCGCCCTGGCGACGGCCGAGGCGATTGAGCGGCAACGACGTGACGTGGGCCTGGCCCGCCCACGACGGGCTGAACTCGGGCCGGTAGGTGAGCACCGCGAGCACCGGCAGGGCGCGCACGCGCTCCACCAGGAGGTCGAGCAGCTCCAGGGTCGACGGGTCGACCCAGTGGACGTCTTCGTACAGCTCGAGCACCGGCCGGCGGCGGGCGAGGCCGGCCAGCTGCTCGATCAGGACCTCGAGCTGGCGCTGCTTCTGTCGTTGCGGGCTGAGGTTCAGGGCCGGGTAGCGCTCGCCGGTGGCAAGCCCGAGCAGCGCCGCGAGCAGTGGCATCGCTTCGTCCAGTCGTTCGGTCGCCTGACCGAGCAGAGCTTCGAGCTTGGTGAGCTTCGCCTCGGGCCCATCGTCGGAGGCGAAACCCGCGGCCCGTTCGAGCTGCGTGATGATCGGATGGAGCGCGCTGTTGGTGTGATACGGCGAACAGAAGTGGCTGAGCGCGAGGTGGGGCTTGCGACCCAGCTGCTCGCGCAGCGCCCGCAGGAGACGCGACTTGCCGATCCCCGGCTCACCCGACAGGAGCACGACCTGGCCATCGCCGTCCTTGGCCCAGGCCCAGCGCTCGAGCAGAATCTCCAGCTCGTGCGCGCGACCAACCAGGGGGGTGACCCCCGACGCATGCATCGCCTCGAAACGACTTTCGGCGCGGCCCTCGCCCTCCACCCGGAAGGCCGCGAGCGGCTCGGCGAAGCCCTTGAGCCGCTGCGGGCCGAGGTCGGCAAGGTCGAAAATCCCGCCCACCAGCCGGCGCGTCGCCTGGCTGATCACGACGCTGCCCGGCTCAGCCAGCGCCTCCAGTCGTGCTGCGAGGTTGGGCGTCTCGCCGACTACCGACTGCTCCTGCGCCGAGCCCTTGCCGATGAGCTCGCCGACCATGACCAGACCAGTGGCGATGCCGACCCTGGCCGCGGGCGGATCGCCCCCCGGCGTTTCCAGCCCTGCCAGGGCATCGATGATCGCGAGCCCCGCTCGGACCGCCCGCTCGGCGTCGTCCTCGTGGGCCCGCGGCCAGCCGAAATACGTCAGAACGCCGTCCCCCATGTACTTGGCGACGTGGCCGCCCCAGCGCTCGGCCCCCTCGGCGCAGCATTCCTGGTACGCCCGGATCACCCGACCCATGTCCTCCGGATCGAGCCGCGCCGCGAGTTCGGTGGACCCGACCAGATCGCAGAACATCACCGTCAGCTGCCGCCGCTCGGCCTCGGGTGCACGCGGCGTTGCTGACGATGGCAGCGGGGTGGCTTCCGCGAACGGCGCCAGGGGTTCGCCCGCCGTCAGCAGCCCTGCGATGGCTCGGAGAAGCTTCCTGCGATGTCCCAGGAGCACGCCGAGCGCGGCGAGGTCGGCGTCGGTCAGGTCGGGCAGGACCTCGCCGTCGATGGCATTGTCGCGAAATGCCTGCTCGTATTGCTCAAGGCCCAGGTCGTGCAAAAAGCTCGCGACGTCCATGCGCGCCGTCCCCCGACCAACCGCCGGCTTCCTGAAGTGTGCGGCACTGCGCCCCGCGTGTCCAGCGCGCCAAAGCGGAGCACGTCGGGGCTATTGGTTCAGCCGGCGCCGCATGAACCCGAGCAGCCCCTGGGGCATGAAGATCACCATCGCGATGAAAATCAGCCCGAGCGGGATCAGGTAGTACTCGGTGAAGAAGCGCGACAAGGCCTCGCGCAGAAGCAGGAAGAACGCGGCGCCGACGATCGGGCCCACGAGCGTGCCGATGCCGCCCATGACGTTGAAGATGACGACCTCACCCGAGACCAGGAAGAAGACGAAATCGGGCGCCGCGAACCGGTTCTGGATCGCATAGAGCACGCCCGCCAGCCCCGCGAACAGGCCGGAGAGCATCACCGCGACGATCTTGTAGCGCTGGACCGGATAGCCGATCGCCCTGGTCCGCGCCTCGTTCTCGCGGATCGCCTGCAGCACCATGCCGAACGGCGACTGCGTGATCCGCCGCAGGACGAGATAGGACAGCGTCACCACGGCGAGCACGAACCAGTGCAGCGTCTCGGTGGTGAAGCGGACCGAAAACAGCCCGGGAATGGCCAGCGGCGGCCGGTCGAAGGTCAGCCCGTTCTCGCCACCGGTCACCTCGGTCCAGGTGAAGATGACGACGTAGAAAATCTGCGAGAAGATCAAGGTCGTGATCGCGAAGTAGATGTCGCGCAGACGGGTCGCGAAATAGGCCACGAACGCGGCGACCCCCGCGGCCGCGACCAGCCCGTACAGGATCGCCAGCCAAAGGTTGGGCGGCTTCACGGACAGCAGCGCCGCGGCGGCGCCGTAAATGCCAAGGCCGAACAGGGCCGAGTGGCCGAACGAGATCATGCCCGTGTAACCGATCAGGATGTCGGAGGACATGGCGAGCAGTCCCCAGATCAGGATCTCGGTCACGAACCGGCGCCAGAACTCCGGCAGCACGAGGGGTGCCGCGATCAGCAGCGCCAGCACGACGGAAAACCCCGTCCAATAGACGACGGCCTGACGGCTCCTCATTTGGGGGTCGGCACGAAGAGGCCCGTGGGCCGGAACAACAGGGTCAGGATCAGCACGACGAAGGAGCCGATGACCGCCTGGGCCGGGCTCACCCAGAGCGAGGCATAGGCTTCCAGGAGGCTGATGAAGATCGCGGCCGCGACCGAGCCCCAGAGATTGCCCATGCCGCCGACCACGACGACGATGAACGCCTTGAGGACCCAATCGAGCCCCATCGCGTGGTTGACCCCGACGAGCGGGCCGAACAGCACGCCGCTGGCGGCGGCCATGCCGGCGCCGATCGCGAAGACGAAGGTCAGGACCCACGGCACCGGGATGCCCATGGCCTGCGCCATGACCCGATCCTGGGTCGTGGCGCGGATCCAGATGCCGTAGGTGCCGAACTTGAGGAACAGCCAGAGCGCGCCGATGATCGCTGCCGAGAGGAGCGCGATCACGAGCCGGTACCACGGATAGTCGAGATAGAAGAGCGTGAAGTGGCCGGTGAAGGGCTCCTGGATCTTGCGCGCCACCGGGCCGAACTGCCAGAGCGCATAGTTCTGCAGGACCAGAGACACGCCAAAAGTGGCGAGGATCGTGGTCAGGGGATGGCGGCCGAGCAGCGGGCGCAGAACGATCACATGAATCACGGCGCCGAGCAGCGCGACGATCAGCGTGGCGACGACCAGGGCGATCCAGAAATTGCCGGTGGCGGCCAGAGTGATCACGCCGACATAGGCGCCCAGCATGAACAGCTCACCGTGGGCAAAGTTGACCACGTCCATGATGCCAAAAATCAGCGTGAGCCCGGAAGCGACCAGCGCCAGGATCATGCCGGTGACGATGCCGTTCACGGTTTGGATCAGGAGTTGATCGAAGGGAATGGCCTCAAGGAGCTGCTCGAAGGGCATCGCCGCGTCACACCCCCAAGTATTGATGGACCACGGCGTCGTTCGCCCTGAGCCCGGAGGCCATGGCGTGGTGCCGGACCGCGCCCTTCTCCATGATGTAGACCCGCCGGCTGGCCTCGAGCGTCAAAGGGACGTTCTGCTCCACCAGCAGGATCGCCACGCCCTCGCCGTGGAGCACGCCGATGATCTGTCGGATCTGGGAAACCATGCGCGGCATCAGGCCTTCGGTCGGCTCATCGAGCAGGATGATCTTGGGCTCGAGCATCATCGCGCGGGCGATCGCCAGCATCTGCTGCTCGCCACCCGACAGGGTGCCGCCGGCCTGGTGGCGCCGCTCCGCCAGCACCGGGAAGTAGTCGTAAACTTTCTCCAGCAGCGCCTTCTTCCTGGCCTCGGTCACGCCGTGGCGATCGAGACCGGTGCGGAGATTTTCGATCACCGTCAGGAACGGGAAGATCCGCCGATCCTCGGGGACGTAGCCGATCCCGAGCCGCGCCACACGGTGGGCCGGCACGTGGGTGGTGGGCAGGCCGTCGAACAGCACCCTGCCCTGGCTCGGATGGATGAGGCCCATGATGGTCTTGAGCGTCGTGCTCTTACCGACGCCGTTGCGCCCGAGGAGGCCCACCACCTCTGCTCTCCCGACCTCGAGCGAGACCCCGTGCAGAATATGGCTCTTGCCGTAGTAGGTGTGGATGTCCTCGACCTGGACGAGGGGCTGCCGGGGAGGCTCGCGCGGGTTCATGTCTTGAGGTAGGCCTCCAGCACCCTCTGGTCCTGCCGGATCTCCGCCGGCGTGCCCTCGGCCAGGACCTCGCCGTAGTGCAGCACCGTGATCCGCTGCGCCAGCTCCATGACCACCTGCATGTCGTGCTCGACGATCAGGATCGTCAGGTTGTGCGCGATGCGGCGGACCAGGGCCATGGTGTCATGGGTCTCGGCAGCACTCATGCCCGCTGTCGGCTCGTCCAGGCAGAGGAGCTGCGGCTCGGTCGCCAGCGCGATGGCGATCTCGAGGTTGCGCTGCTCGCCGTGGGAGAGGTTGGCCGCCAGCTCCTCCCGGTGGCCGCGCAGGCCGACCGCCTCCAGCACCGCTTCAGCCTGGTCGATGATGTCGCGGTAGGCGCGGTGGTGAGCCAGCAGGCCCCAACGGTGCCGCCGTGACTGGGCGGCGATCCGGACGTTCTCCAGGGTGGTGGCGTTGGGTAGGATGTTGGTGATCTGATACGACCGGGCGATGCCCTTCTGGGAGATCCGGTCGGGAGAAAGCCCCGTGACGTCCTCACCATTGAACAGGATGCGACCCGAGGTCGGGCGCAGAACGCCCGTCAGGCAGTTGAAGAAGGTGCTCTTTCCTGCGCCGTTCGGCCCGATGATGGCGCGGATCTCGTCCCGCTGGACTTCGAAGCTGACGCCGCTGAGCGCGCTCAGGCCTCCGAAGCGGATGGTCAGGCCTTCGGCACGGAGAATGGTCGAATCACTCCGCCGGCCAGGACCGTCCGGGGAGGACACCCCCGAGTCCGTCAGGCGAACTGGCAGGCCGGCGGCAGCATCGTCTTGTCCTTCGGCACGACCTCGACGATCCGGTGCTTGCCGTCCTTGATCTCGAAGATGAACTCGCGGAGGAAGGCCTGATGGTCTTCCTTGCGCAGCGTCTTGTCGCCCTGCGGAAAGTCGTCCCCTTCCTTCATCTCGAGCCCTTCCAGGGCCTCGATCAGCTTCGGCGTGTCCTCGCGGCCCTGGAAGCCTGACTTCTCCATGCCGATTTTGAGCGCATTCATGGCCTCGAAGTTCGATTGGACGTAGCGGTCTGGCAGCGGGCCAGACGGGTCGATCTGCTTGAGCCGGGCGACGGCCTCGTCGAAGAACTTCTTGTGCGCGGGCGTGTCGAGCGGTGGATCGAGCACCGGAATGTATCGGTTGATGCCCACGAAGCCCTCGATCTTGTCGCCGAGCGCCGGAAGGTTGGTGGATTCGGCGATGGCGCCATCCCCGGCCCACTTGTACTTCCTGGTGAGCCCGAGGTCGAAGGCCTGGTTGCCGATGGTCACCCCGTCCTTGCCGAAGAAGATGCCGAACAGGCCGTCGAAGTTCCCGGTGATCGTGGAGAGGAACGGTGTCATGTCGGCGGTCCCGAGCGGAATCCCGGTGGTGCCCACGACCTCGCCGCCCGCCTTCTTGATCTGCTCCGCGTAGGCATCGCGGGTCGACTGCCCCCAGGCGTAGTCGGCATAGGCGATGTGCCACTTCTTGCCCAGGTTGTTGACCAGATAGGGGGCAAACGCCACTGCCTGGGCCGGGGCATAGTCGAACGGCCGGAAAGTGTACCGGTTGCACTTGGTGGTGGTGATTGTCGTGTCGAGGCACACGCCGATCATGTTGACGATCTGATACTCCTCCCAGACCGGCATGCAGGCGAGGCAGATGTTGGAGAGGGCCCCCCCCTCGTGGACATCGATGTTGTCCTCGACGATCAGCTTCTCCACCGCGCGCCGTCCGACATCGGGCTTGGACTCGTCATCTGCCACGATCAGCTCGACCGGCCGGCCATTGATGCCGCCGGATTGGTTGATGCGGTCGACGGCCATCTGGGTGCCGACCAGCGCCGTCTTACCTATGGCGGCGCCGGCGCCAGAAAGTGGCTGGAGCGTGCCGATCTTGTACGGCTTGGCCTGGCCGAAGGCGGCCCGCCACGGCGACGGCGCTAGCCTGGTGGCGCCAAGCGCACCGGCGGTCGCAGCAGTCCACCCGAGCAGCCGGCGACGCGCGATCCCGCTGCTGCGCCGCGACTCCGCGTCCCAATTTTGCGCTTGCTCGTCGTCGGCCATCGCGAACCCCTCCCCGATCAGCTCGACCGATCCCTGTGGTCATCGCCACGAGCGCTTCGGCGAAGACGTGCGTTGCGGGCACCGCCTTGGCCTAGCAGCGAACAAGGGGACTCATTGCATCGCTTGCTGCGCCCACCACCAGCTTCGCTCGGTCAAGAGACAATTTTACATAGTATCTTAACGGACCTGGCTGGGCTAGCACAATCGGCGGAGGTCCCCAGTAAACGTTCCCCGGCGAGCCTGTCTGCAGGGCGCAAGAGCAGATCTATCGAGACGTCACGGGCAACCGCTCCTGCCCGGCATCGTCCCTGCCGGCGACCAGCACGCGCTTCAAGCCAAGGCGGTGATCGTCGAAGGGGGACTCGGCGAGCGGCCTACTCAGCGTGCAGCGTGCAATCTGCGTGCACGACCAACACGGACTGCGAACCTACCAGGACAGCATCAGACTTTCGGGGGATCAGGACTCGGCAGACGGAGGGGCGACGGTCAAGCCTGCCTGCTCCGCTCGAACGTGGGCCAGCTCAGCCGCTGCTCCTCCCAAGCAAGCGGCCCATTCCCCAACATCTCCGCCAGCTTCAGCCCCTTCGGCTGCCGCCCATCGAGGATCGCCTCGACGATGTACGGCGCGAGGCAGGTGAGCGGCAGGAGCCGGCAGACGTAGGCGTCCGTGACGCCCTCCTGCTCCGCGAGGTCGGTGATCGATCGAGCCTTCCCACTCTCGATTCTCCGCCGCCAGCGATGCGCCCGCACGAGCGCCTTGACTAGCGTGTCATCGCGGCTCGGCTTTCGTGCCTGCGCCGCCACGCCCTCCGGCGTCACGATCAGCTTTCGGCCACCCCGACGCTGCAGCCGAATCGGGATGCGGATGGTCAGGGTATCGAGTTCGAGAGGGGCGCGCCCGGCCATTACTCTGCGGCCTCCAGTAACGGGTCGGAAGCCGCCGGAGTAGGAGAATCCTGGTCCGCCAGCTCGGCGACAAGGCTCCGAATCCCGGCAGCATGCAGCGTCACGGAGATGCCCTCGGGAGCGATGTCGATCCGCGTGATGAGCAGGCGGGCGAAGCTCGGCCGGCGCCGTCCGGCCGTCACCCAGATGCGCACAGAATGTCAATCGGCACGGAATCGGGACCCCGGATCGGCTCCTCGAACAGGCGGTGCCCGTTGACCTTGGCCTGCAGGCGAAGAAGGACTGCGATCGGGCGAGCGCGATCGACCTCGAGGGCCGCGCGTTCCGCCCGGCTGTGGCAACCGGGCGGCGAGCTGTCTGCGGCTGGTGCGGGCGCTGGCGGTCGAGATGCACGAGAACTGGCTGGAAGCGCACCGCTACCTGAACATGGACGATCTGCGCGAGCACAAGAAGGAGGCCCTGCGCATGGCGGCGTGAACCCACCACCCTGCCCCTATGGACCACGCTGCGCGTTGCCCACAAGGGCCAACCACCGCAGCCATGACCAAATTGCAGAACATTCCGGACACAACTTTTTCAGCCGTGGTCAGCGGCCGGAACGGCGCAGAATGCGGGCCTTCCGGGCCATTTCCGCGGCTCTCTCGGCCCCCTTTCTCTGACGCAGCCGAACCACGCCCGTTTTGGTACGGATGTCAGAACCTCGACGAAGCAATGAGTTAGGATGCCTCCAACGCGGAGCGAGTTTGAAAGAGCGCCGCTCAAGCGGAGTGAGCTGGGATCAGACTGTCTATGCGTCCGCTTTTCAGTTCATCCCGGGAGATCCCCCGCCGAGTTGCTCGTCAGCCGGTCCTGACCTAAGGCGGACGTCCTCACGACGGTCGCGTCTGGCCGCTCAGCTTGCCAGCTCTACGACATCGCTAAGACGACGGCGGAGAGCTGCAGGCCCTGGCTGCCGTCACGCCGTGACCACCCTTGCCCGCGCTCAGCTCGCGGAGCAGCGATTCTGATCTCAAAGAAGAAAGCCTGGAACAGAAGGCCTCGATCGATCTGAGGGTCGGGCTCATCGTCCAGCTGAGCTCATAACCGCCGGCGGCCATCTCCCCCCGGAGGGCACGACCGCGGCGCAGCCGAAGGATCGCCGCAGCGAGAGCCTAGGGTCCCCTTGGCGGGACGAGCAACCCGGTTCCGCAAGCGCGTTGATCTTCGGCATCTCGGTATAGGGACTGAGAAATGCCGACCGGAACCGGTGGAAATCCGCCGGATGCAGGATCAGGGATGCCCCCTGCCCGTCGAAACCACGTTGCGCCACTCCGGATTGAGGTCGGGAAGCACCGGCCCCGTACCCTGCCGTGTGCGATGTCCGGCGCGATGGCGGCGGTCACGGATGGCAGCAAGGGCACGGGCGCGCATGGCGCCGTCCGGCCGCGTCGGTTCCAGACCGAAGACCGCGCGTTCCAGTTCGCGCATGGGGGTTTCGATCTCCGGCCCCGGTGCCGGATCCGCTGGTGAAAGGGCGGCCAGCCAGCGTCGAAGCCGTGGCCGGATGGCTTCTACGGGACCGCGCCGTACCGTTCGTAGCAATTGCCGATACAATTGCCGTTCTCTGGGTGGCGGGACAGGACGTCGCCTGCGCCGCCTGTCCCAGCGAAACACCAGACCGCCGACCAGGACCAGAAGCAGCAGGGCCACACTGGCCAGCAGAAGCGGATCTGCTGACCACGCATCCCGCACTGCCTCGCCGCCGGGGGGGGCCGCAACCTCAATGCTGATCGGGTCCGTCGTTGCGGTCTCGACGGTTTTCGTGGCCGTGTTCCACCATTCAAGGCCCTGCGCCGGCAGGGTGTAGCTGCCCGGCGCCTCGACGACGAAGGCGATCTCCTCGGTCCGAGTTCGCGGTGGCCGGGCTTCCACTGGCGCCCGGTGTATCGGTAAGCTCCGGCTGGTGCGGATAAGCACGCAGGCCGGCACGCACGGTCAGCCGATCGGCCATCGGCGGCAGCAGCATCGCCCGGGTTCCGGTTGCCGTCGTCGCCAGTGTCAAGGTGAAGGCATCTCCCGGCTTCGGCGCATCCGGCAGACCGCGGATCTTCGTGGTCAACGTCAGGCTCTGCGCGGCGATGAAGGGATCGAGCCCCTCGGCCCCTTCCGGCAGAACGGCGGTAAAGCCGACATCGGGCAACCGCAACGTCACCTCGCGCGGGCCGTTGGTGTCGGGATCTGCATATGTGACGGTGACCTCGGACCCGCCGAGCTCGAAAGCGGCCGCCCGCTGCGGCGTTATTTCATAGGTACGGGTCAGACCCGACCAGCTTTGCCGCCCGATGCGCCGTGTGACGGGCACGGTAGCGCGCTCAGGCGATACCGTAATCGCATCGGCGATCTGCAGATCGGGCCAGACCGGCGGATCTGCCATGTAGCTGGGCACGAGCACCGTGACTGCGACGTGGACCGGCGTGCCGACCGTCACCGGATCGGTTGGGTCGAGCGCAACCTCGATGTTCGGGGACTGCTCGGTGTTCTGCTGCGCGACCGCGGCCGAGGTCACGAAGAGGACTATCAGAATCAGACGGATCATTGCGGAGCCTGATCTTCCAGTGCGAAACGCGATTTCAGGAAGTCCGCAGGCTTGGTTTGAACCTGCCGCATCCACTGCTCGGCGGCGTCCTCGGAAAGCTGCGAGTTCAGGTTGATTTGCACGCGCCTGCCCTGATCGCCGGTCAGGTCGTTCGTGGTGGCGTCGGGGGGCTCCGATTGTGACCCCTGATCTTCGGCTTCCCGCTCTTTCGTCAGATAGACGATAATCTTCTCGGTCACGTCCAGATTGCTTCTCGCCGCCGCGTTGCCCGGATCAAGCTTCAGTGCCTGCTCGAAAGCGGCCTTGGCCCCCTGGTAGTCCCGTCCGCGCACCAGCGCCGTGCCGCGATTGTACTGCGCGACGGAGGTCTGGATCGGGGCAAGGGTCTCTGCGGCTTCGGTGTACTTCCCGCTCCGGAACAGCGCGGCGGCGCGCCAGGACGGGTCTGCAAAGGTCTGCGTGGCCTCGGCATATTGGTGGACTTCGTAAAGCCGCCGGCCTTGCTGATCCGGGGTCCAGAACAGGTCGGACAGCGTATCGGCACGAGCGGGCGGCGGCGATATCACCAACAGCGCCAGCGCCATCATCGCCCAGTTGAGCGTGGTACCGCGCCGGAACCACAGGAGCAGGAGAAGAGCGGCCGGGACAGCCATGATCCAGGCGTCATCCTGCAGTTTGCCCTGCGCCGCCTCGGCGCGGGTGAGGCTGGAGGCCAGCGCGCGCTGCACGGCGTCGAGATCGCCATTGTCGAGTGTGCTGGTCACCGTCGCGACCCGCGCCTGACGCGACCAGTCGCGGATCTCGGTCCCGCCGCCACCGGCCGCGACGATCAGTGCGGCGCGGGCGCTCCCGCCGACCGGAAAGTTCGCGATCTCGCCGGGGTCGATCCCGTCGGTGACGAACAGGACCGAGCCAGCCTGGGATTCGTTCGCCAGCAACCGCTCGGCCAGTTTCGCGGCCTCCGAGGCGCGCCGCCCCGCCCTGGGCATGATCGACGGATCGAGTCCCTCGAGGAAAGGTTGCAGCACGGTCGGATCGTCGGTCAACGGCATCACCAGATGGGCAGAGCCGGCATAGGCGATCAATCCGACCCGGCCGCCAGCGCGCAGCTCGATCAGATCGTGAATCTTCTGTTTTGCCCGTTCCAGTCGCGAGGGCTGGACATCGGTCTGGGTCATGCTTTGCGACAGGTCGAGCGCGATCATGACCGGCGCGGTTTCCGTCACGAAGGGCGACGGCGCGGGGCGCCAGGCTGGCCCCGCTGCGCCCAGCACCATCAGGGCTGCCGCCGGAATCAGCAGCGGGGGTGCGGGTGAATGGCTGCTCGTGGCGCGTCCAATAGTCAGCACGGCCAGCAGGTGCGGCGCGATGTACGGGCTTCTCATCGCGTCGGGCCGGCCCCTGCGGCGTAGCACCAGCCAGAGCAGCGCCAGCACGGGCAGGCCCAGTAGGACCCAGGGTCGCAGGAAGGTGAAGGTGGCGAACAGGCTCATGCCGGAACTTCCCTCGTGACACGGCGCCGCCGGCGCAGAAGCGTCGCCGACAGCGCAACGATGTAGGCGAGAACGACCAGCGCCGCGAAACACGCAGCGGGAATGGCCGCCAGCGGGGTGCGCGGCCGCCAGGAAACCGTTGCGCCCTCACGTTTCCCGAGCGCGTCGATCTGATCGTAGATGTCGCTCAGGCCTTGCTTGTCTTCTGCGCGATTGAAGGTGCCGCCGGTGGCGTCCGCGATCGACTGAAGCGTGGCGATGTCGACCTTGTCGTCGCCCGACCCGTCGAGATCGCCCACCGCGATTGTATGGATCACCACCCCGTTCCGCGCGGCAATGTCAGCCGCCTTGGCCGGAGCCATGCGGCTGCCGGTATCGGACCCGTCCGACAGCAGGATCAGGATCCGCGCCTTGACCGAACTGAACTCGAAGGAACGGATGGCAAGGCCGATGGCGTCGCCCAGCATGGTGTTCTTTCCGGCCATGCCGGGCGCCAGTGTGCCGAGCAGGTAACGGGCCGCTTGGGTGTCGCGGGTGAATGGAACCAGCACGTAAGGCGCGTCGCCGAACACGATCAGCCCGACCCGGTCGTCGCGCCGTGCGGCGATGAACCCGTCGAGGACGGATCGCACGCCGTCAAGCCTCGTCATCCGGGTGCCGTCCGGCCCCGTGAAATCCCTGGTTGCCATCGAGCCGGAGATATCGACTGCAAGCATCACGTCGCGCGCCGCCTCGGTCCGTTCGATGGGCTGACCGACCCAGTCCGGGCGGGCCAGCGTGACGACAACCAGGAGCCACAGCATCCAGGCGAAGACGTGCTGAACCCAACTCCGCCGCCGCACCACCGCGCCCTCGCCACGGGTCAGCCCGGCGCTTGCGGCC
This sequence comes from uncultured Alphaproteobacteria bacterium, assembly GCA_963798075.1. Classification (GTDB taxonomy): domain Bacteria; phylum Pseudomonadota; class Alphaproteobacteria; order Geminicoccales; family Geminicoccaceae; genus DATAOG01. The sequence goes on along the minus strand of CAWCRU010000017.1, from coordinate 22,392 downwards.
TCGAAGAAGGGCAGGCGAACCGCCTCGACCATCTCACGGCGGGCCGGGGCCAGCCATAGCACCAGGAGCGGCAGGGGGAGCGCCAGCAACGCCCAAGGGAAGGCGAATTCAAGCATGGTGATGCACGATCCAGTGTCGCGCGGCGCCCGCAAGCGCACAGCCGTCGGAGACACGCGCAGCAGGGCTATAGGGATCGACCGCCAGCGCGTCGGAGAACGGCTCGAACCGCCCGCCGGTGCGGTCGAGAAATGCGATCCAATCCGCGCCCGTCAGCGAAGCCACGTCGCGGCGCGGGAAGCCGACCAGCGCAGTCCGCCGGATCAGCGCATCAAGCCGGGCCAGCGCCTGCGGCTCCGCCCGTTCCAGCGCCGGCTGCAACGCCTTCAGTTCAGCCAGCGCCGCGCGGCGATAGGCGGTGGCGCGGCGGTGGCGCAGATAGATGCGCAGGACCAGCGCCAGCGCGGCAACCACGACGAATCCCAGAACCGCCCAGGCCGCGGTCGCGGGCCACATCGAAACCGGGGCGGGTTCGACGATATCCTGAACCTGGTCCAGCAGATCGATCAGGTTGTCGTCGGGTTCCATCACGCCCTTCTTCGGCGGGGCGGAGCGCCGAACAGCCGTAGAAGCTGCGGCTCCGTCGGCTCGCCTGCGCTGACCGGCAGGATCGCCGCATTGAGCTCCGTCTGCCAGTCCAGAAGCCGCTTCAGCCGCTCGCCGCCGATGGTGGCCAGATTGCGGCGGACACGGGCTTCGGCAAAGTCGAGTTCGACCTGGAGCCGCCCGTCGCCGACGACCAGCCGCCCGCTTTCGGGCGTTTCGTGGGCGATGGGATCATGAACCAGTGCCATCACCACATCGTTCCGGGTCGCGATCCGGGCAAGCAGGCGCAGCGTTTCGTCATCGGCCCCGTCGAAATCGCTGATGACGATCAGCAGCCAGTCGTGGGTCAGAATCCCGGCCGCGTGCCGCAGCGCCTGGTTCAGCAGCGCGGGCGCCTCCGCGACGACCGGCGCTGTCGCTGACAACGCGCCATTCGTCTCGGCGACCTGACCGAGCAGCCGCAGGACCGCAGCACGGCTACGCGCGGCGCGCGCCTCGTCCAGGCCGGTATCGGCCAGCACCATGCCGCCCACCCTGTCGCCCGCCGAGAAAATGCGCCAGGCGGCAAAACCGGCGATTTCGGCCGCCGTCACCGATTTCATGTTGAGCCGGGAGCCGAAGAACATCGACTGCCGCTGATCGACGACGATCAGCGCGGGCCGGTCGCGTTCCTCGCGCGTCACTCGGACATGGGGACTGCCGGTTCGGGCGGTGACCTTCCAGTCGATCGCGCGGATGTCGTCGCCCGGCAGGTAGGCCCGGATCTCCTCGAACTCCAGGCCGCGTCCACGCAGCCGGCTGGCCCGCCGTCCCGACAGGACGCTGCCCACCGGCTGGCGCGGCAGGAAGTCGAAGGCGCGCGTCCGGTGTTCGAGCGCGGCAAGATGATCAAGCCCGACATAGATGCGGGGATCCGCTGTCGTCATGCCATTCGCCCATGGCACAGACCCGAGGCCACTGCATCAGGGCGCCGGGCGCCACCGGATTTCCGCGCGGCGGCGGCAGTCAGCCATGCAGAAAATCCCTTCGAAACGGCCAGGTCTTGCCACATCGCGCGTTCCTTCCACGTCAGCCGACCGCGACGAGTGCCACTAGATCCGCGATCAGGTCATCCGCCGATCGTCCGGACCCGCGCGCCTCGTAGGACAGGATCAGCCGGTGCCGCAGCACATCCGGGGCCACCGCCTGAATATCGCCGGGCGAAACGAAATCCGCGCCGTTCAGCCATGCATAGGCGCGCCCGCAGCGGTCCAGAGCCAACGCGGCACGCGGGCTGGCGCCGATCTCGATCGCCTTGGCCAGATCCTCGGACAGCAGCGCCGGCCTCCGGGTCGCATTCACGATGTCGATGATGTATTTCTCGATCGGTTCGGCCACATGCAGGGCGGAAACGTCGCTTCGCGCGGCGGCCACATCATTCGGGGTTGCCGCTTTGCCCGCGTCCGGCGTATTCGGGAGTCCCGGATCCTGACGTTCCTCCGAGCGCACCAGCCGCAGGACGCCCAGTTCATCCTCCGGTGCGGGATAGTCCACCAGAACCTTCATCACGAAACGGTCGGTCTGGGCTTCGGGCAGCGGATAGGTGCCTTCCTGTTCGATCGGATTCTGGGTGGCGAGCACCATGAACGGGTTGGGCAGATGGTGCGTCGTCTGACCCACCGTGACCTGCCGCTCTTCCATCGCTTCGAGAAGTGCGGCCTGCACCTTGGCGGGCGCACGGTTGATCTCATCGGCCAGAACGATGTTTCCGAAGATCGGGCCAGCCGCGAACCGGAACGCGCCCTTGCCGCCCTCGGAATAATAGATGTCCGTGCCGGTCACGTCGGACGGCAGAAGATCGGGCGTGAACTGGATACGGCTGAAATCGGCCTGCATGTGTTTCGCCATGGCCTTGACCGCGCGGGTCTTGGCGAGGCCGGGCAACCCCTCGATCAGCAGATGGCCGTCGGCCAGAAGCCCGATCACCATGCGTTCGATCAGTCGGGACTGGCCCAGAACGTCGGCATTCATGGCCGATTGCAGGGCGAGGATAGCATCACGACTGGCCATCAGAGAGCCATCGTATCGAAGCAGAACATGCGGGAGATTCCTTTCGGAGAGCGTACTGAGGGGCGGGCCGCACCGGGGGATGCGGCCCGCACTTCAGTCGTCAGTTTCCGGAACCGCTGGCGGGCGCCGCCGCGGCCCCTCCGTCCGATGCCTGCTTCGCAAGAAGCTGCTCGATATACTTATCCACTTCGGCCGCGACTTCATTGACGGTGAAGCTCGCCGGAAGCTGGCTCGGCGGCCATTCCTTGAAGGTCTCCAGGAACTGGATGCCCTTCAGCGAGGCCTGGAGCATCAGGTAGGTGTTCTTGAACAGCCAGTCATTATACTGGTCCGAATAGAGGTCGGCCCGCTCATAGGGATCCATCCGCAGGTTGAAAACCTTCGGCAGACGCAGGCAGGTCAGCGGATTGCGCCAGACTTCGAGACCACCGCCGGCGCGTTGCTCGCAGAAGACACCCTTCCAGTCGCCCCACCGGACGGCGACCAGCTGAGCGTCGTCGTCGAAATAGTAGAACTCGTTGCGCGCGCCCTTGTCGGCCTGGCCGGTCAGGTAGGGAAGCTGGTCATACCCGTCGAGATGCAGCTTGTAGGTGGTGGCGCCGACCTGCTTGCCCTGCAGCAGCTCGTCCTTGATGTCCGGGTCGCCTGCGGCGGCCAGCAGTGTCGGGAACCAGTCGAGGCCGGAGAAGATCTCGTTGGAGACGGTGCCGGGCTTGATATGACCGGGCCAGCGGACCATGGCTGGAACCCGGAACGCCCCTTCCCAGTTCGAGTCCTTCTCGGACCGGAAGGGTGAGACCGCCGCGTCGGGCCAGGAGAAGTAGTTCGGGCCGTTGTCGGTCGTGTAGACGACAATGGTGTTGTCGGAGATGCCCATGCTATCCAGCGCATCCAGAATCTGTCCGACCTGGCTGTCATGGATCACCATCCCGTCGGCATAGGTATTACCGGGCATGCCGCTGACGCCTTCCTTGCCCTCAGGGACATGCGTGAAGGCGTGCATGTGAGTGAAGTTCATCCACACGAAGAACGGTGTATCAGCGTCATTTTGGCGCTTCATGAAGTCGATGGCCGCCGCGCTGGTCTCGTCATCGATCGTCTCCATCCGCTTGGAGGTCAGCGGACCGGAATCCTCGATCTTGCCATCGGCGGAAGATTTGATGACGCCGCGCGGCGAGAAGTTCTTGACGTAGTCGTCGTTGGGATCCTGCGGCCAATAGGGGCGCTCAGGCTCTTCCTCTGCGTCCAGGTGGTAGAGGTTGCCGAAGAATTCGTCGAAACCGTGTTTGGTCGGCAGAAACTGGTCACGGTCGCCTAGGTGGTTCTTGCCGAACTGGCCGGTTGCATAGCCAAGTGGCTTCAGGGCTTGGGCAATGGTGATGTCGCGGTCCTGCAGACCGACAGGCGCACCGGGCACACCGACCTTGGACAGGCCGGTGCGTTTAACCGTCTGACCGGTAATGAAGGTGGACCGCCCGGCCGTGCAGCTGTTCTCCGCGTAGTAGTCGGTGAACTTCATGCCTTCCGAGGCGATCCGGTCGATGTTGGGGGTGGTGTAGCCGACCAGGCCCTCGCTGTAAGCCGAGACGTTGGACCGGCCAATGTCATCGCCGAAAATGACCAGGATGTTGGGTTTGTCCGTTGTGGGAGCGTCGGTCGCCGGCGCGTCCTGCGCCATCGCTGCACCCGACGCGGTCGCGAGCGCCAAGGTGATTCCAAGCAAACGATGCATCTGCGTTCTCCCGTGTCGTTGATCTTTGGAGTCAGGTCGCGTCGGCGTAGGTGTAGGCGTTGGGGCGGTAGGCGCTGACGGAGCGCATCTCATGTGGCCCTGGACGTTGGGCAGCGATTCGTCGGCCTCGCCGAGATGCCCTTGCCGGTGAAGTAGGTCCGATAGCCCGCGGTCTTCAGGACCGAGGCAGGCAGTGGCGCGGCCGACAGCATTCGTTTCGTTGACGCTGTGATCGATGGTCTCCCTCTTTGGTTACGGGGGGTAACGCGCTTGGCGAGAACGACTTAACCCCCCGCCGGTTCCATTCGCTCGCCCTTCCTACGCGTCCCGAACGCATTCGGACCTACGCTTCCCCGGCATGCAGGAACGTGAGAGCCTCAGCCTCGAGCTCCTCGAGCATCCGCCGGTACTCGGCCACCCTTCCGGGCACCATCCGGCCCGCCGCTTGCCAATGCTCCAGCACGCGTCGCACCTCGCCGTAGTCGTCGCAGACCGCGCGGAACTCCGGATCGCGAACGTAGAGCCGCCGGATCGTGAATTCCTGCCTTGGAAACCGGCTCACCAGGAGATCACTGCTCGACACCGGACCGTCCCGCACGCACAAAGACGACCGAAGGAGGCGCGCGTAGCCCGCGTGAGCCGCGTAGCGCAAGGTGCGAACATGTTCGCACCCCCCGGCGGGTGGCCGCCCAGCCCGCGAAAGCGCCGCAACTTTCCTTCCCCGGAGCGATGGACTAGGTTTCCGGGTGCATGGGCCGATGGCTCATGCAGGCTCCTCGGGGATGAAGGACCGTTGCCCTTGGCCATCGCCTCCTCCCTGCAAGACGAGGCGTCCGTTGGCGATGCGCCGTCAGCGGACGAGATCCGCACGCAGATGCGGCGGATCCTTGCGGATCGAACGTTTCAGGCCAGTCCGGCCCGGCGCCAACTGCTCCGCTTCGTCGTGGAGGAGACGCTAGCCGGCCGCGCTGACCGGCTGAAGGGGTTCACCGTCGCGCTCGCCGTCTTCGATCGCAAGGACGATTTCGACCCGCAGACCGACCCGGTCGTGCGCGTTGAGGCCCGTCGCCTGCGGCGCGATCTCCACGGCTACTATGTCGCCGCCGGGAAGCGCGATCCGGTCGTCATCTCCATTCCCAACGGCGGCTACGTGCCGCATTTCGAGTGGCGGGAGGTCGACAGGGCACCCCACGCGCCGCCTTCCGGCGAGGGAGGAGTGCCCCGGTACCAGCTCGCGATCGCGCTGCTCGCCGGCGCGGTTGTCGGGGTCTTCGGCTGGCTTGGCGCGGGCCTGCTCGATTTGGAATTTTGGCCTTGGTCAGCCGGTAGCGAGGACGTTTCGACGGCGCTGCCGCGCGGCCCCAAGATCGCAGTGCTGCCCTTCCTCAATCTGAGCGGCGATCCCGCGCAGGCGTATTTCGCCGAAGGCATGACCGACCAGATCGTGACCGATCTCGCACGCTTCAAAGCGCTGTTCGTCCTGTCGATGCAATCCACCGCGAAATCCCAGGAACCGTCGGCCGATCTTCAACAACTCAAACGGGATCTCGGCATCGATTATCTGCTGACCGGCAGCGTCCGACGCCACGAGGGCCAGATCCAACTCTCGACCCGTCTGGTCGATGCCGGGTCCGGCGAGATCGTTTGGTCAGACGCCTATAGGGAGGAGCTCACGCCATCCAATGTGTTCGAGATCCAAGAAGATGTCTCGCAGCAGGTGTCGGCGGTGGTTGCCAGCAACTACGGCGTGATCGCGGAAGCCAGCCAGACTGAAGCGCAAAGCCGCCCGCCGACGTCGCTTGCCGCCTACGATTGCGTCCTTCGCTATTATGGCTATCAAAAGTCTTTCGACCCCCGGGAGCACGCCAGGGCGCGCGCCTGCCTGGAGCACGCCGTCGAGCTCGATCCCGACTATGCGGATGCGTGGGCCGTTCTCGCCAACGTCTACGCACAGGAATACCGTTTCGGCTACAATCCGCGGCCGAAGCTCTACGACCCTAGGGTGCGTTCGCTCGCCGCAGCCCGGCGCGCGGTAGAGATCGACCCGAGGAACGCGACCGCCCAGCTGATGCTCGCGACCGCTCTGTTCGATCGGCACGATGTCGTGGGGTTCAGGGCCGCCGGGGATCGGGCGATCGCCCTCAATCCCAACGATCCCGAGATCCTGGCGCACTTCGGATTGCGTCTGGTTTACATGGGGGAGTGGGAGCGGGGGCTTGCGCTCGTGACCAAAGCGATCGCGCTCGACCCCGAATTCCCGGAGTGGTACCGGGATCCCATCATCTATTACTACTACCAGAAGGGGGATTATGAGCGGGCGTTGGTCGAGTTGCAAAAACGCGAAGTCTCCCGGACCTGGCGGTTTCTATTTCGGGCGATGATCCTCGGCAAGCTCGGCCGAAGAGAAGAGGCGCGCCCGGCGATCGAAGCGGCGCTCGAGCTGAAGCCCGATGTTCGCGAAGGTCTCTGGGACATGGCGCGCGTCTGGAACGTGCCGGAGGCGCACGTCGAGCACATGGCCGACGGTCTGCGCAAGGCCGGCCTTGCGGTCGCGCCGGCGCCGCCGGGTTCGTGATCCGACGCGGCGTCGAGTCGCTCGCCCCTCGCCCTCGAACGTCACTCCGCGGGAGGTGATGCCTGCCGTGCGCTTCGGCGGCACTGACCGCTCTTCGAGGAGCTGGAGGACCTGATGAAGAAGCTTGCGGGTTCTCCGGCCGTCTCTCGCGCCGCTCGCGAACCTGAGCGAAATCAAAGCAGGCTGGCGGCTTGCTCGTAGCTCGCTCGGGCACGGGCGTCGTGCACGGGCGCACGCGCTGAAGGGCGCCGCGGAGCCCTTTGCGGCCGTATAGATGCCGGATCATAGCCGAGACGGTGCAGAGCGTTGAGGAAAGCCACGAGCGCCCCGCTGCCCCTCCCATGCAAGGGGCCCATTCCCCAGCATCTCGGCGAGCGTCAGCCCCTTCGGCTGCCGCCCCTCCAGGATCGACGATGTCTGGCGCCAGGCAGGTGAGCAGCAGCCGGCAGACATAGGCATCCGTGACGCCCTCCTGTTCCGCGATGTCGGTGATCGACTTGGCGCGGCCGCTCTCGATCCGCCGCCGCCAGCGGTGCGCACGGACGCGCGTCTTGATCAGCGTCTCGTCGCGCCTCGGCTTCGGCATCGGCACCGCCGCCCCCTCCGGCGTCATGATCAGCTTCCGGCCGCCCCGGCACTGCAGGCGCATCGGGATGCGGATGGTCAGGGTATCGAGTTCGAGAGCCGTGCGCGCGGTCATCATTCTGCGGCCTCCAGCAAGGGGACGGACTTGGCCAGAGGGAGAGCCTCCTGGTCCGCCAACTCCGCAACCAGGCTGCGAATCTCGGCGGCATGCAGCGGGACCGAGATCCCGTCGGGGGGACATCGATCCGCTCGATCAGCAGGCGGGCGAAGCCGCGCGGTGGACCTGACATTGGGGGGCTACGACGAGCATCACTTCTTCAATCCGAACGATCTCGGCCGCTACTCCCTCGGCACCAAGAACAAGGGGCTGCAGAAGAACGAGGACGGCTCGCTCACGCTCTATGCCGGAACGACCTCGCCCGGAGCCGACAAGGAGAGCAACTGGCTGCCCGCACCAAAAGGCCCGTTCTCGCTCTATATCCGCGCTTACTGGGGCAAAAAGGGCATCGTCGACGGCACCTGGCAGCCGCCGCACATCGACGCGGTGAAATGAGGCGCTTGGTGGGGTGCTATGCACAGGGCTTGGCACTGAACCACGCCCATTTTGATCAAGTTCGCTGAGTTCCGGCGATTCCAATGTCGATCGACCCGAACGTTCTCAGTCGGCCAACTCGGCGAGGTCGTCGTGGGCCGCTGGCGCCGCTGACCATTCCGTTCGGAGCAGCCATCCACACAAGAGCGTGGCAAGCGCGGCCCCCGCCAGCTGCGCCAGGATGAAGGCGGGCGCGTCTTCGGGCCGGATGCCGGCGAAGGTCGCGGAGAACGAGCGCGCGATGGTCACGGCCGGATTGGCGAACGAGGTCGAGCTCGTGAACCAGTAGGCGGATGTGATGTAGAGGCCGACGGCGTAGGGCACCGCGTCTTTGCGGAAGCGGACGCAGGCGAGGATGGTCGCGACCAGGCCGAAGGTCGCCACCACCTCGCCGGTCCATTGGCCGGCGCCAGTTCTGGCAATCACGCCAAGCATCCAGACGGGCCGCCCGAACATGACGTGCGCCAGGAGGGTTCCGCCCAGGCCCCCAATGACCTGCGCCAGAACGAAAGACACCGCGGTCGCGGCCGTGATCTTGCCGCGCAAGAGGAACGCGAAGGTCACGGCCGGGTTGAAGTGGGCGCCCGAGACCGGCCCGAACATCAGGATGAGGACGACCAGGATCGCGCCGGTCGCGATCGTGTTGCAGAGGAGCGCGAGCGCAACGTTGCCGCCCGCCAGGGTCTCGGCCATGATCCCGGAGCCGACCACGGCCGCGAGCAGGAAGGCGGTGCCGAGCGCTTCGGCCGCCAGCTGGCGCGGCAGATCGAAGCTCACGATGCCTGGGCCGGCAGGGCCTCTGTCCTGCCGATCTCGTCGAGCCGGCGCTGCAGCGAGAGCTTGTCGAGCCCCGCGAGCGGCAGGCTCGTGAAGATCTTGATGCGGCTCTCGAGCTGCGTATAGACGTTCCGGAAGAAGCGGTAGGTCTGCTCGGCGCTGCCGACGAAGGCGGCGGGGTCCGGAACGCCCCAATGGGCGGTCATCGGCTGGCCCGGCCAGGCGGGGCAGAGCTCGCCCGCCGCCTGATCGCAGACCGTGAAGACGAAGTCGAGCGGCGGCCCCTTGCCGTCCGCGAACTCGTCCCAGCTCTTGCTGCGCAACTCCGAGGTCCGATAGTTGAGGCGCTCCAGGAGCCGGAGCGTCATCGGGTGGATCCGGCCCGTCGGGTGGCTGCCGGCCGAGAAGCCTTTGAACCGGCGTTCGCCCCAGCGGTTGATCGCGCACTCGGCCATGAGCGAGCGCGCCGAATTGCCGGTGCAAAGGAAGAGGACGTTGTAGACCTTGTCGGTCATGGGTCCCTCACGCGTCCTCGGGTTCGGGTTCGGGTTCGGGTTCGGGCTCCGGCAGGGCCGCGATCCGCGTGAGGTCGCCGCAGATCTCGGGGTGGCCCTGGCAGCAGTCCTGGGTCAGGAAGGTCAGGAGCCCGCGCGTACCCTGGTAGTGGGCGGCGTAGAACACCTGCCGCTGGCGGCGCCAGGAGCGCAGCAGGCCCGCCCGGTCGAGCTCCTTCAGGTGGAAGGAGAGCGTCGAGGCGACGACGCCGACGCGCTCGGCGATCTCGCCTGCCGGCAGGCCGCTCGGCCCGGCCGTCACGAGCAGGCGGAAGACCGCGAGCCTGGTCTCGTGGGCGAGCGCTGCGAGCGCCGCGAGAGCCGCTTTCTCTTCCATGTCCTCGCATCCGGTGCTGGCGAAGGGCACCGGGTATATCGTCTGGCAGTTCGACATTTCTAGAGCCTTCACCGTGACAGCTTCGTGACGCCGCGGCGGGCCGCACAGCCGGCCGCGGCGCCGAGGCCCGCCGTTCCTTTTGATCAGGCGGGCCGGTATTCCCGCGACTTGAAGGAGAGGTGCAGGGTCGAGGCCGGCGCGTCGGCGAGCTTTCTGATGTTGGCCCAGGTCTGCTTGTAGTTCGGGATGATGAACTCGTTCACCCCCTTGGAGACGACGTTGCCCTGGACGCCCTTGGGGTAGGCGAACAGCATGAAGGTCTGCTTGGGCCTTGCCGTCGGGGTCGGACAGGCCATCGCCTGGGTCGCGCCGTTGCCGTTATAGACCTCGACGAGGTCGCCCGCCTTGAGGCCGAGCTCGGCCATGTCGGCCGGGTTCATCTCGATGAACGGGTACGGCCAGCGGTCGGTGACGAAGGCGTTGTCCTGATCGAGATAGGCCGACTGCCAGACGTGGTTGGTGCGGCCGTTGTTGATCAGGAACGGGAATTTTTGTCGCTCCTCCTCCTTGCCGGCCGCCTGCAGGCCGCGCCAGGCGGCCGCCATGAACTTCGCGCGGCCGTCCTCGGTGCCGAACTTGCCGTCGGTGTAGAGCCGCTTGGTGCCGACGATCTTTTCCCCGTCCAGGCCGGTCGCGGGCTCCTGGAAGCCGTTGGTGCCCATGGCACTCAGACGCTCGTAGGTCACGAACTCGCCGCCGTGGGCGTTCTGGTGGTAGCCGTCCATGAAGGCGTCTTCCTCGGTCTGCCACTCGAAGCCCTTGAACTTTTCGGCGGTCGCGGCATCGCCCGCGGCCCGGAATGCCGCTTCCAGATGATTGGCGAGCCGGGCCGCGATCAGGCAGTCGGGGAGCGCCTGGCCGGGCGGGTCCATGTAGCGCTCGGTGAGGCGCATGCGCCGCTCGCCGTTCATCGACGTGAGGTTCATCTCGCCCGAGGTCGCGGCCGGCAGGATCACGTGGCAGGCCTCGCCGATCTTGGTCGGCACGATGTCGACGTCGACCGCGAACAGGCCGCCCTGGGCGATCGCGTCCATGATCGCCTCGACCATCGCCGTCCGGTCGCCGGCCGGCACGGTGTTCATCGCGTCCTTCACGAGGTCGGTCCGCTTCTTGTAGACCGCCTTGAACTGGTCGGCATTGAGGGTCGTCTTGTAGTGATCGCAGGCCCAGATGTGGTGGACGCCGCCCTTGCCTCCGATCAGGAGCTGGTCGACGTAGGGCGCCGGCCGGCCGATGAAGGCATCCGAAGGCCGAACGTAGCCCTCCTGATGGCCGCCCATGCGCACGCAGCCTCCCCCCGGGCGGCCGACGTTGCCGGTCGCGAGGGCTATGTTCACGAGGGCGCCGTTGGTCCGGTAGTTGTCGTTGCCCCAGATCAGCCCCTTCTCGTAGCTGAACATGGTTCGGCGCCGCTTTTCCCCCTTCGGCTCGGCGATCCAGGCGGCGGCCTTTTTGATGTCTTCGACCGGGAGGCCCGTGATCCCGGCCGCTTCCTCGAGGCTGAGCCGGTTGGCGGCGAGCGCTTCATCGAAGCCCGCGGTATGGGCGTCGATGAAGTCCTTATCGAGCCAGCCGCGATCTGCGATCTCGCCCAGGAGCGCGTTGAAGAGTGCTAGGTCGGTGCCCGAGTTGATCGCGAGATGGAGCACGTTGTCCTTGCCGGCCTCGGTCTCGCAGGCGTTGACGGTCACGGTCCGGCGCGGATCGACGATTACGATCTGGGCGGGTGCGTGCGGCTCGTCCGGAAGCTCCGCCTTCTTCTTGTCCATCGAGGTGCCGCGCAGGTTCGGGACCCAGTGGTTCAGGAAATAATTGGTCTGGGTCTCGAGCGCGTTGGTGCCGACCGCGAAAATGGTGTCGGCGAGCTCGGCGTCCTCGTAGCAATTGTTGAGCTCGCCCACGCCCATGTCGCGGGTGGCATGGACCTCGGAATTGTAGGCCGGGCGATTGTGGATCCGGATGTTCCTGATCTTCATCGCCTCGAAGTAGAGCTTGCCGGTGCCCCAGGTGTTCTCGTAGCCGCCGCCCGCCCCGCCGTGATCGAAGGCCGAGACGAAGACGCCATCCTCCCCCTGCTCCTGGATCACCCGCATGGTGACTTGGGCGACCAGGGAGAGCGCATCGTCCCAGCTGGTCGGCTGCAGCTGGCCGTAGCGCCAGACCTGCGGCGCGGTCAGGCGCTGGAGCTGGCTGAAGGTCGCGCGGGAATAGGACTCCTCGGCCAAGCGCGCGCCCCGGATCGAGCCGAGCCCGGAGTTCACCTCGCAGTCCGGGTCGGGCATGATCACGAGCTGGACGTCCTGGCCGTTCTGCTTGACGATGTTGTACATCGCGGGCGTGTACCAGGCGGGGCTCATGGCGCCCTGCTGCTGGCCGAGATCGACCCCGAACTTGTTCTGGTCGGGGGCCGTGCCGCCCTGCCGGTTGATGTTCCAGCTGTAGGCCTTGTAGCCGCAGCCGACGATGCAGAAGTGGCAGACGACGTTGTGCTCCTTGGCGTCGGCCGGGATGATCGGCAGGCGGTCGATCTGTCGCTTGTAGGCCATGACCCTTCCCCTCAGAGCACGTTGCTGACGCGGCCGTAGATCAGCTCGTCGACGCCTTCGGCATGGATGTCGCCGCCCTCGTCGATCCGGAGCTGGAACTGCGGCAGGTTCTGGGTCGCCTGGCCCCAGATCTGGAGGCCGCCGCGCTCGGCATCGAAGCGCGAGTAGTGGCCCGGGCAGTTGAAGACCCGGTCTGCGGGGTCGTAGGCCAGCGGGAAGCCCTTGTGCGGGCAGAGGACCGAGAAGGCGACGACGTCGCCATCCGGGCCGGCGCCGCCTTCGACGGGCTCGCCGAGCTTCAGGAGCACGCCCGGCGAATCCTCATCCGGATAAGCGATGTCGAGGGGCTCGTTGACCTTGAGGTCGGCGAGGTTCGCGAGCCGGCTCGAGGGGTAGGCGATCCGCGCCGGCGCCGGCGTCGCGCGCGCGCCCGCGGCGCCGAGCGTGGTGCCGGCGACAGCACCTGCCGCGGCGACGCCGCTGCCTTTGAGAAACTGGCGGCGGCCGACCTCGGTCAGCATCTGGCAGCGGGCCATGGCTTGCTCTCCCTGATGGCGTTTGAGCGACAATACGACAAGAGTCGAAAAGTGGAAATGCTAATTGACGGAGGTGGCCGGATCGGGCTCTAATCGCTCATCGACGATGGACGATGAGACATGGGCTGCCTCGCCGCAGAGACCGTCGGGACGATGCCGAAGGCGCCTGGAAGGGGCCTCGTGATCCCCGTGCTCGGGGTGACGCAGATCCTTGCCTGGGGCTCGTCCTACTATCTGCTTGCCGTGCTCGCGGAGCCGATCGCCGGCAGTACCGACTGGCCGCTGGCCTGGGTCGTCGGCGGCCTGTCGCTCGGACTGGTCACGGCGGGCCTCGTCTCGCCGCGGGTCGGCGACAGCATCGAGCGCCACGGCGGCCGTCCCGTCCTGGCTGCGAGTGCCGCCCTGCTCGCGCTCGGCCTGATCGGTCTGGCGCTCGCGCCTTCCCTTCTGATCTATCTCGCATCCTGGCTCGTGCTCGGCGTCGGGATGGGAGCGGGCCTCTACGACGCCGCGTTCGCGACGCTGGGGCGGCTCTACGGCCAGCGGGCGCCAATGGCGATCGCGACGCTGACCTTGTTTGGCGGCTTTGCCAGCACCGTATGCTGGCCACTGTCGGCCATGCTGGTCTCGGAATTCGGCTGGCGGGGCGCTTGCCTGATCTACGCAGGCATCCATCTCACCGTCGTCCTGCCACTCTACCTGTTCGGACTTCCGAGAGAGCCGAGGCGGCATGCCGCGAGTTCGGCTCCCCGGGACGGTCAGATGCACAAAAGCCGGACCAAGGGGCCGGTGCCGGCAGGGTCGATGCTGCTATTCATGCTTCTGGCCGCCACCATTACCGTCAGCTCAATGATCTCGACGGTCGTCTCGGTTCACCTGCTGAGCATGCTGCGCGCGCGGGATATCGCTCTTGCCGCCGCCGTGGCGCTGGGTGCTCTGGTAGGCCCCTCGCAGGTCGGGGCCCGGGCCATCGAGATGCTGATCAGCCGCTATCATCATCCGATCTGGACCATGGTCGCCTCGAGGATCTTCGTAGCGATTGGCGTCGGCGCGCTCTGGGGAGGCCTGCCGATCGTATCGGTGGCTCTCGTCTTCTATGGAGCCGGGATCGGCATCGAATCGATCGCGCGGGGCACCCTGCCGCTCGCGCTGTTCGGCGAGGGCCGGTACCCCGCCATCATGGGCCGGATCGCCATGCCGAGCCTGATCACGCAGGCCGTCTCGCCCGCGCTGGGTGCCTTGCTGATGGAACGATCTGGCGCGAGCGGCACGCTCGCGGCTCTGTTTGCGACCGCCATCCTGAACGTCCTGCTGGTGTTCGCACTCTTCGCCTTGCTGCCACCGCGGACATTGCCGGTTGCTGCCATGAAGACGCCGCAGACCTTGCGGCCGCCGGCAATGGATCGATGAGAAATCTTCGGGCTCGGACGATGGCTGGATCGAACATGGTCACCACCTTGCTCGCCGACCGGCTCAAGGCGCTCGCGCATCCGGCGCGCCTCGAGATCCTGCGGGTCCTGGCAAGTCGCAGGCGCTGCGTCTGCGGCGAGGTCGTAGAGGTGATGCCGCTCGCCCAGGCGACCGTGTCGCAGCACCTGAAGATCCTCAAGGACGCGGGGCTGATCCGCGGCGAGATCGAAGGCCGCAATTCCTGCTACTGCCTCGATCCAGAGGGCATCGCCAATGTCCGCGAGGCGCTCGACAGCCTGCTCGGCGAGCTATCGGCGGCCGCCTGGACCACATCAAAACCCAAGGAGACTACGACATGAGATCCGCAGACGAGACCAGGACGCTGGTGCGCGAGCGCTACGCCGCGATCGCGCGCGAGCGGACCGGCTGCTGCGCGCCCACTTCCTGCGGCTGCGGCCCCGAGATGGCGCCCGACGGGCTGAACGCAATCGGCGATGCCTATGCAGGCGTCGCGGGCCATGTTGCGGAGGCCGACCTCAATCTCGGCTGCGGCGTGCCGACCCGGCTCGCGGCGCTGGCCGCCGGCGAGACGGTGCTCGATCTCGGCTCCGGCGCCGGCAACGACGCCTTCATCGCCCGCCATGAGGTCGGGGCCGCGGGCAGCGTGATCGGCGTCGACATGACGCCCGAGATGGTGGCGAAGGCGCGCGCCAACGCCGCCAAGCTCGGCTACGACAACGTCGAGTTCCGGCTCGGCGAGATCGAGCATCTGCCGGTCGACGCGGCCAGCGTCGAGCTCGTGATCTCCAACTGCGTGCTCAACCTGGTACCGGACAAGGCTCGCGCCTTCGCCGAGATTTTCCGCGT
The DNA here is from genome assembly GCA_963798075.1 of uncultured Alphaproteobacteria bacterium. Classification (GTDB taxonomy): domain Bacteria; phylum Pseudomonadota; class Alphaproteobacteria; order Geminicoccales; family Geminicoccaceae; genus DATAOG01. The sequence continues at coordinate 7,169 of CAWCRU010000017.1, read as the reverse complement.
GCTGAAGCCGGGCGGGCGCTTTTGCATCTCGGACATCGTGAGCGTGGGCGCGCTGCCCGAGGCCGTGCGCCGCGACGCCGAGCTTCTGGTCGGCTGCGTCGCGGGCGCGATCGATAAGGAGGCCTATCTCGAGGTGATCCGGGCGGTCGGCTTTGGCGCAGTCCGGGTTGCCGAGGCGAGGCGCCTGGCCCTACCGGCGGAGTTGGCGCAGAGATGCGGAGAGGCGGGGCTCGAGAGTGTCACCGTGGTCGCGACCAAGCCCAGCCTCTGCTGCGAACCGGGCTGCTGCAGCTGAGCCCACCCTCCTTCCGGGAATGTCTGCGGTCCAAGCCCGTCGAGTGCCCAGGGGGCCGCCTCAGTGTAGCGTCAGCGCCGGTACGTAGCTGAAGAGGGCGACCACCGTCAGCGCTGCCAGGTAGAACGGCCAGAGCTCGCGCGTGGTCTGGATGATCGAGACGCGCGCGATGGAGCTCGAGATGAAGAGCGTCGTGCCGACCGGGGGCGTATAGAGCCCGAGGGCCAGCGTCAGGACCATGACGATGCCGAGCTGCAAAAGGTCGAGGCCGATCTTTTGGGCGAGCGGCACGAAGATCGGGCCGAGCAGCAGGATCGCGGCCGGCAGGTCGATGAACATGCCGGCGACCATCATGATGGCGAGCATGGCCAGGATGATCAGCCAGGGCGCCTGCAGCGTCTCGATCGCCCAGGTCGCGAACAGCTGCGGCGCCTGGACGAAGGTCATGATCCAGCCGACCACGGCGGACGCCATGATCACCAGCATCACGACGCCGGTCGCGACGCCGGCTGCGATCACCGCGTGCGAGAAGCGCTGCCAGCTCATGTCGCGGTAGACGAGGATGCCGGCGAGCAGCGAATAGAACACGGCCAGCACCGAGACCTCGGTCGGCGTCGCGATCCCGAAGCGCAGCAGCACGAGGATCAGGACCGGCATCAGCACGGCCGGGCTCGCGCGCAGGAACAAGGGGCCGAAGCGATGCCACTCGAACGGCTGCTGCGTGTGCGGGAAGCCGCGCCAGCGGGCCGAGAGGTTGCAGACTGTGATGAAGGCCACGGTCAGCGCGATGCCGGGGATCACGCCCGCGATGAACAGGTCCGCGATCGAGACGCCTGCGACCAGCGAGTAGAGGATGAGCGGGATCGAGGGCGGGATCAGGATCGCGATCGTCGCGGACGCGCTGTTGTTGGCGGCGACGAAGCCCGCGGGATAGCCCTCGCGCTTCTGCCAGGGGATCAGCATCGAGCCGAGCGCTGTCGCATCCGAGACCGCCGAGCCCGAGACGCCGCCGAACACCATGGAGCCCACGACCGTGACCGAGGCGAGGCCGCCGCGGAAGCGCTGCACCAGCGAGGTCGCGAAGTCGATCAGGTTCTGACCCAGTCGCCCGCTCATCATGAGGCTGCCGGCCAGGATGAAGAACGGCAGCGCCAGCATCGGGAACGACTGGGTCTGGTTGTACATCTGCTGGGCGACGATCGTGAGCGGCAGCATGCCGCTCGACCACACCGCAGCCCCCGAGGCGATCACCAGCACGTGGCCGACCGGCACTGCCAGCGCCAGCAGGGCGAAGAAGGCGACGATCAGGACCCAGATCACGTCACGGCCTCCTCGGGATTGGGTTGCGGGGCGGCGTCGGCGCCGAGCATGGCGACCCGGAGCGCCACGGTCAGGCTGCAGACCGCGGTGAACAGCGTGCCGAAGGCCAGCGCGTAGTAGCCGAGGCTGCGCGGCAGCCCGAGGATCGGGCTGTGCTCGACGGCAACGATCGCGGCGACTTGCAGGTTGACCACCAGCAGCACGAGGTAGGCGGCCGCGACCAAAAGGTTGATCAGGACGATCAGCGTGCGGCGCCCGGGTTCCGGCAGCGCGGTCAGCAGGATGTCGACCGCGATGTGCGCGCCGTGCTGGACGGCGAGCACGATGCCGGCGGCGATCAGCCAGGGGAACAGCTGCTCGGGCACCTCGCTCACCCAGTGCAGCCCGCCCTGGGCCAGCGCGTAGCGGGCCACGACGTTGGCTCCGAGCACCACGAGCAGCACGATCACCGTGACCAGGACGATCGCCCGGCAGACGGCGCCGACCACGCGATCGACGCCGTCGGCCGCGGCGAGCACCCGGCGGCTTGCCGGGCGCTGCGCCACGACCGCGGCCATCAGCCGCCGCCCGCCGCTTTGACGACCTGCTGGACGAAGTCGCCGAAGTCCTTCTGCTCCCAGGCCTCGATCACCGGTGCTGTGGCTTTCTTGAAGGCCTCGCGGTCGACCTCGTTGACCTCGACCTTGGGATTGGCCTGGAAGTCGGCGAGCAGCTTCTTGTCGGCCTCCTGCATCAGCTTGCGCTGCAGCTGGCCGGCTTCCTTGGCGGCTTCCTTGACGGCAGTCTGCTGCTCGGGCGTGAGCCGCGCCCAGCCGATCTGCGAGGCGAGGAACGGCGTCGATTCCCACTTGTGCGCGGTCAGGCTGATGTGCGGCGTCACCTCGTAGAGCTTCGAGCTCGCGATGTTGGCGAGCGGGTTCTCCTGGCCGTCGACCACGCCCTGCTGCAGGGCGACGTAGAGCTCGCTGAAGGCGATCTGCTCGGTCGCGGCGCCGAGCGCCTGGAAGATGTCGATCGTGACCGGGTCGGCCGGGGTGCGGATCTTGAGCCCCTTGAGGTCGCCGGGCTCGGTGACCGCGGTCTCCTTGGTGGTGACGTGGCGGATGCCGTTGTCCCACCAGTCGAGCGTGATGATGCCGAGCGCTGCGAACTTTTCGGCGAGCTCGTCGCCGACCGGCCCTTGCAGCACCTGGAAGGCCTGATCGGCGTTCTCGAACAGGAACGGCAGGCCGAGCGCCGAAAGCTCCGGCACGAGACCGGAGGCGGCGCCCTGGCTGTTGGCGGTGAGGTCGAGCGCGCCGGTGCGAAGGCTCGTCAGCATCGCGACGTCGTTGCCGAGCTGCTCCGAGCCCGCGATGTTGATCTTGACCTCGCCGCCGGTCTTCTCTGCGACGAGCTTTGCGAACTCCTCGGCGGCGACGCTCCGCGGATTGCCGGGCGCGGCACCATGGCCGAGCGTCAGCGTGGTCTCTGCGAAGGCGGCGCCGGGCAGCAGCGCGGCCGCGGCGAGCAGCACGGCGGCCGTGCCCGCCAGCAGGTGACGACGGGTCGTACGAACAGACATCGATCAGCTCTCCCCTGTTCGGGTGCGCGCGTTCGCGCCCCGGAGACGCGGCAGCGCCTCCTCCTTTTGCCGCCTCGTAGTTATCGAGCGCGCGGCGCCGCCGCGCGCCGGCCGGTCAGAGCCAGCCCTTGATGCTCGCGGCCATCGCGGCGGCCGAGATGCCGTAGCGGTCGTGCAAGGTCGGCAGCGCGCCGGCGAGCAGGAACTCGTCGGGCAGCCCGACCTGGCGGAACGCCTTGGGCGCGATCCCGGCGCGCAGCAGCACGCCCGCCACGGCCTCGCCGAGCCCGCCGACCACGGTGTGGTTCTCGGCGACCACCACGAGCCGGCCGCTCTTTGCCGCCTCGCGCCGGATGGTCCCCTCGTCGAGCGGCTTGATGGTCGGGACGTGCAGGACCGCGACGTCGACGTTGTCCTGCCTCAGCGCGTCCACGGCCTCGAGCGCCCGCATCGTCATGAAGCCGGACGAGATCACGAGGACGTCGCGGCCGTCGCGGATCAGCTTGGCCTTGCCGAGCTCGAAGCGGTAGTCGTACTCGTCGAGCACGAGCGGCACGTTGCCGCGCAACAGACGCATGTAGACCGGGCCGTCGTAGGCCGCGATCGCGGGCACCACCTGCTCGATCTCGTGCGCATCGCACGGGTCGATGATCGTGAGGTTGGGCATGCCGCGGAAGATCGCGATGTCCTCGCTCGCCTGGTGGCTCGGGCCGTAGCCCGTGGTGAGCCCCGGCAGCGCGCAGACGATCTTGACGTTCAGGCTCTCCTCGGCGATCGCGAGGCAGATGAAGTCGTAGGCGCGGCGCGACGCGAAGACCGCATAGGTCGTCACGAACGGCATGAACCCCTCGCGAGCGAGGCCGGCGCTGGCGCTCATCAGCAGCTGCTCGGCCATGCCCATCTGGTAGAAGCGGTCGGGGTAGGCCTTCGCGAAGACGTGCAGGTCGGTGTACTTCGCGAGATCGGCGGTGAGGCCCACGATCTCGGGGCGTCGCTCGGCCTCGGCGACCAGCGCGCTGCCGAAGGGTGCGGACCTGGTGCGCTGCCCGGGTGCTGCGAGCGATGCGATCATCGCGGACGTGGTGAGCCGCTTTTTCGGCTGCTGCATGCCGCCTTCGCCCTGCTCGGGCAGCCTGACGGTCGAAACCTTGGCCTTCATGCCGGCCTCCCCTGCTCGAGCGCCCTCTGGCGGGCGGCATCGAGCACCGCCACCGCCTGATCCCATTCCTCCGCGTCGACCCGCAGGAAGTGGGTCATCTCGCGCTCCTCGAGGAAGGGCACGCCCTTGGCCATCTTGGTGTCGCAGATGATGATGCGCGGCCGCGGCTCGGTGAGCGCGCGCGCCTGGTCGAACGCCGCGACCAGCGCTCCGATGTCGTTGCCGTCGACCCGCTGGGTGTGCCAGCCGAAGGCTTCCCATTTGGCCGCGAGCGGCTCGAAGCCCGTGACCTCTCTCGATGGGCCGTCGGCCTGCTGGTTGTTGACGTCGACGATCCCGATCAGGTTGTCGAGCTGCCAGTGCGGCGCCGAGAGCGCGGCCTCCCAGGTCGAGCCCTCGCCGAGCTCGCCATCCGAGAACAGATTGTAGACGAACGCGCGCGAGCCCTTGCGCTTGAGGCCGAGCGCGAAGCCGACCGCGAGCCCGAGGCCGTGGCCGAGCGAGCCGCCGGTGATCTCCATGCCGGGCGTGTAGGCCGCCATGCCCGACATCGGCAGCCGGCTGTCGTCGCTGCCGTAGGTCTCGAGCTCGTCCTCGGGCAGGATGCCGGCCTCGATCAGCGCCGAGTAGAGCGCGATCGCATAGTGCCCGATCGAGAGGAGGAAGCGGTCGCGCTCCTCCCAGTGCGGATCCACGGGGCGGTAGCGCAGCGCGTGGAAGTAGGACACCGCCAGCACGTCGGCGACGCCCAAGGCCTGCGCGATGTAGCCCTGGCCCTGGACGGCCCCCATGCGCAGCGCGTGGCGCCGGATGCGGTAAGCGCGCTCGGCCAGCGACACGTTGCTCAGGGGCCGCGCTTCGGTGGTCTGCATGCTCGTCTCCATCGTTCAGCCGTGGATCAGCATGCCGCCGTTGACGTCGATCACGGCACCCGTGATGTACGCCGACAGATCCGAGGCCAGGAACAGGAAGGCGCCGGCGACGTCCGAAGCGTTGCCGAGCCGGTTGAGCGGGATCCCTTTCAGGATCTCGCGGCGCATCTCGTCGGTGAGCTTGCCGCCGGTGATGTCGGTCTGGATCAGGCCGGGCGTCACGCAGTTGACGCGGATGCCGTCCGGGCCGAGCTCGCGCGCCATCGCCTTGGCGAGGCCGAGCACGCCCGCCTTGGCGGCGCTGTAGTGCGGGCCGCCGAAGATGCCGCCGCCGCGCTGCGCCGAGACCGACGACATGCAGGCGATCGAGCCGCGCTTGCGCTCGCGCAGGTGCGGGACCAGCGCCTGGCTGAGGTTGAGGACGCCGCGCAGGTTGACGTCGAGCACCGCGTCCCACTCGCGCTCGCCGATCTCCATCAGCTTGAGGGGCTGGGTGATGCCGGCGTTGTTGATCAGCACGTCGACCTGGCCGAACGCCTCGAGCGCGTGCTGCGCCGCGTGCTCGCAGCTCTCGCGGCTGGTGACGTCGCAGGCAAAGCCCTGATGCCCGGCGCCGAGGCCCGCCGCGGCATCGGTCGCCGCCCCCGCGTCGAGGTCGAAAATCGCGATCCGCGCGCCATGCTGGGCGAACAGCCGTGCCGTGGCGAGCCCGATGCCGCGCGGGCTTGCCGCGCCGGAGATCACGGCCACCTTGCCGTTCAGCAACATTTCGAAAACCTCCCCGTCTCCGTCGCTCGGCAAGATCCGGCAGTCGATGCGTGGGCTCAACGCGATCTTTACAGGTTTCGATGAATTTGATTCACCTGTGCGGATGCTGCAGGACATCCCGCCCTCGATCCTGCGCGCGTTCGAGGCGGCCGGCCGCACCGGCTCGTTCCGCACCGCCGCGGCCGAGCTCGAGCTGACGCCGAGTGCTGTCTCGCACTCGGTCCACAAGCTCGAGAAGATGCTGGGGGCGCAGCTGTTCGAGCGCGAGGGCCGGGTGATGCGGCTCTCGCCCGAGGGCGAGGCGCTGATGCGCCACGTGGGGCGCGCCTTCGACGAATTGCGCCGCGGCATCGAGATCGTCTCGACGCGCGGGCCCATGATGCTCCGCCTCCATTCGGCGCCGAGCTTCGCTGCGCAATGGCTCACGCCGCGCCTGCCGCGCTTCCTGCGCGAGTTCCCCGGCACCGAGGTGCGCCTGGCTGCGAGCACCGACTACGCGCGCTTCACCAACGACGAGTTCGACGCCGACATCATCTATGGCATGCCGCGCCAGGACGGGCTGATCGTGGTCCCGCTCGGCGAGGAGACGGTGACGCCGTTGTGCGCGCCCGATCTCGCCCGTCAGATCGGGACGCCGATCGATCTGTTCCGCTGCGTGCTGATCGAGAGCGACAACAAGCAGATCCGCTGGCCCGACTGGTTCGCGCGCAACGCGCTCGCGGCCCCGCGTCCGCACGGCACGCGCTTCGATCGCAGCTTCCTTGCGATCGCGGCAGCCGCGAGCGGCCTTGGCGTGGCACTCGAATCCACGCGCCTTGCCGAGAACGAGCTCGCGAGCGGTCGCCTCGTCCGCCCGCTTGCCGGCCGCGCCGAGGACGTGCGCTACGTGGGCCACCACCTGGTGATCCCGCGCGCTGCCACCCGCCGCCACACGGTCCGCCTCTTCGCCCGCTGGCTCAGCACCGAGCTGGGGCTGGAGCTGGAGCCGGTATTCTGAGCGACCTCGTCCGGTCGCCGTCGGCGTGAGCTGCTCCCGTTCACTCTGGCGATCATCAGTCTCGGTCTGGCGGCGTTCGAGGGCGGCGGGATCGAAGTCCGCGGTCGGCTCCTCGAACGGGCGGTGCCGGTTGACCTTGGCCTGCAGGCAAAGAAAGACCGTGGGCAGGAGAGCGCGATCGACCCTGAGGGCCG
>CAWCRU010000016.1:0-17596 GCA_963798075.1 uncultured Alphaproteobacteria bacterium | reverse complement strand
TTGGCCCGCAACGGCGTCCGTTTCGCGCGCGCCTATTCCGAGTGCCCGATCTGCATCCCGGCGCGGCGGACCCTGATGACCGGCACCACGACCCGCACCCACGGCGATCGCGTGTTCGGCACGGTCAACCGGATGCCCGCGCTGCCGACGCTCGCGCAGTGCTTTCGCAACGCCGGCTACCAGGCCTTCGCGGTCGGCAAGCTGCACGTCTACCCGCAGCGCGACCGGATCGGCTTCGACGACGTGCTGCTCGCCGAGGAAGGCCGGCCGCATCTGGGGGCGGTCGACGATCACGACCTCTACCTCGCCGAGCGCGGCTTCGCCGGCCAGCAGTTCCTGCACGGCATGAACAACAACAATTACATGTCCCGCGCCTGGCACCTGCCCGAGGACTGCCACGTCACCAACTGGTGCACGGTGCAGATGGCGCGCACGATCAAGCGGCGCGATCCATTGCGGCCGGCCTTCTGGTGTCTGTCCTACACGCATCCGCACCCGCCGCTGGTGCCGCTCGAGACCTACCTTGCCTACTATCGCCAGCTCGAGATCGATCCGCCGCTGGCCGGCGCCTGGTCGGCGGACGAAGCCGGCCTGCCGCAGCCCCTGCGCATGAACCGCGCCTTCTACGGCCGCCATGGCGCCGAGGCGCTGGCCGAGATCCGGCGCGCCTTCTACGCGCTCTGCACCCAGATCGACCATCAGCTCAGGGTCGTGATCGGGACACTGCGCGAGGAGGGCCTGCTCGACGACACGGTGGTCCTGGTCGCGGGCGATCACGGCGACATGCTGGGCGACTTCGGCCTGTTCGCCAAGCGCGCCTACTATGAGAGCTCGGCCAACATCCCGATGGTGCTGATGGGCCGGGCGGGCGACCCGCGGGTCAGCCAGCAGCGGGTCGACGACCGCCTGGTGGGCCTCCAGGACCTGATGCCGACCCTCCTCGATCTGGCCGGCATCCCCGTGCCCCAGAGCTGCGACGGCTTCTCGATATTGGGCCCGCGTCGCCGCAGCACGCTCTACGGCGACTGCCTGGAGAACGTCAGCGCCACCCGCATGCTGCACGACGGGCGCCACAAGCTGATCTGGTACCCGGCCGGCAACCGGGTGCAGCTGTTCGACCTCGCGGACGATCCGGCCGAGCTCGACGACCGCGCCGACCATCCGGACTACGCCGAGGTCCGGGCCCGGCTCGAACACGGACTGATCGACGAGCTCTACGGCATCGATCTCGAGCAGGGCTGGGTCCGGGACGGCCGACTGACCGGGTTCGCGCCGCCGCCCTACACCCCCAGGCCCGACCGCTCGTTCAGCGGCCAGCGCGGCCTCCACTATCCCGAGCCGCCCGAAGCCGCCAAGGATGTCATGGTGGGCTTCCCGCAATAAGCCGCTCCGACGCGATCTGACCACGAGCGGGCGCGACCACCCGGTGGCGTCCCCGGGATGGCGTCGCCATGTTAGCATGGGCAAGGATCATGCGCGGGGGCAGAGGTGGCCAAGCCGTACGTCGTCTATGGCAGGAAGGGCACAGGCTCGGTTCCGGTCGAGGCGACGCTCCTCCTGCTGGGCGAGCCCTACGAGGTGGTGGAGCGCGGTCCCTTCGAGGACCGGCCGGCGGGCAACCCCCTGCAGCAGATCCCGGTCCTGGTGCTGCCGGACGGCCAAATGATGACCGAGAGTGCCGCGATCCTCATCCCCCTGGCCGACAGCTTTCGCTGACCGGCGGGCGACGGTCCGAAGGGCGCCCGACCAACCTTCGAAGGTGCGTGCAGCCATGACCATCCAGCTCGACAGCGTCGAGACCGCGATCGCCGAGATCGCCGCCGGCCGGATCGTGGTCGTGGTCGACGACGCCGACCGCGAGAACGAGGGCGATCTGATCATGGCCGCCGCCAAGGCCGAGACCGGGGCGGTGGCGTTCATGATCCGGCACACCAGCGGCATCCTGTGCACCCCCTTGCCGCCGGAGACCGCGCGCCGGCTGCGCCTCGATCCGATGGTGGCGCTCAACGACGCGCCGATGGGCACCGCCTTCACGGTCTCGGTCGACTACCGTTTCGGCCTCACCACCGGCATCTCGGCCAAGGAGCGCAGCAACAGCATCCGGGCGCTGGCCAACGCCAACGCCGGTGCCGACGACTTCGTGCGGCCGGGCCACATCTTCCCGCTGATCGGCCGCGATGGCGGCGTGCTCGTGCGCTCGGGCCACACCGAGGCGGCGATCGACCTCGCGAGGCTGGCCGGCCTGCCGCCGGTCGGCCTGCTGGCCGAGCTGGTCAACGACGACGGCACGGTCAAGCGGCTGCCGCAGCTGGTCGAGTTCGCCGCCGAGCACGGCCTCAAGGTGATCTCGGTCGCCGACCTGATCGCCTACCGGCAGCGCCGCGAGCAGCTGATCGAACGGATCGGCGAGTATGAGGTTGCGACCGAAGTCGGCCCGGCGCGGGTGGTCGCCTACGCCACGCCCTTCGATGCCGTCCACCACCTGGCGCTGATCTTCGGCGAGCCCGCGAGCGGCGAGGGCGTCCTGGTCCGGATCCATCGCGAGCAGGTGACGAGCGACGTGTTCGCGCGCCGGGACGGCCCGCCCGGCCAGCTGATCCCGAAGGCGCTGCAGCGGCTCGCAGCCCAAGGCAGCGGCGTCCTGATCTATCTGCGCGAAGGCACCGCCGGCGTGCCGGCCGGCGGCCTCGCCGAGCCGGCGGAAGCCAATCTCGAGGCCGCCGGCACGACCACCGAGCTGGTCCGCACGCAGCAGTGGCGGGACGTCGGCATCGGCGCCCAGATCCTGCGCGACCTCGGGGTCAGCTCGATCCGCCTGCTCGCCACGCGGCATCGGCACTACGTCGGCCTCGCGGGCTTCGGGATCGACATTGCCGCGACCGAGCTCATCGACGGCTGAGCGCGCCGCGGTGCCGCGAAACAGTTTTAATTGGGGCTTGTATTTTAACTGGGGGTTGATAAAACCGGATGCAGCTGAGGAATAGCAACCGCCAGGGAGCCCAACCGTGCAGCCTGTCGCGCTTCCCGCCGCCGCTCCAGCCCCGTCCCCCCAAGTCGACGACCAGCCGCTCCGCTTTCTGCTGATCCGCACCAAGGCGGGCGAGCTGCCCTGGCTGGCGCGGACCATGGCGGAGGTCATGGCGCCGGTCGAGATCGTGCAGGTGGTCGGCATGGCCAATGCGCTCTGGCGGCTCGGTCACGAGCGCTTCGATTCGGTGCTGCTCGACGTCGACCTGACCGATCGCTGGGTGGTCCGCCGCTGTCGCGAGCAGATCGCCGACATCGCCGCGATCCCGGTGCTCGATCTCGCCGACCGGCCCGAGGCCAAGGCCGAGCCCGCCGCGGTCGAGCGCCCGGGCGCGCGGCGCGCGGCGAGCGCTGCCCAGACGCCGCCGCGGCAGACGCTGCGCCTGCCCTGGCAGCGGCGGCCGCGACGCGCCGCGGGCCCGGCCCAGGCGGAAGTCGCTTAAGCCTCAGCTCTCCGGCCGGGCGACCAGATTGCCGTCCTGGAGGATGTAGGCTTCGCGCCGCCGGCCGGACGGGCAGCATTCCAGGTCGCCTTGCTGGCGCACCTCCAGCAGCACCTCGATCGCGCCATCCTCGATCCGCTCGATGCTGCTCGCGAGCGCGTCCCCGTTGCTGCCGCCGACGTACGCCTTGGCGGTCGGGTAGTAGGCCTTGCCGTCGAACCGGTACGCCATCAGGAACTGGGCGCTGCCGGGCTGATCGGTCTGATAGTTCAAGAGCACCGCGGCGTCGGGTTGGCCATCCCGATCGAGGTCGCCGAGCTCGGTGCTCTCGATCTCGAAGCGGGCGCCGGACCCCGTGAGCTGGGCCAGCCGCTTCAGGTCGCGCGCCAGGGCCTCGCCGAGCTTGCCCCGGTCGCCACCGACGGTCGCCGGCAGCCCGCTCGGCGCCAGGGCCGGGATCGTCTGCATGTCGCCAGTTGCCGGACCGGTCTTCTGGCAGCTCCAGCCGGCCTCCTGCAGGCGCTGCACCAGATCCCGCGTGCGTTCGATGCAGAAGCCGAAGTCGTGCGCCGCATCCCACATCGGCCGACCATTGTCGGACTGGGTGGCGTCGAGCCAGTAGACGACCTGGCAGGGCAGGCGATCGGGCGCGTCGGCATGCTGGAGCTCGATCCGCCGCTCGCGCTCCCGGTTCCGGCACAGGTAGGCCTCGTCGGTCGCGGCCCGGGCCATGCACGGCGGGGCTGCGGCCAGGAGTCCCAGGGCCCAGAGGATAGCGCGCCGGGTGATCGTCCGCCGGTACATCGAGTGCCTGACCTCCTCCAACTTTACGCGTAGCTTAGCGGATTGCGCGCCACGCTCAACAGCGATTCATGCCGACGCGAGCGGGATCTCGCTCCGAGTCTGCCTCACCTCTCCTTAACCTAGGTTTACCGCGGCTGTCGGCGGTCAGACAGGCGCCCACTCCCGGTGCCGGTCGTCGGACAGGCGGCTCGCGGGTGCCGCCGCCGTCAGACCAGACCCGCGCGCGCATCTTCAGCGAGCGCATCGCGGTCGCGCTCGGAGGGCGCGCCATAACCGCCCCCGCCCGGCGTGTGCACGATCAGCCGGCGACCGGCCGGGACCTCCTGATAGCCCTTGCCGGCGAGCGGGGTTCCGTCGTCGAGGCGGATCTGGCCGCCGGCGCCGGGCTCGCCGCCCGCCCGCCCGCGCGGCGGATGCTCGAGGCGATCGAGCGCCGCCCAGATCCCGAACGGGGCGCCATCCAGCGCTTCGATCTCGATGATCTGGCCATGCCCGCCGCGCTGGCGCCCGGCGCCGCCCGAGCCCGGCCGCAGCTCGCGCCGCCGGTAGACGAGCGGCGAGATCTGCTCGGTGATCTCGACCGGCGTGCCGCGCACGCCCGAAGGATAGGCGGTGGCCGAGAGGCCATCGGCGTGCGGCCGGGCGCCGGTGCCGCCGTTGTGCACCGCGTTCAGCATGAACCGCCGGGCGTTCCCATGGGCCGCGGTCGCCCCGCGCCCGAGCGTGAGCGTCCAAAGGCAGGACGTGCCCTCGGCCGGAACCCGCTCCGGCAGCGCCTGATGCAGGCAGCCGAACACCACGTCCGGCAGCATCTGGCCGATCACGTGCCGGGTCGCGACCGGGCTCGGGTAGGGGGCGTTCAGGATGCAGCCTTCCGGCGCGCTGACCCGAAAGACGCTGAGCGAGCCCGCGTTGTTCGGCACCTCGGGCGCGATCGCGCAGGCGAGCCCGAAGCCGGTATAGGCCTCGCAATAGGTCTTGGGCACGTTGATGCCGAAGCGCGAGACGGGCGAGGTGCCGGCGTAGTCGACCTCGATCCCGTCGCGGCCGATGGTCAGCGCCGCCACCAGCTCGATCGGCTGGTCGTAGCCGTCGAGGGTCATCCGGTAACGCCAGCTGCCCGCGGGCAGGGTGCGCACCCGCTCGAGCACCGAAGCCCGCGAGCGTTCGACGATGTGGCGGGCGAGCTCGTCCAGCTCCTCGAGGCCGAACTCGGTCATCATCGCGCTCAGGCGCCGGCAGCCGGTGTCGTTGCAGTTGGCGAGCGAATAGACGTCGCCCTCGGCCTCGACCGGCGCCCGGCTGTTGGCGCGCACCAGGGTGAGCAGGGTCTGGTTGATGCGGCCCCGCTCGGCGAGCTTGAGCATCGGCAGGTACAGGCCCTCGGCGAACACGTCCTTGGCGTCGGGGCCGAAGCCCTGGCCGCCGATGTCGACCAGATGGCTCGTGCAGGCGAACAGCGCCACCAGACGGCCCCGGTGGAAGGCCGGCGTGACCAGGACGAAGTCGTGCAGATGGCCGGTGCCGAGCCAGGGGTCGTTGGTGATGTAGACGTCGCCCGGCTGCATCTCCGCGAGCGGGAAGGCCGCGATGAAATGGCCGACCGACTTTGCCATCGTATTGACATGGCCGGGCGTGCCGGTCACCGCCTGGGCCAGCATCCGGCCCTCGAGGTCGAAGACGCCGGCCGACAGATCGCCGCATTCGCGCACGATCGGGCTGAACGCGGTCCTGAGGAGCGTCATCGCCTGCTCCTCGACGACCGCGATCAGCCGCTGCCACATCACCTGCCGCCGGAGCCCGGCCAGGGCCTGCGCCCGGTTCATATCGCCTCCTCCGCCGGCTCGAGCTCGAGCCAGACATGGCCCCGGCCATCGACCCGCAGGCTGCAGGCCGCGGGCACCACGATCGTGGTATCGTCCTCGGCAATGAGCGCGGGGCCGCCCAGCGCGGCGCCGAGGGCGAGGGCCGCGCGCCCATAGACCGGCACCTCGAGCGGCGTCCCCGTCGCCGGATCGAGCAGCCGGCGGCGGCCGGCCGGGGGCGGGACGGACGCCACGGCCGGCTCCTCGATGCGACCCACCGGCGGGGCGGCGCTCGCGAGGCTCAGCCCGAAGCTCAGCACCTCGACATCGAGCCCCGGGATCAGCCGCCCGTAGAGCTTCCGGTAGGCGTCATCGAAAGCCGCCTGCAGCAACCCGCGATCCGAGGCGCCAAGCGGCCGTGCCGGCAGCGGCGTCAGGATCTCGTGGCCCTGGCCGGCATAGCGCATGTAGGCGGTCCGGGTCTGCTCGAGCCGGGCTCCCGGGGCGGCGGCCCGCACGACCGCTTCGGCTTCCCGCAGAAGCTCCGTGAATAGGGCGTTGATCCTGCCCGGATCGAACGCCGAGAGGCGGAGCGGCAGCGAGCGCAGCGCCTGATAGGCAGCCGGCGCCCGCAGAAAGCCCACGGCCGAGCCGACGCCCGCCGCGCTCGGCACCAGGATGCGCCGGATGCCGAGCTTGCGGGCGAGCCTCGCGGCGTGGATCGGGGCAGCCCCTCCGAACGCGATCAAGGTCCGCTCCGCGACATCGGCGCCGCGCTCGACCGCGTGGACCCTTGCGGCATTGGCCATGGTCTCGTCGACGACCTCGGCGACCCCGATCGCGGCAAGGGCCGGATCGAGGCCGAGGGGCGTCCCGATCGCGGCCGCCAGCGCCGCCTCGGCCCGGCCCCGATCGAGTGCCAGGCGCCCGCCGGCAAAGGCCTTCGGATCGATCCGGCCGAGCACCAGATCGGCGTCGGTCACGGTTGGCGCGGCGCCGCCGCGGCCATAGCAGGCGGGGCCCGGCACCGCGCCCGCGCTGGTCGGCCCGACCGCGATCCGCCCGGTCGCGTCCAGGCGCGCAATCGAGCCGCCGCCCGCCCCGATCTCGACCATCTCGATCACCGGGATGCGGAGCGGCAGACCGCTGCCTTTGACGAACCGGGCCTGGCGGTCGATCTCGAAATGGCGCGCGCTGTCCGGCTTGAAGTCGTCGATCAGGCAGATCTTGGCCGTGGTGCCGCCCATGTCGAACGACAGCACGCGCGCAAGGCCGCATTCGGCGGCGATCCGAGCCGCCAGGATGGCGCCGCCGGCGGGGCCCGATTCGATCAGGCGGATCGGCTCGCGGCACGCGTGCGCGACCGTCATCAGGCCGCCGCCGGAGGTCATCAGGAACAAGGGGCAGGCGAGGCCGGCCGCGGCAAGGCCGCGCTCGAGCGCGTGGAGATAGCCGGCGATGCGCGGCTGGACGTAGGCGTTGGCCGTGGCGGTCGTGAACCGCTCGTATTCGCGGATCTCGGGGCAGACCTCGCAGGACAGCGTCAGCCAGAGCTCTGGCAGGGCCGCCCGCAGGATCTCGGCGCAGCGCCGCTCGTGCGCCGGATTGGCGTAGGAATGGAGGAACCCGATCGCGACGCTCTCGACCTCGAGCGCCTGCAGCGCCGGCACCAGAGCGCTGACCGCAGCCTCGTCCAGCGGCAGCAGCACGCCGCCATCGGCGGTCACGCGCTCGGGTACGGTGAGGCGCAGCGCGCGCGGGACCAGGGGCGCTGCCTTGACCAGGTCGATGTCGTACTGGTCGAAGCGGCTCTCATCGGCGATCGCGAGCACGTCGCGAAAACCCTCGGTCGTGATCAGGGCGGTGACCGCGCCCCGGCGCTCGATCACGGCATTGGTCGCGAGCGTCGTGCCGTGGATCACGAGCGTGACCTCGGCGGCGCGAAGCCCGGCCGCGTGCAGCACCCGGCCGGTCGCCTCCAGAACCGCCTGCTCGGGGGCGGCGGGCGTGGTCAGCAGCTTGGCGGTGGTCCGGCGGCCGCCGGCCTCGACGACGACGTCGGTGAAGGTGCCGCCGATGTCGACGGCAAGTCGCACCGACGGCCCTTCCTGCTGCACCAAGCGGACGCTCCCGAGCATGGCGGCGCGACCGGCTGGCACCGGCCGGACGGACCATAGCCAGCTCCAGGCGCAGCCGGCAAGCGGGCAGTCCCGGCGCGCGCGCCCCCGCAGAGCGCCGCGACGGTGCCGGGCACAACGCCATGTCCGGATTGCGAGCGGCTCGCTCCGGCCCACCACTCTTGGCGAAAGTGGCAGCCCGCCCCGCCGGCATGGCCGAACGGGGCCCGCGCCCGCCGCAGTACTGCGGGCGCTCAGCCGAAGCGCGAGGGCTCAGCCGGCGTCGAGGCGCGTGCGTTGCAGCACCTCGCTCAGGTCCTCCTGCACGCGCTCGAGCAGGGCAAGGAAGCGTGCCTCGCCATGGTCATAGAAGACGTCGTCGGGGTCGCTGACGATGATCTCGCGGAAGCGATCGACCGTCAGATGGATCACCGCCTCGATCTCGTCGAGGCCGTTCGAGGGTGTCGCGACCAGGACGTTCTCAAGGTCCTCGATTTGCCGGTCGAGGTCCTCGAGATCGGCCTCGATCTGGTTGAGGCCGGCCTCGGCCTCGGTGGTCGACAGATTGGCGACCAGGCTACGGATCTCGTCGTTGGTGAGGCCGACCAGGCGCAAGGGCTCGACCGCCCAGTCCGGAAGCTGCGCCCGCACCTGCTCTTGCCGACCGACCAGAGCCTGACGGCGGCGCTGCAACTCCCGGATGCGCCGCGTCAACAGGATTGAATTGGTGATCACGCTCGTTCGATCCCCGGTTGGTAACCTTCGGGACCGACCTTCGGCGATAGTCATGGTCACATCCTCCCTACGATGCTGACCCTCTTGGCGCTCCGGCGGCTTTCATGACAATTTGCACTCGCCGCCGCTTGCTCCGGGTATCGCCGATCAGCTCTACCGCTCTCGCCTGGATCGAAGACCCGATCGCGAGCCGAGCCCGGCTCAACATCCGGAACTAACAGTATCCTTAATCAAAGACATTGAAACAACTTGTCAAGGAAATTTTTGAACGCCGGTCTTCTTACTTAAAACTTCGAAAAATTTGATATAAATCCATCTTGAAGCCATTATGACATGGAAAAGCAAAAGTCCATAAAAACATCGCGTTGCCAGCGGTTGTTGGCAATGCCGGTTGCCGGAGTCGGGCTCCGGCAGGGCCCCGAACCGGGCCTTGGTCAACTATTAATTGATGAACACTGGGGTTGTCGCTCGCCTGTCTGAACAAATAAGCGCGGCCGCCAGCGCCCAGGATCGGGCGCCCGGTCGCCGCTGGACGAAGCCTGGGGCCGTGCCTATTGTCCCTGGCAGTCGTCGGTGACGGCTGCAGGCCAGGTTGGCCAACGTCCGAAGGGTCGCTCCTCGCCACGGTCGATAGGGTCGTTGAATGACGCCGCAACGGGGACAGCAAGAACCGCCGCCCGAAGGGTCCGAAACCGCCGCCGGCGGCTTTCGGGTTGGCGAGCGAGCCCTGCCGCCCGGCGGGATCGCCCGTCTGCGCGCCTATTTCCTGACCGGCGTGATCGTCACCGCCCCGATCAGTATTACGGTCTTTTTGGTCTGGCAGTTTCTGACCTTCCTCGACACCCAGGTCGAAGGCCTGTTGCCGGCGCGCTACAATCCCGAGACCTATCTGCCGTTCAGCCTGCCGGGCGTCGGCCTGCTGATCATGCTCGCTTTTCTGACCATCGTCGGCATGCTGACGGCGGGGCTGGCCGGGCGCACCCTGGTCCGCCTCGGCGAGCGCCTGCTCGCGCGGATGCCGGTGGTGCGCAGCGTCTACGGCACCCTCAAGCAGATCTTCGAGACCGTGCTGGCGCAGTCGTCGCGCTCGTTCCGCGAGGTGGTCCTGATCGAGTATCCGCGTCGCGGCCTGGGCGCGATCGGCTTCGTGACCGGGCCGACCCGGGGCGAGATCCAGGCGCGCTCCGAGGAGGAGCTGGTCAACGTGTTCCTGCCGACCACGCCCAACCCGACCTCGGGCTTCCTTTTGTTCGTGCCCAGGAAGGATCTGATCCACCTCGACATGTCGATCGAGGACGGGATCAAGCTCGTGATCTCGGGCGGCATCGTCGGGCCGCCGGCCGACACCGTGCCGGGCACGCTCGAGCCGCGCCCGCTCGCCGGTGCCGCCGCCGAGCCGCGGCTGCCGGCCAAGGCGGACGCCGAGCCGGAGCGCGCCCGGGTCGCCGCGCGCTAGCCGGAGCCGAGATAGGCCATCGCCGCCGGCCGCTCGAACAGGCGCAGCAGCTGACGCAGCGCCTGGCCGCGCGGGCTCTCGAGGCGTGGATCGCGCTGCAGGCAGAGGCGCACGTCGTCCCGGGCCGGCGCGAGCAGCTGGGCGTGGGCGCCAAGGTCGGCGAGCCGCAGCGCCGGCAGACCGCTCTGGCGCGCGCCCAGCACCTCGCCCGGGCCGCGCAGGCGCAGGTCCTCCTCGGCGATCTCGAAGCCGTCGTCGGTCGCCCGCATCACCTGCAGGCGCGAGCGTGCGAGGGCGCCAAGCGGCTGGCCGTACAGCAGCAGGCAGCTCGATGGCCGGACGCCGCGTCCGACCCGGCCGCGCAGCTGGTGCAGCTGAGCGAGGCCGAAGCGCTCAGCCTGCTCGATCACGATCACGCTCGCCTCGGGCACGTCGACCCCGACCTCGATGACCGTGGTCGCGACCAGAAGACGGATCTCACCCGCGGCGAAGCCGGCCATCGCCCGATCCTTGTCGCGGCCCGCCATGCGGCCGTGAACCAGTCCGACCGCCGAGCCGAACGCGGCCCGCAGCCCCCGATAGCGCTGCTCGGCGGCCGCCTGCGCCGCCTGCTCGGACGGCTCGCTGTCGCCGATCAGCGGGCAGACCCAGTAGAGGCGCTCGCCGCGCCCGAGCGCGCGCTCGACCGCCGCCAGGATCCGGTCCAGGCGGGCGAGCGGCAGGGCGCGGGTACGGATCGCCTGGCGGCCCGCCGGCTTTTCACGCAATTCAGACACCGCCATGTCGCCGTAGAGCGCCAGCACGAGGGTGCGCGGGATGGGCGTCGCGGTCATCACCAGAAGGTCCGGGCACTGGCCTTTGGCGGCCAGCCCGAGGCGCTGGTGGACGCCGAAGCGGTGCTGCTCGTCGATGACCGCGAGCGCCAGGTCGGCGAAGCCGACGCCCTCCTGGAACAGGGCGTGGGTCCCGACCACGATCCGGCTGCGACCGTCCGCCAGCTGCGCGAGCCGCCGGGCCCGCTCGGCGCCGCGCTCGCGCCCGGTCAGGAGGGTCGGCTGCAGCCCGGCCGGCGCCAGCAGCCGAGCGAGCGTCGCCTGGTGCTGCCGCGCCAGTACCTCGGTCGGCGCCATGATCGCCGCCTGGCCGCCGGCCTCGACCGCCGCCAGCATGGCGAGCAGGGCGACCAGGGTCTTGCCGCTGCCGACATCGCCCTGGAGCAGGCGGAGCATGCGGACGGGACGCGCCATGTCGCTTTGGATTGCGGCCAACACCTGGCGCTGGCCGGCGGTCAGGCGAAAGGGCAGGGCAGCCAGCACCGCCTGGCAGAGCCGGCCTTCGCCCGCGAGCGCGCGCCCGGCCTGCGCGCTGGCGCCTTGCCGGACCAGGGCGAGCGCCAGCTGATTGGCAAGCAGCTCGTCGAAGGCGAGGCGCTGGCGCGCCGGGCCGTCGAGGGCGATCGCGTCGGCGCCCGCCGGCCGATGCAGGCTCTCGAGCGCGGCCCTGAAACCCGGCCAGCGCCGCCGCTCGAGGAACGCCTCGTCCTGCCACTCCGGCAGCTCCGGCAGCGCCTCGAGCGCCTGGCGGATCAGTCTGCCCAGCACCCGCGTGCTCAGGCCCTGGATCAGCGGATAGACCGGCTGCAGCGGGCTGCTGACCGCGAACGCGGCGGGCGCCAGGATCAGCTCCGGATGGACGATCTGCCAGTGCTGCCCGAAGCGCGTGAGCGGCCCGCTCACGACCCGGCTTTGACCTTCGGGCAGGGCGTCGCGCAGATAAGCCGGGCGGCCGCGAAAGAAGACCAGATGCAAAGGCTCCGCCCCGGTTCGGCAGCGCACCCGGTAGGGCTGGCGGAACGCGGCGCGCGCGCGATATCCGGACGGCGGCGCCGGCTGGTGCCGCTCGACCAGGACCTCGAGGGTCACCCGCTCGCCCTCAGACGTCCCCGCAGGGCTCGCGCGCAGCCGCCGGTCGACGAGCGCGTAGGGCAGATGCCAGAGCAGATCGAGGCGGCGCGCGCCGACGCCCGGCGGCAGGCCGAACAGGCGGGCGAGCATGCCGTCGAGGCGCGGTCCGACCCCCTTCAGCCCGCGCGCCGGCGCCAGCCAGGCCGCCAGCGGATCGGGTTCCGGCAGGACATCCGGCCGCGCCCGGCGGGCCTTTGAATCCGAGCGCCGATTCGCTACATCCTTGACCATCGGTTGCCCGGCGACCCCGCCGGCCTTCGAACCCCTCGGACCTGCCATGAGCGAGCCGCTCCCGATTCGCCGCAAGCGGCTGTTGCATCAGAGCCGATATCGCGGCCGCCTGGAAGGCGATCTGCTGCTCGGCCGGTTCGCGAGGCACCACCTGGCCGGGCTTGACCGGGTCGGGCTCGACCGTTACGAGGCGCTGCTTGGCGAGAGCGATCAGGATCTGCTCGACTGGATCTCCGGCCGGGCGCCGGTACCGGCCCGCCATGACCACGACCTGTTCCAACGCCTCCGGACCTTCCGGTTCGTCGAGGCTCAGGACTGATCGCCTCCCGTCCAGATGCCATCTGCACCGCTCCTAGCCGACACCGCCCCGGACATCCGCGCCGAGGCGCCGCCCGGGCGCCCTGAGCGGCGCCTGGTCGCGGCCGCGCTCGAGGGCCTGGATGCGCTCTGGCTCGCGCGCGCGGCGGGCGGCGCCGGCGCCGCTCAGCTCCTGCACGTCGCCCGCGATGGCGGGCGGGCGACGCTGCTCGCCGAGCTGGTCCGCTTCTGTGCGCCGGCGCTCGAGGTCGTGACCCTGCCGGCCTGGGACTGCCTGCCTTACGATCGGGTCTCGCCGAACGCGGACGTCATGGCGAGGCGCCTGGAGGCGCTGGCCCGCCTCCTCGACGCGGACGCGCCGGCGCCGCAGCTCGTGATCACCACGGTCAACGCCTTCCTCCAGAAGCTGCCGCCGCCCGAGCTGATCCGCTCCGGGCGCTTCGCGGCCGCGGCCGGCGGCCGGATCGACCGCGAGGCGCTGCTCGCCTGCCTCGCGCGCAACGGCTACCGGCGCAGCGGCACGGTCGTGGAATCCGGCGAATACGCGGTCCGCGGCGGCATCATCGACATCTTCCCGACCGGCAGCGCGCAGCCGCTCCGGCTCGATCTGTTCGGCGACGTCCTCGAGGCGATCCGGGCCTTCGACCCCCTGACCCAGCGCTCGCTCGCCAAGGTTTCCGGATTTGAGCTCGGGCCGGTCAGCGAGGTCATGCTGGATGCCGCCGCGGTCGAGCGCTTCCGCGCCGGCTACCTCAAGCGCTTCGGCGCGGTGACCGGCGATCCCTTGTTCGAATCGATCTCCGCCGGCCGGCCGTTCCCGGGCATGGAGCACTGGCTGCCGCTGTTCCACGAGCGCCTGGTCGACCTCTTCGACTACCTCGATCCGGGCTCGAGGATCAGCTTCGACCCCTTGGCGGACGAGGCGATCGCGGCCCGCCACATGACCGTCGGCGAGCACTATGGGGCAAGGCGCGAGCCGCCGGAAGCCGCGCGCGCGATGGGCGCTGCCCCCTACCGGCCGCTCGCTCCCGATGAGCTCTACCTCAGCGAGCCCCGGCTGGACGCGCTGCTTGCGGGCCGCGAGCGGATCGATTTTTCGCCCTTCGCGCCGTCGCCGGACGCGCGCCCGCGCGGCGTCGAGGTGATCGACCTCGGCGGCCGTCAGGCGCGGGATTTCGCGGCTGAGCGCGCGCGCCAGGACGTCAACCTGTTCGACGCGGTCGCGCTGCACCTGCAGGCCGAGCGGGCGGCCGGCAAACGGCTCGTGATCGCCGGCGCCAGCGAGGGCTCGCTCGAGCGGCTGCGCATGGTGCTGGCCGACCACGGCGTCGAGGGCCTGCACCGGATCGAGCGCTGGGACGACCGCGATGCGGCGAGCGGGCCGGGGCTCGCTGTGCTGCCGCTCGAGCATGGCTTTGTGACCGCCGACCTCTCGGTCCTGGCCGAGGCCGACATCGTCGGCGACCGGCTCAGCCGGCCCGCCCGCAAGACCCGGCGCAGCGACCAGTTCATTCCCGACGTCGGCGCGCTCGGCGAGGGCGATCTCGTGGTCCACAACGACCACGGCATCGGCCGCTACGACGGCCTCGTCACGCTCGACCTCGGCGGCGCGCCGCATGATTGCCTGCGCCTCGTCTACCAGGGCGGCGACAAGCTGTTCGTGCCGGTCGAGAACCTGGACGTCCTCTCGCGCTACGGGGCAGCCGAAGGCGAGGTGCCGCTCGACAAGCTGGGCGGCCTCGGCTGGCAGACGCGCAAGGCCAGAGTTAAGAAAAGAATCCGCGAGATCGCGGGCGAGCTGATCGAGATCGCGGCAAGGCGCGCGATGCGCCGGGGCACGCGCCTCGCCCCGCCAGCCGGCCTCTACGAGGAGTTCGCCGCACGCTTTCCCTACGATGAGACCGAGGACCAGGCGCGCGCGATCGAGGTCGTGCTCGACGATCTGGCGTCCGGCCAGCCGATGGATCGCCTGGTCTGCGGCGACGTCGGCTTCGGCAAGACCGAGGTGGCCCTGCGCGCCGCCTTCGTGGTCGCGATGGCCGGCCTGCAGGTCGCGATCCTGGCACCCACGACCCTTCTGGTGCGCCAGCACTTTCAAGTGATGCGCGAGCGCTTCCAGGGCCTGCCGCTTCGGATCGAGCAGGTCTCGAGGTTCGTGCCGGCCAAGCAGCTGGCCGAGATCAAGAAGGGGCTCGAGGCGGGCGAGGTCGACATCGTGGTCGGGACGCATGCGCTGCTCGGCAAGACCATCGGCTTCAAGGAGCTGGGCCTCGTGGTGATCGACGAGGAGCAGCATTTCGGCGTCGTGCACAAGGAGCGCCTGAAGCAATTGCGCGCCGAGGTCCACGTGCTCACGATGACCGCGACGCCGATCCCGCGCACCCTCCAGATGGCCCTCGGCGGCCTCAAGGAGCTGAGCCTGATCGCGACCCCGCCGGTCGATCGCCTGGCGGTCCGCGCCTTCGTCCTGCCGACCGATCCCGTGGTCCTGCGCGAGGCGATCCTGCGCGAGCACTACCGTGGCGGCCAGACCTTCTACGTCTGCCCGCGGATCGAGGATCAGGCGAAGCTCACCGAGCAGCTCCGCCACCTGGTGCCCGAGGTCAAGCTGGGCGTCGCCAACGGCCGCCTGCCGGCAAAGCAGCTGGAAGACGTGATGGCGGCCTTCTACGAGCGCCGGATCGACCTGCTCGTGACCACCAACATCATCGAAAGCGGTCTCGACATCCCGACCGCCAACACGCTGATCGTGCACCGCGCCGACCGCTTCGGCCTTTCCCAACTCTACCAGCTCCGGGGCCGGATCGGGCGCGGCAAGGTGCGCGGCTACGCCTACTTCACCTTGCCCCCCAAGCGCATCCTGCGCGAGGCCGCCGAGCGCCGCCTGCAGGTAATCCAGAGCCTGGACGAGCTCGGGGCGGGCTTCCAGCTCGCCTCCCATGACCTCGACATCCGCGGCGCCGGCAACCTGCTCGGCGACGAGCAGTCCGGGCATATCAAGGAGGTGGGCTTCGAGCTCTACAACCACCTGCTCGAGGAGGCGGTCCTGCTCGCCCGCCAGGCGGGCGACGAGGGGGCGGCCGAGGCCCAGGACTGGACGCCGCAGATCACGATCGATGCCGCGGCCCTGATCCCGGAAACCTACATCGAGGACCTCGACCTCAGGCTCCAGATGTACCGCCGCCTCGCGGCGCTCACCGAGCCCGACCACGTCGAGGCGTTCGCGGCCGAACTGATCGACCGCTTCGGGCCGGTGCCGGAGGCGACCGAGCAGCTCCTGCAGCTGGTCCGGATCAAGCAGCTCTGCCGCAAGGCGGGCGTCGCCAAGGTCGAGGCGGGGCCCAAGGGCGTGCTGCTCGCCTTCCACGACAACCGCTTTGCCCGCCCCGAGCGCCTGGTCGGCTACATCGCCGAGCACGCCAGGACGATGCGGGTGCGCTCCGACCACCGCCTGGTGGTCAGCGGCGAGACCAAGACCCCGCTCGAGCGCCTGAAGCGCGTCCAGTCCCTGGTCCAGGACCTCGGCCGCCTCGCGGCCTGAAGAAAAAACCGCTCTGCGGCATCCAAATGCCCGCCCGGCGCGTAGCTGCGCGTGGAGACAATCCAATGCGCTACAACCCAGGAGGTGGCATCCCTATGTCGCAAGGCTCACCCACCGCTTCGCCTCTGGCCGCGCTCGCGGCGGGACGCTCCAACCGGCGCCGGTTCGGCCGCCTGATCGGCAGCGCCGGGCTCGCCGGGCTGGGCGTTTTGTCGCTGGCCGACATCTTCGGCGCCCCTGCCGCCCGGGCGGCGGACGGCGAGGCGCCGGCGCTGACCGACGCCGACATCCTGAACTTCGCGCTCAACCTCGAATACCTCGAGGCGGAATACTATCTGCGCGCGTTCTTCGGCCATGGGCTGCCTGCTCGCGACGTGACCGGGGTCGGCACGCCCGGCGACGTCACGGGCGGTGCGCGGGTGAGGTTTGAGACCCCTGCCATCCGCCAGTACGCGCACGAGATCGCGCTCGATGAGCGCGCGCATGTGCGCTTCCTGCGCGGCGCGCTCGGCGCCGACGCGGTCGCGCGCCCGGAGATCGATCTCGTGAACAGCTTCAACGCCGCCGCCGCCGCGGCCGGGGTGGGCGGCGGCAGCTTCGACCCGTTCGCCGACGAGGCGAGCTTTCTGCTCGGCGCCTTTCTGTTCGAGGACGTCGGCGTCACCGCCTACAAGGGCGCCGCGCGCTTCATCGAGAACAAGGACTACCTCGAGGCCGCAGCCGGCATCCTCGCGGTCGAGGCCTACCACGCCGCCAACGTGCGCACGGTCCTCTACGCGCTCGGCCTGTTCGGCCCGACCAACAAGATCTCCGATGCCAGGGATTCCCTGGACGGCCCCGACGATCTTGACCAGAGCATCCGTCGCGGCGGGCGCGCCAACATCGTGCCGGCGGACGCCAACAGCATCGCCTTCAGCCGCAGTCCCGACCAGGTGCTCAACATCGTCTATCTCAGCCCCGAGGGAACCCCCGGCGGCTTCTTCCCGGCGGGCCTGAACGGCACCATCGCTTGAACCGCACCTGATCGCTGCACGGGCTCGCACGCCGGATGGGTCTGGTACGCCCGCCATCCGGCGTGCGATATGCAAGGCAAGGTCGGGATGCCTTGCGGGGGTCGTAGCGGGATCATGAGGTGAGCCGGCGGAGCGGGCGGGT
>CAWCRU010000015.1:2500-88795 GCA_963798075.1 uncultured Alphaproteobacteria bacterium | reverse complement strand
GTAAGGAGAAGGCCCTCTATGCGCAAGAGAGCTGAGCCGATTCCGACTTTCGAGAGCGAGGCCGAGGAACGGCGTTTTTGGGAGAGCCACGACTCAGCCGAGCACCTGGACTGGAGCCGGGCCGAGCGGATACGGCTGCCGAACCTCAGGCCCTCGACGACGTCGATCTCGCTGCGGCTGCCGGTGAGTCTGCTCGAGCGGCTCAAGGTGGCCGCCCACAAGCGCGACGTCCCCTACCAGTCGCTGATCAAGACCTGGCTCGCCGAGAAGCTCGACGCGCGCTGAGGGTGCCCTGCGCCACCGCCGCCGAATGCCGGCCCGACACCATTGGCCGCGGCTGCCGGGTAGTACCTAGAACGCGGGTGGGGTGACGCCGGCGGCCTTGAGGTTGGCGGCGATCTGGTGCTTGAGGCGGGCGAGGGCGGCGTCGTCGGCGGCTTCAGCGCGGGCGACCAGGACGGCCTGGGTGTTGGAGGCGCGGAGCAGCCACCAGCCGTCAGGCGTCATGACGCGGACGCCGTCGGTCGCGTTGACGTTGGCGCCGTCCGCCTCCAGCCTCGCCTTGACCTTCTGGATCACCTGGAACTTCGCCTCGTCGGGGCAGTCGAAGCGGAGCTCGGGCGTGTTGACCATGGGCGCCATGGCGTCCCGCCATTCGGCCAGGGTCTTGCGACTTTGGGCCAGGATGCTGAGCAGGCGGATCGCGACGTAGAGCGCGTCGTCGTGGCCGTAGAAGCCGTCGGCGTAGAAGATGTGGCCGGACATCTCGCCTGCGAGCGGGGCGCCCATCTCGGCCATCGCGGCCTTCATCAGCGAGTGGCCGGTCTTGGACATCACGGGCTTGCCGCCGAGGCGCGCGATCTCGTCGAACAGCGCCTGGCTCGCCTTGACGTCGGCGAGGATCGGGCTGCCCGGGCGGCGCGCGAGCACCTCGGCCGCCAGGATCTGCATCATCTGATCGCCGAACATGATCCGGCCCTGGCCGTCGACCACGCCGATCCGGTCGCCATCGCCATCGAAGGCGATGCCGAGCTCGGCGCCCTCGGCGCGCACGGCCCGGATCAGGTCCTCGAGGTTTTCCGGGATCGTCGGGTCGGGGTGGTGGTTCGGGAAACGGCCGTCGATCTCGGCGAACAACAGCGTGTGCCGGCCCGGCAGGCGCGCCGTGAGCGCCGCGAGCGCCTCGCCCGTGGCGCCGTTGCCGGCGTCCCAGACCACGGCGAGCTCGCGCCCGGCCTCGTAGTCGCGCAGGAGGCGCAGGACGTAGGCGTCGAACACCGGGCTGTCGACGGTCCGGCCGGCGCCGGTCGCGAATTCGCCGGCTGCCGCGATCCGGCCGAGCTCCTGGATGCGGGCGCCGTACAGGGAGCTCTTGCCCAGCATCATCTTGAAGCCGTTGTGGTCGGGCGGATTGTGCGAGCCCGTGACCTGCAGGCCACCGTCGGCATCGAGGTGATGGACCGCGAAATAGAGCATCGGCGTCGGGCCGCGGCCGATCCAGAGCACGTCGACGCCGCCCGCCCGCAGGCCTTCGCCCAGCGCTTTTGCGAGCTCGGGCGAGCTCAGGCGGCCATCGAAGCCGAGGCAGGCGCGCCTGCCGCCCGCGGCGCGCAGCAAGGTCGCATAGGCTTGGCCCAGCGCCCGCGCATCGGCGGCGCCGAGAGTCTGGCCGATGATGCCGCGGATGTCGTACTCGCGCAGCACCGTCGGGTGGAAGCTGTGCCCGCTCGGGCCCGCGGCGGTGGCGGCGTGGGCACTCATGCGTTCTTCCTCTTCTTCTGGTCGAGGGCGGGAGTGAGGATCGGGCGGCCGATGCTGCTGTAGCTGAAGCCGAGGCCGAGCATGTCGCCCGGCTCGTAGATGTTGCGCAGGTCGACCACGATCGGCCGCCGCAGCAGGTTTCGCACCCGGTCCAGATCGAGGCCGCGGAACTGGTTCCATTCGGTCAGCACGACCATCGCATCGGCGCCGTCGGTCGCGGCGTAGGCGTCATCGCACCAGACCACGTCGGGCAGCGCCTGGGCCGCGCTGGGCATGCCTTCGGGGTCAAAGGCGCGGACCACCGCCCCTTCGGCCTGGAGCGCGGGTACGATCACCAGGCTCGGGCTGTCGCGGATGTCGTCGGTGTTGGGCTTGAAGGTGACGCCCAGGATCGCGACCGTCTGGTCGCGGACCGAGCCGCCGCAGGCCTGGACGATGCGGCGCACCATGCTGCGCTTGCGGCCTTCGTTGACCGCGACCACGCTCTCAACGATGCGCTGCGGCACGTTCGCCTCTTCGGCGATCCTGAGCAGCGCCGCGGTGTCCTTGGGAAAGCAGGAGCCGCCGAAGCCCGGGCCCGGATGCAGGAACTTGCTGCCGATCCGGCGGTCGAGCCCGAGGCCGCGCGCCACGCCCTGGACGTCGGCGCCGAGCCGCTCGCAGAGATCGGCCATCTCGTTGATGAAGGTGACCTTGGTGGCAAGGAAACTGTTGGTCGCGTATTTGATCAGCTCGGCGGTCTCGAGCGAGGTGAACAGGATCGGCGTCTGGATCAGGTTGAGCGGCCGGTACAGCCGTTCCATGACCTCGCGGCCCTGCTCGCTCTCGATTCCGACCACGACTCGGTCCGGGCGCATGAAGTCCTCGATCGCCGAGCCCTCGCGCAGGAACTCGGGGTTCGAGGCGACCTCGATCGCAAGGTCGGGACGCAGCCTGGCGAACAGCTGCTGCAGGCGCCGGCCGGTGCCGACCGGCACCGTCGATTTGGTGACCACGAGCGTGCTCTGGCCGAGCCCCCTGGCGATCTGCTCGGCGGCCGCG
Source organism: uncultured Alphaproteobacteria bacterium (assembly GCA_963798075.1). Classification (GTDB taxonomy): domain Bacteria; phylum Pseudomonadota; class Alphaproteobacteria; order Geminicoccales; family Geminicoccaceae; genus DATAOG01. The sequence goes on along the minus strand of CAWCRU010000015.1, from coordinate 85,993 downwards.
AACAGATAGGTGAGGTCGGCATGGCCATCGCCGCGGCGCGATGGCGTGCCGACCGCGATGAACGCCGCGTCGATCCCGGCGAGCCCCGCTTCGAGGTCGCTCGTGAAAGTGAGCCGCCCGGCGCTCGTGTTGCGTTCGACCACCTCGTCGAGCCCGGGCTCGTAGATCGGCATCTCGCCAGCCTGCAGGCGCGCGATCTTGTCCCGATCGTTGTCGACCGCGGTCACCTCGACCCCGAACTCGGCGAAGCAGGCGGCGGACACCAGGCCGACGTAGCCGGTGCCGATCATCGCGATATGCATGCAACCTCCACAGGTCCACCGGCGTTCATGGATCCGGCCGGCCGTCGGGGCAGAGGAACCGCCGCCCGGTCAGCGGTGGCGCTCGAGGATCGCGCGGACGTCGGCGCAAAGGTCCTCGCGCTCGAGCGCGCAGGCAATGATCGCCTCGAGATAGCCGAGCCGGGCGCCGCAATCGAAGCGCCGGCCCGCGAACCGCAAACCGTGGAACGGGCCGCCGCCGATCATCCTGGCCATCGCGTCGGTGAGCTGGATCTCGCCGCCGGCGCCTTTGTGCTGCAGGCCGAGGTGCTCGAACACCTCGGGCAGCAGGATGTAGCGGCCGACGATCGCAAGCCGCGAGGGTGCCTCGGCCGGGTGGGGCTTCTCGACCAGGCCCCGGACCTCGACCAGCCGGCCGTCGTCGGCGCCTGGATCGAGCACGCCGTAGCGGTTGGTGTGCTCGGCCGCGACCTCCTCCACCGCGATGATGCTGCCGCCGGTCTCGGCCTGGGCCTCGACCATCTGGGCCAGGCAAGGCACGTCGCCCAGCATCAGATCGTCGACCAGGAGCACGGCGAACGGCTCGTTGCCGACCAGATCGCGCGCGCACCAGACGGCGTGGCCGAGGCCGAGCGGCTCCTGCTGGCGGGTGTAGCTGAGCTCGCCGGGTGCCGGGACCCACGCGGAGACCGATTCCAGTTCCGCGCGCTTGCCCTTCCTGACCAGGGCGTCGTCGAGTTCGTAGGCGCAATCGAAATGGTCCTCGATCACGCTCTTGCCGCGCCCGGTCACGAAGATGAAGTGCTCGATGCCGGCGGCCCGCGCTTCCTCGAAGGCGTATTGGATGATCGGCTTGTCGACCACCGGCAGCATCTCCTTCGGGATCGCCTTGGTGGCGGGCAGCATGCGCGTGCCGAGCCCGGCGACGGGAAAGACGGCCTTGCGGATCACAGACTCAACCCCCCGATCTGGCTGTGGATGGCCGCCCAACGCCGAACCGCGCGCCGGCGTTCCGCGCTGCGCGGAATTCGCCCGGCCAGCCGCCGGCGCCACGTCCCTGTCATAACGGCGCGACGATTAACAGTTCAACAGCGCCATCGGCTGCGCGAGATTAGCACGCCCGGGACGCAGGTGGCAGGTGCCGGCATGCCGCAGCGCCTGCCGCGGCCAGGAACCGACGGCGCCGCCCTCAACGCTGCCGGCTCAGCAGATGGTCCTTGGCCTGGTTGAGCTGCGCCGCCAGATAGCTCGAGCCGCCGTGGTCGGGGTGCAGCTTGGTCATCAGCCGGCGATGCGCGGCTTTGATGTCGGCGACGCTGGCGCCCGGGGCGAGCCCGAGAATCGACCAGGCGGTGGCGTCATCCATGGCCGTCTGGGCCCTCCTTGGCCCACTCTGCGCGCCGCCGTCGCCGCCGCCGGTCGCGCCCTCGCCGCGCCAGTCCGGCGCGCGGCGATCCAGATAGGTCTCGAGGAGCGCGACCGAGCGCGGGTCCTCGCGCCGACAGTCGGCCAAGAGGTCGAGCAGGTCGGACAGCCCCAGCGAGTTCGAGCGAGCGACCGGCGAGCTGGCCGCGCCGTACCTCGCCCTCGAGCTCGCCGGTGCGATGGTCGAGCCGCATGCGCAGCGTGTCGGTTTCGACCTCCGAGGTCGCCTGGCCGGCGCTCTGGCCGCCGAAGCCGCCGACCGTGCCGCGCGCCCGCGACATGGCCCGCAGCGCCATGAAGGTGGCGCCGACCGTGATCGCCGCGAGGCCCAGGCGGCCGCTGAACAGGAGCCCGGTGCTGGCGAGCGCGCTGAAGGCGGCGATGAAGGCGCGCACGCCCTGGGCGAGGTGGGCCGGGCTCGCCTGGACGTAGCTGCGGGCGGCCAGCACGGCCAGGAACAGCAGCAGCACCCCGAACAGGAGGTACAGGCCCATGGCGGCCGCTAGCGGACCTGGCTGGCCAGCAATCGAACCTCGGGGGTGGAATGCCTGGACAGATCGGCGAGCGCCCGCTGGCCGCCGGCCGCGTAGGCGGCGACCGCGCCGAGCAGGGCGCGAAGCTGCTGCGGGCTGCCGCTGTCGAACCGGCAGTGCGCCCCGTTGGTGAGCTGCGCGATCTGCCGGAAAGCCCGCTCGGCGTCCGGATTGCGGCCCTCCTGGAAGAGGAAGGCGCGCACGCCCTGCAGGCCGAGCTTGCCGGCGATCTGGCCGACCTCGTCGAGGTTCTCCTCGAAGCAGTCGCCGACGAACACCAGGGCGGCGACGCGCTTCCTCTCGGTCTCGCGGACGGCGTGGCGCAGCACCCGGCCGAGCTTGGTATTGCCGGCGAGGCAGGAGACGCCGGTCATCAGCCGCACCAGATCGCGCGGATTGTCGACCCAGCGGCTCGCCCGGCACTCGTCGAAGCCGCGATAGTAGACGAGCTGGACGTCGAGGCCGCCGAGGGCTGCGGTCTCGAGGAACATCTGGCCCTGGACCTGGCAGGCGCGATCCCAGGTCGGCTCGCGCGAGGCGGTCGCGTCCATCGCGAAGATCAGACGCCCCCGCCCCTGGCCCGGCTGCGGCGGCGGCGTGCTCGCGACCTCCTTGAGGAACGCGTCCACCGGATCGGCGCTGGCCCGCGGTGTCGGCAGATCCTTCTTGGTCATGGTCTTTATGTTGGCATGCGAGGGGTCAGATCCAGACGGTGCGGATAGCATAGCACGAAGCTGGCGGCGGGCGGATGATCCTGTCCCTGGCCTCAATGGCTTTTGAGCGAACGCTCGCGCAACGGCCGCCAGCTCGGCAGCACGAAGGTCGCCATGCCGACCACCAGCGCGCCGCTCAAAAGGACGCCCTGGCAGATCAGGGCGGTGACGATCGCGGGTTCCCAGGCGACGCCGGCGAGATGCAGCACCGTGCCCCAGGCGGCCTGCGGCGGCCCGATGCCGGCAAGGCCGCTGACCGGGATCGCGAAGGCGAGGTTGGCGGCGGCATTGGCCAGCATGACCTGGAAGAAGCCGAGATCGTCGGCGACCGCGGTCGCGGCGGTGTAGGCAAGCGTCGCATGGGTCAGCCAGATCGCGAGCGTGAGCGCCAGCGCCCGAGCGCGCCGGGGCCGCGGTTGCACGAGGACCTCGTGCCAGAGCACGCGGTCGAACCAGGGGGTAAGACGCAGCAGGCGGGCGCTGAGACGGGCCAGCGGGGCGAGCAGCTCGATGCCGAACACGGGCAGGGCCAGGGCTCCAACGAGCGCCAGCAGCAGCGCCGGCAGGTTCCAGGGACGCGTGCCGGGGTCGAGCAGGAAGGCGGCGCCGAGCGCGAAGATCGCGCAGACGACGCACAGATCCATGAGCCGGGCGAGGATCAGGACCCCGGCCGAGCGCAGGTAGTCGGTGCCCAAGGCGCGCTTCATCATGACGGGGAAGCTGAGCTCGCCGAGCTTGAACGGCAGCAGATAGTTGAACAGCAAAAGCCGCGCCGTAATCGCATACATGGTCCAGAACGCCCAGGTGAGCCGGCCGCTCGCGAGCAGCGAGAAGCGGCCCGCGCGCAGGCCCTGGATCACCGGCACGAGGAGCCAGGCGGCCGCCAGCTGCCAAAGGTGCGCCCGCCGCAGCGCCTCGGCGAAGGCGGCGAGCACCGGCGCCGAGAGCAGCCACCAAAGGACGAGGGCGCTGACGATCAGCGCTGCGAGCGTCGACAGCACAGCCCGGCGCACGGGTCCCCCTCGCCAGTCGCCGCCCGCGTGCCTGGGGCGGTCGGTTGCCCGGTCGCGGCCGCCCGCCGATCTCAGTTGCAGGCGCCGGGGCCTTTCGGCCACAACTCATAGCCCAAGGCGTAGATCTTCGTCTGCGATCCCATCATCGGCGCTGCGACCCGCCCGGCGAGCGGGATCGCCTCCGGCGTGACCTCGAGCTCGCGCGCGAGCCAGGCCCGGAGCCGGCGCTGATGGGTCCGGGCGGCCTCCCCATCGGCCTGCCAGACCGCGACGCACTGGCCGCGGCCGCCCGGCGGCGGCCAGATCGCGGCCAGATAGTCGGGATCGAGCACCCGGCTCGCGGGCAGCGCGACCCGCAGGTTGCCGCCGATGTGGAGGTCGTCGGTGACGATCGTGCCGCGCGCGAAGCCGGCCGCGCGCAGCTGGTCCGCGAGCGCTGCGAACGGCACCAGGTCGCGGCAGCGCCCGCAGTGGTCGGCGCCCCGGACATAGTGCCCGATGCGGACCCCGAGCGCGATCGCCACCACCAGGCAGACCAGAGCCAGATAGGCGTGCAGCGCCCGCGCTGTCGGTCGCCCGCGCTCGATCAGCGCGAACAGCAAGACCGGCAGGATCATCAGCGCCGGGTGCAGCCAGTGCTCGGTGAAGGCGACGGCACCGGCGGTCGGGATCAGCAACCAGTGCAGAGCGAGAACGACGGCGATCAGGGTGCCGAGAAAGCCCGGCGTCACGCGTGGCGGGGCGGCCGCGTCGGGCTCCGCAGCGGGCGCTCTGCGGGCCCGCCAGAGCGCGCCGCCGAAGGCCGCGAGGAACAGCGCCAGGAACGGCATCGGATAGACGAGGGTCGCCCTGACGAGGGTGGCCGTGCCGGCGGCGAGCGTGCCGGGGAGGCCGAGCCCCGGCCGGTCGACCAGCACCGCGTTGGCGGTCGCCAGCGCGCTCTGCTCCTGGCGGAGCGCCCAGAGCACGGCCGGCGCTGCGATCAGCGCCATGGCCGCGATCGCGAGCAGCAGCTTGCGGTCGAGCACCAGCCCCCGGAACTGCCGGTGCAGCAGGCAGGTGAGCGGCAGGCCCGCCGCCAGCATGACGAAGTTCCATTTGGCCAGCAGGCCGAGGCCGAAGCAGGCGCCGAGCAACAGGTAGCGCTCCGCGCTCGGGCGCTCGACCAGGCGGGCGAAGGCGTAGAAGCTCGCCGCGACGGCGGCCGCGAGTGCTGTGGTGTGGGTCAGGTCGTGGTGGGCGTAGTAGCCGAACATGTAGATCAGGGCGTAGCTCAGGACGGCGAGCGCAGCCAGGCGCGGGTCGCCGATCCAGCGCCGCGCGACCCCGTAGATCAGAGCGTAGGTGAGCCCCATCAGGAGATAGCGGACCAGGCTCAGCGCCAAAAGATTGGCGCCGACCGCCTGCATCATGGGCAGCAGCAGCCAAGTGTAGAGCGGCGGCTGGCGGACCTGGTAGCCCCAGGCGAAGCGCTGGGCGAGCAGCGCCTGCTCGGCATCGTCGAGGCCGAGCGTCCCGCTCGTCAGCAGCCGGACCGCGAGGTGGGCAGCCAGATAGCCGGCAACCAGCAGGGCGACGGTGGTGCGGGGCGCGAGCCACGCGAGCGCCGGCCTTGGCATCGAAGCGGGCGTGGGGCGCGGCCGGATCAGTAGGTCGCGCGGCCGCCCGACAGATCGAAGACCGCGCCCGTGGTGAACGAGTTCTCGGCCGACACCAGCCAGGCGACCATGGCCGCGATCTCCTCGACCGCGACGAAGCGGCCGCGCGGGATCTTGGCCAGCATGTAGTCGACGAACTCCTGGGTGATCTGGTCGAAGATGCGGGTCTTGGCGGCCGCCGGCGTGATGCAGTTGACCGCGATGTCCTGGGTCGCGAGCTCTTTGCCCAGCGCCTTGGTCAGCGCGATCACGCCGGCCTTGGCGGCGGCATAGGCGCTGGCGCTGGGATTGCCTTCCTTGCCGGCGATCGAGGCGACGTTGACGATCCGGCCGTAGCCCTGCGCGATCATCCCCGGCACCACCGCGCGGCAGCAGTAGAAGACGGCGTCGAGGTCGATCTCGATCACCTGGCGCCAGGCATCCGGCGGATATTCCCAGAGCGGATGGTTGGGCCCGGCGATCCCGGCATTGTTGACCAGGATGTCGATGCCGCCGAGGGCCGCCACGGTTCTCGCGGTGGCGGCCTCGACCGCGACCAGGTCGGTCACGTCGACCGCGACCGCCTGCACGCGCCCTTCGGTCGCGAGCTGGGCTCCCGTCGCCTCGACCAGGGTCTGATCGCGGTCCCAGAGCGCCACCGCCGCTCCGGACGCCAGCAGGCGGAGCGCGATCGCGCGGCCGATGCCCTGGGCGCCGCCGGTGACCACCGCCCGCCGGCCCTCGAGATCGATTCGGTTCACTGCCTCACCCTTTGCTTGCCGTGCCGCCAACCCGAGCGCGCATCATAGCGGGCTCTGGCGACAAAGCGACCACCGCGCGCGCGATGGCCGCTCGTCGATGCGTGGCGTCGGCCAGCCGCCGCGGAACTTTCTCCCTTGGGCAGGCGTTGAAAGGCCAGGCATTCGGACGGGTCATGACCCGAACCCGTGGGGGATGTGGGATGGCAAGAGCGCAGCGCTACCGGGCGATCGCTGCTCCGGTCCTGGCGACCGCCTGCTGTCTGCTCGGGCTCGCTGGCTGCGCCGATGGTCCGCCTGCGGATGCGCAGCTCGCGGCGGCCGACGTCGCGGTCAACGAGGCGAGGGACGCCAACGCGCCGGCGCAGGCGCCGGCCCCCTACGCGCTCGCCAGCGACAAGCTCGAGCGGGCCCGCAAGGCGGCCGCGCAAGGGGAGAACGTCGAGGCTCGCCGGCTCGCCGAGGAGGCCCTGGTCGATGCCCAGCTGGCCGAGGCGCAGGCGCGCTCGGAGGTCGCGCGGGCGAATGCGGCGGAGCTGCGGGCGACCGTCCAGAGCCTGCGCGACGAGGTCGCGAAGAGCCCGCCCGCCAGCTCCTGAGGGGAAAGGTCACGATGCGCACAACCGAGCCTGGCTCGCGCCGCTGGCTCCGCGCTGCCGGCGTGGGCCTGATGATCGCGGCTGTCGGCGGTACGCTTTGCGCCTGCGCCGGCCGCTCGACCCAGTCGCTGCAGGAGGCGCGGGACGCGGTCGGCGCCGCGAGCTCCGATCCGACCGTCGTGGCGCAGGCGCCGGGCAAGCTCGACGAGGCGAAGGCCGATCTCGGGCGCACCGAGGCGGCGTTCAATGCGGGCGGCACCCAGGTCGAAGTCGATCATCTGGCCTACGTCACGGAGCAACGCGCGGCGATCGCTCGGGCGACGGCGGACGAGCGGGCGGCGCTCGCGGAGTTCAATCAGCTCGGCGCCGAGCGCGACCGGCTCGCGGTGACCAGCCGCGACCGCCAGATCCAGTCGCTGCAATCGGAGCTTGCGGACCTTCGGGCGCAGACGACCGAGCGCGGCCTGGTCGTGACCCTGGACGACGTTTTGTTCGACACCGACCGCGCCCAGCTGACGCCGGGCGGCGAGCTGCAGGTCGCGCACCTCGCCGAGGCGCTGCGCCAGATGCCGGACCGCAGGGTCGTGGTCGAGGGCCACACCGACAACACCGGCTCGCAGGCCTACAACAACGATCTGTCCCAGCGCCGGGCCGATGCGGTCGAGGGCTTCCTGATCACCCAGGGCGTCGACCCGACCCGGATCGTGGCGCGCGGCTATGGCGAGAGCTATCCGGTTGCGACCAACGCGACCGCCGCGGGCCGCCAGCAGAACCGCCGGGTCGAGATCGTGATCCTGAACCCCGGCGCGAGCGAGGAACGGGCCGCGTCCTGAGCCGGCAGGCTCGCCGGAGGGGCCGGCCGCCGTCGAGGGTGCGAGCCTGCGGCTGGGCAGACCTTGCGCGCCGCGCTACAATTGGCATCCCTGAGGGTTTCGCGGGCGCTCCGGTTGCGGCGGGCTCGTAGCGGACGCAGCAAAGAGGCTGAACGCCGATGACCATTCTCACGACGCTGCTGGTGATCGCCATGGCGGCGACGCTCGGGGTGCTGATCGTCGGGCTCGCGGGCTTCCTCCAGGGCGGCGAGTTCAATCGCAAGTACGGCAACAAGCTCATGCAGGCGCGCGTCGCCCTGCAGGCGGTAGCCCTGCTGCTGCTGCTGCTCGTGCTCGTCAGCGCCCATTGAGCGGGCGGGGCGACCCCGAGGTGCCGGCGCCATGGTGACGCTCACCCGGATCTACACCAAGGGCGGCGATCGCGGCCAGACCTCGCTCGGCGACGGCAAAAGGGTCGCCAAGCACGATCTGCGGGTCGCGGCCTACGGCACGGTCGACGAGGCCAACGCTGCGATCGGTCTTGCCCGCCTGCACACCGAAGGGGTCGCGGACGCGATGCTGGCGCGGATCCAGAACGATCTGTTCGATCTCGGCGCCGATCTCTGCCGCCCGGGCGCCGACCCGGACGAGGCGGGCGTGCTGCGCATCCAGCCGCAGCCAGGTGCAGCGCCTCGAGGACGAGATCGACGGCCTCAACGTCGCGCTGAAGCCGCTCAACTCCTTCGTCCTGCCGGGCGGCAAGCCGGCCGCGGCCTTTCTCCACCTGGCGCGCACCGTGACCCGCCGCGCCGAGCGCCTGACGACCGAGCTCGCGGCGCAGGAGCCCGTGAACCCGATCGCGATCCACTATCTGAACCGCCTCTCGGACCACCTGTTCGTGCTCGCCCGCTACCTCAACGACAAGGGCGCCGCCGACGTCCTCTGGGTCCCCGGCGCCAACCGGTAGGTCAGCCGAGCTCGTCGAGCAGCGCCTTGGCATCCTTAGGTCGGCGGTGTCGAAGCCCTCGGTGAACCAGCCATAGACCGGCGCCAGCAGGTCGAGGGCCTCGGTGCGCCTGCCCTGCTCGGCCCAGAGCCGCGCGAGGGTGGCGGCGGCGCGCAGCTCGAACATTTCGCCTGCCTGATTGCCGGCGCGCGTCTCGATCAGCGCCGCTGGAGCCATGCTCGGCTCCCTCGGCAGCTCGCTCGATCTCTGCAGCAGGCACTGCGCCCCGCAGCCGGCAGAGTTCCGCTTGATAGCAGGCGCTCGCCGGTGCTGCCGCAGCGGCTTCGGCCGCCGATCGAGCGCGGCAAGCGCGTCGTCGAACTGGCCCGCCCGAAGACAGGCTTCGGCGAGAAAGCCAGCCACTAGGTATCAGCAAGCGCCGCACCGGTCGCGCTCCAGGCGGTCCAGGTCCGGTCTGCAGCTGCGCGATCCCCTGCAGCTCGCTGACCAGCCGACCAAAGCCAGACCGCGGCACATTGTCGCCTCCGCGACCCAGCCGACATGCGATGCTCGCTCGGCGAGCACGATCGCCGCCTCGGCGCGCCCTCGCGCGCTCGAACTCGCGTCGGAAGGCGTGCAGAGACGCCGCGAAGCTCAGGGCGGAAGCCAGGCTATGGGCGGCGCGATGGCCGTTGCCCAGGGCCAGACCGGCCTGCGTCGCTCGCCAGGCGCGGTCGGGGAAGCCGAGGAACCACAGCGCCCAGGCCGAATAACAGCCGGCACACGAAGCCGGCGCGCTCCGTGTAAAGGAGAAAGTGAGCAGGATCCTCCCAGGCCGCCTGCGACCGCATCGTCGATCGCGATGCCCTCATTCGAGCGTGCCGCACGCATCGGCGAACCGGCCGAGGAAAAACAGCGTTGTGCCTCGAGCGCGGCGGGCCAGGATGCGCGGCGACATCGGCGATCCCCTTCGTCCTCGCGCGAGCACGACCAACGCGCTCGCACAAATCATCGGCGCGCCGCAGTTCGCCCGCGCAGCGAGGTAGCAGTTCCACAACCCGCGCAAGACCGGAAACAGCTCGGCCGAGCGGCCGAGCTGTTCGCACAGCGCCGATGCCCGGCTGTAGGTTCGCTCGATCTCCGGCGCCGCGTAGCCCTTGATCCAATCAGCGACCACGATCGCCATCCGGAGAGCAATTCCACTCGAGGTGCTCCGATGCGGCTCGGCAGCGCCCCGATGAGCTCCAGCCCTTTGCTCAGATGGACGATCGCTTCCACATTCGCCGAGCGTCCAGCCGCCAGTTCGCCGGCACGGCGCCAATAGGCGATCGCCCGCGCCGCCAAGCCCGCATCGCGTGAGGTGCCGGGCCAGCACTTCCGGCCCGGTGCCGCCGACATCAGGAAACCGCTCTTCGAGGACCGCCGGCGATCCGCGCATGCAGCTGCCGGCGCTTGGACTTGAGCAGCGACTGGTAGGCCGCGTCCTGGACCAGGGCGTGCTTGAAGCGTGTAGGTCGGCATCGGGCGGCGTGCCGCGGCGGAAGACCAGCTCGGACGCGACCAGCTGGTCGAGGGCGTCACCGAGCTCGGTTCGCCGACAGCGGCGCGACCGCCGCGAGCAGCTCGTGCGAGAACTCGCGGCCGATCACCGCGGCGGTCTGGGCGACTTCCTTGACCGGGGCCAGGCGGTCGAGGCGCGCCATCAGCGAGTCGTGGAGGGTCGCCGGGATGGCCAAGGGCGGCAGCGGGCCGGACAGCTCGTAGTGGTCGCCGGCGTCGGTCAGCAGGCCCAACTCCAGCACCGTCTTGGTCAGCTCCTCGACGAACAGCGGCACGCCGTCGGTCCTGCGCCAGGATCTGGTCCAGGATCTCGCCCGGCAGCGCCTTGCCGCCGGTGACCCGGTCGACCAGCACGGCACCCTGGCGGCGGCCGAGGCGGTTCAGTGGTCAGCGCGCGTGACGTGCGCTTTGCCCGGTCCACGGGGGGCTGAACTCGGGCCGGTAGGTGAGCACCACGAGCACCGGCAGGCGCGCGCACCCGCTCGACCAGGAGGTCGAGCAGTTCGAGCGTCGAGGGGTCGACCCAGTGCAGGTCCTCGTACAGCTCGAGCACCGGCCGATCGCGGGCGAGGCCGGCCAGCTGCTCGATCAGGACCTCGAGCGTGCGCTGCTTCTGCCGCTGCGGGCTGAGGTTCGACGGGTGGATAGCGCCCCTCGGTCGGAACCGCCCAGCAGCGCGCCGATCAGCGGCACCGCCTCGTCCAGCCGACCGGTCGCCTGGCCGAGCAGCGCCTCGAGCTTGGCGAGCTTCGCCTCCGGCGCGTCGTCGCGGCACGAAGCCCGCCGCCCGCTCCAGCTGCGCGATGATCGGATGGAGCGCGCTGTTGGTGTGATAGGGCGAGCAGAAGTGACTGAGCGCGACGTGCGGCTCGCCGCTCAGCTGTTGGCGGAGCGCCCGCAGCAGACGCGACTTGCCGATGCCCGCCTCGCCCGCGATCAGCACGACCTGGCCGTCGCCGTCCTTGGCCCAGGTCCAGCGTTCCGGTAGCATCGCAAGCTCGTGCTGGCGGCCGACCAGCGGCGTCAGACGCTCGCCGTGGAGCGCCTCGAAGCGGCCCTCGGCCGCGGCCTTCGCCCTCGACCCGGAAGGCGGCGAGCGGCTCGGCGAAGCCCTTGAGGCGGGTCGGGCCGAGGTCGGTCAGCTCGAACAGGCCGCCGATCAGGCGCCGGGTCGCCTGGCTGATGACCACGGTTCCGGGCTCTGCCAGCGCCTGCAGCCGGGCCGCGAGGTTGGGGGTCTCGCCGACCACCGCCTCCTCCTGGGCGGCACCCTGGCCGACCAGATCGCCGACCACCACGAGCCCGGTCGCGATGCCGACCCGCGCCGCGAGCGGGCGGCCGGCGGCCGCGAGCGCGGCCACCGCCTGGACCAGCGCGAGGCCCGGCCCGGACCGCCCGCTCGGCGTCGTCCTCATGCGCCTTCGGCCAGCCGAAATAGGCGAGCACGCCGTCGCCCATGAACTTGGCGACGTGGCCCTCGAAGCGCGTGATCTCGCCCGCGACCGCGTTCTGGTAGGTGCGGATCAGCGCGCTCATGTCCTCGGGATCGAGCCGACCCGACAGCGCGGTCGAGCCGACCAGGTCACAGAACAGCACCGTCAGCTGGCGCCGCTCGGCATCGGTGACGCGGCCGAGTTCGGGAGCGGACGGGTGCTTCAGGCGCTGGGACGGGCGCCGCCTCGCCAGCATCCGCCCGCAGTTGCTCGATCGCCTCGAGCAGCTTGCGCCGGTGGCCGACCGAGGTGATCCCGAGCGCGATCAGATCCTCGGCGGTGAGCTTGGGCAGAACGCTCGGCATCGACATCGTTGGCGGCGAACGCGGCGGCGTAGCGCTCCAGTCCCAGATCTCGCAACCAAGCCGACAGGTCCATCGCCGCGTCCTTCGATCCGCTGTCAGCCTGGCATAAACAAAATTGCCGCGATACCCTTCGATCGGGAGCGGCGCGGCACGGCCGGGCCCGCGCTGTCATGCAATTGACAAAGAGCGGCCGGACGCCTAGTTCGTGTGCGGTGCAACAAAGACATCGCCCAATGTACGCCGGCCATGGGGATCAAGCCGGGACGGAAGGAGCCAGCGAGCGATGAAGGTCCTCGTCGCGGTCAAGCGCGTCGTTGACTACAACGTCAAGATCCGGGTCAAGACCGACGGCTCCGGGGTCGAGACCGCGAACGTCAAGATGTCGATGAACCCGTTCGACGAGATCGCCAACGAAGAGGCGATCCGGCTGCGCGAGGCCGGCACGGCCTCCGAGGTGATCGCGGTCTCGCTCGGCGAGGCGAAGTGCCAGGAGACGCTGCGGACCGCACTCGCGATGGGCGCCGACCGCGCGATCCATGTCCAGAGCGACGCCGAGCTGCAGCCGCTCGCGGTCGCGAAGCTCTTGAAGGCGGTCGTGGAGCGCGAGCAGCCGGGCCTCGTGATCCTCGGCAAGCAGGCGATCGACGACGACAGCAATCAGACCGGGCAGATGCTGGCGGCCCTGCTCGGCTGGCCGCAGGGCACCTTTGCCTCCAAGCTCGCGTTCGCGGACGGTGAAGTGCAGGTGACCCGCGAGATCGACAGCGGGCTCGAGAAGGTGGTCCTCAAGCTGCCCGCGATCGTGACCACGGATCTGCGCCTGAACGAGCCGCGCTATGCGAGCCTGCCCAACATCATGAAGGCCAAGAAGAAGCAGATCGACGTGCTGACGCCGGACGAGCTCGGCGTCGACATAGCACCCCGGCTCAAGGTCCTCAAGGTCGAGGAGCCGGCCAGGCGGCAGGCGGGCGTCAAGGTCGCGAACGTCGCCGAGCTGGTCGACAAGCTCAGGCGCGAGGCGAAGGTGATCTGATGGCGGTCCTGGTCCTGGCCGAGCACGACAACAAGGCGCTGGCGCCCGCGACCCTGCACGCGGTCACCGCCGCGCGGGCCCTCGACGAGGCGGTCGATCTCTTGGTCGCGGGGCAGGGCTGCGAGCCGGCCGCCGCGGCCGCGGCCAAGATTGCGGGCGTCGCCCGGGTGCTCAAGGTCGAGGACGCCGCCTATGCCCTGCCGGTCGCCGAGGATTTTGCCCTGCTGCTCCAGGCGATGGCCGGCGACTACGGCGCCGTGCTCGCGGCCTCGACCACCCATGGCAAGAACGTGATGCCGCGCCTTGCGGCATTGCTCGACGTGGCCCAGCTTTCCGACATCGTCGAGGTGGTGGGCCCCGACACCTTCAAGCGCTACATCTACGCCGGCAATGCGCTGGCGACCGTCCAGACCAGCGACCGGCTCAAGGTGATCACGGTGCGGACCACGGCCTTCGAGCCGGCGCCGGCCGAGGGTGGTGCGGCGGCGATCGAGGCGCGCGACCCGGCTGCTCCCTCGGGTCTTGCCCGCTGCGTCGGTCGCGAGGTCAGCGGCGGCGAGCGGCCCGAGCTGACCTCGGCCAGAGTCGTGGTGTCGGGCGGCCGCGGCATGGGCAGCGGCGAGAACTTCAACATCATCGAGGCGCTGGCGGACGTGCTCGGGGCCGCGGTCGGCGCCTCGCGCGCCGCGGTCGATGCCGGCTACGTGCCGAACGAGTACCAGGTCGGCCAGACCGGCAAGATCGTGGCCCCCGACCTCTATGTAGCAGTCGGTATCTCGGGCGCGATCCAGCATCTGGCCGGCATGAAGGACAGCAAGGTGATCGTGGCGATCAACAAGGACGAGGAGGCGCCGATCTTCCAGGTCGCCGACTACGGCCTGGTCGCCGACCTGTTCAAGGCGGTGCCGGAGCTCACCGCCGAGCTGCAGAAGTCCGGCTGAGCCGCCCCGTGCCGCGCGATTGGCGAGCCATGCCGCAAGCGAGCCGCGATCAGGACCTGCCGCCGGTCCCCGAGATCCGGCGGATCGGCGTCGTCGGTGCCGGCCAGATGGGCGGCGGCATCACCGAGGTGGCAACGCTCGCGGGCTTCGAGGTGCGTCTTTTGGACGTGAGCCAGGAGCTGCTCGAGCGGGCGAGCGAGCGGATCGACGGCCGCCTCGCCCGGCGCGTCGCCAAGGGCTCGATCACCGAGGCCGAACGGCAGGCGGCGCTCGCGCGGATGACCACGGGCACCGGCTACCAGCTGCTCGCCGACTGCCAGCTGGTGATCGAGGCGGCGACCGAGAACGAGGCGATCAAGCGCCAGATCTTCGCCGCGGCGATCGAGCATCTGCCGAAGGACGCGCTGATCGCGACCAACACCTCGTCGATCTCGATCACGCGCCTTGCCGCCGGCACCGACCGGCCCGAGCGCTTCATCGGCATGCACTTCATGAACCCGGTGCCGGCGATGAAGCTGGTCGAGCTGATCCGCGGCATCGCGACCGACGAGGCGACCTTCCGGGCGATCCGCGGGATCACCGAGACGCTCGGCAAGACCGCGGTCACCGCCGAGGACTTCCCGGCCTTCATCGTCAACCGCATCCTGCTGCCGATGATCAACGAGGCGGTCTACACGCTCTACGAGGGCGTCGGCAACGTCGAGTTGATCGATACCGCGATGAAGCTCGGCGCCAACCACCCGATGGGGCCGCTCGAGCTCGCCGATTTCATCGGCCTCGACACCTGCCTTGCGGTCATGCAGGTGCTCTACGACGGTCTCGCGGATTCCAAGTACCGGCCGTGTCCCTTGCTGGTCAAATACGTCGAGGCCGGCTGGCTCGGCCGCAAGACCAAGCGCGGCTTCTACGACTATCGGGGCGAGGCGCCGGTTCCGACCCGCTGAGATCCAGCCAAGCGCCGGGACTGGGTAGTCGGCGCGCGATGGCTGCCGACCGGGGCCGCGGGCGGTCGTCGTCGGATCGATCAGGGGTCGGGGGGGCGGACCGCGCCGACGATGCGCTCGATCGTGTACTCCTTGATGCGCCGCCCCGAGGCGAAGATCACGAGCTCGCCGATCAGGCCGAGCGCCAGGATCTGAATGCCGAGCACGATCAGCAGCACCGCCAGGATCAGGGCCGGACGGTCGCCGAGTCCGACCCGAAAGAACAGCTTGGCGACCACCAGGGCCCCGGTGGAGAAAACCCCGAGGAGCAGAATCGGCATGCCGATGATGCCGAAGAAGCGCAGCGGTCGCTTGGTGAACTTCAGCACCAGATAGAGCGCCAGGATGTCGAGCGTGACGCCGATGCGGTTCCACAAGCTGAGCTTGACGCCGGCGAGCCCGGTGCGGCCGGCGCGCACGTCGACCTCGCGGATCCGGAAGCCCCGCTCGCTCGCCACCAGCGGCAGGAAGTGCGGCTGCACCCCGTGCAGGGCGATCTCCTCGATCACCGGCCGCCGCCAGGCTCGGACGCGGCAGATCAAATCGGTGAAGGAATGGCCGAACAGGCGCCGCAACAGCCAGTGGAACGCCCTCGCCTGAAGTCGCTGCAGCATCGAGCTCACGGGCGGCCGCCGCCCGACCCCGACGTCGCACTCCGCGAGTGCCGCGACGACCCGCGGAATGTCGGCAGGCTCGACCTGGAGATCGGCCGGCAGGGTGAGGATGACGTCGCCCCGGGCATGCTTGAAGCCGTTCTGCAATGCCTCGGCCTCGCCCAGCTGCTGGCTGACGACCAGGATCCGCACGCGCTCGCCGCGGTCCCGCAAGCCGTTCAGGTCGGCGAGCGCCCGCTCGCTCTGGCGGCTCAGGACATAGATCAGCTCGTAGGGCTGAGCGAGGCTCCCGATCACGCTCTTGTACGCGTCGTAGACCTCGACCACGTCGCTGCGGTCCTGGAACATCGGGACGATCACCGACAAGGCGGGCGGCACGCCGGCCGCGGGAGCCTCGGTCGGATCCGGGGCGTGCGGAGCCATCGCGCTCAATGGATCGATTCGCTGCTGCGCATGCATGTCGAGAGCCAGTCTCGAAGGAGGGGCTGGACGCGAGCTACGGCCCGTCCGGGCGGGGTTGCGGATCGGGCGCCCGCCGGCTCCAGGCCCGGACCGGCTGCATGTCCCAAGCGTCGGACGCCGTCTGATAGATCAGATAGCCGATCACCCCGATCAGGACCAGGAACAGCGACAGGGTGCCGAACAGGATCGAGACGCCCATGAGGATCACGACCGAGCGCGCCTCCATCAAGAGGGCAGGATAGATGGCGACCAGGGCGCAGGCCAGGCTGAGCGCGCCGGCGACCGCGGCGCTGCCGATGAAGCAGAACAGCGGCCGGGCCGCGAACAGCAGCAGCGTCTTGATCGCGAGCAGGTCGGCCAGCACCTTGTAGATCCGGGACAGGCCGTATTTCGAGCGGCCATACTGCCTGGCGCGATGGTTGACCTTGATCTGGGCGATGCGGGCGCCGGCCAGGGAGCTCATCGCCGGGATGAAGCGATGCATCTCGGAATAGAGCGGCACCCGCTTGATCAGATCGGCGCGGTAGGCCTTGAGCGAGCAGCCGTTGTCCTTGATTTCGACGCCGGTGACCCTGGCGATCAGCCGGTTCGCCAGCACCGACGGCAGGCGGCGCGACAGCAGCTTGTCCTGGCGCTGGTAGCGCCAGCCGACCACCAGATCGTAGCCTTCCCGGAGCTTCGCGAGCAGCCGCGGGATGTCGGCCGGATCGTTCTGCAGATCGGCATCCATGGTCACCAGGATGGTGCCGGCGGCGTGCTCGATGCCGGCCACCATGGCCGCCGTTTGGCCGCAGTTGCGGCGGAACTTGATCACCTTGACGCGGGGGTCGCTCGCGGCCAGCGCGGCGCAGCGGGCGAAGGTCCGATCGCGGCTGCCGTCGTCGACGAAAATGATCTCGAAGGCGAGCCCGAGGGGCGCCACCGCCTGGACGATCGCCTCGTAGAGCGGCCCGACGCTCGCCTCCTCCTCGAACGCCGGCACGATCACCGACAGCTCGGGCGCGTCGCCCTCGCCGGCCGTCCGCTCGGTCTGCCCTTCCCGATCGCTGGTCAAGCCGCGCCCGCCAATCCCGCTCGATCTGGGTTTTGCGAGCGGCCGCCGCTGCCCGTCGACCGTGCCCCGGGTCGCTGCCGCTCGTTGGTAAGGTGGCCGCGATTTTAGGAGGCCGATCACCGCCTGTAAACAAGGGGCCGGTCGAATTGGCCGGCGCGGCGCCGGCCGGCGACAGGGGGCGCGGCTTGATCGGCGGCCGGGCGGCGATACCTTGCGCTCTGGGCCCAAGCTGCCAGGCGGGGATGCATGGCATGACCAGCTCGACTTCCGGCCGGTTGCCGATCAAGATCGACCCGACCTCGAACGGCGAGTTCCGCCCGGTCCCTCTGACCGAGACGGTGGCGCGCGCCAATGTCCTCGCTGGCCAGCGGCTGACCGCCCATGCGGCGCGCCTGGGCCTCGCGCGCCGCGCGTTCCTGCACTCGTTGTGCGGCGCCGCGACCACGCTTTTGACCCTGAACCAGGCATTCGCGGCGCGCGGCAATACCGGCGGCGCCTTCCGCCTGCCCGAGCAGGCGGCGTTCGAGACCGCGGCGGCCGCGAGCGCGCTTGCCGGCGACGAGTTCATCTTCGACGTCCAGACCCACATGGTCGATCCGGCCGGCAAGTGGCGCTCGAATGCCGGCCGGTACTGGGAGCAGATCCTGGCGCGCTTCCCCGAGGGCTCCTGCGGCGATGCCGACCCGGTCGACTGCTTCTCGGCCGAGCAGTTCATCAAGCACGTGTTTTTGGACAGCGACACCGACCTTGCGGTCCTGAGCTTCGTGCCCGAGCTGCCGGAGAGCAACCCTATGTCGCTCGAGGAGGCCGAGCGGGTGCGCGTGCTGGTCGAGCAGATGGCAGGCGCACACCGCCTGTTCCTGCATGCGATGGTGGTGCCGAACGCGCCCGCGGTCCGACCGCTCGAGCTGATGGCAGACGCGGTCCGGCGCTATCCGATCGCGGCCTGGAAGTGCTACACGCAGTGGGGTCCGGACGGCATCGGCTTCGAGCTCGACGACCCGGCGGTCGGCATTCCGTTCATCGAGCAGGCAAGGGCGCTGGGCGTGCGCACCATCTGCATCCACAAGGGCCTCCTGTTCGCGGGCTTTCCCGACCAATACGGGCGCTGCGCCGACGTCGGCCGCGCTGCGAGGCGCTATCCGGACATGAACTTCATCGTCTATCACTCGGGCTTCGAGGTCGGCACCGCGGAGGGGCCGTACGATCGAAAGCGCGCCGAGCGCGGCGTCGACGTCCTGATCAGGTCGGTTAAGGACAACGACATCGGGCCGAACGGCAACGTCTTTGCCGAGCTCGGCAGCACCTGGCGGTTCGTGATGCGCGATCCGACCACGGCCGCCCATCTGCTGGGCAAGCTCTTGAAGCATATCGGCGAGGACAACGTCCTTTGGGGCACCGATTCGATCTGGTACGGCTCGCCGCAGGACCAGATCCAGGCGTTCCGCAGCTTCCAGATCGCCGAGCGGCTGGTCGAGCAGCACGGTTATCCGCTGCTGACCCGCGACCTCAAGGCCAAGATCTTCGGCCTCAATGGCGCCCGCGTCTACGGCATCGAGGTGCCGGAGCAGAAGAAGAAGGCCGAGCTCGATGCAATCGGCCGCAAGAAGGCGCTCTATCGAGAGCAGGCCGATCCGACGTTCGAGACCTTCGGGCCGCGGACCGACCGCGAGTTCGAGGCGCTGCTGTCCGAACGCGCGGGCCTGCCGGCCTAGCGGGCGGCGCCCGACCGGAGAGAGGAGCGGCATGGCCCGCGTTGCCCGCACCCTGGCCGGGCTCGGCCTCGCCCTCGCCATCCTCGCGGGGCTGGCGCTGCTGGTCGCCGGTCCGGGCTACCGTTTCGGCCTCTGGCCGCTCGGCACGGGCTTTGCAATCCTGAGCTATGCCGCCTACGCCGGCATCGGGGCGGCGGTGGCGGCGGCGGCTGCCCTGCTCTGCGCGCTGGCCGGCGGCCAGCGACGGGTCGTGGCGCCGGCGCTCGCGGGCCTGCTGATCGGCCTGATCGTGGCCGGCCTGCCCTGGAGCCACTCGCGGGCGGCGCGGGCGGCGCCGCCGATCCACGACATCACGACCGATCCCGACGACCCGCCGGCGTTCGATGCGATCCTGCCGCTGCGCGCGGACGCCCGCAATCCCGCGACCTATGGCGGTCCCGAGGTCGCGGCGCAGCAGCGCCGGGCCTACCCGGACATCCGGCCGCTGGTGGTCGACCTGCCGACCGACCGCGCCTTTGATCTGGCGCTCGCGGCGGCCCGGACCCTCGGCTGGCGGATCGTCGCGAGCGCGCCGCAGCGCCGCCGGATCGAGGCGAGCGATCAGACCTTCTGGTTCGGCTTCACGGACGACATCGTGGTCCGCGTCAGCCCCGAGGGTGCGGGCAGCCGGATCGACATCCGCTCGACCTCGAGGGTCGGCAAGGGCGATACCGGTACCAATGCTGCCCGCGTCCGCGCCTACCTCGACCAGCTGCGCAGGGAGCTGCCGGCCGCGGCCGGGTGAGCGGCCGCACGCTCCGAGCGATCGCCGCGGTCGCCCGCAGAGCCCGGGCGGCCATCGCCCCGGGCGCGATCAGTCGGTTCCCTGGGCCCTGGCCGACAGCTGGGCGGCGGGTGCCGCCGGCGGCAGCCCGACTGCGCGCACGCGTCGACCCGCGGTGCAGCTGATCTTGAGGTAGTGCTCGCCGTCGACATAGCCGGCGAGCGCGCCGCCGGCGATGTAGGCCTGACCGTGCATGCCGCACTCGACCAGGCTCAGGGCGTCGGGACCCTGGACCACCGTGTCCGCGGTCTCGGGGCCACAATCGGCCTGCGGCGTCGCGAGGGCGCAAATCAAAAGCAACGTCTGCATCATCATCGTCTCGATCCCTTCTAGACCCATCTCGATCTCGGAACCGTCTCCCTCGTTGCCGCTTTTCAATCTGCTTTGTGCTCATGCAATCCCGGTGCCAGACCCCAGATGCGGTCGAAACCGTTAAATCTTGGTTAACGAGCAGCCTAGACACAATCTGCGATCGAGAGATGTGAATGGGCTCACATACTTCGGACGATCGCGAGCGGGCATGGCCCCGAGCCCTAAGGTTCCGATTCGGGATTGGTTTCAGTGGACGGCGGCGCGGCCGTCGCCTGGGACATGGAAAAGGAGCTGGCCCGGAGTATGAGCAGGCTGGCGGGTGCCGACGAGGTCTGGCACTGGCGCCCGAGCGCCGAAGCCTGAGGCGCGCTCGCCTAGGTTTTCGGCGTGCCGGGAGCCGCCGCGAACGGCGCGAGATCGGTGATCCCGAGGCTCAGCTGGCGCGGCGCGGTCGCGGCCGGCGGGCCGAAGTTCGAGGCGGTCAGGCCGAGCAGACGGACCGGTCGCGCGGGTGGTGCCGGCGTGTGCAGCAACCAGTGGGCGAGCGCCATCAGCTCTTCGGCCGAGTGCAGCGGATCGACCCGCGTGTGCTGGCGGCTGTTGAGCGTGAAGTCGGCGTGCTTGATCTTGAGCGTGATCGTGCGTCCGAACAGATCCGCCGCGGCCATGCGCAGGGCGACCCGCTCCGCGATCGGCTGCAGCGCCTCGAGCATCGCCTCGGGCGCCCGCAGATCGCTCGTGAAGGTCTCCTCGGCGCCGATCGACTTGTATGGCCGGTCGGGGCTGACCGCGCGCTCGTCCTGGCCGCGCGCGATCCTGAAGTAGTGCCGGCCGACCTTGCCGAACCGGTGGATCAGCTCGGCCTCGGAGCGTTGGCGCAGGTCGGCGCCGGTCAGGATGCCGGCCTCCTTCATCTTGCGCGCGGTGACCGGACCGACCCCGAAGAAGCGCTCGATCGCCAGCTTGGCGACGAAGGCCTGCGCGTTCTCGGGCCGGATCACGAACAGGCCGTCCGGCTTGTCGATCGCGGAGGCGACCTTGGCCAGGAACTTGTTGAACGACACCCCGGCCGAGGCGGTGAGGCCGGTCGCGGCCAGGATCTCGCGCTTGATCGCGCGCGCGATCAGGGTCGCGGACGGTGGCCCGCGCCGGGGCGCCGTGACGTCGAGATAGGCCTCGTCCAGGGAGAGCGGCTCGACCAGGTCGGTGTAGCTCCGGAAAATGTCGCGGATCTGGCGGCTCGCCGTCTGGTAGGCGTCGAAGCGGGTGCGCACGAAGATCAGCCCGGGGCAGAGCCTTCGCGCCTGGAAGCCCGGCATCGCCGAGCGGACGCCGAAGGTGCGCGCCTCGTAGCTCGCCGCCATGACCACGCCGCGCGGACCCCCGCCGCCGACCGCGACCGGCTTGCCCCTGAGCTCCGGATCGTCGCGCTGCTCGACCGAAGCGTAGAACGCGTCCATGTCGACGTGGATGATCTTGCGCAGCGGACGCTCACCGGATGGAGGCTCGGCCCGCTGATCGGTCCCTTCTCCTCGCATCGCCACCGGCGG
Source organism: uncultured Alphaproteobacteria bacterium (assembly GCA_963798075.1). Classification (GTDB taxonomy): domain Bacteria; phylum Pseudomonadota; class Alphaproteobacteria; order Geminicoccales; family Geminicoccaceae; genus DATAOG01. The sequence continues at coordinate 64,431 of CAWCRU010000015.1, read as the reverse complement.
GACTTTCCTCAGCTCCTTGGACGGGGCTGGGCGATACCCGGATCGCGGCAGAACTTGCGCGTCAGGAACCCCGGATCGCTTCGCGGACATAGCCCTGCGGGACCTTGCGGAATAGAGCGGCGAGCTCGAGCTGCCTCGACTTCGACCCGACCGTCGAGATGCTCCTGCCGGGGCCGGGACATTTTTAGAGCCGTTCCCTGGGGTCGTACAGCTTGAGCACGGCGAGGCCGTCCTGGTCGCCCAGGCCTTTGGCGACCAGGATGCGGTAGAGCGTGGCCGCCTGGGCGCTCATCGGGGTCGGCACGTTCAGCTCCTTGCCGAGGCTATGGACCATGTCGAGGTCCTTGAGCACCTGGCGGGCGTAGCCGGCGGGCGCGAAGTCGCGCGCGACCAGACGGGGGTAGAGGCGCTCGAGCATGGCGCTGCCGGCGTAGCCGGCGCCGAGCGCCTCCGGAATCCTGGCGGCGTCGACCCCGCCCGCCTCGGCCAGGGCGAGCGCCTCGGCGAGCAGACAATAGGTGTTCAGCACCAGGACCTGATTGACCATCTTGGTGACCTGGCCGGCACCGACCGGGCCCATGTGGGTGCACCGCCCGAGGTCGGCCAGGACCGGCTGCACCCTCGTGAAGGCGGCCGGGGCGCCGCCGGCCATGATCGCGAGCGTGCCGGCGGCGGCTGCGGGCGGCCCGCCGGAGACCGGCGCGTCGACCCAGTCCATGGCGGCCCTCTGCCCGAGGCGGATCGCGAACCTGCGCGTGGTCTCGACCTCGGTGGTCGAATGGTCGACCAGCACCTTGCCGGCACTGCCGCCGGCGGCGATGCCGTCCTCGCCGAACACCGCCTGCTCGAGTTCCTGCGCGGTCATCACGCAGACGTGGATGGCATCGGTCGCCCGGGCGACCGCCGCCGCCGAGGCCGCCGGCTCGACGCCATGGCCACGTGCGGCCTCGAGCTGTTGCGGCCGGATGTCGTAGCCGCTCACGGCGTAGCCGCAGGCCGCGAGCCGCCTGGTGAACGCCTGGCCCATCAGCCCGAGACCGATGAAGCCGATCGCCCCTTTACCCGCGGCCATGGCGGCCCCCCGTTGCGCGTCGAGGCGCTGAGTATGATCCTTGGACCGCGGCCCTGGCCAGTCCGCGCGCGGGGCTGGGCCGGACACGTACGCCGGTGCAGCGGGCGAGCCCGCCCGGCGATCCTGGGGCTCTGGTCAAGTGCGACGGATCGCGCCATAGTGCCGGCAATGAAGAGGCCCGACCCCGACCGGACCGATCGGGACCAAGGGGGGAGCGGAGGCAGGGCATGGCGCTTTTGGAGCTGCGCGGGATCGCCAAGCACTTTGGCGCGATCGAGGCGCTCAAGGGTGTCGAGCTCGAGATCGAGCCCGGCGAGGTGCTGGGCCTGATGGGTGACAACGGCGCCGGCAAGTCGACGCTCGTCAAGATCATCGCCGGCAACTTTCCGCCCAGCGAGGGCGAACTCCGCCTGGGCGGCGCGGTCAAGCACTTTCACAAACCAATCGACGCGCGCGCCGAGGGCATCGAGGTCGTCTACCAGGATCTGGCGCTCTGCGACAATCTGACCGCGGCCGAGAACGTGTTCCTGGGGCGCGAGGCCAAGCGCAGCTTCGGCTTTTTCAAGATCGTCCACTACCAGGCGATGTACGAGCGCGCCGCCGAGCTGTTCGGCGAGCTCAAGTCCGAGACCCGGCCGCGCGATCTGGTCAAGCAGATGTCGGGCGGCCAGCGCCAGGCGGTGGCGATCGCCCGGACCCGGCTGTCGGATGCCAAGATCGTGCTCATGGACGAGCCCACGGCCGCGATCAGCGTCCGCCAGGTGGCCGAGGTCCTGGACCTGATCCGGCGTTTGCGCGACCAGAACATCGCGGTGATGCTGATCAGCCACCGGATGCCCGACGTGTTCGCCGTCTGCGATCGGATCGCGGTGCTCAGGCGGGGCATCAAGGTCGCCGAGAAGGCGATCGCCGACAGCTCGCCCGAAGAGGTGACCGGGCTTATCACCGGTGCGATCCGCAACGCCTGAGGTGCCCTGATGCAAAAGACCGAGACCGTCCGCTCCGGCGTCGAGATCGACGAGATCACCGGCATCAAGGAGCGGACCTTCGGCCAGAGGGTGGTCGGCAGCCAGTCGTTCTGGATCACGGTCGCGCTCATCGTGATCTGCCTGGGGATGAGCTGGATCGAGCCGCGGGCGTTCCCCTCGGTCGACAACTTCTACAACATCACCCGCAACTTCGCCTTCATCGGCATCATGGCGATGGGCATGACCGCCGTGATCCTGACCGGCGGCATCGATCTCTCGGTCGGCTCGATCATGGGGGTGGTGGGCGTCGCGACCGGCCTCGTCCTGCAGGCGGGCTATCCGGCGTTCGTCGCGATCCTGGTCGGGCTTTCGACCGGCGCGCTCGCGGGCGCGATCAACGGCTGGCTGATCGCCTATCTGCAGCTGTCGCCGTTCGTGGTCACCCTTGGCATGCTGTCGATCGCGCGCTCGGTCGCGATCGTTCTGTCGCAGAACAAGATGATCTACGAGTTCGGGCCGGCGGGCGACCTGTTCAACGACATCGGCGGCGGCCAGACGCTCGGGATCGCGCACCCGGTCTGGATGCTGGTGTTCCTGGCGCTGCTGTTCGGCTTTGTCTTCCGGATGACCAGCTGGGGCCGCTATCTCTATGCGATCGGCGGCAACGAGAACGCGGCGCGCCTGACCGGCGTGCCGGTCGACCGGATCAAGCTGCAGGCCTACATCGTCTCGGGCCTGACCGCCGCGATCGCCTCGGTCATGCTGACCGGCTGGCAGGGCTCGGCGCTCAACAACATGGGGATCGGCTGGGAGCTGCGCGTGATCGCGGCGACCGTGATCGGCGGCACCAGCCTGATGGGCGGCGAGGGCGGCGCCTATGGTGCCGTGATCGGCGCCGCGCTGATCGAGGTGATCCGCAACAGCCTGTTGATGGCCGGCGTCGATGCCAACTGGCAGGGGACTTTCGTCGGCCTGTTCATCATCTTCGCGGTCTTGCTGCAACGGTTCCGCGGAAGACGGAAGGACTGAGGCGGTCTCGGTCCGTTCACCCAAGTCCAGCCAAGGGAGGCTATCCGATGAAGAAGCTCTTGATGTGTGCCGCCGCCGGGGCCGCACTCGCGGCCTTCGGGGCGCCCGGCAGCCAGGCGGCCGACAGCTACACCTTCGCGCTGGTCCCGAAGAACCTCAACAACCCGTTCTTCGATCAGGCCCGCGACGGCTGCATGAAGGCGCAGGCGGAGTCGAACGGCAAGATCACCTGCGAGTACATCGGCCCGCCCGAGCACGGCGGCGGCGAGGAGGAGATCCAGATCGTCAGCGATCTGATCGCCAAGCACGTCGACGGCATCTCGGTGTCCCCGTCCAACGCCGCCGCCATGGCCGTGCCGCTCAAGCGCGCCAAGGAGGAGGGGATCCCGGTGATCACCTTCGACAGCGATCTGCTGCCCAAGGATCAGGCGCTGCGGCTGGCCTATGTCGGCACCCACAACTACGACATCGGCGTCAACCTCGCCAAGATCGTCCAGCAGATCAAGCCGAGCGGCGGCACGATCTGCATCCAGTCGGGCGGCGCTGCGGCCGCCAACCACAACGAGCGCATGCAGGGCATCCGCGACACGCTCTCGGGCACGGAAAGCAAAGAGAGCCCGGGCGACCGTCTGACCGGCCAGAACGGCTGGACCGAGGTCGACGGCTGCCCCTTGTACACCAACGACGACTTCGTGCTCGCCGTGCAGCAGATGGAGGACATCCTCGGCAAGTACGACAAGCTCGACGCGTTCGTGCCGACCGGCGGCTTCCCGCAGTTCGTGCCCGAGGCCTACCGGCGGGTGGCCGAGAAGTACAAGGACAAGATCCAAAGCCACGATCTGGCGCTCGTGGTCGCCGACACCCTGCCGGTCCAGCTCGACCTGTTGCGCGAAGGCCTGTCGCTCGGGCAGGTCGGGCAGCGGCCGTTCGAGATGGGCTACAAGTCGATGGGCATGCTGATGGACGCCCACGACGGCAAGAAGCTCGACGACCCGACCTATACCGGCCTGGACGTGTGCACGCCCGAGAACGTCGACACCTGCACCAAGCCCGGCAGCTGAGCCTGCCGAGCCGGAGGTAGAGCCTGCCCTCGGGGCCCGCTGGCCCCGTGGGCGGGTCCCGCTCGCCCCGCCGGCGCTGATGTCGGGTGACGGGTCGGCGGCCGACCGGGGCACGCAAAAATGGCAGACCAGGCGGACCTTTTGCGGCTTCGGCACGGCGCTTTCGAGCTCGAGGTCTGCCCCGGGCTCGGCGGCGCGCTCACCGCCTTTCGGCATCGGGGCCGCGACCTGATGCGGCCTGCCGGGCCGGGGTTCCTCGCCCAGGGCGATCCCGGGGCTGCGAGCAGCTTCCCGCTGGTGCCGTTCTCGAACCGGATCGCCGATCGCCGCTTCACCTTCGAGGGCCGGGTCTACGAGCTGCCGGCGAACTTCCCGTCCGAGCCGCACGCGATCCACGGCCAGGGCTGGCAACACGCGTGGACCGTCGCCGAGACGAGCGCCGGGCGCGTGGTCCTGGACTTTGCCCACCGGATCGCCGGCACGCCCTTCGACTATCGGGCGCGCCAGACCCTGGCGCTCGGCGAGCGCGGCCTCGAGATCACGCTCGAGCTCACCAACGCGGGCACCGGTCCGATGCCGGCGGGGCTCGGCGTCCATCCCTATTTCGTCCGCACGCCGGGCGTCACGCTGAAGGCCCACCTCGATGCGGTCTGGCTCATGGACGCGCGCAAGATCCCGACGCAGCCGGCGCCGCTGCCCGCCGAATGGGATTTCGCCAGCGCGCCCAGGGTCGGCGCTCTCTCGATGGACCATTGCTTCGGCGGCTGGGACGGCCGCGCCCTGCTGCAGTGGCCGGAGACCGGGATCACGCTCGAGCTCGAAGCCGAGCCGTTGTTCGGCCGCCTGGTGGTCTACATTCCGCCGGACCAGGACATCTTCTGTGTCGAGCCGGTCTCCCACGTCAACGACGGCTTCAACCTGGCCGCGCGCGGCGTCCCCGACACCGGGATCCGCGTCCTCGCCGCGGGCGAGACGCTCAGCGGCCGCATCTGGTTTCGCCTCGGCTGAGCCGGGCCCGCGGCCGCGTTTCGCATCGAGTGCCAGGAGCAACCGCACGCGCGATGGGGTTTTGCGATGACGATCTCGACCGACCGGCCGGTCCTGGTGGCCGGTGCCGGACCGACCGGCCTCGCCGCCGCCCTGGAGCTCGCGCGCCAGGGTCGGCCGGTGCGGATCATCGATAAGAAGCCGGGCCGCTCGCAGCACTCCAAGGCGATCGGGGTCAACGCGCGCACGCTCGAGCTGCTCGAGGCGTCGGGGGTGACCGAGCGGCTGCTCGCGACCGGTCTGCGCATCCGCCATCTGAGTTTCCGCAGCGCCGAGCGCCTGCTCGCCACGATCGATCTCGGCCGCGTCCATCATCGCTACAATTTCATGCTGGCGCTGCTGCAGGCGGAGACCGAGGCGCTGCTCGAGCAGCGGCTGGCCGAGTACGGCACCAAGGTCGAGTGGACGACCGAGCTCAAGGGGCTCGAGGCGGGCGCGGACCGGGTGCGGGCGCAGCTCGTCGCGGGCGGCGAGGAGCGGACCGTCGAGGCGGACCATCTGATCGGGGCCGATGGCGCTCACAGCACCGTCCGCCACGCGCTCGGCCTCGCGTTCGAGGGCGAGACCGATGCGTCCGAGTGGTGGCTCGCCGACGTCCGCATGGCCTGGCCGTTCGGCGAGGCGGAAGTGAGCGTGTTCGCCCGGCCGGCCGCGGTGCTGGCGGTGATCCCGATCGAGCCCGGGCTGTTCCGCCTGGTGTCGAACGGCCCCGATCCTTTGACCCTGTTGCCGGCGGGGGCGACCGTTGCCGAGGAGATCTGGCGCTCGGCCTTCAAGATCAGCTACCGGCAGGTCAGGACCTATGGCCAGGGGCGGGTGTTCCTGGCCGGCGATGCGGCGCATGTCCATTCGCCGGTCGGCGCCCGCGGCATGAACCTCGGCATCGAGGACGGCACGATCCTCGCGCGCAAGCTGGCCCTGGGCGGGCTCGAGACCTACTCGGCCGAGCGGCATCCGGTCGGCGCCCGGGTGATCCGCCAGACCCATGCGCTCACGCGCCTGGTCACGGTCAAAAGCCCGCTCGCGCGCTGGCTGCGCGATCGGCTGTTCGCGAGCGTGATCGGGCCGGCGGCACCGGTCCAGCGATCGCTCGCCCGCCGGGTGATGGGCCTCGCTTGACGGCGCGGCGAAAGGCTGGATCATGACCGCCGGCGGCGGGAGGACGGCGATGCGGACCACGGGCGGCTGGCAATGGGGCGCGGGCGGACGCGGACGGCCTGCGCTCGGCCCGATGGCTCTCGCGCTGATCCTGCTTTGGACCCTGCCGGCACCCGCCCAGGTGGTCGACGCGATCGGCTCGGTCAGCGCGCTGGTGGGCCAGGCCCAGGTCACCAGCCAGGGCGAGGCCCAGGCGCGGCCGCTGGCGCTCGGGACCAAGGTCTTCGAGGGCGATCGCATCCGCACCGCGGCCGACGCCAGACTGCGCGTGCATCTGAAGGATGGCTCGGTGCTCACGCTCGGCGCCGCGACCGATCTCAGCCTCAGCCGGTTCCACTATGCGCCCGAGCAGGCGGCGCGCAACGTCCTGCTCGAGGTGCCTCGGGGCATCATCCGGGTGCTGGTCGAGCTGCTCGTGGCGCACTCGACGTTCGAGCTGCAGAGCAATACCGCCGTGGCCTCGGTCCGCGGCACCGACTGGATCGCCGAGGCGATGCCGGATGCCACCGCGATCGTCGGTCTGGCCGGCCGGGTGGCCGTGCGCAGCGCCGCAGCGGCGCCCCCGGGCGAGGTCGTGCTGTTGCCGGGCGAGGGCACGACAGTCCCGGCCGGCGCGCCGCCGCAGGCGGTCAAGACCTGGGGCGAAGCGCGCAGGAACGACTTCATCGCGAGGACCAGCCTCCCCTGATCCCGAAGCTCGCCCGCCTCGCCCGGCTTTCGCCGTCGGGAGCGGCGCTGCTCGCGACGATCGTTGCCTGCCTTGCCTATCTGCCGGCCAGCCGGCTCGCCCTGGTCCGGAGCCTCGAGGGCCAGCTCCTCGACGTCCGCTTCGAGCTGCGCCCGGCCGGGCCGCCGTCCGACGCGGTCGTCCTGGTGGCGATCGACGACCGCAGCCTCGAAGAGGTCGGCCGCTGGCCGTGGAGCCGGGGAATCCTGGCCGAGATCGTACGGCGCCTGGCCGCGGCGGGCGCCCGGACCGTCGCGCTCGATCTGCTGCTCGCCGAGCCCGAGCCGCGCCATGTGCCGGCCGCAGCACTCGAGGAGCTGCGGACCGAATGGGGCCGTCGGGAGCGGGCCGGCGAGCCCATGCGCCCGGCCCAGATCGACGCCCGCCTCGAGGAGCTGCTCGAGAAGGCGGACGACGATCGCCGGCTCGCGGGCGAGCTCGAGCGCGCCCGCAACGTGATCCTGCCGTTCTCGTCCGGCGCCGGGTCCGGGCATGCCGGCGAGCCGCTGCCGCCCCCGGTCGCCGCCGCAGCGATCCGGATCGTCCGGCAGCCGCCGGGGCGGTCGCCGCCGTCGCCGGCAGCCGAGCCGGGCGTGCTGGCGCCGATCCCGATGCTGGCGGCAGCGGCCGCAAGTCTCGGCCAGGCCGACATCCCCCTGGACCCGGACGGAGCAGCGCGTTTCGAGAGGCTGGCGGTCGCCATCGGCGACCAGTACCTGCCGTCGTTCGCGCTCGAAGTGGCGCGCCATCAGCTCGGGATCGGCCGCGACCAGCTCCAGCTGCTGCTCGGCGAGGGCGTCGCTCTGGGCGATCATTTCCTGCCGACCGACCGGAGCCTCTTGATCCCGGTCAACTACCGGCGGCCCGGGACGTTCCAGACGATTCCCGCCTGGCGCCTGCTCGATGGCAGCGTCGACGCCGCCGCGCTCGCCGGCAAGCTGATCGTGGTCGGCGGCAGTGCTGCCGGCGTCGGCGATCACTTCCGATCCCCCTACGTCCCCGAGCTGCCCGGCTTTGCCCGCCATGCCGCGATGATCGACGACATTCTGCGACAGGATCTTTTGCTCCGGCCGCAGTCGGGCCTGTGGCTCGGGCTCGTGACGGTCCTGCTCGGCGGGCTCGTGATCGGCGGCCTTGCGGGCCGGCTCGGCCCGATCGGCATGACGCTCGGATTTTTGGCACTGATCGGCGTGGTCGTGGGCGGCAACCTCTGGGCCTTCCTCGGCCGCGGCTTATGGCTCGATCTGCTGCTGCCGCTGGCCGGTCTCGCGCTGGTCTACGGGGTCGCCCTCGCCGATCACTACCTCGTCGGCGAGCGCCAGGAGCGGCGGCTGCGCGCGGCCTTCAAGCGCTACCTGAGCCCGACCGTGGTCGAGCAGGTCGCGCGCGATCCCTCGCTGCTGCGCCTCGGCGGCGAGCAGAAGGAGCTGACCGTGCTGTTCGCCGATCTGCGCGATTCGACCCGGCTCGCCGGCGCGCTTGCCCCGGCGCGCTTTGCCCTGCTGCTCAACGAGGTGCTGGGGGTCCTCACCGAGGCGCTGTTCGAGCAGGGCGGCATGCTCGACAAGTTCACGGGCGACGGCCTCGTCGCCATATTCGGGGCGCCCCTTGCCCAGCCCGAGCATGCGCTTTGCGCCTGCCGCGCGGCGCTCGCCATGCAGGCGCGAATGCGGTCCCTGCAGGCGCGCTGGTCGCGCCCCGATCTGCCGCCGCTCGAGGTCGGGATCGGCATCAACAGCGGCCCGATGATCATCGGCAACATGGGCTCCAAGGAGCGCTTCAGCTACACCGTGATCGGCGACGAGGCCCATCTCGGCGCCCGCCTCGAGGCCGCCAACAAGGATTTCCGGACCCGGATCCTGATCAGCGACGCGACCTGGCAGCAGGTCTCGGGCCGCCTTGCGGCGCGCGAGCTGGACGTCGTCACCTTCCGCGGGATCGACCGGCCGGTCGGCGTGTTCGAGCTGCTCGGCGAGCAGCCGCTGCCAGCATCTCGAGCCCGGCAGGTCGAGCTGTTCGCGGCCGCGCTCGCCGCCTACCGCGGCGGCCAGTGGGCCAATGCGCAGGCCCGGTTCGAGCAGGTGCTGGCGCTCATCCCCGACGACCGGCCAAGCCAGCTCTATCTCGAGCGCTGTCGCGCCCGGCTCGTACTACCGGTCGCGGACGGCAGCTGACGCTGCCGACCGGCTCAGAGCGTGTACAACCGCCCGACAACCTTGGCGATCAACACGGGCCCGCCGACCGTCGCCAGCAGGCCGGCCGCCCAGCCAAACGACCGCATCGCGACCAGCGCGACCAGACCCATGGCGAAGGCCAGACCTCCGACCGCCGCGAGTTTGGCCAGAGCCGCCAGCCGGACGCGCAGGCGCGCGTTGGCCGCTTCGGCGACCGGCCGCCGTAGCGGCGGGCCGCCGGGATGCAATTCCGCGCTCCAAATTGTCATCAGAACTCTCCGTCCCCGAGGACCGGACGCTGGCGATCGGCGCTTGGCCGCTGCCTGATCGCACCCGGGCGACACAGATACGAATTCGTTGAATACGCTCGGTGCGTCCTTGTGCGGGTGTAATGCCCTGGCGGCGATGCGCCAACGCTCTGGTCGCGCGCCGGTTCGCCGGGGCCGCCGAATTGCTTTCCGACTGTTGATTTTGAGCAACAGTGACCGTTGCCAGGATGTCACGCGGCAGTCAGACGAACCGCGTGTTGGACCGGCTGGCGACCGGGCGGTCGGCTGTGAAGTAGTTCATAGATGCACCGGAGACTCGGTGTTATCCGGAATCGCAGGTCGGGCTCCGCGATGTCCGATTCCATGCCAGAAGGGATACCGAGATGACGAGGAAATTTGCGATCGTCGCAGTCGCGCTGGCCAGCTTCGCGCCGTTCGCCGGTGCGGCATCGGAGCTCAAGCCGATGCAGGGCGGCACCTTCGTGCTCGGCGATCAGAGCGCGTCGATCTATTACACGGTCAGCGGCGACACCTTCGAGGTCGTGACGACCATCGGGCCCGCCGATGGCTCGGGAGGACCGATCCGCTTCGTGGGCTTCCTGCAACCCGGCCAGAAGGCGATCGTCTCGGCGGGGACCTACGGGATACGACCCCGCCGCAGGAGCTGGTGTTGACCCGCGAGGGCGACCTGCTCGCGGTCACGCTGACGCCAGAGAAGGTCGCCATCCAATAGGCGACGTGCCGGCCGGACCGCGCTCGACGGAGCGCCGCCGGCCGGCGACGGCCGGCCCGCCTGCAGGCAGTTCAGGATGGCTCGATGACGGCAGCCTCGTCGGGCTGGCTGCCGCGCTGCTGCCGGCTTGCCGGGCGGCCGACGCCTTCTCCCCGAGGACCGCGGCAAGGAACGCCAGAACGAGCCGGCGTCGCATGGCCCCCCCGCCCGGTCGGCGGGTTCGGGCCTAGCTCTCGGGCTGGGCGCGGGCGCCTGGGCTCTCAGACCCAGCCGCCGTCGGCGATGTAGGTCTGGTTGGTCATGGCGCCCGAGTCATCGGCGGCGAGGAACAAGACGATCCGCGCCATGTCGTCCGGGTAGAGCTTGCGCTTCAGGCACTGGCGGCTGCATCAGCTCCTCCTCGCCCTCCGGGCGTCAGCCAGAGGCTGACCTGGCGCTCGGTCATGATCCAGCCGGGGGCGATCGAGTTGACCCGGATGTTGTCGGGGCCGAAGTCGCGCGCGAGGCCGCGGGTCAGGCCCGCGACCGCGGCCTTGGCGGCGGTGTAACCCGGCATGCCGCCTTGGCCCACCATCCAGCTGACCGAGCCGAAGTTGACGATGGCGCCACCGCCCGCTGCCTTCATCATCGGATGGACCGCCTGGGCGGCGAAGAACTGGTGCTTGAGGTTGACCGCGAGCCGGTCATCCCAGTACTCGGGCGTCACCGTGTCGAACCTGTGCCGCTCGTCGTGGGCGGCGTTGTTGACCAGCACGGTGATCGGCCCGTTGGCCGCCGCGATCTCGGCGATGGCCCGGCGGAGCGCCTCGATGTCGCGAAGGTCGCAGGCGACGAACAGGGGCTTGGGATCGCCTTTGGCGGCGATTTCCTCGACCAGCTTGCGGCTGGGCTCGGTCGCGATGTCGACGAAGCCTACCTTCGAGCCCTGGGCCGCGAAGTGGCGGACGAGCGACGCGCCGATGCCCGAACCGCCGCCCGTGATCAGCACCGAGCGGCCCTTCAGGCTCGGATAGCTGGCATACTGGCTCATGTCCTGCTCCTCATGCTGAACCGTCCGCGCCGGGCTCCTCGAGGCCGGCGTCGCCCTGCACGATCAGGCCCAGGATCTCGTCCTCGGTGGTCTCCTGGATGCTGCGCACGCCGACCGCGCGGCCGCGTTTGAGGACCATGACCCGGTCACCGACCGCGAAGATGTCCTGGAGACGGTGGCTGATGATGATCTGGGCGACGTTGTGGCGCTTGAGGTCGCGCATCAGGTCGAGCAGGCGGCGCGCGACCGGCACCGAGAGGTTGGCGGTCGGCTCGTCGAGGATCACGACCTTGGGCTCGAACGAGACCGCGCGCGCGATCGCGACCAGCTGCTGGCGGCCGCCCGAGAGGCTCTCGACCTTGAGGTTGACCGAGGCGATGTCGACGTTGAGGCGCTTGAGGATATCCCAGGCCTCGCTCTCCATGCGCTTCTTGTCGACGAACCAGCCTTTGGTCGGCCAGTTGCCGAGGAACATGTTGGCGGCGACGTCCAGGTTCCCGCACAGCGCGAAGTCCTGATAGATCATCTCGATCCCGCGCGCCCGGCTGTCGTGCGGGCTCGCGAAGTGGACCTCCTCGCCCGCGAGCAGGATCCTGCCGGCGTCCATCGTGTAGGCGCCGGAGAGGATCTTCATCAGCGTCGACTTGCCGGCCGCGTTGTCGCCGACGAGGCCCAGGATCTCGCCCGGCATCAGCCGGAGGTTGACCTTCGAGTCAGCGCCTGGATCGCGCCGAACGCCTTGCTGATGCCGCGCATGTCGATCAGCGGCAGGGCGCCGCCCCGCGGCTCCTCGGTCGGGGGCTCTTCGATCGGGGGCACTTCGGTCGGCGGCTCGGGGGTCGGAGGCACCTCGACGGGCGGCTCCTTGACCGGCGGCTCGGGGACCGGGGGCTCTTTCACCGGCGGGTCGGGGACCGGCGGCTCTGGGATCGGGCGGGGGGTCGGGTTCACAGCTCGGCCTCGCGCAAAGGACGGAGGGTGGCGCGGACGTGGCGCACGACGCGCTGCAAGGCTGCCTGCTGGCGCAGCCAGATGTCGCTCAGCACGGCCACGATCAGGATCACGCCGATGCCGACGTTGACCCAGTGCTGGGGCATGACGAAGGAGCGGCCGTCGGTGGTGATGATCTGGAGCGCCATCAGGCCGCGCAGGAGCGTGATCACGGCGGCGCCCGCGAGCGCGCCCACGACCGAGCCGAAGCCGCCGAAGATGCTGCCGCCGCCGATGATGACGGAGGCGATCACGTCGAGCTCGCGCAATTGCCCGGCGAGCGGCAGGAAGGAGCGGTAGTAGGCGATGTAGATCACGCCCGCGAGCGACGCGCAGGCGGCGCTCAGCACGAGGCTCCGGAAGCGGACGCGGTCGGTGTCGATGCCGGCGAAGCCCGCCGCCCGCCGGTTGCCGCCGGTCGCGCGCACCATGTAGCCGAACGGCGTGCGCCACAGGATCAGCCCGAAGACCAGCGCGATCACGGCCAGGATCAGGGTCTGGGTGCTGACCGCGGCGGCGAGCGGATACCAGAAGCTGCCGCGGGCGGGGGCGATGCCGAAATAGGTCAGGACCTCGATCAGCTTGCGCCCGATCAGGTTGAAGGATTCCGGAAAGCCCTGGAGCTGGCGGCCGGACGCGAGCCAGGCCCCGAGCCCGCGGGCGATGTAGAACATGCCAAGCGTGACCACGAACGACGGCAGCCGGCCCTTTGGTCGCGAGGAAGCCGTTGACCACGCCCGCCAGCGCGCCGGCGAGGAAGCCCAGGCAGGCAGCCGGCAAGGGCGGCATGCCCTGCTTGACCATCAAAAAGGCAGCCGTGCCGCCCGAGAGCGCCATGACCGAGCCGACCGAGAGGTCGATGTCGCCGCCCGCGATCACGAACACCATGCCGACCGCCATCATGCCGACCTCGGTAAACGCCAGCAGCAGATTGAAGCTGTTGTCGAGGCTGCCCCAGAAATCCGGCCGCAGGTAGAAGCCCGCAAGCCACAGCAGGACCGCGAACAGCACGGCTGCGACCTCGCGCTGGGCGAGCAGCCGGCCGAGCGGGCCCGCGCTCGCGGCGCGCGCCTCGTGCAGGGTGCCGACGGTCTTCGCGGTCTCGATCGCCGCGGTCTCGATCACCTCGGGCGGCGGCGGCAGGCCGCGCAGGCGGGCGATCATGCGGCCGATCAGCCGGCGGCGCAGGACCCAGGGGTCGATCAGCACCGCCAGCAGCAGCATCAGCCCGAGGAAGGCCGGCACGGCGCCGGGCGGCAGCTGGGCCATTCCCTGGACCGCCATCTCCTTGCCGCCGATCACGATCGTGCGGGTGGCAGGGATGCCCTCGCGCAGCAGCTTGTCGATCAGCACGATCAGGAGCGCGCCGAGCGCGGAGCCCACGATCCGGCCGCGGCCGCCGAGGATGCTGGTGCCGCCGACGATCACCGAGGCGATCACGATCAGCTCGGCGCCGAAGCCCGCCTGGCTGTCGGTGCCCTTGGCCTGCGCGACCGAGAGCAGGCCCGCGATCACGGCGGTCAGCGCCGAGATCACGAAGGCGCGGATGCGCACCAGATCGGTGTTGATGCCGCGCAGATTGGCCGCCGCCAGGTTACCGCCGGTGGCGTAGGTCTCGTAGCCCCAGCGCGAGCGCGCCAGTACGATGCCGCCGATGAGCGCGACGACCGCGAACACGACGATCTGGTTGCTGAAGCCGAAGCGGTTCATCTCGCCGACCACGAACAGGCTGCTCTCGGGCGCCTTGACCGAGAAGCCGATGTTCTTGCCGCCGGTCATGCCGAGCACGAGGCCGCGGCCGATGAACAGGGTCGAAAGCGTCGCGATGAAGGTCGGCACCTGCAGCCAGGTGACCAGGAGGCCGTTGATCAGGCCGACCGCGAGCCCGATCAAAAGGCAGACCGCGAGCGCGAAGCGGGCCGAGGTGTCGTGCAGGCCGGGCGTGTAGAGGATCGAGAACACCGCCGCGGTCAGGCCCATGGTCGAGCCGACCGAGAGGTCGAGATCCTTGTTGATCAGGACGAAGGTCATGCCGACCGCGATCACCCCGAACTGCGAGGCATCGCGCAGCACGGCCTCGAAGGCGCCGCTCGATCCCCAGAACTTGGGATTGATCCAGACGCCGGCCAGATAGAGCAGCGCCATCACGACGATGACGCCGAACTCCCAGGTCGCGAAGATCCCGCGCAACCGGCTCATCGCGCCCGCCGCCCGCCGCCCGCGAGCCCCCGGCCGTTACGACAATCGCAGCCTTTACCGTATCTTGACCTTTGCCGGATCAATCTTGCCGCTCGGTGGTCCATGCGACCCTGGGACTCCGTCCGCCCAGCGGCTGACCGGCGGCAAGGAGTCCCAGGGTCGCATGGACCAGCGATGCAGTGCGACCCTGGCGGCAAAGGGTTGATGAAGGGTTAACCGCCCGGCAGCCCATCGGGCCCGGCCCGAGGACCTCCAACCGCAGGGCGTCTGCCGCGCCGGTCATGGTGGGCCCACTCTCTGCGGGGCGGGTCGGAGGCGCGACCGGCCGTTCGGTGGAGCGGGTCGGAGGCGCGAGCGGCTGCTCGGTGGGGCGGGTGGCGGCGCGACCGGCCGCTCGGCGGGCCGGTTGGAGGCGCGAGCGGCCGCTCTGTGGGGCGGGTCGGAGGCGCGCCGGCCGCTCGGCGGGCCGGTTGGAGGCGCGGGCGGCCGCTCGCGGGGCGGGCGGGGGCGCGGCCGGTTGCCCGCCGGTCGGCCTCGGATATCCGAGCGGAGGTCGCCGAAAAGGGGCGGTGCCCGGAGCGGCATCCGGGCACCGTCGGGTACGGCAAGGGATCGTCTCCCGGGTCAGTTCTCGAAGCGCTTGCCGACCGCGGCGACGTTGTCCTTGGTCACGAGCTGCGCCTTGGTGTCGAGATCGGCCGCTGCGATGCCGCGGTCGATCTGCAGGTAGAGCTGCAGGATCGGATAGAAGCCCTGCAGGAACGGCTGCTGGCCGAGCGAGCCGTCGAGCGCGCCGGACTTGATCTGGTCGAGCATCTTGGGGCCGAGGTCGAAGCCGTAGCTGCAGATCTTGTCCTGGAGGCCGAGCTGGGCGACCGCATCGCCGATCGCAGGCGTGGTCGCGGCGTTGGTGCCCATGAGGCCGACCACGTCGCCCCGGCTCTCGATCAGGCTGACGGTCGAGCCGACCAGGTTCTTCTGATCGACGTCGATGCCGATGTTCTCAGGGCCGGCGTCGACTTTGAAGTTGTCGAGCTGGCCGGCGTCGGAGAGCGCCTTCACGGTCGCCTCGAAGGCCGCGATGGTGCGGTTGTTGACCTCGACGTTGCCCATGGTGGTGGTGTTGGGGAACAGGATCGAGCCGCCCTTGGCGCCGCTGGCCAGGATGCACTTGACCATCGCCTCGCCGCCGATCGCCGCGGCCGAGGCGTCCTGGCCGGTATGGCTGATGCTGTTGCGGTCCTTGAGGCCGGGGTCGAAGCTGTTGAAGGTCGCGACCGGGATCCCGAGCTCCTCGGCCTTGGCGATCACGTCGTTGTAGGCGCCGGCCTGGCCGCTGGTGATCGCGATGCCGTCGATGGTCGGGTCCTGGAGCACCTGATTGATGATCTCGAACTGGCGCGGATAGTCGTCGATCGGCGCTTCCGGCCCGAGCTTGATCAGGTTGATGCCGAACGCGTTGGCCGCGACCTGGGCGCCGACGTAGGCCGGGTCGAAGAAGCCGTTGCCGGCGGTGTGGCTGATGATCGCGAAGGTGAGCTTGCCATCCTTGCTGTGGAAGTCCTTGGTGTCGGGGCTGGGCTTGGCCGCGTCCTCGAACGGCGTGCCGCCGACCGTCTGGTCGACCCCGCCTGAAACCTGGGCCTGGAGCGGACCGCTGATCGCCAGCGCCAGACCGATGGCGGTGGCGCCGAACGCCAATGGCATACGAGACATGCGCTGCTCTCCTTATCGTTATGACCCGTCGCGCAGGGTCGACGGGCGCCTCCTTGGCTGGAAAGAGAGTAAGCACGTCGCCGATCGGCTGCCAAGCTCCCTACTTTTGCGGCTGTCCGGTGGCCGCGGGGCTGCTCTCGGCCGGGTGGCGGCCGCGCCAGGCGCGCAGGCTCCAGCCGACGATCACCCAGGCCCAGATGGCGAGCGTGACCGCCCCGAGCGCGGCCGCGATCGGGCGCGAGAAGAAGCCCAGCAGATCGCCGTTCGACTTCATCATCGTGGTCATGAAGTTGTCCTCGACCAAGGGCCCGAGCACGATGCCCAGGATCGCGGGCGCGATCGGGAAGCCGTTCTCCTCCATGACGAAGGCGAGCAGGCCCAGGACCAGGATGATGCCGACCCCGAAGACCGTGTTGTTGATCGCGAACGAGCCGACGATGCAAAAGATCAGGATCACGGGCATCAGGATCGCGCGCGGAACGTGCAGGATCTGGCGCGACAGCCGGATCGCGGCGTAGCCCAGCGGGATCATGAGCACATTGGCGACGAAGAAGACGACGAACACGGCGTAGAGCAGCTCGGGCGCGTGCAACAGGATGGTCGGGCCCGGGTTCATGTTCTTCATGTAGAGGACGCCGATCACGATCGCGGTGATCGAATCGCCGGGGATACCGAACACCATGGCCGGGACCCAGGCGCCGCCGAGTGCTGAGTTGTTGGCGGCGCCGGCATCCACCAGGCCCTCGACGTGGCCGCGGCCGAACTTTTCCGGCTCCTTCGAGAAGCGCTTGGCGACGGCGTAGGAGATCCAGGCCGCGATGTCGGCGCCCGAGCCCGGCAGGATGCCGATGACCACGCCGATCACGTTGCCGCGCAGAAGGTTCAGCTTGTAGCGCCAGAGCACCGGGCCCAGGCCGCGGAAGATGTGCACGATCGCCTGGCGGGGCGCCTCGAGCGGCGGCTCGGTCGCGATCGCGTAGCGCAGCACCTCGCTGACCGCGAACATGCCGATCATCGCCGGGATGAAGCTGACCCCGCCCATCAGCTCGACGTTGCCGAAGCTGAAGCGGGGATAGCCGGCGGTGACGTCGATGCCGATGGTCGCGATGAACAGGCCGATCAGCAGCGAGACCACGCCCTTGACCGGCGCGTCGGTCGAGATGAAGACGGCGCAGCTGAGGCCGAAGCAGGCGAGCCAGAAATACTCGTGCGAGCTGAAGCGCAGCGCGAACTCGGCCAGCGCCGGCGCCGAGAAGGCGAGCACGGCGGTGCCGAACAGGCCGCCGATCGCCGAGCTCGTCGAGGCACGCGCCGAGCGCCAGCTCGGCCTGCCCGGCACGGGTCATCCGATAGGCGTCCTCGACATAGGCGGCCGAGGCAGGCGTGCCGGGGATGCGCAGCAGCGCCCCCGAGATGTCGCCGGCGAAGATCGCCATCGCCGAGGCGGTCACGATCGCGCCGATCGCGGGCACCGGGTCCATGAAGAAGGTGATCGGCACCAGCAGCGCCGTCGCCATGGTCGCGGTCAGGCCGGGCAGGGCGCCGACCACGAGGCCGAACGCCGCGGCGAGCACGAGCACGAGCAGGACGTAAGGATCGAAGACCAGGCCGAGCGCGGTCTCGAAGGGCGACATGGGGCTCACGAGGCCGGGTAGAGGAGGCGCTGGAGCACGCCCAGCGGCAGCGGCACCAGCAGCAGATGGGTGAACGCGTAGTCGACGACCGCGGTGACCGCGAGCGCGATCACGAGCGACGAGAGCGGCCGGCCGCGGAACAGGAGCAGCCAGCCAAACAGCAGCAGGATCGCGGTCGGGATGAAGCCGAGCCTGTCGGAGGCCAGGATGTAGAACAGGAGGCCGCCGACGATCGCCGCGAAGCGGGCCAGGTGCAGCGGCGATCGGAGCCAGGCGCCGCCGCCGACCCAGGGCTCGGTCCGCCGCCGCGCGAGGCCGCCTGCGATCAGGATGCCGCCGGTCACGATCAGGCCGATGCCGACCAGCACCGGGAACAGGGCGGGGCCGTAGTCCTGGCCCGGCATCGCCGGGAAGCTGCGCGTCTGCCAGATCATCAGCAGCGCGAACAGCACCAGCACGACCCCGATCACGGCGTCGTTGACCTTCACCGCACCCCGTCCCCGAGCGGCCGGCGCGGCGGGCTTATTTGGCGATCCCGACCGCCTTCATGACCTTGCCCAGCGACGCGTCGCTCTCGGCCATCCACTGCTCGAAGCGCTCCGGATCGCCCCAGACCAGGCCGAAGCCGCGCTGGGCCATGAAGTCCTTGAACTCCTTGCCGTCCCAGATCTGCTTGAGCACCGGCACGAGCTTCTGGGTGACCTCGTCGGGCATGCCCTTGGGGCCGGCGATGCCGCGCCAGGCGGCGACCTTCCAGTCGAGCCCGGTCGCCTCCTTCAGCGTCGGCACGTCCGGGAACGCCGGGTTGCGCTCGTCGCTCATGACCGCGAGGCTCCTGACCCGGCCGGCCTCGAGCAGCGACTGCGCCTCGGGCACCGAGCAGGTGACGATGTCGACGCCGCCGGCGACCATGTCCTGCAGGCCGGGCGCCGCCCCCTGGCTCGGGACCCAGGGTGCGGCGTCGGGCGCGATCCCGGCCGCCTGCAGCATGCCGGCCAGCGCCAGATGCCAGATGCCGCCCTGGCCGGTGCCCGAGGCCTTGTACTGGCCGGGGTTGGCCTTGACCGCGGCGAGCACGTCCTTGGCGGTCTGCCATTCGGAATCGGCGCGCACCTCGATCCCGGAGGGGTCGGCGTTGTACAGCGCCAGAGGTGTGTAGTCCTTGTAGCTGAGCTCGGTCAGGCCCTGCCAGTGCATCATGCCGATCTCGACCGTGACCACGCCGAGCGTGTAGCCGTCGGGGGCGGCGGTCGCGATCGCCGAGTGCCCGATCACGCCAGAGCCGCCGGTGCGGTTGACCACGTTGACCGGCACGCCGAGCTTCTGCTCCATGAGGCTCGCGAGAATCCGGCCGGTGGCGTCGGTGCCGCCGCCCGCACCCCAGGGCACGATGATGGTGATCGGGCGGTCCGGATAGGCCGCCGCGGCCGGCCCGCTGGCCCAGGCGCTGCCGAGGAGCGCGAGGGCGACGGCGGCCGGACCGCCGAGCTTGAAGAACGATCGCATGCGTCTGGTCCTCCCTGATTGGACCCGGCGGCGCTCAGCCGCGCGGACTGCGGATTGCCGTGGCACGGACGTACAGGCCCGGCGTCCCTGGGCACCGGGGCATGCCGCGAAGTGTAGTGGACTCCGGGGGCCTTGGCAAAAGACCCCGGCCGCGGGCGCTCGCGGTCGGATTTCCCAGCCCGGTCCCGAGCAATACTCCGAAGATTTGAGGCAATCATCGACCTAGATATTCTGGTTGAAGTTCCGGCCGATGGTTGGTAATCTTCATGGTTAATATGAACGAGCGTTCCTGTTTCACCGCGCGATGAATTGCGCCGGACCGATCTGGCTGCTGCGCAAGCCGGCGAGACGCTGCCGGTCGGCGCGGGCCTCGACCGGTCGCATGGTGGACGCGCGCGGCAAGCAAGCCAAATGGGGGATTGCAGGCACCTGGATGGGCCGGTTCGGTAGCCTAGATGTACGGGTATGGCAACCTAGATATAGAGGAGCGGCCGGTCGACGTGGCCCATCACCTTCCCGGCATGAGATTTGCGTCGATCGGCAGCTTGGAAGGGCGTCCTTAACGCAATGCTCAGACATTCAGCCCTAGTGTGCCGTCGACGATCCCTTGGGTGGACCCCGTCCGTGCCGGTTCGCGTTTTGGTAGCAGGGGCCCGATGTCTGCCGGCGATCGGTCGAGGGCGGGGTGGGGCGGCGCGATCCGCGAGGTCCTAGCAGCGAGGTGGAGTGCATGGTCAAGCAGACGATCGATTTCGCCAAGCTCATCCAGGAGGATCGGGAAACCCGCCAGACCCAGCACTGGCATGGCACTTTCATCGAATATCTGGAGCGGGTCAAGGCCGACCCGGCGGTGGTGAATCTGTCGCATCGCCGGCTGTTCGACATGATCGACAGCGCCGGCGTGACCGAGATCAACCCGGAGAACGACCCGCGCACCCAGCGGCTGTTCGGCGACGAGCGGATCAAGGTCTACAACTTTTTCAAGGACGAGTTCTTCGGCATGGAGCGCACGCTCGACAAGATCGTGCGCTACTTCCACTCGGCGGCGATGGGTGGCGAGGAGAGCCGGCAGGTGCTCTACCTGATGGGCCCGGTCGGCTCCGGCAAGAGCTCGCTGGTCGAGCGTCTCAAGCGCGGCCTCGAGGAGCTGGCGCCGATCTACGTGATCGACGGCTGCCCGATCTATGAGCAGCCGCTGCACCTGATCCCGCGTCATCTGCGGCCGGCGTTCGAGGAGATGCTTGGGGTCAAGATCGAGGGCGACCTCTGCCCGGTCTGCCGCTATCGCCTGATGGACGAGTTCAGCGGCCGCTACGAGGAGGTGCCGGTCCGCACCCTCAACTTCTCCAAGCGTGGCCGGCGCGGCATCGGCGTCGTGCCGCCGGTCGACCCGAACAACCAGGACACCTCGGTGCTGATCGGCTCGGAGGACATCTCCAAGCTCGACCGCTTCTCCGAGGGCGATCCGCGGGTGCTGGAGCTCAACGGCGCCTTCAACGTCGGCAATCGCGGCCTGGTCGAGTTCATCGAGGTGTTCAAGAACGAGACCGAATATCTCCACACCATGATCACCGCCACCCAGGAGAAGTTCGTCCCGGCGCCGGGTCGCCACGGCACGATCTACGTCGACACCTGCATCGTCGCCCACTCCAACGAGGCCGAGTGGCAGAAGTTCAAGGCCGACCACACCAACGAGGCGATCCTCGATCGGATCGTGGTGGTCAAGGCGCCCTACAACCTGCGGCTGTCGGAAGAAGTCAAGATCTATCAGAAGTTCCTGGCGCGCTCCAAGTTCGACGCCTGCATCTCGCCGCACACCCTCGAGATCGCCTCGATGTTCGCGGTCCTGACCCGGCTCGAGCCGACCGCCAAATGCGATCTGATGACCAAGCTCCGGCTGTACAACGGCGAGGAGGTGGTCGAGAAGGGGCGGACCAAGAAGCTGTCGGCGCGCGAGCTCCACGAGGACGCCAAGCGCGAGGGCATGTTCGGGATCTCGACCCGCTTCATCATGAAGGCGCTCGACACCGCGCTCAGCCAGAACCCGAAGTCGATCCATCCGATCAGCGTCCGCGAGGCCCTGATCAACATGGTCAAGGAGGCCGACCTCGCCGAGGACGTCAAGAAGCAGTACCTCGAGCATCTCCAGGACACGCTGCACAAGGGCTATCTGGAGCTGCTCGAGAAGGACATCACCAAGGCGTTCATCTACTCGTACCGGGAGCAGGCGGAGACGCTGTTCCAGAACTATCTGGATCACGCCGAGGCCTACGTCACCAAGTCCAAGGTGCGTGACCACAACACCCGCGAGGAGCTGCAGCCGGATGAGTCGTTCCTCAAGTCGATCGAGGAGCAGATCGCGATCATCGGCTCGGCCGCCGACGGCTTCCGGCAGGAAGTGATCGCTTACCTCTGGGCGTCCTCGCGGCGCGGCGAGAAGATCAGCTACACCGCCTACGAGCCGCTCAAGGAGGCGATCGAGCGCAAGCTGATGAACTCGGTGCGCGAGCTGTCGCGGATCGTCACCAAGGCGCGCACGCGCGACGAGGAGCAGCAGCAAAAGTACGACACCATGGTCCAGAACCTGATCGAGGGAGGCTATTGCGCGGACAGCGTCGACGTGATCCTGAAGTACGCCGCCAATCATCTGTGGCGGGATTGACGGCGATGGCCAGGGCAGCCTTGAGCTGACGCGCCAGGCGGCGAACCGGATGGCAATCTTCCGACCTTACTCGTCCTCGGACGCGCTCCGCTCCGACCGCAGCGCCGGTGATCGCCAGCGCCATCGGGAGAAGCTGCGCGAGGCGATCCGCGACAACATCGCCGACATCATCTCGGAAGAGTTGATCATCGGCCGCGCGCGGGATCGGATCATCAAGGTCCCGATCCGCGGCATCAAGGAATACCGCTTCGTGTTCGGCGACAACCAGCCGCAGGTGGGCTCGGGCGACGGCGAAACCGAGCCCGGCCAGGTGGTCGGCAAGGCGGCCAAGGACGGTGAGGGCGCCGGGCGCGCGGGCGATCAGCCGGGCATCGACTACTACGAGACCGACGTGACCCTCGACGAGTTGATCGAGATCATGTTCGAGGATCTCGAGCTGCCCGACATGGAGCGCAAGATCCTGCGCGAGGTCGAGTCCGACCGGATCGCCAAGCGCAAGGGCTATCGCAAGGCCGGCGTGCGCGTCCATCTCGATCGAAGGCGCACCGCCAAGGCGCGCATCCGGCGCAAGATCGCGACCACGCGCGGCGGCGCGACCCCGGCGGCGGCCGAACCGTCCCGGCCGCTGGCGCTCGGCGATACCGGCGAGGAGCGCTTCCCGTTCCGGCGCGAGGATCTGACCTACAAGCGCCTGGTCGAGGACACGCGCGAGGAGTCCAACGCGGTCGTGCTGTGCGTCATGGACACCTCCGGGTCCATGGACAGCATGAAGAAATATCTGGCGCGCAGCTTCTTCTTTCTCCTCTATCAGTTCGTCAGCACCAAGTATCAGAACGTCGAGCTCGTGTTCATCGGCCACCACACCCAGGCGCGCGAGGTGACCGAGGAGGAGTTCTTCCACAAGGGAGAATCCGGCGGCACGCTGATCTCTTCGGGTTACCATAAGGCCCTCGAGATCATCCATGACCGCTATCACCCCTCCTTGTGGAACGTCTATGCTTTTCACTGCTCTGACGGCGATAATTTCGATTCCGACAATGCCGCTGCGCTCAAGGCGGCCAGGGAACTCTGCGATATCTGCAACCTGTTCGGGTATGGTGAGATCAAGCCGCTCGGCTCGCACTACTACGAGAGCTCCATGCTCGACATGTTCCGCCGGCTCGAGGCCGACAATTTCCAGTCGGTACTGATCGAGCGCAAGGAGGACATCTGGCCGAGCTTCAAGGCGTTCCTGTCGCGGGATCGGGTGCCGGCGCCCGCCTGAACGGCCGCGGGTACCCCGGCCGTCCGGCCGACGTCGAATGCGCTCCCGGAGCTAGGATCGAAAGGGTAGGATGGCGGTGGCGAACTGGGACCTCGACGACCTCGCATACTGGGACGACGCGATCCGCGAGCGGGTGGCGGAGTTCGGCCTCGACGGCTACCGGCAAGAGTTCGAGGTCTGCGATCACAATCAGATGCTGGCCTTCATGGCCTATCACGGCATGCCCGCCCACTACCCGCATTGGAGCTTCGGCAAATCCTACGAGAAGACCAAGACCATGTACGATCATGGGGTCAGCGGTCTGCCGTACGAGATGGTGATCAACTCCGACCCCTGCCTGGCCTATCTGATGCGCGACAACTCGCTTTGCCTGCAGATTCTGACGATCGCGCATGTCTATGGTCACAACGACTTCTTCAAGAATAATTTCACCTTCAGCAACGCGACCCGCGCCGAGCACACGCTGGCCCAGTTCAAGACCCGCGCCGACCGCGTGCGCGACTACGAAGAGGACCCCTCGATCGGCCTCGAGCGGGTCGAGGCCCTGATCGACGCGGCGCATGCGCTGTCGATGAACAGCCGCCGCAACCCGGCGATCCGCAAGCTCAACCCGGAGGAGCAGCGGCAGCGCCGGATCGAGGCGGCGGAGCCGCGCCACGACCCGTTCGCGCGCCTGCATCGGCGGCCCGACTATGTCGAGCCCGATCTGCGCCAGGTGCCGCTCGAGCCGGACGAGGACATCTTGTTGTTCATCCGCGACCACAACCGCCACCTCCAGGCGTGGGAGCAGGATGTGCTGACCATCGTCCACGAGGAGGCCCAGTACTTCTTGCCCCAGATCGAGACCAAGATCATGAACGAGGGCTGGGCCAGCTACTGGCACCACAAGATCATGAACAGCCTGGAGTTGCCCCAGGACATCTATCTGGAGTTCCTGGTCCGCCACAATCAGGTGATCTGCCCGCATCCGGGCAGCATCAATCCCTACCACGTCGGCTTCAAGATCTGGCAGGACATCGAGCGCCGCTTCGAGCAGCCGACCGCGGCCGAGCTCGAGGCCTACGGCCCGCCCACCAAGTCCGGCAGCGAGAAGATCTTCGAAGTCCGCGAGACCGATCGCGACGCCTCGTTCCTGCGCCGGTTCCTGACCGAGGAGCTGATGCGCGAGCTCGATCTATTCGAGTTCGAGCCGCGCGGCGACAACCTGGTGGTGACCAAGGTCTCCGATCAGGACAGCTGGCGCGAGGTCAAGGAGACCCTGATCCGGACGGTCGGCATGAATGCCCAGCCGGTGATCAAGATCCACGACGCCGACTACGGCAACAACCGGGCGCTCTATCTCAAGCACGAGCATGACGGCCGCGATCTGCACATCGGCTATGCCGAGAAGACGCTGGGCTTCCTGCATCAGCTGTGGGGTCACCGGGTGCTGCTCGAGACCCTGATGAAGGGCAAGAAGACGCTGCTCTCCTATGGCGAGCATGGGTTCGACGCCAAGCTCATGCGCTGACCGGCAGGCCTCGCGCGCCGTCAGATCGCGGTCGCGGGTCGGTTCGCCCGCGCCATCTCGCCTATTGCCCCCCGCCCGCCGGAGCGTAAGGTGACCCGCAGGCGCTGAGGGAAACCCGAGACCGGACGGCGGGCGCGAGAGGTCCCGACTTTGGTGGCGGACCCCGTGCGCCGGGGTTGGGGGGCGGCCGGCCTGCCCACGAGCGGACGAGATCTGCGCGGATCCGGCACCAGGTCGGACGGCGGCCCATGGACGATCGAACGCTGATCCTTGGCGCCGGAATGACCGGCCTCGCCGCCGGTATGGCGTCCGGGCTGCCGGTGCTCGAGGCGGCGGCGCATCCGGGCGGGATCTGCTGCTCCTACTACATCGTCCCGGGCAGCGACCGGCCGCTCCCCCATCCCCCCGACGACGAGGACAGCTATCGCTTCGAGATCGGCGGCGGCCACTGGCTGTTCGGCGGCGATCCGAGCGTGCTGCATCTCGTCGGGGGGCTCGTGCCGCTCGCCCGCTACGCCCGGCGCTCGGCGGTATTCTTCCCGGACCGGCGCCAGTCGGTCCCCTATCCGATCCAAAATCACCTCCGGTTCCTGGACCGTCGGCTGACCGTCGCGGCCCTCGCCGAAATGGCGCGACCGCCCGGGCCGATCACGACGCAGGCCGACTGGCTCTTGGCCAACTTCGGCGCGACGCTGAACCGGGTCTTCTTCGCGCCGTTCCACGAGCTCTACACCGCCGGGCTCTACACCCGCATCGCTCCGCAAGACGCCTACAAATCGCCCCAGGATCTGGGCCTCGCGCTGCGCGGCGCCTTCGAGGACACGCCCGCGACCGGCTACAACGCGGTCTTTGCCTACCCCGAGGGTGGCCTCGATCTCCTCGCCCGGCGCATGGCGGCGCGCTGCCGGCTGGAGCTCGACCGCCGTGTCGTCGAGATCGATGTCGGCAGCCGGCGGCTGCTGTTCGCCGACGGCAGCGCGCGGCCCTACCAGACGCTGCTCTCGACTTTGCCCCTCAACCGGGTCGTGGCGATGACCGGCCTCTCGACCGCGGCGCCTGCGGATCCGTTCACCTCCGTGCTGGTGGTCAACATCGGCGCCACCCGCGGTGCCGCCTGCCCGGGCGACCACTGGCTGTACCTGCCGCGTTCCGAGGCGGGGTTCCACCGGGTCGGGTTCTACAGCAACGTCGATCCGCGCTTCCTGCCGGCCGCGGCCCGCAGCGCAGGCGACCGGGTCAGCCTCTACGTCGAGCGCTCGTTCCCCGGTGGCGAGCGACCGTCGGAGGCGGCGGTCGACGCCCATTGCGACGGGGTCGTGCGTGAATTGCAGCATTGGGGCTTCATCGAGCGGGTCGAGGTCGCGCATCCGACCTGGATCGATGTCGCCTATACCTGGTCCTGGCCCGGCTCGACCTGGCGGGCGGAAGCCCTGCAGATCCTTCAGGACCATCGCATCCATCAGATCGGTCGCTACGGCCGCTGGCAGTTTCAGGGCATAGCCGCCTCGATCGCGGAGGGGCTGGTCGCGGGCGGCAGCTTCCGCTGGCAGGGCGAGCGATGACGCCGGCGCGGCCAAGGGTCGCAGGCTTCGGGATCGACGGCGGCCGCCGGCGTCAGTCTGCTGGGATCTCTGGTGGAAACGAGGTCATGCTCAACGGATCACCCGCACCCGCCCTGCTGCCGGATGGGGCCGCCTATCATCGCTGCCCGCGCGACCGGGCCTGCCCCTATTGCGGCGGCCCGGATCCGAATCCGGGGCGAGGCCTCGACTGGTCGTTCCTGGACGCCGTCTACTGTATCTCGCTCAAGACCCGCGACGATCGGGCCGCCCAGGCGGCCGCCGAGTTTCACAAGGCCGGTCTCTGCCGGCGCGTGCTCTTCTACCGCCCCGATAAGCATCCGCAAAATGGCTTCATCGGCGGCTGGGCCTCGCATCGCGCGGTCGCCATGCACGCCCGCGCGCACGGCAGCGAGCGGACCCTGATCTTCGAGGACGACGTGCTGTTCACGCGGCGGCTGCGCCCGCGGGTCCTGCGCTCGATCGGGCGCGCGCTCGACGATTTGCCATCCGGCTGGATGATCTTCTTCCTCGGCCACTGGCCGCTCAGGGCCTACCCGGTCCGCCACAATGTGCTGCGCACGTCTTCGGCCTGCTCGCACGCCTACATCGCGAGCCCGCGCCTGCTGCAATGGCTGGCCGACCATCCGTGGAGCACGACCGGCATCGAGCGCAGCCGGATCGCCGGCAAGGGCGTCGATTCCGCCTACGCCAGATTGCCCGGAACCTACGCATTCTTTCCGATGATCGCCCTCCAGCGGGTCGGCCAGAGCGACAACTTCAGGCCGAAGACCAAGGCCAAGCGCCGGCTGCGCCATCTGGTCACGCGCTCGGGCTATCGCGAGCTGCTGATCTCGAAGCTCATGCGCCCGAGCGAGGTCATCATCGTCCTGCTGTCGCCGGTGTTTTTCGTGGTCGAGCTCGCGCGGCGCGCCCGCCTGCGCCTGGCCGCGCGCGCCGCCTGACCCCCCCGGTCAGCGACCATCGGCGGCCCGTCGCCCGGGCAATCGGGTCTTGCCTGCTCCAGGCGTTCCGGGCTATTTCCGGTCCGGATTTCGGCCCTTGCGGCTCGCTTTACCCTCGGCCGGGTGGGATGGACGTCCAGGCGGCGACCGAACGACAGCTGGTGATGCGCTCGCGCCGCGCGGTGCGTGAGGGCTGGCTGCTCGCGGCCGGCGATCTCTTGGTGATCCTTGCGTCCTTCGTCGCCGGCCGGACGATGAACTATTGGTTCAGCGGGATCCCCTGGCACGCGACCTGGTACGACTGGCCGATCCACGTCGGCGAGACCCGGCCGGTGATCTTCGTGGCGCTCGGGATCGCCTGCGTGGTCGCCTTCTGGCGGCTCGGCCACTACGCGAGGCGGCGGCCGTTCTGGCAGGAGATCGGCGACGTGCTTGGGGTCGTGGTGACGCTCGCGATCGTCGACGCCGCGCTGGTGTTCCTGACCAAGAGCAACTTCTCGCGCCTCTGGTGGGCGGCGAGCTGGAGCCTGATCGCCCTCACGGTACCGCTCGTGCGGGTCGCCCTCAAGCACGTCCTGATCGGCCTCGGCGCCTGGCGGCGGCCGACCGTGGTGGTCGGAAGCGGGCCGAACGCGCTCGATGCCGCGCGCGCGCTCGAGAGCGAGCCGCTGCTCGGCTTCGAGGTGGTGGCGCTGATCCAGCCGCCGGGGGCGCCCCAGCCGGCGCCCGCCTATCTGGAGGTCGGCGGCAAGCGCCTGCCGGTGCTGCGCGCCACCCCCTATCCCGACCTGTTGCCGGAGCATCTCGGGCGGCCGCATGTGGTGGTGGCGCTCGAGCTCGACGAGATGGCCAGCTGCGGCGGCTACGTCGAGCGCCTGAGCCTGCACTATGGCGACGTCGACATGGTCTCACCGGTGCGCGGCCTGCCGCTCGCCGGGACCCAGGTGACCCATTTCTTCAGCCACGACGTGCTCTCCCTCCGCCTCTACAACAATCTGGCGCGGCCCTGGCCAAGGCGGCTCAAGCGGGCGTTCGACCTGATCGCGGGCGGCCTGCTCTGCCTGTTCGTAGCGCCGCTCGCGCTGGTGATCGGCTGGCAGGTGCGGCGCAGCGGCCGGCCGGTGCTCTATCGCCATGAGCGTATAGGTAAGGGCGGCAAGCCGTTCGCGTGCTTCAAGTTCCGGACCATGGTGCCCGACGCCGAGCGGGTGCTGGCCGCGCATCTGGCGGCCGATCCAAAAGCGCTCGCCGAATGGCAACGCGATCACAAGCTCAAGGACGACCCGAGGATCACCCGCTTTGGCGTCTGGCTGCGGCGGACCTCGCTCGACGAACTGCCCCAGCTGCTCAACGTGCTGCGCGGCGAGATGAGCCTGGTCGGCCCGCGGCCGGTGATCGCCGAGGAGCTCGCGCGCTACGGCGACAGCATCGTCTACTATGTCGAGAGCACCCCTGGTCTCACCGGGCTCTGGCAGATCAGCGGCCGCAACGATCTCGACTATCGCCGCCGGGTCCACCTCGATTGCTGGTACGTCAAGAACTGGTCGCTCTGGTACGACCTCGTCATCCTCCTCAAGACCCCCCGCGCCGTGCTGCGCGGCAACGGCGCCTACTGATGCCTTGGGCGGCGGTCGGGTCGGGACTGGCCCGGCCCGGCTTCCACGACCAGGGGCAGGTGATCGCTGAGCCCGCTCGCCACCCAGTCCCGATAGGTGCCGAGCGCGACCGATCGGGGCAGCCATTCCGGCTGCCCTGGCATGAACGCATAGTCGATGTGATAGACCCGGTCCGGCGCCCGCCGGAAGTGGAACGTCGGGCTGGTCTCCGATCCGTGCGCTTCCTCGCGATGCCGGTGCCAGGCGCTCACAAGGCCGAGCCTGTTCAGATGCTCGATGACGTCGCGAAAGCGGCGGCGGCGTCCCGGCTTGTCCAATGAGACGTTATGATTGAAGTCGCCCGCGACGATCGCAGCCCCCTCGCTCAGGAACCCGGCGCAGGCAGCGAGCGTCCGCAGCGTCGGGGCGAGATATTCGGGCGCAGGCTTGACCCAGACGGCGCAGAGCCTGAGGTCCATTCCGGCGCTGCGAACCAGAGCCGGCAGGAACCATCGATCCGCGAGGTGCATCTCGACCGGCTCGACCGTCCAGCTGCCAAAGGCGATGATGGCGAGACCCTTGCCCGGCTCCGGGCCGCGCCAGGCCACCTGGTCCGCGTGCAGTCGGGGGTCGTCGACGATCGAGCGCGCGCATTCGGGGATGATCGCTACATCCGGCCGCAGACGCAGCAGCGGCGCGAGCTTGCGCGCGAAGCCGCCGGCGCAGTTCCAGACGACGAGCCGCATCGGTCACGACCCCCGGCGCGCGCGAAAGAACTGCCGGAGCAGGGCGGCTGCCTGGCGCTCGCCGATGCCGCCATAGACCTCGGGCGCATGATGGCAGGACGAGCTCGCGAAGATTCGGGGACCATGCGCGATGCCGCCGCCCTTGGGATCGGCGGCGCCGTAGTACAGCCGGCGGATGCGCGCGAAGCTGATCGCCTGGGCGCACATCGGGCAGGGCTCGAGGGTGACGTAGAGGTCACAGACCACGAGCCGTGGCGTGCAGAGGCTCTTCGCCGCCTCACGGATCACCAGGAGCTCGGCGTGGGCGGTCGGATCGCGGAGCTCCTCGACGCGATTGCCGGCCGCGGCAAGGAGCTCGCCGTCGGCTGTCAGCAGCACCGCGCCGACCGGCACCTCGCCCCGGGCGGCCGCGGCCTCGGCCTCGGCCAGGGCGCGCAGCATCGGCGTCGGCGGCGCGCGCGTCATGACCCCGCCGTCCCGTCTTCCCGCGGGCGCGCCCGGTGCCTATATCTAGGGCCCATGACGGTCCTCCAAGCTTCGGCAGCAGACAGCCATCCATGACCGCCCTGCCGGAGGTGCAGAGCCCGCGGCGCCGCACCCTGCCCGGGCCAGGCTGGTCGATCCGTCCCGCGGTGGCCGAAGATCTCGAGGCGCTGGTCGAGCTGGAGACCCGGTGTTTCGAGTACGACCGGCTGTCGCGGCGCAGCTTTCGCCATTTCCTGAGCACCAACACCGCCAGCTGCCTGGTCGCCGAGCAGGAAGGGCGGCTGCTCGGCTACGCGCTCGTGCTGTTCCACGGCCGCACCGCGCTCGCCCGGCTGTACTCGATGGCGGTCGCCCCCGAGCAGCGGGGCCGCGGCCTCGCCCGAGCCCTCTTGTGGGCGGCCGAGACCGCCGCGCTCGACCGCGGCACGGCGGTCATGCGCCTCGAGGTCAACCCCAGCAATGCCGCCGCGGTCGCCCTCTATCGCAGCGTCGGCTACGTCGATTTCGGCGTCTATCGCTCCTATTACGAGGACGACAGCGACGCGCTGCGCATGGCGCACGCCCTGGTGCCGCGGCTGCAGCCGGTCGCCTGGCGGGTGCCCCACTACCGGCAGACGCTCGAGTTCACCTGCGGGCCGGCGGCGTTGATGATGGCGATGAAGGCGCTCGACAAGCGGCTGCGCCTCGACCGCCGGCTCGAGCTCCGCCTGTGGCGCGAATCGACGATGATCTTCATGACCTCCGGCCACGGCGGCTGCGGCCCGCATGGTCTGGCGCTCGCCGCCTGGCGGCGCGGCTTCGACGTCGAGCTGTTCGTCAACGACGAGGGTCCGCCCTTCCTCGACACCGTGCGCGACCCCGACAAGAAGGCGGTCATCCGCCTGGTCCACGAAGACTTCCTCGACGAGCTCAGGCGCAGCCAGATCGAGGTCCATCTGCATCCGCTCTCGCCCGACGAGCTGAGCGAACGGATCGCCGCCGGCGCGATGGCGCTCGTGCTGATCAGCCAGTACCGGATCTACGGCGACAAGGAGCCCCACTGGATCATCGTGTCGGGCTGCGATCAACGTTTTATCTACGCTCATGATCCTTATATCTCTTCCGCCCACGTCACCAGCATCGATCGGGTCAGCATCCCGATCCTGCGCCGGGAATTCGAGCTCATGGCCAAGTACGGCCGCTCCAAGCTCCGCGCTGCGGTCATCTTGAGCAGGCGCGACACCGCTTCCTGATGCAAGCCGTCCTCAGCGAGCTGCCGCCCTCAGCCTATCCGGAACCGCTCGGCCAGATGGTCTGGCTGCCGCGCATCTACATCACGCGGCCGGAGCATTTTCGCGCCCGCTCGGTCCGGGTCGTCAATCTCAGCCGCGACTGCGTCTATCTGGGCACCGGCTACTACGCCTCGCTGCTCGCCGAGGCGCGCGGTCACAAGGTGATCCCCTCGGTGCGGACGATCATCGACCTCGGCCGCAAGTCGCTCTACCGGTTCGCCCTGCCCGAACTGGACGCGGTGCTCGCCAAGCGGCTCGCGCACATGCCGGAGCCGCCCGGCGATTCGATCCGCCTGCTGATCGCCTTCGGCACCACCGAGGATGCCCGCTTCCGCGATCTCGCCCGGGCGGTGTTCGATCGCTTCCGGCACCCGCTGCTCGCGGTCACGATCCGGCCGTCGCGGGGCGGCGGGCTGCGCATCCGCTCGGTCCGGCCGCTGTCGCCGGCCGAGCTCGACGAGGCGCAGGCCCTCTGGTTCAACACAGCCCTCGCCAGCTATCTCAAGGTGCCCTGGCGGACGAGCCCGGCGCAGCCGGTGCCGCGCTATAATATCGCCGTCCTCTACAACCCGCAGGACAAGCTGCCGCCGTCCAAGCCCGCGACGATCGAGAAGCTGGTGCGCATCGGCGCCCAGATGGGGCTCGAGATCGAGCCGATCCGCCGCCAGGATTTCCTCAGGCTCGGCGAGTTCGACGCCTTGTTCATCCGCGAGACCACGGCGCTCAACAACCACACCTACCGCTTCGCGCGTAAGGCCGAGCGCGAAGGACTCGCGGTGATCGACGACCCGAACTCGATCGTGCGCTGCACCAATAAGGTCTATCTGGCGGAACTCATGGCGGCCAACGGCCTGCCGACCCCCCAGACCATGGTGCTCGACCGCCGCCATCTCAAGGCGATCGGCAGCCAGCTCGGCTTCCCGCTCGTGCTCAAGGTCCCGGACGGCTCGTTCTCGCTCGGCGTCTTCAAGGTCAAGGACGAGGCCGAGCTCAAGACGCGGGCGGGCGAGCTGCTGGAGGATTCCGACCTCATTCTGGCGCAGGAATACGTGCCGACCCAGTTCGACTGGCGGGTCGGCGTGCTCAATCGCGAGCCCCTCTACGTCTGCCAGTACTTCATGCCCAAGAACCACTGGCAGATCGTCAAGCACGAGGCCGACGGCCGCATCCGCGAGGGCACCTTCAAGACTTGGCCGATCGATCAGACACCGCGCGAGGTGACCGAGCTCGGCTGCCGCGCCGCGTCCCTGATCGGCGACGGCCTGTACGGGGTCGACATCAAGCAGACCAACGGCGGCCTCGTGGTCATCGAGGTCAACGACAACCCGAACCTCGACATCGGAGTCGAGGACGCGGTGCTCAAGGACGATCTCTACAAGCGCCTGCTGGCGGACCTCGTGCGCCGGATCGAGGCGCGGCGGAAGTAGGCTTCGCGCCCGGCCGCGGGCGCCCTACGATCGCCTTCGTCGCTCGCCGAAGGAGGGCAGGCATGCTGGGCATACTCGGCGGCATGGGGCCGGCCGCGACGGTCGACCTGATGACCAAGCTGATCCGTCTCACCCGGGCCGGGCGCGACCAGGACCATCTGCCGCTCGTGGCGGTCTCGGACCCGCGGGTGCCGGACCGGGTCGGACCGATCGTCGACGGCCGGGGGCCATCGCCGCTGCCGGCGATGCTGGCGAGCCTTGCAAGGCTCGAGCGGGCGGGCGCCGAAGCGATCGCCATCCCCTGCCACACCGCGCATCATTGGTACGAAAAGCTGGCGGCCGCGACCGCCCTGCCGATCCTTTCCATCGTCGACGCGGTGCTGGCCGAGCTTTTGCGTTTCGAGCTGCCGCCCGGTCCGCTCGGTCTGCTCGCGACCCGGGCGACGCTGAAGGCCGGGCTCTATCAGGAGCGGCTCGCCGCGGCCGGCCACCCCACCCTCGAGCCGGCGGAGGGCGTCATGGCGGAGTGCGTGCTGCCGGCGATCGCGCTGGTCAAGCAGGATCGGGCGGCCGCGGCGGCGCCGCTGCTCGCGCGCGCGGTCCTGCATCTGCGGACCGCGGGCGCCGAGCGCGTGCTGCTCGCCTGCACCGAGCTGCCGCTCGCGCTGGCCAAGGCGCCGATCCCAGGCTGCATCGATGCGACCGAGGCGCTGGCGCAGAGCTGCCTTGCCTGGTGGCGCGCCCGGCAGGCCTAGTCGGGCGGCGGTACGATGCCGATCCGCCGGAGCGCGCTCTCGATCAGAGGGATGCCGAAGCCATAGCGGCCGGCCGTACAGTCGAGATCGGCCTGGTCGCGCGCGGCGCTCGCCTCGGCCAGCTCGTCGTGCTCGAGCACGAGCAGCCGGTTGTCGAACCGGCTGACGACGATCTCGTCGAACAGCGCGAGCAGCGCGGCACACCGCCCGGCCGGGCCGCCGGCCGAGCCCCGCGCGGGGGTCGGCCCCGGACCCGCAGCGGCCAAGGGCGCGGCCCACAACGTCAGCGTCAGCAGGATCGCCACCGAACGGCGCGAGGATGGGACGGCTCGATGCTGGGAAATATCGAGCGGCCGGCGATCACATCGGCGGCCTGGCGCCCCGGTCGCCGGCCACGGCGGCGATCACGAGCGGGGTCAGGTCGCGCTCCGGGCGGACCAGCAGGACCACGTCCTTGCCCGGCGCCAGCAGGAAGCGGTCGGCCTTGGCCATGCGCACGATCGGCACATCAGGCGGCAGATAGATGGTCTGGGCGCGGAGGACCTTCGGCTCGCCCTCCCGGTAGCTCACCTCGAGCTCGCGATCGGCGCCGACGCCCTTGACCTCGGCCAGGGTCGCGTTGGTCATCATGTCGGGGGCCCGGACCAGGTCCCAGGGATAGTGACCCTCGCCCAGGCCGCGCCGATCGTCGGCGAACAGATGCGCCTCGAGCGCGACCTCGCGGTCGCCCGCCATGACCGTGGCCAGGCCGACGTACTGGCCCTGCTTGAGGTCATCGACGGTCGCCGGCGTACAACGAAGACGCCGAACTCGGGGGATCGCGCGCAACCGGCAGACGGCTCCTCGTCATGAGCGCAAGCCTGGCGCAGCCGGCTACTCGGTGCCGGTGACGGTCGCGATCAGCGGCATGGACACCATATCCATCCGGCCACTGTCGTTGAAGTAGCCGACCCGGAACACGCCGTTGATGGCATGGGCGCCGGGCTTAGTCGGGGTCAGGCCGACCACGAACTTGAGCGCGTTGCTCTCGACGGTGCCGAGCACGACCTGTTGCTCGAAGGCGACGCCGTCGTCGTAGGACGACAGCTCGATGACGCGGTTCCGATAGGTGTCCAGCACCTGGTAGCCCTCGGGCAGGGTCAGTTTCGCCACCAACGCGGTCTTCTCGCCGACCTTGCCGGAGACGTTGTCGAGATTGATCACATAGGGCCGCGCGAAACCCAATTCGGCAGCCAGGCTGCCGGCGGCAGCGACGGCGATCAGCGCCGCACCACTCAGAGTGAGACAGAAGCCAGCACGCATCGGTTCATCCCTCAGGATCTGGTCTTGCTTCGGACGCGATCGGGTCAGCCACCGCCTGATGACTGACCCGATCGAACTGAACTCTCTTGACCTCTGCGTCCGCCGTCGGGCCGGCCGCTCTGGTGGGCGGCCGGCCATGCGGCGACGCTGCCCGGCTACTGCCCGAGCGCGAACACCCAGATCACGCCGCCCTGGGGCACGGTGACGTTCTCGCCCAGGACCTTGTTGATCAGGTTCTGCTGGCCGGCGGCGTCGATGCCCCAGCCGGACTGCACGGCGATGTACTGGATGCCGTCGACCTCGAACGAGGACGGCGGCGCCTCGACGCCGGAGTTGGTCTTGAAGTGCCAGAGTTCCTCGCCGGTGCTGGCATCGAACGCCCGGAACATGCGGTCGTTGGTGCCGCCGTCGAACACCAGGCCACCGCCGGTGGTCAGGATCGGCCCCCAGTTCATCGTGTCATTGAACAGGTGGGTCCAGGCGCGCTTGCCGGTGCTGACGTCCCAGGCCTGGATCTCGCCGAACGAGCGCGCGTTCTTGTCGACCGTGAAGCCGATGTCGGGGATCGAGACGCCCGGTCCACCACTGGCCGGCCACGTACTCTTCCTTCTTGCCTTCCAGATGGCCGCAGTGGTTGTCGTTGGCCGGAATGTAGATCATGCCGGTCTGCGGATTGTAGGCCTCGAACGGCCAGTCCTTGCCGCCCCAGAGCGACGGGCAGAAGTCGGCATACTTGCCGGTGCCGGGCTTGTGCTCGTCGTTGTAGGTCGGCCGGCCGGTCGTCGGATCGATGCTCTTGAAGACCGTCTGCTTCACGTAAGCCTTGGCGTCGGTGAACTTGATGTCGCCGGCGCTGCTGCGCTCCAGCCAGTAGAGATAGCCGTTACGCGCCGGATGGATCAGGCCTTTGACGTCCTTGCCATCCTTTTGATAGTCGATGATCATCGGCGCGTTCATCTCGTCCCAGTCCCAGGAGTCGTTCCAGTGGTACTGGAAGTGCCCCTTCATCGCGCCGGTGTCGGGATCGAGGGCGATGGTCGACGAGGTGAAGAGATTGTCGCCCGGACGCTGGTCGCCAAACCAGGGCGAGCCGTTGCCGGTGCCCCAATAGGTGAGCTTGGTGTCCGGATCGTAGTTGCCGGTCATCCAGATCGAGCCGCCGCCGCGCTTCCAGTCGTCACCCTTCCAGGTGTCGCTGCCGGGCTCGCCGGGCGCCGGGACGGTGTAGGTCTTCCAAGCCGACTTGCCGCTCTCGGCGTCGAAGGCCTGGACGAAGCCGCGGATGCCGAACTCGCCGCCGGAGCAGCCGACCATGACCTTGCCGTTCACGATCAGCGGCGCCATGGTCATGTAATAGCCGTTGTGCCAGTCCTCGACCGGGCTCTCCCAGGCGACCTTGCCGGTCTTGGCGTCGAGTGCTACCAGCACGGCGTCCTGGGCCGCCAGATAGATCTTGTCGCCGTAAAGACCAAGGCCGCGGGTGGTGTTGTGCAGCGCGCCGAAGCCTTCCGGCAGCTCGCGCTCGTACTTCCAGATCAGGTTGCCGGTCTTGGCGTCCAACGCCAGGATCTGGTTGAAGGGCGTGACCACGAACATCATGCCGTTGTTGACGAGCGGCGGTGCCTCGTGGCCGGAAGTCACCCCGGTCGAGTAGGACCAGACCGGCACCAGATGCTTGACATTGCCGGTGTTGATCTGGCTAAGCGGGCTGTAGCTCCAGCCCTGATAGTTGCCCCGTGTCATGAGCCAGTTCTCGGGCTCGGGATTCTGCAGCCGCGCGTCCGTCACCGGACTGTAGGCGGCCGCCGCCATGGGTAGCATGGCGACACCGATGGCCGCTGCGTGTCTCCAGAGTCTCATGTCTTTTCCCCCAGTGTGGTTGAGTTTCTTGACGGTCGCCTGCCGTGGACGACGGCAGTCGCAGCAGGGTCAGCTTTTCGCGGGTCCGATACGGCTGGTGAAGTTGCCGGCGACCACCAACTGGCCGCCGTCCTCCTTCACCGGCAGCATCGGCAGGCGCCGGGGCGCCGGGCCGTCGACGACCTTGCCGGCCGCCTCCGGGTTGTACTGGCTGCTGTGACACGCGCAGAACAAGGTACCCGCTTCCTTGTTCCACATGGACACCGGGCAGCCCTGATGCGTGCAGATGGCGGAATAGGCGACCACACCATCATCGGCGGCGTTGACGCGGGTCTGCTGGTCGAGCTGCGCCGGATCGAGCCGGAGCAGGACGACCTGATTGAAGCGCGTTCCGTTCCGGACGACCTTGGTCTTCGGATCCACCGGCCAAGCCATCACCTGCGGGCCGCCGACCGGCAGATCGTCCGGCGTCACCAACTCGCCCTTCTTGTCTCCGGAGAAGAAAACGAACTGATCGCCGACCTGAGGACCGGACTTCGCCGCATCCTCCGCCGCCGCGACCCTCAGCGCTGGCAGGGCAGCCCCCAAGCCCAGCGCGCCTTTCAACACAGCACGTCGGTTCGAACGCTCAGTCACGGCGTCCCCTTCCTGCTCCCAGATGCGTCTCGGTTAAGGCCGAGCTTTCGACTTGAATTGGGTCCCGGTTAAGCCCGAGCCTGCGGCTTGTCAAGTGAACACCGCGCCCCCGTGAAGCGATCCCGCCGGCGGCTCAGGCGGGCGCGTCCGCGGGCGCGCGCGGCGTCGGGGCGGCTCGCGGATTGACCCGTTCGATCTCGACTCCGACCGCGGCGGCGGCGGCGATCGCATCGAGCTTCTCGACCCTTACCCGAGCCGAGCGCACGCGCGGATCCTCGAGGCAGAGCGCCGCGATCTGCTCGGCCAGGGTCTCGACCAGATTGACGTGGCGCTTGCCGAGGGCGGCCTGAATCCGCTCGACCAGGGCCTGGTAGTCGACCACACCGACGAGCTCGTCGCGAAGCGCCGGGCCGGTCTCGACCACCCCCAGATCGAGATTGAGGCGCACCCGCTGCGCCGTCGCGCGCTCGTGCGGGTGGACCCCGATCCGGCAGGCGAGCATGAGATCATGCACGAACAGATGTCGGATGCCCTTGGCGGCGTCGGCGATCGGCATGGCGGTCCTCGCGCGCCGGGCCGGCTAAGCAGGGCTCGACGGCAGGAGGGCTTCCATGAACCGGGTCGGATCGACGTTGCCGCCCGAGAGCACCACCGCCACGGTCCGGCCGCGGGCATCGAAGCCGCCTGCGAGCAGGGCGGCGAGCCCGACCGCGCCGCCGGGCTCGACCACCAGCTTGAGGTGGCGAAACGCAAAGGCCATGGCTTGGCGCACGTCGTCATCGGCGACCGCGAGGCCGCCCGCGAGCCGCTTCCGGTTGATCTCGAAGGTCAGCTCGCCCGGCGTCGGCGCCAGCAGGGCATCGCAGATCGAGACGCCGCCCGGCGGGTTCAGGGCCCGTTCGCCGGCCGCGAGCGAGCGCAGGGTGTCGTCGAAGCCCGCGGGCTCGACCGCGAAGATCGCGATGCCCGGGCAGAGCTCGCTCAGGGCGAGGCTGCAGCCGGCGATCAGACCGCCGCCGCCGCAGGGGATCAGGGCCGCGTCGAGCGGGGCGCCGAGATCCTGCGCCTGCTGGGCCAGCTCGAGCCCGGCGGTGCCTTGGCCCGCGACGATCCGCGGATCGTCGTAGGGCCTGACGAGGGCGGCGCCGGTGCCAAGCGCGAGCTCGGTGCCGATGGCTTCGCGCGACTCGCGCTCGCGATCGTAGAGGCGGATCTCTGCACCCTGGGCGCGCGTGCTCTCGAGCTTGATCGCGGGCGCGTCGGCCGGCATGACGATGGTTGCGGCCTTGCCGAGCGCCCGCGCCGCCGCGGCGACGCCTTGGGCGTGATTGCCCGAGGAATAGGCGACCACGGCCGCCGCCGTGATCTGGCTGATGGCGTTGTAGGCGCCCCGGAACTTGAACGAGCCGGTGCGCTGCAGCGATTCCGCCTTGATCAGGACGCGGCCGCCGACCCGGGCGTTCAACGCCTCGACTTCCAGGAGCGGCGTGCGCCGCGCGATCCCCCGCAACCGGCGGGCGGCGGCCTGCACATCGGCGAAGGTCGGCGGCGGTTCGAGGGCGGTCATGGCGGCCGTCTTAGCAGGGACCGGTCGCCCCGTGAACTGTGGCCGAGCGCGTTCCGGACGCCCTCGATCCGGCGGCCGCCGGTTCAGAGCCCGAGCAGGGCCGGCAGGCCCGTGAGGTCCTCGAGCTCGTGCTCGGGGGCGCCGGGCAGGCGCTCGGGCGGGGCGCCGAACCGGTTGATCCAGACCGGGCGCAGCCCGAAGCAGGCGGCACCGTGAACGTCCCAGGCGTTGGACGACAGGAAGGCGATCTCCTGGGCGGGCACGCCCTGGCGTTGGACCGCGAGCCGGTAAGTCCTGGGCTCCGGCTTGTAGATCCCGACCTCCTCGACCGAGAGGATCGCGTCCAGCAGGCCGTCGATACCGGCGCTGCGCGCGCCGGCAGCGAGCATCTTGGGCTCGCCGTTCGAGAGGATCGCGGTCTTCAGGCCGCCGGCGCGCAGCCGGCGCAGCACGTCCCCCACCTCCGGGTAGGCATCGAGGGTCAGATAGGCCTGGAGCAGCGGAGCCCGCACCGCCGGGTCGACGCCGGTCTGCGCAAGCGCGTGGTCGAGGGCCTCGCCGGTCACCTGCCAGAAGTCGGCGTGGCGGCCCATCAGGGCGCGCAGCCAGCTGTATTCCAGCTGCTTGCTCCGCCACAGCCGGGAGAGCGCGTCGGCGCGGTCGCCGACCTGGGCGCGCAGGCGGGCGACCGCCGAATGCACGTCGAACAGGGTGCCGTAAGCGTCGAACACGCAGGCGCGGATCCCGGCCATGCGGCGCGCGGTCATGACTCCGGGACCGGCTTGGCCGCGGGCGAAGGCCTGCGGCCGCCGCCGCCGCGGGCGGCGAGCTCGATGCCGGCATGCGGCTTGAGGCGCGGCGTCGGTGGCGGCTCGAACGCGGCCGGCAGCACGACCGGTCCGCGCGCCTCGGGCTTGAGGGCAGGCCGGGGCGCCGCGGCGACCAGGCTCCCCACCATGGCCGCCTGGGCCTGCTCGCGCGGCTTCAGGGCGGGCTCCGGTAGCGGGTCGAGGGGGCCGTTGACCGGCCGGAACCAGACCGTCGCGACCTGCGGCTCGGCCAGGCGCCGACGATACATGTTGCGCCCCTCGAGGACCCTTTGGACGTAATTGCGGGTCTCGTCGAACGGGATCAGCTCGATCCAGTCGATCAGGTCGTAGCGCTCGCCCCGGCGCGGGTCGCCATGCAGGCGAAGCCATTCGTCGACCCGGCGCGGCCCGGCATTGTAGGCGGCCACGGCGAGCGCGGCCTCGCCGTCGTAACGACCCAGCAGCGTCTTCACGTAGTGACTGCCGAGGCGGATGTTGTAGTCGGGGTTGCCGGAGAGCAGGCCGCGGTTGTAGTGGAGGCCAAGCGATTGGGCCATCAGATAGGCGGTACGCGGCATCAGCTGGAGCACGCCCTGGGCGCCCTCGCGGCTGCTGCCCCAGGGGTTGAACACGCTCTCCTGGCGCGCGATGCCGAGCAGCAGCGCGGCCTCCGGCTCGCCCGCGGGCGGCCGGATCAGGCGCTCGAGGTCGGGTACCGGAAAGGCCGCGGCGTCGTTGACCTGGCCGTAGTAGGCGGCGAACCGGCCGACCTGGGCGACCAGGTCCGGCCGCCCGCCCGCGGCCGCAAGCCCGCCGATCAGGCCGACCTCGGCCGGGCTCGAGGCGAGATCGGCGAGCCGGATCAGGAACGGCGCCAGCCGGTCCAGGGCGCCGACCTCGATCAGCATCCGCGCGACCCGCACCAGCTCCTTGTTCTCGAAGCTCGCGCGCTGGCCCGCGTCCGCGGGCGGCGGCGGCGGCGCCGGCCGGTAGGCGCGGCCGAGCTCGTCCGCCGCGAGCTGGCCATAGTAGGTGACGTAGTAGCGGGCGGCGTGCTGGTACCACTCCCCCGCCAGCGCCGGTTGGCCGAGCGCGGCCGCGCTGCGGCCGGCCCAATAGGCCGCCCGGGCTTGGTCGACCGGCGCCGCGGCGCCGGCGTACAGGTGCTCGAAATGCCGCAGCGCCGTGTTCGGCTGGCGCTCGAAGCGCAGTGCCAGCCAACCGGCCAGCCATTCGGCCGCGATGAACTCCTCGCCATCGCGCTGACCGTGGAGGCTCGCGAGCTGATAGGCGAGGTCGAAGTTGCGGTCACGGAGCGCACGGCGGATCTGCAGCTCGCGCTCGAACCACCAGCGCGCCGGACGGGCGAGCTCGCTCGGCGGGTGCAAAAGGGATGCGATCACGGCGTCGTGCCGGCGCTGCTGCCGGCGCCAGCTCAGCCGGTCGAAGGCAAGGCCCGGGTCGGCGCGCAGCGCCGCGGGCACCGCCTCGAGCGCCCGGTCGACGCCGGACTGGTGGCGCTGCAGCGCGAGGCGCGCCAGGGCCAGCTCGCGATGGCCGGCGGGCACGCGCCCGAGCATGCGGTTCGCGGACCGGCGCCGGTGGTCCCAGAGCAGGTTGTCGAGGCGCGCGACGTGATCCTCGGTGGTCAGCAGCTGCCGGTACTTGCGATAGAACTTCTCCTCCTCGCCGGGCGAGAAGTCGCCCTCGACCCAGGCCCGGCGGATCAGGACCTTGGCCGGCTCATCCTGGTCGATCCGGAACAGCGCCTCGGCGTAACGGATTGTGCCGCGTGTGGTCAGCGGCGGCCGGTCCTGGAAGAAGCGGCGGATCAGCTCGTGATCGGCCGGGTCGGTGATCGTGCCCTCGGCGACGATCTGCAGCTCTTCCGGCCACGGCCAGTCGGGATGGCTGAGCAGGAAGTGGGCGACGGTGGTGAAGTCGTTCGGCTCGTGCGCGTCGAACATACGCAGCCAGCGGAGCGTCAGCGCCGGCAGCGGGTCCGCCACCGGCTCGACCAGGCGAAAGGCGCGCTGCCAGTCGCCGCCGTCGGCGGCGGCGAACGCCTCGCCGACCACGGCCCGGTCTTTGGGGCTGAGCGCCAGGGCCGGCCGGATCGCCGCGAGCAGCGCCAAGCCGAGGGTCAGGCCGAGCCAGACGGTGCGCAGCCGGCGCCAGGATCGAGACGGAGGCGCCCGCAGGCCGCGCCGATGGTCATCGCTTCGGATCGGGATTCCCCCCAGCCGGCCGTCTCTGGCCGCCGAGACCAACATCCGGCCGGCGCTCCGGCACGGGTCCGCGAGCAACCGCGGCACTCGACTTGCCGCACCCGGCACCTCCTTTTATGGTGCCGGAGCGTTAAACTCTCGTTAAATGTCCGCGGCGCAACTCTTGCGGCGCAACGTCCTACGGAGTGAACCGGCCATGTTCCACGGTTCCATTGTGGCGCTCATCACGCCCTTTCGCAACGGCTCGATTGACGAGGCGGCTCTGCAATCGTTGGTGGAATGGCACATCGAGCAGGGGACCCACGGCCTGGTCCCGGTCGGCACCACCGGCGAGTCGCCCACCCTCAGCCATGCCGAGCACCAGCGCGTGGTCGAGCTGGTGGTCGAGGCCGCCGCCGGTCGCGTGCCGGTGATCGCGGGCGCCGGTTCCAACGCGACCGCCGAGGCGATCGGCCTAGCCAAGCACGCCAAGGGCGCCGGCGCCGATGGGATCCTGGTGGTCACGCCCTACTACAACAAGCCGACCCAGGACGGGCTTTACGCCCACTACAAGGCGATCCACGACGCGGCCGACCTGCCGCTCATCATCTACAACATCCCGGGCCGCTCGGCGGTCGACATGAGCGTCGATACCATGGCGGCGCTCGCCAGGTTGCCGAACGTGGCGGGTGTCAAGGATGCGACCTGCGATCTCGCCCGGCCGCTGCTGACGAGCCTCGCCTGCGGCACAGACTTCTGCCAGCTGTCCGGCGAGGACATCACCGCGCTTGCGTTCCTTGCCAACGGCGGCGACGGCTGCATCTCGGTGACCGCCAACGTCGCGCCCCGCCAGTGCGCCCAGATGCAGGAGGCGTGGGAGCGGGGCGACGCGAGCGGCGCGCTCGCCATCCATTTGCGCCTGACGCCGCTGCACAGGGCGCTGTTCCTCGAGACCAGCCCGGCGCCGGTCAAATACGCCGTCGCGAAGCTCGGCAAGTGCGCGCCCGACGTGCGCCTGCCCCTCGTCGCCCCCAGGGAAGCGACCCGGCAGAAGGTCGACGATGCGATGGTGGCGGCCGGCCTGATCAATTGAGGATCGCCCGCCCCAGCAAGGGGGAAAGCGCGGATGACCGGTTTTGCGCCGCAACGGGACGTGCAGGCGATCTCGCACCTGAACGTGGTCGTCGATGATATCGAGACCGCCACCGAGTTCTACGGCACCCTTTTGGGCTTCGAGCCGGCGGCCAACGATCGCGGCCCGATGGACTACCGCGATATGGATCTCGCCTCCTTCGCCCGCGACGCCGGCTTCGACGACGGCAAGGTCGACCTCGACATCCGCTTTCTCAGGCACCCCGAGATCGGCGTCTATCTGGAGCTGATGACCTACCGCCACCCCGAGGGCGACCGGACCGTGCAGCGCTGGCGCACCAACGATGTGGGCGGCATCCGCCACATCGCGCTCGAGGTGCCGGACGCGGTCGCGGCACATGCGTTCGTCCGCGCGCAGCAGCAGGCCTACGCAGGACGGGGTCTTTGGATCGAGATCCTGGGCGGGGACCACGTCCCCGAAGAGCTCACCCCGTTTCCCTATAAGTTCTTCTACTGGATCGACCCCTGGGGAGTGCAATGGGAGATGGAGCAGGGCCGGCCGGCCGACCGGTCGGTCAAAGGCATCGTGGGCTAGAGAGCGCTGCCGGCGCTGAACCCTCCTTGAAGCCCTCCCGAACCCCATAGCCATCGAGCGGTCCGTGGCCAAAGAGCAGACTGAGGGGCGCAAGATCGTGGCGCGCAATCGGCGGGCCACCCACGACTACTTCATCGAGGAGCGCCTCGAGGCCGGGATCGTGCTCCAGGGCACCGAGGTCAAGGCGCTGCGCGACGGCCGCGGCAATCTGAACGAGGCCTACGCGGGCGAGCAGGGCGGCGAGTTGTTCCTGATCAACTGCTACATCCCGGAATACCACGCCGCCAGCCACTTCAGCCACGACACGCGGCGACCCCGCAAGCTGCTGCTGCACCGGCGCGAGCTCGCGAAAATGATCGGTG
Source organism: uncultured Alphaproteobacteria bacterium (assembly GCA_963798075.1). GTDB lineage: Bacteria > Pseudomonadota > Alphaproteobacteria > Geminicoccales > Geminicoccaceae > DATAOG01. The sequence continues at coordinate 20,448 of CAWCRU010000015.1, read as the reverse complement.
CGGTGCGCAAGCAGGGCCAGACCCTGATCCCGCTTTCCCTGTATTTCAACCCGCGCGGCCTCGCCAAGATCGAGCTCGGCCTCGCCCGCGGCAAGAAGACCTACGACAAACGCGCCGCGATCAAGACCCGCGACTGGCAACGCGAAAAAGCTCGCCTGCTGCGCGAGAAGGGGTGAGACCGCGATCAAGGACTGGCAGTTCGGGACGTGCGACAGTAGGTTCACACAGTCCTTCCTTGGAACGAAGCCGGATGCCCCAGTCCACCACTCTTGGCCGGATCACTTTCGACCCGAGGATTGTGGGCGGCCGCGCCTGCATTCGTGGTCTGCGTATTCCGGTGTCGGTGATTGTCGGCCAGATCGCGGGGGGTACTTCGGCCGAGGAGATCGTCGCCAACTACCCTGATTTGGAAGCCGAGGATATCCGCCAAGCGGTGGTCTATGCTGCGTCGCCCCGCCTCGTCGAGGAGGATGGTCGGGGGCTCCGCCGTTGACCGCGCCGCGCTCGAAGGTCACGTCCCGGGTGGTGGTGTAGGAGCTGTGGATAGCTGGCCTGCCTACGCCAGACCCATGGCGGTCGCTGCGGCAGGCCACCTACCCACAGCTCCTACACCACCTCCAGGGACACGACCCGCTCGAACGATTCGGTAGAATGCCGTCAGTGGATCAAGAGGGAGGTTGAAAAGCTCTATCCGAATGCGACCCGTGTGATTCTAACAGGAAGCAGGGCAAAAGGTTGTCACCGTCCACAAAGCGATTTGGATGTTGTTGTAATCCTTCCTGAGGTTCAAGCTCCAATACCGGGTAGGATTTGGTCTGTCATCGACAACAAAGAGCTAACCGATCCTGACGGAAATATTGTGGAGATTGTAGAGTCGAGGCCTGAGGATCTCAACCACCCGGGCCGCTACATGACAGATTTGCGGGAATGGGGCATCGATCTCTGAAATGACACAGAATCTCCTTTCTAGAGATGCGCTCATAGTGGGCATCGACCGGCTCGCGCGGGTCGATGCGGATGTCGCGCAGGCGCTGGAGCGGATCGGGTATCCTGCACCGCGGCAGCGCGACCCGGGGTTTGCGACCCTGTTGCGAATCATGGTCGCACAGCAGCTGTCCACGCGATCGGCGGCCGCGATCTGGGCGCGCGTCGAGCAGGCCTGCCGGCCGCTGGTGACGGCGGAAAGCTTTCTTGCGCTCGAGGAGGCGGCGTTCGGGACGATCGGTTTCAGCCGCCAGAAGATGGCCTATGGCCGGAGCCTGGCCGAGGCGGTCGCGAGCGGGGCGCTGGATCTGGAGGCGCTCGCGACCCTGCCCGAGGAGGACGCGATCGCCGCGATTTCGGCCCAGCGCGGCTTCGGCCGCTGGAGCGCTGAGATCTATCTGCTGTTTGCGCTCGGGCGCGCCGACATCTTTCCGGCCGACGATCTGGGGCTGCAGATCGGCATGCAGCGGCTGAAGCGCCTGGAGCTGCGGCCCACGCGCAAGGTGATGGACCAGCTGGCCTTGCCCTGGCGGCCGCTGCGCGGCTGCGGAGCGATCTTCCTGTGGCACTTCTATGGGGCCGCGACCCTGGACGACCGAAAGAAGCCGCCGGCCGCTTGATCCGCGCGTCGTTCCCGGCGACAAGTCGGCTGGATCGGCAGCGCAGGGAGCCTCGTCATGCCCGGGTTCGACACGTCGCAAAAGCAGCTCGTGGTCGCCATGGACCATGGCCGGGCGCTGGGCGCCATCGCGGGGCTCGAGGATCCGGGCCGGGTGATCGAGATCGTGGTCGAGGCGGGCGCCGATGCCATCATGACCAGCTACGGCGTCATCAAGCGCTTTCGCGAGCGCCTGATCGGCCGCATCCCGACCCTGCTGCGGGTCGACGGCGGGCCGAGCAAGTACCGCGAGGACTGGCTGAAATACACCGAGTGGAGCCTGCTGCACACGGTCGATGACGCTCGGGCGCTCGGGGTCGACGGCATCTGCAGCATGGTGTTCATGGGCGGCAAGGTCGAGCTCGCGACCCTGGAGATCACGGCCGAGCTCGCAGCCGAGTGCCTGCAGGACGGCCTGACCTTGATGGTCGAGGCCCTGCCCTGCCCGAGCGAGCGCATCCCCGACCCGAACGATGCCGATGCCATGGCGGATGCTTGCCGGCTCGGTTTCGAGCATGGCGCCGACGTGCTCAAGACCTACGCGACCGGCGGTGCGGAAAGCTTCCGCAAGGTGACGGCCGGCTGCCCGGCGCCGGTGCTGATCGCGGGCGGGCCGAAGATGGACAGCGAGCGGGCCGTGCTCGAGGTCGTGCGCGCGACCCTCGATGCCGGCGGCATGGGCGTCGTGTTCGGGCGCAACATCTGGCAAAGCCCGCATCCGGCGAAGATGATCGAGGCGCTCCGCCACCTGATCCACGCGGACGGCACGGTCGACGCGGCGGCCGCGCTGCTGCGCTGAGCTCGCCCTGATGGACGATGACCGGCTGATCCTCGGGATCGATGCCGGGACCACGCGCATCCGGGCGATCGTGTTCACGGCCGCCGGCCGGCCGGTCGCCGAGGGCAGTCGGCCGACCCCGGTCGAGCAGCCGCGTCCGGGCTGGGCCGAGCACGACCCCGAGGCGCTTTGGCAGGCGGCCTGCGGCGCGCTGCGCGACGCCAGCGCGCAGACCCGGGAGCCCGCGCGGATCGCCGGGCTCGCGGTCGCAAGCGTCGGCGAGGCGTTCGTCGCGCTCGACGGGCACGGCCGGCCGACCTGCAAGACCATCGCCTGGTACGACGAGCGAGCCAAGCCCGACCTCGCGCGGCTCGAGGCGATCATCGGCAGAACCCGCCTGCATGGGCTGACCGGGCTGGCGCCCGACCCGACCTTCTCGTTGTGCAAGCTGCTCTGGCTGCAGGCGAACCAGCCCGACGCGCTCGCCCGCACGAGGCTCTGGCTGAGCGTCGCCCACTATCTTGCCTGGCGGCTGACCGGGGTCGCCACCTGCGACCTCTCGCTCGCCTCGCGCACGCTTGCCCTCGACCTCGAGGGGCGGGTCTGGGCCGAGGCGCTGATCCGGGAGGTGGGCCTCGCGCCCGCGATCTTTGCCCCGATCCGACCTTGGGGCGAGCGCCTTGGCATGGCCACTGCCGAGGCCGCGGCGGCGACCGGGCTCACGAGCGCTTGCGCGGTCGGGGTTGCCGGTCACGACCACATCGCGGGCGCGCTCGCCGCCCGGGCGCTCGCGCCGGGCGTGCTGCTCGATTCGCTGGGCTCGGCGGAAGCGCTGACGCTGGCTCTCGAGCGGCCGAGCGCGGCGCCCGAGCTGCTCGGGCGCGGCTACAGCCAGGGCGTGGTCGAGGTCGGCGGCGAGACGCCGGTTCACTACGTCTTCGGCGGTTTCCCTACGTCCGGCGCCTGCATCGAGTGGTTTCGCAGCCTGTTCGGCGTCGAGCTGCCGCATGAGCGCCTGATCGCCGACGCCGAAGCGGTGCCGGCGGGCTGCCAGGGCGTCACCTTCGTGCCGGATCTGCGCGGCCGGATCTCGCCGGTGCCCGATCCCGAGGCGCGCGGCGCCTGGTTCGGCCTCAGCGCCGACAGCACGCGGGCGGCTCTCTACCGGGCGGTGCTCGAGGGTCTCGCCTTCGAGGCGAGGCTGACCTTCGACGATCTGGCCCTGCTGCCGGGCCTGCATGCGATCGAGCAGATCCGGGCGATCGGGGGCAATACCCGCAACCGCCTGCTGCTGCGGATCAAGGCCGCGGTCTACCGCCAACCGATCTTCGCCGCCCTGATGGCGGAGGCGACCGCGCTCGGTGCCGCCGTGCTCGGCGGCCTCGCGGCCGGCGTCTTTCCGGACCTCGCGAGCGCGCTGGCTGCGGTCGCGACCGCCGAGGCGAGCATCGAGCCGGAGCCTGCCTGGGCCGCCTCCTACGACGCCCGCTATCGAGCGGTCTACCGGCCGGCCTATGCCGCCCTTCGCCCGCTCCATCACGCCGCGACCGGGCTCGCCGCCGCCCGCTGATCGCCGGCCGGCGGGTGGTTCAGTGGATCGCCTCGAGGTTGAGCTGCAGCCGATAGCCGCGGCGATCGAGGTCCTGCTGGATCTTGAGCACGACCTGGGAAGGCGGCGAGACGCTCAGGTCGGTCCAGGTCTGCAGGCGCTCGCCCATGGCGAACTCGAATGGCTCGCCCTTGCGCCAGCTGCGCGGGAACCAGATCGGCTTGCTGAGGCATTCGTCGATGGTCTGAGCGAGCGCCTCGAAGCGCCCCTCGGCGCGCTCGCGGTTGGCGCTCTGATAGGGCCTGCTGGTACAGGTGTAGCGGGCGCGCGGCCAGGTGTCGCCCTCGATCGTGCAGCGTTGGGTGCCCGGCAGGGTCTGGCTGCCGAGCCAGCTGTCGGCGGCGACCGGCTTGGCCCGCAGGCGGGCAAAGCCATCGCCTTCGGTCGCGAGGACGCCGGGTAGCACGTCGCAGAACTCCCGCTCGGCCGGGGCCGCCGGGGCTGCCGGTGGCCCGAGATCCGCGCTCGTCGCCGCCGTTGGCGGGGCCGGTGCCGGCGCCGGCGCGGGCGCCGCCCGGCAGGCGGACAGGGCCAGGACGACGAGGCCCAGCAGCAGCCGCCCGGTCATCGGACGCAAGATCGAGAGCAAGCCCGAGGGCTCAACGGCGATCCCGCTCGTCGACCAGCCATGGCGGCCGGCGCAGGTCCGGCCAGCCATAGGCGACCTCGCGCACCGCCGGATAGCTGGTACCGCGATAGGCCAGCGTCTTGGCAACCCCGAGCGGCAAGCCGCCGAGGCCCTCGTAGAACCGACGGCCGAGCTCGTTGTCCTCGAGCACCCAGACGGTGGCACTGATCCAGCGGCGCCGCACCAGCGCGCGACCGGCATGCGCGATCAGGCCGGTGCCGATGCCGCACCCCTGGGCCTCGGGCAGCACGTAGAGGGCGTAGAACTCGCCGCTGTAGCCCGGGATCCGCTCGCGGATCGGGCCCGACGACACGAAGCCCACGAGCTCGCCGTCGAGGTCGGCCACGAGCACCGCATCGCCGTCGCCGGCGCGCTCGAGCACGCGTTGCCAGAACGCGCTGCCCTGGGCCGCGCCGAAGCCCACCAGGACCTCATGCGGCAACATCCCGAGATAGGCTGTCCCCCAAGTCCGGGCCTGGACCTCTGCGACCGAGCCGGCATCGGCCGGTCCCGCCCGCCGAATCCGAACGCTGTCCACCACGACCATCTCACCTCAGTTGGCGAGCGCCAGCATCCCACGACTGCCGGACCGAATCCAGACCCGAGCGACGGCCGTGGAGCGAGCGGAGTTCTATGTCAGGGTGATCGTCTGGCCGGGCTCCGGCAGCCTGACCTCGCCGCGCCGGACCAGTGATTTGAAGGTCTTCGGATCGCCGGTCAAAAGATCGAACGTGCCCCAATGGATCGGCAGGATCACGTCGAGCTCGAGAAACTCGTTGCACGCGACCGCCGCGGTTTCCGGTCCCATCGTGAAGCGATCACCGATCGGGATCAGGCCCACGCTCGGCTTGTGGAGCCGCTGGATCAGCGCCATGTCGGAGAAAATCTCGGTATCGCCGGCGTGATAGACGCTGCGCTCGGCGCTCTTGATCACGAAGCCGGCCGGATCGCCCATGGTGACCGGCACGCCGTCCTTGATGATCGCCGAGCTGTGCTGGGCGTTGACCATCGTGAAGGCAAGGCCGTCGCGCTTGACCGTACCGCCGATGTTCATGGGCTCGAACTTCGTCAGCCCCTGGGTCCCGAGATGCATGCAGATCTCGAACATCGCGACCACGGTCGCGCCATACTTCTGCGCGAGCCGCGCGCTGTCGCCCAGATGATCCTCGTGGCCGTGGGTCAGGACGATGAAGTCGACCCGCGCGAGGCCGCTCTCGAAGCCTTGCGGGAACTTGGGATTGCCGGTCCAGAACGGGTCGATCAGGATGCTCTTGCCGGCGGTCTCGAGGTGACAGGCCGAATGGCCGAGCCAAGTCAGTTGCATGGCGGGTTCTCCCACGAGCAGTCCGAGCGGGATGGTAGTCGCTTCCCCCGGCGCCCGCCACCAAGCGTCGCCGCAGCCGCTGATGGTCTGATGCCCGGCAATCGGCCGGCCATGCGGCAGCGGTGGTCCGAACAGACCCTCCCCGGCCCGGCGCCGGTCGCCCGGCTGAGCTCGCCGGGGGGTGCCCGAGGCGGCGCTTTCTAGAATACCTCTCCCGCGTAGGGTGCTGCGGTCAGCGGCGCCCAGGCGTCCGGGCGCTGGAGAACGAGCAGATCCTGGCTGCCGGGCACGAAATCGACGATCCGGAACACCTCGCCAAAGGTCTGGATCAGGTCGCCGCGGCTCTGGAAGACGTCCCAGCCCGACCCGCCGGCCCGAGTCGAGAGCGTCGCCCGCGCGTCCTCGCCACCGAGTTCCACATAGCCCGCCTCGGCAAGCTCGCCATAGGTCTCGGGGCTCAGCAGCGTCCGCTTCGCCCGGCTGCCAAGAACCGTGCATAAAAAGACCCCGCTCGGGCGCAGCAGCCTCTTCATCTCTCGCAGCCACGGACGTTGCAGCTCTCGGGGGATGTGCGTGAACACCGATGACGCGAGAATCAGGTCGAACGACGCATCGCTCGGCAATGGTAACGGCGGTTGCAGATCATTGCAGTGGAATTCAATCCCCGGGACGTTTTGACTGCACCATTCGATCATCTCCGGATTGAGGTCGGTGCCGACCAGCCGGACGCCATCCAGGCAACGAAAATGCCGGATCAACCGCGCCGTCCCACAGCCGAGCTCGAGCACGGCACCCACCGTGCGGACGTTGAAGGAGATATGCTCCAGCAGCCGCAGCCAGTTCAAGACCATGCGATAGCCGCCGCCAAAATATTTGTCGGGATTGGACTCCAGCTGGAGTTGTCTTTCATTGCTCGCCGATGTCTTGGCGATGAGCTCCCGCGGTGGCGGCGCGCCGGGCGCCACCGGTCTGAAGTCGACGCCGAGCTTGCGCCGGCCGTAGTCGAGAAAGCGTCGGCGCTCCACTCGGTGGTAGAGCGCAAACACAGGCTCTGCCGGGACGACGGCAAGGATGACCTCTCTGCCCTTGCGAGCCAGTTGCAAAGGGTCCATGTCAGGTGCCCCGACCGCAGCTGATCCAGGCAGACGACAGCAGGCGCGGCGTGCGGTCGCTCGCGCGCCTTGCAGCGGACAATACTCTTGCAGGAACGTGACGGCGCGGAGATTGATCCGTGCATGGCGCAACATGACCGGGCTGGGGAGCAAGATGACCTGGCTGGGCGGCCTGCGTCCGTTCGCCAGATCGTCGCCCGGACCGCCGGGCGGCTGGCGGCGGCCGGGGTCGAGGCGGCCCGGGGCGACGCCTGGCTGCTGCTGGCGGCGGCGACGGGGCGTCCGCGCGCGAGCCTGATGGCCGCAGGCCTGGAAGCATTGGCGGCTCCGGAGCGGGCCCGCCTCGATGAGCTGGTCCGGCGCCGCAGCGCGCGCGAGCCGATCGCGTACATCCTGGGCGAGAAGGAGTTCTGGAGCCTGCCGTTTCGGGTGTCCCCGGCGGTGCTGATCCCGCGGCCGGAGAGCGAGACCGTGGTCGAGGCGGCGCTGGCCCAGGTCGAGGACCGGCAGGCGCCGCTGCGGCTTTTGGACCTCGGCACCGGCTCCGGCTGCCTGTTGCTCGCCCTGCTGTCCGAGCTGCCGATGGCAACCGGCCTCGGCATCGATCTCAGCGCGGAGGCGCTGACGCTCGCGACGACCAATGCCGGCCACCTGGGCCTTGCGGCGCGGGCGCGCTTCGAGCAGCGCAGCTGGGGCGTGGACCTCACGGGCGCCTTCGATCTGATCGTCGCCAACCCGCCCTATGTCGGCGCCGGCGAGCGCGCCGGCCTCGAGCCCGAGGTCCGCGAGTTCGAGCCGCAGATCGCGCTGCTCGCCGGGCCGGATGGCCTCGATGCGTATCGTGCGCTGATCCCGGACTGCGCGCGGTTGCTGGCCGGTGGCGGCGCGATCGGGCTCGAGATCGGCCAGGGCCAGGGCGAGGCGGTCGCCGCGATCCTTGCCCGGCACGGGCTCGAGGTCGTCGAGCAGCGGCCGGATCTCGCCGGCATCCTGCGCTGCCTGGTCGCGAGGGCCATGCCGGCCGCCTGATCCGACGGTTGCCAAATCATGATGCGTCGCAGCATCTGTTCGGCTAAACCTCCGGCAGCGGCCAATCGGCGACCTCGCCGTGAACCAAGTCCCGAGCGGCCAAAGGGAGGTGCCTGTCATCGACGCTCGGGCACTTTTCGCGAGATGACGGACGGGAGGTCGGCGTGCGCCAGCTGCGAAACCTGATCCACAGGCCGCGACCGGGCCCGCTGCGGGGGCTCGCCGGGCTCCTTGGCGCAATCCTTTTGACGGGCTGTGGCAAGAGCGACAACCAGGCGCCGGCGGCCGCGGCGCCGCCGCCGGCGGTCACCGTGGTCACGACGCAGCTCTCCGACATCACCCCGACGTTCGGTTTCAACGGCCGGGTGGTGGCCGAGGACACGGTCGAGCTGCGCGCCCGCGTCGCCGGATTTCTGCAGCAGCGGCTGTTCAAGGAGGGCGCCGACGTCGAGGCGGGCGAGCTGCTGTTCGTGATCGAGAAGGACACCTACCAGGCGGTGGTCGAGCAGCGCCAGGCCGAGCTCGCGAGCGCCGAGGCCAACCGGGCCAACACCGAGGTGGCGCTGCGGCGTGGCGAGGAGCTGGTCAAGAACAAGAACATCCCCCAGGCCGAGGTCGACCAGCGGCGCGCCGCCGATCAGATGGCGGCGGCCTCGATCCTGGAGGCGCAGGCGGCGCTCAAGCAGGCGCAGATCAACCTCGGCTACACCGACATCACGGCACCGCTCGCCGGGCGGATCAGCCGCGCCAGCGTCAGCGTCGGCAATCTGGTCGGCCCCGACAGCGGCGTGCTCGCGACGATCGTCAGCCAGGACCCGATCTACGTGACCTTCCCGGTCAGCCAGCGCCAGCTGCTCGAATACCGGCGCGAGCAGGGCGGCCGGGGCCAGCCGCCGGTGGTCAGGATCGGCCTGCCGGACGGCACGCTGTACAAGCCGCCCGGGAGCCTCAACTTCCTCGACGTCCAGGTCGATCCCGGCACCGACACGGTCACGGTGCGGGCGGCCCTGCCCAATCCCGACCGCGTCCTGGTCGACGGCCAGTTCGTGAGCGTGACGGTCGAAGCGGGCACGTCCGAGCGCCGCCTCACGGTCCCCCAGGCAGCGCTCCAGATCGATCAGGCCGGTCCCTACGTCCTGATCGTCGACGGCGATGACAAGGTCGCGGCGCGGCGGCTCAAGCTCGGCGCCGCCGAGGGCACGCAGGCGGTGGTCGAGGAGGGCCTCAAGGAGGGCGATCGAGTGATCGTCGAGGGCATCCAAAAGGTCCGGCCCGGCATGGTCGTGGCGGCCACCGAGGCGGCGCCCGCGACGCCGGCGACGCAAGGCACCAAGCCGTGATCTCGAACGTCTTCATCGAGCGGCCGCGGCTCGCCTTCGTCATCTCGATCGTCATCACGTTGGCCGGCCTGATCGCGATCTTCGCGATCCCGCTCGCCCAGTACCCCGACATCGTGCCGCCGCAGGTGCAGGTCTCGGGGCGCTATCCGGGCGCCAGCGCCGAGGTGGTCGAGCAGAGCGTCGCCCAGCCGATCGAGCAGCAGGTCAACGGCGTCGACAACATGCTCTACATGAAGTCGACCAGCGGCGCCGACGGCAGCTACAAGCTCACCATCACCTTCGCGCTCGGGACCGACCCCGACATCAACACGGTCAACGTCCAGAACCGGGTCAGTCTCGCCGAGCCGCAGCTGCCCGAGGAGGTGACGCGCCAGGGCCTGACGACCAAGAAGGTTTCCTCGGCCCTGCTCCAGGTGATCCAGCTCTATTCGCCCAAGCAGACCTACGACCAGCTGTATCTGAACAACTACGCCAAGATCAACATCCTGGACACGCTGAAGCGGATCCGCGGGGTGGGCGATGCGACGCTGTTTGGCTCGCTCGACTACAGCATGCGGATCTGGCTCGATCCGAACAAGCTGACCAGCTTCGAGCTCACGCCCGGCGACGTCGCGGGCGCGATCAAGGGGCAGAACATCCAGGCGGCGGTCGGCCGGATCGGGGCGGCGCCCCTGACGAGCGACCAGCAGTTCCAGCTGACGATCACGACCCAGGGGCGGCTGACCGACGTCAGGTCCTTCGAGAACATCATCGTGCGCGCCAATCCGGACGGCTCGGTCGTGCGGGTCAAGGACGTCGCGCGGGTCGAGCTCGGGGCTCAGGTCGCGGATGTGGGCTCGTTCTACAACGGCACGCCGAGCGCCGCGTTCGCGATCTACCAGTCGCCGGGCGCCAACGCCGTGCAGGTCGCGGACGCGGTCCGCGCCCAGCTCCAAGACCTGGCCGGGCGCTTCCCCGAGGATCTGGCCTACAGCATCGTCTACGACACCACCGTGTTCGTGAAGACCAGCATCGAGGAGGTCGTGCACACGCTGGTCGAGGCGTTCGTCCTGGTCGCGATCGTGGTCTTCCTGTTCCTCGGCAAGCTCCGGACCACGCTGATCCCGATCATCGCGGTGCCGGTCTCGCTGATCGGCACCTTCGCGGTCATGCTGGCGCTGGGCTACAGCGCCAACACGGTATCGCTCCTGGCGCTCGTGCTGGCGATCGGGATCGTGGTCGACGACGCGATCGTGGTGGTCGAGAACGTCGAGCGGGTGATGGAGGAGGAGCCCGAACTCTCGGCCAAGGAGGCGACCCGGAAGGCGATGGGTGAGATCGTGGCGCCGATCGTCGCGATCACGCTGGTGTTGCTGTCCGTGTTCGTGCCGGTCGCCTTCATCCCGGGCATCAGCGGCCAGCTGTTCCGGCAGTTCGCGGTCGCGGTCTCGGTCTCGATGGTGATCTCGGCGGTCAACGCGCTGAGCCTCAGCCCGGCGCTGTGCTCGGTGCTGCTGAAGCCGGGCGCGCACGCGACGCGCGGGCCGATGCGCTACGTCATGGGCGCGATCGACTGGACCCGCGACGGCTATGCCGCGGTCGTCAGGCGGCTGGTGCGGGTCTCGATCCTGAGCCTGGTGGCGCTGGCCGCGGTCGTGGTCGCGACCGGCGCCCTCTTCAAGGTCACGCCGACCGGCTTTTTGCCCCAGGAAGACCAGGGCGCCTTCTTCGCGCAGATCGCGCTCCCGCAGGGTGCCTCGGTCAACCGCACCAACGAGGTGGTCCGCCAGGCCGAGCAGATCCTCAGCGCGACACCCGGCATCACGGGCGTGACCTCGATCACGGGCTTCGACTTCCTCAACAGCCTCGCGCAGTCGAACAGCGCCTTCCTGGTCATGACGCTGGCACCGTTCGAGGAGCGCCTCTCGCCCGAGCTTCAGGTCGATGCGATCCTGCGGCGGGTGCAGCCGCAGCTCGCGGCGCTGCCGGGCGCCACTGCTTTTGCCTTCAACCTGCCGCCGATCATCGGCCTCGGCAGCACCGGCGGCTTCGAATACCAGCTCCAGGATCTGGCCGGGCGCGACGTCACCGAGCTCGCGCAGGTCATGCGCGCGGTGATCGTCGAGGCCAATCAGCAGCCCGAGCTCACGCGCGTGTTCAGCACCTTTGCCGCCGACACGCCGCAGCTCTACCTCGACCTCGACCGCGACAAGGCGCAGACGCTGGGCGTCAACATCGACGACGTGTTCACCGCATTGCAGGGCACGCTCGGCGGCCTCTACGTCAACGACTTCAACCTGTTCGGCCGCACCTGGCAGGTCAACATCCAGGCCGACAGGGACTTTCGCCGGGAGGTCGACGACATCTTCAAGGTGCACGTGCGCAACGCCCAGGGCCAGATGGTGCCGATCCGCTCGCTCGCCTCCGTGCGCCTCGTGCTCGGCCCCTCGGCGCTGATCCGCTACAACCTCTACCGGAGCGTCACGATCAACGGCTCGGCGGCACCCGGCTACAGCACCGGCGATGCGCTGGCCGCAATGGAGCGCCTGTCGGCGCGGGTCCTGCCAGCGGGCTACGGCTTCGAATGGACCGGCACCGCTCTCCAGGAGAAGGAGGCCGCCGGCAAGACCACCGTGGTGCTGGCACTCGCGATCCTGTTCGCCTATCTGTTCCTGGTTGCCCTCTACGAGAGCTGGAACATCCCGGTTCCGGTGCTGCTGTCGGTCTCGGTCGGCGTGCTGGGCGCCATCGCCGCGGTGCTCCTCGCCGGCCTCGCCTTCGACCTCTATGGCCAGATCGGCCTGGTCGTGCTGATCGCGCTCGCCGCCAAGAACGCGATCCTGATCGTCGAGTTCGCGATCGAGCAGCGCGCCCACGGCAAGTCGATCGTCGAGGCCGCGATCGAGGGCTCGCGGCTGCGGTTCCGGCCGGTGATGATGACGAGCTTTGCCTTCATCGCGGGCCTCGTGCCGCTGGTGATCGCAAGCGGGGCGGGCTCGATCAGCCGGCGCTCGGTCGGCACGCCGGTGTTCGGCGGCATGCTCGCGGCAGCCCTCCTCGGGGTGTTCCTGATCCCGATGCTGTACGTGGTTTTCCAGTGGCTGCGCGAGAAGGTCGGCCGCCGGCCCGCGGCCGCGCCGGCGGCCTCGGAGGAGGGCGCGCCCGCCGAGTGAGCGCGCCCTTTCCCGGGAGGCCAGGCGCCCCAGATGAGTCATGCAAGGCGTGCCCGCCATTGCACGCGTCAAAGGCAGCAGAATTGATCTGCCTAGATCTTGTGCAATTCAGGTCGATCACCACATAGATTTCGAGCCGCCGCGGTGCCGATTGCGGGCCGGAGGCGGGATGGCTGCCTGGCTGCAGGGGCGATCGAGAGGGAGAGCTGGCGATGGACTTCGAGAAATACACCGAGCGAGCGCGGGGCTTCATCCAGTCGGCGCAGGCGCTGGCGCTGCGCGAGGGGCATCAGCGCTTCACGCCCGAGCACATGCTCAAGGTGCTGCTCGACGACCCGGAGGGGCTGGCCGCCAACCTCATCCAGCGCGCCGGCGGCGATCCCAAGCGGGCGCTCGAGGCGACCGAGGCGGCGCTCGCCAGGCTGCCCAAGGTCGAGGGCAGCGGCGCCGGCCAGGTCTATCTCGCGCCCGAGACCGCGCGCCTGTTCGAGCAGGCCGAGAAGCTCGCCCAGAAGGCCGGCGACAGCTTCGTCGCGGTCGAGCGCCTGCTGCTGGCGCTCGCCATGGCGGCCGGCACCGAGGCGGCCAAGGCGCTGCAGCAGGCGGGGGTCTCGGCGCAGGCGCTGAACGCCGCGATCGAGGCGCTGCGCAAGGGCCGGACCGCCGACAGTGCCTCCGCCGAGCAGGGCTACGACGCGCTCAAAAAATACACCCGCGATCTGACCGCCGCCGCCCGCGACGGCAAGCTCGACCCGGTGATCGGCCGCGACGACGAGATCCGCCGCGTGATCCAGGTGCTCTCGCGACGGACCAAGAACAATCCGGTGCTGATCGGCGAGCCCGGGGTCGGCAAGACCGCGATCGCCGAGGGTCTAGCCCAGCGGATCGTCAATGGCGACGTGCCGGAGAGCCTGCGCGACCGGCGCCTGCTGGCGCTCGACCTCGGCGCCCTGGTCGCGGGCGCCAAGTACCGGGGCGAGTTCGAGGAGCGCCTCAAGGCGCTGCTCCAGGAGGTGACCCACGGCGAGGGCGACGTCGTCCTCTTCATCGACGAGCTGCACACCCTGGTGGGCGCCGGCAAGGCCGAAGGCGCCATGGACGCCTCCAATATGCTAAAGCCCGCGCTTGCGCGCGGCGAACTGCACTGCATCGGTGCGACGACGCTCGATGAGTACAGGAAGCACATCGAGAAGGACGCGGCGCTCGCCAGGCGCTTCCAGCCGGTGTTCGTCACCCAGCCCTCCGTCGCCGACACGATCTCGATCCTGCGCGGCCTGAAGGAGAAGTACGAGCTGCACCACCGGGTGCGGATCACCGACGGAGCGATCGTTGCCGCCGCGACTCTTTCGCACCGCTACATCGCCGACCGCTTCCTGCCCGACAAGGCGATCGATCTCGTCGACGAGGCGGCCGCGCGCAAGCGCATGGTGATCGACAGCAAGCCCGAGGCGATCGACGAACTCGACCGGCGCATCATTCAGCTCAAGATCGAGCGCGAGGCGCTGAAGAAGGAGACCGACCCGGCGTCCAAGGAGCGGCTCGGCGCGCTCGAGCAGGAGCTGGCCGAGCTCGAGCAGGAGTTGGCGACGCTGACCGCCAAATGGCAGAGCGAGAAGGACAAGCTCGCCCAGGCCCAGACGCTCAAGGAGCAGCTCGACCGGTTCCGCCAGGAGCTGGCGGTCGCGCAGCGCCGGGGCGACCTCGCGCGCGCGGGCGAGATCGCCTACGGCAAGATCCCCGAGCTCGAGAAGAAGCTCGCCGACGCCGAGGCCGCCAAGGCCGAGGACATGGTCCACGAGGCGGTGACCGAAAGCGACATCGCGCACGTGGTCTCGCGCTGGACCGGGGTGGCGGTCGACCGCATGCTCGAGGGCGAGCGCGACAAGCTGTTGCAGATGGAGGCGAAGCTGCACTCGCGCGTGGTCGGCCAGGACGAGGCGGTGGCTGCGGTCAGCAACGCCGTACGCCGGGCCCGCGCCGGCCTCCAGGACCCGAACCGGCCGCTGGGCTCGTTCCTGTTCCTGGGCCCGACCGGCGTCGGCAAGACCGAGCTCTGCAAGGCACTCGCGCAGTTCCTGTTCGACGACGAGCAGGCGATGGTCCGGATCGACATGTCGGAGTACATGGAAAAGCATGCGGTCGCCCGCCTGATCGGGGCCCCTCCGGGCTACGTCGGCTACGAGGAAGGCGGGGCGCTGACCGAGGCGGTGCGCCGCCGGCCCTACCAGGTGATCCTGTTCGACGAGGTCGAGAAGGCACATCCGGATGTCTTCAACGTGCTGCTCCAGGTGCTCGACGACGGCAGGCTCTCCGACAGTCACGGCCACACCGTCGACTTCCGCAACACGCTGATCGTGCTGACCTCGAATCTCGGGAGCGAGTATCTTGCCAGCCTGCCCGAGGATCAGCCGGCCGAGGCCGCGCGCGAGCAGGTGATGGCGGTGGTCCGCCAGGCGTTCCGGCCGGAGTTTTTGAACCGGCTCGACGAGATCATCCTGTTTCACCGGCTCGGCCGCGACGAGATGGCCGGGATCGTCGACATCCAGGTCCAGCGCCTGGCCAAGCTGCTCGAGGACAAAAAGCTCACGCTCGAGCTCAGCGGCGGCGCCAAGCGCTGGCTGGCCGATGCGGGCTATGATCCGGTCTATGGTGCCCGGCCGCTCAGGCGGACCCTGCAAAAGAGCCTGCAGGACCCGCTCGCGCGCCTGATCCTCGAGGGCAGGATCCGGGACGGCGACCCGGTCCGGGTCGATACCGGCGACGGCGGCCTCTTGATCAACGGCACCGCCGTCCCGCTCGCCGCCTGAGCGCCGGCGGCCGCGGGCCGCGCCCCGAGCGACCGGCGGGCTCGACCCGCGGTCGCTCGGTGGACCGGGTCCGGGGAGGGCTGCCTAGTTGGCGGCCGAGCGATCCTCGATGCGGCTCGCGACCAGGGTGTCGTGCGCCAGCTCGGCGCGCAGCCGGTCGATGCGCGCGACCTCTTTCTCGAAGCGCTTCAGATCGGCGCCCGCGAGTTGGGTGTTCGGCGGCTGCTTGATGCTCATCGGATTGATCTGGGCGTCGGCGCGCAGCACTTCGTAGTGCAGATGCGGGCCGGTCGAGCGGCCGGTGGTGCCGATGTAGCCGATCACATCGCCCTGGCTCACCCGCCGGCCGGGAGCCATGCCCTTGGCAAAGCGGGACATGTGGGCATAGGCGGTGCTGAACTCGCCGCTGTGCCGGATCCGGATGTAGTTGCCGTAGCCGCCGTTGCGCCCGGCGACCACGATGCGGCCGTTGCCGGCGGCGTAGATCGGGGTGCCGCTCGGCGCCGCGAAGTCGATCCCCTTGTGCATGAGGCTGTAGCCGAGGATCGGGTGCATGCGCATGCCGAAGCCGGACGAGATGCGGGCGCCATCGACCGGCGTACGCAGCAGGAACTTGCGCAGGCTCTTGCCGGTGCGATCGAAATACTCGACGTCGTCGTCCTCGACTTCGAAACGGTAGGCGCCGAGGGCCTGGCCCGACAGCGTCAGGGCGCCATAGAGCACGTCGCCGCCGCGCACCGCGCCCGAGCCGTCCTCCAGGCTGACCTCGTCGAACAAGGTCTCGAAGGCGTCGCCCGGTCGCAGATCGCGCTGGAAATCGACGTCCCAGCTGAACAGCTTGATCAGCTGGGCGGTCACGTCCCGCGGCATGGCGACGCGGTTGGCGGCGAGGTAGAGGCTGTCGTCGATGGTCCCGGCCAGGCGCACCATCGCGCGATGCTGCGGACGCTCGGCCTTGGTCGCGTCATAGCTGCCGTCGACGCCGCGGGTCACCCGGATCCGGTGATCGAAGCTGAGATCGAAGCTCAAGCCGAGCAGGCGGCGGCCCGGGTCGTCGGCCGCGTCCTCGGCGTCGTCGTCATCGGCGGCCGTGATCGCCAGCGCCTGACCGGCGCGCAGGCGGCGCGGGTCGTAGACCGTGCGCAGCGATTCGACCGCGGCGTAGGCCTCGGCCTGATCGATCCGGGCGCGGGTCAGGATGTCCATCAGGGTGTCGCCGCGCCGGACCACGACCCGCTCGGTCGAGCCGGGCGGCTCGGGCAGCGATGCCTGGTCGAGCCGAGCCTCCTGGCCCGCCTCGGCGGCGCTGGTGAGGCCGTCGAGCTCGCGCTCGGCGGCGGCGAGCGCGGCGATCTGCAGCGGCGCCGGCAGGTCCTGAGCGGTTTCGCTCGCCGAGCCCTGGGCAGCGCCCGCGCCCGGCTGGGGCAATGCTCTGGGCGCCTCCGTCGCGGTCAGCTGGGCGATCGTCTGGCCCGGCCTCTGGAGCGCGCGCGGGGCCTCCGGTGGCGGGGCGGCCGCCTGGCCCGCCGGGGGCTGGGCCGGGAGCGCCTCGGTCAGCGACCGCGGGCTGGCGCTCGAGGCCGGGTCGGCGGTCCCCGCCAACCATGGGCCCGAGGCCAGACCGGCGGCCGGCGCCAGCTCGCCGTCCCGCAGGGCGACCGGCGTGGCCCCGGACGCGGGGTCCTCGGTGAGCTGTGTGGTCAGGACTCCGGCGCCGAAGCCGACGCCGAAGGTGCCAACGATCATCGTCAGCAAGATGCGGCGCCGGCGCGCCTCGTTCGATAGAATACCTTGCACCCGTTTCACCCAACTCGACGTTTTTGCCCGTTTCGATCTGCGCTGCCGGTCCCAGGCGGCGCCCGTAACAATGCTTTGTTGATCAAAAAGTGTCAAGAAAATCTTAGCTTTGGACGGAATTTCTGAATGTTAAGGTTAACAGATCAAATTGCCCGAAAAAGCTCTTGTGGGCGCCTTCGACAGTGACTATAAAGCCCCTCCCGCTGGCGAGGCAAGGCAGCCGGTCGTGCGCTCGCCGGGGTCGCTCTTTGGACAAGTAGTATAGGGAAGGGATGCGTGGGCGGCGGCGGTGAAGGCTGTGGCTTATGCATCTTGGTTGAGGCGGGTTTCCGGGTTGGGGCTTGGGGTCTGGGTTTGGGGTCGGTTTGACCGGCAGCCGGGTCCGGGTTTTCGGGTTTCTGGCTTGGGGACCGGTCAGCCTTTGAGGTGGGCTGTTCGTCCGGACCCGGTGGGGTTGGGATGGAGGGCCCGGCTCGTGATGCCGATGGGCCCGCGGCGCGGGCCGGCCGGACTTGGCGGCGGTTGTCCTTGTGCGGGACGAGGTCGCGAGGGCGGGCGGGCTGGCGCTGCGCAGAGGATGAAGCTGAGAGTTTGATCCTGGCTCAGAACGAACGCTGGCGGCGCGCCTAACACATGCAAGTCGAACGGGGTGCGGGGCTTCGGCTCCGTATCTAGTGGCGAACGGGTGAGTAACGCGTGGGTACCTGGCCTGGGCACTGGGACAACCGCG